>NZ_CP063144.1 GCF_014962245.1 Thermosphaera aggregans | reverse complement strand
GAAACCAATATGAATAATTGCGATATAGCGTATTTGCTAGGAGCGCTTGCTGACGGAGGATGCTACTGCTTAAAGTACCGTGATGGCAGGAGCGAATATAGATGCGTATGGACTCAAGCATCACCAGTATGGTTGCTAATCTCGGTGAAGCCGAGACTGGAAAACATTCTGGAAAACCTTGGCTCAAACAGCAAAGTGAAAATGTTGAAGGGTAATACAAGGTATGAAATAAGAGTGTCCAGCAAACTGGTTTTTCAACTCCTCACGCAGAGTAAAGCGAAAATACCAAAATTGATTGAAAAATGCGAAAACGAGATTCTCAGACACTGGCTCAGAGGCCTGTATGATGCGGAAGGTGATAAAAGCGGGAAAAGACTGAGGTTATGGAATAAAGACAGAACTATTCTAACACTCGCAGTACAGGCATTGAAGTGCTTCGGAATAGAAGCATATGGCCCATACCTAGATGATAAGCGGCATGGTGTGCATGTAATCGAAATACCTTCGAAACACAGGCGCAAGTTCCGCGATGAAATAGGTTTTGAACACCCTAAACTCGCCTAAACAGTTTGTTTTACTACTTCACGCTTATCAAATCACCTCTCACATATTCAACCCCGCCAACCGCCCCCGAAAGTTCCGGCGCGCATGAATGGATCAACGAGGTCCCCACTGTCCTGACCAGGGGCCCCGTGAAGACACGGAGCCGGTGCACAGTCCGGCAACCCCCCGCAGGGCGATAAGTCCCCGTGGAGCTTTACCGCAGCCTGGCGCTGGCCCCTGGGTTACGGTACGTAGCGTAGGTGGGAGCCTGTGAAGCTGTGCTCCCGGGCACAGCGGAGGCGGTAATGAAACACCACCTATCGTAACTCGGGGGCCTAACCCCCGGGTAGCCGGGGGGACAACGCTAGGTGGGCGGTTCGGCTGGGGCGGCACTCCCGCGAAAAGATAACACGGGAGCCCAAAGGTCGGCTCAGGCGGGTCAGAGCTCCGCCGTAGAGTGCAAGGGCAAAAGCCGGCCTGACCGGACCCTTGAACACAAGGGGTCCGGACGGGAAACCGAGGCCTAGCGAACGCTCGTGCCCCCCTCGGTGGGGGCCGGGCATGACAGAAAAGTTACCCCGGGGATAACAGAGTCGTCGCGGGCGAGAGCTCCCATCGACCCCGCGGTTTGCTACATCGATGTCGGCTCTTCCCATCCTGGGAGTGCAGCAGCTCCCAAGGGTGGGGCTGCTCGCCCATTAAAGGGGAACGTGAGCTGGGTTTAGACCGTCGTGAGACAGGTCGGACTCTACCCGCGGGGGGTGCGGGCCGCCTGAGGGGAAGCTGCCCTCAGTACGAGAGGAACGGGGCGGCGCGGCCTCTGGTTTACCGGTTGTCCTGGCGGGCAACGCCGGGCAGCCACGCCGCAAGGGGTAACCGCTGAAAGCATCTAAGCGGGAACCCCTCCCCGAAAAGAGGCGGCCTGTCGCTACGGCTCTGCCGTAGCGGCACGGGCTCCCGTAGAAGACGGGGTTGATGGGGCGGGGGTGTAAGCCCCAAGGGGTTATCCCCGAGGGGTTCAGCCTGCCGCTCCCAATCGCCCGACGCCGCAGTGTCTCACTCAGGGGACGAGCCGGGTGGATGCTTAACTGCAACCCGGGGTAGAGCGGGATCCCGTGAATTCGAGTATAAACCCTGAATGCGCCAGCCACCACAGCGCCCTTATAAACCAATTCTTAAACACTACTCTCTCCTAGATCTCGCACCTGTACTTTGTAAGAAGTCCTCTTGCAAGTACGCATAAATGCATGTCTCCAACCGCAAAATACCTGGTGATTTCTAACGCGCTTAGTTCATCCTTTTACGTGATGCCTGGGTTCTCCACCACAGGAGGAGGGAGCAAGGTATTGCTAGCAGTAGCGGCAACGGTTACTCCGGAAGCATTCACACCTCTAATGATGGCTGTTCCGCCAGCGCTAGAACTATTCCTGCTAATCCTAATGCTCAAGAATTAAGCATTCCGAAGCGGTTGATCAAATAGTTGAAACCATAGTGGGCGCCGGCAAGAATTATAAATAGTGTGGCAGGGAAACCGGTTTCAGAATGGGTAACGATCCTCATCCCCGTTTCAAGGGTAGGATTACCGTCGTGTCATCACTACTTATCCATATCGTGATCAAATCCTTAATACTTTACTCATCTAATCTCAACCCTCTGCTCAATCATCCTTAACAGGGGCTTCAACCTGCACACCCGTATCCGTGGAGAGCGGGACACCAATTCTTTATTACTTCAGCCTTCAATATTATCGGTAGAATAGCCTGGGCGCCAGGGATAGTGGATGGCTGAAAACTATTTCAAGATGATAAGGCCTTTAAACTCTTTCATGAGCGGGCTTGGAGTAGTCTTCTCACTCCTCGTGTTCAACTCCTACAGGCTTAACCAGCAGGTGTTGCTGCTAGCGGTAATAGGGTTTACAACAGGCTTCACAGCCACAGCAGCTAGCATGCTGGTCAACGATATCGTCGATATCGAGGTGGACAGGGTTAACAAGCCCTGGAAACCCTTGCCCAGCGGTCGGGCAAGCGTTAAGGCAGCGTGGATTCTGACAGTGGTTTTCTCAGCCGTGAGTGTCGCGGTGAACATTATTGCTGGACCCAGCCTTGTAGTCGTGACAGCTGCCTACCTGGCAATAGGCTTGCTCTACAATTTCATGCGTAAACACTGGTGGAGCCAGTTCATGGTTTCAGCATCAACAACTGGTCCAATAGTCTACGGATACGTAGCCTCAGGCCTCCCGCGCGAAGCCCTCGGCTTCACAATACTCTTCACCCTAACAATCTTCATAGTCAACACTGGCAGAGAGGTGTTGAAGGCTGTTCAGGATGTTGAAGGGGATAAAGCCCTCGGGTACGAGACCATTCCTTTGAAAATAGGTGTTCCAGCATCCATTAAAATATTGAAAGCATGCAGCGTGACAGGACCGTTAACCGGGGTACTAGCAGGAGTGCTGGGCGGGGCAAGCATTCTCTACCTCGCCCTAATACTTGCAGCGGGTTATTTGTACTCCTCAAGCCTTCTCAAGACATGCATGAACCCTGGGGACAAGCAGGCGTTGGAGAAGTCCCGTAGAACCACTCTGAGGGCAATGCTTCTCGGGCTCGTAGCGTTCTGGGCTAGCAGGATAGGGTTTACAATATCTTTTTGAAACCCGCGTATAATGTAGGAGTGTAAGCCATGAGCAATCCCAGCAGGAAAAACCCTGCTAAAACCCCGTAAGGTATTAGTGCTGAGAAGCTATACGTGAGGAACGCGATGAGTGAAACCCCTAACCCCATTGCAATCCTCTCCGGGAGGCTCAAAGAGTCCAGCATCCTCATGGAGCGGTCGACGGCGCGGTTGCCAATGATTAGAGAGAGCGCCAGCCCCAGTAGCGCCTGGCTTGCTAAAACCTCCCACCCGTTCACAAGGTTTATAGAACTAGCTAGCACGGCTAGGGCGAGGGGTTGAAGCCAGGGTTTCACGGTTTTAACCCCTAATCCCTTAACCGAGAACAACCCGCACAAGAGCCCGACGAATACCCCGCCGACCACGTCTAAAGGATAGTGCACCATGAGGAACACCCTGCTAAGTGAAACACCCGCTACAGCTATTGCTGAGAAGACTGCGAGCCCCTTGCTCCTCACCTGGAGAGTTATCGATGTCCAGAACGATGTTGAAACCTGTGAGTGGCCGCTGGGGAATCCGGGCCCGGAGGCTTCAGCTCTCCAGTACTCCTGGGGAGGACGCGGCAGGTTTAGAGAATACTTGAGAGCAATGTTAAGAGATCCTGAGAATAATACTGCAGCGGCAACACTAATTCCCATTCCTTTCCTCATAGTGAAGAACAGGATGATTCCCGCGATCAAGTAGAACTTCTCATCTCCTAGAAGGCTCCACGCTATCCACAGTTCCTTATTGTTTAAGGCTACTGCAACAGCTAGCATGATTCCCGCTGAAATACTTAGTAGCCAAATGATTTTCTCGGAAAAACTACTGTTTCCCAATTAAAACAGTCCTCAGGCACTGAATATTGCTCCAGCCGCTTTCTTATATTCTTGAATACTGGCTGTTTTCAAGGGGTCTATTCCCCTCATCCTGGCAAGCTTGCAGCTGGATAGTCCGAAGACCATGGACCCGTACAGTATCTTGTCCAGCAGGCTACCCCCCTCTAGAACCAGCCTGTGAAAACTCTTCGTAACCCTCCCGTATATTGTTCTCATGAAGTCTACAAGCATCACGCCAACCCTATCACCCGGGTCCACGACCTCGAGAACTGTGAAGTCTTTGAAGAAAGGCTCCTCGTAACCCACTATGTCGTTATGCATCCATTCAGGAGCAACATCGACCTTGACAGGTATCTTAGCGTTCTCGTTAAACTCGTTCTTCCCTCTCAGCCCGAGCGATTCCAGCGGGGAGTGGGTTGAAATAACCAGCAGTCCTTTAGACCTGTGAACCCATTCAGCAATCAATCCCGCCTCAGCCATAGCCTCACCCGTCTTCTCCTCGAGGAAGTCCACGCTCTCCTCGACTATTTTGAAAGGAATGTTTAACAAGTTGTTCTCGTAAAGCAGTTTCAAAACCCCGTAAAGCATCGACGGGAGGCTTGCCCGCGGCGCCAACCCCTCCGGTAGCTGAATATGGGGGATGCCGTGCTCGTAAGCCCTGGTCTTCAACAACCCGCCGCTTGAAACAGCCACCATGGGGATATTCCTCTCTAATGCGGAGTCGAAGACTCTTAATGTTTCAACAGTGTTACCGCTGTAGCTTACAACGAGCAACAAGTCTTCACGGCTCGCAAAGCCGGGGAGGATGTGGTTTTTAACAGTTATCACAGGTAGTGAGGAGTAATTTGATGAAAGCGTTGACAATACGTCCCCTACAATACCGCTTCCCCCCATGCCGGCTACGATCACCGACCTGATTCCTCTGTTAAACCTCACCGGCACGGGTTTTTCAAGAGCACTCCTTGCCTGACGGCTCCACTCAACGTACATTTCCTCCATAACCAGCCCCGTTTTAATTTAAGACTTGGAGGAGTAAATAAAAAACAGTGAAGTAAATGAACCCGTTGCTAGAAGACTTGATGACCGGCTGGAAAGTAGTCTACACACATTATGCCGGGGTCGCTGCTAAGCTAGCTTCGCTAGTAGTGGAAGCCTCGGATAAACCGGTCGGGCTTGTAGATGAGAAAAACATCATACTACCCTATATTCCATTAGAAGATGTTGAATCCGGCAAGGTGTTAACAGGGCCTGTGCAAGGAGCTGGGAGAATCATAATAGTGGAGCCGGATAGGATTCCCTTTCTAGGAGGCCTTGTTGAAAACGTGATCGTGTTTACGACCCCTGGCTCCGGGTTAAGGGTTCCAAGGGTTTTCGAGAAAGCATACATCTCCAAAGCAGGCGACGAGTACGTCTACTTAAACAAGAAGTCTTTTCTGAAAATAAGGTTTAAAATACTGGGCGATAGGCTGGTTGTCATAGAGAAGCCTTTCGGAATACTGGGGGAAGGGCTTGAAGCCTTGAAAAACGCGATGCTAACCTACGGCGAGCTAAGCGTGAAAGATGCGGTGTTCATCCTAACCAAGCAGCTTGGTGTTGGGAAGAACGAGGCCCGCAGGATTCTGAGCCAGCTTGTTCTGAGAAAATATGTTAAAATAGTTAAGGGAAAGGTTAACCTCTACTGATGCATGAGGCACTCGTCGAAGTATACTTTTATCAAGCCCAGCTTCTTGTAGACTATGTTGACGTATTCGTCTATAGTGGTTCTTGGAACCCCCAGCCTCTCAGCCCGGGATACAACTATGTTTTCAACCACCGCGTACTTCTGATACTTCTCGTTAAGCTCCTTCCACGGTACCCCGCTCAAGGCTTTAGCAATAGTGTTGTCAAGCGGTAGCTCGCCCATTAGGATTAAGAGCGAGATAATAGGGTAGCCTATGTAGTTTTTGAAGATAGTTCCGTTATCGTTGCTGAAAACCCTGAAGGTGTCAACGCCATCCTTAACGATAACCACCGTGTATTCTTTCTCCCCGGTGCTTGACCTGACAAATGCCTTGTTCGCACCCACCAGCCTGATCCTGCCGTCGCCAATGGCTCCAATCGCTTCTAAAACCTTGATTCTGGGAGGTTTTGAAAGGAGTTTAAGGCTCACTCAACCCCACCCGTCCTAAATCTTCCTGACAATGAGAGGGCTTGTTGATTCAACCACTCCCCTGCCGCTAACCTGCTGGCCTATTCCAAGCCTTAAAACTTCATGGTATGATGCAGCATCAAGTATCAAGTAGAACTCAGCATCCTTATCGTTTATCCTGCCGTGAACCAGGATGCAGGGCTCCCCAACCTCCTCCGGTTGCTCAACACCTATGACGACTCCCTCGTAGTAAACATGGTTTTTCAAGTCTCCCATCCAAAAGTAAAATACTTCATTCCAGCTAATAAAAGTAAATTAAAACAGTAATATACCAAACCAGTATATATTATATATTGGTGGTAAATTTGACCGAGCCAATAACTACGAGACCAGCCTTAATGGAGCTTAACACGGGAATAGTGATAGCTGGAGCATACGCTGACAAGGTCAGAAGGACATTGTTCGCGCAATTGAAAGATTTGATGAAAAACAATAAAGATTTCGCGAGAGAAATAGCGAGAGCGTCAGCGGAGTTGAACAGAATTCTCTACCACATACTGGTTGAATCAATCAGAGTTGAGAAGGGCGATGCCGTGAGAATAAGGGTTAGGTACAGCGTTGACAAGGATTCCAACAGGATAGTGTTCGACTATAACACCCTTAGCCTAGAGGTTTTCAAAAGAGTTAACGATGAGGAGGTATCCTCCACTATTAGGAAAGTCCTAGATGCGAAGCTTGAAGAGGTTAAGAAGCAGTACGCTACACTCCCGAGCAGGGAGGAGGCTGAGAAGATATTGAGAGGAGAAGTGCCGGAACCGGGAAAGCCGTTGGTTTCTGAGATCCAGGAAGATGTTTTGAAAAGCGTTAAGAGCATTGACTTGCTAGGTGAAACTATAACGGGAGGATACTTATTCAAGATCAAGGGGCATGAGGACCAGTCTATTGGGATACTGACCCTGGAGCCGAGCGATAGGGGTGTTTTAATCGATGCGTTAATATTGAGCAATGGCAAGGGATTCAGGTACTTGAAGACCTCTGAGGCGAGTAAGGAGGTATTGGCTGAAAACCCGGATTTAATCCTTAAAGAACTCCAAGAGGTTAGACCAGCGGAGCTTGGGGCGAAGGAGGCTGAGCAACTTATCGCGGAGAAAGCATCTCTGGCTGTTTAGAATGCTCTTGCTGAATGCAAACGGCAAGCTCGTCTAGGAATTGCTTGAAAACATCTTTTTTCACCCTGGCCCCTGCCGCATAAGGGTGTCCTCCACCGTGAATGTTAAGCCTCCTGCTCAACTCTCTCAACACCTTGTTTAAGTCGACGCCTCCACGGCTTCTCAAGCTTAAAACATAAATGTCACCCCTAGACTCAGCGGCTACACCGACAAGAGTGCCCCCGTAAACCATTGCGTAGTTGGCAGCCCGGCCGAGGCTTCCCCTCGGATCTATCACATAGGAGATATCTCCATATACGTTCACGTTTGCTTTAACCCACAGCCTCAGCTCCTCGTCTACAACAGCCTGGTGGAGAGCCCTGGAGACAAGGTCTGGGAGCGTGCTGGGTAGCTTGTTCCCGCTGAGATGAGCAACTACTTTCCTCTTAAACTCGTGATCACGTCTCGAGCCTTCGAGCCCCTGGGTAATAATTCCAGCCTCCAGATAAATCCCCCTTCTATCCCATTTAAGGAGCTCGCTCCTAACCCAGGCGGTTTCGTCAAGGTAGTCGCTGATAGCCCCGTATAACGCTACCCTGCCGTACTCGGGATCCAGCCCTTTCCCACTGAAATACCTGTAAGAGAGCTCTGACGCCGAGCAGCATGGGTCGTGGATAAACTCTACTCCATCGCCTAGGGCGTTGAAGCCTTCCGGGAGAGGGTGGTGGTCTATATACAGTACTTTTCCACTTTCAGCACGAGTCTTCAAAACCCCTAACAGCTCATCCTTGTAGAGCTCGTCAACGGCGATATCCAACACTACTATGTTGTCTACCTGCTTCGTGAACGATTTCAAGTCCTCCACGATCCCAACAGGGTGTGTGAAGAACACGTTGCAAGCTGAGCCCATGGTTTTAATGTAGGCACATGCCAGGGCGCCGGAGACGACCCCGTCCCCGTCACCGTGCGCCAAGACAACCCAGCTACTCAAACCCATCACCAGTGTGGAGCGGTCAGCCCCGCGCGAGGATATCATCCCCTTTAAGGGTTACACCTGCCACGCTTCCTCATCCCTTTAAATAATTTGACACACAGGCTTTATACGGTTAACTGAAACACCTTCCTGTTTAAAAGAAAAAGCAAGGGGATATTCCCACAGGGCTAGAAGTGCCGGCTAAGATAGACGTTGGGAAGGCTCCTAGGGAAATACTTGAGCTGAGCAACCAGGAGATCTTGCAGGAGTTCATAATGCTTTTAGAGTCGACGGGAGCGTCTAAGGATACTGTTAAAGCTTATCAATCCGCCATCAGCGACTTCCTCGACTTCATCAGGGATAAGCCGTTGAAAGAGGTCACGTTGAGAGATGTGCTCGCATGGAGGAATGAAAGGCTTAGGTCAGGCTTTCCTCGGAAGAAGACAGTCGACAAGGCTAAGTGGCAGGCAACACTACACTACTACACACTGTTTCTTAAAAGGTTTTTCGAATGGCTAGGCCTTCAGCTCAGCGTGCCGGGGGTTAAGAAGCCTTCTTCTAAAATAACTGCTCTAACCGATGAGGAAGTGGGTAAGCTGTTCAACGCTGCTAGAAACCCGCTTGACAAGCTCATTCTACGATTACTGCTGGATACTGGTTTAAGGAGCAGGGAGGTTTTAAGCATCAGGGTTGGCGACATAGACTTCAACAGTAAAACCATTAGAGTCGTCGAGGGCAAGTATGGCAAGGAAAGGTATGTTACAGCTTCCAACGAGACCTTCAAGCTTATCGAGGCCTGGGTGAGGCTGAACAATCTAGGGAGGGATGACAGGCTGATCAACCTGACCTACGGCGGCCTCTACAAGAAGCTTAAAAGGTTGGCGGCGAGAGCGGGCATTCCCCCGGAGAAGATAAGGCCCCATGTTCTCAGGCACACTTTCGCAACAAGGGCTTTAAGGCTTGGCATAAGCCTTCCCTCTCTACAGAGGTTGCTAGGGCATACCGACATTAGGACCACGCAGGTTTACCTCCATTTAACAATAGACGATATCAAGAAGGAGTACAGGGAGAAGTTCGAGAACAATGTTTCACGCGAGGTTAAGGAAACCTTACTATGCAGTAGTTGTGGACGCAGTATTCCCAGCGATGCCTTATTCTGCCCATACTGTGGGAGACAGGTTTCGAAAACTGGTGAAAACCTAGCCCTCGCTTAACCCGTCTATAATCCTGCCCACGACAGCCTCTACTATTCTCTGATAATTAGGATTAGCTGATTTATACTTGCTTAATATCTCCTCAGCGTTCTCAACAGGGTAGTCATCCTTGAAGGATGATAGGAATTCTTCGACAGAAGTGTTGAAAGCTATGAAGTAGATAGGTGAGACCGGGATGCTCCATCTTTCACTACTGTACTTCAAGGCTAGAAGTTTTTCAAGGTATTCCTCGTCGCTACCAGGGTTTTCCAGGACAGCCTTGTAGTATTGGGTGAGATAGTGTGAGACAATGATAAACTCTAACTCATTGTTCCTGTAGCCCTTGAAGACTGAGACCTCACTATTATCCTCAAGCACCACGTGGGGTCCTTCTTCAATCGTGAAGCCAAGAGTCTTCAACCTATCTATGAACCCTGAAAGGTTTTTCACGCTGAGAGAGTAAATTTTAATCAAACCTATCAGCCATTAAGAACAATGGTGTTACTGTTTTAAATAAGAGTGGTCAAGCTTTGAGCGAGGTCATAGCAGGATCCAGGTCGGAGTCAAAGATTATACGGGTTTTAAGGAACCAGCTCTCTGAGCACGTGGACTGGATTGATGTCTTGAAAACACCGGTGAAGACGTGGATTCCTGAGGAGTGCTCCATAACCATCGGCAACACGGGTTTCAAATGCATTCCCATACCGTATTCTTTGAAGAGTGAAACAGAAGGATACTTATCATTTGAAAAAGACCTCCAGTGCGGAGTCGGCGACATTGTTTTAATGAAATACCCTGAAAACTACTACTCGACAAGCATTCGCGTCCATGAAGCATTCCGGAGAGGAGCGTCAGCGGTAATTCTCTACGAGGAAGACGAAGCCCTCACCAGGAAAACAGTCGTAACAGACCCTCCGTACCCGTCCAACACTCCTGGGAATCCCCCGCCAATACCTGTCGTAACCGTAGACCATGAGGCTTACAGAGCATTAAAAGACATGGTGAAAAACACCAGCAAGTTGAAGGCAACGGTTAGAGTGGTAACAGTTCTTAAGGATTCGATAGGCTACACGTTGGTCGCAGGGGTTAACGGCTCCAGAGATGGCGAAATCCATGTTGCAACGCATCATGACCACTGGTTCGAGGGGGAGGGAGACAGCGTTGCCGGGTTGAAAACCCTTGTAGGCCTGGCGAAACAGCTGAGAAAAGTTGAAAACAAAGCACACGTTGTCCTGATTTCCTTCACTGCGAAAGAATTAGGGTCTCCCTATATTTCTCCATACCCTTGGTCATGGGGCTCTAGGTACTTCTTACAAGTGATGAGGAATAAGGGTTTTTTGGAGAACACGCTGTACTCGGTAGTGATAGATTCAGTCCACGCTGCCACTCCAACAGTGTACTACCATCCTTCATTGTACAAGGTTTTTGCGGAATCGCTGAAGCCCGGCTGGAGCGCTGTCCCAGGCGGTAATCACTACTCGCTTGACAGTCTAAGCTACCTCCTTGAGGGAATACCTTCAATGGCTATTACCACATTGAATAATGAGTACTCGTGGAGGATTCACTACTCGAGTTTAGACAACCGGGTCAACGTGAACTCTGATTTAATAGCCGCGGATCTGGCCGAGTTCCTGGTTAAAACAATATTGTCGAGTAGTCCTGAAAAAATTGATGCTAGAGGTCTGTGGGATCACGTCTCACGCGACTGGTTCCCCTTGGAGTTTAAAGCAATCGTGGCTAAGGCGAGGCAGGCTGAAAGCGTCATAGGCTCGCAAAGTGTTTTAAGAATCGCTACTGAAACGTTCAGCGACTGTGCTTCACTGAGAATTAATGATCGCGCAGTCTTCCATGGTGGGTTGCTAAGCCCTTTACTATTAATCCAGGAAGCTGGAAGCGAGATTGAAAGGATCATAGGCTGGAAGGAGTTTTCCATTAGCCTCCAGCTGTGCAGCGGCAGGTTCTACAGCTTCTCATTCACTAAAATTAATAAGGAATTCGTGAAGGAAACACTGAGCAAAGTGGTTGACGACATTGTAAGTTCGCTAAGCGTTGAGTTCAGCCGTAAGCATACTTTTAAAGTATTGACCACATTTGATCGGATACAAGGTGGCGCTGTTGGAGAAGCAGGGTCCAATAGGAGTTGACAAGTACGCGGATTTCCCTGAATGGTATCACAAAGTATTGAAGGAGGCTAAGATAGTTGACATAAGATACCCTGTTAAAGGAATGAACGTGTGGATGCCCTACGGGCTCAAGGCTTTGAGGCTTACTCAGAGAATCCTGATTCAATTGCTAGAGGAAACCGGGCATGAAGAAGCATATTTTCCAACTATGATACCTGAGAGTGTTTTCAGCAGGGAGAAGGATTTTCTTGAAGGCTTCGGAGGCGAGACTTTTGTAGTAGAGGGAACAGTGACTAAGCGCTTCGAAGAGAGATTGTTTGTGAGACCCACTAGTGAAACAGTCATGTACTACATGTGGAACATGTGGATAAAGGGGAGAAAGGATCTCCCTGTGAAAATGTACCAGATAGTTAACGTGTTCCGTTATGAAACCAAGATGACACACCCTATTCTAAGGGTCAGGGAGATAATGGGTTTCATAGAAGCACACACTGCTCACGCAACCATGGAGGAGGCTGAGGCTCAGATAAAGGAGGCATTAAGCATTTACAAGAAATTCTTCGACGCTCTACAACTCCCGTACTTCATTGTTAAAACCCCGCCATGGGATACCTTTGCAGGAGCGGAGTACAACTACGACTTCATAACCGTTATGCCGGATGGCAAGGGCTTGGAGCTTGGTAGCGTTATAAATCTTGGACAGAGGTTCTCACAAGCTTTCGACATAAAGTTCATGGATTCCGATGGCAACGAGAAATATGTTTTCCAAACCTGCTACGGTGTCAGCGAGAGGACGCTGGGAGCGGTAATAGGGATCCACGGGGATGAGAAAGGATTGTTCTTCCCTCCCGAGATTGCGCCCATCCAGGTAGTAATAGTCCCGATAATGAGGGGTGTTGAGCAAGAAGTACTGGATTATGCCAGCAGGGTGGAGAAGCTTCTGAAAAACCTTGGGATAAGAGTACATGTTGACACGGATTTAGAGCACACGCCCGGCTGGAAATACTACTACTGGGAGATGCTCGGGGTTCCAACAAGGATAGAGGTTGGGAGGAGAGAGGCTTCAACGCTTACCGCTACCATTGCCAGGAGAGATGGAGGGCCCAAGACCATTGTAAAGATTGACGAGCTCTATAACGCGTTGAAAACCATGTGGGAGGGAATCAATAGCTACCTCAGGGAGAAAGGCTTGAAACATCTTGAGAAAATGGTGGTTAAGCCTCCTCTAGGGGAAGGGCTCGAAAGCGTAAAGGGACTCATAGTAGCCCCTTGGGATGGTTCAAGGGAGTGTGCCGAGGAGTTGGAGAAGAACACTGGGAAGCAACTGCTGGGCGAGATAGTTGAATCCCCCATACCCTTGAGCAATCCCTCAGAACACGCTACATGCCGTGGTGGAAGAGCGGATAGGTTTGCCCTCCTGGGAGTTACCTACTAAACCCCGTTAAAGTTGGTGTAAGATTTTATAAGGGATGGAATTATTTTTTAAATAGCCTAGCATGGTGCATATGAATGAGCGAGTATATGAAACAGTTTAAAATCCAGGTTGCTTCCAAAATCCCAGGTATTAAATTCCAGGATAAAAGCGGCGGCGAGCTCCAGCTGATCAAGGATGGTAATGTTGTCGCAACGATTAAGGATGAGAAGGACTATGTCACGGTAACGATAAAGAACAACACTTTCAAATACGATAAATGGTATACGAAACCGGAGCATCTGGCTGAGACGATAAGGGTTTACATTGAGCGCTCTTAATTCTTAGGGATTAAGCAACATTTTTTAATATTGAAAAAAGCTTCATACTCTGATCTCTCCTCAATACTACCCTCGCACCTGAGCCTGTATTTGAACAGTGGCGCATCCACCACCACAGTCTCGGCTTCACCCCCCTCGAAAGAAGGGTTGAAACCGTATTTCTCTGATAAAACCAGTATCTTCTCAACATCCTCTGCTGATAAGACCCTCCCCAGCATGCTGTGGGGGAGGCCCATGGTTGTTATAGACTGTATTATGAACCTTACCCCGTAGCCGATTAGTGTGCGGAGATAGGTTTTCTGGTCAACACCCCAGTTCGGGTGAATTGCTTCAAGCCCGTGTTTAAAAGCTATTTTCTCAAACCTTTCTCTTTGAAACCTGCTTAGAACAGCCCCGGATGCAAGGCCGGAGATCCCGTACCTCCTGACACACCTTGATAAGACTTCGTCTAGAACAACCTCTTCCCTCCCCGGGTCAACAACAGTGGCTGTCTCAAGAGGGATTCCCATCGAATAAGCCTGCAACATTAACACCTGTGGGTGGGGCTTGTGGTACAGCATTGAGTACTCGTAAGACGGTATGATGCTGATCAACACCTTCACGTTGAAGCCTTCATCCTTCAGCTTGTGCACCGCGAAAACAGAATCCTTTCCCCCGGTAAACAACACTGCAATGTTCAAAAACACTCCCAAGCGAGATTTAAAGAGAAATCAATGATATAAATAAAACTGCTGTTGAAGATGAAGGTAGCAGTTATCATAGATGACAAATCCACTAGTGATGTGGTCAGGGCCAGGCACGGTTTATCGTTGCTGTTTGAGAAAGAAGGGTTCACTATTTTATTCGACATGGGCCCTGATGAGGAGTCGCTTAAGGAGAATATGAGAGTCTTGGGAATAGATGCTTCAAGAATCGATGTAGCAGTAATATCCCATCCGCATTCTGACCACTACGGGGGTTTCAAACACCTTTCCTGGGAAAACCCTTACATCAAGGTTTACATCCCATACGGCACGATGGATTCGCTGGGCAGGATGCTCCGTTCTCACGACATGATCCCTGTCGAGGTTACTAAGACCACGCAGTTAGCAAGGGATATTCTAGTTGCTGGTCCTTTTTACGGACCGCTAGTGGAGCAGTATCTTGTTTTCAACATGGGGGATGAGTTGCTGATTGCAACAGGTTGCCTACACCCTGGTGTGGAGACCCTTGAAAAAGTGGCATCATCCCTGGGGAGGAGGATTGGAGTGCTGATGGGTGGGCTCCACCTCCGCAACGCCCCCGAGGAAGTTGTGAAAAGAACTCTAGACTATGTTGTTAGTGAACTAGGGGTTGCTAAGCTGGTTCCGTTGCACTGCACAGGGAGGAGGGCCTTAGAGTATCTCAGGGAGAAATACGGCAATGTCCTGGTTGAGGCTGGGGCAGGATCTGTTATTGAGTTTTAAAACAGGTTCAAGCGGTCTGGGAGCCTGTTTTTTCAAGCCCCTTGTATTTTGGATGATACTTCTTAATATGCTCTACCCTAACCTTCTTCAACTCCTCTTCTGGAAGGATTGCTAGTAATTCCCACGCTATGTCAAGCGTTTGCTCTATACTCCTCCTCTCGAACTCTCCCTGCCCGATAAATCTTCTTTCAAACCTGTCAGCAAACTCGAGGAACTTTTTATCCCTGGAACTCAACGCCTCTGAGCCCACGATAACCGAGAGCTCCCTAAGCCTCACAGCCTCCGCGTATGAGCCGATCAATTGCATGAATACTTCGTGATGATCCTCTCTAGTCTTACCTGGCCCGATCCCATCCTTCATCAATCTTGAAAGACTCATCAACGGATCTATGGGCGGGTACACTCCCTTAAGCCACATTCCGCGAGAGAACACTATCTGCCCCTCTGTAATATAGCCGGTGAGGTCGGGTATGGGGTGGGTTATATCGTCGTCGGGCATTGTTAGAATGGGGAACTGGGTGATACTGCCCTTTCTGTTTGAAGCCCTCCCAGCTCTCTCATATATGGTGGCTAGGTCCGTGTACATGTAACCCGGGTACCCTCTTCTTCCGGGTACCTCTTCCCTTGCCGCGCTGAGCTCTCTCAAGGCTTCACAGTAGAAGGTCATATCGGTCATCACCACGAGCACGTGCATGTCGTAGTTCCAGGCTAGGTGTTCGGCGATTGACAGTGCGAAGCGCGGTGTGGCAATCCTCTCTATGACGGGGGAGTTAGCGGTGTTTATCAATGCCACAGTTCTCTCCATGGCCCCGGATTTCCTGAAGCTTTCTATGAAGAACATGGCGTCATCGTACGGGACGCCGATCGCTGCAAAGACAACTGCGAACCTCTCCTCTTTCCCCAAAACCCTTGCCTGCCTAACTATTTGCGCAGCCACCCTGTTATGGGGAAGTCCCGACCCGCTGAAGATAGGGAGCTTCTGCCCTCTCACAATGCTGAACAATCCATCTATAGCAGAGATCCCTGTCTCAATAAACTCGTTCGGCGGTAGCCTGGCTGAAGGATTAAGCGGGTAGCCGTTAATATCAAAGTATTCCTCCGGGACTATTTCCCCTCCGCCGTCAATAGGTCTGCCGAAACCATCCAAAATCCTTCCAAGCATGTCTATGGAAACAGGAACCCTTAGGACCTCGCCCCTGTATCTCACAGTGGTTTTCTGCAGGTCAATGTCTGAAACCCCGCCGAACACCTGTATGACCGTTGCTGTTTTCCCGACATCTATTACCTGCCCAAGCTTAACCTCCCCGTTCGGCAGCGAGATCTCAACCAGCTCGCCGTAGGAGACCCCGGGGATGGTTTCAACGAAAAGCAGGCTTCCCTGGGCTCTATGGAGCCTGCGGCTCTCCCTAATAACCAGGTTTAGGCTCAACTACCCCACCTCCTGTAGAAGTAGCTCGAATTCTTTCTTAATCTCATCCATAATCTCCTGGAAGGCTTTCTCATAGTCGAAAACAGGGATGTCCTTCATTCTCGCAATTTTCTCCTTGACTTTCATAGTTAGGATTTTTTCCAGCCCAACCCCCTTCTTCAAAGCGTCGAAGGCGTAGTCGTGGAACAAGCTGATTACTTTAGCCATGTATAGAGTCTTCGACGGGGGCGAGAAAGCATCAACAGGGCTGAACGCATCCTGCTGGAGAAAATCCTCCCTCACCATGCGCGCAACCTCTAATGTAAGCTTATCCTCTGCTGGCAACGCCTCAGTGCCAACCAATCGAACCAACTCCTCCAGTTCAGCCTCCTTCTGGAGAATACTCATCAGCTTCTCCCTTAGCAATCCATACTCCTCTCCCTGCTTACTCCACCATTCTTTAACATGATCCACATAGAGACTGTAGCTTGTCAGCCAGTTTATGGATGGGTAGTGTCTACGGTAAGCCAGGCCGACGTCGAGCGCGTAGAGAGCCCTTACCACTCTCAGCGTGGCTTGGGTGACGGGTTCGCTGAAGTCAGCGCCAGGGGGTGAAACCGCGCCGATAATGGTTAAGCTCCCAGTTCTAGACGGTTCTCCAATGGTTTTCACCAGCCCGCTTCTCTCGTAGAATGATGCGAGCCTGGATCCAAGGTAGGCTGGGAACCCCTCCTCACCTGGTAGCTCCTCAAGTCTTCCACTAATCTCTCTCATCGCTTCAGCCCATCTACTTGTAGAGTCGGCTACCAGTAGGACATTGTAGCCCATATCCCTGTAATACTCTCCAATTGTAACACCCATGAACACGCTTGCTTCTCTAGCCGCCACGGGCATGTTACTAGTGTTAGCGATGAACACGCTTCTCTCCATTAAGGGCCTCCCGGTTCTGAAATCAGTCAGCTTGATGAAACTGTGGAGTGCATCAGCCATCTCGTTTCCTCTCTCCCCGCATCCAATATAGATGGTCACGTCTGCTTCACTACGCTTCGTCAGCCCCTGAAGGGTCACGGTTTTCCCCGTGCCGAAACCCCCTGGTATCGCGGCCTTTCCACCTTTCCCGATCGGGAAGAAGAAGTCGATAACCCTGAGCCCGGTTATAAGGGGCTCCTTCGAGTCGAGCTTCTCTTTGAAAGGCCTGGGCTTTCTAACAGGCCATTTCTGATACATTTTCACTTCAAAACCATTGATTTTAGCCACCGGTTCTTCAATAGTGTATGAGCCTTCCCCAGCCACCCATTCAACTACTCCTCTAGCTTCTAAAGGAACCATGATGTAATGAGAAATCAGCTCGGTTTCTTTCACAACTCCTATGAAGTCTCCTGGGCCAACCTTGTCACCAGGCTTCACTAATGGTTTGAAATCCCATTTCTTATCCCTGGGAAGAGGGCTTGCTTTAACTCCTTTTCTAACGAAGATCCCGGCAAGCTCCTGGATAACTGGGAGGGGTCTTTGAATACCATCGAAGATCGACGTTATCAGCCCCGGTCCCAGCTCAGCGGACAGGGGTTGCCCTGTGAGGTAGACAGGCTCCCCAACTTTTAAACCAGTTGTATCCTCGTAGACCTGTATTACAGCCCTGTCCTGTTCAACCCCTATGACCTCGCCTATTAGCTTCTCCTCTCCAACCTCCACTACCTCGTAAACTCCCACGCCTTTGACGTTTTCAGCTATAACAAGGGGGCCAGATACCCGGAAAATCACTCCCTTCTTCTCCAAACCAAACACCTTAAGCAAGCACATGGGTCCAGGTAGGTTAGACCCATAATTATAAAGCGATTCAATATTTTAAAACTCAATGCTTATCCCGAGATACTTTTTGACAAGGCTCTTATAATACTCGGCTACGTCGATTCTGCCGGCTTCTTTTGGATGGTCAAGCGGGATGGTTAAAACCTTTTCTTTCAACAAGGGTATGAGGTCTCGCAAGCTTTTGCAATCATCCTCGATGCTGCGGAAGTAGATTAGAACATTATAGTTCTCTACCACTTTTCTTAACTCGCTAACGAGTTCTTCACAGTTGTCCTTGTAAATTATGGCGTCAGCGCCTGCGGCAACCCCGATTAACCCGAGGATGGGATCCCCTACCACTAGTATTTTCTTCTCGGGAAATACAGGCTGTTTTACTTCAGCCATTTGCTTAACAACCTCTGAAGCTCGACTTTATATGTATCAGTGTAAATGGATAGGACTATTAGTTTCAAAATAACGCTGCTTCCCATTAAACGTACAAGTCTTCTAACCCTCTCCTCTACGTCGCCTCCTGCGAGAGTTTTCGAAAGACTCATAGTGGTTAAAACTGTGGCAAGGTCGAAGGCTTCAACTCCTTTAAGAATGGTTGATGAATCCGCTAAAGCATCGAATAATTCCAGCACAATCTTTCTGTACCCTGACGATGTTTTCGCGAGCTCGGTTAAATCAGCGCTACAGGCTTCCCTGAAAATATTGTCCTCCATGATTAAGGGGTAAAGCGGTTCTCTAGACAGCTCGGGAAACATCCTGCAAAGCCTAACAGCAATTGCATCGTGATATATCCCGACTATTCTCCAAACCCTGTAGTTTGATACTTTATCAATATTTGCAACCGATTTGTGAAGCGTTAGAGCTATCTCCCTCATGCTAAGCTCTTTGCTCTCAACGAACCGGTCCACCAGTCCCGCGAATACTTTGTCAACACTTCTCCTGAACGCATCTATGTCGAACTCCTCGGGTTTTACCAGAGGGATTTTCCTAGCAAGGGGTGTTGGGAATATGACTACTGGTTTTCGTCCAATACTTACATTGTGGAGGACTACGACAACGTTGACCAGTTCCGACAAGCTCGTCATCGAGTTGAGATAGCTTCTAGCTTCCCTGCTCTTTGTCCCATCAAGTAGCTCTACTATCTTGTCAATGAAGAAGTCATCAATGTCTCGTTGAACATCGATCAGGGTATAGGTAGCAGTGGTTACTCTTTTCAAAACCCTGCCGGCCCACGGCTTCTCCGCCATGGATGAGAAAGCGTTAGCGAGATCTGAGTATTGAAGCATTGATAAAGCATCTTCAAGCGTAACGTATTCCAAGCCTTGCGAGGAGGTTTTCGCCTTACTCATTTTCGCCTACTCAACCCCAAAGGCTTTTACGTATGAGCGGTATTAGTGCTCTTCTAGCAAGCTTCAGCCTTGACTCATAGCTGTTATCTACTATGATACCGGTTTCCGACTCAAGGATTAAACCTCCCTTTATGTTAACAGAGGCTACTTCAACGTTTCCCAGTCCCAGCTTGCTTAGAATTCGACGCATGGTTTCCACATCTTTTTCTGAAACGTAGATTTTTCTGGGTTTCTCAACGTACTTCAGCGATTCCGTCAGCAGATTCTCAAGGGATTTTTCAATTTCCGAAGGGTCGAGATGGTTCAGCTCTTTCTCAGCCTCCTTGAATAATTCTTCAATAATGAGGGACATTTCTTGAGAGATCTTTAGCCTTGAAAGCCTCCGAGCCTCGGATATTTTAAGCGCGGCCTCCCTCCTAGCCTCCTCCAGGATCCTATTTTCCTCTTCTAAAGCTCTTCTCCTCCACTCCTCCTCTGCTTCCCTAACGATTACCTCAGCCTCCTTCTCAGCCTCTCTCACTATTAACTCCGCTTTTTTCTTCGCCTCCTCAATAATTCTCTCGCGCGCCTCTGTTAAATGCTGGTTTAAATCCAAAATCTTCTTCACCCTATCAGGGTAGTCCCTAGTATCATGAAGACTATTCCAAGAATCCCCCATAATTCCACATAGGCTGCGAGGATGACAGTATTCACGAAGTTAGCACCCTTCGTCCTCGGTAGCTCAGCTATGCCGCTGGCACAGACAACTCCCTGAGCCCATGCGGATATGGCCTCCGCCATGAATCCGACGAAGCCTAGTCCAAGGAGGGCTAGCGCCTTGGAGAGCTCAATGGTTCCATCCCTTATTGGAGCATATATCAGGATTAAGTATATCATTTGAATAAGCCCATAGAATGTTTGGGTCATTGGGAGAGCTGCAAGCGTTAACACGTTTCTAAACTGGGTGGGCTCTTCAGCTAGGACAGAAGCACCTACGCTGGCCGCGTACTGCATTCCCCTGCTCGATCCTAAAACGCCTCCAACCAGAGGGAGAGCAGCGGCGAAGTAACCTATACCCATTGCTAGCGGATCCAAGCTTAAATCACCAACAATGTTTAAACAGTATCGAATATAAAAGTGTTACAACCCTACTTGATCACTATTCTCCGGGACTCAATTATCCTCAGAGGCGAGTAGTCCCTCCCGTCTCCCGTGTAGAACTTGGACAAGAATTCTAGAATGCAGAGCCTCAGCGAATGGATGAAGGCGCCTAGAATCGAGAGTATCAGAACCATTAAGTGGACAACAATGAGCAACGGGACTGCAACCAGGAGGCCAAGGTAGAACCCGATCGGCGGAATCATAGTGGAGAACCACCCGCTCAGCAGGCTAACCATGGTGTTGAAAGTCATGGACATGTAGTATGTTGCCAGCCCAACCCCCGCCAGCCTGACGTAGCTTAACACGTCTCCAAGAATCCCTGTTATCTGGAAAATCCACATAAAGAGGCCCATCCCTTTCATGAGTAAATAGTTTGCCGCAACCAGCACAGCGATACTGATCAATGTTAAATACAAGAGTGTATCGCTTCCGAGACTCCCTAGAATCGGTACTTCGTAGTTGAAGAATACAAGCAGTATGTAGGGGATACCGAACAATTCGGATAACAATAGACCCATCTCGTTCAGTAAATCCGCCTTCCTCCTCTCATTGATGAACTTTGAGATGGCGAAGACGTGTGCAACATTCACATGTACTAGCCCTATAATCAGCGACAGCTTGATCAGCTCTATGGGAGATGTGAAGAATGCCATTAACACGGGTGTTTGGATTTTAAAGAATACTGGTAGCAGGTCTCCGAAGAAGGCGCCTGCTAATGCGCCGGCGATGATGGATAGTCCATTGCTTATCAGCAATACCTGTTTAAACTTTCTATAGTTCTCGCTTGAAGGATCGTCCACAAGCTTGTCGAGGAAGAGAAGTATGGCGAAGATCCCTGCTAACCCGTATCCCACATCACTGTTCATGAGGGCGAAGAAGAATGCGAAGGAATAAGCTACCAATGGTGTAGGATCAATCTCCCAGTAAGACGGGGTGCCGTAGAGTTTGGTTATTATCTCGAAAGGCTTCAACGGCTTCGGATTCTCCATTAACGATGGAGGAGTATCCACGCCTTTCCTCGGTTTTTCAACTTCTAAAAAAGCTGTAAGGGAGCTTTCCCTGATTTCTTTTAAAACCTTGTCCAAATACTTCTCAGGCACCCATCCCTCAACGAACACGAAGTGCTTGAGCTCGGATGTCGCAACAATTACTCGAGAGCTCGACACCGTGTTGTCTAAGAAGAGCAGGTACTTTCCAAGGATTTCAACATATTTTCCAACACTCTTTTTCAACTCCTCTTTTAAGGAGTTTATTTCAGCAGTTTTTTGCTCAATAATGCTTGGTAGGGTTCTCCGCAACTCGCCTATTGTTCTACAATCTTTAACAGCGTCTAGAACTTCTGACGGTATATGTCTAACCCCTATCCTGGATAATTCTTTAACATACTCGTTGTAATCAATGCTTGGGAAAACCAGTATTGCAACCTCCTCTTCATCTACCAAGGTTTTATAAATAGTTTTAACCCCGCTGTACTTGTTCAGGAACTCGCTGACAGAGGGGGCTTTACCTATTACTGCTATGGAGGTTAAGTGTTTCCCTTTAAAGCTTAACCAGGAGGTTTCAAGATCCTCTGGGAGAAGCCCTGCCAGCTTATTAAGCTCCAATAGGTAAGAGAGAGATGCCTCGAGACTCTTCACCCTGTACTCTATGCTGAATACTTCTTCCTCAATTCTTCTAACATCTTCCTCAACCTTGTCCAAACTCAGGGTTGAGTACTCGTAAGCAGTTAATGATGCATCTATGGATTTAACATCACCTTTTCCCAGGATTTTCACTATGGAGTCGTGGAGCTTCCTAGCCTTCTCCAACTTCTCAACGATTTCCCTGGCTTCTTTCACTTCTCTAAGATCGAGAACACCTATTGACTCCAGGAAGCGGTATAGATCATCCTTTTTCTCTTTAAACCCTCCAACTCTTACTTTAACCATTCTCGCGGGCTTGCTTAGCAACGCCTTCATTTCGACCACGTAACGTATTTTCTAATCAACTCTAATACTTCCCTCTTCTTATCCTCCGGGATCATCCTGACCTCCGCGATCTTCTCCTCGGTTTCAGCGATAATACGCTTAGCAAGCTCTTCAGCTTCCTGAAGAACCTCCTGAGCCTTTTTCACATACTCTTCTACAGGGATGGGGGATTGCCTTATCGCCTCAGCTCTCTTGTACGCATTCTTTAGAATGGTGAGCTTCTTGTTCTCTGCTTCTTTCAAAATATCGTCTACCATCCTGTCTATTTCAGCAAGGCTCAAGATAAGACCACTCCTTATGGAGCTATCTACCGCCAGGTTTTATTAAGATTGTGGTTGATGTCCTCAGCTTCCTACGTAGCTCAATGATCTGGGGCCTGTAGAGAATCAGCTGCCCTCCTTTTTCCTCACACTCTAAAACCTTGGAGACGGCTTCAACCTCTAAGGCGCCGTTGACAACGTAGAATCCTTCTTGATCGCTGGGCACGTATTCTATTATTATCGGGAGGGTTAAATCACAGGCTTTATCCCCTAGAACCTGCTTCAACCTCTTCAACTCCTCAGGGTCGAAAACATGGATGGAGCCATCTCTTAAAACAATGTACGGTATTGACTCCCCGAGTAGTTCGCATAGTTTTTTCCTTTTATATGGCACATGCTTGTTAACAAGTCTTAGCTCGCCTTCGAGATACCTTGTTAGAGCATCCTGATCCTCACTCAAGCTTCTTCCTCTTCTCCAGTATATTCTTCACCCTCTTAAGCCTGGACTTCTCCTCCCTCTCTCTTTCGTCAAACTTCATCCTTAACATCCGAATCTGCTGGCTCAGCCTCGGAATTATTATGTAGTTTAACGCGTTGACACGTCTCTTAGTGGATTTTATCTCCCGGCCCAGTGCTAAGACTGCTTCCTCCGCCTTCCCAAGCTCTATTATAGCTTTAAGCAGCTCGTAAGCCTGGGCTTGGAAGTCCTTGAGTCCTGCGTAAACCGCTTTATCCTCCCCCGGGGCCCTAAGCACTATGCTCCTTGTTGAAACGCCCATTATGTTCTCAGTGGTGAGGACGCTTGTTAAAGTGGGAGTGGTTCTATGGAAGAGTTGATAGACATTCTCCCCGTAAACACCGAGCAATCCCGCACCCCTGTTATAAACTGGGAGAATTAGCTCGTTAATCTTCCTCCTTTTTTCAATTGATTCTCGGAGCTGGGCCAGGAACTCGTTGACTAGAATGGTTAAACGCTCTCTTAAAACCTTGTGAACCTTCATAGCCAAAACTAACTGTCTACGGAGCCTGATGAGCTCTATCTTGGTTGGCCTTATTCTCTGAAGTTGAGACAAAGCAACCACTAAGTAATTAGATAGGGGTTAGCGGGAGTTAAAAATGATTATGACTGGGTGATTAATGCTTGTGGAGAATGCTGTTTCCTTAGGAGATTATCTTCAACAATGTGAGCACAACGTCGAGCAGGTCTCTCTGGGACACCATGCCAACAGGCTTCCCATCCTTATCTACTACGGGCAGGTGGCGTATGTTGAAACGCCTCATCTTCTCTAAGACTTCATCCAGCGGGGTATCCGGGCCAACAGTGATAGGGTTTTCCTTCATAAACCTTGCAACAGGGAGGTTGCTTCCAATCCTACCTATCGCAACAGCACCGACCACATCCTTCTCCGTCACTATCCCGACAAGCCTTCCAGTATTGTCGACCACCATTACGCTTGAAACATCATTCTCAAACATTTTCTTAGCAACTTCTTCAATAGGCATGGTTTCCTCAGCAGTGACCGGCGGCGTCGACATGACGTCAGAAGCCCTTACAGGTAGACCTTTCCTCCTCCGCATGAACGACAACGTGGACACCTAATTACTGAATTTACAAACAACCCTTATATAAAACACTGTTATAATCGCGTCCTTGTATCCAATGCTTACTCTTTCTGAACTAGGCGGGCAAGCTCGAAGGCAAACGTGTTATCTCCCTTCCTCCAAAGGTATATTGCGTAGAATAAGGGTTTGGAGCCTCCGTGCTCGTAGATCGCTACCGCTATACTATCCTTGCATATCGACTCGTCCGGCAGAATAGTGCACGGGTCCACGTCTAGGATTGACGCCTCGTATCCGTGCGGCTCCAGGGAATTGTTGAGTATTAGCGGCAACCTCTCCATTAAATAATCCTCGATTACCTCGATAAGCTCACGCGTTGCCCAGCCACTTACCCCTTCGAAGACCAGTCTAATCGACAGCGCCCTCTTAAGAGTGGATAGTTCAATGCTCATCCTGGACTTACCTCTCTATACTATGTTTAAAACTGTATAAAAGCAAGGCTAGCACTGTTTTCATATCCTTTAACACGTTCTCCTCCACCATTGAGTAGGCTTCTTTAAGGGTTACTGTGAAAGGCTCAATAATCTCGTACTTCTCAGGCTTCGCGCCCACGTATCGGAGATTTCTCGCAAGGTAAAAGTACATTTTCTCAGTACTATATCCAGGGGTAGGGTAGTACTCCCCGAGCAGTGTTAGCTCACCGGGTATGTAGCCTATCTCCTCCTCAAGCTCCCTCCTGGCAGCCTCCTCAGGGGTTTCACCACTATCTATGACTCCAGCTGGAACCTCTACTATATAGTCCTCTATTGACGGCCGAAACTGCTTTATCAGGATAATTCTCTCACCATCGATAAAGGGTAGGACAACTACTGCTTCAGGAAACAATACGACATCTCTACGGAAAACCTCGCCCTCGCTTTTCGCGTAGCTTCTCCTGACAACCTGGAATCTTAAACCTTTAAACAACAGCTCCTCACTGAGTTTAACAGGCTTCAAAACCATCACACTGGTTTATTTACTGCTTGAAGAAATATATAAGCAAAGGTGGGAGATTGCCCCATTACCGCTACGGTCCCGCGGGCAAGCCTATAACGATGAAGTCCTCGGACCTGTTGAAAGCCCCAGCCTTCCTCAGGGAGATGGGCTTGAGCGCTATGGAGTACGAGGCTGTTAGAGGCGTGAACATCAAGGAGGAGAAAGCCCGGGCTTTCGGCGAGGAAGCCAGGAACAGGAATGTTCTACTAAGCCTGCACGCACCATACTTCCTCAACCTTGCAGGCAAGAAGTCAACTGTTGAAGCCAGCATTCAGAGGTTGAAGGAATCAGTGGCTGCGGCGCACTGGATGGGGGCTTACGTAGTGGTTTTCCACCCAGGATACTACAAGGACGCTCCCTCCCGCCGGGAGGCTGTTAGAAAAGTGATTGAAAACCTCAAGCAAGTGGTAGAGTATAGGAGCGAAATAGGTGCTCACGGAGTATGGCTCGGCCCCGAGACAACTGGGAGGACATCCCAGGTTGGAGACCTTGATGAAACAATACTGATAGCGCAGAGCTTGGAGAAGGTTAGGCCAGTGGTTGATTTCGCACACTTATATGCGAGGCTTTCCGGCAGGTTTATCACTAAAATAGATGATGTTTTGAAAGTTATTGAGAAGATAGAATCATCGCTTGGAACAGAAGTGTTGAAACCCCTGCACATACACTTCTCCAAGATAGAGTTCGGGAAGGGAGGGGAGAAAGAGCATCACACGCTTGACGAGGAGAAGTATGGTCCAGACTTCAGAACAGTCTGCAAAGGTCTTTGCGAGGCCGGGGTTGACGCAGTTATCATTAGCGAGAGCCCAGTTCTAGAGCAGGATGCTTTAAAAATGAAGGCGCAGTGCTTAGAAGTATGCGGTGATAAATGCATTGTTGACTAATCTCAGGAAGAGGATTGAAGGCTTAACAAGCCTTGTAGCTAAGCCTTTCTGCAAGCTAGGTGTGCACCCCAACTGGATAACCCTTTCATCAACAATAGTTTTAACCACAGGCCTCTTCTTGCTCACGACTGGAAGGCCTCTCTGGTTTTTTATCGTAGCAATAATCATATCTGGGGCTCTGGACGCGCTGGACGGTGCAGTTGCCAGGAATTGTGGTAAAACCTCGCTACTCGGAAGCTTCCTGGATTCAACTATTGACAGGGTTAATGACTTCATAATTATAGCCTCCCTGCTTACAGTAGGGTTCAACGGGTTCATCGTTCTTGCATTAATGAGTGCGGCATTCTTAACCAGCTATGTAAGAGCTAAGGCGGAGTCGCTGGGCTTAAAGATGGAGGGAGTAGGTATTGTTGAGAGAGCTGAAAGAATACTGCTCGTAACGCTGGTTTTAATCACTAGCGCGTGGGACAGGCTCGCCGCCAGCATCATCCTTTACGCTCTGCTCATTCTCTCCGTTCTCACCGTGATTCAGAGAATTCTCCATGTTAAAAACTCCTTGTCCAGGGGACTCAAGGGCTGAGAGATCGTAGTGACCGGCTAGCGGGGGAGTTGTTTTAAAGGTAACATAGCCAAGCCTTAACACGTGGCTTTTCAACACAGCTACTCTATCGCTCATTCTCACCACTGTTTCACGATACTCCTGAGGAAGGTCTAGGAGACCTATATGGCTTTTATCCGTTCTCAAAATGATCTTCGTGTTGGCTAGTTGAAGAATAATGTCGTGAACATCCCTTGGGCTGTGAGTGCTGAAAACTATGCCCAGCTTCCTCGCTCTTCCAAGCCGGGCTATCCTGTCAATCATTGATGAAACATGCTCAACATAATCCTCCACCCCGGACTTGCTTGGGAAGAAGCGGTGGGCTTCATCCATGATTATTATCACGGGCTTAGACTCCATCCTCCCACGGGTTTGCTGTAGCTTCCACTCGAAAATCTTGTTGAGGATTCTGAAGGCTATTATGCTTAGGACTTTCTCAGGATCTGCGATGGAGTGTTGGAGAGGGTATTCAAGGTCTGCAACGATAGGGTATCCGTTAAACCATTCGAAATGTTTATCAAGGATTAGCTCCAGCGGGGGCTCTTGAAGATATTTTTCCCCGCTCTGCGTGCTGACAGCGATGTCGAAAAACCCTGTGTCAATTATTGATCCTACCTGCCTTAGAATGTTCTCGAGCGTGCTCTTATGTATGGCTATCTCCTTAACCAGTTCCACCAGGTGCTCCTTGTTAGGGTCGAGTACAATCCCTCTCGGAGCCTTCTCCCTTTCCATCAGCCTAGCCCGCGCATCCCGTAAGGCATCGTATATGTCGTAGACTGTTTCAATCCTCAACCCGGCTTCATACATATACCGCAGGAGCCTTGTCAGCGAATCCTTGGCCTGCCTGGTGAAATAGGGATTGAGCGAGATGAACTCTCTCGGGGTGAAATCCGTGAACCTGAAAGCATAAGGGATGATGATGTATTCAGCCTCCTCCCTCCTACCCTTATAGTCGATAACGGCTGAGAGCTTAACGTATCTTAGAGGGAACTTGTCGCCGGGTTGCTCGATAACGTCAATGTTTTTTACCTCGTAGCGGAAGCCGAATCGATAAGAGATAGGCTCTACTATATCTCTGAAATATTCTAGAGCTATGTTCCTGAGAATTTTAGCCCATGTTGAACCTTCTTCAACATGTTTGCTGACAACATACTTTGTCACAGGCAGGAGTATTATTATTCCACGGGGATGCTCGACTTTACCGGCTAATCTTTCCAGTAACTTTTTCTCCCCAGTAATGAGGCTTTCATCAGCAATCCAGGGAGGCTCCAGGTTCAGGGTTAAGTAATCACGGTTAGGGTCTATTATGACTACTGAAGCATCGTCGAGAGTGTTGAACTTGGAGGAGAGGGATGTAACCATGTTTTTAATCAATGTGGTCTTACCGCTTCCTGTTGTGCCGACCACGAGAATGTGCTGGTAGAAAGCCTTCAACGGCAGGTAAAGCTCAGCATTACCTTCAAACAATACCTTGTCTCCAACCGTGACGTAGCCTAGGAAAACCCCTTTAGTCGGCAAACCAAGTATTTTCTGAATAGCCCGTGTATCCTCCAGCTTTATCACAGGACTCTGGGGCTCAATCACGTAGTCGGCTGAGATAACTGTGTCGGTGAAAACATCGTAGGAGAGGAGTGGTTTAGCCTTAATCCTTGTCTTTGTAAGCAACCCCGTAACCTCCGTTGTTGGAACGGCGACGTACATCTCCGGCACGTCTAGTTCCGCGAGAACATCACGCCTCTCCACAGCGGCTATTTTAAGGCTTACAAGGTGAAGAGTTTTCAAATCGACAACCGCGAGGTAGCCGCCTGCTGAAGCTATATCCATGAACTCGTTAAAGTATATTAAAGGATCTACTTCAAAGTAGACAAAACCTCCTTCCTCATCAATCCGGGAGGGGCTTGTCCTGGAGACAAAGCCGATTATCCTCCCATACTTTTTAGCGATTTCAACAGCGGTTGTTAACTTGTTTTCAAGGGATTTCACAAAATCCGTGTTCAAAACCGGGACACCATGATTACTGAATGATCAGGATTGTTAAATAGTTAAGTATTGATGTAAACCAGCTTTCTCAAGACCCATTGAGAAGACAAGGTATTGTGCGAGAATGCTTGAAAACTTCCTCGCTCTCCGGTCGGCAATGATGATGGAAACAGGGAGTAGGGAACCGATGTTTAAGCTATCGTAAACCACAGGCTTCAAAACACTCTCATCAGCAATGTCCCCGAGGACTTCAACCCTGTAGTGGGTGTAATGTGTTAGGGGCGTCTTAGAAGTGTACAGTCTTCTGGGGATTCCAACATACCATGCAACCCTGTCAATCCTTGTTGAATTCGACATGGTTGTCCGTATCCTTAAGGGTCCTAGGATGTAGGGCCGGAGGCCTTCCTCCCCAGCAATGCTTCTCGACAGTGCTGTCAAATAGGCTTCGTCATTGATGTCTGAAACACCTAGTCTCAAAGGATCGCACGAGCTTAGATAATAGCTTTTATACAGCCTCTTCACAATACCTATTGCTAGCGCGTTTCTTTCACGTAGAATCCCCCATAATGCCAGCCTAGCCCTGTTAATTGCTTCCAAGCTACTCCTGTAAACCTCAAACCTTGCCGAGTAGGGCGTGGAAACCTCTATTGTGGAGGGATAGATTAACGGGCCGTCGACGAGGAGAATGGAGTCTTCGAGCAAACCTTCCTCAACACTTTTTGAAACCAAGTATGACTCGGTTAAAAGCCTGGCTTCTTCAAGTATCACGTACTTGTTGTAGTCATGGTCGTATCTCATACCTGCAGGGTTCTCCGTGTACAGGAATTTTCTCAATCTATCATCGAAGTCTACGGGGGCTTGGAAACTAGGGATGATCGTTAAAAACCTGCACGCATCCTCAACGGCTCCTGTGATGAAGCCTATTGGTGGGCAGTCAACAGCCTTCCCGGTGAACCTGCTCAGCAAGCTTCCCGTAGTAATCGCTACGAACACGTAAGGGGTTTCAACCACTCTTGAGCTACTGTCAATAGCGTAGATGTTAAAGTAGTGGCTCTCCTTAGCTAGCGAGCTATCAAAGTGTTTTAAAGCCTTCCTCGGCTCCGCAAGGAGCTCTACGTCACCGCTTTTTTCAATGGTTTCAGCAGGCTTCCTGGAATCTTCATCGTTCAAAGGCTTCCACTGGGCTGAAGCATAACTCCTGATTTTCTCGACTATCTCCTCTAAATTAACCAAGGCTCATCAAGAAGAACACATATAAAAATCATGTTTTAAGTGTAAGAATTACTAGGAGTGCTTACAGGTGGTTTGATTGAGCAAGGTTTGCAGGATACTTGCCGCAGGAGATTGGGATGCTGACGGGATAGTTGCAACCGCTCTTATAACATACGCTCAGGAGAAGCTGGGGAAGTACCCGTTAGAGTGCCAGGGCGTTGTGGATAAGACACCGGTTGACCCGGACAGGGTGAAATACTTCCTATCAAGCCTATCCGGGAACTACGACCTGGTGGTTTTCCTCGACCTACCGTTCAACGACACTATTAGGAACATCTGCAAGATGCTGAGAGATCACTTCGGCGTGAAGAAAATCATGTACGTGGATCACCACATTACTAGTGTTCAAAGAATTAAGGAGATTGAAGCAATCGCGGACACTGTTCTAGTGGACTACAGGAGCCCTACTTCAACCCTGGTTTACAGGGAGTTAGTTAACAAGGGGATATCAATCCACCAGCGCTTGAAAAGCTTCGTGGAAGTCGTCGAGTACATGGACACGGGTAGAAGAGTACCAAGCAACTACATAAAGCTTTTCGAGCTGACAAAGATGTTTTCGAAAGCGCTAACTGTTGAGAGGGATGAGAATCTTTGGGTTAAAATCATAGACTGGCTCGCATCCCCGGCGCCCCTGCCAATGCCGCTTGATGAGAAGCTTTGGGAGAAGGTCAAGATCAGTATTGAGCAAAGGGATAAGGAGATAAGTGATAAGGCTGTTGAACTGGCTGTTGCAGCTGTTAAAATAGGTGATTTAAGGTTCATTGACGCGAGGAATGCTTGGAAGAAGAGAGGTGTTACTGCCCTAGCATCCAGGGTTTCATCGATTCTTAAATCTCCTGTAGCATTGCTTGCCAACACCAACAGGGATTACTCACTACTGGTTTTAAAAGCATCGAATGGTAGAGCGTACAGGATTGCGAAGTTCCTTGTCGGGGAAGGCGTGGCATTAGATATTGCAGGCCACCCGAACCTGGCCATAGTCCGCGTTCCCAGAGATATTAACAAGGATGAGCTGATACAGTACTTGTATAAAGGGGTTTACTACGCTTCGTAGCGATGAAAAACATGATTCGTCTACCAAACGCTTCGAATACTTTTTGATAAACAGGGTGGATCATTCTGGCGAGAATTATTGTTGAGAAGCAGTCAACCATTAAGCATGCTCCGTTGGAGAAGCACCCGGAAAACCCCGGCCGCATCCTTGTCTTAGCCGAGAGTCTGGATAAACAGGGTTTCACGGTGGAGTACGTTTCAAGGAGCGTTGATGTTCAAGAAGCCCGGAGAATTGCCTTGCGAATTCACAGTAAAGGCTATATTCAATACTTGGAGAAGCTTTCAAGGAGCAACTACTCAATAATTGATGAAGACACCTTTTTAACAGCGGACTCCTTGGAGCTGGCTTATGCAACCTTCCAGACGAGCTATGATTTAGCGCTAAGCCTTAGTGAACCAGTCTTCTATGTTTCCAGGCCTCCGGGACACCATGCTGGGAGGGGTGGAAAAGCGATGGGGGCTTCTTCGCAAGGTTTCTGCCTACTCAACAACGCCGGGGCAGCTGTGCTAGGCTTCAAGGACAGGAGTTTCAGCAGAATCGCGGTGATGGACTTCGACGTCCACCACGGGAATGGGACAATGGAGATTTTCTACGAGGAGAAGATCCTCCAGGTTGACCTGCATCAACACCCGGACACGCTCTACCCTTACACAGGGTATCCTTTCGAAATAGGGGCTGGGGAAGGATACGGGTTTAAGGCAAACCTGGTTTTCAACCCTTTCACAGGGGATGACGTGTACTTGAGAGTGTTAAGCATGGTTCAGGAGCTACTGGCGGATTTCAACCCCGAGGCCCTTGTCGTCTCCGCGGGTTTTGACGGGTTCCTCAACGACGGGTTAGCCGATCTCAGGCTGACCGAGGCATCGTACGCGGCCCTTGGGAGGCTTATAAGGAATCTCAACACTCATGCACTGGTAATTCTTGAAGGAGGCTACACCGTTGGGTTAACCAAGGGGGTTGAAGCATTTCTCAACGGTTTAACAGGCCGTGAGGTTAATTATGAGCCTTCTAGAACTATGAGCTCAGTAAGGGGTGAAGAAGCCGTAAGGATTAATGAGAAAACTATTTCAAAAATCAGGGAGAAAGCACTGTGTAAGGGTGGTTGGGTTGGAGAAGGAGGTAAAGTTTAAGGTAATCATGGACCCCAAGGTCTTGGAAGAGGAGCTTTCACGCGACGGTTTCGCAAGGATCGCAACCTGTCTCGAGGAAGACCTGTACTTCGACACGGCTGGGAGGCGTCTTTCATCAAGCGACCAGGCGTTAAGGCTTAGGAGGAGGAAGTGCAACGGGGTGGTCAGCGTTAGGCTAACATACAAAGGGCCGCGGTTGAAAGGCATAGAGGGCGGGGTGAAGATTCGCGAGGAGGTTGAGCTGGAAGTTAAGCCCGAGGAGCATGCTCAAGCTGTAAGCCTGCTACGGAGTCTCGGGTTTAACGATGAATGGAGGTTGTTTAAAAAGAGAGTATTGATGGTTAAGAAAGGTTTGGAGGCCTCTATAGACTACTTCGAGCCGCTGGGGGTTTTCCTTGAGATAGAGGTTAAGGATGAGGATGCAATGATGGAGTTCGAGAGACTCGTAGAGAAATACTCTAAAACCTTCCCTGTAATAGGGGAGACTTACCTTGAAATGTACGTGAAACACTTGGAGAACAAGGAGAGGGTTTAGGCTTGCTAACCCCGTCTGTCGGCGGCATACTGGTCGAGGAGAACAGGGTGCTACTTGTCAAGAGGAGGAACCCTCCGTGCAAAGGCTTCTGGAGTATTCCGGGCGGTAGGCAGAAGCCTGGTGAAACAGCTTCTGAAGCCATTGTAAGGGAGATGTTGGAGGAAACAGGGCTTGTGGTTGAGCCTATCGGGGTTTTCGGAGTAATCGAGTTGATCCCTAAAAGCCCGGGCGAGGAGCACTACGTTATTATCGAATTCATCCTCCGGAGGGTTTCAGGGTTGTTGAGAGCTGGATCAGACGCCGAGGACGCCCAGTTCTTCCCTATTGACAAGCTTCCTGAAAACACAGGGCTTGCTACGCGTGAAATGGTTGGTGAATTATTAAATCCGGGGAGCGCTTTTCTAAATAAATGTTGCAGGTATAAGGTGTTTCAGATTGAGCATTTATGTGAAGCCGTTTGAAAAGATAACCCAGATCCTGTATGAAAAATATGTGAAGGAAGAACTTCACAGGCTTGAGGAGCTTAAAAATCCGAAGATTGTGTATGTGACAGACCTGGTTGGGTGCAGCCACAAATACTACTTGAGGCGCTTATACCCTGAGCTAACCATAAAGTTCGAGCCTTCCGCAGTACTCGGCAACTTGGTTCACGCCGGCATTGGGACCTTGCTCAGGGAGAAGGGTTTCGAGGTCGAGGTTGAGGTTTCCACAGAGGTGGAGGTTAACGGTGAGAAATACAGTGTCAGAGGCAGGGTTGATGCTTTAAAGAAAGATGAAGGGTTGGTTGTCGAGGTTAAAACAGCACGTTACGCGCAGGATATACCGAGGGAGCATCATCTAAACCAGCTGAAAATATATCTTGAGATACTGAACCTGGAAAACGGGACGCTCATATATATCACGCCGGATAAGATCTACGAGTTCCAGGTTAAGAGGGAAAAGATAAGCCTTGAATCACTCGTTAAAACACTCGTAGATGATACTGCCCACCCCAGGTATGAATGGGAGTGCAGCTACTGCATGTTCAGGAAACTCTGCCCATACGCTGTGGAAAAATCCGAGTAGACATGGACTGAATCAAAAATATAACCCGGGCAGACATATAGAGAATTGCATGATGACCTCGGGAGACCTGAGTCAAGCGTGATGAAGGTCTTGAGTACTGAGTAGCACTTAGATTAATTAACTCCTCGTTAAACGATACCTTACAAGCCCTCCTGAAACCTCAGTGCTCAACCCGTATTCCCCTTGTAAATCCGAGATGATCGAGTTCACCGTTACGGATCCTAGGAGAATGTTTTCCACGCTTACTTCAGACCCCAGCCTGCCTAGGATTCTCCCAACCAGTTCCTCAAGCGAAAGAGGCTCCCGGAGGAGGTGGTCAATAACTAGCTCTCTGATCAGTCTCAGCCTTTCAGCGTTAAGGTCCACGTATTCTGACAGCTTCTCGCTGTTGGCGAAGGGGCCGTGACTGAGTATTCCGGAGTAACCTTTCTCCGCGTAAGCCTTAATCTTCTCAAGTGTTAACAATGCTCTTTTTGCGTTGAAATGGTAAGGTATGCCCACTCTAGAAAGCAGCCTATCGCCGAATACAGCGTCCCCTACGAACAAGAAGTCCTCGAACACGATTCCGGCGAGGCCGGGGGAATGCCCGCTCAGGTTTATGAGTTCCCCGCAGGAATCCCCTAGCTTAAAGCCTTCTTCAACGATCTCAACCTTCTCTTTCTCCACATCAATACTTCTAACACCTAGGATCCTTGGGAGTTGCGTGAATCCGTATGTGAGAATGTTTCTAACCATGCTACTGAGAAGTGAGGAGTACTCGAGGACTGTCACGTAAATACGCGAAGGGTTCAAGGCCTCCAGCGCTTCAATGTGATCGTAGTGGGTGTGGGAGAGGAGGACATTGTACTCCTTGACCCCCAGCCTTTCCAAAACATTCCTCAACAACTTCTCCCTGTTCCCGAGTAGACCGGGGTCAACAATCCAGTTCGCGCCGGGGCATTTTATAATTAAGGTGACCGGGCTGCCGGAAACTACGTAAACGTTTCTACCAACACTCCTGTAGGCTGTAGACATTCCTATTCGCTCCCTGGAGGCACTCTAGACGGCATAATATACTTGTACATCAGCAGGAGTATGGCTGCGAACACGAGGACTGAGAGTGATGTTAAGATGATTCCTTCTTCACTCCCAATTATGGAGGATCTTATCACGTCACGTATTGTAACAATGAACCCTACTTCGGCAAGCGCGACAATATACATTTCAGGATGCCTCTTAGCCACGATCGCACTCCTTATAATCTCGATGTAGACAAAGAGGAACACTACCTCGTTAGCCATGCTCTGAATATATGTGAAATCTAGTTGGTTAAAATTGCATACTAGGTAGTAAGTATCCTTAGCTATTAATCCGAGAGTGACCAGTAGGATAATGCTTGTCAACACTATTACCAAGGAGTTTATAATATTGATTAGTCTCCTTCCAAACCTCAGCACGGGTTCAGTTCTAGCCGAGGACATTGGAAACACATCTCTAGTATATTTAACTCAACCCGAGCATTTAAAGCATGATTATTTCATCACGTTTTTCTATGCACCCTTACCTTTTCAAGCGGGATGGTTTTAAGGATTCTTGAAGCATCCCCCTGGTTTACAGCAATCTCGAAGAATCCGAACGAGTTGATATAGCATGCCCCCTCGCCAATGCTGACCTCGCCGAAGGTGTTGACCATTGTGCACTCTATCCTGCCTCCCGGTGCCTCTACTACCAGCTTATCGTTTTTACGTATCCCAAGGGATTCAACCACGTTCTCGCCAGCGTATAGGGAGATGTTGCCGAAGACGTCCACGCTTAGAACAACTGCTTCAAACCACCCCTGCCCGGGATTCACCACCGGCTCCTCAACCCCAAGCTTGATCAATGTTTCAGGGGGCACCGGCTCACCAGTGCTCTCTAACGGGACGCCCTTGCTAACCCATGCTGCCACAGGGGCGAAGATGTCTCTCCCATGGAACGTGCTGGAAACCCTGGGGAGCCTGTAGGGCGTGTTCGATATGTCGAATACCTGTAAAACCCCATCTTTCAAGGCAAGTAGCGATAACACCCCGTTATCCGGCCCTATTAAAACATAGTTCCTAGTTCTAACCAGCACCGCCCTCCTGCTCGTCCCCACTCCTGGGTCTACTACTGTTACGAAGATCGTGCCGCGGGGGAAGTATTCAGCTGATACGAGGAGGTTGAAAGCCGCCTCAAGAACATTATGCCTCGTCACGCCGTGGGTTAAATCAACTATCTCGGCATCAGGGTTGATGGTTTTAATAACCCCTTTCATCACCCCGACGTAAGGGTCTTTGTAGCCGAAATCTGTTTGCAGAACAATCAACATGGTTCCACGCTCAAACTTATTTACGGCTAACACAGTATTAAATGACAGCCGGGGATGTATACGATGGGCGGGCTGAGAAGTGATGACCCATTGTAGCTTAATAACCCGGCTGTGAACTCTTTATTAAGACGTAACCACTTACTGTTTAAACAGTGCCCGATGAAATGCAGCGGATAAGCAGACGCGTGATGAAGAAAAATATTGAGGGCAACCTCATTAAGGTTTAAATACTGTTGAAAAGGTTTCAATAATCTTTGAATGGGCCCGTAGCTCAGCTTGGTGGAGCGCCCGGCTGATAACCGGGAGGCCCGGGGTTCGAATCCCCGCGGGCCCATATCCTTTAAATCTCCTTGAAGATTCCTTTGGAAAGAGATACTGTGAGGACTTCACCGTACTCGAGGGCGAAATCGCCTTTAACCAGGACCAGGTCTGGCTGGAGGTTTTTGAAAGGCGTTCTAAACAATATCTCGGGAATCAACGGTTGCTGTTTAAGCGGGCTCCTTAAATCATAAACCAGTATGTCAGACCTTGAACCCTTCCCCAGGCATCCACTGTCTAAGCCCAGGGACTTATACGGCTTTGAAAGGGCTTCAAGTATTTGACCGAAATCGCCCCGACTTAGAGCACTGATAACTGACGGATGTGGCAGGTCAACCCTTCTAGCATCGATCGCGATGCAATCCTCCCCGTATTTCTCCGGCGTGCAGAAAACCCTGTCCTCGAAGCCTATGAACGAATCCTGGTAGTAGAGCTTCCTGCCATCCCTCTCAATGTAAAGCATGTTGCTGTAATGCGGTACGACACCTCTATCGTGAACGAGCACTAGTTGAAGCCCATGCTCCTTGGCCGCCTTATTCACCACGCTCGGGTATTCGGTCTCAATAATTGGGAGCGTCACGCCGAGGGAATAGTACAAGGTGATAACGTTGAGAGCAATCTTCTCCAGCTCCTCCCCCGTGTAAACGGAGAGGTCTGGGTGGGCGACCTCTCTGAAAGGTTGCTCAACACCGTTTAAAACCATGCTGAAGCCGTGAACAGCGTAAGCATGGTTGTTGAAATCGTATACGACATCGCTTAGCTCATACTCCGGGGGAGCCTCCTCCCCAACGTCTCTCACCAAGTGATCCTCAACATATATGAACCCTTTCCTAACCATTCCATCGCTATAGTAGTGAAGGTTTTTGAGCAGGATTCTTCCAGGCTCGTTCAACACTCTCCCCGTTTGAGAATAGTCTTGAACACTAATATAATGGTTCCTGCTGAGCCTGGAAAGGAATGGGGTACAGTAAATAAGCCACCGCTCTCTTCATAATAACCCGGGGGTCTGTGTGAAACACTTGTTCAAACCCGTGTATGGGCCGGAATGGGGGAGTGGGGGAGTATTCGGGTTAACATATTACAAGGGAGTCGTATACTACACACTGGCAATGGAGGGAGAGGCCCACTTCCACCACGAAGACTCGGAGACTGTTTACCGGTTTGAACTACTGGGCAGTGGGCCAGCCTCAGGCGGTGATACTTACAACGCTGTCGACTATGTTGACGATAAGATATATTTCGGCGGATGGGTTCACAAGCCAGCTGTTTACAAGGGCCGGGTTAACGGTGGAGGTGAAATAGATTTCAGGAACAAGTACTCTCACATCCATGAATACGATGTCGCTGAGCGAAGAGTTAGGCTTGTATGGAGCGATAGTGTTCACCACGAGTACGAGTGGGCTGGCGAGGTTTCGCAAATAGTTTACGACCCCTTATCCGACTCGCTTCTCATAGCCAGGGCTGATGGGATGAGAAACCTCGGCGTTTACAGGGTTGACAGGAATACGGGGAGGGCAGAGGAGGTGAGCAACGTGCCAGCGTTGAAAGGAGCCCTCTACCAGGAGTACGCGTGCTTCGACCTTCAGCCTGATTGGAAGAGAGGCGTTGACGGTGTTCAATGCTACGACCTTGTCGAGAGAAAGCTGGTGAAGAATTTCATCGAAGACTGGTCTAGAATAAGCGTTGACGGGTGTGCCGTTGAGAGGAGGGGTAGCGGGTACGCGGTAACAGGTTACGCAAGGTACTGGCATTTCTTCAGGGGCGGCTTGCTCGTGGGTAATCCCGTGGAGCCGGAGGTTGAGGAATTAGTCTTCATTAGAATGTTCGACTTCCCTGGCACGCCTTATGCTCCTCACAGGAGCAACGCGCTCCCTCTGGGAGGAGGGATCCTGGCTGTTTTCAACTCTTACAGCCATGGATACATTCATGTTGCTCCAGAGGGCAGGGCTAGGGCGAGGCTTTTCAACTCGATAGTGGGACCTACAACCCTGGTCTACATAACCCCTCCTGTTGCAAGGATTGTGGCAACCCTTGGCGCAAGGGTTACCAGCATGGCTAAGAAAGGGGAGTCGGTCTTGATAGGGGTGAGCAACACTCCTAACCTAGGGGGCCGAGATGCGACCCCGCTTGAAAACGGGTGGAGGGAGATTATTGAGTGGAGAGAAGACGCCTTGATTAACGCACCATCCCCGCCGGCGGTTTTCAGGGTACTAGGTAGCACCGTGCTCGATCACCCCTTCGGAGGCATCCCGTTAACCGGGTATAAGGTTAAGGCTTTGCGAATACTGTCTTCTAAGCCAAACGCTTTGAGAATAGTAGAATACGATATAGGTCTCCCTCCGGTGAGGATTGAGGAGGACAGGGTAGTGTTGAAGGAAGGCTGGAACAGGGTCGACTTGTCGAACCACTCTAATATAGTCTCATTCAGGCTGGAGAGCCCTGATGAGAAAGCATTGATTTATATCAGCCTGGAGTAGTACTGATCTCCTATACTCAACCAAATATTATTTATCCTTGCCAAGTGTATTATTAAAGAGGTGTGGGTATGAAGGGCTGGTGGGGTAAGATCCTTCACGTTGATTTAACTTCTAAGAAGGTAAGGGAGGTTAACCTTGACGCGAAGCTGTACATGGAGTATATTGGCGGCAGGGGGCTTGCGGCCAGGCTTCTATGGGATTTAGTGCCGCAGGGAGCGGATCCCTTATCCCCGTATAACGCTTTAGTCTTCGCTAACGGGCCCTTGTCGGGACTCCCGCTACCAAGTAGCGGTAAAATACAGGTAGCGTGTAAAAGCCCGTTAACAAACGGGTATGGAGATGGCAACCTTGGCAGCATGGCTTCCTATCATTTGAAAAGAAGCGGGTACGACGCCGTAGTGGTTACAGGGGCTTCTAAAAACCCGGTGTACATTTATGTTGAAAACAATAAGGTTGAGATTCTTCCAGCTGAAGACTTGTGGGGTAAGGATACTTTTGAAGCCGAAGATGCTATTGTGAAAAAACACGGCAGAAACGTGGGCACCCTTTTAATAGGCCCGGCCGGCGAGAACCTGGTTAGGTATGCCACCATTGTATCGCAGAAAGGAAGGAGCGGCGGAAGGCCTGGAGTGGGCGCTGTGATGGGGAGCAAGAAGTTGAAGGCGTTAGTGATCAAGGGAACCATGGAGCCTCCTGTAGCAAACCCTGAAGAGCTTAGGAAGCTTAGCGAGGAAGCATACAAGAGCATTACCCAGAGCGACAACTATGATTTCTGGATTAGGCAGGGCACGATGTCAACAATAGTTTGGAGCAACCAGAACAGTGTACTACCCACAATGAACTTCAGGGAGGGGGTGTGGGAGCTTTATGAAACAATAAGCGGCGACTTAATGGAGAAGCTTAAGGTTGACAGGAAAGGATGCCCCTACTGCAACATGCAGTGCGGCAATGTTGTAAACGACGAGATCGGCGAGAAGAGCGAGCTTGACTACGAGAATGTTGCAATGCTTGGAAGCAACATCCTCCTTCCTGATCTAAAGAAGGTTGCCGAGATCAACAAGTTAGCAGACATGATGGGTGTGGATACGATAACCCTTGGGAGCAGCATAGGGTTTGCAATGGAGGCAAGTGAGAAAGGCTTGCTCCGGGAGAGGATTGAATGGGGGGATTACAGGGCTGTGAGAGAGCTGGTCGTTGATACCTCTTACAGGAAGGGTCTCGGCGCATTCCTTGCTGAAGGAGTAATGAGGATGTCTCGTGGACTAGGTAAGGAGGCAGCAGAGTTCGCAATGCATGTTAAGGGACTCGAGATATCGGCTTACAACTGTCACACAGCCCCAGGCATGGCGCTCGCTTACGGAACCTCATCCATTGGAGCACACCACAAGGATGCATGGATTATAAGCTACGAGGTAAAGACTGATAGGTTCTCCTACTCGAGTGAGAAAGTGGAGAGGCTGGTGTTCCTTCAAAACATCAGGGGCGGGATGTTTGAGAGCCTGACAACGTGCAGGCTACCGTGGGTTGAGGTTGGATTAAACCTGGATTACTATCCGAAACTCCTCACCGCTGTGACAGGGGTCTCATGGTCTTTCGACGACATACATGTAGTAGCGCAGAGAATATACTCCTTGATCAGGGCTTTCTGGATAAGGGAGCACTCAGGCTGGGATAGAACAATGGATTATCCCCCTGCTAGATGGTTTAAACACCCCTTAACCAAGGGACCATTCGCAGGCGCGAAGCTCGACCCTGTTAAATACGACGAGATGCTCAGCCAGTACTACAAGCTAAGAGGTTGGGATGAAAACGGTGTCCCACTTAAATCAACCCTGGAAAGGCTCAACCTCTCCTTCACCATACCCGTGTTAGAGAACTTTGTAGAGTTGAAGTAGTTTTTTACAACCTAATACCTCATAACGTTTCTTGTAGGCGTGGAGGAAATCTAATGGAGTGTTCCCCTGATCACAAGTATACGTCTCACCCTGGTACGAGGGTTTTGAGAATTGAGGGCAGGGTTGTGCAAGGACTCGGCGAGGGAGGCTTTTACGTTGAAAAATATGTTGAAGAGTTTGAGAAAACGCTCGGGTTTAAACCATTCCCCGGCACCCTTAATATCGAAGTCTTAAACGGTGACCCAGCCCTCCATGAATGCAGGGGAGTAGAGGTTAAGCCACCCTCTCCAGGGTATGGCCCGGTTATTGCCTACCCGGCATGCTTGAATAGTGAAAAGGTTTTCGTTATTAAGCCATTAATGACTAAGCACTCCTCAAGGGTTATCGAGGCTATTTCCCCCTTCAATCTTAGGAAGGTTTTGGGTTTGAAAAACGGGGATATTGTAGAGGTAACAATCTTCTGCGGAGAAGATCAAGCTATATAAGCGAGATGCTCTCAAGGTATGTTTCAATCTCTCCTATCTGCTTAACGGTGACAGTGATTACTGCATCGTAGAATCCTGGGTACGCTACCAGGAGAAGGGTGAAGCTGATCAATACAACGCTGAGGGCTAGCAGGACAGCGTTCATCATTTTCGCGGAGACTTTCTCCACCTCCCTGCCCTGCGTTCCAAAGAATAACATGTAGAATATTTTCATGTAGGAGATTAAGCCGATCGTGCTGGCAAGAATCATGACAACTGCTGTAACAATGTTGTATTCGAACAAGGCCTCGTACAGAAGCATCTTGCTCAGGAAACCTGGCAGGGGCGGTATCCCAGCCAGGGTTAGAACAGATGTTGCGAACGCTATTGACGCAACAGGGTGCTTAAACCCTAGTCCGCTAATGTCTTCAAGGCTTCTCGACCTTGTAGCCTTGATGAAGATGCCTGCTGAGAGGAATAGGTTGGATTTAGCAATCGAATGTATTATGGTGTGGTAGATGAACGCGGAGAGACCTAGAGGTGTCCCGGTTGAAACAGCCATAAAGAGGAATCCCGTGTTCATCACGGTTGAGTACGCTATCAGCCGTTTCAAATCCTTCTGAATATTCATAAGGAGAGCTCCTACGATAGCGGAGCATGTCCCAGTGAACATTAGTATTGCCGATACAGCACTCTTCAAAGCCTGGGTTTCAGGCGAGATACTGCCTCCCAGGGCTATGAACATGAACTTGTAGAGAGATACTCCTCCAATATTCACCACGAGACCGCTCAGCAAAGCTGATATGGGAGTGGGCGCTGCGGGGTGCGCGTCCGGTAGCCAGAAGTGGTTGGGGAAGACGCCGCTTTTTATTGTGAAAGCCCAGCTCATGAGGACGAGCCCTATTCCCAGCGAAAGCAGGTATGTTTCAATGGGAGGCCCTGTTAAACTAACGTATTGACCCCGGATTTTCAGGGATAGGTCGATAATGTTTAAAGTACCGTAGGCGTTGTAGAGGAGTGCGCAGCCAACGAAGTAGAGGGTGGTGCCCATGGCGCCTACGAAAGCGTATTTCAGCCCCGATATAATGGCGTAAGCCCTACTCCTGTAGTACATTACAAGTGAGTATGATGAGACGCTGGCTACTTCGAGCATTACGAACAGGTTGAAGAAGTCCGCGGTTAGGATGATCCCAAGTATTCCAGCCTCAGCACCGAGGAGCAGGATGCTGTACCATACTGCTCCCTCATCCCGAATATACTCCAAGCTGTATGCGAAAATCAGCGTTAACACCAATGCTGTGGTGAAGGATAAGATAGCGTTAACCCTGTCTAGAATGTAAATTATGCCTACAGGCGGAGGCCAGCCACCAGCCTTGAACACTAGCGGCACATCATAGGTGGACGATTGCGCCAGGAGCCTAAGGGTTGCTAGAAGGGTTAACCCGCTTATTAAGAAGCCATAATAGAGTGAGGCTGTTCGCTTCTTAAATACTGATGATATCAACGGGGTTGTGAAAGCTCCGAAAACCGGGATGAACGGTGTTAAACCGGTGAGTAAGATATCCAGCTCCATTACCACCACCTACTCGAAGATTTTCGTCGCATATTTTTCAAACTCCTCGCTAACACTCTTCCTCGCCTCCTCTGGTGAGACCGAGAATACGTATATCCAGTTGACGTAGAAGTAGTCGTCAGACTCGTCCACCACGACTGTTCCAGGAGTATTAGTTATCGAGGATGCTACCAGGAGCCTGGCCATGTCTCCCTTACACTTCAACGGGATTCTAACAATACCTGGTTTCAAATCCATTGTGAAAATCCTCTTAACCACATCCATGTGTGCCTTAAACTCTATGATGGTGATGTATTTGAGGAAGTAGTAAGCTAGGTGGGCTAGACGCGCCGGTTGCTTAAGCTTAGACTCATTCCTCACGATGTACGGTGTAAGAAGTAGGCTGCATATTGCTGAGACAATAACCCCTGTTGCCAAGTCATACGGAGTGATGTTTCCGGAGAAGATTATGTAGATGAGGAAGGCGACTAGCCCGGTGGCTAGGTACTTGATCACTCTCCTTTCACCCCCTCGCTGAAGTACTTCACCACTAGTTTAGCGTCGGTTGAGCCCGTGATCCTGTATGCTTGGATTATTCCGAACGCGATCAAAGCGTTAACAGCCATGCTGATCACTATGCCGGTCAGTACTAACGCCTGTGGAAGAGGATCCACTGCGTGCTGTTTCAGATACTCAAGGTTTTCAAGGCTGAGCTCTGTGAGAACCGGCGGCACAGCGGGCTGGATGAATCTGAACCCTATAAGGATGAATACAAGGTTCGCGGTGTCGCTGAGAATGGTTAGGGCGATCAGCTTCTTCGTCAAACTCCTCCTGTAGACAATACCGTAGATCGAGAGCAACGTGTTGGTGAAGAGCATTATTAGTAACAGGGACCATGTGAAAATATCCTCGCTCATACTCCCACCTCCTTCTCAATCTCCCTCCTATAGGTTTCCTCGAACGTAGATAGGTAGAGGAAGACTGCTGTGAAGCCTGATCCTACCGCCAGATATTCGAAAATGTTGTAGAAGAATAAGCTACCGCTTATCAATTCGCCCCCTATTTCAGCAGGGTAGAAGGAGAGGTTTGACGCGAGCTCCAGCCCTTTCAGGACTGGGAGGAGTGCTGTCAACCCTATACACGTCATGGCAGCGCTTCTAGCGAATACAAGTCTTTTCGACGTGATCCCGGCGGAAACGAGCCTCGTTACGGAGAAGACCGGGATTAACAGTAATGGTGCCACAGCTAGTGTGGAGCCGCCCTGGAAGCCTCCGCCCGGGGTTAGGTGCCCGTGGAGAGCGATCGAGGCTGACACGCTGATTATTAAAAGAGCGATTATTTTAGTCCCGGTTCTAGAAATCCTTGTTAAACCCTTTGCCTCCTTCCCGGCCGGCTGAGGTGACTCGAGCCTGAAAATCGATAAACCGCCCACTATTGCTAGGAAGAATACCGCGGACTCGTAGATGGTGTCAAGGCCTCTGTAATCCCACACTATTGCTGTGACTGCTTCAGGGCTTTTAGCCGTGAGGTTTCCGAAGTAGGAGTTCTCAATATAGAATAATCCAATAGGCTTCAACTCTTTCGCCGGCTTTGCAAACTCCGTGTAGGATAATACTAGGGCGGACGCAACTGTTAACGCTAGGATTATAACGAGAACTGCAAACCTCTTACTCACTTCCCCCACCCCCGTCAAACCTCTCGGTCTTGCTTACAACGTACACGAGGAGGGCTGAGTAAATACCCACGGATACCGCAATGTACGCTAACAGCACGTCGGGGGCTGCGAACAGCTGGAGTATTATGGTGTAGGATATGCTTTGCCCCGCCGAGAAAACTATTGCCTTGATCAAGTCTTTCTCAGTTATAGCAAGGTATACGAAGACTATAGCAAGAAGGCTTGCAAAAGACAGCAGGAGGTGTATGAGAGTGATCATTTAGAATCCTCCTCCAAGTGGTCTACGACAGGCTCCCATTTAACGCTTTTAGACTTGTGAGCAGCGTAGGCTAGTACGTGGCTGCCTATCGGTGCCACTATCAGTATTATCAAGCCGGTGACGAACGCTCCTCCCGCGAACATGTATTTAGCAGGGAAGTCCTGAATTGAGAGGGCGAGCAGGGATACTCCTATAAGAGGCATGAATGCCCCGTATATTGCGCCGATGGTTGCAGCGTGGAGCCTTACGTAGAAGTTTGGAAATCTTAAAAGCCCTATCGAGGCTAGGAGGTCGAAAACTCCTCCAGCAATCAGTAGGATTGATCCAGCCCAGAACAAGACCTGGTCGAGCACTACTCACCCACCTCTTTAGAGACTAGATGCTTGGAGATGAAGACGTCGAGCAGGTATGCCCATAGAGCGAGCATTATAGAGGGGGCTACGAGAAGCGGGGTACGGTAGTACAGGGCTATAACCAGTAGGAACACGGCTAGGTCGTAAGCAATGCAGTCCACTGCTAAAACCATGTCCGGTATGGAGGGTCCTTTGACAAGTCTCACCGTGTAGAGCACTACTGCACCGAGATAGAGGGGCACGCTCACCAGCAGTACCGTGGTCAGGTCAATCATTAATTAAAACACCGTATATTTTTAAAAAGCCGACAGGTAAATAAATCAATCCTGGCTCTGGCGTGTGAAATGCCCGATCTCGCTGTTGAAATAAAAGGTTTCACTAAGCGGTTTGGGGAAACAGTTGCTGTGGATAATTTAACCATGGATATTTACGATGGAGAGATCTTTGGGCTGCTGGGGCCCAACGGCTCCGGTAAGACCACCACCTTGCTAACTATTGCAACTGTTTACAAGCCGACCAGCGGGGACATCCTGGTGTACGGGCACAGCGTGGTTAGGGAGGACTACGTTGTGAGGAAGCTTATAGGGATAGCTTTCCAAGAGCCCAAGGCTATGTGGGTTGATAAGCCATGGGATCTATTAACCTGGCATGCGAAAATATCCGGGTACAGTAGTAGCGACGCGAGGAGAGTGGTTAGAGAGGTTATGGAGGAGCTTGGGCTGTGGGAGCACAGGAACAAGTATTTCTACCAATTAAGCGGCGGGACAAGGAAGAAGGTTGAGCTCGCGAAAGTATTGATCCAGAGGCCGAGGCTAGCGATTCTCGATGAGCCGACGGCACAGGTTGACGTGATAACCAAGCACGTTCTCTGGGATATCATCAAGAAGATGAGGAAGCAGGGAACCACGATGATTGTTGCAACCAACGACATGTTTGAGGCTGAAAAAGTCTGCGAGAGGATTGGAATAATCTACAGGGGGAGGTTGCGGAAGGTTGGAAGCATTGAGGAGTTGAAGGATGCCATACCGGGGGGAGACATACTTGAGATCAGTGTCGAGGAGCATGGACTAGCTGAGGCTGTGGTGGAGGAGCTATCCGTGTACGGCAGGGTTGAGGTAAGGGGGGATGTTTTAAGGATTTACATGAACAAGGGGGAGGAGAAGTCGCTGGAGATACTTGAATACTTTAGAAAGCGCAACATCGGCGTTAAGAGAATCATGATCAAGGAGCCAACCCTTGACGATGTCTTCATGTACGTTACAGGGGCTAAGCTGAGGGAGTAGCGTGCCAATCCCGCACGGGTTTAAAGCTGTTCTCAGGGTTGTTGAATGGGACTTGATGAAGCTTAAAAGGCAGAAAGCCTTCATAGCCATGCGTACGGCATGGTTTATTATTCAATCACTTGTTTTCGGATACGCGATCTCAAGGATTGCGCGCCCCGACTTAGGCGTGGATTACTATAAATTCTACCTTCTCGGACTATACACGGCACTGCTCTACTCAGCCAGTATTGCCCGGGCCTACATTATCGCAGACGAGTTTGATGACGGGATCATAGACTACCATCTCTCACTCCCGTTGAAGAGAAGCGTTCTCGCCGCTGGCAGGGTGCTGGGAGGGGCGGTTTCCACTCTAATATTCACAGCCCCTATGATGGTTTTCATACTCTTCTTGACCAACGGGCTGGAACCGGTGAGCTTTCTCATTTCAATCGCCTCGGCGTTCGCCTTCTCAATAGGAGTCGTCAGCTTCGTCGTGATCATAGTTATGAAGCTTAAGTCAACGGATACCACGGACATCTTTTTCGGCACCATAGATGCTATACTAGTGAGGCTGAGCTCAGTGTTCTACCCGCTACCCATTATCAAAGCCCTGAATATTCCGGCTTACTACTACTCAGCTCTTTTCAACCCCCTGACCCACTTCGCAGACTTTCTAAGAGCCCTGGTCCTCCCAGAATACTTTCTCCTTGAACTATCCCCGGCTCAATCCATGTTCTACATACTTGGTCTCGGCATTGGGTTGCTCGTGGTTGCTATTGAACTCTTTGAGAGAAAGCTTGAAGCTGGTGGGGTTAAGTGAGCAGTGAGTTAAGAAGCATTGTGAATATTGCTTACAGGGATATCGCCAGGTTCTGGCGCTACAAGTATTGGCTAGCCGGTCAGGTTGCAATGAACCTTGCAGACATTCTGATCTTCGGGTTAATATTCAACGGCGTCGTCAACAAGGATTTAATCCCTGATTACGTGAGGTTTGTAACTCCCGGCATACTCTGCTTGTCAATCTTCATATCCTCGTTCAGCATTGGAAGGGAGGTTGGCGTGGAGCTGAGGAGGGAGGTTACCCAGTACTTGCTAACTCTCCCTGTTCGCAGGGAAGGCTTGATTATTGGCAGGCTTCTCGGAGGCGCTGCCAGAGGGCTGGTCTACCAGTTTGGCTTCCTGGTTTTCGCCTCAATCATTCTAACACCTCCGTCGCTGGAGGGATGGTTGTATGTTTTAGCAACCTCCTCCACCCTGGCTCTCACAATGTCGAGTGTTTCAATCTCTCTTTCCACTGTTACAAGAGATTTCAACCTGCAGGCCACGGTGAGATCTCTCACATACTACATACTGTTCTTTGTATCGAACATCTTCTATCCTCAGAAGGTGATCGCGGCTAGGCTGGGGCCCCTAGCCCCAGTGGTTGATTATTCCCCGTTAACAATGGCCACTAACATCTACAGATGGGCTTTTAGGTATGATGCCTCTATAAACCCGTGGGGCAATTTCGCCGGCCTGGGAGCGTGGAGCTTAGTAATAGTTGCTTTGGCGTATAAGCTCTACATCAGGAACCTGCTGAGGGATTAATATACCGTAGATTATATATCATAATTGAGGGCTGGCTCATGAATATGAGGCAGTTCATACCCTTTATAGCCTTCCTCACTCCACTGGTTTTCATACTCCTAGCTATAGCGTTCTCAGGCTGGTTCAACATTGTGGATAACGCTTTAAGCGATCTAGGGCATGCTACAAGGAGCAATGTCGCAATACTTTTCAACCTCGGGCTCGTCCTCGGAGGCTTCTTACTATACTCAACAGCATTGATTGATTCACGCGTCGAGGTTGTCTACAGGGCCATAATGGGTTTCGCAGGCTTCTCGCTCGCTCTAGTAGGTGTTTTCGACGAGGTGTATGGTAGGACGCATTTCATCGTATCCATAGTGTTCTTCATAACAATTCTGTCATTCCTGATCTACTACTCATCAAGAACAGATGGGTGGCGTAGGAACGGTGCCCTAGCAGGCATCGTCGCATCAGTTGCTGCATGGGCATTACACTTCACCATAAAAACACCCCCGGGCGCCGCAATCCCCGAGCTCATCTCAATATTTTCAGTAGCACCATTCTACCTTGACGTTTTCACAGAAGGGTTCAAGAGGAGATAGATTAAAAAGCCTTAAACCTTAATCCATAGAATAGTTGATTAGTGTCGAGGTGGATGAAGTGTCTGCTCAGAAGAAAGCTAAGCCAGAGAAACCGTCTAAGGAGGCTGGCGAATCCAAAGTACAGTTAGCCACAATCTTCCAGCCAACAGAGGATATTTTGAAAAGGCTTGAGAGAGAGGTTAAGAAGGGGGAGGTTAAATACTACACGCCATACACGCTTGCCAACCAGTTAAACGTGAAAGTAAGCGTGGCGAAGAAAATACTTAAAGAAGCTGAGAAAAGAGGGATTCTAAAACTCTACAGCGGGGGGAGAAGAACACCAATATACATCCCCGCAGTCAGCAATCCTTGAAACCATTCAAAGATTTTAAACCCTAACCCGTAATTTCTAAAACAGTAGGAGCGGCGGTCGTCTAGCCTGGACTAGGACGCCGGCCCCCCAAGCCGGAGATCCCGGGTTCAAATCCCGGCCGCCGCACATCCTTTCACTCAAACCTTCAGAAGCCACTGCAACAAACCCTTCAAGGCACGAAAAACTACGTTCAAAGCCTGACGAAATAGATAATGTGTTCAAAAACATCGTAAATCCCAGGCTCTCATCGCAACAACCGGGTTCTCACGCTAAAGCATGTTTGTGAAATCAAGGCTGTGGTAAGGGTTTTAAAGTACGTGTTCATGAACTGAATTCAAACCTAACTATGACGGAGTGATAGGGGCAGCCGTTAAGTTCATCGAAGCGGTCCTGGATGATTTTTAAGTTAAGGTACATAATAGTATTTTTAGGTTAGCCTAACCTAACAAGAGGTGTCAACTTGCTTAAGATAACTGGAAAAATGGATTTAAACTCCATTGACTTCTACATGGAGATTGAAGCACCGCATGTGGCTAGGAAGTGGAAGCCTGGAAATTTCGTTATCCTTATGCTACATGAGAAAGGGGAGAGAATCCCGGAGTCTGTCTACTCTGTTAGAGATGGGAGAATAGGCATGTTCATAAGGAGACATGGTAAGACAACCCTCGAGTTATACCATAGGTTTAAAGTCGGAGACTACATCTACGCGATCTCAGGGCCTCACGGTAGGGAGTTTCCCATAAAACACTACGGCACTGTAATCTACGCATCGGACGCGGTGTGCGGGCACGCTGAGAATGCTTCATTCACACAGGAATTGAAAAAATATGATAACTACGTAATATCAATCCAAACTTTCGAGACAGGGAAAGAGGTTTATCCAGAAGAGTTTCTCGCTGAGAAGCATGCTGACGAGCATTATGTTACAACGTTGGATGGTTCCGCAGGGGTTAAAGGGCATTACACGGATTTGATCTCGAAGATCATTAGTGAGAGAAGAGTAGACCTTGTACTCACAGGAGGATCCCTTGCTGGCATGTTCAAAGCGTCCGAGCTCACAAAGAGGCATGGGATTCCAAACTATGCCCTTGTAAGAACCATAATGGTTGATGGGACAGGGATGTGTGGGTCTTGCAGAGTCTTCTATGGTGGAGCAGTCAGGTTTGCCTGCGTAGACGGGCCTGTGATGAACGCTCATCTCATAGACTGGGAAGACGTGATGAGAAGGGATAAGAGATTTATCGAGGAGCAGGAGAAGGCGAAAAACCTCTTCCTCTCCAAGATTATCGCTAGGTGATCATCATGTCAAGAGTTGTGAAGTCACGGTTTAAATCTAACGAGAGACCCCCGTTAGAAAGGCTCGGAGACTTTGAAGAGGTCGACTTGGGCCTGGACGACGCGAACGCGGTGAGGGAGGCGGGAAGATGTATAAAATGCCCCTTATGGTTTGCACCGTGCGTGAAGGGCTGCCCAATATCCATTAAAATCCCCGAGTTCGTTAAGGCCGTCGAAAACAGGGATTTGGAAAAGGCTCTGAGAATCATGTGGGAGGATAACCTGTTTCCTTCGATAACGGGCAGGGTTTGTCCTCAAGAGCTGCAGTGCGAGGCTAATTGCGTGATTGGTAGAATAGGTGAGGCTGTGAGCATAGGGAAGCTGGAGAGATACGTTGGGGATAGAGCAAGGGCGCTCGGGCTGGAGGCAAAGCTTCTCGAGGAGATGAAGGAGAAGATAAAGCCGAACGGGCGTAAAGTAGCAGTAATAGGCTCAGGGCCCGCGGGGCTAGCCTGTGCAGCCGAGCTTGCGAAGCTAGGGTATAATGTAACTATTTACGAAGCCCTTCATGCTCCTGGAGGGGTTCTAAGGTACGGCATACCTGAGTTCAGGCTTCCCAAGAGGCTTTTGGACAGCGAGATCGAGAAGCTCTCCTTCCTTGGTGTTGAGATCCGGTTAAACCATATAGTGGGAAAAACAATTTCAATTAACGAGCTTCTTAACGAGTATGATGCAGTATTCATCGGGACGGGTGCTGGAGCACCAAAGTTTCTCGAAATACCCGGGGTAAACCTTAACAACATATATTCTGCCAACGAGTTCCTGACCCGGGTTAACCTGATGAGGGCTGATCGTTTCCCCGAGTACGATACGCCTGTCAAGGTGGGGAAGAGAACTGTCGTCATAGGAGGTGGGAACACCGCTATGGATGCTGCTAGAGTAGCTAGGAGGATGGGTAGTGAAGTAGTTGTGGCCTATAGGAGGGGGAGGGAGGACATGCTCCAGACGGCGAGGCTTGAGGAGGTTAAGCACGCGGAGGAGGAGGGAGTCAGCTTCATGTATTTTGTACAGCCCGTTGAATTTATAGGGGATGGAAAAGGATTCGTGAAAGGCGTGAGATTTGAGAAGATGAAGCCCATCGACGAAGTCGATGAGAAGGGGAAGAGGAAGATTGTGGGGACAGGGGAGTTCGTAGAATTGGCCGCTGACACGGTCATTATCGCAATAGGGTTAGTGCCTAACAAGGTTTTAGCCGAGTCTGCTCCAGACTTAAAGATCCGTGACGATGGTACAGTAGAGGTTGACGAGGCATTACAGACCAGTATCCCAGGTGTTTTCGCCGGTGGAGACGCTGTGAGAGGGGAGGCAACGGTTGTCCTCGCTTTCAGCGATGGTAAGAAAGCTGCTCACAGCATACACAAATACTTATCAGCAAAGGTAAAACAATCATAACAGGTTTTCAACCACTTGTCCACAACGGTTTGCAAGGCCCTTGCATGGATGCTTCAGTATGCCTGGTTGAGTGCTGGCTGTTTCAACAGTAAAAGTCTTGAAACAGTGTCTATCAGGGAGTAGGGGATAGAGTCCGAGATTCTCAGGTAGGGGTATCTCCTAAACCAGTCTACGTGGCTGTTTGAAACAATTATAGGTACTTCAGCAGTGCTGAGGAATGCGGCATCCGCTGGGCTGTCCCCGCTGGATATGGTTAAACCCTTCAACCTATGACCTATAAGACCCAGGAGGCGTCTAACAGCTTCTTCTTTCCCGGCTTCCGCGAGGTGGAGGAATCTCCGGGTTTTGAAAGCTTTGAAACCCTGGGAGACAGCCTTCTTCTCGATTATCTTGATGCATTCACCACTACCGGAGTAAACGACCTCGGTGAACTCTCTGTTGACAGCGTTCTCTGCTTCTTTTAGAGAGGTGTTTAAGAGTTCCGAGGCTTCAACAGGTGTGAGGCTTGTCAGCCTCACGTATTTATCAGCACATGAAGAGTTTTCAAGACTATTGAATATCTCATCCAGAACCAATCTACTCCTACACAACACTATCTCCAACTCTCCGCTCGCCGCATTCGTTGAAAAGGAGTGTACCAGGGCTTCAGAGATAATGGTAGAGCAACCTCCCTCCGCTATGTAGGCTTTGAAGGAATAGTTGAGCCTCCTGGAAAGCTCCTTTAACTCCGGCTTAGTCTTAAAAGTTACTGGAACGGTTAGGATGCAGTGGTCATCGAGAACCCTTAGGAAGGAGGAGACGTAGCTGTAGATGCGGGGGGATCCACCACTGCTTGGCAGTATTGTATCGTCTATATCGGTTAGCCACAACCCGTTAAAGGTTTTACACTCCATACGCCACACTGGTTTTGCTCTCGCCTAAAACCTTATCCAGGAAGTCCTTGCCGTTCAAACTGGGTATGGAGTATTTCAAGGGGGGCGGGGGCTCCCCCTCGTATGCGAGATCCATTAGCGTGTCGATGACCAATGCCTTCCCCTTACTATCCACCAGTTTAGAGTGATATATTGTCGACAAGCTTTCAATTATCATTTCAATAACGTGTGATTCCCCTTTCTCCGAGTGTATATGAGGGTTCCTGGTTTCCACCTGATATATTTCAATATTCCCCGGCAGCGCTGGGCACATTCCATCCTCGACTCCGATGTAGCATGCTTCCAGGAGGCTTACAAGCTCCTGTGTCTCAACAGCGTAACCACCTGCGAAACTTATTTCCTTGGCGAGCTTAACGCTCATGGCGTGTTCACCGCTGTTGCTTGTTTTAACAATGTCTGTTTCAGCCCTCCTCCTCAGCGAGAGGATCTTGTTTAAAACATTGTTCACGATTGTTGAGGCCCTCCCCATCCTTCTAAAGTAGAGGTCTGTGGAGCTCCACGCCTTATACCCCCATGAGAGCCTCACCATCCTGTAATCCGACTCGCTCATGTTTAGAATAGTATAATATATCAGGGTGTACTCGAGAACCGCGCCAGGGATATAATTATCCGCGTCTATGAACCCGATGTTCTCAGCGTTCAACCCGTCTGCAAGTAGTACGCTAATCAGTAATCCTTCACCCTTCCCATACCTGACCAATCCATCCTCATCCAAGATGCCCGGTATATGCGGCCCCAGCTCCTCAGCGATAACGGGGTCTCTCTGGTGCACTATTATCGTGGGCCTCCCAGTTACTTTGTAGAGGGTTTTAGCAATGTCCGTCTCAACACTGTACATGTTTAGAGGAGCCTGGGTTGATGCCGATACCAGTATTATAGGAGAGTAAACGGGGATGGCTTTTAAAACCCCCTCTAAAACCATAGGGTCTTCGTTTCTAGAGGGGACTACTATTACGGTTTTCTCAGCGGTTTTTTCAAGCTCATTGAAATTCGGGATGTTGTACAGCCCCGGCTTCCACTCTGCTTTTATAGCGAATAAAGAGTAAACCTTGGACAGCTCGTAGATCTTAACAGCTCCGTATGTTTCAAACCTTGATGGATAGCTAATGTACATTTTCAAACCAGCCTACAAGCACGTCTAAATTCTAAATCCTAAATATCCGATTTATATCTTGCCTTCAACCATATTATTATTGACTGAAACGTGTTTTCAACTAGGGGTTGCTATAATGGAGGTCTCCCCGGATTTCATCGTGGATGTTTCGATCGCGATAGGTATTGCTATTATGCTGAGCATTGTAGGCTTCCTGCTCGGGAAGGGTGTCAAGCTACTTGTTGTGAAAGCATCGGAGAAGCTTGGTTTTGACGAGTGGCTTAGAAGGTTTAGCTTTGGGAGAGCGATTAAACGCACGGGATTGTCGGCTGGGGAGTTCTTCGGCATGGTTACAGCGTGGATTCTGTACATAGTGTTTATCTTGTTAGGGATCCATTATGGTTCAAGATACCTAGGGCTTGCTGAAATAGCAAGCATGACACAACACTTGCTGAACATTTATGTCGTTGGGCTTGTTAAGGCGTTGATAATAATTATCACGGGCTTCATACTGACAGATGTTTTCGTAAGCTACGTCTACAAGAGCTCCGAGCTTAGAACCGAGATGCAGCTCCTGGCGCCTGTGGCGGAGTATCTTAGACTACTATTCTACATAGTCATCGTTATCTTCGCAATAGAGCAGGCGGGGATAAGTGTTGAAGCCTTAACCAACATGCTAACCCCTATTATCTGGGGGTTAACAGTGGCAATGCTCCTCATAATAGTGTTCAACATAATCCAATTAACCAGGGGGAAGCCGCGGCTCGAGGAGTAAACCTAAACCAGTTATTTTTCCGGGACTTAAAGATGTGGCGTGACCACCGTGCAGGTTTGCAAACTTTACAATCATCTTTGATCTCACATAGTCTTTCACCTAAACTATTGTTAATTGTTTAATCAACAATGCTTTCACATTTTTTAGATGACCGAGGATAATGTTTAAATGGTGTTTACATTGCCCTACGGGTTTAATGGTAAATGGCTCCGGGTAAACTTATCCACTGGGAGTCTAAGGATTGAGGAGGTTCCCGAGGAGCTGTACAGAGAGTATCTGGGTGGAAGAGGGATTGCCGCATATGTTCTCTTCAAGGAGCTTAAACCTGGAACCGACCCTTTAAGCCCGGGGAACAAGCTGGTTTTCGCTACAAGCGTGATCACGGGGACCCCTGTTCCAGGTGTCAACAGGATTGTTGTTGCCGCGAAATCCCCTCTGACAGGGACTTACGGCGAGTCAGAGGCTGGCGGCTTCTTTGCACCGGAGCTTAAGAACTCGGGTTTCGACGTGGTCATCGTGGAGGGGGCGTCCGAGAAACCCGTCTACCTTTGGATTAAAGACGGGCGTGCGGAACTCAGGGATGCTACCCGTTTATGGGGGTTGACGACGAAGGAAACAGTTGAGGAGATTAAAAAGGAGCTTGGAGAGCCCTTGGCTAGGATTGGATGCATCGGGCCTGCAGGCGAGAAGCTGGTGAGGTTTGCCAATATCATGTTTGAAAACAGGTATGCAGCGGGACGGGGAGGACTTGGAGCCGTTATGGGTTCTAAAAACCTTAAGGCTATTGCAGTGAGAGCAACCGGGAAAACAGTGAAGTTCTATGATGAGAAGAAGCTCGTGGAGATTGTTAAGTGGTTTAACGATAACTGGAAGAAGCAGCCAGGCGCTGTCTCGAGGAGCGAGTACGGTACGGCAGAGCTGATCACTCCTTTTGACAAGGATGGAATACTTCCCACTTTAAACTTCAGGGGAGGGTCGTTTAAGGAGGCGTTCAAAGTAAGCGGCGAGGTTTTGAACAAGACAATACTGGTATCTAAATCCGGGTGCTTCGCATGCCCAATCCGCTGTAAGAGAGATGTTAAAACTAGTGAGCCGTATGAGACGGATCCCTCTTACGGCGGTCCCGAGTATGAAACCATCGTATCGTTCGGACCCTTGTGCGGTGTCAGCGATCTCAACGTTATTGCGAAGGCAAACCAGATCTGCAACGCATACGGCGTTGACACTATCAGCGCGGGTGTAGCCGTAGCCTTCGCCATGGAGCTTTTCGATAAGGGTGTGCTAACCCCGGAGGACACCGGGGGGTTAGAGGTAAGGTTTGGCGATGGAAATGGAGCGCTGAGACTGCTGGAAATGATTGTCAAGCGTGAAGGCTTCGGGGATGTGCTGGCTGAAGGGGTGAGGAGGGCTGCTGAGAAGATTGGGCGAGGAGCTGAGAAGTACGCGATGCATGTTAAATCCAGGGAGATACCTATGCATGAACCCCGGGGTAAAGTAGGCGTCGGCTTGCAGTACGCTCTCTCACCTATAGGGGCTGATCACATGCAAGCCCCGCATGACGCAACCTATGAGAGAATCACTCAACACCTTACCGCGCTCGGGTTAACCAGACCCGTTAACAGGCTGATGCTTGATCACGAGAAGGTGAAAGCCGTCTACTATGGGATGTTATGGTGGGGTCTTGAGGACTGCATGGGGGTGTGCAAGTTTGTCTTCACGCCTCACTCAGCCGGGGTTTTAACACCCAATCACATGGTCGAGATAGTTAACGCTGCCACGGGCTGGGGGATGAGCCTCTGGAGCTTGATGAAGGCGAGCGAGAGAGCTTTCAACCTTGCAAGAGCCTTCAATGTTCGAGAAGGTTTTAAGCGCGAAGAAGACGTGTTGCCGCCAAGGTTTTTCGAGGAGTTAGAGTCCGGCTCTAGGAAGGGACAGAGGATTAAGAAGGAGGAGTTTGACAAGGCTGTTAAACTATTCTACGAGATAGCCGGCTGGGATGAGGAGGGGAGGCCGACGCCAGGAAAGCTTTACGAGCTGGGATTAGACTATGTTGTTGCAGAACTGTATAAGGGTTAAAGTGAAATACTTAGCCCCTCTTTTCCAATCACTAACCGGGTTGGAAAGCGAGGAATTAACGCTGGAAAAAGGAGCCAAGCTGAGGGATTTACTAAAGGAGCTGGCTCGTGCACACGGTGAAGAACTCGGTAAATGGTTTTTCAGCGAGGATGGAAGACTGAACCAGGGAACCCTCATCATAGTTAATGGTTCAATAGTTCACGATCTTGACAAGGATTTGAGCGACAAGGATGAGGTTGTGTTGACAATACCCTTTGACGGAGGATGATGCTGGTTTTAAGTGTAAAAAACATTGTTCTCCTACCACCATCTCTCCACCACGACCTTCCTATCAGTGAAGAAATCGACAACATCGATTTGCGGATGATGGCTTCCTAATCCTGCTAATCGTCTACCTCCGAAAGGAAACCAGCCCACCGGGGCTGCTATACCAATGTTTACTCCTACATTCCCCACGTAGACGTTGTGCACGAATTCCCTAGCCCACTTACCGTTTCTCGTGAATATTACTGCAGTATGATGATATTTGTTCTTATTCACGTACTCAACAGCCTCTTCAAGGGTCTCCGCCCTCATCAAATTAGCCACGGGGCCGAAGATCTCTTCGCGGGCAACCTTCATATTAGGGTTCACATCCTCGAGGACTGTGGGTCCGAGATAGAACCCTTTCGGGAATTCAGGGTTCACGTAATTTCTCCCATCAAGGACTGCCTTGGCGCCCTCGCCGAGACCGGTCTCGATCATCCTGATCACGTTTTCCCTGTACTTCACACTTGCCATCGGACCCATTTCAGATTCTTCGTCGAGACCGTGGCCTATTCTAATCTTCTTAGCTGAGTCTACAAACGCGTTCCTAAATTCCTCGTAAAAGTCTGAACCCCCTACTACTACAATGTTCTGTATCCCCAGGCATCTCTGCCCCGTGTTGCCGAATTTAGCGTCTCGCAGCGCGTTTATGGTTTTATCCATGTCGGCATCAGGCATGACGACCGCGTAGTTTGAAGCGCCTCCGCCTGCTAGAAATCTTTTTCCATGCTTAGCTGAGAGCTCATAGAGTCTCAGAGCTGCGTCGCTTGTGCCCACGAAGGCTGTTCCCTCTATTAACGGATGGGTTACCAAGTACTCTCCGTTCCTGTGATCAGTATACACCAGGTTTACAACCCCTGGGGGTAACATGTTGGTGAGAAGCTCAAGCGTGACAGCTATTGGCAGTGGGGTTGTGCTACTTGCTTTAACAACCAGAGTGTCGCCTAGGACGAGGGCGTAGGGTATGAACCAGAAAGGTATCATTATTGGAAAGTTGTAAGGGCTTACAACAGTGAAAACACCTAACGGCTCTCTAATTAGAGTTTCATCAATTCCCTTAGCTATCTCGTGCTGGTATTCTCCTTTCGCTAGTGAGTAGGCTACTGAGATAGCGGCCTCCACGTTTTCTATCGCCCTTTTCACATCGCCACGAGACTCCCGTAGGAGTTTTCCATGATTCTGCGTGTTCACCCGGGCCAGCAACTCCTTGTTCTCCTCGAGAATGTGTTTAATTTTGAATAAATACTGGGCTCGCTCAGGCATCGGCAAGGTGCTCCAGGACTTGAAGGCTTCGTACGCTGACTCGACAGCCTCGTCCACTTCCTCCTTGGTCACTAATGGTACTTTCCCTATAGCTTTCCCTAAACCTGGATCATAAAAGTCTAGGTAAGTGTTGGTGCCAGATTCGATCCATTTACCGTTTACGTAGATTTTCAGCACTCCATACTCGGATTTCGGCGGCTGTAGCATTGACCCCACAGGCTTCACACCTTTAAAACCTCTTTCAGCGACTCCTCCAGCAAGTCAAGGCCTTTCTCCAATATCTCCTTCTCAATGGTTAACGGGGGATGTAGCCTGATAACGTTGTGGTATAGGCCAGCTTTCAGTAGCAGTAAGCCCTTGTCTCTCGCTTTATCGATCACTTTCGAGGTCTCACTGGATGCGGGTTCTTTTGTTTTACGATCCTTCACCAGCTCTATTGCCTGCATGACGCCGAGCCCTCTAACATCACCCACTATCTCATACTTCTCGTAGAGTTCATTCAGCCTTTTCCTAACCATCTCACCCAGTTCCACAGCTCTTTCCGGTAACCTATCCCTCTGCATTACCTCGATTACTTTCAAAGCCGCCGCGCATGAGACGGGGTTGCCTCCGTAGGTGCCTCCGAAGCTTCCTGGGTGGGTTTTCTCCATCAACTCCTTCCTTCCTACGACTGCGGATAGGGGAAGCCCATTAGCGATCGCCTTAGCCGTAGTCATTATGTCCGGCTCAACCCCGAAGTTTTCTATGGCCCAGAGCTTCCCGGTTCTACCCCAGCCTGCCTGTACTTCGTCATCTATGAGGAGCACATTGTTTTCCTCAAGGAATTTTTTAAGCTCTCTTACATAATCCAACGGGGCTACCACGTATCCTCCTTCTCCTTGCACGACTTCAATGAGGAATCCAGCCGTTCTCTCAAGGGGGACTCTTGTATTGATAAACCATTTCTTAACGTAATCTAAGCAGGCTAATCCGCAACCAGGGTATTCCTGTTTAAACGGGCATCTATAGCAGTAAGGGTATGGTATTAGCTCAACCCCTGGTGGTAGGGGGTCGAACCCTACCTTGTAGGGTTTCCATTTACCCGTTGCAGATAGCGCGAACCCGTACGCGCCCCTCCCGTGGAAACTATTCTCATATGAAACGATATAGTATCTACCCGTGACCTGTCTCGCTATCTTGATAGCGTTGTCAACGGCTTCAGACCCGCTGTTTTGAAACAGTACTTGTTTCTCGGAAACGCCCGGAGCTATTTTAGCCAGCTTCTCCGCTAACTCAGCGCACGAGGGATAGTTAGTGACCATGAAGCAGGTGTGCCATAGCTTCTCTAACTGTTCCGTGACGGTTTTTACCAACTCAGGGTTAGCATGCCCTAAGCTGGTAACCCCTATTCCACTGGTGAAATCCACGTATTCCTTCCCGTTAATATCGTAGAGAAGAGCGTTCCGGCCTTTCACAATCGTGATAGGATGGGCTAGTGAAACACCTTTCATAATGTATTTTTCACGCTTTTCTAAGTAAGGATCTAATTTCACCAAGTATCCACCGGTTAATGTTCTTTATTAGACAGAAATAAACTGTTTCAACTTGAATTTTAGAAAAAGTTTAAAATTATTCGCTATTAAATTAGTAATGTGTTCAAAATGAGGAGAAGGAAAGAGCTTGATGAAATAGATCTGGCTATTTTGAAACACCTACAGGAAAACCCTAAGCTTCGCGTTAGAGAGTTGGCGAAGGTTTTGAAAATACCTAAGTCTACCATATACCACAGGCTGAGACAGTTAGAGATGAGCAGGATAATTAAAAAGTACGGGGTTATCCTGGACAGCGATAAACTAGGATACGAGTATTTTATAGTCATGCATGTTAGGGCTAAGTATGGTCCGAAGTATCATGAAGAAGTAGGCAGGTTCCTGGCTAAAAACCCATATGTTCAATCAGTGTACTATGTGCTGGGGGACGTGGATTTCATAGTAATTGCAAAGTTCCCGTCGAAACCTAAGTACATGGAGTTTTTAGAGGAACTGATAAACTCCCCCATGATCGAGAGATCGTCAACCATGGTAGTGGCGAAAGTGGTTAAAGAGGAAACTTATTTGCACATAGAGATACCGGAGCAGCCAACTACTCAAAACACCCTCCGGGAAGCAGGTTAGAGCTAGCTTACTGTAGCCGTGCTTCACGTATTTTTGGTTTTCTACTGCTTGGTGAATTTGGGCTTTAGCTTAACAGGTTCTTCAGGGAATTGGAGAAAAGGTTTGAAAAAATACCTATATAGATTCTTCTATCGCGATCGCTTCCGTTGCCCTACCTTTCATCTCCGCTGCCACGATGTTTGCTACCTCCAGTGTTTTCTGAATATCATCTCTCGTGTGCATTATTGAAATCGTCCACTGCTCGTCGTAAGCCATTGCCTGAGGTATTATCCCCCTTATCACCATGCCGAGAGTCCAAACGTACCAAGGTCCCCACTTGACTTTCAACACGAAGTCTCTCCAAGTATTGATTTCCTCCCTTGAGAAGTAGATGGTGCCCTTGTTGGCTACTTGGACAACATGGGCTTCAAACCCCTTGTCCTCTATAATATCCCTGTAGCCTTTCGCCAGCTCCTCACTTAGCTTGTGCGTGTACGCTAGATTTGACTCCGTGAGCAGTTCTGTCAGCGTTACGTATGCGGCGTAAACTGATAATGGATTAGCGTTGAACGTACCTCCATGGGGGACTTTGCGAGGCCCAACCAGCTCGAGCAGTTCCTTGCTAGCTAGTACAGCAGCAAAGGGGAAGCCGCCGCCTATTGCTTTCGCCGCTACCATTATATCTGGTTTAACCCCGAAATACTCCTGGGCACCCCTATACCACATACCTGATGTTTTAACCTCGTCAAATATCAGTAAGCTGTTGTATTCGTTAGCGATTTTCCTGAGGAAGACCATGAAGTCTTTCTTAGCGGGGACAACCCCCATGTTCATGGCAACAGGTTCCATGATGATCGCGGCAATATCGTTTCCATGTACTTTCATTATCTCTTCAATCGCTTCAGCATCATTCCAGGGCGCAACCACCACGTTTTCAGCCAACTCTTTCGGAACTACATGGTAGGGAAAGCCTGTTGGGACCGACCTGGGCTTCTTAGGGTGTCCAGCATGCTTTAAATCGGGTTTAACCCCTACCATTAACAGCTCGTGTGAGCCGTGATAGTGTCCTTCGAACTTGAGTATCTTGCTTCTCCCAGTTGCTACTCGGGCAAGCCTTATGGCTAGAAGGGTTCCCTCAGAACCTGTGTTGGAAAATCTAACCATGTCGAACCCGTACCTGCGGGTCACAACCTCGCTTAACTTACAGCTTAACTCTGTCTCATAACCATATATTGTCCCCTCATCCATTTTCTGCTTCACTTTCTCGAGAAGCACGGGATTTGCGTGGCCCACTACGAGAGCGCCGAAAGCCATGGTGTAGTCTATGTACTCATTGCCGTCGACATCCCAGACTCTTGAACCCTTGGCTTTCTGCAGCATCAAGGGGTGGGGCTCGAACACTCTCCAATTACTATGAACTCCGTACGGGGTTAGCTTCCGTAGTTTCAACCATATTTCTCTCGACTTAGGAGTTTTCTCAGAGAATTTGCTGACATATTCCTCGGTAAGGGTTTTTTCAGACAAATGTTCCACCAATATATGTTTTCAATGGTCAGAAAATAAACTAATTCATAATCTTATTGGAAATATTCCAATTTCCCCTCGCTATTTTGCCAAGGTTTTAAGAAAGCTAGGTGCAATGGTTGAGAAAAAAGAAGAGGTTATTGCTTATTCAACCTGTAATAGCTCTCTACGAACTGTTTCGACGGTGGAGGCGTTAGCAAGGAGACTGTGATTAGCGTGGCTACGGCGATTAGAGAAGGCAACGTCCCCTCCCAGAGACCGAACGGGTTGTGCGGTGCTTCAGGCCAGATAACGTAGGTGAATAAGAGGAGCGAAGCGAAACCTGCCAGGTAGCAGGCGAAACCTCCGTACTTGTTCGCTCTCGGCCAGAGCAGCATTATCATGGTAGGCCATGCTATCACGGCGTATGCTGGCCAGGCCAACTCGTATCCGATAATAACCATTGGCGCTTCAGGGTTTAATGCTGGCAGGATGCTTATTAAGGCAACGGCAATCACCACGAGGTTGGTAACCATCTTCCTCGAGCGCTCGGATATTTTCAACCCTAAGGCTTTCTCTATTATGTCAACATCCACTATTGAGGATGCTAGAAGTAGCATTGTATCGATCGTCGACCTTGTTATAGCGATGAGCCCAATTATTATCAATATGAGTATCGGCCCATACCCGAAAAGCTGAATGAAGAGTAGTGGCACATAGCCTTCCACAACTTCGACCTCAGGCAGGCTTGAACCGAACAATGCTAGAATACCCAGTCCCAGCAACAAGGGGGATACAAAAGCTCCAAGGAAGAAACCGGCATTGGAGCCCAAGCCCCCGACCAACACTGCCTTGCTATCTTTTGAAGCATAGAAAGCTGTCACCAAGTGAGGTATAAACAGCCACGACAATCCGTAAACAAGCAGCATTGTTAAAAAGTATTGGGTTGGCTGGGTTTTCTGAAAGACTTGTGGAGCGATTTCCGAGGTGTATGCACTCCAGGCTAGGTTGCTGAAGCCTCCCCAGTAGGTTAGTGTAGCGTAGATCATTGCTATGAAGGCCACTATGAACGCGACCCCTGAGATGATGTTAGCGTATGCTGCAGCCCTGAAGCCTCCCATTAACAAGTAAATGATCATGAAGATCACGTAGATTGCCAGGAATGCTTGATAAGGGATCTCACCTCCTGTTGAGGCGGACAGGACTCCAGCCGCGGGGATGTAGATCATGCCTATATAGATAATAGTGGCATAGAATATCATTAACGATATGAGTATTCTGAGCGGTTTCTCGAACCCACCTACCCTGTGCACTATAAGGTCTGTCGGGGTCACGTAATTGTGCAGTTTAGCCGCCCTGTATATCCTCAGCGATACAAGCGGGAAGAGCGCTACAAAGCTTAGATAGAAGATCATCTCCATAACCCACCATTCAAAACCCTCGCTCACTATGACCGCGGGCATTCCAACGAACTCCCATGCCTCCATGTAAGTCGCCATATAGTGAAATACTATTGTCAGCGCTGACAATGTCCCTCCGGCCACGTAGAATTCGCGGAGCCCTGTTTTAAGCCTCCTAGAGGCTACGTATCCCGCAATCAACATGGTAATGTAGAAGCCTATTAACGTGGAGAGTACAATCCACGACCACTGGGATAGGTTCATGACTTCACGCCTCCCTCAGGCTTCTTAAACGCTTTCTGAGTACACTGTAGTAGACTGTGAAAACCAGGAAGTTCACTACGAGCCAGGTCGAGGCAATCATTAACGCTCCTACCACCGGCTTCGGCAGGTCGAGTATACTACTACTTGGTTCCCACACAAGGAGGTTTTCAGACACATACCAGACTAAGCCCGTTACGAAGACCAGGTAGACTATCCACAGATACTCCCACTTCATAGGAGTTGGAGGTATTACATCGACATCGTTAGGAATGTTTCTATCTTCCTGCACACTCATATATCAACCCAGTCTTGACATTTCTATTGAGCAATATTTAGTTGAAACATGGTGATTTTTGGACATTGAACAATCATTATTCAATTATAGTTAAAACATCTCCATGGAGTACTTGTTACCTTGTTAAATATTGCTTAATCCTCTAACTAATATTGTGGTGGGTTCGTCTTGATTTATCCTGCTCAGACCCTACTCCGTGTCGACATGTCTTCAGGCAAGATTGAGGAAGAGGAATTACCTGACAGCATAGTGGAGAAGTTTATCGGTGGTAAGGGATTAGCTACTTACTACCTGTATAAGGAGGTGAAGCCGGGGATTAACTCGTTGTCCCCGGAGAACAAACTATTCATCTTTTCAGGGCCGCTAGCATTCATCTATCCGACGTTCACTAGAACGGTCGTTGCCTCTAAGTCGCCGCTCACGGGACTTTACTGCGACAGTAACGCGGGAGGCTCCTTCGCAATAGAGTTGAGGAGGGCTGGCTACATAGGGATAGCTGTCGAGGGGAAGAGTGATGGTATGAAGTGCTTGGAGATTACGAGGGAGGGAGGCAGGCTAATGGATTGTGAGCATCTCAGAGGGAAGACGACTTACGAGGTTGGAGAGTACTTCAGGGATTACTCAGTGTTAACGATTGGTCCAGCTGGCGAGAACTTGGTAAGGTTTGCTAACATACAGATAGACTTAAGGGAAAGCCCGAAGACCCGTCCCGGAGTTGCTGGCCGCGGAGGCCTGGGAGCGGTAATGGGCTCTAAGAATTTGAAGGCGGTGGTAGTGAAAGGGTGGCTTAGAGCTGACGACCTTGCCGGAGGCGTTGACAAGGAGTTGCAGAAGGAGCTGACCAACAAGTACTTGAAGATGCTTATGGAGGACGTCGCCCCAGGAATAGGTGTGGGCGGAAACCTCCCTGTTCTAAGAGTAACGGCAGAGTCGAAAATCCTGCCTGTTAAAAACTTCCAGCTAGGATCTCATGAGAAATGGCCGGAGCTAGCTGATGATGCATGGGGGAGGATCACTGTTAAGAGAATAGCCTGCCCAACATGCCCCCTTAAATGTGGAACAACCGTGGTGGAAAACAGCTCCACCACCGAGAGAATAGAATATGAGACCGTTGCCATGAACGGTTCCAACTTACTAATATTCGACAGGAAGGCTTTAATCAAGATCAACACGGTTCTCAACGCGTTGGGCATGGACTCGATAACCATGGGGAACATTGCGGCGGTTTTAATGGAGTTGAGTGAAAAAGGCGGCTTGCGCGAATACAAGTTGCAATGGGGGGATGTGGAAGGCTATGTTAAACTAGTCTACGATGTAGCGTACAGGAGAGGGATAGGCGAGATTCTCGCTGAGGGTTTGGCGAGTGCTTCTAAAACCCTGAAGGCTGAAGAATACGCTCTGCACGTTAAGGGGCTTGAAATCCCGGCTTACGATCCAAGGGGTGTTGTAGGGATGGCGCTAGCGTACGCAACTGCTGATAGGGGAGGAGACCATTTGAGAGCCTGGACGGTGGCTGCTGAAGTCTCATCAAAGCTTACCATGGAGGAACTAGTTAACCTGACAAAGTATCTCCAAGATAGGAACGCTGCATTATGGACTCTGGTTGCATGTGACAACATACCCGGTAACTCTGTTAAGCCGCCTGATGAAATGATCAGAACCTATATTAAAATGTTAAACACGATAGGATTCAACTATGATATGGAAGAGTTCCTGAAAACAGGTGAGAGAATATACAATCTTTCAAGACTATTCAATGTCAGAGAGGGTGTCAGCAGGAAGGATGACTCGCTACCTCCGAGATTCCACCAGCGCAGGGAAGATACTGGTTGGGTGGTGACAAGGGAGGATTTCGAGAAAATGCTGGACGCATACTATGTTAGAAGGGGATGGGATTCCAACGGGGTCCCGTTAAAGGAGACGCTGGATAAGCTTGGTTTAACCTCTATTGTTTAATTTTTCACACCCTAATAGATCGGGCTCGGGCTGGTTTAATGACAATCATAGTACGTCTCTACGGTGCTCTTAAAGATGTTGCAGGAAGAGAGGTATTAGCGCTCGAGCCTAAAAACCATTCCTTGATTCTTATTGACTTAATCAAGGAGATTTTGAGAATACATCCACCCCTCAACGAGTTCATCACTATCCGTGATGAAAGAATAGAAGTTAAGGGCTTAACCATACTCGTAAATGGAAGGCATGTAATGTTCCTAGGCGGGGACACTGCAGTGGTGAATGATGGTGATGTTGTAGATATTCTGCCCCCTCTACACGGAGGGTGATAGCGTCTCCAGGAATAATGCTTGGCACTTTTCAATTATCCAAATGCATAGTTATAGTTAAGCAAGCAGGAAACCATTCACGTGGATTACCTCAACAGGTCTAGCTGAAACATTGGTTGATGAGTATGGAAAACCGTGAGGCCTGGTGCTGAACTCTTTCTCGCTTAATCTAAATCCCTTACTTCACCCTGGACAGCTTCCCCGGCCTCGGCATGTAGTATTCTCCGCTTTGAATCAGCTTCTGAATCTGTTCGAGCACGAGCTCCCTGTCAAAGCCTTTCTCCACAGCCTTCTTAACGAGCTCACTTCTCTCTATCTCGCCTACCTCATCCAGCAGCTGATCCATGAATGCTTTCAAAGCCTTTATCTTCTCTCTTCTCGCAGCCGAAATGCCTGTCTCCAAAATATCTATGTCCAGAGTTTTGGATTCAATATCGTATCCTACTTTGACAAGGGTGTTAAGCGTAAGCCTGATTGCTTCCTGAGCATCCTCCTCGGTTGCCTTCTGCTTCAAAGCCATTTTAGCATGGGCTTCGGTAAGCCTTATCAATGCTTCAAGCTGCCTCGGGGTTATCGCGATCGCGGTCGGCTTCCCAGCCTCCGCTGGCACCGATGCCATTCTCATGCTGACGTAGAAGTCTTCAAGCAGCTTCTTAGCCTCAGGCGTCAGCTGGGGTCTTATATATCTTCTCGCGTAGCTAACATATTTTTTCAGAAGTTGAGGATCGATCTGAGGCCTCGCCTTCTCAATATCGCTGTGAACCTCTAGTATGTGCTTCGCCAGCAACCTATCCCTTTCCTTGTTCGGAATATCCTGGATGACGAATATCAGGTCAAACCTTGAGAGGATTGTTGGAGGGAGATCAATGTTCTTGCTGACAGGCTGGGTTAAATCATATCTTCCAAACTTAGGGTTGCCGGCGGCCAAGACAGAGGCCCTTGCGTTAAGCCTTGCCACTATCCCAGCCTTGGCTATGCTGACGGTCTGCTGTTCAAGGGCTTCGTGAATAGCGCTCCTATCCTCCTCCCTCATCTTATCTATTTCATCGATGCATGCTACTCCCCCATCCGCTATCACAAGCGCACCTGCTTCAAGATAGTACTCGCCTGTGGTCTTCTCCCTTAACACTGTCGCGGTTAAGCCGGCGGCAGTGGATCCCTTACCGCTGGTGTATAATCCTCGGGGAGCAATTCTTGAAGTATACTGTAGGAGCTGGGATTTAGCAGTGCCGGGGTCGCCTACGAGTAGGACGTGTATATCTCCCCTTATCCTAGTCCCGTCCTCCATGATCTTGGGAACACCGCCGAATAGGAGGAGGGCTATGGCTTCCTTCACATCCCAGTGCCCATATATTCCTGGGGCAATGCTCGCAATGATCTTCTCCCTGATCCACGGGTCTCTGGCAAGCTCCTTAATCTTCTCCTCATCCTCCCTTGTAATCTCTATCTCCTCGAGAATCTTCTGCTGAACATCAACATGGTTAGCGTCCACGTAGAAGGAGAATAATGGTTTAAGCCCGATCGGTTTCTGGAGGGAGGCTATAGGGGCTACCCTTAGCACCCCGGTAACGATCACCCTGTCCCCCGGCCTTGCGACATCGATTAAGTCCCCGGTTAGAATGACTTCAACGCTCCTGGGCATCTGGCCGGGCGGTATCTCCTCAGGCTTCTCCTGAACCACTATTTTCTGCCAATCTATGAATTTGCTTTTCTCCGGCACAAGCTCCAATCTAACTGGGCGGTGACAATGTAAGCAGTAGGGAGGTCTTTCAAGCCTCTCCCCCATCTCTCCTTTCTCAGGATAGAGGAATTCATGCAACTCCCCAGTATCCGGGTCCACATGCCTATAGTATGCTTTAACAATCCTAGCCTCCACTCTTGAGACTCTTGTAACGATTCCTTCGAGAGCGACGAGCTTGCCGATGTGCTCGCTGTTCAGCTCTCTTATTTTGAAAATCCTTGGAGGGTTGCGGAATCTAGGGTAGAATTTCTCAACAGTTTCAGCATACTCAGGGTAGCTCTTCCTCATTATCTCCATAATAGCTTGACTCGCGATTTCTAAACCCTTGTCAGGATTCTCGGAGATGAACCTGGCGAGCTCCCTGTTGAAAAGGATGATATCGTCGAAGTCGATGACAAGGCTTTTCTGATTCATGTAGACCATGTGTCTTATTCTCTCCTGATACTTCGCAACACCATCCCTGGTTTGAAATCTTTCAAGGAATTTGCGAAACTCTATTAAAGAGTCGAACTCTTTATCCTTTGAGGATTGAACCTCCATGCTTACCCCTCATGCGGAGATTTTTGAGATGTAGGTTGAGAATGGTTTTCAAATCAAGGTATAGTTGTTTCTCCTCCTCGCTCATTTTTTCGCTAATATCCTGCGGAATATCCATCAGGTTGAGAAGGTTAATGATCTTCGTAATTCTTTCCCTAGTTAACGCATCGTAGAACTCGCTGTATGATTTAAGTGTTTCAGCCTGGGCTCTCCAGTCCGGGCTGGTTCTCAAGCTTTCCTCGAGCTTGCTGATCACCTGTTTCAACCTGTTGTAGAAGTACCCGTTCAGCTTGGTTAGTTGCGGCTTCTTCGACTGGGTTTCCTCGAGGTAGACTATCTGTGACAACTTCTCCACGGTAACATCCGGCTCCTTAACCCTGCACACGTTCATCGATTCAAGCCTTGAAGCCATCCACCTGGGCACAGTGTACTCTGAGCCCTTCATCAGCTCCACGTAGCTCTCTTCGAGAAAAATCTTCAAACCATCAGATACGACTTCAATCTTCACGCTTTCCTCCTGAAAATCCCTGCTCATGAACTTGAAAACCAGTTCTTCAACCAGTTCGAGTAGACCGGTCAATTTAACAGCCCTTAAACAGTGATTTGTGGAAATCTCTTTATTTACCAATCAATCCATTATTATAGGATTGGATTTAAACCGTTGAGCCAGAGGTGGAGTGTTTGAGCGAGATAGAGCTTCTCTGGACCGAAAAATATAGGCCGAGGACTTTGGACGAGGTTGTGAACCAGTCGGAGATTGTTGCTAGGCTTAAGAAGTTTGTTTCAGACAGGAACATGCCCCATATGCTTTTCGCCGGCCCCCCGGGTACTGGGAAGACTACGATGGCTCACTGCCTCGCTCACGATCTCTACGGGGACAATTACAGGCAGTTCATCCTAGAGCTTAATGCTTCGGATGAGAGAGGTATAGAGGTTATTAGGAGCAAGGTTAAAGAGTTCGCTAGGACCCGTGTTATGGGAGAGGTGCCTTTCAAAATAATCCTGCTTGACGAAGCCGATAACATGACTGCTGACGCTCAGCAAGCGTTGAGGAGGCTCATGGAGCTTTACACAGCGTCAACGAGATTCATATTGATAGCTAACTACCCGAGCAAGATCATAGAGCCCATCCAGAGCAGGACAGCGGTTTTCAGGTTTACCCCGTTGAAAAGGGAGGATGTTGTTGAAAGATTAAAGTACATATGCAGTAATGAAAAGGTTAAGTGCCATGAAGACGCGTTAAACACTATCTTTGAGCTTTCAGAAGGAGACATGAGGAGAGCTATAAACATTCTTCAAGCATCAGCAGCGCTGGGCGAGGCAACCGTTGAGAACGTCTACAAGGTTGTCGGGCTCGCACACCCCCGTGAGGTTCGCGAGATGATTCAGCTAGCTCTCTCAGGCAACTTCGCCGAGGCTAGAAACAAGCTTAGAACCCTTATGATCACCTATGGTTTAAGCGGGGCAGACGTTGTCAAGCAAATACACAAGGAGATATTCAGCAGTGACATAAAGATTCCTGATGAGATAAAGATCGTGATAGCCGACCTCGTAGGCGAGATCCAGTTCAGGCTTGTAGAAGGCGCTGACGACGAGATACAGTTGAACACTCTCTTAGCGAGGCTAGCCTTGATAGGCAAGAAGTTTAAGCCAGGGTGAAGCCTTGAGCATAGCACTCCCATGGATTATTAAGTATAGGCCGAAGACGATAGATGATGTTGTAAACCAGGAGGAAGCGAAGCAGGCTTTTCTAAACTGGTTGGACAACTGGGGTAAGCCAGGCCAGAAGAAGGCAGCCCTCCTGCACGGGCCGGCTGGGTGCGGGAAAACCAGCCTGGTGGAGGCGGTTGCCCGTAGTAGAGGATACCAATTGTTTGAGATGAACGCGAGCGATTTCCGGCGTAAAAGCGATATCGAGGGAATTGCAAGAATTGCTGCACAGACCTCGGGTTTGGCAAGCAAGAGGAAGATAATCCTTCTCGACGAGGTTGACGGGATTAACACGAAGGCTGATGAAGGAGGTATTGAAGCAATCATAGAGTTGATCAATGTTTCCAGGAACCCGGTGGTAATGACCGCTAACAACCCGTACTCTAAGAATCTTCTACCGCTCCGCCAAAACGTGCTGGAAATACCTATGAAGAGATTGACTGAGACCAATGTCGTAGCGGCTTTGAAGAAGATATGTAGTGCCGAGAAGATCGAGTGCAACGATGAAGCATTGAGGGAGATCGCGAAGAGGAGTGAGGGAGATTTAAGAAGCGCTATCAACGACCTCCAAGCCATCGCGGAAACCTATGGGAGGATAACCCTTGAGCTTGTTAAATCCTTTGTAGTCTACAGGGATAGGCAGTACGCCCCGTATGAGGCATTGCAGAAGCTGTTCAACGCTAAATACTTGTTCCAGGCGAGAGACGCTCTCACTTCAACCGATCTCGACTACGATGAATTATTCCTTTGGCTGAACGAGCACATTCCCACATACTACGAGGACCCGGAGGAAGTGGTGAGAGCTTATGAAGCCTTAAGCAGGGCTGATGTTTACTATGGAAGAATAATTAGAAGGGGACAATGGGATCTCTTATCATACATGTATGATATGATGGGGCCTGGCGTAGCCTTTGCCAGGAAGGTTTACAAGTATAGGTTCAAACCCTTCAGAGCCCCAGTCAGGAAGAGGCAGCTGAGCGAGACAAGGAGGTCGAGAGAGGTGAGAGAGGCCCTTGCGGAGCATCTTGCCTCAAGGCTTCTAGCAAGCAAGGCAACCGTTAAAGCCGAGGTGATCCCGTACCTGCAAGTGATTTTCAAGTACAATCTAAGGTATGCAGCCAGGATTGCGAGAGGCTACAGCTTGAGCGAGGAACACATCAATTGGCTAGCAGGGTCCAAGGCATCCGAGGTAATCGGCTATATGAAGAGGGGCGAGAAGGCGCGTGAGAGAAGAAGGGAGGGTTAAAGCCCTAGCTGAATCTTCTTTCTAATCAACTCGTCAAGGTATCTTTCCAAAACGTCGAGAGGGCCGTAGGGCAGGGTTATTAAGGTTGACCTTCCTCTCTGGCCCTTCCCGCTTGAACGTGCTTGTATAATGCCCGCCCGGCTCAGGTTCATAACGTACTCGTAAACCTGGGTATGCTTCCTCGGCACCTCGCCATAGAATTCACACACAGCATTGTACTCGTCCTCAACCTCCCCCATTTTCAGCTCGCTTCGACCGGTTTTCCTGAGAAGCTTTACAATGCTGAGAAGTATGAGTAGTTCGTGAATCGGGCTGTCCCTTATGGCTTCGCTCACGGTTAGTATTTCTCTCGAAGTACTCATTATAGCCTTCCTAACATCCTCGATGGTTATCCGGCTCCTCCCCTCAGCTTCAGCAGAGCTGCCGGCTACGTGAAGTATTTCTAATGCATGCCTGGCGTTTCCTCCCCCACCCTTATCCCAGCCTTCGAAGTCCGCGATGAATTTTAATACTTCATCATCGTAGCTTCCCTCATACATTGATTCACCCGCCCTGTACTTTAGAATGTCGAATAATTGTTGAGAAGTGTAAGGATTCAGCTTCACCAAGTGTCTCAGCAGATACCCCTCCGTTGTGGGGTCGAGGAAGCCTAGTTTCACAGGGTCTATGGCTATGAAGATGAAGTTTAGCCTCCTAAACAATTCCTCCGCGTCGTACGTTCTCACTATGAAGTAAACCGCGTCTGGCCCGGATATGTTGGCGAAGTAGTGGAATTCATCTAGAGTTATGACAGCGTACTCATCCCTCTCGTCCAGGTGGTTTAGGATGAGATCGTACATCTCCTTGCTTGAGAGCCCCCTAGGCGGTACCGGAACATCTAGTTGTCTTCCAATATCGGCTATAACGTTGTAAAGGCTTCTATTCCTGTGACAGTTAACGTGCGCGTATCTCACCTTATACCCTTTCTCAGCGGCAAGCCGGGTGAAATCCCTGCCGAAAACCTTGGCTAAAGCGGTTTTACCCGTTCCAATTCTCCCGGTTATCAATACTCTCTGAGAGATGGAACCCGGGGTTGTGACCAAGTGCTTGAAGTAGCTTGCAAGAGCTTTCAGCTCCTTATCCCTGTGCGGAAGCTGGCCTGGTATGTACTCGGGAGATAGGCTTTCACGGCTTTTGAAAATGCTCGGTTTTTCAAGCTCCTCCTCAATGATCTTCCACGTATCCTTGTTCTCCAAGGAAACCACGCCGAAACTTTCACTTATCTATATTCCACACGATATTTAAAAACCGGTTCACAATACCCTAATCCACCGTAGAGGTTGAGACCAACGGTTTCAATGAAGAGGCAGGTCGGGGATTCAGGCGAGTGCTCGACACCTCTCTCCTTCAGAAAGTTTTTAAGCCTGCTCCATAAGGCTTCGCTGTAACCTCTCACCCCTCTCACCCGTAGTTTCAACTTAACCATTCGGAGACCCTGGAGCAGGCCGTCCACGCACTGGAGGAAGCGGTCGAAGTCTTCAATCAAACCAGTGCACTGCACAGGTATAATGTTTTCTACAAACCCGTACTCCCTGAAAACCACTGCTCTGTAAGCCCTATCTGGTGTCAAAACCCTACTATACACTAGTAGTACTCCTGGATACGGGGTTTTCTCAATCCTCAGCTCAGGGTCTTTCCTGAAGACAATATTACCTACCTCTTCCTCACACCACTCATCGCATCCCTGCCTACATGTAACCAATAAAACAGGGTTTTCCGTGCGCGATCCTCCCTCCGACCTGGCTGGTTTCCCGTTAAACCATCTCTATTACACTATATTACCGCATGGAAATACTTAACCTTGAAACAAATTCCTCACACGTGACCGATCCTACAGCTTTAGCGTCCTTCAAGCCTTAAACAACCGTGTGCTACGCTCAAATGGTGAGAGGTAATAGGAAAAGATAGTATATCAGGGTGTTCACCACCGTCACCAGTACCCCGGCCCTGACAAACTCCTTGAAGGACAAGGTAGTCTTGTATCTCGACTCAAGGTACTCCATAATGATTATGTTAGATGCAGCGCCAAGCGGCATAAGGTTTCCAGCTATGGTAGACATAGAGGCAAGAGCTAGCCATTCAGGAATACTGCTTCCTGTACACCCAATGTTTTTCAAATAACCAATATACAGGTTGACAAAAGGCACGTTGCTGAGAACCTGGCTTATCAGTAGTGATGAGAGAGTTATCGAGGCTATTGATAAAGTGGAGCCGCAGCCCCCGAGGGACAGAAGGTTTAAAACAGGCTGAATAATCCCGCTCCTCCAAATTCCTTCTGTAGTGATGAACATGGTTATGAAAAACATTACAGTGCCCCAGTCAACCCTTAAAAGCGATTCCCGAGGGCTTGTCGTGAATATGTAAATTCCTGCCGCGATAACGAATGGGATGAAACCCTTCTCGCTGATATGAGGCATCCCGTACAAGGCTAGGAAATCGTTGACTACAAGTGCGATGATCGCTGTAACCAGTCCGACAAGGGCTAGCACAGCATCCCTCCTAGATCTCAAGTACTCTGATGGTATTGAGGCTATCTCAATTCTCTCATTTCTAATACCATAGATTTTTATCAAGAGTAGCGGGGTTACGATAAGGTTTACAAGCGTGGGGATTGTTAAATAGTACATGAAGACTGGGAAAGGGGCTTGAAGGCCGCTGTTAATGCTTATCAACATGTTCTGAGGGTTCCCTATAGGCGTCATTACTGAGCCTATCGTTAAGGAGAAGGCGAGCAGTATAAATGAGAAGGATAGCGGTGTTTGAGCGACTCTTGCCACCGTGTACGCGATAGGAGGCCCCATCAAGGCCACGGTATCGTTCACGGTGAACGCGGCGAGTAGTCCGTAGAGAATTGAGGAGCCGAGGATTAAGCCGTATCGGCTTCTAAACCTCGAGATGAACGCGTAGGAAATATACTCTAAAAGCCCCGAGGATTCTGCAAGTCCGACTATGCTAAACATTCCGATCAGGAAGAGAATGACATTTAAGTCGATTATAACCCCGAGCTCATCCAATGAGACAAGCTCTGTTAAAACACTAATAAATGATGCGAAAGCCATGAAGCTCCAAATAGGGATTCTGAGAAGCCTTGTCCTAGCGACTAAGGGTAGGATAATCAGTAATACTAGTAGAGCACCTATTGCTTGATGGAATCCCATATCCATAAGCAAACCCTCTCAACAAGCATTCACTACTTGTTGATACTGCTAATCACTGGGTTATTATGAAGATCTATAAAGAAGTTTAAAACGATCTCGACCCTTTCCTCTGGTGGTCAGCGAGTGAGCTAGGGGAAATACTTTGACAACGAGTGAAATCTCCAGCTTGAACAATTACACAATGCAAACGCGTTAAAGTGTGAAGAAAGCGCTCATTCTATTCGGGGGAATCACTGTGTAGGCTTGCTCCTAGCGATCCACTCTTTCCTATACTTCCACATTGAGGGAGGCGTCCACAGTATCCAGGCTGGAATAGCCTTGATAAACTCGTATGCTTCCTCCCAGCCCTCCAAGCCTAGTTTCTCCGCAAGCTCTTCAAGACCCATGGGTGTTTTCAAATACTCTCTCAACACTGCCAGGACTTTTTCATCTATAACTATTTCCTTATCCCTTACTTTCACGACATATTCTGCAGCACCACTCACGTCAATCACCCTTAAACAGCATAATCCAACCCTGATAATAGTTATCAAGGTTTAAAATTATTGCCTTCTTACAAACTATTTTATACGGGCTCATGTATAATGATTTCCCTGGCGTGAACACCATGAGCTTCCAAATACCTGTTGGAGAAGTGTGCGAGGAGGAATTTAAAGTCCTCGATGTTCACACGGCGAAGCATGTTGGAAGCGGGGATGTATCGGTTCTTTCAACACCAAGCATGATCGCGTTCATGGAGGGTGTGGCTTTAAGGTGTCTTCAAAAACACCTCCCCGAAGAATACACGAGTGTTGGAGTCCTCGTCAATGTTAAACACCTTAACCCGGCTCCATCGAATTCTGTGGTGAAGGTGAAAGCCTCAATCACCAGTGTCGAGGGAAGAAAGGTAGTGTTCAGCGTTCAAGCAACATATAAGGACATGGTCATTGGCGAAGGAGTGCATGAGAGATTCATTGTAAACCGGAAGAGGTTTGCCGACAAGATACGGGAGATACTTTCTTCGTAAAAGGCGGTAATGGGGCCGCCGGGATTTGAACCCGGGATCACCGGCGCTCCGGGCTTACCTGGCCAGCGGGGTAATCACCCCAGGCCGGCATCCTAGCCAGGCTAGACTACGGCCCCTATCCTACATGAAAATATTAATGAAGATTTAAAACTGTTTTCATTTCTAATTATCGAATACTTTCGCCTATGTGGTTTAGTATTTAAGCCTTTTGGCATATAATACATTAATTGTTTAATTAAAATCTTCACCTATTACTTGTTGAAAAGTTATGGAGATTTTTAATTGTTTGTTTCAAGTATTATTGGCCCAGTATCTTAACACTCGGTAATACCAAATTAATACCTATCGGTGATCCTGATGCCCGTGCGATACATCTGTGGGAACTGTGGATACATACTCTCCGTGTTCTACGAGGTTGGACAGGATTATTACGGGGTTCCAACGCCCGAGGAGGTTTACAGGATTCACGGCGGGATTTGCCCTAGGTGTAAGCACGATCTCTCTATGCCAAGCCTGAACGATATCCGAATTGCGAGCGCCAAGAAATATGTGGCGGGGAGCAAGATACCTGTTGCTGATAGGAGAGAAGTACCTATTCATCACTAACCTGCTTTTATAAACAATTCTTCTATAATGCTGAAATCATATGTTTTCTTGTAGTGTTTCAATTTCTCAACTACTATTGAAGGATTCCATTTGAAATAATCTATTAATGCTTCTTTAAACGGGGATCTAAATACTAGGTGTGAGAAAACGCTTGTAACATTCCGCGGGGTGTTAGATCTCCTCGCGCTCTCCCAATCGATAAGCACCAGCCTGTTTCCACATACTAGGATGTGGTCGCCGGGCCTGTTCAGCTCTCCATGGTCTATTCTAATTCTGTCTAGAATGTTCAATTTCTCCAGTAATGTTCTGAGCATGGAGGTTAGAACCGGTAAGTCTCCTCTTAAAACACTGTTCTCGACGAAGTCGTCGAAGGGCGTGCAGTCCCAGGGTGGGAAGTACTCTCGGAAAATATAGTCATCATGCTCGGTAAACAGTCTTGGAGCTAATCCTGTCTCATAAGCCTGCTTCATCATTAATGCCTCATGCCTTAAACTATCCCTACGGCTGTCAAGCCTCCGAAGCTTCAAGGCTCCTAAGCCATGTCTAGGATGCTTAGCCAGCACGACAACCCCGGAATAGCCTTTTCCAACAAGCCTTAACCCATGGAAGCTCCAGCCTGTTTCAAGTAAGTATGTGAAGCCGTCAGATATGAGATTGTTCAGCCTTTGTTCAAGAACACTGCAGTTTGAAAGTGGGAAGCAGACTATTCTAGCCACGAACTCATCCGGCCTGGCTAGCCAGTGCACTTCGCCATCCACGATGGTTTCTTCAAAACAAACTCCATCAACCAAGCATATCCTCCTTTCTCCGCGATCTCCCTCATTATTTCAGGGCTAAGTTTTGAAACACGGGGGTTCAGAGGTTTTAAATGAGGCGGAGAGTTGTACTCCTTAACTAACTCCTTCAAAGCATCTACTATATCGGATATTTCACGCCTTCTCAACGACCTGAGCCTGCCGTCTTTACCAATCCAGGGGCCGTACTCGTTTTTAGAGTGTTTGGATATGAAGTTTTCACTCCTGTCTTTGATTGTTACCTTGGGTCCAACATACAGCTTGTAGTCTGGAGTGGAGCAGAATGATGCTTCTAACATGATGTAAGCAGTGTCTTTCTCGTTAGACCATGCTGACGAATCTATGACTTCGAAATCACGATTCTCCAGCAAGTTGACAACGTTTGTTTCAACCCGCTGAAGCTCTCCCCAGAGGACATCAGGGGGCGGTGCTTCAGGGAGATCGTATTTCAAAACCACCAAGCACCTATCCGCGGAGTGTTTAACGATCTCGTCCAGCGGAGCCGGCTGGGGCTCGGCGGTGAAGAACTCGATGCTTGGGTTGCTCAGGAAGCATCTTGCGCCCAGGATGAATGTTGAAAGGGTTTTCAGGCTAACGTTAGCGGTAACGTTTCTTAAAGGATCCACGGGGTCCGGCATGTAGATGACGGACTCAGGGTATTTCCTACGCAGCTTCTTTTTCAATACCTCCCAGTCAGCATTATCGAGCGTGTTAATGTATGCTGGTATCTCCCAGTTAGAGGCTTCTTCAAGGGTTCTTCTAAAAGACCTGTATTTTGCAATGAGGAGTTCTACCGCGTACCCGCTGAAACCCTTCGTTTTAAGCTCAGCACCGTACACGCCAATAGTCTTCATGAATTTTTTCAGAAGCCTAACCTGGTCCTTGTCCTCAGGGGTGAGTGTTTTATTAACGTATTGAGTGTGGAACGGGGTTCTATCGACCGCTGACACTATCTTACCAGGGTCTGAGACTTTGAAGGCTGGCACGAGGTCCGCTTCCACACCGTTAAGGAATACTCTCACGTACGGGTGCTCGGCAAACCTCAGCTCGTACTTCCCTATCTCCCTGGCGGCTTCCAATAGTATGTTGAAACCTTTAACTCTAAGCTCTTCCAGGGTCATCGTGGTGGGGAAGAGCACGAAGACGTCTAGATCCCTGTCCCCTGAAAGCCATGTATCATGCGCTATACTACCCTGAAGCGTAACCTCTACCTGAACTCCGGAGCTAGCAGCCTTCTCCTCAATCTTCTCCGCGATCCTTTTGTAAGCGTTCTCAACGAGTTCGTACTCCTCTCTCCTAGGCTTAAGCATTTCTAGAACTTTTTTCTCAACATCCATGTCTTCTCCACCTTTACTGCTTGAACACTTCGCTTTCCTGCTAATCCAGTGCTTTATAGCATATGTCCGTGTAAATAGGTCCTCTCGGAGTGAGCGTGCTCTTCTTTAAAACTATTCTTTCAACAGGGGTTACACCGAAGTCAGCGTCCTTGAATTCATCTACAAGCTTGACAAGCTTATCCACCCCCCTCCCGCTCTTAACTCTCAGCAGTGTTATGTGAGGAGTGAACTCCTCCCTATCTGCCGGTATTCTCAGCCTGCGTAGCTCCTTCTCAACCATGTCGTGCAACATAGCGACCTCGCTGGAACCCTCGGTGACCCCGGCCCACACTACTCTAGGCCTGTGAATGGTTGGGAAGACCCCTATTCCTTTAACATGCATATCGAATCTCGAATGCTTAAGGCTTGCCAGGATGTTGCATACTTCTTCAACAACACTCCCCGGTACCTCTCCGATGAAACGGAGGGTTAAATGGATGTTTTCATCTTCAACAGGCTTCACGTCCGCGCCGCTTGAAGCTATTAAGTCCCTGATCCTGATTAAACCCCTTAATACTTCCTGGTTCTCAATCTCTATTGCTATAAAAACTCTAAGTAAATCCTCCTTCATCGAGAACCCTTCCCACATTTCAAATTATAATCCTTTACGCTTATATACTGTATAAAAAGACTGGTGAGCGTTTTTGAAACTAATCCTGGTCGTAGGCATGCCTGGTGCGGGCAAGACCGTGGTTATCGATGTCGCCAGGGAGCTCGGGTTTAAAATATACAGCATGGGCGACGTGGTTAGGGAGGAAGCATTGAAGCGTTTCAAAGAGATAACGCCGGAAACCATGGTTAAAACATCTGTATTGCTGAGGCAGGAGCATGGTCCAAGAATTATTGCTTTGAGAACCATTGAGAAGATTGATAGAAGCCTGGACACGGTAGTAATAGATGGAGCGAGAAGCCTGGAGGAGCTTGACGAGTTCAGGAAGCTGGGGGAGACCGTAATAGTCGCGGTTCACGCTTCACCTAGGACGAGGTTTCAGAGACTGCTTGAGAGACGTAGGAGCGGTGACCCAGCGACTTACGAGGAGTTTTTGAAAAGAGACATGGTTGAACTAGGATTTGGCGTGGGAAACCTGATCGCTCTGGCTGACTATATGATTGTTAACGAGTCCGGCCTTGACGAGCTAAGGAGGAAGGCTTTAGAACTATTCTCTAAGCTGGTGAGGAGTAATGGTTAAGATAGAGGTGGAGGCCGAGGTTCGACCCACCGAGGATGTTGAGAAAGTTAAGAAGGCAGTGGAGAACGTGTACTCAGGGGATCTTGTACTGGTAGGTGAGGGCTACAGGCTTCTCAAGGGTGTGTCAATGGATTTGCGCTCTCTTGAGCCTTTGAGAAAGCTTATCAGGACGCAGCAGATAGAGCCGGCTGCTAAATCGTATCTTCTCAGGAGAATCAGCGATGGAGAGCTAACTATTCTACTGCATAAGCAGGCTGCTTTTGCCTCTAAAATCTCGTTCATTGATGATGCTAAGGAGTCACCGCTCGGCCCGATTAAAATCCATATAATCAATGACAACCTAGAGGAAGTGGTTAACTACTTAACAGGCTAGACCCCATAACGGTTTCAGAACCTTTCCCCATTTTTCAACACATGAGCTTTCCCCGGGGTTCAAAACATCGCTAAAGGATAAGCGACATGTAATCGCGAGCAACTACTACGTTCTCGTGGAATCTTGAAGCATCAACGTACAGCTCGTTCTCATCCGAGTACCGGGCACTGATGTGTGTTAAAACCAGCAGTTTAACCCCTGCCCTGGAAGCAATCATTGCGGCATCGCCCGAGGTGGAGTGTCCCTGCTCATGGGCTTCCTCCCTCATCGCGCTCGTGAAAGTTGCTTCGTGAATAAGGATGTCAGCGTTTCTAGAGTATTCTATAGTGCTCGACGAGGGCCCGGTATCCCCTGTGTAGCTTATCACGTGCTTGCCTGCTCTAACAAGGAATCCGTGAGCGGGGATGGAGTGCGCTACCGGGTAGGGTATGACCGTTATTTTCTCATCGCTGTACTCTCTTCCCTCCTCAACATCCACGAAGTTTAACTGGAAATCAATATTCATCAATCGGAGCTCCATGTACTTCTCTATTAGATTGAAGAGATCCCTCGGTGCCACAATGTTTAACGCTTCCTTCCTGTTTGAGAGATGCATTGTCTGGAGGAGGCCGAACAAGCCTAGGTAGTGATCCCCGTGGAGATGTGTGATGAAAACTGTTTTAACTTTAAGCGGGCTTAAACCGGTTTTAAACATTCTCGACTGGCATCCTTCCCCAACATCTAAGAGGTAAATATTGGAGTCAGCCTTCAACGCTATGCACGGCAACCCCCTGTTTATGGGTATGGCAGCCCCTGTTCCCAGCATGTAAATCCTAACGTTCAAACATTCTTCACCACGTAGACAACCCTGATTAACCCGCTGTGGACGTAATCATAATATTTTCCTACAAGATTTAATCCTGTACAGGCTATTTTATCATCGATAAAGTCTTCGAGAAACAGTGGTGCAAGGAAGGATGCATACCTATTCCTCCCCAGCCATGACGGTATTTTCTCAATAAACTGCGAGTAGATGGAGGCAACATCCTCGCCGTGAGTGCTAGCCCCTCTTCCATAAGGCGGGTCTGTCGCGACAGCGTCAATGCTTGATAGATTTACTTGAGTGGAATCTCCGAGCACTGGTATGGCGTTTGCCTTGTAGTGCCTCAGGTTTTTCTCCATCCCGTGCACGAGACTCCAGTCGAGCTCTATTGCGATAGGGTGTATGCCGATTGCCGAGGCGATTATCGGTATTGTGCCTGTGCCGGCGAAAGGATCTGCCAGCACGCCTCCCTCCCTGGCTCTTGCAAGATTTATCAATGCTTTCGCAAGCCTCGGGTTTAAAGCTATGCTCCTGTCGAAAGGCTTGTAAAAACCTTTTCCCAGGCCTGGAAGACTATCCTTGTGCCCATGGGTCTTCACACCTAGGAAAACAGCTCCGCTGGAGAAGATCAACCGGTACTCGCATCCTTTCGAGTAGGATGTGCTGAGCCCTGTTGACTTGGATATCAGTAACACATAGTTCTCCACGGTGTTTTTCCCAACAGTTCTCTTCATGATGGAAATGTGTAGCCAACCCTGTGGAACCGGGCTGGGTAGATGGAAACCGAGGGAAGGGTTTTCAGGGTCGTCCACACCTATAAGGATGCCTGCTTCCTTTAAGAAACCGCTTCTCTCCATGACCCTGTCGAGAATTCTTGGAGACACCTTGCCGGTGCATACCATGGTGGTGCAGCTCAACCCACCCTTACATCCATAGGTTTCGAGAAGGGCTTTCAACTCGCCAGTGCTTAAGAATTCGTTAGACCCGTTAAGCACGAAATATACTGGTGTTTCCTCGCCATATGGGAGCTGCGGATTCTCAATACATGTGGATCGGGATTGCTTAACGTCTTGTTTTTCACTCAACCTGTTCCAGCACCTTTTCAACAGCTTCAGCCAGTCTCCTGGAGACATCGGTGTACTCTACTAAATCATCTCGAATCCTGGACGCGAGAGTGTCTGCTAGGATAATCTTCCTCACACCTGCGGCACGTATTTTCTCCAGCGCGTTTCCGAGCATAAGGCCGTGCGTGGCGGCTACGATTATTGATGAAGCCCCGTTCTCTAGGAGTAGTTTCGAAGCCTCAGCTATTGTGCCGCCAGTGCTTATGATATCGTCCACTATGACTATGTCCTCCCCACTTATGCTTATCTCGCGCGGCTGGTATGATACCTGCCCTGTCACCCTGTCCCGGGTTTTCACCAAATAGTCGAACCTCAAGCCTAGCTTAACAGCAGCGTACTCCGCTCTCTTAAGAGCTCCCTTGTCAGGAGCTATGACTACAGGGTTTGAGGAGTACTTGAGAGCCTCCTGAACAAGAAGGTCTGAGACGAGAAGATTTACAGTCTCTCCCTGAAACTCCGCCAACCTCTCCGGGCTGTGCGAGTCAACCGTTACCAGCCCGGTGGCTCCAGCATTCCGCAGGGTTTTCAGAACGATGCTGAAGGAAACAGGCTCCCCGGGCAGGAAAAGCTTGTCCTGCCTCGAATACGCAAGGTACGGTATGACTAGTTTAACGTCTATCGCCCCAGCTCTTGCGCAGGCGTCAACAAGCATTAAGGTTTCCATAATGCTCCTGTCCTGACCGGGGTACATAGTGTTAACCACCACAGCGGTCTTAGCGCTCAGCAGCTCCGGGTTTTCAATCCTCACGTACTGCTCGCCGTCTGGGAACTCCTTCCAGTAAACCTTAGCTAATGGATAGTTCAGGATTGAAGCTATTCTCGCCGCCTGCTCCGAGTAATTTCTACCAGGCACGATCACAGCGCTCATTAAACCACTCCTAGTTCAACTTATAAGGCTTTATTCATAAAAACCCTTATAGTGAGACCTAATGGGTTTCGATCCTGACGGGCCAGGCGTTAAGGAAGCGGTTCTCTGGGAGCCTTTGCCGGGGGGTAGAGTGAAGTGTAATCTGTGCCACAGGCGTTGCGTTATCGTGCAGGACGCGTACGGTGCCTGCGGCGTGAGGTATAACCACAAGGGCAGGCTTTACACTTTAGTGTATGGCATGCTCACAGCAGCCAACCCCGACCCTATTGAGAAGAAGCCGCTGATGCACTTCCACCCCGGCGCGTATGTTTTCTCGATTTCAACAGTAGGGTGTAATTTCTACTGCAAGTTCTGCCAGAACTGGGTGTTGAGCCAGACGCGCAGGGAACGGGTTTACGGCGAGCTCTTCACGCCGGAGGAGGTGGTGGAGCTGGCTGTTTCCAAAGGCTGTATGGGCGTAAGCTACACTTACAACGAGCCCACAATATTCTTCGAGTTCATGCACGATGTTGCCTCGCTAGCTAAGAAGAAGGGATTGTTCAACACTATTGTGACGAATGGTTACATGACGCCCGAGGCGGTCAGTATGCTTGGCGGGCTGATAGATGCTGCTACTGTTGACTTTAAAGCATCAGGCAACAGGGAATTCTACAGGAAGTATATGGGTGTCCCGGATCCAGAGCCTATATTCGGCTCAATCCTTGAAATGAAGAAGCATGGATGGTGGATTGAGATAACTGATTTAATAGTGCCCGAGGTTGGCGATGAAGAAGGGGATTTGAAAAGGCTTGCAGAATGGGTTAGGGATAATTTAGGCCCTGAAACACCCTTCCACCTTTTAAGATTCCACCCGGAGTACTTGCTTAATGACCTACCGCCAACTCCTGTGAAGACTTTGGAGAGGCTGTCGGAGCTTGCATTGGAGACAGGTTTGAAACACGTGTATATTGGAAACGTCTTGGGTCACAGGCTCGAGAACACGTACTGTCCTTCCTGCGGCAGCCTTGTTGTTGAGAGGAAGGGGTTTTTCATTACCAAGTGGAGGTTGACAAGCGATTTCAAGTGTCAAGCATGTAATTATCAATTAAACTTTAAAGGAGTTTTCCACGGTTCTAAATCAAGAGAGTACTTAATGTGGTGGTGAAAATCCCCTACTACATTATCGTCCTAGGCACGGCGGGAAGCGGTAAGACCACTTTGACAAGCATGTTGATGAGCTATCTCGACTCCCATCAAATGGATGTAGCCACGGTGAACCTTGACCCCGCTGTCGAGGACCTTCCCTACAATCCAGACGTTGATATTAGGGAGTGGGTGGATGCTCGGGAAGTGATGGCTAAGCAGGGGCTTGGACCTAACGGCGCGTTAATAGCCTCCGTTGACATGCTTGCCCTCAACATCAGCGAGTTGAAGGATCAGGTGGATTCTCTGAGATCAAACTACGTTATAATCGACACGCCGGGGCAGCTGGAGATATTTGCCTTCAGGGATTCGGGGCCTGTTGTCTTGAGAACTATAATAGGGGATTCGAAAGCAGTGTCGCTCTTCCTGATCGATGGCTTGTACGCGGTGAAACCCAGCAACCTGTTCTCGGCGATGCTGCTGTCTGCTTCAACATTCTTCAGGATAAAGTATCCTCAGATTAACGTCTTCACCAAGATAGACCTGCTCTCCGAGGCCGAGTACTCCGGCCTGCTCTCAATGATTGAGAGCCCGGAGGAGTTGGCTAGCAGGGTTGTGGAGGATGCTGAGGCCAACCTCATGTGGTCTTCCGAGGAGGTTTACAGTTTAGCTGAAAAGCTGTACACGTTTGAATCAGTATCGGTTTCCAACAACTCGGGACAGGGCTTTGATGATTTGTACGCGAGCATTCAAAGGGTTGTGGCGGGAGGGGAAGACTACTTTACCGAGGAGCCCAACCCTCTCCTATAGCTTTAACATTTATTTTCTTGAACCCACAATAATCTGTCTTCAAATGATTGATTAAAGGTTGAGAATATGATCGACAAGTTCTTCAACCCGGGATCGGTAGCCATAATAGGCGCGAGCGATAAGCCGGGAAAAGTTGGAAAGGTGATACTCGAGAACTTTTTGAAAAAATTCAACGGGAAAATATACCCTGTTAACCCGAATTACGATGTGATAATGGGGTTGAAATGCTATAAGAGTGTTTCAGAGCTTCCTGAAGCACCAGATCTTGCGGTCATAGTCATACCGGCGCCGGGAGTGCCATCCGTCCTGGAGGAGCTCGGTGCCAAGGGCACCAGGGCTGTTGTAATCATAAGCGGGGGCTTCAGGGAAACCAACACTCCCCAGGGAGAAATGCTTGAGGAGAAGGTAAAGGAGATAGCGGGGAAGTACGGGATCAGGATTATCGGCCCTAACTGCATAGGAATATTTGACAACTGGAGCGGGGTTGACACGTTCTTCCTTCCCGATGAAAAAATGAAGAGGCCTCCTAAAGGCCATGTTGGATTCATCAGCCAGAGCGGGGCTTTCGCGTCGGCAATCATTGACTGGATGGCTTACAACAACATCGGGGTTTCAAGAGCTGTGAGCTATGGGAACAAGGTAGATGTTGACGATGTCGACCTGTTGAGGTTTTTCACCGAGGATGACAAGACAAAGATAGTTTTAATGTATATGGAGGGTTTGAAGACCAGCCGGGGCAAAGAGTTCATTAAAGCAGCCAGAGAGCTCGTCAAGGTTAAGCCTGTAGTCATCTATAAGGCAGGTAAAACAAGCAGGGGCAGCATGGCTGCAGCCAGCCACACTGCTGCTCTCGCAGGAGACTACAGCCTCTACAGGTCGGCGATAAAGCAGGCAGGGCTGATTGAGGCTGAATCCTTTGATGAGATCATGGATATTGCCAAAGTATTCCTAACCCAGCCCTTGATGAATGGTAATAGGGTTTACGTTGTAACGGATGCAGGAGGTGTTGGAGTAATGTTGACGGACGCGTTGACCACGCAGGGTTTTGAAATGCCGCGGACGCCTCCTGATTTAAAGGAGGAGTTAAGAAGCATCCTCCCAGCTCACTGCATTGTTGAAAACCCCATCGACCTGACAGGTGACACTGACGATGAGAGATATATGAAGGTCCTGGAGAAGATTCTGCCTCGAAACGATGTTGACGCTGTGGTTGTTGTAGCTCTCCCACAGGTTCCAGGTATTAGGGGATTGCTAGCCGACTACTTGATAGAGTCGAAGAACAAGTATGGTAAGCCAATAATAGCGGTTGCCATAGGTGGTGAAGAAGCCAAGAAGATCTCTCTGAAACTGGAATCCGGTGGAATACCTGTTTTCGAATCGCCCGAGAGGGCTGCGAAAGCCCTAAAAGCGTTATATACTTATAGCATGATAAAGAAGAGGTGTGATTAGAATTGACCCCGAGGGAAATCATTGAAAACGCGTTGAACGAGGGTAGGACTAAGCTGTTAGAGCACGAAGCATTCCAGGTTATAAAATACTATGGAATAAACTCTCCAGACGTGGTCGTGGTCCGCAACGGCGAGGAGGCTAAAAGCCTCGCCGATAAAATAGGCTACCCCGTTGCGCTGAAAATAGTGTCTCCTGACATAAGCCATAAAAGCGATGTTGGAGGAGTTAAGCTAAACCTTAAATCCCCTGAGGAAGTGGGACGCGCTGTCGACGAGATGTTGAAGACGGTGAGATCTAAAGCTCCGTATGCCAGGCTGGTTGGAGTATTAATGTACAGGATGGCCCCCCAGGGGCTTGAAGTAATAATCGGCGGCGTTAGAGACGGAATATTTGGCCCAGTGGTAATGTTCGGCCTGGGAGGAATCTTCGTCGAAGTCTTGAAAGACGTCTCGTTCAGGGTTTCACCGATTAGGATGGAGGATGCATTGGAGATGATCAGGGAGATTAAATCCTACAAGATCCTGGAAGGGTACAGGGGTCAGCCACCGGTGAACAAGGAGGCTATCGCTGAAATGATCGTGAAAACCTCCAAGCTCTTAGAGGAGAATCCAGAGATCGAATCCATAGACTTAAACCCGGTCATGGCCTACCCTGACTCCGCCATGGCTGTTGACGCTAGAATCATACTGAAGAAACTGTGATGGATGGGTAGTTTAATGGAGTCATCCACGATAAGGTCTCAAATAGAGGCTTTAACTGCGGAGCTTAACAGTATTAGGGAAAGGATTAAGGAAGCGAAGGAGGAAAGAGCAAGGATAATTGAAGAGCTTAAGACGTTGCGTGCTGAGAGAGCCAGGTTGCTCAACGACCTCCCGGGTCTGAGGGAAAAGTATAAATCCATCGTGTCCAAGAGGCGGGAGCTAATAGAGAGCTTCAAAAACCTGGCTAATGAGAAGAAGGCAAGGCTTGCTGAGCTGAGAGAGCTGGTTGAGCTTTTACGAGCGAAGAATACTCAGATACGTGAGATGGAGAAGGAGGCTAGGACGCCGACATCCATCCTTAGGGAGGAGATAAACCGTCTTGAATGGCAGTTGCAGACAAAGGTTTTGACTCTTGAAGAAGAGAACAGGATTATTAACAAGATTAAAAGGCTTAGCGAGCTCCTGGCTAAAGCCGAGGCATTGAGGAAGGAGAAGAACAGTACTCTTGAAATGAAAGCCCTGGTTTCAAGCCTTAAAATCCAAGTCGAGGACTTATCGAAGAAGCTGAGCAACCTTCGCGAAGAAATCAACAAGCTGTCGCAGGAGAGGGACTTGTTGAAGAGCAGGATAGATGAGATTGTTAAAAGGAATCTAGAGCTGAAAACAGTGATTAATGAGAAGCAGGAACAGGTGAACAAGCTCTCGGCAACCATCGATGAGCTTGTGAGGAAGCAGGGCGAGATCAGGGAGAAGCTGACCCAGCTTCACAAGGAGCTGGAGAAGTCCAGGATTACTCAGATTATAGATGCGAAGAAGCAGGAGGTTATGGAGAAGCTGAGGAAGGGTGGTAAGCTCACTTTCGAGGAGCTTAAAATACTGTATGGGGAGCCTGAGGATTTCGAATCCGAGTAAAGGGTTTTAACCTATCTTCCAAACCTTCTCTCACGGAACTGGTAGCTTCTAATAGCTCTCCAGAAATCTATCTTCCTGAACTCGGGCCAGTAGACATCGCAGAAGTACAGCTCGCTATAGGCTGACTGCCACAGGAGGAAGTTGCTTATCCTCTCCTCCCCGCTTGTCCTTATTATGAGGTCTGGGTCGGGGGAGCCGGTAGTGTAAAGGTATTTCTTGAAGACTTCTTCCGTAATATCGCTCGGGTTAAGCCTATTTTCCACGACATCGCTCACTATCTTCTTAATAGCGTCCAGGATTTCCTGCCTGCCTCCATAGCATAGCGCTATGTTCAAGGTGTAGTTGTCGTAATCCTTAGTCTCTTCTTCAAGCTCCTTTATAGCAGTGATAAGGTGGTTAGGGACCAGGGAGTAGTCCCCTATTATCCTCACCCTTACCCTGTGCTTGTGGATTTCGCTAAGGTTTTTCAGCTCGTTAAGCCCTTTGAATGCCAGCTCGAAAAGCTTCTCCCTCTCCTTGGGAGGCCTATGCTTGCAGTTCTCAGTGCTCATCGCATAGATTGTTACATGCTTAATGTTTAAATCCCATATCCAGCGCAGAGTCTCCTTTATCTTCTCGTAACCGAACAAATGCCCCTCCGCAGGATCCAGCCCAACCTTCCTAGCCCATCTCCTGTTGCCATCCGGGATAATGCCCACGTGCTCGGGGAAGGGGCCGTTCTTTATCTGCAACCAAAGCCACTTCTCGTAAACCTTGTAGAAAGGCTTCAACAGCTTCCTCCCAGCTTTAAGAGTAATTGCTTCAAGCCTAAGCTTCTTCCCACTCAACCCTTACTCCTCAATAAACCATAATTACCCAGGATTATTATAAACAGGCTTCACCCAGGAGGCATGGTTTATGCGCTATTGAGCCTGGGAATCACTAGACAAATCGCCATGGGACACGTGGATCCGTGCGCCAGGCTCCTGCACCATTCATAATAGCGAGCGCTCTGGGAGACAGGGAAAATAATGGCAGGGTACTCCACGAGAAGGATCCTTCCTAATTCTTTCTGTAAGGAATATAAAGTTCAGCCGCCTAGTAATCATTTGAAACGACCAGAATAACGGAGGAACCGGTGGTAAAATGGGTTCGGAGGATAAAAGGGATGAGTCGGACATGACGTTCTGGCTGATCCCGCCAATCCTCCTCTTCAGCTTCGGCTTCGCCATGCTCGCCAAATTCATTAATAATGGGAATCTAGCGGATGGATTGATCTCGCTAATCCTACTTATCTTCGGAATAGCATCCCTCATAGGTATAGGGTTATTCTGGATTGGAAGTAAGATTGATTCATTGAAAAAAGCCTTGGAGAGTAAAAAGGAATAATCCATCTCTTCAGAATAGACTAGAAGCAAAGCATGTAGCTTGAGGTCGGGTACTCGACGGGTTTTCAAGGGTTGAATGTGTATTGATCTGCCGGGGATGCTTTTAGTAGGATAGGAAAAGAAGCGGTTGGGATGGTTTGAACCTTAATATTTAAAAACGAATGAAGGATTTTTCAATAGTAGTGGTTGAGGAGGCTGATTACATGTCGTTTTACCAGGGTAATGATTTGAGGAAGCCTACGGGAGGGGTGAAAGGGGTTCACAGGGGTAAGAGAAAGCGTGAGCTGGGTTCTCCCCCAACCCTCACGGTTCTGGCTGGGGAGGAGGATAGGAGGATTGTAAGGGTGAGAGGGGGGAGTGTGAAGGTTAGGGTGAAGAAAGCGCTTTACGTAAACGTGTATAATCCGAAGGAGAAGTCCTGCAGGAAGGTTAAAATCCTCAGCGTTGTTGAAACCCCGTCTAACCCTCAAAACGCCAGGTTCCAGATTATTTCGAAAGGCACTATAGTCAAGACTGAGCTGGGGCTTGTCAGGATAACATCCAGGCCTGGGCAGGATGGAGTGCTGAACGGGGTTCTCATCGAGAAGTAGAGGTAGCGTTTTTTGAGCAGAGAGTATCGCGGGAGGAAAACAATCCTCTATCCCGCGTATATTGATTCAACCCTTTCGAGAAGCGAGGGGAGGAGGATTCCATCTTCCTCAGCCGTTCCCTCGCCCAGCATTGAGGAGATATACAATGCTGCTGCTAAGCTAGGTCTGAACCCTGTTGTTGAAAACGATAAGGCATACCCTGGTAGGTGGTGGGTTAAAGGCAGGGTGGTTGTCGATAAGAAGTACGGTAAGATAGACCTGCTGAAGAAGATAGCCGCGGAGATTAAAGAGAGCAGGGCAAGAAAGCACTAGAGTTAATACTATAAGTATTACGTCTAGATTTAAACAATTCTTTAAACCCTGAAATAATAAACACTCTTTGTATCAAGAAGGATCCAAGGGACGGATTCCTTTTAAGCATAAAAACAGAGGGATATAATACCACGGTATTACCTGATCCTAGGTGGAGAGTTTTGAAAAAGCTTGGACGCGTAGAGCAGGTTACCCGCGACGGCAACCTTATCATAATATGTGAGACACCAGAAGCCTCCAGAATTATCGGCTTAACAGTGTATGATGAGGAAATGAGAAGGATTGGAAAGATAGTGGACGTGATCGGCCGTGTCGAGGAGCCGAGGATAGTGGTGAAGCTTGAAAACCTCGAGACCGCCTCAACGGTTAAACCAGGCACCGTTTACTACTACAAGCCTGCCCCCGAGAAGCGTCCTAGGCGGAGTGGGAGGAGAAGCGGGAGGTGAGTTATGTGAAAGCGGTGTGCAGGTTCTGCGGCTCGACTCAAATAGTTTTCGACGAATCCCTCAACGCCCTGGTCTGCGCAGGCTGCGGGCTAGTACTGGATGAGAAGCCTGTTTACAACGGGTTTGAATCAGGCGGGAAGACGGACTCAGCCCCAAGATACAGCGGCGCGTTCACGAACAGGGTTCACGACCACGGGGTCGGTGGAACCGAGATCGCCGGTAGCATTCTCTCACATGTTAAATCAGGTAGGACATGGGCTGCCAAGCACTACGATATCAGAGTGGACAAGTCCAACAGGATTGTGAAGAAAGGGTTGACGGAGCTTAACGAGCTGATAAAGATTTTGAAGCCTCCTTCAAGTGTTCAGGAAACAGCTGCCGATCTGACAAGCCAGACGGTTAGAGGTATGAACTACAAGGAGAAAACTCTCAGGAGAATTGCGGCCGCAGCGCTTTACTTGGCTTACAAGATCCACAACCAGCCTAAGGCGGCCAGGACCTTCGCGCAGGAAGTAGGGATCAGCATGGATGATTTATGGGAGGGTATCAGGAAGATAAGGGAAATAGTCAAGGACGTTAAAATAGAGCCTCAGAAGTATGACCCGAGAACATATGTCAGCATTATCGTTAAGAAACTCTCGCTACCATCTGAAGTCGAGGTCCTCGCCAATAAGCTCCTCTCCGCTACGGAGGAGGTTCACTTGAGCGGGAAGAGCCCGGCCAGCCTCGCAGCAGCATCGGTCTACCTTGCAAGCATCATATCTAACAATAAGAGAAACCAGCTCGAGGTAGGCGGCTCCGTAGGGTTAACCGACGTGGCTGTGAGAAACGCTTACGACTCAATAGTTAAGAACACGTACATTGACATCATAATGTAGCCGCCCCGTATAGAACCTGTTTCTCTAAACCCCTACCAACCCCAGATAATAGTTTATAATCTTCAATTCGATTAACAGGTAAAAAGGGTTTCAACATGCCTCGTCTACTACTGCTTATTCTCATGCTTGCAATGGTTCTTGCATCCCCGCTACAAGCTGACGCTCCGAGCGTCTCAGTACCGGTTGAGTGCCGGTCATTCTACTTCTTCAACGCGATCTGGATCACCTACTCCAACATCACGGAAACCCTTCTACTAGAATCTCCGGTGAACTTCACGCTAGGCTCTTTCATAAATCAAACAGTAGTGCCTGTTTACAGCGTTAATGTTGATTATAATGAAACCAGCGGGACATACGCATTCAACGTTACAGTGGGCGAGGGATTCTACGGTTACCTGGTCAACAAGGTTGAAGTCTGCACTCCAAAGTCAGCATGGAACAAGCAATTAATCACCATGGCGCTCGCCAACGTTTCATACGCTCCCTACCCTGAAACAGGTTTTCCAAGCGACATAGTCGAGAAATACGTGCACCGTCCCCACGAGCTGGTAGTGAATGTTGTCGTACCTGCGTTTGAAGAATGGTTTAACGAAACCTACGGGGTCGGCACAGCTAGAGCCAGCTACCTGGGCCTTGCAGTGTCAGCTGCTTACTTTATCTACCTGGAGTTCATAACTTACAACGCGTCTGCAACACCGAACAGTATTGAGGAGGTAATTCAGACCAGGCAGGGGGATTGCGACGATATGTCGAGGATTTTGATCGAATTGTTAAACTATTATGGAATACCTTCTACGATAGGATACGGATATGTTTACATTCCCCAGGCAGGTTTTGAGAGGTTTGTGATGCCGGTTGAGAATGTGACATACATATTTAGATACAATGGTCCCCACGCTTTCGTCCTAACATATATTCCAGGTTACGAGTGGATCAGTGTTGACCTCCTAGCGGGCTCGATATGGTACTATCCCTTCCTGTTTGAAGGAGAAAGTGTTGAAACAACCGTTAACGAGAGCGATGTTGAGCAAACGATAGATCTACATAGAAGCATAAATGGTTCCCAGCTGATAGCTGTATTCGACCGGGACGAGTTCACGAGAATGTTCGGGGCAGAGGTTAACAATTCCCTCGTGGAAGCTTTCATAAATGAAACAATCATTGGTTCGATAAGTACTAGTACTTCACACCCGACTCAATCAGCAACCGAGACAACACAGCCTACCCAATCACACTCTCCCACGACAACATTTGAAGAACACTCTCCAACTCCACCCGTGTCGACAGAGCCTCCTCGCCTACTTTCCGCCGAGGCTTTAACAGTAATGCTAGCCTTAGTCGCCCTTGCTCTCATCGTGATATTTATTATTCGCTTAAGGAAGCGGTAGCCCGGTTTTAATATAGTTTCAAATAACCCTCTTCAAAGGCTTAAGTATATTATGGATTTAACCCAAATATTTTAGTAGGCGAGACGAGGGAGTCAGTGAGGTTCAAAATGACGTCCCAGCTAGACTACAAGCTGAACGATGACGACGTGAAGATATTGAAGTATTTGTCGAGAAACACGAATAAAACCGTGTATCAGAGTGAGCTCTGGAAAGAGTTGAAGCTGGATAGTCGCGCGGTTTCAAGGTCTTTGCAGAAACTGGAAAGCATGGGCTTTGTAAGAAGGAAGGAAGCAGTGGTTAACGGTCGGAAAACTTTCTTGATAGAACCTGAAAACCAGAAAATACAGGAAACTCTCACAGCGCTGAGGACGCAAGGCCCTGGCGCGGAGTTTGAAGGCGTGCTAGACATCGTGTGTGTTAGCTGCCCGTTCATATATCGATGCTACCAGGGAGGGTACTACGACCCCACTAACTGTTCAATGCTTTCAGAGTACATTAAGAAGCAGGTTGAAACAGCTTCTAAGTTGGTTAAGCCGAGTAGTTAGCGGTGTTTCCTGCATTTTAAAACGCTTTACCTTCCCAGCGTGCTCATGATTTTGAACGCTTCCGACAAGTCTCCATCCACCCTGATACCCCTTGGATCGAAGTGTGTTCTAGCTACTTTGAAACCATGTTGCTTAAGAGTCTCCATTAATTGGCTGAACGGTGGCATGTTCTTTCTCAAGCGTGAATAAACCCTGTCCACCCTGATATAAGGGGTTTGCACGCTGGTTTCCTCAGCCAGTATTTTCAACATCTTGACCGTTTGTCTCTGCATCCAAGGATACTTGGGGAGCTGTGCGAGCATATCGTTTACAACACTGCTTGACATTAGCTCGCAGACCCATAAAGGCCCTATTAAAACTGGTTTACCACTCATGCACGCTATCCCGTTTTCACCGCTCACCGCGAAGCCTCTTTCAAGGGTTTCAGTGCAATACCAAATGCTCCCTATGCATTTTGAAAGGTTTTCAAAGGATAGTGAAGCATTCCTAACTGTTTCAAACACTACTCTGTAGTAGTGTTTGTAGAGGAAGGATACAGCAGGCTTCAACATAATATCATGCGCGGCTCCTCTCAACACTATGTTTGAAATCAGCACGCGGAGACCTACTTCTTTCTCGAAATCAACATCCACGCATCTATGCCAGTACCTCCTCAGCATTTTCCTGGGATTGCTACATGTTAACGGTGCGGTATCCGTCGCCGTAACGCCCAGCGATGCCTTCTTACCCAGGGGCTTGAAGGCGGAGTCTACGTATGGTATTGGAGACCCGTATGGGTCGATATCTATGAAATCGAATGGTATACCGGTGAAGGTGAGCATGTTCAACAACGTGTTAGCCTCCTGGTTGAATGCTTGAACCCGAGATTCAAGGTTGTTCAAGGCAATGTTTCTCCTAATGTAGTGGAATGCCCGGGGGTCTACATCGTTTAAAACCCCTTCGCCTTCGAGTTCAAGAGAGATTCTTACGCCTCTTACACCTGTTCCAGCCAACGCATCTATGAAGTTCAATCCATGCTTAAACCTTGTTGACAAGTAAAGAACAGTTATATCTCGGCTGAGAGCTGCCTCGGGGTTGTAGAAGACAGGCATCCATGCAGGCTCTAGCTTCCCATCCTCTCTCACATAGCTTTCCAGTCTTGGCACTATGATCCTGGCCAGTCCTTCGGTCAAAACTTCCTCATTACTATGTACCTCGGTCAATAATTCCTCAACCTCTTCTCCAATTCCTCAATTATTGTTGACGGAGCCTTGTCCCGGTTAGACTCCGTGATTTCGTACCATGCGGCGTTTTCTAACCTTGATAATATTTCTTTATCACTTAAACGTTCGTGCACTACTAGAATCTTAACAGTCTCCTTTTCAAGAATTCTCAGTAGTAGAGGCTTGAAGACTGGTATTTTAAGCTCCATAGGTCCTATTTCATCTATTCCGACAATACTCCTTGTTTTTAACGCTGTTTCCAAGGACTTCCTAATGAGCTCGGATGCTTCACTCACCAATACTCCATATGATCCAACCCTTACTGTGGAATCAGCGTTCCGTTTCGCTAACCAGGCTTCCTCACCAGTGTTCAAGTCCACTATTTTAAACCCCACCCGGATTCCGCCTTCCCTTACCTCGGGGGTCCTGAAGCCGGTTAAAACCTCTCCACGTTCCTTCAGGTGTGTTATAACACGGAGGAAAACTGTAGACTTTCCAACGCCTGGTCGTCCAGTGATAACTATGTTCATTCAAGCTCTCCTGTGCTAGGACTACTCTAATTTCTTTATCAATTTCTCAAGCTCTTTCAAACCAGTTTTTTCTTTCCACACTATTAGAAGCGATTCGGTCAGGTTCGCTATCTCCTCTGCATCATCTATTTTTCTCATCGCATTGCTGGTGTCGTCCTGTCTAACTATGCTAAATGTTTTCACACCTTTCAAGGCAATGTCAACTGGCGTTCTCTTAAACCTAACTCCTATGTAGTTGTACTTTGCAATAATGCTTGATAACTCCTTGTCTAAACGCTCTTTCTCGCTCTGGATTATTGTGAAATCTTCTTCGTTAACCCTGTCTTTCAATGGATCTATTTTCTTGAAAATATCCTCGCCCATGAATTCAGCGAGCTGGAGAGCAGTGTTCAACGAGACCATGGTTTCACCCTTCTCATACAAGTATAAAGCCTTGCGTGTCAGACCCAAGGCCTCTGCCAGCTCGCCCCGTGAGAGATTTAGCTCAGTCCTTCTCTCGCAGAATTTCTGTGGATCAAGCCTCAGCACGTAGATTCCTTTAACATTATATATCAGCGGCTTCTCCTTTCTCACAATGTAGTTTTCAAGCAACTCTGGGGAAACCACGTTGATATTGCCTTTCACATATACGACATCGTCCTCCAGCTCCCTCCCCCTGTACGTCTTAGACACGATTATGCTGCTAGCGGAGTAAGCGATCGAAGACTTCCGCAGATCCTCAACCTCCAGGTTGCCTATTTTATCAGCGTCAATGGCTATTTTTATCAAAACCACGTCCTTATCCTTTTTGGCAACTATGTCAATGCTGCGCCTGTCTTCAGGGTATGAGACAAGGTGGATAGTGTAACCTCCCTTTCTCAAAATGTTCAACACGTTTTCAAGCATTGATTCAAACTCGCTGGTAGTGTTCAAGGGCGACCCTTTCAATCATAAGTATTTACATGGTCAACTAAAAATAATGTGATTTAAGCCATTAAAACCTTTCTACCGCTTCCTATGGTATACGGCGAGAACCATTGCGTGATCTCTGTCATACGGCTCCAAATGGACCACGTCAACTATTTCGAAGCCTCTTTCCTTCAACGTGTTAATTTCCTTCCTGTATACTTCGCTAGGCTCTTTTGTAACATCTATGCTTCTAGCCTTGATAGCCATTAAGAGGTAACCCCCGTCTTTCAAGAAGTAATCAGCGTTGTCTGCAACTATTGATGCTTGATCAGGCTGCGCGACATCAGCATACAAGCCGTCGACAAGTTCTACAACGTGACGGTACTGGTAGGGTTTCCTAGCATCTGCTAGTATTGGAATAAGGTTTTTCCTGGTGTCGGCGACAATTACGAACTCTCTCATCACTCTCGGCGCGAACTCTACTCCGAAAACTTTACCGTTAACACCTATTATATCGGATATGTGGCTCGCAGTGGTTCCCGAGGCAACGCCTAAGTAGAGGATCTTATGTCCCTCGCGAATAGGCATTTCGGAGATGCCGTTTCCAAGGGCGCCTGCAAGCTTGCTTCTATACATGTTCCACTCGCGGTATTCTACGTTTTCAAACCTGAAGAGCTTCTCACCGTAAACCCTTGTCCCAGGGACAAGGTTCTTGGTTGCGAGCCTGACGCTTCCATCATCCATCTCTACTACGTAAACCCCGAAGTACTTGGCGTGGGGTTTTACACTAACCGCTTCACTCACTCCAATCACCTCCTCCACTTCTTCTTGGGCTTGGGCTTAGGCTTCTCCTCTTCCTCCTTCTTAACAGGCGGCTTCGCATACAGCTTCTTAATCTCCTCAATCCTCTCCTCTATCTCCTTAACTAGCTTGTCACCGATAAATCTCCCGCTGAAGAAGTCTATTTTAGCAGCTATTGCCAGCTTTGCTGCGACTGTTCTAGCGATCTTTCCTCTCTGCCACCTCGGGCTCTTATGGATCGGGGGATACTGGAACAATACTCCGTGCTTGGGTGGTTTGCCGCCTGTTCTCAAGGCTCTGAACAAGGCTTTCTCAGCTCCTAATACCTGGATAGTGCTTGCAGGGAGTTTCGCGAGCCTTTCAAGCCCTCCAGCTATGCTCATTAACCTAGCACCTAGCTTCGGACCAACAATGGCGGTGATGTTCGGAGCAACCTCCTTCATCACTACTTCGATATAGCCGTCTAAAGTATCTCTCAGCTTATACAGTTCGAGAACAATGTTTGCAAGAATCTTTATGTAGTTTAAATCGAAATCGCTTAAATCCGCTCCTATGCTCGACCTGGCTGCCTCGCTTAGCTTCTCGGCTTTCTCCATAGAGTAGCCTAGTTTCCGCAGGTTCTCCACTGTGAAATTGCTCCTATCTCCCAGCTCGTACACGAGTTTAGCATACTCGGGATGCTCCTTAACTAGCTCGTCTAGCTCAGGGAAGTGAATACTATACCACTCGCGCAGTCTCGCAATGTAGAGGTTGATGGTCTTATCAATATCGTCTATTGCCCTAATGGCCTGTACAGCAAGCAAATCCCTCTTCTGCGCTTCCCTTCTAAGCTTCCTCCTCGTATACTCCATCATTATCTCATGGTATTTCTGATAATACTCGTCAACAGTCTTGTACATTCCTGTCTCCAGTGCAAGGCTTGGAAGCCTCTCACGAGCCTCCAGGAATACCTCATGCCCTGGTGAAATATTAGGTTTCAAACCGTGGTTTGAAACATTCCTAGCAACAGATAAGTGCTCAACCTCGACCTCGGAGAAACCGTTCTCCCTGAGCTTGCCGAGTGCTTCAGCCAGCTGAGGAGTCTCCTCCCCGTTCTCAACCTTCAGCAAATACTCAACATGGTCATCGATCGAGCTTGGAGCCGGGATATTCAACAATAGCTTCTTGTTTTCATCGAAAACTAGTACTCCAATAAACGTCTCCACAAGGTAAGCTTTCGTCATCGCTTTCACCGGTTCATTGATTAATTATTTTGTAAACAATATTTAAATATCCCTTAAAACCGTAGAATTTCAGTAGAGCAGTGTTTAACTAGGTGCATGAGGCATGCCAACTCACGGTTCGCTAACGAAAGCGGGAAAGGTTAGGAATGCAACCCCTAAAATACCGCCCAAGCAGAAGAAAAACAAGCCTCCCAGGCTTAGGAACAGGGTGGAGTATGTTAGGAGGATCCTGAACCCTCCTAAGCAGCAGGCTTTTTAAACAATCCTGTTGGCTTCTCCTCAGGGTTGGAGATATCCTTATATTTAAAGCCTCCGGAAATATAATTGTGGCAGGTGGGTTATGTGCGGGCTAAACTAATAGTTATTATCATTATTTTGGCTATTGGTCTCTTAGCGTTTGCCCCTCCTAACGCAGAGTTCATGCCGGAGGATAAGAGGTTCGCCTATTATACATTCCCCCTACTCCCGCCGCTCCTCGCCATCGTCCTGGCGATATATACGCAGCAAGTATTGCCGGCTCTCTTCGCGGGTATATGGATAGCTGCGTTAATGGTGTATGGGTATAACCCGTTGTCAGCAACTATTGAAACATGGAACTGGATTGTATCCAGTATAACGGACTCCTGGAACGCCACCATCCTGGTCTTCGACTTCCTGATAGGTGCGATGGTAGCGCTACTGTACGCCTCGGGCTCGATGCACTCGATAGCTGAGGCGATTGGTAAGCGTATCAGATCCGCTAGGACGGCTTCCATTATGACTTCTCTGCTAGGGATTATCGTGTTTTTCGACGACTACTCGAACACTATAGTCGTAGGAAACTCCATGAGGCCTTTAACCGATAAGCACAGAGTTAGCAGAGAGTTTCTCAGTTACATAGTTGACTCAACTGCTGCACCGGTTGCAGGATTAATGCTTGTTTCAACCTGGATAGGGTATGAGGTTCAGCAGATCAATGGAGCGCTTGACGTGTTGAAAGACCAGTTCGAGCAGGGAGTTATTCCAGCAATCCCTGACGTATCCGGGTATGGGCTGTGGCTGAGCGCGGTGCCTTACCACTTCTACTCCATCCTAGCACTCATCCTCGTCTTCCTAATAGCGGCAACTAGAAGGCATTTTGGACCAATGCTTAAAGCAGAGCACAGGGCTTTAACGGAGGGCAAGGTTCTACGGGACGGTGCACAGCCCTTACTCCCCACGGAGAGCGTGCTCGGCGAGGCTCCAAGGGAGAAAAGAGCTTCTTACACGGTTTTCATAGCATCGATAATAGGGTTAATTATCGTGACGCTGATAGGTTTGTGGTATACAGGTGCCACAGCAATTATTGTGGAGAATAAGTTGAATGTTGCATGGTGGGAGATAGGTTTCATTGATGCTTTGATGAATGCTGATGCTGCAACAGCCCTGTTATGGGGTAGCTTCACAGGATTCCTAATAGCTTTTGCAGGGGCAATGTATTCAAGGGTTCTCACATTTAGAAAGTCCATGGAGTTTACGTTGAAAGGGATGTACCTTATGGTTTATGCGAACGCTATTTTAGTGCTAGCCTGGACCATTAAAACCGCAACCCAGAGCCTGGGCACTGCTGACTACGTGGTCACGCAGGCTGTCAGCGCCAATATTCCAGCACTGCTGGTTCCATTAATAATATTCCTGATCTCAATGTTTATTTCATACACTACTGGGACCAGCTGGAGTACTTTCGCCCTCGTAATGCCTATAGCTGTACCGCTGGCTTGGCAGATCGCGCTTATGCAATACAATGATATAAATCTAGCCTACATGCTTGCTGCCGCATCTGTTGGCGCTGTTTTCGGAGGAGGTATTTACGGCGACCACGTGTCACCGATAAGCGATACGACTATTATGTCGTCAATGTTCAGCGGAAGCGATCACATTGACCACGTAACCACTCAAATGCCTTATGGAACCTTTGCCGCAGGTGTTTCACTAATCCTTTACTTACTGTTCGCGGCTGGGTTAACAAACCCGCTGATACTACTGCCCATAGGCGTAGTGCTGCTGGTTCTAGGGCACAGGGTTTTAAACAAGTACTATTCGAGAAAGACAGGTCTTCCCGAGGTTCTTCCTGATTATCAAGGATAATCCTTTTTTAAACCTATAACCCCCATAATCTCCATTGTGAGTTTTCATGGAGATTTACCACGGTTATACAGGGTTCATAGCTTCTAAGCTGAGGGAAGCGGGCGCGGAGCCTGGAGATGTGATCAGGGTTGACAACCCGGATGGGGAGTCTTTTACAGGCGTGCTAATGCCTAGACAGCTCTTGTATTCTAACAGACCGGTATTAGTGTTAAAACTCTCTAACGGGTACAACATCGGTGTTAAAGTAGAGTTAGAAACCAGGATAGTTTTACTGTCTAAGAAGAAAGGGCTTCCGGGAACCACCGGCTCCGAGGCTTCGCTGAAGAAACCATTCGTATCAATTCTTGCCACAGGAGGCACAATAGCATCTAAGGTGGATTATGTGACGGGGGCGGTGACCCCGCTGCTTGACCCGCAGGAGTTACTGGAATGGGCGCCGGAGCTAAGCGATGTAGGCTTCCTAAACGTTCGCGAGATTATGAAGAAGTTCAGCGAGGACATAACGCCTTCCGACTGGGAGAAACTGTCTCTGGAAGTATATAGGGAAATAACTAACGGTGCTGAAGGAGTGGTTGTCGCACACGGAACAGACATGATGAGCTATTCTGCAGCAGCCCTCGCATTCTCAATAGTGGGGAAGCCGGTTCCCATAGTCTTCGTAGGCTCTCAGAGAAGCAGTGACAGGCCCAGTAGCGACTCCTTCTTCAACCTGTACTCAGCGGTTCTAACAGCTTTCAAAGCAAGCTTTGCTGAATCAGTCATAGTTATGCATGGAGAGTCCTCGGACAGCTACGCTGTAGTGCTGAGGGGTGTTAAAGCAAGGAAAATGCACACAAGCAGGAGAGACGCTTTCCAACCCATTAACGACAAGCCTATAGCACTAGTATACCCCTACACCAGGGAGATTAGAATTGTTGGCAGGATTTTAGAGAAAAGAGATCGTAGCAAGGAGGCATTGTTGAGGAACAAGTTTGACGATAAAGTAGCGATCGTGAAAGCCTACCCTGGCCTCCAGGAGGAGATAGTAAACTTCCTTGTAGATAAAAAATTCAGCGGAATAGTAATAGAGGGAAGCGGCCTTGGACACGTATCTAACTCGCTGATCGATTCCTTGAAAAGAGCTGTTGAGAATGAAATCCCCGTCGTAATGACAAGCCAGTGCTTGTTCGGGCGTGTAAACCTTAACGTTTACAGCACTGGGAGAAGACTTCTCGAAGCAGGAGTTATACCGGCTTCAGACATGCTGCCTGAAACCGCTTACGTTAAGCTATCGTGGATACTGGGCTCCGTGACTAAGAACCTTGCCGAGGTTAGACAGCTAATGCAGACCAATATTGCCGGGGAAATCAACGAGAGGCATACTTTAGAACTATACCCCAGGTGGTCTCATGAGTGAGCTTGACTTTAAATCACTAGGATTGAGGGTTGGTCTCGAAATCCACGTTCAACTAGACACTCCCAGGAAGCTCTTCTGCCAATGCCCTACAAGACTGGTGGAGGAGCAGCCGAAGTTTCACATAGAAAGAGGCTTAAGACCTGCCAAGAGCGAGACCGGGGAGGTAGACCCTGCGGCTATTTTGGAGTGGAGGAAGGAGCGGGTATTCGTATACGAGGCTCCTGCGGAATCATCATGCCTCGTGGAAGTTGACGAGGAACCGCCGCATCACCTGGACGAGGACTCGTTGACGGTTGCATTAGCAATTGCTAAGGCGTTAAACATGAGAGTGGTGGATGAAGTGCATGTTATGAGGAAGATTGTGGTGGATGGGAGTAACGTGAGCGGTTTTCAAAGAACTGCTTTAATAGCGTTGAACGGTTTCATCATGGATGGGGAGAAGAGGATAGGGATTCAAACACTGTGTCTTGAGGAGGATGCTGCCAGGAAGATGAGTGAGGAAGGGAATAAGGTCTACTACCGTGTTGACAGGTTGGGAATCCCTCTAGTGGAGGTAGCCACAGCGCCCGATATCAACGACCCTGAGGAAGCCATGAGGATTGCCTTGAAGCTCGGGCAACTGGTAAGGCTGACTGGTTACGCTAAGAGGGGGCTGGGCACTATAAGACAGGATCTTAACGTCAGCATCCGCGATGGAGCCAAGGTTGAGATTAAAGGAGTACAACACCTCTACTTAATCCCCAAGGTTGTAGAGCTCGAAGCCCTGCGCCAGCAGAGGCTTCTAGAGATCAGGGATGAATTATTGAAGAGAAATGTGAAACCGGAGGATTTGAAAGAAGAGATAGTGGATGTAACCGAGGTTTTCAAAAACACGTCATCAAAGATTGTAAGGAAATCCTTAACAACCCCCGGAGGCGGGGTATACGCTGTCGTGCTGAAGGGGTTCAAAGGTCTGCTGGGCAGGGAGGTGCAGCCTGGGAGACGGTTTGGCACGGAGTTATCGGACTACGCTAAAGTATGGGGAGGTGTTGGCGGAATATTCCACACGGATGAGTTGCCGAACTATGGGATAACGGCGCAGGAGGTTGAAACACTCTACAAGATGCTTGACGCGAACCCGGGTGAAGATGCGATAGTAATCGTTGCTGATCAACGTGATAAGTGTATCAAAGCCTTGAAAGCAGTGGTGGAGAGGGCGAGGCAAGCGGTAGTAGGAGTTCCAGAGGAGACTAGGAGTGCAAACCCTGATGGAACATCAAAGTATACGAGGCCGCGTCCAGGAGCAGCGAGAATGTACCCGGAGACGGATATCCCGCTCGTGTACGTCACCCCTGGTTTGATCGAGAAAGCTTTGAAAATTGTTCCAGAACCACCCGATGTTAAGTTGAAAAGGTTCGTTGAAGAACACGGGTTGAGCGCTGAATTAGCGAGCACGCTTATCAGAGACCTCAGGCTTGACCTGTATGAGAAGCTTGTCGATAAGTACAGGGGGAGCGTTCAACCCTCAATTATTGCTTCAATACTAGTTAACATAATTCCCTCTCTCAGGAAGGAGAATGTTCCTGTTGAGAACGTTACAGACGAGTTGATTGAAGAAATAGTGGGCTTGCTCTCCAGGGGGGAAATCTCCAAGGAAGCAATACCGGATTTGATGAAGCAGGCATTGCTTAACCCTGGGAAAAGGCTTGAGGAATTAGTGAAAGAGCTAGGCATCACCAGGCTTAGCATGGATGAATTAGGGAGAATTATCGAGGATGTTATAGAGAAGCACAAGGAGAAGCTTCTAGCAAAGAAGGAGAAAGCCTTCGCGATCGCGATGAGCGAGACCATGAAGCTTGTGAGAGGGAGGATTGACGGAGCAGTAGTGGCTGAAAACGTTAAAAAGAAGCTAAGGGAAAAACTTAACATTGGCAGCGATGACGAGTACTCCCGACAATGATTGATGATTTGAAGGCATTTGACCGAGCATAATCATGGTTTTAAGCTTAGAAGTGATGAGTATCCCCGGTGCGAGCGAGCGCGATGAGCTCTAAACGAGCGTGCTGATTTAGTTAATGTTGAGCCTTGGCCGCGTCTGAACCGTATGGTGGTGAAGAAAATGGTAGCCACTGAAGAAGTAATTGGGGATTGGATAAGGGGTTTCTTAAGGGAGAAACTGGGTGCTGGGGGATTCACTGAGAAGAGGATAAGGGAGAGGGATCTAAGGGGTGCTCTGCACTATTTCACAATATTCAGGGTTTCGAGAGGAGATGAGACAATACTTATCAGGCTTGGAGACGGGATTCTAAGAATCAACTACACTGGTAGAAGCATTAACAGTGAAAGGAAGGAATTGTTCGAGAAACTGGGCCTCCTAGTGGAGGAAACAGACGACATGTTTACAGCGTATTACAAGGGGATGGTTGAAGCCATAAGCATCGGTGACTTGGAGCCTATATTAACACTGGTCCTGGAAGGAGTCTTCAATGAGACTTAGCTATTCAAAACTACACGACTTATGGAGGATTATAGAGCTGTATAATTCAGGTATGAGGCTTAAGGAGATATCTCAAACCCTTGGATTGAAACCATCCTATATTTCATCACTAATCACAAAGGGGTTGGAGAACGAGGTTCTTTACAAGTACTATAACGTAAACTTGGGTGCTCTGGGTAAGCATAAACCATCCTTCGTAATGATAGAGATGTCTCAGAAGGCGGATGTTTTGCAATGTATTGATAAGAACGTTAGAACACTATCCCTGTACTACTCCTATAACAAGAAACCGTTGATAATGATGTATCTTTTAGAACCAGTGGTTATCCCGGAAGAGGTTTTAAGAATTAACAATCAGCTTTGCCACATCGTCTTCTCCGGGTATGTGGAAGAGGTCGTGATCCCTATTGAAAAACATCTCGAGCGTAAGATAGTTTTCAAAACCATGGACGAGGAAAAGTATTCCATGGTGAGGGATGAAATTGACGAGCTTATCTTGTTTGAAATATTCAATTTCTTCAATCCCCCGGTTCAAAACGATGTTAAGACTTCAGAGTTCTTGAAGGATATCGTGAAGAAATATATGCTTAAAAGCATTCCATTCCACTACTACAAGCATGTTAAAAATAAACTATACCCTCGACTAGTGTACAGGGCTCAGGGAGTGTATTCCCTGGTAAGGATCGCGGCTCCGACTCTCTCGATACTTAACACCTTGGTGAACCTGCTGTTTAAAAGTGAAATCTTAACCGGTGTGGACCAGATTCATCTTTTAAGTAAGCACCCGGTGTTAGCAATCCTTCACGGATGGTGTGATCCTTTAAGGCTTAGTAACCCGCAGATTTCGCACGAGCCTGTTGAAGGAGCCTCATACGAGGTCTACCCTTATATTACACTTCTCTGATATATTTCCAGGGAAACATTCATGAATAGGCTGGATGAAATATTGAGAGACGTACTGGATAAAGCGTCCGATCCTAGGAAGATAATCGAATTAATGAGAAACGCTTCGGGTAGAGTTAAAAGCTCTACAAGGAACTACGTCTTCCACGAGCCAGGGATTATTGAAGTTGAAAGAGGAGTTAACTTACACATCATTGGAGACCTTCACGGCGATATCCACTCACTTCTGACAATACTGGGAGAGAGGTTTGAACTACTGGGGCAAGGTAGCGATGTAATGGTTTTTCTAGGAGACTATGTTGACAGGGGGGACTACCAGATTGAAACCCTGGCCCTGCTCCTCTATTTGAAAACAGCTTTCAACGATCAAATCATTCTTCTACGAGGAAACCACGAACCCCCTACCTGGCTAATACCACACCCGCATGATTTCCCAAGCGTCCTAGTTGAAAGATACGGGGAGGAGGGGGAGAAAGTGTACAGCGAGGCTTTAAGCCTCTTCAACACCCTCCCTATCACGGCTTACCTTCCCGGCGAAATATTAATGCTTCACGGTGGACCACCGCTTAAAGTATTAGAGGCCTCTAGCTTCGAAGAGGCATTCTCGTTAAACACGGGGAAAGCCAGTCCTGAAATGTTGGAGGAAATATTGTGGAGTGACCCCGTGGAGCTTAACGTGGAATTCCTCGACTCCCCTAGAGGCGCGGGCGTTTTATACGGTAAGAAGGTTTCCTCGAAAGCCCTTGGCTTGATACATGGTAAGTATATCGTGAGGAGTCATGAAATGGTTAACGGCTATAGAGTAGCGCACGACGGGCTCGTGATCACGGTTTTCGACGCGGCAATCCCCTACGGACTGGACTCGATAGGCGTGGTCGAATACTTATACGATACTGTGAGAGACCAGTACAGGCTGAATCTCGTTAAAAAATCCCCGAAGACCTAGCATTCCTTGACGAAGACGGTCTAACAGTGAGGTTGTTTTAAATCAGTTTATAAGTAGGTATTCTTTTAATGGATCTCAGGTGAAACACGTTGAGCAGTAACGCTGAAGAATCGGTTGTCGACGTTGTCGACGAAGCAATCGGGGACATTTTAGAGGAATTACTGGAGAAATACTATGGTGACAACTTGGAGTCGGAAGAGGATTACGATGAGTTGGTTTACAACATAGTCAACTCCATTAGGAAAGAGGTTTTCAAAGGAAAAGCCGATGTTGCAGAGATAAGGGAATTCTTATACAGGCTAAGGGAGAAGCCGCATATCGCTAAACTAGTGTTGAGCTACATTATAGGTAATTACTTCGAGAAAGCAGGAAGCCTTGCAAGGCACGCACGCATACCTGAAGGAGTTTCGCTTTAACCCCTTTCAAGGGGTGTTTTTAATTCCCCGCCTCAAGAAATCGGATTCTAAAACATCAGGTGATAAGGTTCCTGAGGGAACAACCACCAAATCAAAAGAGGCGTCGGCTAGGAGAAAGCCTTCCAAAAGCTTTTCAATAGATGACCTAGTAGACAAGATGTCGGGTGAAGTATTAGAATACCTGGGTTTGAACGAGTTAAGCATTCCCAGCGACTTGAAAACCGCGATTTCCCGGGAAGTCATCGAGGCAGTTACATCCGGGTATTCGAGTAAGCCGGATATTGAAACAGTGTTGAAGAGAATTAAGAGAAACATGCAAAACATATATGAGCTAGTCGTTTTCAAAATATTGGAGAATTTGGACACTCTCGATGAGAAAATCCTTGAATACGTAGTCTACCGGGGAGGGAAGGCTACCATACCGAGCGCTTCTAAGCTTTACTCGCTTGCCCGCAAATATGGTAGAGAAGACCTTATCCTTACTCTCCAGGCAGTATGGAACAAGCACATGTCAAGAGAGCTTATAGAATGCCCGAGATGCGGGTTCAACTCTATCTCGTCCGACCTTTCCTGCAATGTCTGCGGCAATATTGTTAGCGAGCAATACGTTAGAACACGGCTTGACTTTGCCAATAAGTTTAAAATGTACGTGGAGTCTGCAAGTGTTGCCGAGTTGAGAAGTATTCTAGAACTAGGCTACGTCCTAGTTAATTCCACGGGAGTGTACTCCCCTCGCTCGAAAAGCATAGTCCCTGGAAGAATCTACTACCAGGTATATCTGAGACCATCAGACATCTCCCTCATAATGGAGAACATTAACCAGCGAGACGTTAAGGTCTAATTAACAGGGAGACTTCAACCTGGTGGAGAATTATTCAGCACAATTAAACGGGGATTGATTCACGGGTCAGACTCTTATTTTCACGCCCTTTGAAGCGAGCGTTGAGCGGATTCCCCGTCTTAAAACCTGAATATTCATCTCAAGGTTTTCGAAAACCCCTTTCTGCTCGAAAATCACTGCCCCCTGGTAGTAAACCCTTACCATTGGTGTGTGAGATAGTTTTTCACCCGTTATGTCCTCCCTTAGCGCGTTTACCTTGCAGACGAGTATGTTCGGGTCGATCAGCTTTTCCAACTCTTTCACCGTTTCGCTTAAAATGGCGCTTTCCTGACTCCCCGGGTAGTAGTACTCTACGATAACTAGCTCGTTACCGGTTAGTGCTCTTTCAAACTCTTCCCTGCTGTTGAGCTCGTACATTGAACTCACTTTACGGTTCTTGTATTAAATCTGTTTTTAACACTTTAATAGTTTTCAGGTAGTGTTAGCCGATGCGAAAAATTTATATAGAAGCCCTTATGTCTATTAATTTATGGATTCTATAGAATGATTAGGTGAGAAGAAATGGCAATGTATGGAATACCTGTACTCGTGTTGAAGGAAGGGACGAGGAGAACCATTGGCAGGGAGGCATTGCGCGGGAACATTGCTGCTGCAAGAGCATTGGCTGAGGTTTTAAGAACCAGTCTCGGCCCCCGTGGACTTGATAAAATGCTGGTTGACAGTTTTGGAGACGTAACCGTGACGAATGACGGAGCCACAATTGTAAAAGAGATGGAGGTTCAACACCCTGCTGCTAAGTTGCTAGTTGAGGTGGCAAAGGCCCAGGACGCTGAGGTTGGTGACGGCACAACCAGTGCCGTAGTCCTTGCCGGAGCATTCCTCGCGAAGGCTGAGGAGCTCCTAGACCAGAACATCCACCCCAGCATTATTATTGAAGGATACACAAAGGCTCTGAAAGAATCGCTCAAAATACTCAGCGACATAGCGTACAAGGTATCGCCCACTGACAGGGAGTCTTTGAAGAAAGTGGTTATGACAACAATCTCCAGCAAGTACATTGGAGGGAACGTGATATCCAACAAGCTGGCTGACATGACTATTGAGGCCGCTCTAACAGTTGCAGAGCCCAAGGAGAACGGGACATTTGATTTCAGAACCGATGACGTTAAAATAGAGAAGAAGAAGGGAGGAAACGTTATCGATACTCAGCTGATAAAAGGCATCGTTATCGATAAAGAGGTTGTTCACCCAGGGATGCCGAGAAGGATTGAGGACGCTAAGATAGCACTGCTGGACGCGGCCTTAGAGGTTGAGAAGCCAGAGATCACTGCTAAAATCAACATAACCAGCCCCGAGCTGATTAAGGCATTCCTTGATGAGGAGGCGAACCTGCTTAAGGAGATGGTTGAGAAAATAGCCTCCACCGGCGCTAACGTTGTGATATGCCAGAAAGGCATTGATGAAGTAGCCCAGCACTTCCTCGCCAAGAAGGGGATAATGGCTGTGAGAAGAGTTAAGAGAAGCGACCTTGAGAAGTTAGAGAGAGCTTCCGGAGGTAAAATAGTCAGTAGCGTTAGGGATTTGAAACCCGAGGACCTAGGCTATGCTAAGCTGGTAGAGGAGAGGAGAATAGGTAATGATAAAATGGTGTTTATCGAGGGCTGCAAGAATCCGAAGGCTGTGACAATACTTATTCGCGGAGCAAACGACATGGTGATGGATGAGATTGAGAGAAGCCTAAAGGACGCCTTAAACGTGCTGAGGAATGTTATGAAGGTTCCGAAGATAGTGCCTGGAGGCGGCGCCGTCGAGATCGAGTTGGCTATGAGGTTAAGGGAGTTCGCAGCTAAAGTTGGAGGGAAGGAGCAGCTGGCAATCGAGGCATTCGCACAAGCCATAGAGGAGATTCCGTTAATACTTGCAGAGTCAAGCGGTAAGGATCCGTTAGAAACATTGATGAAGCTGAGGCAGCTCCACAGTGAAGGCAAAAAGTACGCAGGGATCGATGTCGTGACCGGAGAGGTAAGGGAGAATATGCTTGAGTACAACGTAGTAGAGCCTCTGCTTGTTAAAGAATCCATGGTGAAGACTGCAGCGGAGGCTGCTATAACGATATTGAAGATTGACGACATAATTGCTGCAAGCCCCGTGAAGAAGGAGGAAAAGGGCAAGAAAGAAGGCGGCGAAACACCACCTCCGGGGAGCTTCGAGTAAGGAGCCCGTAAACCTCTTTTTCAATCGAAAAGATTTTAATTTATAAATCCTCTACACCATTTTTCAATAATGCCCTGCTTTAAGAAGGTGTTTAAGAGAATGAGTGTGGATGTTAGGAAAATATACTCGGAAGTATTTGCATCAAGGCTCACAAGGTTTGAATTAGCGAGAATCATCGGGGCACGTTCCCTCCAGCTCTCGCTGGGGGCGCCAACCCTCATAGATGTTAGCGGTATCCAAATCAAAGACCCTGTTGCAGTAGCGATATATGAGCTGTTAAAAACAAGTTTACCAATGTCTATTCGTAGGAGGGTTGAGGATGGAAAATACGAGCTCATTCCAGTCAGCAAACTCATCACAACAGATGTTAGAAAGTATTTATCAACAATTCTCGAAACATGGAATATTAGTAGTAGGGTATAGTGAGTATCAGAGTAGTTTCGGAAAAGTATTCGACTTCTACGTTGAGAAACCTGTTGACAAGGATGCTTTCTCGAACATTTACAAATTCTTCATTGAAAACCACCACTACATGGTTCTACAAATAAAGAGTGAGCGCCCTGTTCTAAGATTTCTACCTATTCCCGAGAGAAGGATCCCGTTCAAGCAAGTCCTCACGATCACCACGTTTTTCACAGTCGGGTTAACAGGCTACGGGCTGGCAAGCGGCTTCGCAGAGATAGCGTCAAAGCTTGGAATACCTGTTGGCTTAAATCCGTTCGCAACAGCCGTAGTGTACACTCTCCTGTTCCTGCTCGCATTAGGCGTTCACGAGCTCGGACACGTGTTCTCCAGCAAGAGGGAGGGCGTGCTGATAGAGGGGCCTATATTCATACCGGCGCCCCCTATTCAGCTGGGTTTCATCGGGACCTTCGGAGCTGTGATAATGATGAAGACTCTTCCACCTTCTCGAAGAGATTTAGCGAGGCTAGGTATTTCAGGCCCGTTATCAGGGGTCTTAGCAGGGTTGTTGATAGGGGTTGTAGGAGTGTTCAGCTCAGTGTCAATCCCGTACGAGAAGGCTGTCGAACTAGCTGAAGCCGGGGAAATAGGGGCAATGCCCCTTACCACGCTAGGGTTGGAGCTACTTCTAATGCTGAAGCCTGTGAACGGGGAGGTTTTGCTGATACATCCACTGCTCTTCATAACCTACATAATATTCATCGTAACGTTTCTAAACCTACTACCGATAGGTCAGCTCGACGGAGGACATGTTCTGCGAAGCTTGATGTCGCCTAGGGCTCATGAAAAACTAGGGAAAATTGTTATTGCACTGCTAGCTGTAACTGGGCTGTCTTTAATGTTGATGAATTATGCTGCCGGCTACTACTACCTGCTGCTCTCCTTAGTAGTATTCATCCTAAGAGGCTATATTGCTAAAGGACAACACCCCGGTAGCGCGGATCAGTATGATGATGAGAGGCCATGGCATTATTTAATTCCCTACCTAGTTTTACTAGTAATGGTCACGCCAATACCGGTAGGGTAGGGTTTGCTGGAAAATAGAGTTTTCCACGGGGTTTATGATTGTTCAGGGTGGACGCGAACCGCACCTCCAACGCGGTTGGACGGGGATCGGGGTACACTAGTATATGGGATTTAAAGGGAAAGGTACTTGTAATTGCTGAAAAGCCTAAGGCTGCGAGGAAAATAGCTGATGCATTAAGCCAGAAGTACTTTGTAAGAAATATTAATAATGTAACCTACTTTGAAATACGCGATGGCATCCACCAGATAATTGTTGCAAGCTCAGTTGGACACTTGTACGGGCTAACAACTCGGGAAAACGGCTACCCTGTTTACACCTACCAGTGGGCTCCATTATACGAGGTTGAAAAGAAAAAGACGCACTCATTCAATTACCTGGAGGCTTTGAGAAGACTGTGCACCTCCAGTAGCTACTTCGTGAACGCGTGCGATTACGATATCGAGGGTAGTGTGATAGGTTACTTGATAATTAAATTCAACGGCGACCCCAGCAGGGCTTTCCGAGCAAAATTCTCAAGCCTGACCCCCTCAGAGCTGCGGGAGGCGTTTCAGAAACTAACCCGGCTCGATTATGAAATGATTGAGGCAGGGCTTTGCAGGCACGAATTAGACTGGTTATGGGGTATCAATGTAAGCAGAGCCTTAATGAGAACTGTGGAAAGCTTTTCAAAGAGAAGAATCATCCTAAGCGCTGGCAGGGTTCAAACCCCTACTCTAAAATACGTTTCCGACATAGAGAAAGAGAGGAACCTGTTCATCCCAACCCCGGTTTACAGCGTTATCCCAACCATCGCTAAGGATGGCGTGAAAATAACGCTGGAATTAGTTAACAACCCGATCAAGAGGAAGAATGAAGCATACGCTCTCGCTGAGAGGATTAGGAAGGAGGGCTTTTTAACGGTGGAATCCTACGAGGAACATACTAGTTCGATATCCCCACCCCCTCCATTCAATCTTGGCGACCTCCAGGAGGAGGCTGCGAGAATCTACGGGTACAGCCCGTCTAAAACCCAGTCAATTGCTGAGCAACTCTATCTTGACGCTCTCATCAGCTACCCTAGGACTAACAGCCAGAAACTGCCCAGAGGGCTGGATTTCAAGGGCTTATTGACCAAGATCTCGCAGATATCAAACTACAGCGGTCTTGTCTCAGAGCTTTTAAAAGAGACGAAAGGCTTTTTGCAACCCGTTGAAGGCGACAAGGATGATCCAGCGCATCCAGCCATATATCCCACGGGGGTCAAGCCTGTTAAACTGAACAATGATCAGTGGGCTGTTTACGATTTAATAGTTAGAAGATTCCTAGCAGCTTTCGCGGGTAGTGCAGTAATCTATCGTTCCACGGCGAAATTTGCCCTGCCAGGTGTGAACATTGTTTTCCAGGCGACAGGACAGGGTATTGGAAATCTCGGCTGGTACAAATACTATCCATTCCACAAACCAAGCGTCAAAGCATTGCCCAGGTTTAGGGAAGGAGAGAAGGTTAGGATTGTCGAGGTCAGCGTTAAAACCGCGTATACTAGGCCGCCTCAGAGGATTAGTAAAATCGGGATGTTGAGATGGATGGAGAGTGTTGAAATAGGTACGGAGGCTACGAGAGCTACAATAATAGAGAAGCTTTTCGAGAGAAAATACTTGGTTAACACTACTCGAGGCGTCGTTGTCACAGACCTGGGGTTAGGGATTGTTGAAACACTTGAGATATTCTTCCCCGAGCTGGTGAAAGTTGAGTTAACCAGGCATTTCGAGAGATTAATGAATGACATTAAGAAAGGGGCTGTGAAAAGGGAGCAAGTGATAAGTGAGGCTAGGAACACGCTGGACGTGTTAATTAAGAAATTCAATGAAAACAGGGAGAAAGTGGGGCAAATACTTTCATCAAGACTCGGAATATATACCCCGCCCAATAAATGCGCCATCTGCAACAGGGAAGAGTTTTCCAACGGTTTCTGCACGTATCATTATAAGGCTATGGAACAGATTAACTCTGTTTATGAGGAGTGGAGGGAGAAGGAGGGGATCTCGTTCAAGGATTACTTAGAAAAGATTAAGAAACTCAAGTCAACAGGAAAATGGGTCGTGGAAGTTATTGAGCACGCTTATGGTGGCAAATAATTTTAAATGCTTTAAAACAACAGTGTTGAGAAACCTCTTCTGTACTTGAGGAGTAAACAATACTTAAACATTATAAGGTCCTCCAGGATTTCAACCTGCTGTATAGTAGGAATGGATTAGGTAAGTGAAGAACGGATTTCCTGAAACCAGAGGGAGACGTAGCCAAGATATGGTATCTTAACAACAATGTCGTTAATGCTTAAGACTTTTCCAACAACTCTTTCATAACTGATCCCTAACGGGCGATTATTAACCACATCAAAATATATGACATCGGGTCCGGAATTGTTATCGCCTTTTGTAACATAGTAGTAGTTATTATTCACGATTTTAACATCTACGACTCTGTGAATGATCAGCTTGTTCGAGTAAGCCTTGTAAACGATCACGTCGCCCACCCTTATCTCTGAAGGGCTTGGCTTATATGTGAAGACTATGTCGCCCTCTCTTAAAACGGGGAGCATACTCTCTCCTTTAACAACCGCCATCGGGGCTTGCGAACCTGTTAGGCTTGAAAGTATTGCGGGATTTAAGATAACGATTATGAGCAGGATTGAAAAAGCGACTTCAATCATCCACGCGTAGTGCTTTATCCTTGATTTATCAATCCTTTTCGTTAAGAATGTCTGATATGTCGAGGACAATTTCCTTTACCTCTCTCTCCTCGCTTTCGCTCTCTAAAACCTTCTTACTGCTCCCGCCCTCAATCTCAACGGATTTCCCGCCGACTTTAAGCTTGCTAATGGTGGTTTTCCACTTGTATCCGCAGCTTCCACACTTCACTACACCCATCATAGTAACCGTGATCCTTCCTTGAGCGTCTGGGATGGGAGCTACTAGTTGCCATGATTTAATGACTTCAATGTTGTTTGAACCACATCTAGGGCATTTAAGGCTTGACTCTTTCTTGGGGCTGTTCAACACTTATCACCAAGCACCTGCTAACAAATATATGGTGTAGAATATTAAATATGGTAGGGGCGTTAAAACGGTTTTCAAAAAGGTTTTCCTCGACTTGATGAAATATAGGTAGAGCGCTAGCCCAAGCACCGTGCTCAAGACCGCTATCTCCCTTATCAAGCCTTCTTCATGCTTGTAAAACCCTATGAACAGTATGGATGAGATGTAAAGACTGTGCGTGATGAAGCAGTAGACACTAGGGCTCTTGATCTTATTGAAAAACAACTTAGTCATTAAAGCCCACGTCAGGTAGGGAACGTACACTATGGTTAAACCTATAATCTGGTTCATTCATCAATCCCTTTGGTGGTCGAGTTTGTACATTACGTCATACATATATGATGAATCATTCGCTATAAAAGACATAAAGGCCAGAATGATCCTTGACAGCAGAGGCAATCCAACCGTACAGGTCAAAACCGTGACGGAAGGCTTGGGCGTGGGAATCGCTAACGCACCAAGCGGTGCTTCAACCGGCATCCATGAAGCAGTTGAGGTACGGGATGGGGGGAAGGAGTTTAAAGGCAGAGGGGTTTCAAGAGCCATTGAAAACGTTAACAAAATAATCTCCCCTGCCTTGATAGGACTGGATTCCCGTAGGCAACAGCTAATTGACAGGAAGATGATCGAGATAGATGGAACACCCAATAAGAGCAGGCTCGGCGGCAACGCGATAGTGGCGACCAGTCTGTCCGTTGCCAAAGCAGCCGCGTCCACGATGGGGCTACCCCTGTACGCTTACCTAGGAGGGTATGTGGCCGACACGCTGCCTGTCCCCATGCTTAACATAATAAACGGGGGAGTTCACGCGGGCAATAAGCTAGACTTCCAGGAATTCATGATCGTCCCAGCAGGATTCAGCTCTTTCAGAGATGCCATTAAGGCCGCGGTTGAGGTCTACTTTGACTTGAAGAAGATTTTGAAAGAGAAATATGGTCCCCAGGCCATTAACGTTGGGGATGAAGGCGGGTATGCTCCTCCAATAGAGAAAGTGAGGGATGCGCTCGATATTTTAATCCAGGCGATTAAAGCTGCAGGATACGATCCGTGGAACCAGGTTGTCATAGCGCTGGATGTGGCGAGCAGTCAGTTCTATAGGGAGGATAAAGGAGTGTACGTTCTAGAAGGGTCTGAGTACACCCGAGATCAATTGATAGAGTTCTATGAGAAACTAGTGAATGAATACCCAATAGTCAGTATTGAAGACCCCTTGCAAGAGGAGGATTTCGAAGGATTCGCCGAGATCACGAAAAGGCTGGGAAGCAAGGTGCTCATTGTTGGCGATGACATATTCACCACTAATCCCGCAAGGTTCAGGAAGGGCATAGATTCCAAGGCAGGTAACGCTATACTGGTCAAGGTCAACCAGGTTGGAACCTTGTCGGAAACCCTTGAGGTCGTGAAAACAGCGTTCACCAACGGCTATAAAACCGTGATAAGCCACAGGAGCGGCGAGACAGAGGATACTTCCATAGCTGACATTGCAGTAGGAGTATGCGCTGGGCTCATCAAGACAGGCGCTCCTGCGAGAGGAGAGAGGACTGCTAAATACAACCGTCTACTAGAAATTGAAGAGGAGCTGGATAATCCAAGATATCCTGGATTCGGCGTTTTCTTGAGAAAGCCGTGAGAATAGTGTTTTTTCAAAAACATTTTTATCGTGTTTCCTAAGGAATCAGTAAGCCAACTATCATCAAGCTAATAGCCATTATCAAGGTGAACTTTAGAAACTGGCTCGGCGTCATATTAGGCAGCATTTTAATAGCTCTAACCAGTAGTGTAACCACGAATCCCATGAATATTGTAAACACTATTATGAACCCTACCAAGAACAGTACTCCGCCAACACCCGTTATCTTGTCCACGACTCCTCCAAGCGCGTTAAATATCTTGTATGCGTCTTCGAACCCCATTCCTGGTCCCTGGACACTGATCCTTTTGGATAGGAATTTAAAACCTCGGGCAGGTAAATCAGGAGAGGGTTTTTAGCAATCACTTATTAATCCTTTTCGACTTAAATAGTAGTGATGATGATGGTTAAAAGCGTGGCAGCCGCTACGGCAATGCCAGCTACCAGGCTTCTGACAATATTACAATATCCATGTTTTAATAATTTATTGATTTTTATAACATTGTAAATTATTAATGAAAGGGAATCATGTTGATAAACTTTATTTAGAATTTAGAAATCGCTTAACATTAACATGACACAAATCCTCAATAATTTCACAGTGCGAGTTATTTCCGCCCGTGAGTTAATGGGACATGGAAGAATGCTCTCTCAATTGGGCTGAGGATTTTTAAAGTATTCTCTTGGTATTACCTCAACGGTGGATCAAATGATGGGTGTGAAGGTTGAGAACATAGATGAGTTTCTCGGTAAGCCGGTTAATGATCCCTACGGCCGCAGAATAGGCTACCTGATAAGTTTCTACAGCGACTCCGACGGCAACGTTACCTCGCTAGAAGTAAGCATCGGGGACTTCGAGTTCAAGCAGTTCTCAATAGACAGGTTCAAGTTTGAAAACGGCAACATCATCCTGCTGTCGGAGTGGGAGTATAATGCTGTTCTAACGGAGAACAGGCTTGAGAGGTTGAAGAAGAGGATAGCAGCGCTGGAACAGTTGAAAACCAACAATGAGGTTCCAAAGCACGCTTACGAAGAATACAAGAAGAAGCTCGACGAGATGCTGATGAAGATTAAAGAGGATGCTAAGGCCGTGAAGGAGATGTTGAGGAAGAGGCTCTACGAGATAGAGGATATTGTGGTTGAGCTTGAGAAATGTATGACTAATTTAAAGGTAAGCTACATGGGCGGTGAAATACCCGAGAAATCCTATAAGATGGCGATGGACCTTGTCAGGAAGAACATGGACGTGGTAATGCTGGAGAAGGAAAGCGTTAAGAGGCATTTGGAGAGGATCGAAGCCCTTGAGACCCGGCCGGAGGATATCATTGTGAAGAAGGAGGAAGGCGTTGCAGCCCAGGAGTCTAAGCAGCCCATGCAGGTTGTTGTTTTAGAAGGCTAGTAATACCCCGTTAATATTCATCCTTGCATTTAAAAATGTTTTTCACGGGCATTTTCTTACAGGCTCGTACGGGGTACTTGAAACATGTCTGCATCCACGAGTTACTCTAGAATTGGTTTGTTTGGAAAACTTACCGGTTTAATCAGGGCTAGGGATCCAATGAAGAAGAGCATTCTCGAATCCGTTGCCACATTAGACAGGATGATTAGGACTATAGAGTCTTCAAAGAAAAGCCTTGATTCCGTCCTCGAAGAGCATCAGAAAAGAGCCAAACTCTTAAACTCTGAGGGAGACAAAGAGTTCCAAGACATCATCAACGAGGAGATTAACAATATTGTAGGGTATAAGACACTATTTGAAAAAGCAATACTGGACCTCGCCAGAGTTAGATACAGGCTTGAAACCCTCGCATACGTTGAGGAGCCGATGAAAGAACTACCAGCGGTCATGGAGGAGTTGCAGAGAATAGAGCCTGAAGTGGCGAAGATAGCTCCAGACCTACTTAACCAGCTGAGAAGCTTGAGGAAGAAAGTAGAGGATATAATTATTGAAACAGCTGCAGAGCCTTCCCCCGGTTTAACGGGGAAAGCAACGGCAGCCCCTGCTGTTAAAACTGTTTCACAACCCTCTGTTAAAAAGGAGGATTCTACACTGCTCCCACCTCCACCGCCCAGTGAGGTCAAGATGCCAGAGACTACTACTGTGGTGAATGAGCAACCTCAGGCTATAGTGGTTAAGAAACCTGAGCCGGTTGATGTACCCCTCCACGTCGTGGAGCAGTGGCTTCTCGACGAGCTCAGGTCGAAAGGGGGAATACTAGATGTATCAAACTTTATCAGCAAGTACAGGGTTAAGAAGGAAGCCGTTTACCTAGCTCTCAGAAACCTTGAGGCTAAAGGAGTTATCAAGCTGAAGAGGTTCTAAAATTCAACACTTTTTAAACAATATCTTGCCAGGTGATCTTCATGAGCATGCAGTACTTGGTTGACAAAGGAGTTGAATACGCGCATAAAGCCGTAGCTGCTGATAAGAGCGGGGACTATGAGACCGCTATTAAATACTATAAAGTCGCTATTGAGTTCTTCAGCAAGTATTTGAAACTCTACCCTGATGCTGCAATGAGTGACTGGTATAGGGAGTTGATCGAAAAATATAAGGAACGGATAAACGTTCTCACAAAAGCTCTTGACAAAATGCAGAAAGTAGGAGGAGACGTCAAGTACAGCGATTCTGACGACATAGAGGTTTTAACCCCGGAGAAGAGGGCTAATAAGAAAAAGTTTGACGACCTGGTCGACCTTGAAGATGTTAAGAAAGCCTTGAAAAGAGCCGTGATCTACCCTGTTAGAACGCCCGATCTCTACCCTCTAGGCTGGCCCAAAGGCATACTCTTATTCGGCCCACCCGGTTGCGGTAAAACAGAAATATCTCTTGCACTAGCTAACGAGATTAACGCGGTTCTCATAAACGTTAGTCCAGCAACCATCATGAGCAAGTGGCTTGGTGATGCTGAGAAAAACGTGAAGAAAGTATTTGACAAGGCGCGTGAAATCGCGAACAATGGAACCCCTGTCATAATCTTCATAGACGAGGTTGACGGCTTGCTACAGGTTTACGGAAACGAAATAGGCGGGGAGAGCAGGATGAGAAACCAGTTCCTGCAGGAGATGGATGGGTTAAAGGAAAAGGAGAATAACAGGCTTCCCTTGTTCATCATTGGAGCTACCAACAAGCCCTGGAACCTGGACATAGGTTTTATCAGAAGATTTGAGAAAAGAATCTATGTTCCCCAGCCGAACAAGGAGATTAGGAAGCAACTCTTCATACACTACGTGAGCAAGCTGAAGGAAGTGTACCCTGTGGAGAACATAGATTACGATAAGCTAGCAGAGATAACAGAGTACTACACTCCCGCGGATATTTCCAGCATAATAAAGGAGGTGCAAAACAATGTCGCCGAGGAGATTAACGAGATGATCATCAGCAAAGGCGAGAACAAGGGCAAGCCCGAGAGGGTAATCACAACTGAAGACATTATCAAGGTGATTCAGACTAGGAAACCCAGTATAGACCCTAACTGGCTTGAATCCTACAGGGAATGGATGGAGAGATACGGAGCATTGTAAACGTTCAAAACGTTTTTAGCGCTTAAAAGCTTTGAATCACAATACTGAATATTAGCGATGAAGAGAGTCGTGCCAGGATGATTAATGGATGAATTCCATCCCCTGGGGTAGCTGAGCCTTTCCCAAGGGCTTCTAAGACGATTTATTAAACCCTTCACGTCTATGGTTAAATTTGAGGAGTGCTGAATGCTTGGACGCCCTAGAAGAACCCTCTTGTTTAACGAGCTTCAAATACACGAATATTATGATGCATACGCTACTCCGACCCCTAAATACATGATCCTATGTTTTCCTGACGTCGGACTCGTATCATCTATTGCGTGCCGCCACATTGTAATGGAGAAAAAACTGGGATTAGTTGGCGAGATAGATTCTCCAACTCTTCTCCCACCCGTTTCAGTCATCCATGAATCCTCCCCTATAAGCCCTGTACAGCTCTACATGCCGGAGGACAGGAGCTTTCTCATGGTATTATCCGAGATACCTTTAATCCCGGGCAGTGTCTACCCCTTTGTCAACGCTATCTCCAGCTACGCTGATGAAGTAGGTGTTGAATACCTCTTAGCCGTTACCGGGCTCGCGGTTCCAAACAGGCTTGAGCTGGAGAAACCCCAGGTTTTCGTAGCATCAAGCAAGGAGGAAGTCTACGCTTCTTTTAAAGGGGAAAACATTGAAGCCCTGCGTGAAGGCTTCATAGTAGGTCCTTACGCTCTCTTACTGAAAGAAGGGAGGAGGAAAGGGTTTTCAACAGTAGTATTCCTAGTTGAATCCTTCCTAGACATACCGGATCCGGAGGCAGCTGCTTTTGGAATAGCAGCATTAAGCAGGTTTGCCGGGATACAGGTTGATACTAAGAAGTTGCTTGAGGAGGCAGAGCTGATAAAGCTCAGGACAAGGGATTTAATGATGCAGACGAGGAAGGCGATGATGGATATGCAGAAGCAGATGGAGCGTCAAATGCCGCTAATGTACATGTAAGGTGGGTGCTCATGAGCTTCCACGATGTCTTTGACAGGATTAGGAGGAGGATGAGGGATTTAATGGAAGAGTTTGAGGCTGAGATTGAAGAAGAGTTGGGTCAGACTTACTCAGGCGTTATTCAGCCACTGTACACGGTTACGGAATATCCTGACAGGTACGAAATAGTCTTAGACCTGCCTTACGGAGACCTCAATGCTTTATCGGTAAGGATTTCAGAATCGACTTTGAAAATCGAGTGCGACCTTGTCAAAGAAATAAAATTTGAGAAGTGGAGTATTCACAGGAATGTATCGTTTAAAAGATACAAGGTTGAGCTGAAAATACCTTCTGACGTGGATATCTCCGGAGCTACTATAACCCGGGATCCCAGCAAACACTTCATAAAAGTCGTCTTTCCCAAGAAGAAATAGTTTTTCATTATTTAAGGAGAAATCTAATGAAGAAGTATCTTATCGGTATAGATGAAGCGGGGAGAGGCCCGCTAGTAGGAGACATGGTTGTAGCAGGAGTGATGGTTGAGGAGGATGCGATCGAGGATTTGCTTGCAAGGATTGAGTTAAGAGATAGTAAAACCATGACTCCTAGGGGGAGGCTTGAATCATTCCTTTCTTTGAAAAACTCTAATGTCTCGTTCTACATAGATTATATTCCACCTGCGGAGATCGATCGTGAAAACCTGAATCTTCTAACCGCTGGAAGCATAATCAGGATTCTTCGATTCTTTAATACTCTCCTTTCAAGCCTGGATGGAAAACTGGTGGAAATCTATGTTGACGAGGTAAAGGGTTTTAAAAAGGTTGTTGAGAAAGAGTGTTCTAAATTGTTCGGGAAACAATACAAGCTCGTGTTTGAGAGCGAAGCAGATTCTAAATACCCTGTGGTCTCCCTTGCGAGTATTATTGCGAAAGTATCGAGAGACTTGTCGATTAGTTCAAACATTAGTGTTCACGGTGACTTCGGCTCGGGATACCCATCTGACTCTAGGACTGTGGAGTGGCTTAACAAAGCATATAGCTCTTTTGAACACCCGCCTCCTATTGTCAGAAAATCATGGTCTATACTAAAGTATAAAGCACCTGGTTGGTTTATTTTGAAGCAGAGAAAGCCCAGGACTTTATGGGATTTCGTAGGGTTGAAAGGGTTAAAAAATGCCGACAAATCTCCCCGCCGAGGCGAAGGCTAAATGGATTAAGGTAATGGAGGCTAAGACTCCAGAGGAGAAAATAGCTGCTATAGAGGAGTTTTTGTCAAGCGTTCCAAAGCATAAGGGAACGGAGAATTTAAGGCATTGGGCAAGCCGGAGGCTAGCGGAGCTTCGCGAGGAGTTAGAACAGAAGAAAAGGAGGAGGACAGGCGGAGGGATAACCTTCTTCATAGAGAAAGAAGGTTCCGCCCAAATCTGCGTTATAGGATTGCCTAATACCGGTAAGAGCCTGCTGGTCAATAAGTTAACAGGTGCTAAGACCGTGGTTGCTGATTACGAGTTCTCCACGACGTTCCCGGTACCAGGTATGCTGAGGTATGAGGATGTTTTGCTGCAACTAGTTGACACTCCACCGTTAAGCCCCGGGAGCAAGCTATTGTCTAAAATCATCGGCTTGGCTAGAAATGCAGACGCGCTCTTAATCGTCTTAGACGCCACTAAGGATGTTTTAGAGCAGTTCACCGTTGTCAAGGAGATATTAGAAGAGGAAGGGATACTTTTAACCAAGCCGAGGGGACGCGTTGTATTAGAAACATACAGGTCTGGGAAGTCCGGGATCAGGGTTACGTTAATGGGTCGTTTAATCAATGCGACAAGTGAGGATGTTAGAAAACTGCTCGAGAGCTACAAGATTTACAATGCGCACGTCAAGATTTACGGGGAGGTTACTATTGATGATGTTGAACAAGCTATTTTCGAGAACATAACCTATAAGCCTTCCATATTGTTCATCAACAAAGCCGATGCTCACAATCCCGATGATAGTGTGGTGAAAGAGCTGGGGAGCAGGTTTAACGGGCCCATACTAGTCGGCTCAGCTAAAACAGGGTTAGGGCTTGACAAGATAGGGGCCGAGATCTTCCGGTACTTGGAGCTAGTAAGAGTCTACACTAAAGCACCTAACGCTCCGCCGTCGCATAAACCTCTCGTTCTCCGCAAAGGAGCAACCATCTACGATGTTGCCATAAGTATTCACAAGGATTTCGTGGAGAAATTCCAGTACGCAAGGGTTTGGGGCAGTTCTTCAAAATACCCTGGGGAGAGAGTAGGATTAGACCATGTGGTTGAGGATAAGGATGTTGTTGAAATACATATTAGGGGTTGAAAACTAGCATACGGAGACTTTCAAACCGGGAATCAGTTTAACGAACCTGGAGAAGGCTTCCAATTTTCCAGCCTCATCGCAAATGAATACTTCGCTAGGTTTAGACATTGTGAAGAGTTTCAAAGAATCCTCTTCTGGGGACGAGAAATTAAATAAGTACAGGCTTCCCTTGAAGTTTTTACCTATTATTTTCTCCCCTACCAGCATGTTAAGAGTTTCCCTGTCAGTTATTAAGACGTCTTTACCGGAGTCCCTAAGTATTTGCACAATTTTTCCAAGTTTGTCACTGCTTCTAACCGAAACAATCATTAGCTTAACCACTTATAACCCCTTGGGAAAATATATACTTATAGTGATTAGTGAAATAAGAGGTTTAAAATGATTTCCAACGGTGCTCATTGATGAGCATACAGTCGTTGGTGGATATGATTGTTTCCAAGGGGTATCAAGTACAAGGTGTTGGCAACAAGCTCAGGGTTTTACATCACTTACTGCCTGTCTACCTGGACATTGTTTTCAGCGGGAATAAAGTTGTGGTAAAGCTTTCATTCGACAATAGTTTGCGGGAGTTTATAGAAGACCTTGTTTTATCCGGTAGCGAGGACGTCGGAGACTTGGTTGAGGATGTTATAGGCGAGTTCAACGAGCTCACAGCAAGTCTTTACAAATGGTTCAAGGATAACGGGTTTGAGATCAATATTAAGCTCAAAGACGGTGAGATAGATATCATGGAAATGCTGGAAGACATTCTTGAGGTATCGGAGGGGTAAGTATTGTTCAAGCACGGCTTGTTCGGAACCGATGGGGTTAGAGGACTAATCACGGAGCTAACCCCTGAGTTCGTGGTTAGGCTTGGAGAAGCCATTGCCACGTTCTTTCCCCCTGGCTCTAGGTTGCTTGTGGGCCGGGATGTAAGGGCTGGCGGCGAGGCATACGCTCGCATGGTCTCGGGAACGCTTCTCTACTTTGGAATAAAAGTATACGATGCAGGGCTGACTCCAACACCTGCGCTACAGTACGCTGTTAAAACACTCGGGTTTGACGGGGGAGTAGTGGTTACGGCAAGCCATAATCCGAGAGAGTATAATGGGATTAAAGTAATAGGTCCTGATGGAATAGAGCTTGACAGGGATAGAGAGAAGGAGTTAGAGGAGATTTTCTGGGAAGGCCGTTTTAGAAGCATTGACTGGAAAGCCATATCGCACTCTGTTGAGCCATACGGCATTGTCAACCAAGTGTACGTGGATGGGGTTGTTGAAAAAGTTGATAGGGAGTTGATAGCGTCGAGGAATTTTAGAATACTCATAGACCCTGCTAACAGTGTTGGCGCCTTAACCACGCCGGAGATAGCTAAAAGGCTTGGCGTGGAATACGTGGTTTTAAACGGTAGCCTAGACCCGCGCTTCCCTAGCAGAAACCCGGAGCCTACGCCTGATAATATTTCTGAAACAGCACAGGTGGTGAAGTCTTTAAAACTTACCTTTGGAGTCGCCCACGACGGTGACGCGGATAGATCAATATTCATTGATAACCTGGGCAGAGTTCAATCAGGCGATAGAACCGCCACTCTCCTGGCAAAGTATCTAAAGACTGAAAGAGGCGAGCAGGGAAGAGTCTACACGGCCGTGTCATCAAGCATGGTTATCGAAGACGTTATGAAAAGTATCGGTGTTGAAGTCGTCTGGCTGAAAGTTGGAAGCGTTGACATAGCTCACGCTATGAAGAAAGGCGGGGACGCGTTGTGCGGGTTCGAGGAAAACGGGGGCTTCATGTACCCGCCACACCAGTATGTGAGGGATGGCGGCATGACCCTGGCCCTCTACCTTGAGATGTTGGCAAGGTTTAAGGCGACTCCTTCAGAGCTGTATGATTCACTCCCACACTATTATTCAATAAAGACGAAGTATAAGATGGGGAGGGATAAAGCCCTATTAGTTGTTGAACGCGTTAAAGAAGAGTTCAAGACTGAAAGGCTGATAACAATAGACGGTGTTAAGGTAATAGGGAGAGATTACTGGGTGCTGGTAAGACCCAGCGGTACTGAGCCCTTGTTAAGAGTAATGCTGGAGGCTAGGAGCGAGAGCGAAGCCAAGAGTATATTTGAGAGGATTGACAAAATAGTGAAAGAGGTTGGCTCAGAATGATGAGATATTGGGGCATGGATTTCATCAGGTGCGTTCACTGTAAGCACCACCCGCTTGAACTCATAGTTTTGGAAAGCGAGGTGCAGGATGTAGACACGTCGAACATGGAGTTTCCGCTCTGTAAAACTTACTGCGCATACCTGAAGAAAGAGGTTAAGCCTTCAGAACAATACCCTTGTAGCGAATGCCTGAGAACTGGGATTAAAACCGGTGTGCTCTACTGTCCCAGTTGCAACAGATGGTACCCTGTGAAGGAGGGAATAGTTTACTTGTTGACGGATAACAGGAGGAAGCCTGAGAACGATAAAAAATTCCTTCAAGCGTTCAGGGATAAGCTTCCAGCAGTTATTGTGGAGAAAGGATTGCCACATAATCTTTCTGAGTGACCCCTGAAGTTTTTGATCTGCATTTAAGCGTAGTTGAAGGTTCAATTAACGGTTAAGTATAAAGTAGGAGTTACTCATATTTCACATGGGGAGCGAGATGAGTGATATGTTTGCAAGTTTAGATGCATGGGTTAAGCGCCAGAACGAGGTGAAAAACCTGTTCGAGAAGGCAGAGGTAAACTATCAGGAAGCCGACCGTTTGACACTGATCACACTTTCGAGAACCGCTTTCCAGCATATGATGAGAACTATTGAGGCTTTTGACCAGTGGCTAAGGGACCCTATGATAACTAATCACATGCCTCGTGAAATGCTTGTTGAGCTGTGGGAGAAACTGAGAGTATTGCTTTATGATCTGATAGAATTAGATATTGAGCACACCAGCAAGTTCAGTGAGCATTTGAAAAACCTTGCATCAGAGGGCAAGATCAACCCGCTGTTTGGTTTCGAGAAAACGGAGAAGGAGACTAGGAGGTCTCCTGTTCAATTAACTATTTGAGTGAGAATCGAAAACCTACTTTCTACCCTGCCTTTTCAACCTTATATCGACTTCAGCATCGATTGGAACGATTTTCGGCTTAACATCTTCCAAAACCTTGTTTAGCAAGTTCTTCTCTTCCTCGCTTAGAGTGTTTAAATGATTTGCCAGGAATTCCTTCCCAAGCCCTGTTAGAACGATCTTCCTATTCGGCAGGGACTCTAACAGGCCGACGTATTTGAGGCTGAGGATTTCGTTCAGCAATTCTCTAGAAGTTGGCACGCCGCCTATCATTGTAAACGCGTATTTAAGATCGGCTCCCGACTCCTTCATGTAGTATAGAAGGTATTGAAGCGCTTTCTCGCTTATGCTCCCTACGTTGTTTATGACGTAGAGAAGTCTCAGGGCTCTCGGGTTTTTCTCAACATCGGATAGGGTAAACACCTGCTTCGCAACAATCTTAACCTCTTTACTCTTTTCAGCCGTGGGTTGCTGAGCCTGCTCTTTGGGCATCACGCACACCTCAATAATTGTGGAACCATATAATCCGTAATATAGTTTATCAGCTAATAAACATATTTTGAAAGGATTTTCTTCAGCTCCTCAGGCCTGAAACCGTTCATAACCATGACCGATGCTTTATAGCTGAGTAATTGCTTTGTGGGAACGGAAAGGGTTGCCTGAATCTCCTTCAACAACTCATCCACTTCCCGCTTATCCGCGGGTTCCGCAACCTTCTCAATCACTTGCGAAGTATCTGTGAACAACTTGTTCAGCTTCTCACGGTACTCCTCGGATTTTAGCGAGAACATTATATATACGTAAGTAACTGCTGAGACAAGTATGAGCAAGTGTATTACGACATTGCCAAGGGATTTTAATCCCTGGGTGAGTAACGTTATGGCAATGTTTAATAGTGACGCACTAATTATCGCAACGTATCCCCCAATAATAGTGAGATATGTGAGCCCCGCTCCCAGTATTCCTAAAACCAGTGTAAGAATGTTTATATCCACGGGGTCCGTTATCGCCCCGATCAGGTAGACAATTACGGATAAGTATATTGGTAGTGAAAGCTGAATTATCTCCCTCCTGCGCGAGCTTCTCAAACTACCAACATATGTTTCTAACGCAGTGTTTGCCTCGCGGAGAAGGTAGTAGAGCTCTATTTCATTATCCTTACTCTTCAAATACTCTTTCAATTCAAACAGCTTGGTCAAAGCCGCGTTGAAGGAATAGTATAAGATGTTGTTCACTATGGGAGGGTATTCTCCTGATTCAAGGACCGAGCTTAAATGCTTTAACCTCTCTATCTCTTTTCTCAGAGAATCCTTGTCCCCCAACCGCTTCAACACTTCCTCGACTTGCTGCTTCAATATCTCGTTCGGAGACCTCATTTATATCGCACGCCCATCTTGTTAATAGCTAGATGTAAACGCTTTTTTAAACCTCTCTAGTCTAAGATTAGAAATAGTGTTCAAGTGATGTTTTCAACGATGATGAAGACCTCGTTTCGAAGCCTTAGGGGCTGGGGTTGATGAAGAATTCAGCGGCACTGAGTTTAGCGTTAAAAACAGTGTTTCCGAATTAACTATTTTATGATATAGTACCCTAGGGGTTATGGGGATGAGCGAGATAAGGGTTGAATCATACAGGGTTAGAAGGATTAGTGCGCACAGCCATATCAGAGGGTTAGGTCTCGACGAGAATGGAAAAGCCATTATGGTCGCAGACGGGTTGGTGGGGCAGGCTGAGGCAAGGGAGGCTGCTGGAATAGTTGTTAAAATGATAAGGGAGGGCCGTATCTCTGGAAGGGGTATCCTGCTCGTCGGGCCCCCGGGCACTGGTAAAACAGCACTGGCTGTTGCCATCGCTAGAGAGCTTGGGGAAGACACCCCGTTCGTAATAATGAGCGGGAGCGAGGTTTACAGTAGCGAGAAAAGGAAGACCGAGATTTTAATGGAGGCTGTCCGAAAAGCTCTTGGCGTTAGACTAACCGAGAGAAGGCTTGTCTACGAAGGCGTTGTGAAAAACATCGTGATAAGAAGGGCTAAACACCCTCTGGTTCCTTACTTAACTGTTCCACGTGAGGCGAAGATAACGCTGGCTTCAAGGGATGAGGAAGTCACTTTAACAGTCCCCGAGGAGGTTACCCATCAGATATTAGAGCTGGGCGTGAGGAAAGGCGATGTCATATGGATTGATGCTCAAACAGGCAGGGTTTACAGGGAGGGGAGGGTTAGAGAGTTCCAGGATGTTAAAACCTATGATGTTGAAACAAGGAGGATTGTTGAAACTCCTTCGGGCCCCGTGAAGAAGGAGAAGGAAATAGTGAATGTTCTAACACTCCACGATCTAGACATGTATTTTGCAGCTCAGAGGCCTCTAGTGTCCATTTTCGGTTTCACCCTGGAAAGGGAGATCCCTTCAGAAGCTAGGAAACAGGCTGATGAAACTGTGAGGAAATGGATTGAGGAGAAGAAGGCAGCAATAGTTCCCGGCGTTCTATTTATTGATGATGCTCACATGTTAGATATAGAGGCGTTCAGCTTTCTAACAAGGGCGATGGAGAGCGAGTTCGCGCCTATTCTAATACTGGCTACCAACAGAGGGGTTGCGAGGATTAGGGGGACAGATATGGAGTCTCCTCACGGCATGCCGCTGGACCTGCTTGACAGATTGCTGATCATTCCCACAAGACCATATAACGCGGACGAGATAAGGGAGATCATTAAGATAAGAGCCCAGGAGGAAGAGGTTGAGCTAGATCCCAAGGCCCTTGACAAACTAGTGGAAATAGGCTCGAAACACAGTTTAAGGTATGCTGTCCAACTGATGGAGCCTGCTAGAATATTGGCTGAGCAGAGAGGCGACTCAAAAATCCATGTAGAAGACGTTGAGGAGGCTCGCAAGCTATTCATTGACATATCCACGAGTGTCGAGTATCTAAGAGAGTATGAAAAGTTGTTTTTAAAATAAATTCTTGAGGGATTTTATTGGAGAATTTAGATGAGATCGTTTCCCAGTTGAAGGAATGGTATTCGCGGACGCCAAAACATTTTGAAGGAGCAATTCTCGGCTCCATGACCACGTGGCCTCATCCTATAGGGGTTTACGCTTACCAATTGTTCATTCATGTTAACGGTAACGATCCAGTGGTGTTTCCAATAGTTCAAGAGCTTGAGAAAGAACTGCTCGCGACAGTAGGATCCCTGTATGGCTCTCGATACGGGTTGTTCACCAGTGGGGGTACGGAGTCCAATATACTAGCATTGTTCGTGGCAAAAAGGGTTTCCAGGGGTAAGAGTGATGTAGTAGTAGCTCCCTCCACCGTTCATGCCTCCATCGACAAGGCGTGTCTACTCATGGGTTCAAGGCTGGTTAAGATACCTGTGAATCCTTTAAGCCCTGTCGACCCCGATATTCTTGAAAAATATGTTAGAGATTACAATCCCTTCGCCGTTGTCGTGACCGCTGGGACAACTGAGTCAGGAGTTGTCGACAGGGTTAAAGAAGCCTCGGAAGTAGCGTTGAAACACGATGTCTACTTGCATGTTGACGCAGCCTTCGGCGGGTTGCTAATCCCATTCCTCCATAAACATGGGATCATTGATTCAGACCTTTCGTTTTACCCGGGCGTCTCCAGCATCTCGGTAGACCTGCACAAGAATGGTAGAGCGCCTATCCCATCAAGTCTATTGTTTTTCAGGGATGAAACATATGTTGGAAAAGCCTGTTTTGAAATGAACTATTTACCATCCGGTATGAATTGTGGACTGCTAGGCACTAGACCTGGAGCATCCCTCGTGGCCTCATGGGCCGTGGTTAAAGCTATAGGGTTAGAGGGTTATGAAAAGCAAGCGCTCCTACAGCAGGATACGGCTCTGTATCTATTCAAGGAGCTTGATAGTAGAGAGTTTGTAGAGGTTTTCAAACCAGTATTGCCTATCGTGGTGTGGAAGTCTAAACTCTACGACTACGTTGAGATGGTTAAGAAGCTGTTTGAGGAGGGAATATTTCTTTACAAGTCTCCCTCCCTTCAAGCGGCTAGGGCGGTGATAATGCCTCATGTAACGAAAGCGCATGTTGATGCATTGCTGAAGGCTTTGGACAAAATCCATGCAAGGAGTGGTTTTGATTGAACATAGGGCTCGCTTATAAAAGCTTAACGGAAAAAGATTTCGCAGTTTTGAAAGCAATTGAAGAGTACTCTTCAAAATACGAGTATGTTCCGCTGGAATTAATTGAGAAAAGAACCAGGATTATCGAAGAACACTTGACACTAATCCTTAGCAAGTTGAGCAGGTTGAAAATGGTGAAAAAAGAAACTGTAGCTGGGTATAAGAGTTATAGGCTCACCTACCTAGGTTATGATATGCTGGCTCTCAACGGCTTGGTGAGGAAAAACGTTCTGGAAGCTCTGGGTGATAAAATAGGTGTTGGAAAAGAGAGCGAAATATACGTCGGCTTAGCGCCTGGAGGAGTAAGGGTTGCGGTTAAATTCCTTAGATTAGGGCGTACAAGTTTCCGCAGGACCAAAATACTGAGGACATGGGTTCAGGAACCGCACACGTCATGGTATAAGCAAGCGAGGATTGCGGCTGAGAGAGAGTTTAAGGCTTTGAAAGAACTGTCCTTACAGAAGGCACTTGTCCCCATCCCGTTCGGTTATGACAGACACGTTGTCGTTACCGAGTACGTGGAAGGCGTGGAGCTTTACAGAAGGCCTCAACTTGAAAACCCTGAAGAAGTTTTTTGGAAGGCTATAGATACGTTGAGAATAGCGTATCAGGAGGTTGGAATAGTTCACAGTGATTTAAGCGAGTACAATATAATAGTAAGAATAGATGATGAGGCTCCATTTATAATCGATTGGCCCCAGTATGTTTACAAAGACCATCCTTCATCGATGGAATTGTTGAGAAGGGATGTGGAGTATTTGGTTAAATTCTTCTATAAAGTCTATCGAGTCAACATACAGGTTGAAGACGCGTTGAAGAAAATATTAGGGTAGTATAACTCATAAATAATTCAAGTGGATAATCAACGTGATGGTGGACTAGGATTACCACGATAATGGGAATCGATATTCAAGCCGGTAGCTCCCCTCTCAGCTCTAAAGAGCCCAAGTACTCAGCAGTGATTCTTAAAGATGGTGAATTAGTAGCTTCATACGAGGACCTCCCGTTGTACAAGGTTCTACGGTTGGTTATTGAACACCATGTTGACGTGATAGCGGTTGACAATGTTTTCGAACTCGCAAGCAGTGTTGATAAGCTTGAGAAATTAATGGAGCTAATACCTCATACGTGTAAAATTGTCCAGGTAACTAAGATAGGAGCAGAATTCGTGAGCACAAGGGAGCTTTCCAAGGAGTTGTTTGGGAGCAGGATGGATTTAACCCCGCTGAAAACAGCCTATCTCAACGCCGTAGCGGCTTCCAAGGGTTATGGTTCAGAGGTTCAGGTTTTCAGTAATAAAACAAAGATTATCATCACAAGAGGGAGGAGTGTTTCGCAGGGAGGGATGAGCCAGGAGCGTTATAAACGCAGTATAAAAGCAGGGATACTACAAGCTACCAAGGAGGTTAAGAAGATACTGGATGAGAACAATCTTGAATACGATATGATGGTTAAGAAAAGCCGCGGGGGGCTTGAAAAGAGTGTTTTCATAGTTTACGCGCCTAGGGAAAGCCTCTACGGGTTGATCAAACCAGTAAGCTATAAGAACGTTAAGATTGTGGTGAAGCCGTTCAAGTCAACACCATTAGTGGCGAGCACAGGGCTTCAAAGACCCTTAATAATGGGTATTGACCCTGGGATGACTGTTGGAGTAGCGCTCGTTGATTTAGACGGCCGCCCTGTGTTCGCGAAAAGCTGGAGAACCATCGACAGATATGAAATAATCTCCACAATTTCCAGTTATGGCAAAGTGGTTGTTGTAGCCACCGATGTTTCAAACCCACCGGAACTGGTTAAGAAAATAGGCGCCCTTCTGGGTGCAATAGTTTACGCTCCTGAACGCGACATAACTGTTGATGAGAAGAATAAGCTCGTTAGCGAGTTGAAAGAGACCTATGATTTTCAGATCGAGGATTCTCACGCCAGGGACGCGTTAGTGGCGGCACTGAAAGCCTACAGGCATTACCTAAACACTATTCTCGAAGTGAAATCTAAGTTGAGAAATATTGAAGGTGTTGATGCCTACTCAGTAATCTCGGAGGTAATCAAGGGTAGGTCTCTCTCGGAGGTTTTGGAACAAGTATATCGGAGAAGAGTTCAAGAACACTCTAAGCCGGTTGAAATCGAACATAAACCCTCAACGCATTTCGAGAAGGTTAGCGACTCCGGGTTAAAGGAGAGAGTTAGGAGTTTAGAAGCAATTGTTCTTAAGCTTTCGAACGATCTGAAGGAAAAGGAGAAGATGCTGAAGGATCTTGAAACCGAAGTCCGACTCCTTAAGTCAAGGAAAACCTATGATGAAGACTACGAGAGAAAAATCTCACTGTTAGAGGTGAACCTGGCGAATCTTACCAGGAGGCTGGAGGAGTCTCGTAACCTTATTGAAGCCTTGGAGAAAGAGCGTAAGTGGCTAAGAGATTTGATAGTAAAGGTTTCCGAAGGGAGTCATATCCTACTGCCTAAAGCCGTTAATTTGAACAAAATTGTTGAGGATGACTTGTTGAAGGAAAAGGTTAGAAGGCACAAAGGGGTTTTCACGCCCGAATTAGGAATCATCGAGTCAAAAACAATAGAGTTTTTAAAATCCATCAAGGGATATGTCGTGACTTCAAAGGATCAAGCCGTGGATTCCAGGGTATTGAGGATTCCCATTGTGAAGGCTGAAGTACTAGGTGAAGTAGAAGATTACGTGGTTTTGGAAAGGAGCGTTGAAGAAACCGCTAGTCATATTTGGGAGGAACTGGAACTGATAGAGGCTTTTGAAACCAGGTCAAGAATAAGGAAGCTTATAGAGGAGTATCAAAAATCAAGAGGTATTAAGGAGTAAGTATCCTAGTACAGTGAGACCTTATCATTCAACACAAGCTCAGTTACATTGACAATGTTCTCAAGCTCCTCATTAGCTATTGCTTGAATCTCGTTAATAATGTGAGACGGGGTTTCCGCCATGTTTATGTCTAACGGGATCAGCTTTATACTAGCAACTAACGGCTTATCTATTGGCTTCCCGATCTGGCTGAGGATTTCAACGTAGACGTCGCTGAATACATGGCTGAATTGGCTGTAAACCCTTTCAGCTATTTGTCTCGCTACTACATTGTATATCTTCCCTACATGGTTAACCGGGTTCTTTCCTGCCGTGGCTTCGAGACTTATTGGGCGCATTGGAGGTATCAACCCGTTCGCCCTGTTTCCCCGGCCTGTGGCACCGTCGTCACCGTGCTCTGCGGATGTCCCAGTTACAGTTAAATAAACGCTTCCCTTGTCTGGGAGATCCGCAGTGTTCACGAAAACCTTTACATCGAAATCCGGCGCGATCTTGGATGCCAGGTCTAGGACAGCCTCCTTCACCAGGTCTTTAGTGTTGATGTATTCTCCCATATCTCTTACTTGTGAGTCGATTATTGCAGCGGCGATCGTTAATGCTACGGTCTTCCCCCTTCTTAACCCCATGACTTTAACGTCTTCACCCACAGCCGGGTGCTTATCCTTGAACCGTGGTGAATTGAGCAGTCTTTCCGTCTCGTACACGAGTTTTTCAAGGGTTGTTAAGGGCGCATATCCTACTCCAATACTAGTGTCGTTTGCCAAGGGTATGGATTTTTTACCGGCTTCGAAAACGGTTATCAGGTCGGTGCTTCCCTTTCTCACCATATAGTCCACTATCACATGTTTCTCGGGATCCAGGTACCTGAAATTACTCTTGATCCAGTCCTTAACTGCTTCAACAATTATTTTGCCGAATGGAATTTTTTCAACGCCATCGTTAGTTTTAACTTCAGTAGTTGCCCTGCCAGCGACAATGATGTAAATAGGTTCAAGTAGTTCTCCTCCTCCAAATTTTGGCGAAGACTGACCTCCAACCAGCAGTGTCTTATCTAGGTTGTGATGGAGAATTGTTCCAAAGTGTTTTAAGTAATATCTAGATAGAGCCTTTGAGGCTACTTCGCTTGCGGAGTCAGCGATATAGTCTGGATGACCTAACCCTTTCCTCTCAACTAATTCAACCTTCATCGCTCTGACGCTCTGCATTTTCAATAATTCTACTTCTATGTTTCTCTCCATACCGTGTCACCTAGTCTGAAACAATTTAAAATCAATAATAAGGTAATAGCATAGTAAATTTTAAATTATTCTTTACAATCAACCCGTCTATCACCGCGTTGGATTAGCTTAACAACAGATTTCCCCGGTACGAAACCACTTATCTCTGCAGGGGCTATTGAAACGGAGAACCCGTGGAAGTTTCCTAGGATTTCGCTGAAGTAACCGGCTATCTTGCTTGCAACTTCTTGAACACTATCATCTCCTGGCTCGAGAATCGCGTATGCTACGGACTTGTCCTTCACAACTTCCGGCGGTGATATGAAAACCTTGTAGTATGGTCCGTAGATTTCATCGCAGACCACGTCTACACCTAGACCTAGTCTCAGAGGAATTTTCAGGTAATTCTTCCTCCCGTAAACCATAATAGCCCCTTTCGGAAGATACTCGCCTGGAGGAGGCGTAAGCGACACACTTGAACCCATGGTCCAGAATACTTCTATAAACCCCATCCCGGTTTTCCAAGCCTTTGAGTAACAAGCTGGTATTAAAGCAGCATCTTCTATATCCGAGGGGGATGGGTCTTTTCCGTTTGTTAGTAAGACTGCTGCAGAACCCCCGTGAATATCTGCATGGAGGAAGATGTCTTTCTCCCGCAAATATTTTTTCACTATCACTTCATTCTGTGACGCGTCTCGTCCACCTATTACTAAGAAGCCGTTCCTTGTGAAAAGCCAGTGGAATTTTTCATACCATGATCTAGGCTTGATCGAGATTATTTTTGACACTGAGACCTTGTTTAGCTCCATCTTCGTATAGTCATATTCCTTCTCAATTTCTTTTAAAGCGTTTAAAGCAGCATCTATTTTCCTCTTTAACTCTCCCTTAGTCTTTTCAAGCTCTACTATTTGTTTTTCAAGGGGTGTTCTAATCGACAAGGTGATGACTTTCCCGTTTACCGAGAGCTCTACTTCTCCCTTATCCTTATGGATGTTTACTATTCCTGGGCAATTCTTAACAATGTACTCCCATCCTTTCTCCTCCCTGGTTTTCCTCGCGCATTCTAGAATGTTGGAAACCTCTGTAAAGTATGAGTATATTAAGGAGAGCGTGCTGCTTAACTCCTCTAACCGGCGTTGGTAATTAGAAATTATTTCTTTCTGCCGTAGTATTCTCTCGTTTAAACTATCCAGCTTTGCCTTCATCTCACCCTGTTTCTCCGCGAGCTCCAGGAGCGATTCTAACCGAGTGAAGTAGATGTCTATCGCGCTATCGATCGAGTCCAGCTCTTTCACTTCAAACTCGTATTCCTCTTTAAACAATGACGGGTTGTAGGCGGTGAATAATTGGAGGTTTTCCTTCTCCAGTACGAGGTATCCTTTCCCTCTTCCTGCTTCATCTGTGAGTAGCTTGTAGTTGTTTATCAATGCTTCTATGTCGCTTGAGGACAAGGTTTTAGGGTTGTCGTTTTTCCGTGGAAATAACCCTGCACGGTAGATTATCTCCTCAGCAATATGTCCGGGCAGGCCCCAGTTGAACACGAGTGCTCTCACAAGGTCTTTGCCCTGAAGTAGTGATGTTGCAAGCGAATCATCACTAGGGGGCACTCCCTTAGACGGGGGTGGCTTGTATGGGAGACCGGGTTTTATCTCCCTATCCCTGTATTCGACTAGCTTGCTCGCGTATTTTATTCTGTACTCTGAATCAGTAACAACCCATAGTCCCCGCGGGAGAAGTTCAACAATATTCCTGGTTTTCTCACCATGTTTCTCAACCTCAAACTCGATAATCCTCTCCCACCTTGGCATGGAGACCTCGACAATCCTAGAATCCCTCAGCCTGCTTCTAAGGAATCTTGTGAAATGATCAATGGTTTTCAACGCTGGTTCTGTCTGGGACAGGTTTATCCTTGCACCGGGCTGTATGGTGAGATAGGGTGTTCCAAGGTTTTTACCTCTCAGTTTCAACATCCACTTGTTTTTCGAGAAGTAGGCGTTATCCACGAAGCACTCCAGTAGCTTGTTTTTATTGGTAGATATCCAGGCGTAGACGTCTAAGATGTCCATGGATTTTTTAAGCACTATCGAGCACCAGCAGTTTATTATAAAATCTTCTCCTCTAATTAATCTCTTGAAGTTGAAGAGGATGAATCATGGTGCTGAGCGCGGAGGATAAGATTGTTTTGCTTAGGCTTATCGCGGGGGTTTCTTACGGATTTCTGGTTTACCTTCTCGGACTATTAAGAATTGTTTCACTAAAGGATTTGAACACGTTTGCTTGGACTGGTGCAGCCATCCTATACGCTGTAACGATCTTCTTAACCTACCGGTTTTACAAACCTTCTAAGGCTTTCAACCTTTACCTCAGAGGATTGTTAACGTACTATGCATCCTGGCTTCTGACGTCATACGTGTTGAACGAGATCTACTCAATCATGTGAAGAAGTAATTATGGATCATTAATTTCCCTCCACACTTCCTCGGGAAGCCTCCTGTACTGTAAATAGTATTTTAACCCCGGCGCGATAACCGGTTCACCATTCTCCAGAGGATACCTAAATGGCAGGCTTACGATACGGTAAACAGGCTCGAAGTATTCAATGGTCAAACCATCGATAAACGATAAGCCTTCATCGCTCCTATGGTTAAGAAGGTAGCTAACATAGTAAACGGTTCCATCAATGCTGAACTGCCCATTCCCGATGTTAAACGATTTAACACCTTCCAACTCCTTAGTCAGCAACTCGTACGTTCGGCCTTTAGGCGGGTGTTCGCCTAGTATACCCCCAACTATTACGTGCTTAGCGTTGCTCAGAGCGTTGAAATCCAGTTTAACAGGGCTTTTAGGGTCGAGAATAATTGTCGAATCCTTTTCCAACTTGCCATCGGAGATCAAGGTTTTAACGCTTTTCTCGCACACGTTAGCGTACTTTCCGATTAGTCTATGATACTTAGCAGGAAGGTTCGTGATGAGTAGAAAGTCTTTCCCATAGATTTTAGAGCAGTGCCGATACTCGAGCAGTAACCAGGGGCTGACCCCGGTTTCCAAGTGCTCTATCACTATCAATGGCTTGGAGGGCGTCAAGAACTCCCCCTTGTCTAACGTGGTGTTCTCGGAGTAAAATATTTACATGTAGGATTAATATTTAGTGATTGCGATAAACCCGTTAGTGATAATGCATGGCTGTCGCCAAGGTTTTGGAAAATCCTGACCTGGAATCGGCTTTGAGAACGATTAAGGAGGGTTTGGCTAGAAATCACTTACTCATCGTTATCGGCGAATGCTATATCGACTACGAGGGGAGAAGCGCGTCTAAGCTTGGATTGGGAGAAAGGATGGTAATTGTAAAACAAGACGGGGCTGTACTCGTGCATAGGCCTAAGGGGTATTCTCCTGTTAACTGGCAGCCATCAACGACGACCATTGAAGTATGGCTGAGAAGTGGTGAAGGATTATCCTTAATGGCGGTTAGAAACCGTCCTCGCGAATATCTCAGGATACTTTTCACCAGGATTTTTCTAATCATTGAAGGAGTCTTCCATGATGCTGCAGAGTTCGTAATGTATCTGAGCGAGTCGGAGATAAGGGATATAATATTCGACAATCCTGACCTGCTGGAACCGGGGTTTAAACCATTGGAGAAGGAGAAGCGGATAGGGCAGGGAGCTGTGGATATTTTTGGATTGGATTCGAATAACAACCATGTCCTTGTAGAGATTAAAAGAGTGATGGGGGATCGCGACGCGGTTTTCCAATTATACAACTATGTGGAGAATTATAAGAGCGGGGTAAACAGCAATGTAAGGGGGATCTTGCTCGCACCATCATTTACCCCTGGAGCATTGGAGCTACTCGCGAAACTGAAGCTGGAGTTTAAGGAGATTGATTTAAAGAAATTAAGAATGTTGAGCCAATCAGGCAGGAAAAAACCCGACTCCACCCTTCTCGAATACATGAATGATGGGAGGAAGGGTTAGCCTTGGAGCCCAGCGTGGTCAGCAAGTACGACATAACAAGCAACTCCTACGATGAATTATACGGTGAGGAGCAGTTCTTGAAGTATGACTTCATTTTCAGCAAACTAAGTGTGAGGCTCGGTCGTGATGTAGCGGATATCGGGTGCGGTACCGGACTACTTTACGAGTTCTTGAAAAAAGCTTTTAAACAAACACCGTTGAGGTACCTATGTATTGATGCGAGCGAGGGAATGATCCGTAGAGCAGCCTCGAAGAACCCTAGGGATCCCCGTGTAATTTTCATCGTATCATTCGCTGAAAACCTCCCCCTTAAGGACGGTTCTGTGGACGATGCGATTATGATAACGGTTTGGGATAATCTTGAAAACCCCTTAGAAGCTGTTGCCGAGCTAGAAAGGGTTGCAAGAAACAGTGTCATAATCACTAAGCACTCTAAAACTGCTTCTCTACCTCCAAAAGTATTTGACAACCGCTTCGAGCATGTGGGGGTATTGATTGATGAGGTTTACGTTTTCCGGAAAAGATATCTTTAAATAGTTCGAATAGTGGTTAAGAGAGTTTAAGAGAAGGTGTTTAACATGGCTGCCAGACTAGCTAGGCCGCAAAGCCCTTTCAAAATTTTGAAGAGCTCTGAGGGGCAGATCGTTCTCGTAAAGATAAAGGGCGGGTACGAGTACGTTGGGAATTTGGATCTAATAGACAACACTATGAACGTGGTCATGAGCAACTGCACAGAGTACTCGAAGGATGGGAAACCGGTTGCCAGGTATGGGAAGCTGATAATTCGTGGAAGCCACATCCAATACATAAGCGTTAACTATGGACAGGTTGCGCCTGAAAAAGTCTCCTTGTAATGAACAACACGAGGGTTTTAGGGAATTTATTAAAATTAATATTGCCTAAAGAATAATATTATAATTGTGAGCCTAATGACACACTCTTCGCGTAAACCCATTTCTCGCAGAATTGATCATTACCGGTGGTTGAGAAGCGACGGCACCCCCAACTTTAATGATCACATTTACAAGGCTCCTTCAGAGCTTCAACTCGTTGTAAAGCGTGAAGTAAAAGTAATAAGCCCCTCTGCAACCATCATGAAAGCTGTTGAAGAAATGTCTCGTAGTTTTAGATCCCTCGTAGTAACCACGGGAAACCGCCCCCTAGGCATTCTGCACGCTTCAAACATCGTGGACTACCTGGGAGGGGGTTCGCTATTCAATATAGTGGAGAAGAGGTATGGGCTTAACCTTTACAGCGCCCTGGAGAGAGAGGTTGTAGAGACTATAATGACCCGTAGAATGGTTCAAGTACCGGATACTGCTAAAATAATCAATGTTCTCGAAGCAATGGCTGTGACAGGGTCGGGCGTCGTCCTTGTTGTTAACAAGGAGGGAGGTCTCGAGGGAATAGTCACAGAACACGACATGGTGGTTTACTTATCAGGCGTAGTCTCCACGGGGCTCATTGTTAAGGATGTTATGTCAACCCCTGTAGCCGTTATTGATCGAAAATCTAGTTTGAAAAAAGCAATGGAGGAAATGATCACCCAGGGATTTAGAAGACTGCCAGTGGTTGATGGAGAAGTTGTTGTGGGAATGTTAACAGCCGTGGACGTGGTAAGGTACTTCGGCTCTCACGAAGCTTTTAAGAAAACAATTACTGGAAATATTCTCGAAGCATTATCTGTACCAGTCGAGGAAATCATGAGCGAGAACCTGGTGACTGTAAGGGAGGATGAAGACCTTGCGAAAGCAGTTTATGAAATGCTGTCTAGGAATGTTAGCTCCGTGTTGGTGACTGATGAAGAAGGGGTTTTGAAAGGAATAGTAACGGAGAGAGACGTTTTGTACGCCTTATCAACAGCTTCTAAGAGGTTATGATCATGATGATCAAGGATTTCATCTCCTCTGATATACCCGTGCTGGATAAGAACGATTCACTTATGGAGTTTGTAAGACATCTAGAGAAGACGGGTCTTGATAAGGCATTGGTAACGGGGTACATGCCTGACGGCCGTAAAAGAGTGTGCGGCGTAGTTACCTCGAGAGATGTCTTAGTAAAGATAGTCTCGGAGAGACTGAGGAGGTCGTCTCTCGGGAGGCTGAGGATTTCCGGCTTCATGACTGAGAACCCGTATAAAGCCTCCTTAAACACAGACCTCGTCTCGCTTGTGAAAACTATGAGCTCGAGAGGGTATGGCATTATACCTGTAGAGGATGAGGCTTTACATGGAGCAATTATCAGAAAATCCCTGCTGAGGCTACTGTTTAACGATTCCACGCATGTTAAAAATATTGTGGATAATCATCCATTGAAGGCCAGAGCTTCCGACTCACTCCTAGATGTTAGACAGAAGATTCTGGGAACTGATAAAAGCTTCGTCATCGTAGTTAACGAATCCGGGGAACCCGTAGGATATTTAACTGTCAAGGAGGTTGCTTACGCTTTTGCAACATTCATAAAGAATGTCCCGGAAAAGTTCCGAAAAGAACGGATATCCCAGTTAATCGCAAGGGATTATATGACCAAGATTAACCTGGAAATTAAAGTAAGCTCCTCCATTGGTGAAGCTGCCAAATCTATCTACGAGTCAGACACAAAGGGTGCGGTGGTAGTAGGGGAGAAGGGTTTCGAAGGCGTGGTCACTGACTCGGAGTTAATAAACTATCTTGCAATAAGCTTACTCTCGGGAAGGCAAATTGGATAATAATGATGTTAAATTCATAGTAGACAACATGCTGGGGTCTCTTTCTAGATGGCTTAGAATACTGGGCTACGACACCGTGTATAACAAGGATTTTGAGGATTGGAAAATTCTTCAAATAGCGGAGGAGGAGAAAAGATATATCGTTACGAGGGATAGAGGGCTTCACCGACGCGCGTTAAACAAGGGATTGAAAAGCATTTATCTCTGGATGGATGATCTCGAGGATCGTTTATCGTTCATTGCGCTCACCACGGGCATTAAGCTCAGCGTTGATTTCAACAATACCAGATGCCCAGAGGACAATACGCCGTTGAGGAGAGTTAGCAGGCAAGCGGTTAAGGACAGGGTACCCGAGAAAGTTTACAAACTGCATGAGGATTTCTGGGAGTGTCCGCGGTGTGGAAAAGTCTACTGGGTTGGGCGTCACTGGAGAATGATTGAGAAAGTTCTTGAAACAGCGAGAAAGAAATTAGAGGAGAATCGGATGGATGTTAAAAAGGGGATCATAGATGTTTCCGGTTCATCCTAGCGAAATATCTCTTGATGAAGGAGTGTTCCTTGTAAGGCTAGCTAGGAAGGCGATTGAAAAAATAGTTATTGAAGGAGAGACGTTGAAGCCTCCTGAAGATGTACCAGAGAAGTTTAAAAGACCAGGGATGACTTTCACAACTATTGAAACATACCTGGGGGAGAAGGCCACTAGTTTAAGGGGTTGCATAGGGTTCCTATCCCCTGTATACAGCTTGTTGGAGTCGACAATATATTCCGCTATCGAGGCTGCCACCGGAGACCCCAGGTTTCCCCCGGTCTCTGCCTGGGAGTTAGATAAGATTTTAGTCGAGGTAACAGTTCTCTCCACCCCTACGCCCATCATAGTTTCTGATAGAAAATTACTGCCCAGGCTGATAACTATAGGGAAGCATGGGTTTGTTGTTGAAAAAGGGTTTTATAAAGGAACACTACTCCCTGTTGTTCCAGTTGAGTACTGCTGGGAGCGTGAGGAATTCCTCTCAGAAACATGTCTCAAAGCTGGTCTAAGACCTGACTGCTGGCTTGACCCGTCTACAAGGATATACTATTATGAGGGCAGGGTTTTCAAGGAGAAGACACCTAAAGGAGATATTTACGAAAGAGACCTGTCTCAAGAGTACGTGAACGAGTGTTTTAAGAGATGAGACGGCTCTTTTAAACTCTGAGAATGACTCGTGACTAAACCAGCAAATGGTGGGGGTGGGATTATTAAAATAGCCGTGAAGGATGTGCTTGAAATAGATTATGAGAAAGCTTTAGCGGTAATTAAGGATTTCGTGATAAATTATTTCGAAGCAACACGGGCTGACATCTTCGTTATTGGTTTGAGTGGAGGCATTGACTCATCAACGCTTTTAGCTGTGTTAGCCGAGTCGGTTGATAGGGAGAAAATTACCGCTTTAATACTTCCAGATACAAGGGTTACCCCGAAAGAAGACGTGGATGATGCTGTTTCGCTGGCTGAAAAGTATGGTGTAAGGTATCACGTGATTGAGATAGATAGGATAGTTGATTCTTTCTCGGTCATACCGGGGTTCAACATTGATGGGAGGCTTGACACGGGCAACCTGCGTGCAAGGGTAAGGATGGCTATAATGTACTACTACGCTAACCGTTATAACGGGATTGTCGCAGGCTCTAGTGATAGGTCAGAGCTCTTAATCGGATACTTCACGAAATATGGTGATGGAGGAGCAGACATCCTCCCACTGGGATGCTTGTTTAAGACCCAGGTAAGAATGCTTGGTAGGCGCTTGGGTTTGCCGAGAAGAATAACTGAGAAACCTAGCTCACCAAGGTTGTGGAGGGATCACTTGGCCGAGGAGGAGATAGGTTTGAAGTATGAAGAAGTAGATCTCATATTGTATGGGTTGTTTGACAAGAAACTACCGCCAGACAAGGTTGCGGAAGCTACAGGTGTCCCAGAAAAAGCTGTTGAAAAGGTTTTGAAAATGCATTATTCATCAAGACATAAGAGACGGTTTCCGCCAGTGCCCAGTCTTCCATGGAATAATAATCCGATCAGAGAACTCGACTATTTGTAGTTTCCGCCGGCTCACCTAACATTAATCATGGTCTTCAGCATGTTACTTGTCAAATCAATTCTTCCCTCCGCGAGGTATATCCAAACCATCTTGACAGGTGCGGCTAGAAAGTTTAAAACATAGTAGCCTTTTTCAATACTGAAGGATGCCTCGAGAGTGTGGAAGACGTATTTGTTATTCACTTTCACCTCCAGCTTTTTCTCACCTCCAATGTAGAGGATTAAGGGTTTGGAATACCCGTCTAACTTCTCCACTTCAACGTTGAATTTTTCCATAATCGTTTTACCTTCAAAATCCACGCTAGCTCCTTCAATGGTTAAAGCATCCGCTTCCTCTATGACTTTGAAGTTTTCAGGTAAAACCCCCTCGATAAAGAGTTTTTGCGGCGAAACAAGCCCTGTAACCGGCCCGGTAGACTTAACTGAGGCCTGAGGGGTCATGAAAACTCTTCCATCTACCCCGATAACTCCCGAGTTAACGCTGTACTTAACTACCATGTTATCACTCTACACGAAAACTTGATATGTTGTAGGGATTATATGAATAATAATGGTGGGGCGCCCTGCGATTACTGGTTGTAAGCGATGTTCATGATAAAGTTTCAATATATCAGAAGATTGTAGCTTCTTTGAGAAGCGAGTTCGATGCAACAATAGTGGCTGGAGACTTAACTTATTTCAAGCCTTTCGAACACGGGGTTAAGATTTTAAAATCAATGAGGGATTTCTCAGGCAGGCCGGTGTTCTTTGTCGCCGGGAACTGCGACAGCCCCAGGCTTCTCACTTGGGAGGGGGAAAATGATATCATTAACTTGCATCGTAAACTCGTAAGTTTAGGAAGCCACTACATTTATGGAATAGGTGGAGGCAACATTTCTCCTTTCCACACCATGATCGAATGGAGCGAGGACGAGTTCAAATCAATGCTTCCAACCGAAAACAGCAGGGTTTGCGGGAAACTATTAATGGTTACTCACACGCCTATCAATCAATTCTTCGATGAGGTCAACGGGTATAACATTGGTTCGATCTCATTCCGCGAGTTCCTATACCAGTGCAACCCTACTGCATGGGTTACAGGACATGTTCACGAACACAGCGGCGTGGTGAAAAATGGGAGAACAACCATAGTACATCCTGGTCCCTTAATGCGAGGATACTACGGGATAATGGAACTTGGTGAAAACGAGGTTGTAGCGGAAGTGAGAAGGCTGGGTTAATGTTTTAAGGAAGCACTTCAGCGAGTCTGTGCCGTTACCGAGGTGTTGGAGAAACGGTTCTAACCAGGTTTCTCACTTCTTCCGGTAAAGCTTCAATGCTTATTACAACAGCTTTCCTAGGAGGCTTCGTCGTCACGGTTCCCGTTACTATATATCTAGTCGGGTTTGTAACATCTATTTTCTCCTCGGACTTCTTATGAAACCTTATGTTTAACACTCTCACCTTAACATAAGTCCCGTCCAGCCTGTCGACGTAGACATACTTCCCGTGTTTCAACCCCATGTCAAACCCCTCATACCCTACTTCTACTCCACGTATACACGTAGCCTAATATAAAGTTTAAGGCGAACCCCACGATGATTCCTGTAAGCTGTGCAAGCCAAAAGACCACACCCAGGAGTATTGGGAGGAAGGTTGCTAGAAGTATTTGGGATGAAAAGCTGGCAATGCTTGCTCCATGATACTTCACTAATCGAGCAAAAACGTTTCTGAACCCCCGGTCTATGTCTGTATCGGCGAAAGTCCATCTCTCATGCAGGATGAAATTGAACAATACGCTTGATTCGAAACCCGCTAATGATGAAACAGGGTTTTTAATCAACTCAAAAACCCCAATACTTGTGAACAGGTTGAAAACGAATTGGGCAACAGCCAAGTTCACAACGCTTCCTGCAACCCCGACAACTACGAACTTCATGACTCTTAAGGGTTCAATGAGCGGTAGAGCGATGAATACTGGCAGAACGCTTCTCACAACCCTATTAGCATCTTCCAGGTTGAGCGAAATCTTTAAGGCTTCACAACAATGTTTTTCCAGGATGACTTCATCTTTATTGCTAACCACGATACCAATGGGCTTTTCAAACCCGGGTTTTTCAAGCCTCTTGAGAGAGTTCATAAGTATTGCAAGCTTAACCCTGAGAGGTAGACGAGTTCTTACTTCTACACAATCTATCGCGGGTGGGTAACTAATATCCGTTAGTTTTGCGCATAATGTTTCAAACCCTCTGCGAACAAATATTTTCCAGCCGTTTCTTTCAGCACATTTCACATAATTCATTACGCTCAACCGCTCGCGTCGTTGGCTAGACCGATAACTATCATATACTAGTATAGGGTTAAATTCATAAATGGTGCAGATATCGTGTCATTGTACGAGGAGTGGTCGGGGATTTTCAACGAGATAAGGAGTTGTAGAAAATGCAGGCTGCATGAAAGCAGGACTAACCCCGTCCCTGGCGAGGGGCCTTTAACTGCGAGAGTCGTGGTGATCGGGGAAGCTCCTGGTAGAAAAGAAGACGAGTCAGGCACTCCCTTTGTAGGGCCTGCGGGAAAGTTTTTGAACACTTTACTGGAAAGCGCTGGGCTGAAAAGGGAGGAGGTTTTCATTACAAATATTGTGAAATGTAGGCCCCCTGGTAACAGGAAGCCTAGGAGAGATGAGATATCTCAGTGTCTGGGATACTTGAGCCGTCAGTTGAGATTGTTGAAACCCAGAGTCTTAATACTTCTGGGAAACACTGCCGCGGAGACCATCTATGGTTTAGCAGGGGTTGAGTGGCACGGGGTGATGAAGGATCACGGTAAGGTTTTCGAAATCAAGGTTTTCGGGGTTGAAGCCTTGTCTATTCCAACGTTTCACCCTGCGGCCGCTCTCTATAATCCTAGACTTAAAAACATTATCCTAGAAGACTTCACCAAGGTTGTGAAACCTATTATCGCCGGGCTGGAGAAGGGTTCTTCCCAGCCTTAATCAGTTTTCCTCAAACTTAGAATTATGAGGGAAAACCCAGTCATGCATAAGATTACAAGGAAGGGTATCAGGGAGATTGGGATCACAGTGGGATCGAAGAGGTAGGAGGGGCTATATTCAACAGTGTTATGCAATGTAAATGTTAGAAAACTGTACGCATAGGCGTGGAGGATCATTATCTGGACTATGAGATAGTCTATTCTATAATCCATAGTTGAAGCATCGGTTAAGAATTCGATCATTGTTATTATCGAAGGTATGACGAGGCCAAGCTTGCTCATCACGTAGACGCTCAGAGTTTTTAATGAGTTGAAAAGAATTTCCTTTATGCTCGAGTTATTCAGGGCTGGGAATATTTCATTTCTGATCAAGGCTGGATTGTAATATAGCTGTTCAGCCATTTCTTCAAAAGCTTTAAAAGTGTAAACAAGGTCTAGAAAACTGTTTCCAGTTAGAGGTGCGGGTTCAAAACCGATCAAATAAGACATTGCTTCATAATATGATTTACTTGTTGATAGAAGCTCATGCATCCTGGCCAGGTAGGTGTCGAGTAATGGGCTAGCCATGCAATTACGTCTTCCATAGATATTACTTGCATTAACCCATGCCAGACTGGTTTCGGCCCGAGCTAGTGAGTATGAATAGTTTCCTATCCTATGGATCAGCTCGACGCTTTCATCAGCCGCTCTGAGAGCTTCCTCAGACTCCTCTATTCTCTTCAAGGCGTTCATGTACAAGTCGATAAGTAAGGGATTATAGCATGTTTCAAGCTGGACCTGTTCCTCAATAAATTGTCGTGCTTCCTTAATCTTTTTCTTAATATTCAAAACATTATTCTCAAAATCGGTTAGAGATGTATGGTAGGAGTAGTTTAGAAGGCTGGAATACCCGTAATAATAGGCTTGGAAAGCTATTGATGAAGCTGTATAGAAATGTTCCACTTCAGCATATTTTGTGGAAAGGCTTAACAGGTTCAACGAGTTCTCGAGGAAGGAATCCATCCACATAGACTCATTCAATAACATAACAATATGATTCGTTTTATTATAGAAATCCATCCAAACCTTTTCAAAATATGAGGTTAGGGAGGGACTATACATGTTCTCGTAATTCAACTCGGGAAATAACCCGGTTTCAGAGAATTTTTCATAAGCTTGGAACACTGTCAGTACTGGTTGATAAATCTCGTCTGTTACGTTTGCTGTAAACGGGCCAGTAACCAGCTTCAGCCCGGAATATTTAGCCGCATACACTTTCTGGGCGATACCTCCCACCCTACCTACGATCCCGCCGGGGCCGATTACACCTGTAGCCGATTTCAACGAATCGAACGACTCATTCCTCAGCAATGATATGGCGAAAACCATGAAGAGAAGTGTTGCACTAGTGCCTTCAACCTGGGCAATCCCCTGCACCGAAATAGTGTAGTCTAACCGCTTATAGTCTTCTCCGGTTAGGAGCGACGAATATAGTAGGGCTAGTTTGAAGGATAGAAGGGTGTCCTGTGAGAACGCGTTCGAAGGGATTACTGTGACAACTCCTCTTCCAGGTGTTGAAACAGTAATGTAGACGTCAACTATCCTGCCTCTTCCCTCATTATCGATGGCTAGCAAGCTCAGCTTATACGTGGAAGACTCTTTTGTATTGTATTCCCCAAAGCCTGCTAAAGCTGTTGTTAAACACATGATCAATGCGATTATCGCAGTGAACTTCAAAAACCTCGCCCTCTAATGCTTTCAGCGTAACACTGATCAATCACAGCTTACCAGCTCATAATTGCCGGGTTGTCATCACTGTAATACAATTAAGTTGAAACAGGGTTTAATAATTAACCGATTACCGCCTTGATTCCCTCGACCATTGTTCTTCTGTTTATTAATTTTGCCAGGAAAGTAAGATTGCCCAGGAGTTTCCCCCAGCCTATCACTCAGAATCATGAATGACGGTAGAGCCTGACTACACGGAGCCCGTCTACGCCTAGTGAGGAGTTCTTTAAATCATGAAGACGGAGTCAGCATTCGCTAACACGCCAACTAATCACCAAGTATAAAACAGTCCTTTAATCAATAATATTTTATGGCGTAGCTGTTATGTCCCAGGTTCAACGAGACATGCCCTTTAGTGTTATAGTTGATTTCTTCAAAAAGCTGGAGACAACGACTGCAAGAACCCAGCTGACTGCAATACTAGTGAACTTGTTTAAGCAAACTCCTCCGGATGTTATAGATAAAGTCGTCTACTTGATACAGGCTAGATTATGGCCTGACTGGAAAGGCCTCCCCGAGCTGGGAATAGCTGAAAAATTATTAATTAAAGCCATCTCCTTATCCACTCATTCCTCGGATAAAGTTGTCGAGGAGATTTTAAAATCCAAGGGTGACGCGGGCTTAACGGTTGAAGCGTTAAAGACTCGTTTATTAGAGAAGAGCAAGGGGGCGACGCTGTTCTCTTTTGTTGAGAAAAAACAGGAGCTCACGGTTAACAAGGTGTACGAGGTTTTAACCAGGATAGCGCTAGCGCAGGGTGAGGGCAGTAAGGACTTGAAGATAAGGCTTCTAGCAGGCTTACTATCCGATGCTACCCCTGAGGAAGCTAAGTATATTGTAAGGTTTGTTGAAGGGAAGCTGAGGCTGGGCATAGGGGATGCTACGATAATGGATGCTCTCAGCATTGTTTTCGCCGGGGGCGCTCACCTCCGACCCGTTATTGAGAGAGCCTATAATTTAAGAGCGGACCTAGGGGAGGTTGCGAAAATACTTGCTTCCCAGGGTGTGGAGGCTATTAAACAAATAACTCCCATGGTTGGCATTCCAATAAGGCCGATGCTCGCGGAAAGGTTGAGCGACGCTAAGGAGATACTGGAAAAGGTTGAGGGTGAAGCCTTTGTCGAGTATAAGTACGACGGGGAGAGGGCGCAAATCCACAAGGACGGAAACAAAATCATCATTTATTCTAGAAGACTCGAAAACATAACTCACCAATACCCTGATGTTGTCGAGATGGCTTTGAAAAACATGAAGGCTGATAAGGCAATAGTTGAGGGGGAGATAGTCGCTTACGATCCCAGCACTGGCGAGCTGAAACCTTTCCAGGAATTAATGCATAGGAAGAGGAAGTACGACATACATGTTGCGGTGAAGGAAAACCCTGTTAAAGTCTTCTTGTTCGACCTTCTCTACGAGAATGGCGTAGACTATACTGTGAAGAAGCTTATTGAAAGAAGGAAGAGGCTTGAGGAGATTGTTAATCAGACAGAGGAATTCAGGGTTGCAGAGTATATTAGAACCTCCGATCCAGGCGAGCTTGAAAAATTCTTCCTCCAAGCAATCAGCGAGGGTGCGGAAGGGGTCATGGTTAAGGCTTTGCACGAAGGATCGATTTACCAGGCAGGAACGAGAGGGTGGCTATGGATTAAGTTTAAACGAGACTACAGAAGTGAAATGGTGGACACAGTGGATTTAGTAGTGGTCGGCGCTTTTTACGGGAGGGGGAGAAGAGGAGGTAAGTTCGGAACTTTACTCATGGCTTCATATAATCCTGAAAACGATACATTCGAAACCGTGTGCAAGGTTGGCTCCGGCTTCACAGATGAGGACTTGGATAGGATTCCCGAGATGCTCAAGCCTTTCATCCGGGATAGGAAACCCTTAAGAGTTATAGCGGAGATGGAGCCCGATGTTTGGGTTGAGCCGGCTTTGGTCGCTGAAATAATAGGTGCAGAGCTAACGCTCTCACCAGTACACACTTGTGCCTACGGTAAGATCAAGCCTGAAGCAGGCGTCTCAATAAGGTTTCCAAGATTCATTCGGTGGAGGGATGATAAAAAACCTGAGGATGCTACCACAAGTGATGAGCTTGTTGAAATGTACAGGCTCCAGCTTAGAAGGATTAGTGAGAAAACGGCTCAAACCGGGGAGGAAGCCTAAATTAAAAGCATAAACGAGCCTCCGCTTCACCCTAACCCTCTACGGGGATGTCTGCGGAGTGTCGCGGGGATTTACGAAATAATATTTTGATTAAGTGTTATATTAACATTTCCTCATAACTCAAAACAAATTGTCACGCTAGGGATGGGGGGAGTAATTGGTATCGGTTATTGTTTTCGCTGGAATGGCTGGTAGCGGGAAAACCAGTATTGTGGCTCATTACTCTAAGTGGCTTAGAACTAGTTTGCTTGCAAGAGTGGCCTGTGTGAATCTAGATCCAGGGGTTGATGCGTTACCGTATATCCCAGTATTTGATATAAGGAAGTACTTCACGCTAACGGATTTGATGAAAAAATACGGGGTAGGCCCGAACGCAGCCTTCCTTAAATCCGCCGAAATGATGTCTCATCTAACCGATGAAATCATGTGCGAAGAACCGTTCTCGAATCTCGATAAATGGGATTACGTCTTAATCGATACTCCAGGTCAGCTGGAAGCTTTCATCTTCCAGCCCGAGGCGAGAGAATTCCTGGCAAAGATTTCTCGTAGGACTAATCTAGTAGTAGGGTACTTGATAGACGCCTCTATAATTAGTAACGTCCCAGACGCTATAACCTCGTGGTTTATGTACGTGTTAATCCAGGTGAAGACGGGCTTGTTAACCGTTCCAATCATAAGCAAGGCCGACATGGCACGCAACATATCTTTGCTGAAAGAGTTGATCGAGGATCCTGGCGCCTTGGCCTCGAAAGAAAACCTCATAGAAGGATTGCAAAGCGAGATAATCCCAGAGCTGATCCAGATAGCTATGAAAACAAAGGGGGCTTTAAGAGCCGTTATGGTGTCGATTCATGACATGGAGAGCTTGAGGAGTCTTCACAACATCCTCCAGGAGGCGTTCTGCACCTGCGGCGATTTAACTTGATGAACCAAATCCTGTTAAATAATAAAATCTTCTTATTATCAATTAACATTCAGGTAAGGTGTCAAGGCGGGTGGAATGACAGATTTTGTGATTGACCCGGTTGCAGCGTTTTTCCTATTCGTGTATGGTTTTGTACTTTTGTTCGGAGGTAAGAGTATTGTTAAGCTAATAGTGGGCATAGGCTTCGGAGGCTTCCTCGGGGCGGCGGGGTTCGTTCTCGCAACCATGGTTTCAGGCGTGGGCGGCGGACTCGTAGTTTTTCTTCTCATGTTTATAATAGGAGTTTTGATTGGTTGGTGGATTTTCAAGGCATCGTTGAGCTTCCTATCAGGTTTGGCTGCATGGTATTTTTTAACAGGGCTCCTGAACATCCCGCGGATTTCCTCCACTTCACTACTGGTTATGATAATTTTGATAGTAATCTTCTACGTTCTTGTAGAGTCGGCTATAACCGGGGTTGCCATCCTTGTAGGAGCACTTTTAATGTATTTAGCTCTCACTACCTGGGCTGGCAGTGTTCTATCCCTCATAATAGTAGCATTCTTAGTTATGTTTAGAATCGCGTGGATTCTTGACTCGAAGGGTGTGCTGTAATGGGATTGTACCGCCCGAAGACGGCTGTGGGTAAGTACTATTCAATACTCTTCTCGCTACCCCACTGGAAAATCTCAGCCGCGAGTATAATAGGAGTTTTACTTTTAACTGTTGCACTCCTCCGGGACGAGTCAATCCCATTCATCACTAATACAATCATAACACTAGTTGTTTTGGAGGTTTATAGGAGAATTACTAAAAACACCGTTTTCCACAAGCTGAAGAGAAGAGTGGGGTTGTCTCTCACGGTGCTGATATACTCTCTCATAAACTATGTGTTGCTCAGGGACTGGAGGGTTTCAACTATTTCGTCAGCAATACTGTTAACCATTGTTATCCAAGGTCTTGATGGAACCAGGTGGTGGCGTTACATAGTCGCTGTACTTCCACCACTAGTTACTCTTCTCCTCATAGACCAGGCAATTCTCGAGTTCCCCAGTATTTACATTTCTTCCCTCTCGTTTTCCCTTCTACTGATCGTGCTCCTGGATCTAACAGTTTACGCTGTCATGGGGAGACACAGGATTAACGGTTTTAAAGCCCCTGACCTTGGATCCCTATTCCTACGAAACTGGCTAAACGGTGACAGGGAAATAGAAAAAGTCTTCGATAGCCTAGGGGTCTACCATAATGTGACTTCCTACATTTTGAGAACGAACAGCTTTGCACTATTATATACTGATCTTCACTACGGCCCGTTCTCCAACACGGGAAGTAGTCAACTACCTCTGCTGATCAGGGATGCTTACAGTAAGCTGGGATTAGATGTTTACCTTCTCCACGGGTTTGGTTCACACGATAGAAATATTGTCAGCTCAAAATACGTTAAAGACTATCTTTCTCGTTTAGAGACGGTCATCCTTGAGGATTGTGAAGAAGAATTAAAATACCATGGCTCTTTCAAAGCGAGAAGCAGGGATTACTGGGAGATAACTGGAATAGTATTCGACAAGGTTGCTTTCCTAATAGTTTCACGTCCCGTTAAAGGAATAGATGACCTACCTTACGAGCTACAGGTCGAGTATGCGTTAAAAGCTAAAAACCTTGGGCTCGGGGACGTAATACTAGTTGACGCGCATAATTGGGAGAGACAGGAGGAGATGGATTTCGAAGAACTAGGGGAAGCTCTTGAGGAATCTCTCGGCTTGGTTGAAAAAATGAGGAGCAGGAGGCCGGAGAAACCATTGATTAAGCATCTCTGCTTTAAAACTGATGCACCTGGACTCATTGACGGTGAAGCATGTCTCCTTCAAATATGGAGTTTAAACTACGAGAAGCTAGTACTGCTTCTACTGCGCGGTAATAACATGGAGCCAGGACTACGTGACACCTTAGTTGAATTGATAAGGAATAGCCTGGGTGGAGAAGTGATTGCTGAAGTTTTAACAAACGATGAGCACACGGAGACAGGGATTAGAGCCAATATAACATATATCCCCGTCCACTATAGTGATAGCTTGAGAAGAGACTTGGAGGCTCAGCTGGAGCGTTTTAAAAATATTGAACCCGGTGGAAAACTATGTGTGATTAAGGAAAACCTGAACGTGAAGCTACTCGGCGATTCGGCTTTTCAACTCGAGCAACTTGTAAGGAAGTCCTATGTAGAGTCGGCACTGCTTCTAATAGCTTACGCTTTCCTCACACCCGTGCTGCTTAAGCTTATTTGGGTCTTCACAGGGTTTTAGACCTTTTTAAACCCGGGGGTTTATAAATAAATTCATCAGGGGGTTTTCATGAGTAGTGGAGCTGTTTTAAAACCAAGCTATAAAATAGAGAACATTGTCGCTACCGTAATATTGGAGCATGAGCTTGACCTTGAACTTATTGAAACACGTATCCCAGCTATCACGTATAAGCCGGATCAGTTTCCCGGCTTAATCTTCAGGCTTGACAACCCTAAGACAACAGCCCTTATTTTTAAATCCGGTAAAATGGTTGTAACAGGTGCTAAAAGCACTCAACAGTTAATCGAAGCAGTTAAGAGAATGATTAAGGTGTTACTGAGATATGATATCAAGGTTACCGGTAAGCCTAGGATACAAATTCAAAATATAGTTGCGAGTGGAGATATTGGAGCTTACGTCCACTTAGAGAAGGCTGCGTACCTTCTCGAAGACAGCATGTATGAGCCAGAGCAGTTTCCCGGGCTTATTCATAGGATGAGGAATCCCAGAGTTGTCCTCTTGATATTTAGTAGCGGGAAAATGGTAATAACAGGCGCGAAAGAAGAGGTTGAAGTAGAAAGGGCTGTTGTGAATATCGGAAACCAGCTTCTCGAGCTAGGATGTATCGCAGGGATTAGGGAGGAATTATAAGAGTATTATACGATACTATTTTTTAGTGATGAAGTGGGCAGCCACATGGACCCTACTAGGGATGATGACCTTACAGCTCACTCTGAACACTTTTCCAAGATGACGCCCGGATTAATAGTCCTAATCGATCTAGATCGCTTCGAAGAATACACTATGGAGAAAGGGTTAAACCCGTATGTCCCTAACAGCGTGACAGGTGAGCTTACGAGACTTGTAGAAGACTTCGCCATTAAATACAGGGGGGTAGTAGTTTACGGGCTTGACTATGGGAGAGGAACCGAGGAAGCATTGATAGAGATACCTTTCGGATGCGAGGAGGTGGGCTCGGTAGTCAAGGACTTGGAAAACCTGAAAAACCGGGTTAACAGTTACGGAGTTGGGGTCACAATAGTAGTTGTTTACGACTATGTTTCAGGCAAGCCGGCCTCAAACAGGAGGGAGGCATATCACGCCACTCCAGGAAGAAGGAGAGCGGTGAAAATCCTGAAAGATTTGAAGAAAAAAGGAGGTAACATTCTCCGCGTCGAATGCTGAGGCTAAACGTATTCTTCTATCCTAACCGGGCGGAATCCAACATAATCAAGGAATCTGAGCCTCTTCGGTATTGGCGGGTGGGTGCTCATTATCTCCTTGAAGCCTCCCTCCTCCTTTCTCTTCAACTCCTCTATAACCTGGTCAACATCCGTGTTGAAGTCTCTCGGAGGCGGCGGCATGTAGTGGTAGAACGGGTTGGCCAGGGTCTCTGTTAAAGCATATATGAAAAGCGTCTTCAACTTACTATTCGATAACTGCTCATACCCTCTCTCATAGTAGTTGTAATACAGGTGCAGTTTCGCAAGAGCCCGTTGCATGCTTCTCGGAGATGATACTTTCGCTCCATGAGCGTCTGCATAGTACTCTCTTAACCGGCTGAAAGCGAGAACTAGGATTTGAACAATAAAGCTTAAAACGACCGCGGCAACGCCCACCAGCATTAAGAACACTCCCCCGCCTCCCCTGCGATCTCTGGATGATAGTCTTGAAACACCGGTGAGTATGCCAGCCCGTATCAGCATAACACCGAGATAGTATATGAGGCTGGGGAATATCCCCATGAACAGCATTAAAGCATTATCCCTGTGCTTGTGATGCCCTAGTTCGTGCCCTATGACCGCTTCCAACTCCTCTCTATTAGTTATTCTCAACATCTCTGTTGAAACCGCTACGTACTTGCCTAGTAATAGATTACCGTATGCGAACGCGTTAGGAGGTCCTCTAACCACGACTGCCTTGGGAGCCTTCTTGAAGCCTGCTTTTTCAGCTACGCGGTTAACAATTCCCTGCAACTCCGCGTCAGGCTTGGCTCCGTATGCTAGATTAATCATTAGCGGTGAGAACAGGTATGATAGTAGATTGATTATTAAAATGAATACTGCGAACCCGGCAATAAACAGTGCTGAAACAGCGAACCCGGCGACCTCGGCTAGGGCTGTAAATATAAGCACGAGACCGGCGATTCCTGAGAACACTGCTAGTGCTCCTGCAAGGTACATTGATGTATAGAGTGAGAACCTGTTTGTCAGCTTCCTAGCAATTTTTGGCGCTACGAGCCCTGCCAGAAGCATAAGGGCAATGAAGCCAATAGCGTAGGCGATGATCGTAGCCATAAACCAGCCTATATCGTAAAACAACAACCACATTATTGTCACCTTTTTTGGATAACTCTTCTAACTCTTAATAAATGTTAAAACATGGTTTACAAAGTAACCTTTTAGCCAGCCTCACATTCCTAAGACACTGTTTAAAGTGCAGTACGTGTTAACGAACACGGGGGGGCTGACTCTGGGGAGGATTCTTTAATACTTTGATTAACATACAAGGAGCCCTGGTGCAGGCATTGATAAAATATTTCCATGCTGAGGATGTTTTTGAAAGAATAAGAAAGATTGTGAAAACTTTACAGCCCGAGTTTAATTATATAGATTTGAAAAGAATAGTGGTCGTCCGATCGGTAGGAAGCAAGTCCAGAGCTCTTGCCCGAATCCACGGTTTCCCACGCATTTACGCGTTCGCGATGGGGATTAAACCCTTCTACATTATAGAGTTGATTTCGGAGAGATATGACAAGCTTACAGAGGAGGAGAAGGATAAAGTATTGATACACGAGCTCCTCCATATTCCCAGAAATTTCGAAGGGGGTCTTAGACCTCACGGTAAATACGTGAATGGTAGGATGGTTAACCAGCTTTACAGGAAACTCCAGGAGCGGCGAATCCTTGAAGCATAGAGAGTTCAGCGAAACCTATTGTAGATGTTTGATAATGATCCAGCTAACGCGCTGTTTCATCCAATCCTCTTCTTCTAACATTATAAAACTTTCCGCATCATGGTTAATCATTTTAAGTGATAAACACAATATTTTACGTGAATGCTGAAGCCGACATAATCTGAACAGTGATGATGGGTCGATTAACTGAGTTTAACAAGGAATCCTTACTCGTAAGAGCATAGTATAGAGGCTGTTTCTAAATCTGCAAACTCTATTAATGCGTATTCCTTACCCCCGAATACCAGGCGGTCTATTCTGAGGAGAGGGGATTCAAGCACTGTAGACATTTGCTCAACGATTTCCTCACCCTTCTCTATTTCAATCCACAAAAGGATTTTCGACTTGTAAAGGAGCCCTGCTTTTTTAACATAGGGTGATAAGTAGTCGTCAGGGTTGGGTGAAACCTGTGTTCCTGGATGATATGGTCCTGTAGCAGGCATTATCACCAACCACTTATCTTTGTCTAGAGGTATTTTCTGGAAGACAGGAAACCTTCTTCCTCCGAAACACTTCAAGCTGGGATGCTCGTGACCAATTACCACTATGTTGTATTCTTCCGAGGGAAAATACTCATGTCCGTGGGTAATGAAGACTTGAGCATTGTTTTCAGGAACGCTAAGGGCGTTGGCTATGTTTCCGCCTTCACCTTTAACTATGTTTCTCACAAAATTGTCGTGATTCCCTCTTACTAGCAGGAACTCGCTTATACCTCGCTCTTTAAAATGCTTGAGTAGACTCCTAACCTCTATTTTCTCCTGTCTAAGCAACCTGTCAAAAGCGTGTTTCAAATCCCCGTTAACGATTACTCTTTCCACGCTGATGTGCTCTAGAACATAGTTCAACATCTCGAGAATTTTCCTGAACTGGATTCTCGGTAGGAAAATGCCTGAGTAACCGCTTTTTCCACGCAAAGAATACTCCAACCCTCTCGCAGCCGCCTCCTCAAAGCCTAAGTGTAAGTCAGCCATTACCAAGGTCTTTCTCCTTGAAAAGTAGAGGAATGGCGTGCCAGGTATAACGTATATTTCGAGGCTCTCCATCTCTGGGAATAGTTTCCGTAGCAAGCATCCTTCACCGTTAAGAAAAGAGGTAGCGGGCCCGCCGGGATTTGAACCCGGGACCTACGGGTTAAGAGCCCGCCGCTCTACCAGGCTGAGCTACGGGCCCCAAGCTTCTTTAATAATCCAAGAGCTTTTATATTTATTTTTCTGTTTTCAACGAAACTTTCACTGCAACGTATTGGATGAGGAGGATGGTGCCGATAACTAACAATATCAAGGCGAGAATGGATAAACCCGCGTACGGGAGGGAGGCGGTTTCAAGCTTGTAGTCCACCCTTACCCGTGCTCCAGCCGAGTCAAATACAATCACGTTCTCGAAAACATTAAGGCTTGTTAACTGGAAAGAACCAGATCCTCCAGCTGGTAAGACTGTGGAATGTATGATGGTTTCATTGGCTTTGAAAGTTATGTTGACCGGGTTTGCCCCTTCATTAAGGAATTCGAATTCTACTCTTCTAGCATTAAACACTCTAGGATCCTGTATGAGCATGCTGAGAGTGTAGAATGACATTCCACTTACTTCAATATTTTTAGCGCCTTCAACAACGTTTATGCTTTCATAGCTTCCTAGAAATGACAGGATTATGGACAATAGGAGCAAGCCCAGCGCAAGCATTAGCAAAATCCGTGGAGTCATCAGCATTTTCTCACCATTTTTAAATTACCTTGTAGACATTATTTAAGAATGTGAGAAATTGTCGCAGCGTGAAAAGCCGCGGAGTAGGAAGCTTACCGAGTTTTTCAAGAAAAACACGCAGGAGGATTCCGAGAAAAAACCTGTCGGGAATGTTAGTGAGCAGTTGAAACCATCAGAGTCTAGTGTTGAAGAAGACGTGGCAAAGCATATTCTAGAATTGGTTGAATCTAGAACAGGTCAATCAAAAACGAGAAGCCTAGTCGAGGAAGAATCTAGCAAAGAGGTGTCATCGGTAAAAACCTCTAAACCGCTTGCAGATGAATTGCTGGAGCAGATTCTCGCGGAAGAGATAAAGCCTATTGAATGCGATAATAAGGGTGTCTGCACGGATGGGATAAAAGTGGGAGAATTTTTCATAGATAAGTATGGTGTTAAAAGACAGAGAGGCTTCGTAAATACTACAAGACTCCCAGTATACTTAGATGTTGTGGTGGAGGAGGCAAAGGTTTCACCGCTTTTATCAAAAGCGTACTCTATCCAAACCAGTAGGAATGCTCTTGCAATAGTTCCAGAGGATTTTATATGTGAACTACAGGAGCGTTACGGCGTAGTCTTGGAAGGATTTGAAAAATGTGCTCAGGGGAAGGGAGTTACGGTATTTGATACCCATGGGAAGAAAAGGGTGAGGTAAAAAAGATTTAATGAATAGGAGTTTTGTAGTAAGTTTTGCCTTCTTCAATATCCGTCATTAAACGTGGAGTTCTCTTCCTGCGTCTCTTCTTACCAGCCCTAGGCTCCCATTTCATGCCTGGAGTTCCTAAGCTTCCATCCGGGTATTCAACTATCATTTTCAACGCTAAGAGGTGGTTGACAGCTCTTCTAACCCTGTCCTCTCCTGCAATACCGCTGAACTCTTTCACCAATTCGTCGAAGAACAACGGTCTCCCCTTGTTCCTAATAGCGTTTAATACCATTTCTGGGAGCTCACTATCTCGAGGAGCTATCTCTACAACTAGATCGAAATCCTCGTACACTATTTTCCCTTTAACCATATTATCACCATATATTAATTAGTGGGAATCTAAATATTTAAACTTTATCACTAATTAATCCCACTATGTAAAAGAAATATTCATTAACCCAACTCTTCATTAAGATTATTGCGTGATTATTGATGAACCCCATCCTCGCGAGGAAAGGCGAAACGGTTCTGTTAATGGGGAACGAGGCTATTGCTAGAGGAGCACTGGAGTCTGGAATATGCATGGCCGCTGCCTATCCGGGAACACCTTCAACTGAAATAGTTGAGACACTCTCAGAAGTTGCTAAGGATTTGAAGATCTGGGTTGAATGGAGCGTTAACGAGAAAGTAGCGTTTGAAACAGCCTATGCTGCAGCGATTTCAGGGGTTAAGAGTCTAACAGCGATGAAGCATGTGGGATTAAATGTGGCAGCAGATATTTTAATGAGCAGCGCCTACGCGGGAGTTAAGGCAGGATTCGTAGTGGTTTCAGCTGATGACCCAGGTCATCACAGCAGTCAGAACGAGCAGGACAACAGGTGGTATGGGTTCATATCTCACATCCCGGTTGTGGAGCCAAGTAGCCCTAGGGAAGCCTACTATTACACTAAAGAATCGTTTAAACTGAGTGAAAAGTATGGACACCCCATCATCTTGAGGACGACTACAAGGATTAGCCATACAAGGCAACCCGTAACACTTGACGAGGACCTTCCAGAATCACCGGTATGTAAGGGTGTCTTCGAAAAAGCGATTGACAGGTGGGTCCTTGTCCCAGGACATGCTAGGAAGCTTAAAATGAAGCTTTTAGAGGTTTGGAGGAAGATTCAGTATGATACCGGTGAGCCTTTCGCGAAAATTATAAACCCAGGCATGAAAGACGTTATAATAGCTAGCGGAATAGCGTACTCTCACGTTGAAGAAGCTTTGAGAATTCTAGGCCTCGAGTCAAAGGTTACTGTTTTAAAAATCAATATGCCTGTTCCTGTTCCAAGGAAACCTGTTGAAGAAGTGTTGAGAAATGCGGAGAGAGTATTAGTTGTTGAAGAACTTGACCCTGTGGTTGAGAAGCAGGTGAAAAGTATTTCATCAGAACTAGGTTTTGGTTGCAAAATATATGGTAAAGAGTATGTCCCGGAAAACGACGAGCTCTCCCTGCAGGTTGTTTACAATGGGCTGTGCAGATTCTTCGATAAGTGCGACCCGAGCATATGGGAAAGCGTTGGCGATTTAAAAATAGAGCCTACAATACCTCCCCGCCCACCCGTTCTATGCCCGGGATGCCCCCACAGGAGTAGCTACTATATCGTGAAAACAGCGTTGAACAAGGCTGGGATAAGGAATGTTATATTCACCGGTGACATCGGCTGCTACACTCTAGGGTTCCAGAAGCCTTTCGAGACCCAAATGACTAGTTTCGAAATGGGCGGTGCGATAGGCGTTGCCCATGGGTTGAGCAAGGTAGTGGATGAGGCGATCGTGGCGGTGGTAGGGGATTCCACGTTCTATCATGCCGGTATCCCAGGTGTAATCAACCTGGTTTTCAACAAAGGGAGAGCCATACCATTGATCCTTGATAATTCGATAACAGCTATGACTGGGCATCAACCCCATCCAGGCACCGGTGTCACAGCTGTCGGTGAGCCCACGGCTAGGATCATGCCCGAGGATGTTTTGAAAGCGGTTGGCTTCGAAACCTATCTAATCAATCCTTTGAAGGTTAAAGAATCGATAAATACCCTTGGGAAAGCTCTCGAGGAATTTAAGAGCGGGAAAAACATTGCAATAATATCCAGGGCTCGTTGCGCGCTCGAAGTCTTGAGAGATGCTAGGAAGACTAAGACAGTACTTCCTGTTTACAAGGTAGACCCTGAGAAGTGTACTGGGTGCATGGCCTGTGTCAATCTATCAGCATGTCCAGCGCTCGTAGTAGACCCTGACAGCAGGAAGCCAGTTATTATTGAGGATTTATGCGCAGGTTGTGGTCTATGTGCGAGCATATGTCCATTCAAAGCCATCAGTACTGCTAACACTCCCTCCCAGGATTGGGAAAAACTATGGTAGGTGGTGTGAATGAGTAGACGGTTTAATTTAGTCTTAACAGGAGTCGGGGGTCAAGGCTTAATCACTCTGGGAAGATTAATAGGTGAGGCTTGCATCAGGGCAGGCTTGAACGTTACCGTTGCCGAAGTTCACGGTATGAGTCAGAGAGGTGGAAGCGTCATCGTCCACGTTAGAATAGGTGAGGGAGACTCGCCTGTGATACCTGTCGGGGGAGCGCACCATATCATTGCCATGGAGGTCTTAGAAGCGGGGAGGTCTGTAAGGTATGCTAACAAGGATACAGTGATGGTTGTAAACGATCTCATACTACCACCTCCCTTAGCCAAGTACCCGGGTAAGAAGGACGTGATCGAGGCCTTGAAAAGCAAGCTGGGAAGAGTCTACTTATACGATGCGGAGGGCGTCAGTAAGAGAATTATGGGAACACCCATATCATCCAACATCGCGCTCCTCGGATTCAGCCTGGGAGTAAACCCAGCCCTGGAGGATCTAATAGGTAAGACTGATGTTGAAAAAGCCATAGAGGCCATATTCAAGGGGAAAGCCCTCGAGTTAAACATGAAAGTGTTTGAAGAAGCGTTTAAGGAGGGAAAGGCGAGCGTTGGAGGGTGAAAAAACCATAATTCGCGAGAGAATCGAGGAAGCAATAGATTTGATCGACAAGTTAGAGAGAACTGTGTCAAGGCTTCACTCAGGAGATAAGGTAACTCCCGGGACATTGTTTCAAATCTACGAAACCCTAATGACCCTGCGCGAGAAAATCGTGGAAATAAGAAGCTTAACCTAACTCTTCTTTTTCCTCAACACTACTCAAATCGTGATACGGCTTATACGTGTAAACAGTGCTAATCTCTTTGGAAATAATGTTTTCAATATATGCGTGAGGTGATGTGAAAACAATCCTAGATGCTTTAGAAAGCGTTTTCACGTTAGCTAGTCTGGATAGCCATGCCTCCTCGGTGGTCAAAGTCTGCACATGGGTTTTGAATAGGTAAGCTCTACGTGTGTTCAACTCGCTTATCCAAACATGCCCCCTACCGCCAATCGACACCAAGTTTATGCAGTATGCTTTTTCAACAAGCAACGGGTTTTTGATAGGCATTAAAAAACAGTTCTCCCCTGCTAGGAGAGTTATTCTTCCCCCTCCTAGGATAACGACGTCTCGACCTATGATCAGATCCGCGTCTACGAATCCTTTTATCACTACTTCACCGCAGCTTACCACATGGTCCCTGAACCCGTTAAGATAGTAGCTGGCTTCGCAAACGTTTTTCTCCGCTTCCATCATTACCATCATCACGATTAATGAGATAGTATTGGAAGGAATATAATAAAATAACTGCGTGATTAGTAAGTGGGGTAAGCTGCTCATGGAATTATTAGGCATTGATACGCTGGTTATTGATAGAATGTCGAGAATTCTTCAGAGAAGTAGTGAGAATTTGCAGAGACTCGACTTGTTCAACCCTAAATTCTATCCTTCCAGAAGCCATAGTGAGGAGGAAGTGTTGAGATATCTCACCGTAATGGTTGCAATGGATCACCGTCTGAGTCGACCTGGACGAGTGTACGAAGCCTGCCTAGAGGATGGTTGCTACAAGGGAGCCGATCTTCTCTACCGGCTGGGCAAGATGAAATTCGATGAAAACCCCGATTTCTTCGCTCCCGAGTACTTGTCGAAAATTAGGGAGGAGGAGGTTGAGAAATGGTTGAGCATCGGTAACGCTCGCCCAGTAGACATTGAGTTGAGAACACGTCTCCTACGGGATCTGGGCGTGAAACTAATTAAGCTCTACGATGGGAGGGTGTCGTCACTGGTCGAGGCAAGCAATAATAGGCTTCACGGTGATGGGATAAACCCTGGTTTCGCTGATTTTTTAAGAGTTTTTAGGGCTTTCGAAGACCCTGTCGAGAAGAAATCAATGCTTCTCGCCAAGTTTCTTCATTTCCGAGGGTTGTTTAAACCCGTTGACAAGCCTTACATACCCGTTGACAACCACTTGACAAGGATTGCGTTGAGAACAGGGATGGTAGTCGTCTCCGGGAGACTATGGAACGATATATTGAACATGAGAGAAGTGTCGATGAGCGATGACGTCTTGATTCGAATGGTCGTAAGAGAAGCCTACGGCTTACTAGCGGAGAAGAGTGGGCGGAGTGTTTGGGAGCTTGATGACCACTTCTGGTTGCACGGGAGGATGGTGTGCATTAGAAGTGAAAAACCCTTGTGCGAGAAATGCATGTTTAAGGGTTTCTGCAGGGCTCGTAGAAACAATGCGTTTATGGTTTACGAGCACACATATTATAACACATGGTATTACTGAGGGGTGAGCAACTATATCCGAGCGTGACATACGGGAATTACTATCCTTGAACAGTATTGAGAAATTAATCATGGAGTACTTCCTGAAGAACATAAGCGTTGGAGAAATCATAGCAATAATTGACCTAAGGGAGGAAATAAAGAAAAGGGCGAGGAGCGGGGAGCTGGTATACAGGGAAATCGATGATGCCGTAATAGAAAGGGACTTGTTAACAATCATCACCAGCCTCATCAAACGGGGTTTCCTCGAATACAACATGGGAGTTTTCAATCTGGCAGGCTGGATAAGAGATTACTTGAAGAAGAAGTACAAGTCCTTAGACGCTGGTGTTTTCAAGAGCATAGATAAATTAACTAGTGATTAGGGGTTTCCAGGCTATAAAGCCTTGTGATTCCTGGTCGAAGTATACTCTTATAAAGCCGGCTTTTTCCAACCGGTTCTTGATTCCTTTTAAAATACTGTAGTTGGTTTTGAAACCGGGTAATCCAGTGTAGTGGTACAAGATACCGCCTGGTTTTATAACCCTGTAGAGTTCTTTGTAAAAATCTAACCCGTATAAGTCACCTGTTGAAGCACTGAACCTGGGCGGGTCATGAATTATTTTGTCAAAGAAGGAGTCTTCAAAATATCTAATTAGATTTACAATATCAATGTTTGCAATAGTGATCCTTTTATCACCCAGACCCCTGCTCCACGGATTCCTCTCAGCAATCCATAGAACATTGGGATCAATCTCTGCAGATACTACTTTCGAAGCCCCTCTTTCAATAGATGCGAGCGCCGTGTATCCAAGCCCTGTGCAAGTATCTAGTACGACGTTGCCTCGTCTAACTCTTGCCTTACTAGCTTTCAACAAGGCATCTTCCCAAGGGTTTAAGCCCACAATCCTGTGCATATGTATTCCATTGATTTCTAGTGTGGGAGGCAGGTCCATTCCAATCGCTTTTAACTTGTAATACCCTTTCATGGTTGAAACAGCTATTTCATATGCTCTATCATTCTCTAAGAGAACTACCCTATCTTCCTCGCTGGGGGTAATCGCGTCAAAGTCTACCTCTATATCTCTAATCAGGAGTTTTTTACCACTTACACAAACTTTTTCACGAGTAAGACCTAAATCTAGGGAGACCTCTAAGCATGAATTCCTATTCCTCAAAGCGTTGACCAGCCAACTGGTGAACCAGTACCCGTTCACGGGCTTAAAGGCGTAAACGTTACTCATGGTTCCTAACCATTGATTCCAGAGGAATAAGCCTCAAGCTACCCGTTGTCTTCCCCAGTTCCTTTCTAAGCTTGGAAATCGTATCAGAACTCCCTTCAATAATCAATATGTTAATGTGGGAATTACCAGTTTTATAGTACATTGACGCTTTCACTATTTCCACGTATTTCCCCAAAATGGTTGAGGGGATAGGTTTCGAAGAAACTGCAACTATAATTGAAATACAGGAGTGTTTTTCTTCCACTTCAACGTGAAGGTTTTCATGCAGGTACTCGTTTAACGCGTGCTCGATGACACGGGATCTCTCGCAAGAGTTTAACCGGGCCAAGTCATCTACTAAATCAGCCATTTTGACAGGTATGCTTACTCCAAACCTTCTTTTCTTACTCACTTAATCCACCTCCTCAAGATCCCGTGAACCATGAAAACCACGAGGACGACTCCTGTGAGGCCAGTGGGGCTCAGGTTGAAGTATAGGGATAGTAGGAATCCGATGCTACAGGAGAATAGGGAAAGCGTTATCGAGTAGAGGATTAGTTCTTTTCCGCTGTTAGAGTAGAAGGATGCGGTTATTGCTGGTAGGAGTATTAAAACGTGTTGAAGAATGTATCCACTAACCCTTAGCAACCCTATGCTTGTTAAGCCGATAATGGTGTAGGTGAGGATGTCGTAAACCTCGGTTTTCAAACCTAGCAGTTTCACAGACACTTCGTCAATACCTAGTGAAAGTATTTCATATATTGAGAAGACGAAAATAATTGAAACCACCACTGTAACGAGAGTCACGAGCAACACGTCTCTGCTGGATAGTAGAAGGGGGTCTCCGAGGAAAAGAGAGTTTAAATTATAGCTGACAGGGAATAGCGTTATCAGCAGGTAACCCCCTATCACGCTGAAAGCCGAGGTTGAGGCTACTATTACTGCTGATGTATTATTAGGGTCTAAGCCCTTCCTGATCAATACTCCCGCTAAGTAGATAATGAAGAGTCCGATTAACAAAGACCATACCGGGAATTGAACACCCGTGAGGGATTCCAGCATTAAACCCGTGATTACTGCTAGAAGGCTCGTATGTGTAGCGCTAGAGGCGAGAAACTCCATTTTTCTATAGTAAACAATAATGCTGGTCAGGGAAAAGGTGAGACCCATCATTAAATACGTGATTATTTTCCTCGGATCAAAGATTAAAGCTGAGCTCACAGAAGCTACTAAGGTTATTGTCACCAGGAGAACTAGTGTCAAATATGTTTCTTTAAACTTCACCTCTCCCTCACCCTGACGCGGCTTTTTATCAAAACCCCGGCAGCCAAGCCTATCGCACCCGTTATTCCTGACAATGCCAATACCGCGGCATTGCTCCAATCATTTCCCTTTTCACATGTAGCCCGGGTTTCCAAGGGTGTTAGATTTTGCGAGACGAGTTTTGACAATCTTGATAAAAACGAATTATTGGTTAAGGGCGACTCAACTTTCAATATAGGAACCCCGTGTAATGAGGCTTGCTCCTCCAGGTATTCCGACGTCTTGGTTGGCGGATACGTCACGATCACCAACCCAATCAAGCGTTCCCGCATCAATTTTTCAACTTCTAATAGATCCATCGATGAGGCTTCAGCATCGTGTTCTGCTTTAACGAGCTTGACTACTTTGATTCCTAACCATTCAACAGCGTACTGGGATAATGGAGCATCTGCAACAGCTATTGTGTCATACTTTCCTCTGTGAACCAGTATAGTGTTTAAAACATTCTCGTATAATGCTACGTATTTACTCATGTAGCAGTCCCGCATTGAAGGGTTTAGTTCTGAAAACAGCATTGTAAGGTTGTATGTAAAGAATAAGTAGTTTAATGGGTCGTACAGTACAGCATGATAGTTGGGTTGTCCAGTGTTAGGATTCTTCAACAATCTAATTCCGCTAATACTGGAAACCTCTACAAGGCGTCCATCAAGCTCGCCAGCGTTTACAAGCTCCTTAATTTGCAACTCAGCATGCGTATGAGCCGTTGAAACGATCACATCGGCTTTCTTCAAATAATTCACATCATCAGGGGTCAGCATGTATTCATGGGGATCAACTCCGGCTGGAATCAAGCCTTTGACAGTATCGCCGGGACACGTGATTAGGGAAATATCTGGGACAAGGCTTGAAAACGTTGCGACAATGGTTAATCCTTGATCTTCACCATGGTACGAGGGCAGCCATATCAAGCCGATGATGAGGAATACTATTAAAGCCTTTCTCAACCCTAACACCACATTGTGCATAAATAAATTTAAACCCTTTAAAATAATTTGTGCACAGGGATGACCATGAAGATTTTGCTTGAAAATTTAACCATTATACGTGGAGAGAAAAAAATCGTAGAGAACTTTACAGCCGAATTCCAAGGCCCCGGTTTGATCCAAGTAATCGGCCCCAACGGCGCTGGCAAAACAACCCTTTTCCTCACGATCCTGGGATTGCTAAAGCCGAGCAAAGGCAGAATCCTCATAGATAATGACGATGTTACTGGTTCAACCCAGAAATTGAAGGGGATGGTCGCATATCTTCCACAGAGGTTTGAAATCCCTAGGAATCTCCCCCTAACGGTTTTCGAGTTCATGGAGTGTTGCATGAGGTTAAACAGTAAATGGCCCCGCGTATTTGGGAGAAAAGTCAGCTCCGATAGGATAGCGCAGGCATTGAAGCTAGTCGGGCTCGAGGAGCAATTATGGGCTTCAAAGATTTCGAGGCTTTCAGGAGGCCAGTTCCAGCGATTAATGATAGCTCGCACATTAATGCTCGACACCCCAATCATAATCCTCGACGAGCCACTCTCCAACATAGACCCTGAGGGAAGGAAAATAATGGCTGATCTTTTTGGCCGAATATCCAATGAAAAACTCGTAATCTTAAGCTCACACGACCCCATGCTCCTCATGCCTTACACCTCTAAGATCCTAGTACTTGGCAGCGGCCAGGCCTATTACGGAGCACCTCAAGACGTTGTCACTAAGGTTGTGCTGAATAAGATATATGGAGAATGCTTGATAGAGGTTAAAGACCACATTCACATCGCAGACTGGCACTGAAAGAAATGGATGGGGTGTGTTCCCATAACGCTTCGACTCTTGGAAGGCGAAGTCCTTTTATATAGAGGGTTGGGATGGGTTGTAAAAGGTTATCAGCACCCAGGAGACGCGGTTGTAGCATATCCGAGATATGACCTGATCAACGGTGGAAAACTCTACCATCATGAGATAAAATGGCTTGCAGAATCGATGAGGTTTTGGGACTGCATTAAGCGGACTGCCCCGCTAATTCCATTAGCCGAGGTCTCTAAGCCGGTAGTAAGGATGAATCAGCAAGTAACTTACTTGTTATCAACCCTGTCGGAGCTGATTAGGAATAAAGGGGAGGAAGTAGAAGTGAGCGGTTCCTCGATACTTGGTTTGAGGAATCCTAGAGATGTGGACGTTATAGTCTACAATAGCACGGTTGAAACGGCATCGGTGCTAAGAGAACTCTTAAATAAAGGTGTGCTGAGGAAAGCGGGTGAATACGTCATTGTCAATGAGTATTTAGAGAAGCATTCTTCTAGAATGCCGTTGGAGAACTATTTAAAGCTGAAGCGTAACACTTTCCTGCATTTTATTCTAGGAGGGGTTCACGTTAACGTTAAACTAGTATCGCTGTCGACAGGTTACAATTACTGTGTGGATAAGGTTGAAGAATATGCTTCTTACAATGGGTTTTTCAAGGTGTTGGAAAGAATAACCGCACCCCTTATACCTGCAAGATATCTTGCCAGGGTTGGTAATGAGATAATGGAGTTGGAGTCGTTAAGGGAGGTTTACTCGGAGCTTGAGCCGGGCGAATACTACGTGGCAGGGGGTGTTATCGAGGAGAGGAGAAGAGGCAGGGTCCTCGTTCCAGACCACGGTGTAGTGATTCCTCAGTAAATCTCGATAGATTGAGATGTGATCATATAGTTTGAAGAGAAAAGGAGAGGAGAAAATAAAAATGGTTTATCGGGCTAACCCAGCCCTCTTTAACACGCCTCTCACAAAATCGGGTGTTGCTGGAATCCTGTTCAACAATCTATTGGCTTGCTTGCTTCCAATAGCGTGGGCTATGGCGTTCACTATTGAGGGAGCTATCGCAACTATTGAGGGTTCTCCTAATCCTTTGGCCCCGAAGGGCCCTCTTATGAAGCCTGCTTCGACAAAGTCCACGTTAATTCTCTCTGGAATATCAAGGCCTGTTGGAATATGGTATGTGGAGAACGAGGTGCTGTAAACGTGCCCGTTTTCTGAATGAACAGTGTCCTCCATGAGCGCGTAGCCCATTCCCTGAATATATCCTCCAACGCCGTGGTGCTCGGCCCCAGTCCTGTTGACAACCCGGCCAATGTCGTATACAACGGTCGCTTCCACGACCTTGGTTAACCCGGTTTCAATATCTACTTCCACATCGCTCACTACAGCTCCGAAAGTATAGGTGAAGTATGGCTGTCCGGTGCCCGTCTCCTCGTGCCATTCAGCCGGTGGTGCTCTGTAATATCCGAACTCCTGGATTGGTATCCCCTTCCAGAAGGTTTGCTCTATGAGCTCTTTCCAGGTTATATGGTGCTCCGGCTGATCCTTACAGTATACCTTGGGGGCTTCAATCACGACATCCTCAGGGCTTGCGCATCCCAGCATTTCAGCAGCAAGCTTGTTCAATCTCTGCCTAATCTTGTACGCTGCCACCAGGGTCGCGTTCCCGCCCATCGCGGTCGATCTCGAGGCCACAGTTGGACCTGCGTCCGGGGTCGCAGCAGTGTCTGAAGGCTCGATTTTGAAATAGCTTGGCGGAACGCCAAGTATCTCGGCTGCAATGTTGACTAGTCCTTGTAGAGAGCCTTGGCCCATGTCGGTTAAACCGGTTCTGAATATTATGCTTCCATCTCTCTGAATTATGAGCGATACGGTGGAGAAGTCAGCTCCCTCAGCCCCAATGCTGTTCCCATGATACATTAAAGCTATACCAATGCCTCTTCTCGCAGGGCCTTTAAGCGTGCTGTATAGTTTTCTCTTCTCACTCCACCCACTTATCTCTAGAGCTCTTTTGATCGCATCCTCTAAGCCTACCCCGTGATCTAACAGCTGGCCGTGAACTGTTCTATCACCGTTTCTCAAGATATTCTTAAGCCTGAACTCCACGGGGTCCATTCCTAACTCCTCGGCAAGAAGATCCATCTGCCTCTCAACCGCGAACGTGACCTGCGGGTTGCCGAAGCCTCTGAACGCTCCAGCAGGGATTCGGTTGGTATAGACTACAGCCAGGTCGACGCGGGCGTTTCTAACCTTGTAGGGTCCAGTGCTGTGAACAACAGCTCTCCACCCTACGAAGGGCCCGAGACTCGCATATGCTCCAGTATCAAGCACTATGTCAGCGTCAACGGCTAGGAGGGTTCCATCCTTGCTTGCCGCATGCCTATACTTCGCCACCATTGGGTGGCGCTTCGTATGACCTATTATTGACTCCTCCCTTGTATGGAGAACTACTGCCGTCCTCTTCAATGCCAGGGCGGCTAGCGCGGCTTTAGCTGCGATCTCGTTTCCAACATCCTCCGCCCCTCCGAAACCGCCTCCTAGCGCAGGCGCTACAACCCTCACCATGTTGAACGGGAGCCCAAGAACGTTTGAAACAGCCCTTCTCGTGTCGAACGGACACTGTGTCTTCGCGTATATCGTCACGCTTCCATCAGGCTCAGGGATAGCTATTGCGGCCTCCGGCTCCAGGTAGGCGTGCTCCTGCATGGGCGTTCTATACTCGTTTTCCACGACGACGGATGCTTCCTTGAACGCTTTCTCAACGTCTCCAACCCTTATCTTGTACCTGGACAGAACGTCGCTACCTCTCTCATCATGTATTAGTACATGCTCCTTCTCGGTCAGCCCGTTTAACTCTATTACCTGTAACACATCCGTGTAAACTGGGAGAGGCTCGTAGTCAACGTTGACTAGCTCGCCTGCATCCCTAGCGTTCTCGAGAGATTCCGCAACGATCAATGCCACCGTATCCCCGATGAATCTAACCTTCCTATCCGCTAGCAATGGCTGGTCTGGTAGCACATACCCTACGTCGTTAATCCCAGGGATATCCCTGGCTGTTATTACCTTTAGAACACCGGGGTACTTCAAAGCCTCACTGTAGTCTATTTTCTTTATCTTGGCGTGAGCGTACTTGGAGCGTACGCTGTGGACGAACACAGCGTTCTTGAACAAGTTTATCATGTCTGCCGTGAACAGCGGCTTACCCATTATCTTTGAAATAGCGTCCCATCTCACCACGTGTTTACCTAGGTATGTGAAATCCTTTGTCGGCTTGTCCTTTGTTTTCGCGAACATTTCCTCAACGATTTGGACGTAATCCGGCTTGCTCACATGCTTCACCTCCCTATAACTTTCATGTGGTACTTCTCACGCACTTGTTTCTCATCTAAGTATATCTTCCCCTCCTTGATGTACTTTGCCGCTAGCTTAGCGGCGGCGAAATAGTAATGGTAGCTCCCACACCTGCACAATACGCTGCTTAACCATTCCTTAACCTGCTCCTGCTGAGGCTCCGGGTGGGTGTCTAGAAGAGCCTTGGTCATCATCATGAAGCCCGGGGTACAGAAGCCGCATTGAACACCCCTTGTCTCTAAGTATGCTAATTGAATAGCGTGAAGCTTGCCCTCGGGCGCCAGTCCCTCAAGAGTTAGCACTTCGGCCCCGTCAAGCGTAGCGGTGAGTGTTAGGCATGAATGCTTCGGCAAACCGTTAACCAGCACGATGCACGTGCCGCATTCTCCTCTACCGCAGCCTTCCTTAACACTTGTGAGACCCAGCCTATACCTGAGAGTGTCCACAAGTCTCTCATGGGCTGGGACTTCGAGAACATGCTCTTTACCGTTCACTTTCAGATTAATCTTGAAGCTCATGCTCAATTCAAATCACCCCTTTCTCAATCCGGGCTTTACACTTGAGAAGGCCTCTTTTCAAAGCAACCTTCGACATGTCTAATCTATACTCAGCTGTCGTCCACCAATCAGTTATTCTCTCCATATACGTTGGCAAGACCTCTTCAGCCGCTTTCTCGATTAAATCCTCGGAGAACGTTTTACCTAGCAAGAAGCTTTCAACCTCGTGAGATCTAGCAGGAGCTCTCTTACCCTTCACCATGTCGAATGCTATTTTAACATCACGGATCTTTCCCTCCTCCAACGCGAGGAAGAAGGCTCCTGTTATGATTCCAGCTATTAGTAGTTCACGCCTATCGAATTTAACGAAACTACTGCTGGAGCCTTGTGGGGGAATAGCGAACTCTACTTCTTTCACCAGCTCATCCGGTCGCAGATCAATAATCCTTTTATCAAGTATGAATTTTTCCAGAGGGATTGATCGCTCGCCCCTACTGCTAACTGCCTTGACGGTTGCATCGTATGCTAGGAGAAGTGTTGCATAATCACTGTACTGGGTTCCAGCAACCACGTTTCCCCCTATTGTGGCAGAGAATCTTATGGCGAGAGTTCCGAACTTCTTCCATGTGTCAACGAATCCTGCGAATCTAACGTCGCTGTGAAGGAAGGTTCTGCTTATCTCGTAGAGGGTTGTCGTAGCCCCTATCCTCACCTTACCATCCTCGATTTTCACATAGGACAGTTGTTTCTTCAGAGGTGAGAGGTCTAGCAGGTACTTCGGCGTTGTGATTTTCTTATCCCTTATCAGTACTAACAGCTCTGTGCCTCCAGCTAGAGGCTTGACATCTGGCGCGTTTTTAGAGAGGAATTCTAAGGCGTCTTCAAGGGTTTTCGGCCTATACAGTCCGAATATTAGAACTCACCTCTCGTTGAGAGAATATTATACCCGGGTGGGTTAAAAAATATTAAATATCATGATTCACTATACTCTTCAATCCTATACTTGCTGTTAGAAATCCTTTTATACATTAGTGCTAATATTCTTCCACAGAGGTTGTAACCATGAAAGTATGCAGGGACATGGTAGAATGTATTGGTGCAACACCAATAATAAGACTATCCAGGGTAGTGCCGGAGGGATTCCAGCCTGAGATATGGGCTAAGATGGAGTTCACCAACCCTACCGGCAGTGTAAAGGACAGGATGGCATACTATATGATTAAGAAAGCGATGGAGAAAGGCGAGTTGAAGCCTGGCATGACCCTTGTAGTTCCAACAACCGGGAACACCGGCATAGCCTTCTCAGCGCTTGGAAGCGTCCTCGGTTTCAAAGTGCTAATAGTGATCCCAGAAGAAATGAGTGCTGAAAGATTCATGCTCATGAGATTGTTCGGCGCAGACTTCTACTTCACTCCTGGAGGTGAGAGCGATGCTGATAAAGCATTGGAGATTGCTAAGAAGCTTGCCGCGGAAAACCCTGATAAATACTACTTCTTCGACCAATGGGGTGATGAGGCAAACGTTGAAGCACACTACGAGACAACGGGTAAGGAAATACTTGAGCAAATAGGCTGTCCCAAAGCCTTCGTAGCGGAGGTTGGGACAGGCGGGACGCTAATGGGTATTGCTAAAAGACTCAAAGAGGAGTGCAGAGACGTGATCGTGGCTGGTGCGGAGCCTGCTGAATGCCCAGTTGCAGCTGGATGGTTCAAGACGGGCAAGCCTGGTCCATGGGGCAGGCACGAGATCGAGGGTGTTGGCGACGGATTCATCCCGGATATTGTGATGAGATATAAGCATTTGCTAGACGACTTCGTAACGGTGTCAAGCGATGAGGCAATAAATATGGCAAGGCTTATTGCGAGAAGGCAGGGTCTTCCCGTAGGTATTAGTAGCGGAGCAAACGTTGTCGCAGCCATTAAGCTAGCCCAGGAGCACAAGCTTGGGAAGGGAGACAAGGTTGTAACTATATTGCCAGACTACGCTGCAAGATACTTCAGCACCAGGCTGTTCAAGAAGCAGAGGGAAATAGCTAGCAGGAAGCAAATCTTAGATGAACTAGATATTTAACCCTAGCCCTTCATCAAAATTTTTTCCTCCTTTTCTTTACTTCTCTCTACTTTCTTCTTTAAATTCATACAATGGTTTAAAAGTATATATTTATTATTAAGATATGCGGTGACACCGTATGAGGCTTGGGAACAAAGTTGACACGGATGTAAACAGGAAAGTGTACCTCGCGGAGACCGCTACGTACAATTTCGCCGTAAATATTTCAATAGGAATGAGCAATGCTCTACTGATCAGGCTTCTCTCATACGGTGTTTCAGAGCTTGGTTTACTCACATTCGTAAGGATACTCGCGTACGGGGTAAGCCAGGTTCCTGCTGCACTTCTCGTCGAGCACTACCGACATAGAAGAAAAATGCTGTGGAATTTGTTCGGAGCTATAAACAGGCTGGGACCAAGCCTCCTGATTTTCTCACTGATTCTCCCAAAAGAGTACTCTTTATCATTTGCTCTAACAATATCTTTTCTCTCACAGTTTGCGGGAGGAGTGGCCGGGGTTGCAGCCACACACGTGTTAGCTGATATCATACCAGTCGAGGAATCTCCTTATTTCTTCTCTAAGGTTAACCAGTTGAACTATGTTTCAATAAGCCTGGCCTTCATAACCTCGTTCGCCACTTTCGCGCTAATACCTGATTACCTGGTTTCCTACCAGCTTCTTTACGCCATTTCTTTCACTGTGGGACTGGTCTCCACCCTGTTCCTGGTTAGGATTAAGGATCCGAAGGGATTTGTGAATCACGGGAGATCGATGACAAGGCTGTATGATGATTTAGAAGTGGTTAAATTCATCTTTACTGATAAGAGGCTGAGGAGATATCTCCTAGTAATATCGTTGTTTAATTTCTCGGTCAACATTCCAGCCCCGTTCTGGGACTATATCGTTATGGTCGTGATCGGAGGTAACGAGCTAATTGTTGTGTTGAAAAATGTGGTGAGTTTAGCGGTAAAATCAGTAGGCATGTTCTTCTGGAAAAGAGAGATTGTTAAGTTTGGCTTGAGAAAAGTAACAGTAGTCGGCATGGCCTCAACAGCTGTGGTTCCAATACTTTACAAGGATTTTGCCACCACTACAAGCCTCCTAGGTATTGAGGCTGTCAGCGGCTACGTATGGGCTCCCCTGGACCTCTCCATCTTTCTCTACAATGCTTACCTGCCTCCGAAGGAGGTTAGACCTGCCTACCTCTCACTCCTAGGCTTAACCATAAACTCTGTTTCCAGTTTAGCCTCCATGATGGGCACTATCATAGCGGTCTCAACAGGGGATGTGGGAAGCGTCCTGCTAGCCTCGAGTGTTTTAAGAGGTGTCACAGCATCCATCGCTTACGCCACGTTGCCTGAGGTTGAAGAGAAGAGTACTGGGGTGCGCAAGTAGTATAGTTATAAGAATTATTGTAGAATCAATAACATGGAGTGATAGATGGTAGCATGAGAATAGACCCCAGTCTTTGCATACTATGTAGGGGAAGAGGCTTCTGCGGCCTTTCCTACTGCCCAGTTTTATCCAGGACAAAAGCCCAGCTCAAGCTGAGGAAAGTTGAAGCCTCGAGGGTAATTGAAGGCTCCTCACCCCCTGCAGTCTTCATTGGCAGATATGGGTATCCATATGTCAGGGTTGGAGCTTCAACGCCGCCCTTGACAGGTGATACTTCACTCTACGATTACCCTGAGAAATGGATTAATCTCAAGATTGATGACGTGTTGGATTTCAGGTGGAGCTTGATAACAGGGTTCACCGTTAACCAGGTTAGAGCGGTAGACAACCCACTAGTAGAGAATATGAGATTGATGGTTATGAGCGCGAAGCCCGTTGACGTATATATCGAGGTTTCAAAGCCACCGAGGCCTGTGATCACTTTTGACGAGCACCTGCCTCCAATGGGTCCGAGATCACCGCTGGAAAAAGTCAAGTTGATCGGGAACCCCAGCATACCTGGGCCTGTAGAGAGCGCTGTTTCAGACCACGATCTCGAGGCTGAGAAAGCGGTGCTGAAACTATACTTCGACGGCATCCCCGTATCCCACATTCAGAAAATCTTCAGCATTGGAGCCCTTGGAGTTAGGGAGCAGAGAAAGCTTGTCCCCACGAGGTGGAGTATCACAGCCGTAGATTACATCATCTCTAGAAATCTCCTGAAAAATGTTAAAAGATACGACGTGTTAAGCGAGATACAGGTATATGAGCACAGGATTCACGGAAACCTGTTTGTAGCGATACTATACCCTGAGAAATGGAGTTACGAATGGATGGAGGCCTGGTGGCCCGGGTCAACCTGGAACCCGTTGTCAACCAGCGTCGTTGTCGAGGGAGACTACGAGGATTATAAAGGCAGGGATACCTACCCCGGAATAGGCGGGTGCTACTACGCCAGCATGCTCGCAACCCTTGAACACTTGAACAGGGTTAGAAAGCAGGCGACGGCTATTTTGCTCAGGGAGATCTATCCTAGTTTCAACCTTCCAATCGGCGTCTGGTTTGTCAGGGAATCTGTGAGGACAATGTTCTCGAAACCGCCTGTTTTAAAGACAACGAACCTTGAAGAGGTGAGGAGCTATCTCGACGCGAACACTAGACTCGGCGCGCTGAAATGGTTTTCATCGTCTAAGCTTATTCGAAGAATTATCACGGAGAGGAAAATCACAGATTTCTTCAGAAAGGGATAGGGATTGTTTAAGACTTGTCAAATCATTAAGCAGAGAACAATGACGGCTTTATCAAGGAGCGGGTTACCGGGTCTGGACTATGCTTTAAACCCTTACATAGGTTGCATGCACGCCTGCATATACTGCTACGCTAGGCTTTACACACGTGATAAGAAAGTATCCGAGAACTGGGGGAGAGTTGTAATCGTCAAGGAAAACCTTCTCGAAGTCTTAAACAACGAGGTTAAAAGACTGAGGAGGGGCGTGGTTGGTGTTGGAACAATAACCGATGCATACCAGCCCGTTGAAGCCGTGTATAAACTCACAAGGGAGGCTGTGAAAATCCTGCTGAAAAACGGGTTCAAGATTTCCATTCAAACCAAAAACCCACTTGTATTAAGAGATGTTGATGTTTTAAGCGCTGGTAAAGAACTCGTCGACATCGGCTTCACCATCACCTCCATCGAATGCGGTAGGTCGAGAACATTGGAGCCTAACGCGCCTTGTCCAGAAGCAAGAATAGAAGCCTTGAGAAAACTCAGCAGGTCTGGATTTAACACATGGATTTTCTACGGACCCATCATACCAGGGTTCAACGATGACGAAGATACCATAACACTCCTTGTAGACATCGCATCTGAAACAAAAAGTATCCTATACTACGACCCTCTTCACTTCAAGCCATTCATGAAGAGTCCAAGCCACCCATTGCACTCTCTTTACGCTTCAAGAGCGTTTCCGCAAAGAATTAGGAAAACAATCTATCATCTACGTCAAAAATGTTTAGAACGCGGCATTCAGTGCAGGGGAGGGTTCGACTAATCTCCTTCCAGCCCTGAAGGGGAAGTTATCAGTTGTAACTATTGCCAGCGAGTCTTCCACCAGTTCTTGGTAAAAGTCTTTTGGCTCTTCGCCGAGAACAATCTCCACTCTAACATCATGTTGCCTGAAGAAGAGGTCTAGGTATTCAAAGCCAAACCTCATTAATCTATCTTTATACGTAGCAACTATTACGTCGACCTGTTCATTCACTACGCAGTCGAGGAGCTTGAGCAGACCTTTACGGGTGGTATTGAGGCTGCCGACCGTGTCACTTAAAACATCGACTACTCTATATCCCTTGGAACTACAGTACTGTGTTGGATACTCAACCTGTCTCTCTAACAACTCTTCTGGTCGGAGGAGTTAGCGCGAGCATAGACAACTGCTTTATTTCCAACCGGAGCATGTAACCCCTGAGGACTCTTTCCAGCCTCGCCCTCAAGTATTCTGTAACCACCAGCAGTTCTAACAGCTCTAACCCAGAGGGAAAGAATAGCCTAACCGGTACCGAACCTTTCACAAACCTCCCCAGGCCTCAGCAACCTCTCTGAAACCTCTGCCGCTAATAACAATGAATGAGGAGGAGGCTCGTAAATCTAATAACCCGTAATAGAAGAAAAAACAGCCTTGTCAATTCAGTGACCAATCGTTTCCTGAAGGTCAATTGCTAAATCCTCTAGTGTGGATGAACCACCCTCTATTAGCCAATCGTCTTCTAGTGTTTACTCGTTGCTTCTAAAAACTGCGCGGCTCTCGAGTACGGAGACTCCAGAAAGAAGCCTTCGCCACACCTAGGACACACTATGAGAATAGGCCTCTCTCTTTCCTCAGGCAGGGAATGCTCTTCTACAACGTAAATCGTTGTCTCATACATATAGCTGAATTCTTTCATTTCTCCTTCGAAGCCACAGTTAGGACATTTCAACCTCATGCTTAATCAATAATAGTTTGTCTAAACCCCTTTAATAATGATATTTGTTAGCTCTAGGAACAACATAACACGTTTTATTAGAGTTTGGAGGACGCTGAAGTCTCATGTAATGGATTAGGTTTTCGAGGAACGGGTCTTAAAATAAGCGATTTAAATCAAGTATTGTACGAGAATCTTCCACTAGTCAGCCCTGCCCACAGTGAGGTAAGGTCAGGAAGAAATATGTGCCTGAGCCGTGGCTGCAGGATTGTGTTGGAAAATGTTAAACTAGTATGTGAACCTTCACCTGATCTCGTTGAAAACTTCTCGCAAAGGCTTCAACACCTTCACTAAGAGGGTATTCACTGGTCACGAGATCATCGACCTTGACGAGTCCGTTTCTTAAAAGCTCGATTGCTTTTTCAAAAGGCCCGCACCGGCTTCCAACGAGCCTTGCTTCTTTCACGACAAATTTAGTAACGTCGAAATAGATTGGGACTCCATGGGTGGATTTAACCGAGATGACCCCCCTAGGCTTTACAATTTCAACCGCTAGTTTCATGCCATCAGGGCTCCCGGTGGCTTCCACCACGTAGTCGAATCCTTGTCCCTCATCAGTGTGCTTTTTAACGTATTCAGCTATCTCGGCTTCATCAACAATTTCATCCACGTTTGAATTTTCAACGAAAACCTGTTTTGGAGAGTCTTTTCTAACAACGGCGATAAGTCTTCTCGGACGTGTAATAGATGATATGGTTCTTAACGCGAGCAGGCCTATGGTTCCCACACCTATGACAGCGACGCTGTGAAAGCTTGCGACAGGCGCAAGCTCCAGCATCTCTACTATCGAAGCAAGGGGTTCAACGAAGGCTGATTGAACCTCTGAAAGCCCTTCAACATTGTGGACGAGGTCAGATCTCGATATCACGTACTCCGCCATGCCCCCGTCCCTAGTTATCCCGAGGGTTTCCCTGTAGGGGCAGTGGGTTTTCAACCCCGCCCTACAGAAGGAGCATTTTCCACAGTAGAAGTTTATCTCGCTCGTCACGTTAACACCGATTAGAGAAGGCTCAACCCCTTTCCCAACATCTACTATTTTCCCAACCAGCTCGTGGCCGGGGATTATGGGTAGCTTACCCGGTCTGTAGCTTCCCTTGTAGAAAGCTTTATCTGTTCCACAGATTCCTACTCTTTTAACCCTTATTAGTACCTCGCCACTACCTGGTCTCGGATCTTCGACCTCTTCTAAGCGCAGGTCTTTCGGAGCGTGAAGCACCAGAGCCTTCATCCCAGTCACCTACTCCTTAATGTAAGGCTTGCCGAGAGCCCTCGGCATCTTAACCTTCTTCATGATCACTACTACAGTGATGAGCGTAGCCAGGTATGGGAGGGCTTTGAACAGGTTCTGCCCGCTTGTCCTCAAGAAGGTTAAGTACTCGGGAAGCATCAATTGTTGAACCTTCAGCGACAGCCACGTTGCAAAAGCCTCGAAAAATCCGAATAGGAAGGCTCCTGCTATGGCCGTTAACGGGTTCCAGTTGCTGAAGGATACATTTGCCAGTGCGACAAAGCCCCTGCCCGAAGTCATCTCCCTGCTGAAGAATCCAACCCAGTTGACAACTAGGAAGGAACCAGCCAATCCGGTGTAAAACCCGCCGACACCTGTTAGTAGAAGCCTGGTCCTGTATACATTAACCCCCATGGCCTCGGCGGAGTGAGGGTTCTCGCCGCAAGCCCTTATCCGGAGGCCCCACGTAGTTTTCTCCAGCAAGTACCATGAAGCTACTGCAAGCACTACTGCAATAACGCTCACCGGCTTCAAGGTAAGTATTGCGTTGCCTATGGGCAGTTGGAGATCCGCCAGCTTCTCCACACTAGGAGACCCCCCGTATTCCCCCCAGAGCCTATAAAGCGCTAGGGTCGCCACCCCAAGAGCTAACATGTTTATTCCCGTGCCCACCACTATCTGGTTGCTGTGAAGATAGGAGCTCAAGTATCCCATCAGCAAACCTGTCGCAAGACCTACGGTGGACGAGATTAATAGTGCCAGATATGGATTACCTGTATAGTGTGTTATTATAGCGCTGGTTAAAGCGCTGAGTATCATAATGCCTTCGAGACCAATGTTGACTACACCGGATTTCTCAGTGAGAATCTCTCCTGCAGAGGCGAGCAAAAGCGGCGTCATCGATGTAAGAGAGAGGGATAATAAGGTTACAATGTCTTCGACAGGTATCATTTCCGCTTCACCTTAAGCACGGCCTTCATGTAATGATACGCAAAGGGTATCGCCAGGGATATGACAATTATACCTATTATCAAATCCGCTACCTGATGGGGAAGCCCGAGCCTGGTCTCAATCCACTGTCCTCCTATTAGAAGCCCTGAGAGAAAAATACTTGAAACCACTACCCCAATAGGGTTGTTTCTCCCTAAAAGGCTTGCCCCTATACCCAGAAACCCATACCCGTACAGGCTCATCATCATGGTGTCAAGCCTGTGTACGATTCCTAGGACTAGGATGGAGCCGCCGAGACCAGCCATAGCACCCCCCAGAGCAAACGATGTTAGCATCAATTTTCTGTTTTCAAACCCAGCAATCATTGAAGCGAATGGATTAAGGCCTGAAACCCTCATTGCGAACCCTAGTCTCGTCCTGTAGAACAGGAACGCCCCGCCAATAGCTGCTGCAAGCGCTACAAGGAAGGAAGTATTCAACCTAAGGAATCCTAAATCCATTAAAGGTAGCTTCGCCGTGTCAGGAACTTGCCGTGTCAAATGCGGTATAGACGGGTCTGCCAGATAAGTCGCTATGGCAAACATCGAGATGTTGAAGAGAGCCCAGTTGATCATTATCGCTGCTACAACCTCGTTAACATTCCTGTAAACCCTCAAGACCGCTAGCAACATGCCCAGAGCTGCACCTGCTAAGCCTCCGGCTATTAAGGCTAACAGCGAGTTGCCGGTGTACAAGGCTATTATAAGTGAAGCTATGGCTCCAACGTATAACTGACCTTCTCCCCCGATATTGAACAATCCGGTTAGCGAGGGATACAGAAAGGCTAATGCGGTGAGAATCAGTGGAGAGGCTCTTGATAAGAGGTAGCTAGCATTGTCAAACCCCTTGCTAAACATCACAGAGTATGCTACTAAGGACAGGTCTGACGGGTATCCCATAAGAATCATTATAAAGGCTGTAATAATGAGGGATGAGAGAATTGATAATGAGACTTCTAATAAAGCTAGCCCGTATTCTCTTCTCCTGCTGGCAATGTTCTCAAACAATTTCTTTAAAATACCCGGCTTCCCGCTCAACAAGAACCACCCATGCACAATCCTATTTTCTCCACAGTTAAACCACCAGGTGTGCCCTCTGTTGTGATCCTACCGTTGAACATGATAACTAAGCGGTCACTTAACGTTAAAAGCTCCTCAAGATCTGAGGAGATAAGTAGGACAGCGCCTCCCTTGTTTCTGTGATCGAGGAGAAGTCTTCTTATTTGCTGAGTAGATTTTACATCAAGTCCCTGAGTCGGCTCCATGGCTACCAATAACTTAGGGTTTTTAACGAGTTCCCGGCCCGTCATAACTTTTTGCTGATTCCCACCACTGAGATGTTTAACGAGAACCCTTGGGCTGGCGGCCACTACCTCGTAATCCTTTATTACTCTCAATGATAAATTCTCTAATTCCTTTGTCCTTACAACACCGAACCTGCTTACCAAGTGCATATGATTCGTAAGCAGAATGTTTGCAGATATATCCATTTCACCTATAAGCCCGATCTTCCTCGACTCAGGGATAAACGATATTCCTTTCCGCAACCTATCCTCTACAGATAGGCTTGCGATATCCTCGTTTTCAAACAAGATCCTTCCTTTAATAGGCTTCCTCAATCCTATAATGGTCTCAGCTAGTTCCTTCTGGCCATTGCCCTGTATGCCCGCAACCCCTACAACTTCACCGCTGCGTATTCTCAAGGAAATCCCTTTCAGAGTGCTCTGTTCCTTATCGCCTTTTACTTCAATATCTTCTAGGACGAGGATTTCCCTAGAGAGATTGTTTGATGATGTTTTAACTGTTTGATTAAGCTCGGGTAATTCCTCCCCAATCATCATCTTCGCAAGCGTTGACTCATCAATGTTAGCTGTTTCAGCCTCTCCAACCTTTCTTCCCTTTCTCAACACTACAACTCTATCTGTCAACTCCTTGATTTCTTTCAACTTATGCGAGATGAAAATAACTGAAACACCGTTCTCACGTAGCTTTTTTATCAGTCTGAATAATTCCTCTATCTCAAGAGGGTTTAAGACGCTCGTTGGCTCGTCGAGTATTAGGATTTCAGCCCCAGTTATAAGTGATTTAATTATTTCAACCTTTTGTTGAGCACCTATGGGTAGTCGAGCAACTGGCTCATCTAATAGGATTTGAAACCCCAGGGTTTTAAGAACTTCCTCCACCTTTCTACGTGTTTCATCGATGGTTGCTTTTTTATCAATAGTGCTCATGAATAGGTGCATATTCTCCATTACGGTGAATTCATCGATTAGCGAGAAATGCTGGTATATCATTCTTATCCCATGCTTCAAAGCATCCCATGGACCGTGTAAGTTTACCTCCCGTCCTTTTATGTAAATCCTGCCTGAGGACGGCTTTATCTCACCGTATAAAATCCTCATCAAAGTGGTTTTACCCGCACCGTTCTCGCCGAGGAGCCCGAGTATTTCGCCTGGATATATCTCGATAGACACGTTGTCCAGGGCTTTAACTCCATCAGGGTATGTTTTGCTTATGTTTTCAAGCCTCACTAGAGGCTCTTTCACCATTGATTTTAACCCGTAATCACTTTTTTGAAGGATATGGGGCGTGAGGGATAAAAAATTATATCGAACCCTTGAAGAGCGCAGCGTTCAAATTGCCGTTGATCAATGCATCTATTATGCTATTATATTCATCGACGCTGACAGGGTCTTTGAAAGCTATCTCACCGCTCGCAATCTTCTGGTAAAGCTCGTTGTAGACGGCCCATGTGGATGAATCAATGTATTGAGTTCTAGTCTGGTTCACTATGGACACGACCTCGTCCACGGTGTAATCTTTCAGTTTGCCAACATCACGAGCCCATTCCGCGAACGTTCTCACACCTTCCAAATCCCATATACCCACACCTGACTCAGCGAGCCCAAGGGCCTTGATTCCAGGCTCCCACTTGTTCTCAACGACCATTTTTATAGCCGTGTACACGGCGACATCCACTCTTTTCGCACCGCTAAGTGGAATATACTCGGGAGCATACCACTCCTGGCTCGCATCCTGCCCTATTGCGAACGCCTTCCCCATTTGATTCTTATTCCAGTCGACGACAGCATCCATCATGCCTACATGCGTATACCCAGCCAACCCGTACAATACCGGGGCTCCCTGCTGGAGCATCTGCCATGCAGTGTTGTAGCCTACCTGTGGATCCGTGAAAGTGTTGGTGTACTGCCATAAGAGGCTTACATTGTACCCTGTCTTTAATTCGAAATACTTTATTCCGAAGAGATACCCTATGTGGAACCTCCAGAGAGGCGGTATGCTCATCCCTGCTACAGCACCCACCTTGTTCGCGTTAAGGCTTTTAGCCATCCCCGATGCTAAAACCCCTACGAGTGCTCCAACCTCCTGCTCCCTGAAAAGTATGTCCACTTCATTATTTCTGTTTACAAATGTCGAAGCATCGATCAAAGCGTACTTCTGGTTCGGATAATTATCAGCAGTTTTGTTGAGCGGGTCTGTCCATAGGAACCCGACAAGCACTATTAAGTCGTACTCACCGCTCTCGGAGTAGGATCGTAGAATGTTTTCCATGTCGGCAACAGACCTGGGGGTTGTGTAATCCACTTTAACATTAAGCTCGTTCTTAGCTTTCTCAGCTCCCAGCCATGCCATGTCGTTGAAGCTTAAGTCTCCCCTGCCACCGACATCAAACAGGACGAGAACCTTAACCTCCTTACTAGGTTGTGTACCACCCTGGTAGAACCCCCCTAACATTACTACTGCAACACCTGCTATAACTACTATTGCAACAAGTACTAGGATTAGGGTTGTTCTAGCAATAGACTTCATCTTATCCACCATGTTTTAACGTGATAAAGGATTAAGTATATAATTATTATGGAATCCTTGTTAAGCCTATCTTTTGGAAATAAATATTTATAAATCCTGGAGTAACGTAGAGATCTAATGCCGAGGTGTTTGAATGAAGCTTCGCCATTACATTGTTGCCGGCATCCTGGTGATCTTATTGATGTATGTTGTCCCCTATGCTTTCCTTCAGGGGGTTAAGGATGTAAGCCTTTTCACCTACTGGGCTGTTCTCAGCCTCACCTGGATAATTGTTTCCGTTATCTATCTCTACAGGTGGGTGAGAGAATGAACTCGATCCACCTTATCGCTCTTCTCATCTACTTCGCCGTGGGAACACTCATCGCTTACGTGTCTAGAAGAATGGGTGTTAAATCAGCTTCAGACTATTACGTAGCAGGCGGGAGAATGGGCGCGTTGTTGGCTGCAGGAACTTATGCGGCGACCACTTACAGCGCGTTCATGATGGTGGGGCTGGTTGGTTTAACATATCAAACCGGTGTGGGCGCCCTTGGTTTTGAGCTAGTGTATCTTGTTTCAACCGTGACTATTCTATCAACCCTGGGGTTTAAGATATGGAAGTTAGCGAGGACTAGGAAATGGATATCCCCGTCGCAAATGATAGGGGACTTGTATGGTTCTAAAACCCTGGCGGTTACGGTGGCATTTTTGTACTTGTTCGCGATGATTCCTTACACCGTCGCTCAGATCCAAGGGTTAGGCGTCATATTCCAGGTAAGCGGTCTCGAGTATGTTCACGGCGTCATGCTTGGAGCGGCCATAATCCTGCTATGGATAGTTCTCGCAGGAATTTGGAGCGTTGCATCAACGGATCTATACCAGGGAATATTAATGCTTGCGGGAGGCTTGGTCTTCCTGTCCTGGACAGCATCCACGCTTTCGCAGGCGGCAGACATCTCGGAGGTTTTTGAAACTCTCGGGGATCAGGGATTTCTGGGATTAACGAGCTTCTGGAGCATGCAAGTCTTCCTGGCGTACACTATTCCCTGGGTGTTTTTCGCCGTAACCAATCCACAGGTGGTATCCAGGTTTTATGTTCACAGAGACGTTAACGCTTATAAAAAAAGTGTAGCACTATTCTCTGCTTACGGCTTCATATACACGTTCATCGCAATATCCATCGGATTATTTGCTAGAATGCTGGCCATAGGCGGCTTAATACCGGAAGACTTGCCGAGGGATTCCGTCACACCGAGTCTTTTAAAACTAATGACCCCTGCCTCATCAGCTATTGTAAGCGTATCGATCATGGCGGCAGCTATCTCCACAGCTAACAGTATCGTTCTCTCAGTGTCAAGCTCAGTGTTCAAGGACATTTTAAACCGAGAGGAGAAATCACTAAGAGCAGCATTCATTATCAACCTGCTCCTAACACTCACCGCCTCCGGGCTCGCCATCCTGAGGCTTGGATACATAGTTGACTTGTCAGTTCTCACCTCAGTTCTCCTGCTACCTCTAGCACCCATTACTTTGCTAGGTATTTGGAGGCAGGGTAAGCTCTTCACAGCTTCGAGAATTGCTGCTGTCGCAGCGATTGTTACAGGGGCGGGAATAGGGGTCTACGGGTTCATAGCTTACGGGGCAGCTAAGACCTTTACAATGTCTTACCTCCACCTCCCCATCTCAGCATGGGTCCTCTTATCCTCGACCATAATATTGGTGCTGGGGAGCATGGTTGACGAATTAAGAAGGAAGAGTGAAAAATAAAGACTAAGTGTCTTGAAGCCTGCCGTTCAAATACTCGCTGTATCCAGCGAGGTCCAGTAATCCATGACCGCTGAGGTTGAACAGTATAACAGGTTTTTCATATCCTTTAGTATATCTTCTAGCAATATCTATCACTGCTTTAACAGCGTGTGCACTCTCCGGGGCGGGCACAATACCCTGTGTTCTAGCAAACAATACCCCCGCCTCGAACACTTCCCGCTGCGAGTAGGCGATAGGGTTTACGATCCCGTTCTTCACTAGCACGCTGAGTGTTGGAGCCACCCCATGGTATCTAAGCCCTCCTGCGTGAATAGGCGGGGGCACGTAGTCGTGTCCGAGCGTGTGCATTTTCAACATGGGCGTTAATCCCGCGGAATCCCCGTAGTCATATTTATATTCGCCCATCGTCATGGACGGTACAGCCTTAGGCTCTACAGCTATGAAGACAGTGTTTGCTCTCCCCGATAGCTTGTATTGTATGAAAGGGTATGAGAGGCCTGCGAAATTACTTCCTCCTCCAACACATCCCACTACGTGCGAGACTTCTTCAACACCGATTCCAATACTTTCCAACTGCTTCAACGCTTCCATACCTATGACTGTCTGGTGTAATAACACGTGGTTTAGCACGCTCCCAAGGCTATACTTAGCCGTGCCGTTGCTCGATAACACATCCTCGATCGCTTCCGAAATAGCAATCCCCAAGCTACCAGGGTGGTTAGGGTTTTCCTCAAGATACTTTCTCCCAACACGTGTTAGCGAACTAGGACTCGGATGAACTTCTGCACCATAGGTTTCCATTAAGATCCTCCGCAACGGTTTCTGGTTGTAGCTCGCCCTCACCATGTAGACCCTGATCTTAATTCCGAAGAGACTTCCTGCTAGGGATAGCGCACTACCCCATTGGCCCGCCCCTGTCTCAGTACATAATCTATCCACCCCTTCCCTCATATTGTAGTATGCTTGAGCCACAGCGGTATTGAACTTGTGGGAGCCTGCTGGGAGGACGCCTTCATACTTAAAGAATATTCTTGCACTGGTTTTCAAAGCTATTTCAAGATTCCTCGCTCTTATGAGAGGGGTTGGCCTACCCGCTTGTGCATAGTTCTGGAGTATTTCATCGGGGATTTTGATATATCTTTCACTAGATACTTCCTGCCTGACTAGCTCCCTGGGAAATATTTCTTCAAGAATTTCTGGTCCTGCAACCTGCCCGTTGGGAAGGATTGGTGGTGGCAGGTTTTCGGGGAGGTCGGGGATTATGTTGTACCATTGCGTGGGAATAATAGATGAGTCTTGAGGGGCTTTTAACACCATTCCAACATGGTCCCACCACGAGTAGTCGAGGATTACGTCCACGGGTATAAAAGCTTTGCGTTATCAAATCATTCTGGCTCCTGGTTTCAATGATTGCGGCCTAGCCTCAACATGCTAATGAAATGCCAGGGCTCCGATGAGAGGCAGTGCTAGCACTGTTGGGATGGTGAGGATGAATGTGATATATGCAACAAGGTCAGGCCTCCATCCATATTTCGACGCCATTAGAGTGTTTAAAACAGCCGGCGGCATTCCCGATACTACAGCTAGCTGGATTGACTCGATCCATGAGAATCCAACGGATAATGCGAAGCATACTGCTACGACAGGAGCGATGATAAATCGGTACAAGACCGTTACTAGTAACGGTTTCTTAACCATGTCGGATGTGATCCCACCTAGCTGCAGTCTTAAGCCGAGGACAAAAGTTGCTAAGTAGCTAAGGATTTTAGGTGCCCACCAGAGCAGGCCTGAGACATATGTGCCGGGATGCCCCAGCTGGTTAAAAAATACTCCTATGAGAAACCCTATCAACGCGGGGAGTTTCAAGATTTTAAGCAAGTCAATCTTTTTCAACGCGATGAAATCGGGTATTAAAACATTAAAAGTAAGGGTTGCCAGCCCCAGTATTGACGCTATTTTCACATCACCGAACAAGGCGAGGCTGACCGGAAACCCTAGGAAAACCGCGTTGGGAAAGAGAACGGTGAGAAGGGCCGCATTTCTCACATCATCTCTCCACGTCCTGGATATGTACTTGAATGATAAGCCTGCTACGGCGATATACAAGGCAAATGATGCTACTATTAAAACATCGCTCTCTGCAAGGCTTCTGGTCGAAAAAGTATATATGAATGCTAGCGGAACGAGTAGATAATACACAGTATTAGTTAAGAGGTTGGTGAAAGCATCAAATAATTCACGCCGGGTGAAAAATCTCTGGTAAGCTGTTTTCGCCAAGAATGCGGATAAAATTATAGCGACAAGGATGAATGAATCGTTCATATCCCTCCACCCTCATCCCTCCTTAACCATGTATTCATCCCCTCCCCAAATCTCTAACGGCGTTGCTGTAGAGTAGATCAAGGTGTTTTCAGCGTTGTAAACGCTTATATTAGCCGGCACGGGCATAGCCTCCTCGAGATCGCTAATCATGCAGACCCCCTGTGCGAATAAGCATTGGTAAACCTTCTCTATTCCAACAGGCTTCACCACGATTTTATATCTATCAGGTAACCCGGTGAAGAAGACCTTATTGCTCACTGTGAAGTAGAAGTGCTCCCTTGGAATCGTCTCGCTGCCACCGTCAGGCCTGACCCAGCCCAGGGTTATTTCCCCAAACCTGAGGCGGTTGTAGTATAGGAGCCTTACTTGGTGAAACCCTTTTAGAAGCTTGATCTCGCGGCTCATGTGTAAACGGCTCGGCTGATCATACCATTCATTTATTATCAGCTCCTGATTAACCCACAACTTGCATCCATCGGAAGATATGACGTAAAACGTGTATTTCCCAGGGTTCTCGACTTTGAGAAAACCCTTCCACTCAATCATGAAGTATTCTGGGGGTACGTTAGGATGCGGTCTGTCAGTGTAGATAAAGCTCACGTACGGGGAGACCGACTCCGCTATAGGGGTTAATCCAGCAGTATCCTCCGGGGGCTTGTTGCCTTTCCATGTGTAAAATCTTGTTAAAAGACCGTTGAGCAAACCGCTTTTTGTTTTTACTAAGACATAGTTTGGCAAATAATACCCCATAATATCTTAATACGTTGTTATAAAATATAATTATCTCAGGCGATTTCATATATGGTTACGATAGGTCCTGGTTTATTACCAGAGCTTGTAAACACTTCCCCATTGTTGAGAAAAGCCTATGAAGCAGTGGTTTCCGATCCCGAAGTGCCTGTTTTATGGGAACTTTCCAACATTATGGCCGTTAAGAGGTTGAAATACAATGATCATGGACCCGTGCACGCTCATATTGCAGCAGGTGCCGCGCTTAGTATTTTTCACCTACTAATTAAGAAGGGAATTACTCCTAGTTTGATTAAAGACGGAGTGTTAAACAATGTGGAACACGCTATGCTAGTGCCTCTTCTAGCAGGCCTCCTCCACGACATAGGTAATAGTGTTCACAGAGACATGCATGAAAGGATTGGTGCAGTATTAGCGATTCCGATTGTAGACAGGATTTTAAGGCACATCATCAAGGATGAGCGGGAAGTGTTAAGGCTTAGGCAGGAGGTCTCCCATGCCATATACTGCACAAGCTACGATGTTGAGTGCTTGACGATTGAAGCGGGAACTGTTAAAGTCGGAGACGGCTTGGACATGGCGGAGGGAAGAGCTCGAGTTCCCTACAGGCTTGGAAGCGTGTCAATCCACAGTGTTTCAGCCCTGAGTATTAAGAAGGTTGAAATAGAGGAGGGCGTGCAGAACCCTATCAGAGTAAACGTCTACATGACCGAGATGGCTGGAATATTCCAGGTGGATGAGGTTCTTGTTCCCAAGATTAAAACAACTCCTCTCAGGAATCTTATAGAAGTCCATGCGATAATAGGTAGCGAGAAGGTTAAATCATATCCGTAACCTTTATTGCGAAAAGAATTGAATTGTAATGCTGGAAAACCCGCAATCTTTAAATACTCGCTCAATACTAGTGTTTTATCGGTGCGGGGTATGTGGTTTAACACCGTTAAAAGAACATAGAACTCTACTAGCCAAGCTCTCCTCACCCGAGCCATGCCCAGTTAAACTCCTCGCAACAGTGGCCGGTAAAACAACAGAATCAATCATTCTCCGGGATATCTCAGGGTTTAAGGAGCTCAAGATTAAAGGGAGAGTGGGAAGGGAGATTTTGAACCTGCCCTGCGAGACATCAATATACGTTGAGGGATTTGTTAAAGGAGATTATCTCGAAGTTGAGAAGTACAGATTAGTCCACCCATCCAAGCTTGAATGTTGTGAAGGAGAATCTGAAGATGTTCGAGAATTCGCATTGAATTACTTCATGTATGCTGGGAGACCCAGGTATTTCAAAATTATTAAAACGATGTCTTCTCTGTCTCATTTGATAAGGAACGTACTAGTATCAGAGGGATTTACAGAGTTACAATCACCCATTATCGGCTGGAAGAGCGATCCAGGCTTGAGGGGTGCGGGTAGGGTTAAAGTAAGCCTTTATGGAAGTCAATACGAGTTGCACTCAAGCCTGATAATGTACAAGCAGATATATGCCAGTATTTTCGAGAGAATATTCTACTTCGCGAGAAACATTAGGGTTGAACCACTGGAAAACGCTAACACCGGGAGACATTTAATCGAGTTCACGCAGGTTGACGTCGAGGAGGCATTCACCAGTATGCCGGAGGCAATAGGCTTTGCCGAGTCCCTCTTGAAAAGAGTAGTGAGGGAGTTCCTAAATAGCCACGGAGACCTCCTTGACCCTCCAAGGATTGAGTGGCTTGATAAGACCTTCCTATCTGAGAAATATCCGGTCGTCACGTACGATGAAGCCGTGAACCTGCTGGCTCGTAATGGTTTCGATGTTAGAAAAGGTAGCGAGCTATCTCACGAGGCTGAGGCGTTTTTAGGAGAGTACTATGGTATTCCTGTTTGGCTGATTGGTTTTCCTTCAACTGCTAGAGGATTCTACTATATTGAAAACGCTGAGAGGCCCGGTTATAACGTTGACTGGAACCTGATACTTCCAGAAGGGCATGGAGAAATACTAGACGGGGGATGCAGGGAGTACAGGGCTGAGGAATTAAGAAGGAGGATTCAAGCCTTGGGCGAGAACCCGGCAGAGTATGAATGGTTTCTAAACATTGCTTCAAAAGGGTTTGTGAAACCTTCTTGCGGATGGGGCTTAGGACTTGAGAGGTTGGTTAAAGCCTTCCATGGGCTACCCCATATCGGGTTCGCAACACCCCATCCACGGCTGCCTGGTATAATTGGTCCTTAACAGTTTTTTTTATTATACGTTATTTCAATAATTAAATAAAGGTGGTTGTGTTGTTCGATCCCGAGGAGGTTAGAAAAGATTTTCCAATCCTCTCTAGAAAGATTAACGGTAGACCTTTAGTTTACTTCGATAACGCCGCCTCCACTCAGAAGCCTATCCAGGTAATTAACGTCATTGTCGAGTTTTACAGAAACCACTATGCTAACATACACAGGGGGTTGCACACGCTGAGCCAGGAAGCAAGTGAAATGTATGAGAAAGCGCATGAAACCCTGGCCAAGTTTATCAATGCTTACTCATGGGAGGAAGTTGTCTTCTGCAACAATACCACCGATGCCATGAACCTGGTAGCTTATGCATGGGGTTTGAAAAATCTCAGGGAAGGTGACGAGATTGTTGCAACCATCATGGACCATCACAGCACCATGCTTCCCTGGAGGAAAATAGCGAAAATGAAAGGGGCTGTTGTAAAATACATTAATGTAACCCCGCAGGGCTACCTCGACTATGACTCCTTAAACACGATCATCACCCCTAAAACCAAAGTTATAGTCTTCCCTATCGCAAGCAATGTCCTTGGGACTATTAACAATGTTGAAGAACTGGTTAAGAGGGCTAGAGAAGTAGGCTCAATTGTTGTCGCGGATGGCGCTCAAAGCGTGCCACACACGCTAACCGATGTGAGAAAACTAGGTGTCGACTTCTTGGGCTTTAGCGGGCATAAGATGCTGGGGCCTACCGGGAGCGGAGTGTTATGGGGGAGGAGGGATATTCTAGAGGAAATGGACTTGTTCAAGGTTGGAGGAGACACGATTAGAGATGTTACTGTTGACGATACTGTATGGTTGGATCTTCCATGGAGGTTTGAAGCAGGTACGCCGAACATAGAGGCAGGAATAGCTCTAGGAGTGGCTGCTGAGTATTTAATGAAGCTGGGCATGGAGAATGTGCGTGAGCATGAGAAACATCTTGTAGCGTATACTCTGAAAAGGCTGAGCGAGGAGTTCCCAGATGACATCAGGGTTTACGGCCCCAGGGACCCTGGTGATAAGACCGGTGTCGTCTCGTTCAACATCATAGGTTTAAACCATCATACTGTTGCTAAAGCGCTAGACCTTTTCGGCATCGCGGTTAGATCCGGGATGCACTGTGCCCACCCCCTCCACTATTCTTTGAAGATAACATATTTGGAGAAACCGCCCTCGAGTCTGCCGGAGAAGCCGGAGGATAGGCTGATTCTCTACGGTAGCGTGAGGGCTAGCTACTACGTCTACAACACCTTCGAAGAAGTAGACTACTTCATTGAAACCCTGGGGAAGATAGTGAATCTCAAAGAAGCATTAAAGAAAGAAAAGCCGGAAGCACCCTGCACAGGAAGCTGATGAGAAAATATTGGAAAAAAAGTATAGTGTTTAGGATCCGTTATTTAGCAGGTCCAATGATCCTAGCGAACTTCTTGTTGGTGTAGGGGCTAACAGCGAATGCGATCTTTATCTTGCCCCTCTTCGTCTCCTTCACAACAACCTCGTATTTGTCTGTCTCGAAGTATTTCTTCGCCTTTAAGTCGAAGAACTTGAGTTTCTCCATACCTATCCCCATTTAGGTTGTTTTCATGTATTATTATCTTGTATAGGATTTATTTAAACTTTGCGTTTTGCAATAATTTCATTAAATTATACTAAATTATGTATGATTTTACATTAATAATTACTTTAAAATTTATTTTTTAATAGGTTCCAAATACCATGATTTTTTAATTTCAAAGTTTATGTTATCATTATATACAGTGTTTAAATTTTAAAATACTGTTCCGTTTTATGCACTTCTTCTGAGGTTAAGTAGGATTGTTGGTAAGAATTTGTATTAATATATGGGCCAAATAGTGTCGGGTTCTTTGCAAATGCCGGTTCGGCTGTAAACCTGCCAGGCGGCTTTTTCAGCCTCCTCAATGATTTTTTCCTCGTCGATTGTGAGTAGTTTTCTATCATACATTACGAGCTTGCCGTCTATTATGGAGTGTTTAACATCGCTACCTGAGGCCGCATAAGCCAGGTGTGATACAGGATTAACAAGGGGGTGTAGATGAGGAACCCAGTAATCCAAGACTATTATATCAGCTTTCTTACCTTTTTCAATACTGCCTACCATGTGGTCTATCATCAACGCCCTAGCTCCGTTAATAGTTGCCATTTCAACGACTTGCTCTGCACGGATAGCCTCCGCGTTCAGGGTTCTCACAGGTTGGAGCAATGCAGCATGCTTCATCTCCCTCATAAGGTCATACGTGTTGTTGCTTGGCCCACCATCAGTTCCTAGTGCAACGTTCACCCCTGCTTTCAACATTTCAGAAATCCTTGCCGCCCCGCTAGCCAACTTCATATTGCTCGAAGGATTATGGCTCACCGTTGTACTGGTTTCACTCAACAATTTTACCTCATCATCTTCAACCCAAACCACGTGTACCAGTACGACGTTTCTACCTGTGAGACCAAGCCAGTTCGCGAATTCAACCGGTTTTTTACCAAAGCCTTTCAAAGTATACTCAACATCCTCTCTGACCTCGGCCAGATGCATGGTGATTCCCGTGTTTAGCTCGCGGGCTTTTTCAGAGATTTTCCTATACAATTCGAGGCTCACAGCTCCCGGCGTTCGAGGACCAAACCATATCCATATCCTATTGCTCAACCCGTTATACTTATGATAAAGCCTTAGAGTATCGTTAAAACTGGTATCACCGGGCTCTACGAGGCCTTCGTGGAGGATGTTCTCCTCTAATGCGTAGCCTTTAAGATCCATTACGTGCCTAGCAACCGCAGCCCTTATGCCGCTGTCGTGTAGAAACTCTATTATTTTGTCGGGCCCGTAACGCCCAACGAGCCCTGTTTCCAAGAAGGCTGTTGTACCTGTTTTAAGCATCTCCGCTACGACAAGCTTCGCTGAGGCAAGGGCTTCCTCGGGCTTATAGCTTCCCTGGAGAGGCCACACCCGGTTCTTCAACCATTTTATTAAGGGCAGGTAGTCGGCGCAGTGTCTTATCAACCCCTGTGCTAAGTGGACGTGGGTGTTTACTAGACCCGGCATTATGATATCTCGCTCAGCCTCTATTACGATGTCGCTGAAGCTTTTATAACTGGGGTCTAACTCCTCCCTCCTGCCAACATCTATAATGATCCCATCGCTGATCGCGACGGCACCGTTTTTAATTATTCTTCGGTTTGAATCAAGTGTTAGAACCCATCCTCCCCTAACATAAATATCTGCCATTTTTATCATCTAAGGATTATTATCTGTGGGAAAAATTTATAAAACAACAAGGTTTAAATGTATAAGCAAAAATAAGGTGGTGCGTTGGGCATCTTCTTCACACGCTACAGTATTGAAGAGAGAAGTAGACTAGTGGAAGCAGCGGCAGGCAAGCTCCCAGCCGATATCGTCATAACCAATGTCAACATCGTCCTCCCCCATACGGAAGAGATTCTTGAGAAACACAGCATTATCGTAAAGGATAGGAGGATAGCAGGAGTTGTTGAGGACGAGTTGATTTCGAAACATATTTCCAGGGAGACACTGATAATAGATGGTTCAAACGACTACGTGTTTCCTGGGTTCATAGACCTTCACGTCCATATCGAGTCGTCACTGCTTGACCCGGTGGGATTCTCCAAAATAGCTCTTAAACATGGAACAACCACGGTTGTAGCAGACCCCCATGAGATCGCCAACGTGCTGGGAGTTCAAGGCGTGGAGTTGTTTGTGAAGGCTTCCGCGAATCTTCCATTAAAGATATTGATAGATCTCCCGAGCTGTGTTCCAGCAACGGATCCTGCTTTAAGACTTGAAACCACGCCACATGTGATATCGGACAAAGAGATTGAGCAGCTGGCATGTTTCGACAACATTGTCGGCCTGGGAGAAGTTATGGACTTCCTCAGCGTTACTAATGCTTCAGATAAGGTATTGAGGAAGTTGAAAGTAGCAAGCGAGAAGGGGTTGATCGTTAACGGGCATGCTCCGTTGCTAACTGGGAGGTTGCTTGACGCGTACATTTCCGCCGGCATAATAAGCGATCACGAGTCAACCACTTATCATGAAGGCTTGGAAAAGCTGAGGAAGGGTATGTGGCTTTACATAAGGGAGGGTAGCGCTTGGAGAGATCTCGGGGAATTATCCAAAATCTTGCTGGAAAAGTCAAACTGCGAATTGTGCGCTTTCGTAAGCGACGACGTCAATGTTTACGACCTGTTCACGCAGGGACATGTTGACAGAATAGTTAACCTCGCCATTGAGTACGGTCTTGACCCTATCAAAGCGATAAAATACGCCACGTTTAACCCGGCCATTCGCTTACACGTGGAGGAGCACATAGGAGTCTTAGCACCTGGGAGGATAGCTGATATAGTGTTCTCTAAAAGCATAAAGGAGATTAAACCCCATACGGTTATCAGCAACGGGGACATACTCTATTATAAAGGGGAATTGAAGAAGACTTTTCCACGGTACAGGTATCCTGAAGAAGCGCTCAACACGGTTAAACTCGGCCCCTTCTTGGAAAACCCGAGCTTCACACCTCGCGTCGGTGAATTCAACGGGGTTGCCCGTGTCAACACTATTAACGTACAACCAGGGTCTGCTTTAACGAAGAGAACGGTGGAAGAGCTAGCTGTGGAGAACGGTGAGATACGGAGTGATCCTTCAAGAGATATCATGTATGTTGCTGTTGCGGACAGGCACAGGGGTTCTGGAGGCTTTTCAATGGGTTTCATTAAGGGATTAGGGTTTAAGGCTGGGGCTATAGCACAGACGATCGCTCATGATACTCACAACTTAATAACAGCGGGATGGAATCCGCAGGATATGAACGTAGCCGTCAAAGAAATTGCTAGAATACAGGGGGGAATAGTTGTCGTGGATGATGGGCGAGTAATAGCTGAGATACCTTTAAGACTAGCCGGTTTAATGAGTATTGAGGAGCCTGAAGAGGTTTTCAAGAAATATGTCAACATGGTAGAGGTTCTTCGCGAAAAATACGGGCTGAACTTTGAGTCTTACTTCATGACGCTCGCGCTGATTTCTCTTCCAGTAATACCGGAGATCAGAATCACGGATAAGGGACTGGTTGACGTTTCAAAGGGTAGTTTAATACCGCTTGTTGAGGAGGTTCTCAAAGCCTAGGTTTCTCACCACTTTCTTCTTTCTCAATTCTTACATATTTCGTTTTGTTACTTACAATATCGCTTCTACCAGGATAATCCTCTATTATAACAGTGTACTCTACTAGACCATCTTTAGCCTTGTTAAGCAGATCCAATACTCTGTCACACTCACTGTCGTTTTCACCCCGAGACTCGCAAAGGAAGGAGGTTTTCTCAATTAAATCCATGATTAAACCTTCAATAGTGGTGATGAAGCCCTGGGAGAATGGTCCCGGGGAAATCTCTATGTTGAATTCAGGTATCAAAACCCTGGAGCCGCCGGCCCTTATCAATAATGCTCTTTCATCGCCTGGTTTTTCAACCTTATAAATAATCTTCCTCGGTTCACTAATTGATAAGACGCCGATGTCGCGCTTCCTGAAACCGCATTTATCACAGGTTAAGACCGAGATCAATATGTCGCCATAATACGGTACATTATGGATGTAATCCTCCACTAATGCTTTCTGACTACAAACAGGGCATTCAACCTCATACTCCGCTATTTTCACCGGCTCACTCATCGAGGCCTCCCTTCTTTTTCCTTGCTGTAATCATATGTGAACCATCACACGAAGGTGCTTTAAAAAATGCAGCCCCCAATCCTTCTCTACACGTGGCTACGGTAACCTTCCTCACACCGGCCTGAGTTATAATAGGCTGTAAAAGGCGAGACCTTTCAGCTTTCGGTAAATATATTGAACCGTGAAGCACTTCTCCACTCTCCTTATACAAGGTTGTCAGCGACTCATCCCTAAAGGCTTGTGAAAGTCTTTTAAGACTATCCCATCTAGCCTTATAGGTAGATGTTACAATGTGTTGGGCTCCGGCATCAACTACAGTGTCAACCAGCTCTTTAAGCTCTAACGGGTCATCATTTATTCCAGGTATCACGGGGTCTATTCTGGCTCCAACAGGAATACCGTGCTCTCCCAAATATTGAATGGTTTTCAACCTCTTATCCAGTGGTGGAGCCCCAGGCTCTAACCTTCCCGAGATTTCACGGTTTAACGTGGTTATGGTTATCATCACGGCCGCGGGCGCTCTCGCCAGAATATCCACATCTCTCTTAACTATGTGTGATTTCGTTGTTATCAACATCTTCATATCATGTTCGTGGAGTAGTATGAGCGTCTTTCTCGTCAGCCCAGCCCATGCTTCAACAGGTGGATAGGGATCGCTGCTCGTGCTTAACTCTATAATCGAACCTTGCTCCACCTTTGTTAAATCGGTTTTCAACATTGCGAGGAAGTTGTTCTTTGGGTTGCTTGGTTTTCTCCCTATGTAAGATGTTGCGTAACAGTAGGGGCAGAAGTGAGAGCACCCGGTGTAAGGGTGTAGTGAATATTTGAAAGGGCAGGTGCATAAAGGAGATTTCCACGGGTCGAAAACCCTTAACACGCGCATGCTTGTTTTTACGGATCTTGTTTTCAAAACACTAACCCCTGGTTGCCCGGATCCTTGATAATGTGCCCCGCCCGACCGTCCTCCATCATATCCATCCCCTCTCAAAGGGTCTCTGGGAGGCGTGGGAAGGCGGGGCATTAAAATATTACTGTAGACGCTCTATTAACCCTTACCGCTTTCTTAACGCTTTTAAGTTTACTTAGAAATAGTTTTAAGAGGGATTGAATGGTTTCCGGCATTACAAGAGATGCAATGTACGAGATTGTTAATTTCATTGTCAAATCCATTGACTTAATAGAAGACTATAGTAAGGAAAACATGATTAGCTTGCTCACCTCTGCTAGGAAAGAGAATAAGAGGGTTTTCGTGATAGGCGCGGGGAGAAGTGGACTAATAGCCAGGGCCTTCGCTATGAGACTGCTACATTTGGGTTTCAACGTGTATGTGATAGGTGAAACCATTCTACCAAGAGCTTCTCCAGGCGATATCTTGATAGCTATATCAGGTTCCGGTAGGACGAAACTTGTGGTAGCGGCAGCTGAAGCTGCCAAAGGAGCGTTGATGAAAGTAGTAGCCATTACCACATACCCAGACTCTCCTCTCGGCAGGTTGGCTGACATAGTTGTCAGGATACCTGGCAGAACCAAGATGGCTGTTGAAGAAGACTATATTAGCAGGCAGATTCTGGGTATTCACGAACCTCTCGCACCTTTAGGAACACTCTTCGAGGACACGACGCTAATATTTCTTGACGGTATAATCGTTGAGTTAATGAACAGGCTCGGCATAACTGAGGAGGAGTTGATGAACAGGCATGCAAACATTGAGTGAGCAGTGAACCGTTCACGAATTCATTAAAAGATAGTTAAACCTGTTCAAACATATTTACACAATGGCGATATGTATGGAAGAAAGAGAAGGCGGGGAGAAACCTTCCCCAGAAATAAAAGTAAAGGTTGAAGAAACCGATGTTGAAGGGTTGCGAGAAGTACTGAACGCGGTCACGCCATTTCTCGAGAAGCTGAAGGATTGGATAAAGGAAATCATCGGAGTGTTCACCAGCGGGCTGGACGGTAAAAAGCTCGGGGAAGACATAGGAAAATTCTACCAGGAGTTGAAGGCTCAAGGCCTTCCGGAAGAGTTGATTATTGAGATGGTGAAGGATTATTACAAGAGAAGGATGGAAATAGTCCCCTCACTTGAGAAGCTGATTGAAAGCTTAACCAAGTTAAAAGAGCTTAGAAGAGAAGAGGAGGAAGAAGAGCGTAAAGAAGATAGCCCCAGTCGCGGCTGATTTTCAAGTTATCGAGGGATTTAATGACTCTTGACGAGAAGATCGAAGTCGTTATTGAGTTGTTGACAAGAGTATTGATGAAGCTGGAGAGGCTTGAGAATGAGCTAAGTAAGGCAGGTGCTGACCCGGCCTTGTACCAAATCTCGCTGGAATTAGCCACTCTTTTTTCCAAACCAATCATGGAGACGCTTGAGGCGGCTAGAAGGGTTTACTCAATTATTGCAGGGTTCACGGAAATCGACCCTATCAGCAAGGCAGTTATATACGTCTTATCGGCTTGCGAGCCTTATACTATCTCAGAGATCACGAGGAAGGTTAGAGATCTGAGAGGTTCTTCCTCAAGAAGGATAATAAGCGATAGGCTAAGAGGGCTTGAGGCTAGGGGGATAGTGATTAATATCGGCTCTCCTCAACGACCCCGATTTACACTAAAAGCATGCATGGATGATAATTATGGGAAGGAAGCTTAGAAGTCTTGCGAAGACTGGGATGATCCTGGGGTTCATAGCGGATGCCCTGGGAATATTGATTTATTTTTTAATACTGGTTTTCTACGCGTACCTGCTCTTATTCGGTAAATACCTTGTAAACAGATTATTGTTGTCAATAAGTTTATACAGGTTTAAGGTTCCAAGAGAAATTAGAGGAGATATTCTGAGAGTCTTTGATGAGAAATGGTTTAAGAGCTTGGGCTTCGGAGCCCTTATTTATAAGCTTGTCAGAGATTGAGCATTATTTCGGTGTCTTAATGAGGAATCAAATACTGATCGTTAAAGCCATGGTTATAGCAGCTGTTTACACGGGCTTGACAGTGATTTTAGGTGTCTTGTCCTATGGAGAACTCCAGTTCAGAATTAGTGATGCAATGCTACTTCTCCCACTGCTTCAAGGGTTTGGCGCGGAGGCTGTGCTAGGATTGACGCTGGGCGGTTTTCTCGGAAACATCACCAGCCCATTCCAGCCGTGGGATTTGATTTTCGGACCATTAACAAACGCTCTCGCATCAGCCTTCGTGCTTGCGATAGGTAGAAAAATCAATACCAGGGCATTATTAAAACACTTGCTGAGTACTATAGTAGCATCTTCAACAATAGCGTTATTAGTAGGCTATGGAGAATTACACCTGGTATATGGGCTACCCTTGATCACCGTGCTATATGTTTTCATTAGCGAAGTAGTAGTGATAGGGGTCATCGGCTGGACCGTGGTAAAATCCTTGGAGAGGTACATAAGGAGATGAATGAGATCGTAGCGTCAGATCTAGCAATAGGGTACGACAAGAGTTCCCCTCTTCTCAGAAATCTGGATTTTAAACTAACAAATGGCGTGTACGTTCTCTTAGGAGCCAACGGCTCCGGCAAATCAACTCTTTTAAAAACAATAGCGGGGCTCCTCCCCCCTCTTCAAGGAGAAATATATGTCAATGGTTTCAAACCCTACTTGTTGAAGAGAAAAGAGGCGGCAAAGTTAATCGGCTACGTCTGGCAAAATCCTTTCCACGGTTTCGTGGAGCCCAACGTTGAAAGAGAAATATTGTTCATCAGCAGGCAGACCGGCGTCGAAGTTAACCGGAAGCTTATCCATAAGCTTGTCCCCTTGGAGCTATTCGATAGAAGCCCGTTCACCCTAAGCGGTGGTGAGGCAAAACGCGTAAGCCTTGCCAGCGTTATCTCACTAGACCAACCTATTTGGCTTTTAGATGAGCCCTTTAACGAGTTGGATTTTTCAGGGGTGAAGATCTTCACAGACATAATCAACTATGCACGCGCGAGGGGCAAAATAGTTGTTATTACAACACATTATCCAAGTCTAGCAGATCTCGTAAACCCGGACTATTACCTGCTGATCAACAGGTCGCGCGGTACACTCGTAATAGACAAGTGGAGCAATCTAAGCGATGAAGAGTTAGTAGGAAATGAAGTGATCCCGAGGGTGCTTAAATCTGAGCTTACTGGTTAAGGCTATTAAACACCAGGAGGTTAAAAGCCTCGCTCATTGCGAAGATTTATTCGTGTTAAAGAGTTTCCTCCTACTCCTCTCCTATATCTCAATAATGATTAACTCGTTCGAGTTGTATTCAGCACTTATCTTCTCATCAATAATCATTATGTTAGCAGGAAAAGCTTACAAGATATTTTTGGAGTCCATCGGAGTCTACGGTCCACCAGCCCTCCTGATATATCTGGTGAACTTGGCCTTCAACACTATCTCATCGAGAACTTTTGACCTCCTGCTCTACGGCTACACGGTGTTTATAGGGATGGTGATGATTGTTTCAACAACACCGAGGAAGCAGTTTTTAAGAGTGCTTGAAAAAATTAGGCTGGACGTAGTGTTTTTCATGACTCTCAGCATCCTAGAAGAGTTTGATGAGATGGTTAATTCCAAGAAGGCGAGAGGGTGGGATGCTGGTTTAAACATTCTGAAATACTACGTTATCATAGTGGATGCTATCAAATTGTCAATTGTCAGATTAAAGAATGTGGAGGAGTCGCTCCTGGCTAGAGGGGTTGAAAAATTTTAAAAATAATGAACCTTCCGTTCTCATATATTAGGACACCGTCAGCGTATACTCTGCCCTTACTCATATCCTTGATCAAATCCCAGTGTATTGACGATACGTTTTTACCGCCTGTTTCAGGATAGGAGGCTCCGAGAGCCATGTGAATCGTTCCGCCAATCTTCTCGTCGAACAGTATCTCTTTCGTGTGCCGGGTAATATTGTAGTTAAGCCCGAACGCTATCTCCCCAAGCCTTGAAGCCCCTTCATCCGTGCTTATCATCCTCTTTAAGAATTCTTCGCCACGCCTCGCGGAAGCTTCCACGACTCTGCCGTTTTTAAAGACCAGCCTGACCCCCTCAACCTCCACTCCTCTCCATATTGCTGGATACTCGAATTCTACCACTCCTTCCACAGATTCTTCTACAGGCCCTGTGAAAACCTCCCCGCCAGGCATGTTATTCTTCCCGTCATCGGCAATCCATTTCCTTCCATCAACGCTCAACGAGAGATTAATCCCTGGTCCTTCAAACCTTAACTCTCTAACCTTGTTCAGGAATTCTGCCACTTTGGAGAGCTCCTGCCCGATCCTCACCCACTCGGCCACAGGGTTCTCGCTGTCAGCGTATAGCGCGTGGAAGACAAAGTCCTCGTACTCTGAGATGCTCATCCCAGCCTCCTGTGCAAGAGCCTTTGTTGGATAGATTGTCACCACCCATTTCAGCTCCCCTTTAGCGCTCCTCTCCAAGAAGATCTTGTTCAGCTCCCTTCTGGCCTGAGCCCTTGCCTTTAATTTCTCGGGATCTATGTTTACAAGAGGCTTGGTGTGTGAAGGCGAGATAATGCTTACCGAGGCATGTGCTTTCTCAACTATTTCCTTCTCAATAACGCTCACGTGTGTTAGCACGCTTTGAGGCGCGTATTTATAGAATGTTTCAGATATCGATTCCTCGTCCAGCCTTACTAGAAGAGGGTATGCTTCCTTATCAACTATTTTTCTAACAAGCTCCCTCACTAACGGGATGGCTTCCACTGAGGCGTTTACAACAACTTCTTCTCCGGGTTTGAGATTTAATGAGTAATCAACTATGATATCAGCCTGCCTGCTTATCCTAGGGTCTATCAAAGCCCCCACCGCTACTTTCTCTCCGCGAGCATCCTGTCCAGCGCGAGGATTCCAGCTATGTTGTCTCCTACTAGTTTCACCTTTGCCAATAGATCGCTCGCATTCTTCTCTTCTTCAACCTGCTCGTTTATGAACCATTGGAGGAAGGCCTCAGTAGCTTTGTCTTCACGCTTCCTGACAAGGTCGACCAGCTCCCATATCCTCGCAGTGTTTCTTACCTCAGCATCGTAGAATTCCTGGACGGCTTCCACTATGCCACCCCACTTCTTTGAAGGGGCTGGGATGTCGTAAAGCTCTATCACGCCTCCTCTATCAATTATGTACTCATAAAACCTCATGGCATGCTCTAATTCCTCTTTAGCCTGTACTTTAAAGTAGTGTGAGAACCCTGCAAGAGATTTCTCATCAAAGAATGCAGCCATGGAGAGGTATAGATATGCGTTCTGAAGCTCTTGATTGAGCTGCTTGTTCAAAGCTTTTAGGACTTCCTCATTCATGCTATCACCATGCTATAATGATTTAACGCGTTGTTAATAAACTGCACGTGCCAAAGCCTTCTTTTTATTTCCGGATTGGCTTATTTAAGATGGGGGTTAGTTTGCCAGATCCCGTGGAGTATGCTGAAGCACTGTCCCTGGCGTTCACGCTGGAAGCCTCCGGCTATCCTAAACCCGGCAATGTTGATAGGATACATGACCTCCCGGGGCTACCGTATGAGGCATTCATAGTAACAGGTATTGTAGCTACAAAGTACTTGGAGAAAGGCGTGAGGAGAGGTATTAAGGGCTGGGGTGATGTAGTCTTCGGTGACCTGGTCTACGGTATTGTAGCGGATTCCATGCGGAAATCGGGTTCGACTAATACATGCTTAGGTTCAAGCCTGCTTATAGCACCACTAAGTGTTGCCATAGGCTTGTGTTTGAGAAAAGAAGAGGAAAACCTCAACTGTTTTTTAAGAATGATCCGCGAGGTTTTATCAGCAACATCTGTCGAGGATTCTGTAGAATTCTACAGGGCTGTAAGGGAGGCTAGACCCAGCTATATCAAGCCTACTGATGAAACAGGAGATTTCGTCAACGTATGGGATCATGATTACAAGAAGAAGCTGAGGTCTAAGAAGCAGAGGTTGAAGGATGTTTTAGAGTTCAGCACTTCGCATGATATAGTATCTCATGAGTTGGTTAATGGATTGCCAAGGAGTGTTAACGAGCTGAGATTCCTGGCTGAAAGGTTTAACGCCCATAAAAACTGGAACCGCGCAGTGGTTGAGACGTACGTGCACTTGTTAAGCAGAGAACACGATACCGTGATTGCAAGGGAACATGGTTTTGAAGCAGCTTCCAGGGTTAGAGATTTGGCGAGCACATATGTAATAAAACTCCTCGTAGCTCCTCAGTCGGAATGGTTAAGCCTCATAACATCTTTGGACACGGAGATTAGGAGAATGAGGGTTAATCCAGCCTCGGTAGCGGATATAACTGCATCGACGATTGCGCTGTACACCATAGACTCTTTAGCCAGGAACAAGTATTACCTCAATCTTAATCCTTGATGAAACGTTTTCAATAATCCTTAAACCTTTCCTCCTCGAAAACCCTCCCCCTGGGATGGTATCCAAAGGACTCCCAGTACCCGTTAACATATTTATCCGTGAAAACTATCTTTCTCAACCACTTAGCGCTCTTCCATCCATAGAGATGGGGTACTATGAGTCTTACCGGATACCCGTGGAGAAATTCGAGGGGTCGACCATTCATCTCTAAAGCTAGGAAAACGTTTGGTTTCAAAACCTCTTCAAAGGGGAATATTGTGGTATACCCGTCCATCCCTTCCGTGTAGATCCATTTAACACCTTCCATTGGTTTAACCAGGCTGAGGATTCGCTCAAAGGGGATACCTTTCATTCTAATGTTTCCAACGCTCCAGCCTGTAACGCAGTGAAAATCGATTAAATATTCGGCTAAACCAAATCTGAACAACCCTTCGAGGTCAAGGGTCACCGGGTTTTCAACTAAGCCTGATACCTCTAGCCGCCATTCTTCAACATTGAATTTAGGTATTCCAAGGATATTGTATATAACGAAATTAGGAATGAACACCTGACCAGGAGGTTGCTCTTTACTACTAGGATCATTATACTCCGTGAGAACAGGTTGCTCGTTGGCAAGGCCGATATTGAGGTTTAATTTACCGGGCTCCTCGGGAACCGTAAACAATACTCTTCTAACAGCATTGTTCTTAGTTACAACCCTAACGCCAATGAATCGTCCGTTATCTAACATGTACCTAAACCTGTACAGTAAATGGCTGCTCCCGATAGGCTCGTTTGACTCGAAGACCAGCTTGAAGGGGTTTTTCACATCGAAGACTGCATAGAAAACAGCATTAACCATGTCTCGTATCTCTTTAACATCCCCATACCGTTTTTCCTCAACGACACAATCAACCACGTACTTGACTCCTTTGATCCTGATGCTTTTCTCCTCGATAAAGTAGCACTTCATGTGAAACCCTTCAAGTAGTTATAAGGTGTTTCATAAATATATTTTATAAAAACAAGGGTTAGGAGCCATGAGCGAAGATTTACCGGTAGAGTTGAGAATGAAGCTGTATAAGAAGTACTTGGCTAAACTTGCAAATAAGAATGAAAACTCTGTCTCGGCGAAAGAGTCTGTGAGAGAAGACCCTGAGAAGGTGGTGCAGAGTAAGCTTTCAGATGAGAGAGCGGAGGAGATAATGGAGAAGATTAAGATAAAGTATCCCGAAATATATGATCTACTAGTTAAGGAATTGTACCGGGCTATTAAACAGGGTGTTGTGAGCGAATTAGATGGCTTAACATTACTAAGCATTGCTCATAGCATTGGATTAGATATAAGGCCTGACCTACGTATAAGGTTTGTTAAAAATGGAAAGGAAGTAGATATGAAGGAGTATTTAGGAAAATAAAAAAGAAGAATTGAAAAATCATTTAACTCCATACATTGTTAACGCTAACACCGCCATCTTCGTCCATAAACCGTTCTCAGCCTGCTCGTAAATCACCGATTTCTTCGGATCGTCAATCACATCATCATCGGCTTCATAGCCCCTGAAGATTGGTAATACATGCATTAATACTCCTTTCTTGTCCATCAAATCCATTAACTCCCTTGTAACCTTCCAGCTCCGATACTTCTCGTAAATCTTCAGCTCCTCATCCTTAAACTTGCTGTAGCCGACCTGGACAAGGGTTGGTGAGGCCCAGTTTCTCGGGAATACGGCGTGAGCCCCTCTCACAGCCTCCTGCAAGTTATCCGTTATCTCCAGGCTTCCCCCGTGCTCCTTAGCCAGTTCCCTGGCTTTTTCAACCAGCTTCGGATCCAGGTCGAATCCCGGCGGCCTTGCAATAACAACGTCTACTCCAAACCTCGGGAAGAGGATCATGTCCTCCTGTACGCTGCACCACCCCCTGATCTCTGGGCTGTAAGCCCACATTATCACGTATTTCTTGCCCTGCGGGTTCACGAACCTTTCCTTGAACGTGTAGATGTCGGCTAAACCCTGAGTAGGATGGAACATGTCGTCAGCCATGTTGATGACAGGGATGTTAGCCGCCTGAGCCATTTCCCTTATATAGGCGTTTCCTACACCGTACAGGTAGTCGATAGCCTTGTCTAGGATCCTTATCCCAAGCCCATGCCCGTACACATCGTACATCGCGGCAACGTCCTTAATAGCTTCGCCAGCCTTCTCCTGTTTCCCAAAAGCCATTCTCGTCGTTGTAGCATCAATGAACGCTGCATGACCGCCCAGGAAGGCCATTCCCGACTCGAATGCTGCCCTGGTTCTTGTCGAGCCGGCGAAGAATAGCATGTAGAATACTTTACTAGCGAGTATTTTCGGGATGTGCTCTACTCCGTAGTAATGTGCTATTTCCTTGAACTCTTTCGCAAGGTTCAAGGCTATTTCTATCTGCTCATCTGTCCAGTCAAGGGTTGAGATGAGGTCTTTACCGCTTAGTTCTCTGACAAGGTGTCGCAACGCAGGCATTTACTTCACCAGCAATTGTAATTATCTACCGGGGACGTATTTAAAAACATGGTTAAACGGTCAAAGCTTAAAACAATTTAAAAGCTAGTTGTTTCTAGTTAACCATGTGGTGGGTTGGAATTGAGTAGGAGATTGTTAATAGTGGGAATTATTGTGGTTTTGATTGCGATCGGATCTCTAGCATGGTTTTCTCTTCAACGTCCTGAGACTACTAGAAAAGTTGTGGTCTACGCCTATAACGACAGGATTACGGGGATAGACCCCAGCGTGGAAGACGATACTGGATTAGTCGTATTGGGATCAGTATATGAGCCCCTCCTTTATTACGACCCCAGGAGTGATGAATTTAAACCTGCCTTAGCAGTCAACTGGACAAGTAATGAAGATGGGACAGAATGGGTTTTTAAGCTAAGAGAAGGAGTAGTGTTTCACGATGGCACTATTTTCAACGCTACTGCTGTTAAAATCAGTATTGAAAGAGCAAGAGACGTGTATAGGTCAACGGGGCGTGGAATGGGATATATCTGGGATATGGTTTCAAGCATCGAAATACTGGATGCCTACACGGTTAAATTCATCCTAGATTACCCGGCAAGGCTAGATTTCATAGCCTCAGCCTCATATGCAGCATACATATTCTCCCCCTCCGTTATTGAGAAAGCTGGAGCCAGTGATATTCTTGATGGGAAAATAGAGCAGTGGTTCAACCAGGGGCATTCCGCAGGCACCGGGCCATACATGATTGAGGATTACAAGCCGGATAAGGAAGTCAGGCTTAAAAAATTCGAGGAATGGTGGGGTTGGAAATTAGTGAACAATCCTCACGCCCCTGATTACGTGATTATTAAAATTCTCACCGAACCCCAGTCGCAGTACAACGGGTTAACCTCGGGCGAGGTAGACATAGTTTCAAGCGTGCCCAGGGATTATGTTGGCCAATTGCTAAGTAAAGGGTACAAAAACTACAATCTCACAACCTATCACAACTACATACTATTCTTCAACACTAAGAGGTATCCAACGAACATAACAGAGTTCAGGCTCGCGGTGGCACACGCGATAGACCTAGACGAACTGGTTCAGTTATGCATGAAGGGTTTCGCACTTAAAGGTAGCGGTGTGGTCCCACACTACTTCCCGGGCCACGCGGACAATCTAACCTACCGTTACAACCTATCTCTAGCTAGAGAGTACTTGAGCCTCTCAGGTGTTGAAACCCCTGTCACCATTGAGTTTCTATACCAGGTTGATTACGAGGAGAACAGAATTCTGGCCGAGACGTTGAAATCAAGGCTTCTCCAGCTGGGCATTGAAGTTGTATTAAACCCTCAGCCGTGGACCGCTTTGAAGGACATTGCTAAAGGTGTTTGGGAGAACCCTGATAACACTCCTCATTTGGTAATTGCCGACTGGTGGCCAACTATTCCAAGCCCCTACGACTACCTATACCCGATGTTTCACAGCGAGTCGAAAGAGTGGAATTATGCGGGCTATGAGAACCCTGTTTTCGATGAGCTAATAGATGAGGCTTGGGAGCTGGAGGGTGAGGATTACCAAGCCGCTATGGATAAATACTATCAAGCACAGGAAATACTATTCAATGAGACGGTAGCTATCAATCTTTGGGATGAGGTGAAGCCATTCATCTATAATCCGAAAATAGAAATCCCCAGGGAAGCCATGAACCCGCTGTATATGTATGTAATATTCTTCCAATACGTGAAGGTGGGCTAGCCGGAAATGCCGGTCAGCCTTAACTATATTGTGAAGAGGCTTTTTTGGAGCATACTTGTTTTAGTAGGCGTGGTTGTTTTCTCATACTTGGTCATCATTTTCTCGCCTGGAGACCCGGCGACGAAGTGGGCTGGGAACCCGAGAGGTGTTAACGCTACCCTTGCCATCGAAGCAGCCAGAAGGGAGCTAGGTCTTGATAAGCCACTGCACATACAGGTTTTCGACTTCATAATTAAGGTTTTCACAGGAAACCTGGGAACTAGTATTGCTTACAAGCAACCAGTTTTCACTATCCTCTACTCAAATCTTGCCGCAACGCTTGAGCTCCTTTTCTGCTCCTACGTGATAATTCTACCTATAGGCATATTTCTAGGAGTTTACTCGGCTCTCCACAGGGATGAATTAATCGATGATTTACTACAGACTTTTGGCACGGTAATGGCTAATACTCCCGCGTTCTGGCTTGCCGCTATAGTCTTCCTACTACTAGTGTCAAGCGGGCACCCTGTATACGGGAGGATAGATACGAGGCTGGCTTTGGAAACAGGTTTTCAGCCGATTACAGGGTTTTACTTGCTTGATAGTCTCTTGCAAGGGAATATAATAATCTTCATTGATGTCTTAATCAAGCTCATTCCTCCAGCACTTATAGTTGGAGTATATCCCTTAGGCTTGTCGATTAGGCTGTCTAGAACTCTGATGGCTGAGTCTCTCACAGAGGATTTTGTGAGAGCGGCTGTAGCGTGGGGGGTGAGGAAACGGCGGATTATTTGGAGATATGCTTTCAGAGCCAGTATTCCCCCTTTGGTTCAGGTCTCCGGTCTAGCCTTTGCCTACAGCCTAATAGATGCGATGGTTGTAGAGTACGCAGTGTTTGGTAGAGAAGGGCTGGGCAGGCTCCTGGTCGACGCGTTAAACTATAGTGACTTTAAACTCGCAATTGGTTTACTAATAGTTGTCACAGTGTTCTACCTTGTAATCAATACATTGGCGGATGTTATTCAAGCATTAATTGATCCAAGGGTGAGACTGTAGATGACGAGCACTAGCAATGATAAACTCGACATCTCTGCTGCCGTGAAAAATGCTAAGAGAGCGCTTCAAATCAGGACAGGGTTCGTAGCATTAATCTTTAAAGCTTGGAGTAAAAGTAACAGGTTTAAAATAGGATTACTCATTTCCTCGTTTATCATTTTGATCGGTGTTTTAGCTCCCCTAATAGCTCCTTATCCTCGCGACGGACTGGGCTATGTCCCGGAGGATGCGTTGCAAAAGATCAGGCTCCCCCCTTCACAGGAACACTTGTTCGGCACCGATACTAGAGGGCGAGACATATTTTCAAGAGTTGTCTTCGGGGCCAGGTCTGCGTTAATCCAGATTTTCCTCGTGGTTTCTTCCAGCCTATTAATTGGATTGTTCATGGGGGTTATTGCTGCCTACTATAAAGGATTGGTTGAAACTGTGATTAACTATTTAATTGAACTATTTATGAGCATACCCGCTATCGTAATAGCCCTAGCGCTAAGGCTGATCCTCGGCTCCGGATTATTCACCGTAGTATTAGCCTTAATCATAACATGGTGGTCCTGGTATGGACGGGTAACCTACATATATTCTAGAAGCATTGTTGAAATGGACTATGTTCTTCTCGCAAAGCTCTCAGGAGTTTCAGGTTTGAAGATAATTTTCAGGCATGTTGTGAGGAATGCTTCACCACCTGTCCTAGTCCAGGCGGTAACGGATCTGGGGAGTGTTCTGCTCGAAGCATCAGCGATAAACTTCCTAGGGCTTGGACTGCCCCCCGACTCACCCGAATGGGGGGTTATAATGCAGGAGGGCATTCAATACTTGTCAATATCCCCTTGGATTAGTGTTTTCCCGGGTATATTCATATTGATAACAGCTTTGGGGTTCAGCCTTATTGGAGATAGCCTTAGGGAAGAAGTAGACCCTAAGTTGAGGAGAAGGTGGAGGCTATGGTTCTAGCGGTGGAAGCTGAGGATTTGAAGATCGGGTATGAGGATGAGGAGGTAGTTTGGGCGGTAAAAGGAGTTTCATTCAAGGTAGAGGTTGCGGAGATATTTTGCCTCGTAGGTGAGAGCGGATGTGGGAAATCCACTACAGGAAACGCCATCGTGGGCATCCTCCCACCGTACTCGGTGACCGACGGCGTTCTACGGATTTTCGGGAAAACCGTGATAGAGGGGAATAGAAGGGATTACACGGGCGTGAGAGGTCGCATAGTATCCTACGTTCCCCAAAACCCGGGCTCTAGTTTAAACCCGTATTTAACCGTTGAGGAACAGTTCTACTACGTTTTAAACAGCGTATATGGATGGGGTCGTAAGAAAGCGCTAGAAGAGGCGGCAAAGTATCTCCAAATGGTAGATCTAGATCCCGGTAAGGTCTTGGATTACTATCCTCACGAGCTAAGCGGGGGTATGCAGCAGAGGACGGCAATAGCCTTAGCGCTTTCCACAGGCGCTAAGATAATTGTTGCCGATGAGCCAACATCAGCCCTGGATGCTCATTTAAGGCTTGGATTAATCAGGCTTCTCACCCGTCTCAGAGACACTATTAAGCTAACCCTCATATTCATCACCCACGACTTATTATCAGCTGGAAAGATCTGCGACAAGATAGCCATCATGTATTCGGGGAGAATACTAGAGCTTGGCACGTCCGGGAAGATACTTACAGAACCGCTTCACCCTTATACCGAGATGCTTGTCGACGCAGTTCCAATTCTCGGCGTGTTAAAGCCTTTGAAAACTTACGGAGGAGAACCTCCTCCCCCAGATGTAGAGGTTAAGGGATGCCTGTTTCTAGATAGATGTCCAAAGAAATTTGAAAAATGCTATTATTCCCATCCTCCGCCCAAGGAGGTTCATGAAAGAATTGTTGAATGCTGGAGGTATGTTTGAAGATGTCGGCGTCAGCGATTGTTAGGCTGGAAAACGTTACCCTAGGATATTACACTATCCCCAAGGGGTGGAGGTCTTTATTTAAAATAAAACAACCCGTTGTCTTCAACGTGAACTTAAACGTAATTGATGGTGAGAAAGTGGTTATAATAGGTGAGAGCGGTTCGGGCAAAACAACCCTTTTGAAAACCATTCTGGGCATTCTACCCCCGTTCGAGGGAAAAGTATACGTTTTAGGTAAAAGCATATACGATTTACCTGTTAAGGAGCGGAGGAAAATTACCAGGCAAATAGGGTATGTACCTCAGGACCCGTATAAGTCGCTGAATCCCAGGGTTAAGGTTGAGACAGTGATGATGGAGCCGCTGGAGAGAAGCAATCTAACAGAGTCGGAGAAACGGGAGAGAATTGTCGAAGCCCTCAGGCTTGTTCAACTGCATGAAAGAATTCTTGAATACTACCCGATGCAGCTTAGTGGGGGGATGATGCAAAGGGTTTTGATAGCTAGAGCGATAGTGCATGACCCCGAGATTCTCATCCTGGATGAGCCGACATCAGCGCTCGATGTCTCGATACAGGCCCAGGTTATAAATTTATTGAACCATATTCAGAAGAAGCTTGAGTTAGCAATGCTAACGGTTACTCACGACCTTGCAGTGGCTCAGTACTTGGCTGACAGGGTGATCATTCTTTACAGGGGGAGAATAGTAGAGGAGGGAGAAACAAGGATGGTACTATCCCAACCCTCACACGAGTACACCCGGTTGCTGATTTCGAGCTACAGGGCTTCAATATAAGTTTTAAATCATTAAGTTAATAGAGGTATTAGCTGGCTGAGGATGATGCTGGGCGAAGTATATTTAACGGCTAGGCAAAACAGGATCGTGAGCTTAGTCCTCAATGGGATATATGATTTAGAAAAAGTGTCTCAACACCTTGGAGTGAAGCCCGAGGATATAATGAGGGATATAACGGAGTTGAGCAATAAGGGCTTGATAGTTATTCACAGAGAGGTGGAGAAGAAGTTAAAGATTACTAGAATCGGGAAACTCTACATGGAGAAAGGGTTGCCTGAGAAAATCGTTCTATCCTATTATAATGAATGCGTTGATAAGAGGATTGAAGCATTAACGAACTGCTTATCCGAGAAAACCGGGTTAGACCGTGATGAAATCTCTATAGGGATACAGTACATTGTGAAAGCAAAGTGTGGTAAAATATTGGAAGGCTCACTGATCTTGGGAGACCCGTTAATCTGCCAACAACTCCTGGCCTCCGCAAAACATGTCGAAGAAGTATTGCGTAGCATTGATAGAGAGGTTAAGGTTTCCGAAGAGGAATTGGCGGATTTAAGAAAGAGAAAAATGGTGGAGATTGTTGAGAAGAGGGTTTTAAGAATAAGTCCAACACCCTTACTGCAAGAATTGGCTAGTAAGGGTTTGATCAAGGAGAAGGAAATAGTAACCGTCGTGAAACCATCAATGGCACTTGAACTAGACAAGTATGTGGTTAAAGAATTCGATCTTTCAATCCCTGTTCCAAGGCTCCCGAGCGTGAGGAAGCACCCATTCATGGAGTTTATAGATGATTTAAGGGATATAATGGTTTCCTTAGGTTTCGAGGAGGTTAAAGGCCCTCATGTTGAAGCAGAGTTTTGGAATTTCGACGTGCTTTACCAGGCTCAGGACCACCCTGCCAGGGAGATACACGATACTTTCTTCGTTAAAAGCGATGCCAGAGCTTCTATTTCCAGCCAGCTTATGGAGAGGGCTAGGAGGGTTCACGAGAAAGGATGGGGGTATAAGTGGAGTCCTGAGAGAGCGATGAGGCTTGTCTTGCGTAGTCAAACAACAGCAGTATCTGCTAGAGCCATTTTCGAGAGAGGAGAGGGCGAGTACAGGGTTTTCACGATCGACAGGGTTTTCCGCCCCGAGAATCTGGATGCCAAGCACAGTATGGAGTTCTACCAGCTTGACGGGATTATTGTTGGGAAAAACGTGAACTTTAAACACTTGCTTTACTTCTTCAAGGAACTCGCTGCAGCCCTTGGGATAAAAGAGGTGTGGTTTAAACCAGGCTACTTCCCCTTTACCGAGCCGAGCGTTGAAGGATATATAAGGCATCCTAAGCTTGGATGGGTTGAGGTTTTCCCGGGCGGAGTGTTCAGGCCCGAGGTTATGGAAATTCTCGGAGCTCCTGGAGTTAAAGCGGTTGCATGGGGTATTGGTGTTGACAGGCTTGCCATGCAGGTTTTGGGAATTGATGACATAAGATTACTGTTTACAACGGACATAGAGGCTTTAAAGAACATGAAGTACCTCGGCCTACCTTACAAGTTTTCAAAGACCAGTGGGAGGAACGTTGGAGTTGCGGAATATCCTCAATGAGATGGTGAACCCGTTTAAATGAGGAATGATCGGGAGCCTTATAAGATCCGGCTCTTCCTAACCTCGTTGTTGAGGACTATATTGAACAAGCCTGTTGGTTTCGATGAAGCGGTTAGAACCACTATGCGAAGGATTAAACTAGACAAGCGCGAGAAAAGATCAGCCTATATTCATGCTTACCAAACTATTGTAAACTACTATGGTTTGAAATACCTGGCTGAGAAAAAAGGGTTAGGTGAGGGTGTAAAAGCCATTGTTAACCTGCTTGAAAAGCTTAACTACAACTTCGAAACCTATTTGGAGTTGATGGATGAAATTACTCAAGAGATGCCTATTGAAGAGAGACTTGCAAAGAAGTATAGCTATCCGTTATGGGTTGTGAAAGAGCTTCTAAAACATCTCCCTGTGAGCGAGGTTGAGAAAACCCTCCGAAACCTGAACGAGAAAAAGAGATGGGCCCGCGTCAACACTGTGAACGCTACATTGGAGGAGGCGCTGGAATGCTTGGAGAATGAGGGTGTGAGGTTTCAGCGCCACCCTAAGTTCGAGGATTTCTTGAGGATTACGGATCCGTTCTACCCGATAGGGGGTTCTAAATGTTTCAGGAAAGGGTTGTTGATACCTGAGGATTTAAGTTCTTATGTTCTAGTTGAGAGCGTGATGAAATATGTGGCTTCCCCTCTCCTCGACTCATGTTCGGCACCTGGTGTTAAACTATTTCATATATTATCAAAGAATGCAACATTGAGAGCTATTGCAGTGGACTACTCTAGTAAGAGATTGTTGTATGCCGTGGAAATCTTGAAAACGTATGTTAACCAAGGAAGAATTCTATTGATCAACGGTGACTCCAGGATTCTCGCATACAAAAATAGATTTTCAACCATAGTACTCGACGCCCCTTGCTCAGGCTCCGGCGCAGTCTATGGTGATCCAAGCGTTAAATTGAGACTCTCAAGGGAACATGTACGAAGATATGCTCTTATCCAGTATGAATTGATGAAAAATGTTATTAAACAAGGTGAAAACATCGTTTACACAACCTGTAGCATACTCCCTATTGAAGGAGAAATGATTGTGCAGAGGATTTATAAGGAAGCACGCGCTGTGCTTCAAGATCTAGTCGGCGACTACATAGATCCAGCATATCCCGGGTATGATGTCTCTTATAAAACCTTTCGAATCTATCCCCATAAAGTAGAGGGACAAGGGTTTTTCATCAGCGTTCTCAGAGGTGTTAGGTGATTGAAGCTAAGTATAGACTATGCTTACGGTGTTCACCCCAGTAGATGTTTCGGGTTAACCCTGGGGCTGGACATACTTTTACCGCCCAAAAAATGCCCTCTTGACTGTTCGTGGTGCCCCCTGGGTAAAACGGTGGATAGAACCAGGACAGCGAAAGAGCAAGAGGTAAACCTTGGTAAGATTGTTGAAGAGTTAAAAGAGCTATACGAGTACATTGGTACGCTGGCTAGAAAGGTATATGTATGGGGTTTTGGAGACCCATTATTGAATCGCCGAATATCTGAAGCGGTCAAGGCTGTGAGAGCGGAAAGCCAAGCTGATAAAGTAATTATCCATACTTCAGGTCTTCTCCTACCCCAGTATTATTCTTCAGGGCTATTTGAAGACGTTGACGAATTTGTAATCCCATTTGAATGGGCCTCTGAGATAAGGCTCGAGTTTGGATGGGAACCTGCGGTGTCCATTACAACTTTTCTTGAAATACTGTCAGAGTTTAACAGGAGATACCCGGGGAAGCTGGGGCTTGAAATCACCGTTTTTAAGTTTGCAGGATCTTTAACACCTTCAACCGAGTCTTTGAGGGAGATCGCAAAGCAGGCGCGAAGGGTTGGCGCGGAAAGAATTTATTTGAAAACCATTAACCGTTTTGTAAGCGAGAAGATACACTCAGTCAACCCCAGGTTGATAAGTGAATATGCTGAAATACTGGAGGAGAATGGGATTAAGCCGGTTGTCTGTTACGGTAGCGTTAACTTCGAACCAGGCATCCAAAAGCACGGCTTGATTAGACTCGTGTATAACCATATTTTGAGAAAACCCTTAAGTTTCAGGGAGTTGAGAAGTATTTACGGCGATAATGGAGTGATCTCAGCGGAAAACCTTGTAACTATGAAGAAAGCTGTGAAAACCGCTTGGGAAAAAGAAGTGTACTATCGCGGCGTGATCTAGTCGTGGAAAAGTCTTTAGAACCCCTCGCTAAAAATTTCAGAATTAAGGCTACGAGGGAAATGCTCAAAGAGGCTAGTAAAATAATGTGGAGGTCTTCCAAGCGCATGACTGGAAACCCTTATTCAGTAATTCCCGTTTGGGAAAATAAGGTTAAGGGGTCGGTTCTTTAATGGCGGCTATGATTGTCTTTTACATCTACGTTGGCTGGCTTTTCTCAAAGCTTTTAGGGATTTATTTTAAGATGAAGGATTTAGGGGAGCTTCCCGGATATATACTGGGCTCCCTGATAATCGCGATGTTCTTCCATGGCTTGGTTAATCATGAAGATCTAAGCCTAGTTGCGGAGATTTCTTCAATACTAATAGTATTTCATGCTGGTTTAACCAGCGATTTCACGGAGGTCTTGGAGAACTTTAAAAAAGCATTAGTAATGTCTCTTTCCGCGGTATTTACCACTTTCATGATTGTTACGTCTACACTCCTCTACCTGGATTTTCCCTTGGAAACAGCCTTATTGATCGCTATTCTATTCTCTAACACTGCGACAGAGACTACGGCACTTGCTCTTGAGAAGCTTGGAACACAGTTGAAGAACCTACTGGTTTCCGCGAGCTTCATAGACGATATTATCGTGCTATTCATCGCAACAGCATATTTTAACCTGTTAAAAGGAGCTGGAGGGTTGGATTTCATCCTCTCATTATTCATCTCCATCACCATGTTGGCGATAATTATGCAGGTTGGAAAGTTTAGAGAAAGGTTTGCAAGATTCTTCATTAAAATGTCTAAATCGCATGAATCTTTTGTCGACATAACGATCACTGTTTTAACCGGCATGGTCGCTTTATCCCTGGTGTTTAAGGGAAGCGGGCTCATCGCAGCTTATTTAGCGGGCCTCCTTATTTCGATTGGCGCAGCAATAAAGGATCCTCTTCTCAGATTTAAGCCGAGAATAATAGATTTCAGCGTAATGCTCGATAGCTTTATAGACTCCGTGTTTATACCATTGTTCCTCATATATGTCTCCCCACTAATAGTTAGGCCAGGATTGAATTTAGCATTTATAATTCTCATATTTGCTGGCGCAGTTCTAGGTAAATTCCTACCCTACTTCTTTTTCATAAGACGTGATCAACGATTCAGGGAAGACGCGGTTGTAGCCGGGCTGTGTATGAGTGGGAGAGGTGTTTTAGAAATGGTTCTAGTGGTTCATGGGATGAGTTTAGGGTTGTTGCCGGAAATGCTTGTTAATTCAATACTTGTCGTCTCCGTCTCCACGAGTTTGTTCGCGATGTTTTCTACTGGTTTATGGAGAAGAAGAATCAGCTAGGCCCGTGAATTCATCCCTTTTAACAAGGTCATCCCTTCCAAGCCTCATCCTCGAGATTAATATTGTTGAATAAGCTTAATAAGTTTGGAAAGACTTACCTCAGCCACCACTACCGGATTGGCAACGCCTAGCTCATAGAGTATCTTGGGATGTATTTCTCCTACGAAACCAACCCTTTCCCCGTTTACATATATAGATGTAAATCTCTCCTCCAGGAACCCTTCATTTTTATCTCTAAGAAACTTATATTCTGCATTAATAAGGTCGAAAATAGAAGCTATTAGCGATAAGCCATCTGTGAGTGTAGATTTCTCATGGGATATTGCTACTCCAAGCTTTCTCTCCACCACAGGTTCTCCTTCGCCTTCTCCCGGCATTATAACGTCTCCTACCTCGAAGATTTTGATTACTGATTGCTTGCTTGAGTTCTCTACGACAGCATCTAGCAATCCAGGTGTCAGCCAAACTCTCAATCCGGTGAATCTTTCAGATTTAGGGTTAGAAACCAGGTACATGCTGGTTTTCAAGCCAAATCTTGTTAATTGGGTAAACTCGTTGCTCATAATGTAGTTGGATACCTCCGTGTAACCCATTCCGATTAAAATATCCCTTATTTTCCGTGAAAACGCTTCGATAGGGTGAATCCTACCTGGATGAGTTGACGGAGGCAACGAGTCAGCCTCGGCCCCTAATACATGGTATCCTAGTGAAATAGAAACGTCTTCGGCAACATCAACCCATGATTTAACATCCAGCCTGAACAATGGTACTTTGACTTTCAATTTTTTACCATCATTCTGAATGATTTCGTAGTAGTGGTTTCTCAGTAGTTGAGCAATATCGTCAGCTTCTAGCCGTGTCCCTAATAACCCATTAACCTCGTCCACGTTTAAAACCAGTATTTGAGCCTCAGTCTTGGGGGAAACTATTTTTTCACCAGTGGGGGTTGATACTTCCACTATCTCCACAATTCCTGATGATGACCTCTCCGCTATGTTCAAAGCCATGATCGTCACTAAATTGATTGCCGTTTCCTTATCAATGCTCGTGGAGTCTATCAATATGTTTCTAGTTCTAACATCTACTTTCGAGGTTTCCCCATTAACGATGGGTGCAAGGCTTAGTATTTGACCGGTAGAATCAGCTAGGACCGGGTACTTCCTCATGCCGGCTATGATATATCCATATAATTGCCCCTGCTTAGTCTCTTCCAGAGCTTTTCTCAAGCTCATTTCCCTTGAGGCTTCTAAAGGTATGAAAAACGTACTGTCAGGATCAGCTAATTTATAGTAAACAGGGGGAGTTATCTTGTCAAGGTCGTAGACTCCTATGCTCGCTTTTCTTCGATCCCTACCGTAGGTTGAGGCTAGCTTTTCCTGAAGCTGCATTATTTGCCTAACCGCTTCATCATCTAGGCTAAGATCCCTTACAACTGCTAGGGCAACATAGGGTCTTTCAGGTATGTCCTCAGCGAATCCTTTCACACTGGATGGTTTGAACTGCAACTCCTTTGAAGCTAGCCCCATGAAGGGTCGTAATCCTCTCGCCAATCCTTCTGCGCTGAATATGTCGGGCCTGTCATGATTTGCCTCGTACTCGAGCAAGTCATTCTCCAGCATTTCAATCTCGCATTTGAGGAATGGCAAGTACTTCTTTACATCCTCGCCCGATAGTTGTTTGCCCAATAATCTCTCCAAATCCCTGATGCTTACCCTTATCGTTGGCATTTCTATCACGTTACTGTATTATTTTAAGATTTCATCCTTGATAATACTCCACGCGTTGTTAATAATGATTTCTTCGTTCTTAGTCCAACCTATCAGGTTTTCCTGCTTGAACAACTCCATTAAGTTTTCAACACCGTTCTTGTAGCCGAGCGGGGCGTATAGTGAAAGATAGGTGTTGGCACCTCTTATCTCTCTGAGACGTAGGAACATGTCCCTATCCATTTTCTTATAAAGTAGTCGCAGGGATATTGGTGTTTCAAGCTCGTTTACCTTGTCCCGGACTGGCATTCTTTCTGAATCTATCAAGCTACTTATCAATGTGGGGGTTATCCCGGTCTTCAAGGACTCCATTCCATACCATGCTTTAAGGTATTCCTTGAACCTTGCTCTCACCTGGTCTGTCTTAAACTTCTGATAGTACAAGCTTCCAGCCACCAGCGATGCTAGTGAAATTTGAATAAGGCTTGTAACAGAGAGGGTTGACAAAGCATCCATGTTGGTATGATAGTATTTGCTAGGCCACTCATTATACATCACACTATCCCATCCCCACCCAATTGTCACATCGTGATCGCTTCCAGCAGTGTACGGCGTGATGCTGTAGCGAACCCCGGGGAGTTTGAACCCGCCGAACGATGATGCAGTGTCCATGACGTATTTAACAGCGAGGTATGCGTACGGGGCTATTGTCGAGTCTATGATGAGGGGAGGCATTACTATGTTGAGGGTTGAGCCTGTAACACCTTGATTACTCCCCACCATGTCTAAGTTGATAACAGCTTTGGGAGGGTTTTTCAAAGCGTTTTTCAAGAATATAGTGCCCGTGTACTCGGGAACCCATGCATGACAGGAGGGGATGTAGGCCTCGTTTCTCGAGTTAGCAATTGCGAAAGCTATTAACGCGTTCGCAACACTACCACTGGCGTTGTCGTGCGCGCCTGGTTTTGGGTGGCATATATGGCTTGTATACAATACTGCTGGCTCCTCCGTGTTGCAAGCCACTAATGCTAGTATTCCCTCCCCGCTATATTCGCTCTCCACCCTCCAGCATACGGTTATTTTTCTAGCAGGGTTTTCAATAAGCATTGATTGAAGCCTAAGCGCTGTGGTATAGGGTATGTTCATCACGACCTTATCTAGAACCTCCTCCCTACTTATGAAAAGACCGGTGTATGGGACAGCATCTCTAAACCTCTTCGGGTCATACACCAGGATGAGCCTGGCATCAATGGTCTTGTAGAGATCATAGACATATCCCTTAGCTAGTACAACATCCCCCTCGCACTTTTCATTCGTACATATGGATAATTCTCCACACCCCTCCCCAGGAGGCGAGTGAGCGGCTACGAGTGTAGGGTAGTCTTTAGAATGGAATTTCTCAATAACAGTGTTTCCCACTTTAACTTCCAAGAAAGCGTTTTTGAGATTCCAGCTCGCCGGGATTTCCATGAATCCTTTTGTACCGCCTGGAGCTATTTTCAGCACCCTGGTTGAAAGACCCATCCCACTTAGAACTTCTTTTAACTCCTCAACCGCCAGGTTTAACTCCCTAGAACCCTGAATCCTATGGTATCTCGTGATAATGTTGAGGAGGTCCCTCGCCATCGACGCGTGCAAGTTCTCCATGTACTTCGAGACTAGTTCATGAATCAAGGCTTATCCTCCGTTACACATTAAATATTGTTCGCAATTATATTAAATTTGGCAAGCACGAGGTCGGGATTTATGGTTATCGTCAGCATAACACCTGAAATCGCCATTGAAGGCGGGAGAATATACGCCGGCGGCCTAGGTGTTTTGGAAGGAGACAAGTTGCTGGGAGCGGGCGACATGGGGCTTGACTACCTAGCTCTCTCCCTCTTCTACCGCCAGGGATACACAAGTATTAGCTTCAAAGGGGTTGAGCCGGTACTTCAGCCCGAGGAACAAGACCAGGAATTCATCTCAAAGCTCTCGCAAGAGAAAGAATTCAGTGTGCAATTACGTGGAGAAGATGTCATTGTTAGACCATGGGTATTCAAGTATAAGACAGCGAAGGCAGTCTTATTCGAAGCGGTATGCCCGTTCTGGGCTAGAAGGCTTACAGATAGGGTTTACTATGAAAACAGTATTGAGGAAACCTTCTACAAGTATGCCTTATTGGCAAAGGCATCGGCATACTATTTGAAAAACTATGTTGGACTCGATAAGGTGAGCGTTATAGATTTAGAAGAGAGCTATGCCTCTCTCATTCTCAACGTGCTGGAGGTATCAAGGATTTCGCGCATCATAATACACACTCCCGGGCCATGGGGGCATCCGAGCTTCCCGGGAGAGTTCATTGCTAGAGAATTCGGCGTGTTCCTAGGAGACTATATTAATCTAACAGAGTTCTCCCTCTCCAAACTAGACAAGGGTATAGTTGTTTCGAAGAAGCAGGAAGCGGTTGCTGCCGCCATTTTTCCAAAGTACAAGGAAAAGATAGTTTCAATCACTAATGGTATACATCTAGGGAGGTGGATGCATCCAGCTCTGCGTGAAGCAGTGAACAGTTCAACTATTAGCATCGATCTTTTGAAGAGAGTTAGACAGAGCGCTAAGGAGGAAGCTTTTTCGCTAATTAAAAGCTTCAAAGGCAACGTCAACATGGATGGAAGAATAGTGATCGCATGGACTAGGAGGCTGGCAAGGTATAAGCGTCCATACTTTATCGCGAGATTTATAGAGGAAAACCCTGATATTAACGCGTTCTTCATAATTGCTGGTAAACCCCACCCAAGAGACTCCGACGGAATAGGTTACTTGAAGAAATTCAGAGAGCTGGACTTAAAGCTTACTAACGTGGCGTATATACCCGATTACAACATTGAGAAGGCGAGAACAATAATTCAGGGATCAGACTTACTGTTGTTCACGCCTTTCCCAGGCTGGGAGGCTTGCGGTACGAGCTACATGAAAGCCATGGTGAACGGGGTTCCGGTTCTCTCCAGCAGAGATGGCGGCGTTCTCGAGGTTGTTGAGGACGGGGTTAACAGCTGGCTCTTCGGCATTGAACCCTCAGACTTCATAAACATATACACTGATCAAAGGGCCAGGGAAATCGATGAGAAGGATTACTACGAGTTCAGAAACAAGTTGCTCTGGATAATTGAACTCTACCAGAGGGATCCGGAAAAGTATTGGGAAGTAGCTTTCAACAGCTTGAAGACTGCCCCGGGCAAGGTAGACATTAGAGAAGCGTTGAAAAAATACTATATTAAAATGTAGTTTACCTAACCACTAGGACTGAAATAGGAGCGTTTATTACGAGAGATAGTGCCACGCTGCCAATGGGGAGTTCGCCATAGAGTGTTTTGCCCCTGGCTCCCATTATCACTAGGTCGTAACCTTCCTCAACGATTTCTTTTATCAACCGATAGCTGACGCTTTCCAGGCTAGGATCATATTCGAGCGTCTTATATGAAACGTTAATAGGTTCTCTAGCTATTCTCGCCTTAGCCTTCGCCAGCGGGTCTTGGCTGAGGGTTTCTCCCTTGCTTTTAACAGTTACCACTGTTATCTTTGAACCATAATGCTTGGCTAAATCAATAGCCAGCTCCAGTGCTTTAAGACTTACCTCGCTCCCATCAACAGGGACTAGTATCTTCCTGTAGATGAAACTAATCCTATATGAGGGCTCTTCACCATTCAACTGTAGAATACACCTCTAGATAATTATGTATCATCCTCTTATTAAAAAACATCTTTTAATCCCCCGATACCCAGCAGTTTATCTGTTTCCTCAACTACTTTTTCCAAAGGTAATTTGACGCCGGCAACAGCGTATAGAGCATCCATGTTTTCTGGAACCACTATTGATTCTTGATGAATAGCCTGGATCAGTGAGATACTGTTACCGGAGACTAGTATGGAATTCTCGAAGACAACGTTTTCGTAGATATCGTTCCTACTCCTCAGGAAGTCTCTAGCGGCCTCGATCAACTTGCTGGTGGAGTCCAAGCCGGTTTTCTTGGGATCAACCAGGAGTATTCGGGCATACCTGCTTAAAACCTCGGTAACTTGTTCCTTAATTACAGGTGTAGCCACCTCTACATCTAAATATTGTACATGCATAAGAGTTGTTGGAACTACAACCGCTTGGCTGATTATTTTAACATTGGGTAAGACCAGCATTGCGTCCTTCCCGTGGTGGCTAACATCCTCTACAGATTCAAGTTTTATGGAGTTAATGGGTCCTCTAGCATCCTCCTTGGGATCCGCCCCTCTCCTGATCACGAGTACTCTGGCACGTTTAACGTTGAATTCCTTGTGTAATACGCAGAGAATCCTGAGCAATCCAGTAGTGTTGCAACTAACCACTCTAAGGTACTTCCTACCGACTGCCTCGTCATAGTTGCAGTAAGTGCTGAAACTTAACTCCGCTACCTCCGGCTTCTCTCCTCCTTGAAAAATAGCTGGTTTTCCAGCAGCTTTATATAGTGAAAGATTCGCAAACCCCTTACCACTAGGCGAGGCATCGATTATTATGGAAGACTCCTCTAGGAACTCCTGGATGGTTCCTTTCGGCGTTACACCTTGTGATTCAAAATCACGCCATTTCTCAGGTGGGACATAGATGTTTATACCTTTCTTGAAAGCCATCTTTGAAGAGTAGTCAGGGGTGTACTTAACTATTCCTACAAGCTGGAACCTTGAGTTTTTCAGCACAGCGTCTGCGACTCTTTTCCCTATGGTACCGTAACCGTTTAATCCCACCTTGATCAATTCTACCATCCCAGGAACATTTTCGAAGATAATTCCATCGCTTTCAAAGCAGGTAATTCCTCGCCGGAGAGGAACAGTAGTAGCGCGTTCCCGCCGGTGGAGACATGGATCCTGTTGTTCAACCTGCTCTCATCAACCATTGAACCCAGGTGTCCCCCTGCTATTAGAGTGAAAGCGTTGCTCCTATAGACCGATTCCAGTAGGTTGAGCGTCCCCTTTCTAAATTCCTCCTCTTCTATGACCCCGGCCGGCCCTCTCATCACTATTACCTTAGCATCCTTCAGTAAATCCCCATATATTTTGACAGTGTTTTCGCCAATGTCTCTAATCACTCCACGTATTTCGCCAACGTACACGTTCCTCACCTCTCCGTTTACCTTAGCCTTGAAGTCTATCGGTGTCTCGATAGGTGCACCCCTCATCAAAATGTAGCGTGCCCTTGGAATAAGAGGTAGCAGCCCCTTCTCCTCCAACACCTTCATGTTTTCAACGCCAATGTCGATTCCTTTAGCCACTAAGAATAGGTGAGCCAGTAACCCGGTTGCCAAGATTCTATCCGCTAGCTTGTTTCTCATCAAGTTTTCAATAACGCGGAGAAGCTCGCGGACTTTTGAACCTCCTAGCACGTATATACGAGGAGATTCGAACGAGTTCAATATCCTGGTAATTGCCTGGATTTCCTTCTCAAATACCGGTCCAATACAGCTTGGAAGCGATAACGGGAAACCCACTATGCTTGGCTGGCTTCTGTGAGCGGTTGCGAAGGCATCGTTGACGTAGACGTCTACGTTGCTTGAAAGCTTTTTCACGAGCATTGTTAAAGCTTGTTTCTCAGGTGCAGCCTCTATTATCTCCTCGGAAAGCAGCCTTAGATTTTCCAAGAGAAGGATTTCACCGGGTTTAAGATTCCTAATCTCCTCCCTTGCCTTTGGGCCAATAATATCGTCCACAAATTTAACAGGGGTCTCAGTGTACTTGGAAAGCAGTTCAGCATGCTTCTCGAGGCTTATGAAATCCCCTTCGCCAGGACGGCCTTGATGCGAGATAAGCACCAATGCTGGGTTGTAATCTTTTATCATTTCTTTAATGTATTTCCCGTGAACACTTATTCTCCTATCATCTAATATCTCCCCGGTATCCGGGTCTACAGGGGAGTTTATATCTATTCTCACCAACACTTTCTTCTCCCTAATGTCTAGGTCTCTAACAGTGGGTAGTTTCGGTATATTTATCGACACAAATATACACCAAAATTCAATATAGGGGTTGAGGCTTATAAGTTTCCATGGAAGTCTTTAATTAAACATTTCAATAAATTCAACGGGGATTTTTTCATCAAAATTTAAATAAGTATATAAAAATAAAAAAGGATGCATTACTCTTCAAAATGGATAGCCCTGGTTGGACACACAGAGGTGCAGAGACCGCACCCATAACACTTTGTCTTGTCCACAACAGCCAATCTCTTACCGTTGCTGGATTCTTCAACATGCACTGCATCGTAGTCACAGACTTGCTGGCAGAACCCGCAGCCAATACATTTTTTCTCATCAACTACAGGCGGCTTAGCCCAAACCCTTCTCGGCTCAGGTTTCAAATGCTTCAACGCCAGTCCTTTCACGTCCAGTATGCTCGAGTACCCGTGTTTTTCAAGCCATGTCTTAGTCTCGCTTAAAATTCTCTGGAACACGCTGAACCCTTCAACTAGTGCGGCTGTACATATTTGAACAGCTGATGCCCCAGCCATGAAGTACTCGATAACGTCCACGCCTCTGGTAATCCCTCCAACCCCTATAACTGGGAGTTTAGTACTCTTCGCTGCCTCCGCCACCACGGCCAGAGAAATGGGCTTCAGAGCCGGGCCGCTCATCCACCCGTACCCGTAGGGGCCTCCGACTATTGGCATACCGGTTTCAACATCTATGCTCAATGCAGGTCCAATAGTGTTTGTAGCTACGATTCCATCGACGCGGACGTTTTCGAGCTCTCTCACCAGCTCCGGTATGTTAGGAGTGAACGGGCTGAGCTTGGCGAAGATGGGGATTGATACGGATTCTCTAAGGGCTTTAGCAGCCTCTATTACGGGGCGATAGTCTTTTCCTATGTAATGCGTGGAGAATTCGATCGCGTCTGCGCCTGCTTTCTCTACTTTAGGACCAAGCAGCGCTAGCTCTTCGGGCTTGTAGCCTATGCTGACAAAGAAAGCCACCCCCCGCTCCCTGCAGTAGGTTTTGACTATTGGGTATTCACGCTCTAAGTAGTGTTCAGCAGGGATATCGCTCCATAGCTCGGCGTTGAGGAAGGCATGTATAAATCTATGGTTTCCCGCATCCACCGGAGTTATCCTAACATCCCCTGGTTTTAAGGTTTTCAAGTAGTAAAACCTACCCATTCCCCTGTCCACAACGGCCATGCTCGGCCTTGGAACAATGGCGGGTTTGACGCTAATTGTTTTCGCAACAACTCCTCCAACCCCGTTTTCGATCAACAGCTTCATTGTTTCAGCATCGCGGGAGATCGGGCATGCAGCATTCATAATGGGGTTTTTCATCTTTATACCGGCTATTTCTACAGATAGATCTACCACACGTTTCACCCACTGTACCGATTAATTGTTAACTACTCAAGTAAAAAAGTTTTATCAACATCAATTACCGTTCAGTGATGCGAGAGTTCGTTGAAAAACAGGGTGATAAGGGTAAGAAGTGTAAATCTAAAAAATTCTACCCACACAATGGGTAGTCTTCCGGAACCTTTGCCCTGAAAAACGTGCCGGTCTCAGGGTCCTGGAACAAACCTACTTTCACGCCTTTCTTACCGCGAGGATTTAACTGCCAAACCTTCTTCGGGATTAGCTCTAATTCTTTTCCGGTTGCTGTTTTCACCTTAACTGGCTTGTCACAAGGCATATTTCCACCTCACAAATTATTTAGACTGTTAAAGCTTTTATAACTTTACGTTTTAAGATTTGAAATGATATTGTAGTATTTAACATGCTTTTTAACAAAATAATTGATTCGAAAACGGGGACATTTTGGTGAATACTGATAGTGAAAACTTTTCACGATTACTACGGCTTGTCTAGAACGTCTAACTGGTATTCTCCCTTCTCAATGAGCTTTTCCCATAGTTTTTCAACAACCTTGTGAACATAATCTATGGATTTTTCCTCATCAATGTTTAAGACCACCCTGTCCTTCATAACTAGCTTTCCATTCACAATAACGGTTTTGACATCCCTGCTATTCACAGTGTTAACAAGGTGTCCGTAAACTGTTTTAGAGTTAACCGGTGTCGAGGGTAGTTCGGGTTTTATCAAGACTATGTCGGCTTTTTTACCAGGCTCTATGCTTCCCAGCTCCTTCCAAACCTTGAACATTCTTGCCACATTGACTGTGGACATTTCAAGTATTTGAAGAGGAGTCATAATCCTTGGATCTCTCTTCCATACTTTATGTATGAGGTATGTTGAGCGCATGTTTTCAAAGTGGTCGAAGATGTATCCATCATTACCTATCCCCACGTTAACGCCTTGCTCCATCATTTCCGGTATCTTGGCAACACCTACAGCGTTCAACATGTTGCTCATAGCGTTGTGGGCAACATGCGCCCCCGTTTTCTTTATGATTTTAATTTCATCATCGGTCGCGTTGACCACATGCACCAGTATGACATCATCTCCCAGGAATCCAAGCCTCTCCATTCTCTCAATAGGACGTATACCATACCGCTCAATATTATGGTATACATCGACCAAGCCTTCCTCAGCATGTATCGATAGCAGGGCATGGTATTTGTTTGCAAGCTCTCTTGCCTTGAGGAATAAATCGTTTGAAACCGTGAAGCTTGCGTGTAAGTAAATCGCGCCCTTAACCAGCTTGCTCTCATCCATATTGTTCTTCCGGATGAAGCGCTCATTCTCCTTAAGGCCTTCTAATCCCTCCTGTAGGCTACGCCTTTGAGTTGCCTCGAAGCTTAGGTAGCCTCTTATCCCAACCTCGTTCACGGCTTTCTCAATATAGTCAAGCACGCCGTTTATAGCGTTTGGCGCGCTTATGTTATCAAAGAAGAAGGTAACTCCGGATTTCACGAACTCTATAGACCCCATTAATGCTGAAGCGTATGCTTCCTCATAGGACAGTAGCACATCGAGGGCCCACCAAATCCTTTGAAGGTTTTGCTGGAAGTCTGTCGGAGGCTCTATTTTCGAGAACCATGGGCTGCCTGTCAGCAAGAGACCGTAGAAATGAGTGTGAGCGCACATTAACCCGGGTAGTACTATGTGTTTTCGTGCATCAATGATTTCCTCAGCAGTATACTTATCCCTTCCATCTCCGACACCAACATCTATGATCCGATCCCCAGAGACCGCTACATACCCGTTTTCAACCACTCTCCGCTCATCATTCATTGTGACTATTAACCCATTGGAGACTAGAATGTCAACCTTATCCCTCAAGAAACCCACCTTCGCTTTTAATAATTTCAATTCCACAGTATTTAAGCGTGTCGACCTCTAGCGTTCTCTCTTAACTCCCCGATCGTAGTAATGTAAGTAGCCAGAACTATTAAACCCCCTCCAACAAGCTTGTATGTCAGGAGAGCTTCTAATCCCATGAGTAGTGAGAATATTAGAGCGAAAACAGGCTCTAATAGAAAGATTATTGCTGCAGAGCTAGCGGAGACGTATTTCTGCCCCTTCACTTGGAAGTAGGTTGCTCCAAGGGAGCATGCTACAGCGAGGTAGGCTAGGTAAAGAATAGTGTTTAATGATAATTCACCACCATGCTCTACGATGAAGACATATGGGCCCAGGAACAAGGTGGGGGTGAACATACCGTAGAGATATTCTAGCATGTTTGCATTACTGTATTTGCTTACCAGTATGATTTGAGCAGCCCATGATATGGAACCGATGAAAACTAAGAGCTCGCCTAACCCGCCCGAGTTTTGCGGGCTTGTCAGAATGTATAGTCCTGTTAACGCTAGAATCAGTGAGGTAGCATGGGTTAAACCATACTTCCTTGCTAAAAGCCCCGCGTACAAGTGCACGTGAACAGTGTTCAAGCCGGTTATGAACGCGCTTGTTGAAGGCGTCACGAACCTCGTCCCCAGTCCTTGGAGAAGCAGTCCCAGCATGTAAGCTATCCCGGTGTACACTCCTTTAACGAAGCTTTCTACATCGATGCCTTGCCGAACATGTTTAGCGATGAGAAGTATTGAAAGTATTAGTATGGAGAAAAGACCCCTGTAAAACGTGTATGAAAACCCGGAAATCTCCTCAACAGAGAGTTTAATGAAGGAGAATGATGTGCCCCATAGCACCGTGGTTAAAACCAGGAACAAAACCCCTTTTACCTTCCCTCTCTCACTGGGGGCAGCCATGTGCTCACATCCAAGTGCTTACTTAAGATAGTATTTAGAAGGGAAGAAGGTATAAAAAGAAAGAAGAGAGGAAAAACTAACCTGGTACAATCCTGGTTCCAGCATTTCCTTTAATGGCTTCGTAGGCCTGGCTTAAGTGCGCTATTATTGCTAACTTACCACCGTTCTGCACGAATCTTACTCCAGCCAGTACTTTCGGCCCCATGCTTCCCGGCTTGAAATGTCCTTCCTTGTAATACTTTAACGCTTCGCTAGCGGTCATTTGATCGATCGGCTTAGCATCAGGCTTCCCATGGTTTAGATAGACTTTCTCAACATCCGTGAGAATCAACAATATGTCTGCTCCCACCGCGGCAGCCATTCTCTCTGCGCCAAGGTCTTTGTCGATAACGGCTTCCACGCCGCGGAGTTTCCCATTGTCATCAAAGTAGACGGGTATGCCTCCTCCGCCGTCAGCTATCACTACGAACCCGTCATCCACTAGTCTCCGTATAGCATCAATCTCTATTTGTCTAACCGGGTCAGGGGATGCTACTACTCTTCTATACCCTCCGCGTGGATCGGGCTTGAAAACCCATCCAAACTCTTTAGCCAGCTTCTCAGCCTCCTCTTTCTCATACCATGGGCCAATGTATTTAGTAGGGTCTTTGAAGGCTGGATCGTTCTTGTCGACAAGGGTTTGAGTCACAATTGTTACTACGCCTTTAACAACCTTACCCATGAGGTTCTTCTCCATTAACTTATTGTACAAGGCTTGCTGTAGAAGATAGCCCAGCCATCCCTGGCTCATAGCACCTGCAATGTCAAGGCTCATTGGCGGCAGATTTTTCTCCTTCAACCCAGCCATCATCCACTCAGCGATTATGCCTACCTGGGGGCCGTTTCCATGGGTCACGACCACGCCATATCCTTCCCCGATGAGTCTTGCAATGAATTCTGCTGAAGTATACGCGTTTCTCCAGTACTCTTCAACTGTTCCCTTATCTCCCTTGCTCTGGAACGCGTTTCCACCTAGTGCGACGACAACAACTTCCTTCACGCCGTTCATACCGTACACCTTCTCATTTATCAAATAAGAATGAATCATTAAGCTTTTAAATCATGAAATCGGGTACTCCTTCAGGCGTGTAGGAGATTTTTGGTTTAAGGCCTCTTCTCTTCATAATCTCCTTTACATGCGGATATAGAATAACGTATTCCTCATCAATGCAGGAAAGGAATGACTGGCTCATCATGGAAAGCTCTCTCTTTAACTGATTATATGACCCCGGTGTTGAGAAGCTCAACATTACCGCAGGGTAAACCTCCCTGCACGGCTTGAAACCGGAGGCTAAGAGGTTCTCCAAACTCTTCAACTGCATCCTGAAAAAAGACGGGTCTGCCCCGGTTAAAGCATGGAATTCTTCTTCAGATGCTCCTTTTAGACTAACCCTTACCACCAAATTTGAAAACTCTGCCAGATCCCTAGCGTAGTCTGGATCATACCCTATCAGTAAACCATTAGTTTCGAGTATGAAGGTGTAATGTGTTTCAGAAAACAATTCAATAATCTTTAGTAGGTGGCTTCTAGATATAGTGGGCTCCCCACCGCTCAACCTCACATACTCATAGTTATGCTTGCTCGCTATTTCCAGTATTTTTTGAAACGCTGATTCGGCAGACTCAAACCAACCACCAGTGAAAACATGGCTAAACCTCCAGCTCCAGCAGAAGCCACACCTCAAATTGCAACCTACCACATCGCCTGTAGCTATGCCACCGTACCATTTACCACCTCTAAACCTATAGTACTTTCTCTCCTCTCCTCTCTGGGTTGTCCTGCAAACATGGTTCTTAACAGCTTCGGACAGGACGATAGGGTTGTATCCTGCCATTATTATCGAGATATTTTCTGTGAAAAATCCTTATTGAATTTTTCAACTAGGTCTTTAACGATTTTGGTAAGACGCTTATAGGTTCTTCTATTTTTGAGAAGAATGCTTTCTAATTCACTAGGTTTTCTCTCAAGTCTAGAGGCTATGTATGATATTGACTGTATGACCCCATTGTAATCTCCGAATGTTTTCATGGATATGCCGTATTTACATTTCAACCCATGCCTGCAGTTGAGACATTCCATGGCATTCTCCATACAGTATTTTTTCAAGGGCTCACTAATTGCGAACCGAAGGGACAGAAGCTTAGAAAAATGCCTATCTACGGGCGCGTATAGAGTATTGCCATATCCATGAAGCAGTAAGGCTGAAACTGTTTTCGCACCTATATGCCTTATCTCTAGCAGTTGTCTGATAGAATTACTGTTTAAACTCAAGAAATCAATTCCTGGTAAGTGCTCGTTAAATTGCTTTAACATTTTAGGAATGTATGAAGAATAGGTTCTAGATATGTCAATGCCTTCTAGTAAATCCTTTACCCATCTTATGGTGTTAGTAAAGTAATCAGTGTTTCTGGATAGGAGGATTGTTTTAAAAATGTTTTCAGCGTCCAGCGGACTAAACATTAATGTTATTTCACCTATGAGATTATCTTCTGAAAAGCTAGAAAGTTGTTTAAATAATACTGTCTTATCTAATCCGAGAAGGCTAGTAATATGTCTCTTCTCTAATGAAGAAACTGATGAAGCATCGCAAATAGTGAGAAGAGAATCCTCGTGAAAAGTACATTTCAATCCTTTTAAAACCCCGTATTTCTTAGCAAATATGAATCCATTACTTGTTTCCTTTATCTCAAAGAAGGGGAGGAGGTACGAATACATCAGTGTTAAACCATAATGTATGCCTTCTATCTTCATTTTCCACCATTAATTCTTCGCACTTGTTCTGCACATATTATATTAATTTTTTTGTAAAATTCTTTTATGAATATTGTTGTGAGTGGCACTAACAGTTCTCGGAAACTCCCATTTGTAAATCCGTGTGAGTCAAGACCGTTTCGATGCTGCTTATTTTCTTTGAAAGAGAAGTTCATAAAACCTTTATACTATACCCTTATAACCATGTGTAGAAAGTGTTCAACCACATTTTAGAAGACTACACGTGAAAAGATGCATGGGGGTTGGCATTTCCCAACAAACCAACTGTTTCATTGGCTCGTGGGGCACCATATGTTCTCAAGCCCATGGAAATCTTTATGTAATTTTGTACAAGGATCTATTTTTATAGAAGGGCCTCCACATATTATATTGAGGTTGATAAATTGGACATACCTTCTATTGTAGACTACCTAAGCGGACTTCTATGGGGTCTTCCGGCTATAATCATTCTCGTATCGACAGGGTTGGTGGTCGGAATCCTCGGCGGGTTCTACCAAATTAGGAAGTTCGGTCTTGCAGTGAAGAACATGTTCTATAGGGGTAGAGGCGGAAAAGGTGAAGTGAAGCCTTTTGCTATATGGGCAGCAACCGTTGGGGCAATCGTTGGAACAGGTAATATTGCAGGTGTAGCAACAGCCATACATCTGGGCGGTCCAGGAGCACTGTTTTGGATGTGGGTGACAGCAATACTCGGAATGGGATTGAAAGGGGTCGAAGTAACCCTCGCAGTATGGTCTAGAAGAGTAACACCCGAAGGAAGGGTTGAGGGCGGAACACCCTATTACATAAGGTTGATCCCGAAGATTGGACCCGCCCTTTCAGTGGTTTTTGCGGTTTTGATAATTATAGGTGGTTTCGGGACAGCGGACATGTTGCAGCCTAATAACGTTGCATTAGGAGCGGAATACATTGGGAAAATATTCGGGGCAACCACTGATGAACAGATCTTCCAAGTTAGATTAGTGACAGGCATATTGTTAATGATCTTCACGGCGTTGGTAATCCTCGGCGGGATTAAGAGAATTGGAGAAGTGTCAAACTATATGGTCCCCTTCATGGCGGCATGGTATATAATCTTTAGTATTGGAGTGTGGATTAAGTACGGCGGAGACCTTCCGTCAGCGTTTTCACAGATCATCACTGGCGCGTTCAATCCGCAAGCAGTTGCAGGAGGGTTGGCGGGGTGGACCGTTTTCACTGCCCTTAGGTACGGCATGGCAAGGGCCTTATTCTCTAACGAGGCTGGTGCGGGGAGCACACCTAACGTATACGCTTACATGACCATAGACCACCCAGGCAGAGCCGCCTTCTACGGCATCTTCGAGGTGTTCATGGACACGATCGTTATCTGCTCGGTCACTGGGTTGACGATTGTAATTTCAGGGGTCCACATTGAGAGGCCTGATTTAAGCGGTGCAGCTTTAGTTATGGAGGCTTTCTATAGAGCATATGGCGCATACGCCTCAGCCATCCTTGGTGTGGCACTGGCTCTATTCGCATACACTACCATGTTGACCTTTGCATGGATCGTGGAAATCAACTGGGTTTACTTGTTCTCCAGGATTCTTAAGCTACCAGAAAAACCAATGAGATATCTTGTGAGAGTATTATGGATCGTGCCCTCCATACCAGCAGCAGTGATGGGTGAACTATTTGAGACGCTGTGGAACTTTGCAGACATGTCGTATGGTCTCATGATGCTCGTTAACGTGATCGCGGTTGTATACTTCACCCCATTGGCGTTGAAGTTAATTAAAGACTTCTATTCAAGGCACATATACGAAACAGGAGAGGTCAAAAAGTAGTTTTTGTCTCACATCATGCTATTTTTTAATCAATACTTGATCCTTGAATAAAACTCTGTTCTAGACGAACATGGTCCAAAGTTACTGCGGTGTTAAACAAGATGCTACGCAACCGAACTTCCACATTGCAGGAAAAGTGTGCAACCTTAGGATACTATCAACTTCCCAAAGGAAAGTAGGAGTGAGAGAAAAAGGGTACTGAATTGATTAAAATTACTCTCCTAGAGTCATGGCCATAACGGCTTTTTGAACATGTAGCCTGTTCTCTGCTTCCTCGAAGTAGAGGCTCTTCTCGTACGAGTCTAAGACTTCGTCCGTTACTTCCTGGCCTCTGTCAGCGGGTCCGCAGTGCATGTAGTATGGTTTTCCAGCCTTCTCAAGCCTCTCCCTTGTGACAATCCAGTTCTTGAACTTCTCCTGGTAGGCTTTCGCTCCTTCCTTGTCTACGGTGCTGTTGTATGGTGGGAAGAAGCCCTTCGGGCTCCATGCTTTCGGATACACGATGGTTGCGCCCTCGAATGCCTCGTCCATGTCGTAAACTATCTTGAACTCAGCGCCCCAGTGCTTGGCATACTCTCTTGCCTTGTTCATTGCTTCATCCATGAGTTCGAAGCCTGGTGGGTGTGCAACATACACGTCAGCGCCCATCATGGCGAACATTGTTGCAACATCCTGTGGGACTGCGAGAGGCTTTAACCCTCCGCTGTAGGCGTAGCTTACCACAACCTTCTTTCCTCTCAGGTCTTTCGGCCAGCCGAGAGCGTCGAATGCGGCTTGAGCATCTGCTAGCGCCTGGAACGGGTGCCAGACATCGTCCTCCATGTTCAAGACGGGGATGTCAGCCCATTTGGCGAACTCCCTGATGATCCTGTGACCTCTGCCTATAATCCATTTAGCAGCATCACCGTATATTCTAATCGCGATTCCATCTCCATACCTGCTCAACACTCTGGCAACATCGCTAATGGCTTCTGTCTGATATGGGATCATGTCCTCGGGAAGGGTTGGAGCATATACTTGGTCTGGGCTAATGTATGTTGCCTGTCCTCCAAGCTGATATATTCCGGTTTGGAAGCTGTTTCTAGTTCTAAGGCTCTTATTGTAGAAGATGAGGTAGAGCATTTTCCCGTCGAGCCATGTTACCTTTCTAATACCGTTATGGTATATCTCCCTCAGTTCTCGCGCAGCTTTCAACACCTTTACCACTGTGTCTATGTCGTGATCATAGTTTGATAGCCAGTCTTGGCCGTGTAGGAGTCCTACGAACCAGGGTTTTCCTCTACCCATGACTTAGTTCACCTACCTGTTACGTAAAATACTATCCTTAACCATCGTATATAAATGTTGAAACATGGTTATACCTGAGACTATGCCTTGCAAATACGATTCTACATAAAATTCTAGTACCCAAGTATTACTGGTTTGCCAAATTTCCCCATTTCCAAGGAGTCGCCAGGGTTTCCCGGCACGGGTATAGCTCTGAACGCGAGCGGCTTCTTCTTAACCAGCCGCAGTGCGTAAGTATCAAGTATGAGTTTCATGAGGCTTCGCTTCTCGCTTGGGATCACGATCATGTCTACTCCTGCAACGCACGTGGAGGCGAAGAGGAGGAAATCCCTTGCTCTTAGGAGTTTTTCAGAACCATACTTGACAAGAAGTGAGTCCTCCGCATACGGTAGCATAACCTCGTTGAAGCCCACGGCCCTCTCCTTATCCATGTATTTTCGAATCAGGCTGTTCAACAGGTTGATGGCGTAATTAGCTCCTGGTTGCAGGAGACTGTATCCAAGCTTCTCAAACAAATCGGCAACGCTGTTCTCCATCCAGGGTGATAAGCTGTAGTCTATTTTCACAGGAATGCCTGTTTGCTCTTCAACAAGTTTTGCAACGCGATGAATTTCCGCAAACACTCTTTCAAAAGCAGTTTGAATATCAATATTCTCACCTGTTTCACCAATGAGGGCTTTAGGATATAGAAAAGCCAACGCCAACCTAGCCTTACCAGTGGTTGAAGAATCCGGGAAGTAGGGGGTAGTGAAGTCTTTTGAGTGGAATCCTAACGCAATTCTCGTAGCATTCACCGGGTTCTGCTCAGCAGCCCTGGTAATTATTTCGCTCGCTTTGTTAGCAAACACTAAGGGGTCTTCCCCATTGTAGAGAATGGGAACGTAGAAACCATTCCCTGTAAAATACACTGCGTCCTCGAGGCCGAGCCTCCGTATTTTCTGATAACCTATTGAAACAAGAAGGTCTGAGCCAGCCAGGTATTCAACTATTTTCTCTGCAGATCGGGGGTCTAAACCTGGAAATGAAAGTCTCTTGGTAAAAACGCTGTAGCCATGCTTGCTGAGAGATTTCTCCACAGACTTCAACAACGACTCGGCCTCAACTATCTCGTTGTAAGCATTGCCAATATGCCTGGATGTTGAGAAGTAAGTTACAGCCCTGACAACCAGGTTCTCCATATTATCAACCTACTTGGCAGCAGTGTTCACATATATTAGGCAACCCAGTAATTTAGTTTACTGGTGTTGCAACATGGTGTCGAGTCTGAAAGGTAGGGACTTTCTCACTTTAACGGAGTATACCAGAGAGGAATTATGGTTCATGCTTGAAACAGCAATGCAGCTTAAGCAAAGGTACCTATCTGGTGAGAGAGTAATACCTATTTTACACGGCAGACACTTGGCAATGATATTTGAAAAACCAAGTACTAGGACAAGGCTCAGTTTTGAAACCGCTATGAAAGAGTTAGGCGGGGACGCAATATATCTCAGCTCTAGCGAGCTCCAGCTGGCCAGGGGCGAGACCATAGAGGATACTGCTAGGGTATTGTCCAGGTATGTTGACGGGATAATGGCGCGTGTTTACGAGCATTACAAGATTGAAAAACTTGCTGAATACGCTAGTGTTCCAGTTATCAACGGCTTAAGCGACCTGCACCATCCCGCTCAAGCGCTCAGCGATGTTTTAACCATTATCGAGAAGAAGGGGAGAGATATCTCAAGACTGAAAATAGTGTTTGTTGGTGATGGAGGGGACAACGTCCTCCACAGCTTAATGCTGGCGGTCGGGATATTGGGAGGTAAAGTCATCATAGCCTCCCCCAATGGATACGAGCCCCACCCCAGCGTCGTGAAATTGTTCAACGAGTATGCAGCTCCGAATGGAGGGTCTTACGAAATTTTGAGGGATCCATACCAGGCTGTAGAGAACGCGGATGTAGTGTACACGGATGTATGGGTTAGTATGGGGCAGGATAAGGAAAGAGAGAGGAGGATTAGGGATCTGGAGCCTTACAGGGTGACGGTGGAATTGATGAGGAAGGCGAAGAGCGATGCAATCTTTATGCACTGCCTCCCTGCTCACAGAGGAGAGGAAGTTGTTAACGAAGTTATCGATGGAAAATGGAGCGTTGTGTGGGATCAAGCTGAGAACAGGAAGCACGCGCAGAAAGCAATCTTAGCTCTTCTCATCCCCTGAGTTAAGGAATAGTTTTTTAATTTAAAACAGTGTATAATTCCTAAACCGAACAGTAATATCATTGGTGAAACATATTGGCGATGAGAATCAACAGAATCATAATCCGGCTCAACGAAGTCTTAACGTCTAAACCGGTCCTTCCGAAAATCCTTGTGCTGATTCTACTGGGAGCTATAATAGGTTACGGTTTATACGTTCGCTTTACTCCCTATTACCTAAATGGTTTCGAATTCTTCGAGTACGATTCATACATTGAGTACTGGCAGGCAAAGTACGTGTTTGAAAAAGGCATTCTTTCATGGTACTCCCTCACCAGGGAAAACCCTGATACCCACATATTCTGGTATCCATGGGGCAGGGATATCATATACTCGAGCTACCCGCTACTCCCTATGTGGATAGGGGGAACATACTGGTTAATCCAATACACGGGTCTCACGTTAAAGGAGTGGGCAGTACTGCAGCCGTTACTATTCACCTTGCTCGGTCTCATAGCAGCATATCTCGCAGCAACCCAGCTCTCAGGGGGCAACAGGTTCGCAGGCTTATTGACGTCTTTCCTCCTTGCCTTTCTCCCAGCGGCCAATGATAGAACCCTTATCGGGTTCGTTGAGAAGGAAGGTGTTTCCATATTCTTCATATTCATGTTTCTCTACTTCTACGGGAAAACGGTTTCATCGCTTAAGGAGTCTTTCGGGAGGAAAACAATATTCTACTCCGTGCTCACAGCTGTTTTCCTAGGGTTTGTTGGCTGGCTCTGGGGCGGATATATCTTCCTCCTTGGCTCCTTCACAGCATATTTCATAATATCACCCTTGTTCATGGGGAAGGAGTTTGATGAGAGATTCATTAAAACACACATACTTATCATTGCTCTTTCAATGCTGTTAACCGCAGCCTCCCCATCAATATTCGGACAGCTTGGGTTCTACCCTCTCAGGTTTTCAGGCGTAGGCTGGCCTATTCTAGGCGCTTGCTTAATCCCGGTGCTTTACTACTACCTGGGGATACAGCACAAGAAGCTCGGTCTTAGAAAACCCGTATTGTCTAAAACTAGGTATTTCATGTTGCTTGTTCTGCTGGTAGTGGGCGGTTCTATAGCAATAACCACAGGTATTCTCGGATTTGCTGGGAGATGGGCCTGGGCACTAGGACTGAGATTTATCCCTGCCGACCCCCTTGTTCAGAGTATTGCTGAGCATCAATCACCACTTTCCAGCGCTGGCACACTGATCCAAATGTTGCGAAGCTGGGGTCTGGACCCAGCTTTCCCGTGGTCTATTCTATTCCTGGTAACGCCTCTCTTCCTCTCCATCATAGGGGCTTTATACATGATACTATACAAGCAAACCCCTGAAACACTGTTTGTTGCAATACTGTTCCTCCTCTCTTTCTACTCATATCTAAACGCTGCATACATGATTGCCATGGCTTCCTACATGGGTACGATCGTTGCAGGTATATTCCTCGGCTACCTGGTTCAACGCCTGGCGCCATCTCAACAAGAGATTCAAGATTTTAAGAAGGGACGGGTAAGGATGACCGGAAGGTCTAACAGGCTGATCATACTTGCATTAATAGCTTTATTCCTAGTCAACTCTGCACATATCGCTTACCTGGACTACCAAACCAACTCGACAATAGTTTACACTTTCAAAGCAGGAAACTCCAACCTAGCACTCTACAGTGACTCATGGTATAAAATAGTTGACACATTGAGAAATGATCTCCCATCAGACGCAGTAGTGATCTCTTGGTGGGACTACGGCTACGGGATCAGCGTTGACGGGGGCAAAGCATCCGTAGCGGATGGTTCCACATTGAACTTCACCCAAATAGGGATATTAGGACTATTACTCACATCTGTGAATACTTCGGAGGCAGCCAGTCTTGCCAAACTTTTCAACACTGTTCCTGGTAGAACATATGTTCTAGTTCTCGAATTATTCGCCATATACGAGGATAATGAAACAGTCATTATTTGGCCTGTCCTATTCCCGAACTCCAGCATGCCTGGAGGTATTGACATACCTAAGAGTATATGGATGATAAGGATTGGTAACGCCACCGTGGACACGCTTAGATCCCAGGGAATAAACGTTACTTATAGAGCTACTTCCGACTACCTTGTCTTAATTGGAAACCAGTTCATCAGTCCCGTGTTCAACGAACCGGACAGACTACCTCTCATATACAAGATGATGGTTGACGGGATGATGTACTGGGGCGAGGCGAGGAATAAGTCATCAATATTCACGTGGTACGGTGGCTCGACATCCCCGCTCGGCACTTCCACAGTAACCAGGATCAAGGAGTTATTAGGAATTGATGTTACCCTTGGAATAAGCAATCCTGTGATCGCGAAAATCCAGGAAAGGCCTCTTGCGAACGATACGTATTTCAGACCTTACGCGGTCATTGCTGAACCATTTTACGACCCTAGGACAGGTGAGCTGGTGAAGGTGGGTGTGAGAAACCCTGACAACCCGTATGAATCCTTCGACGGCGTCCTATACAGCGTGGGAATAATATACGAGATTACAAGCATGCCTTAAATACTATCCCACGGTTTTTAAAGAGTTTGCCCGCTATAAGATCTCTGGTGTAGTGAAGTGTTTAGAGCCAAGCCAAGGGATCCTTTGAAAAACGCTATTGAAACGCTGTACAAGGTTAGAGTCCTCGGCAACAGGCTTGAAACGCTTATTGACCGGATCACTGAGCGTAGGAATGCTTTATTCGAGAGAATGGTAGAGTTGCAGTCGAGAAATGAGAAATACCTGTCGAAGAAATATGCGGAGGAGATTGCTCGTTTAGATAAGCTTGCCTCCCGGTTGACAACTATTAGGCTGGTGGTCGAGAAAATCGACCTATCCCTCCAGTACGCTATCAATATGCGCGAGTTTAACGACCTCTCGAAAGAGCTAACGGGTCTTGTCGCCGAGTTGAAGAAGCTTCCAGAGTCAAACCTTCCTGAGCTGAACATGATTATGATGGATTTAGAGGGGTCTGTTCGAGAAATGGCTGAAATCAGTCACGGAGGGGGAGGCGGGGTAAGCTTTCATGTTGACGGAAGCTCTCAGGATGTGAGAAGGATTTTGGAGGAAGCACGTGAGGTTATGAAGAAGAAACTGGAGGTTGACTTGACAGTTTAGATCTGAAGAGTATATTTTCTCTCTTCTTTAATCGGCACAAATCTCACGTTGTAGGGTTTAAGGGATTCGATAATGTCTTGTGTTATCCTCTTGTAAAGGTCTTCGGGCAGGACTATTAAGTACTCGTTGAAATTTCTGTTAAGCATTGAGGAGCCTATAGCGTATGCGAGACTCTTATACTGTGAGGAGACATCGACCCCGGGGTCTATCACCCATACTCCTGTTTTCCTCTCATCCATCGTTGCAATAATGTCTGGTTGCAATGCCTTAGCATACTTGTTCTCAGTTGCCTCATATCCAAGCCTTTCCAACTCCTCGAGGACTTCATTCAAAACCTGTTTTCTCGTTGCAGAAACTCTTTGAATCCCAGTATACTTGTCTAACTCGCCGTGCTCCTCCGGGTTGTACAACGTATATCTTCCACGGTCGAGCCTGAACAGAAATAATTTATCTGGATCCTTATACTTGTCCTTGCTGCTACTGTTAACCGTCACCAGATCTATTTCGAAGTCAAGGCTCATTTCAGACCTAGAAGGGTCTTTTTCATGGGCTTTAGAAGCCAATTCTTTTCTGGTGAAGGTTATTTTGCCCATTCGGTAGAGTTCTTCAGCAACCTCTTTCAACAAGGCCCAGTTAGGCTTCTTATTAAAGCTCTCCGCGGCTTCCAACCAATCATCCCCTAATCATTCACATCTTGATTTAATTATGATTCTACAATACTTATTAACTCATCTGCTAGGGACCTAATCGCCTTGGCGGCTTCCCCGTCCTTGTAGGCTAGGATGTATGGGACACCTTGGTCAATGGCATCGTTGATGAGCGGGTCAATCGGTATTTTTGCGAGCAGTCTTGTGCCAAACTTACCGGCTAGTTGCTCACCCGTTGACTTTCCTAGGACCTGGGAGGGTCTGCCGCAGTGCGGACACTTGAAATAGCTAAGATTCTCGACAACTCCGAGCAATCTGATATTGTTCTTAGCGGCGAAATTGATCGCCTTTGACACTATGGTTTCAGACAGCATGTTTGGGGCGGTCACTATGATAGCTCCAGTGATGGAAGATATCGACTGCGCGATCGTGATGATAGCGTCTCCAGTTCCCGGCGGTAGGTCAACTATGAGGTAGTCGCCTGAGCCCCATTTCACTTTGCTTAAAAGCTCTAATATCGCCCTTGAAACCAGCGGGCCTCTCCACACGATAGGCAGATCAGGGGAGTCCAGCATAAGGTTAACAGCGACGACTTTCACTCCAAGAGGACCTTCAACAGGTAGGATATTCCCTTCTTCATCAGCGTAGTGCCTGGTTCCATGCAATCCCAGGATGGAAGGGATTGATGATCCGTGGATGTCAGCGTCGAGTATCGCAGTGGTTTTACCTTTCTCAGCAATAGCTAGGGCGAGCATTGATGATATGAACGTTTTACCTACTCCACCCTTACCGCTCAGAACAAGTATCTTATGTTTGAAACTCCTTAGCTTCTTCTCCACATCCTGTGCAAGGCTGAATGATGGTTGGAAAGGAATTTTCTTGTAATTGCTCATTCTTAACCGCCTTCCCGCTTTTTGACGATTATCCTGATTATTCCTTATATATGTATATCAATGTTATAATGGATTAGGGCTTGAGAATGACGTGTAGTATCGCCCCCGGCAAAATCATATTGTTTGGCGAGCATTTCGTGGTGAAAGGAGCCCCTGCAATAGGGTTCGCCGTTTCAAAATACGCTAAAGTCTGTGTTGAAGATGGCTATTTCCAAGTGATCTCGAAGCAGACGGGCAACATAGAACAGGGTTCAGTGCTTTACAGAGCTGTGAAAAGATTAATCACGTATGCGAATTCTATCTTCAAATGCGACGAGGATGTTAGAATATTAGTTGACTCTGAAATCCCCGTAGGAAGCGGCATGGGTTCTTCAGCCGCATTAAGCGTAGCACTCGCCCATGCGTATCTGACACACTGTAATGCAAGTTTCGATAAGAAGCTTGTTAACGAATTAGCCTATGAAGCCGAGAAAGAGGTTCATTCAAAGCCTAGCGGAATAGATAACACGTTAGCGACTTTCGGAGGCTTCCTCAAGTACAGGTCAGGGGTTTTCGAAAAACTAGATATCAGGCTTGGGGATGAGGTTGGCTTCCTAGTGGTAAACACGAACTTGAAAAGACAGACCGGTATAATCGTTGAAGAAGTATTGAGGCTTTATGAAAAGTACCGTGAGGTTCTTGAGAACGTTTATACCGCTGCGTCAGTACTTGTTGAGAAGGCGTTGAAGTCCTTAAGGGAAAGGGATTATGAAAGTATTGGACGTTTAATGCTGTTGAATCATGGATTGCTCTGGACTATCGGGGTCTCACATGAAATCAACGACCTCATAGTTCACAAGCTCGTTGGGAAAGGATGCTATGGAGCCAAGCTGAGCGGGGCTGGGAGAGGAGGAATAGTGATAGGTTTTGTAAATAAATCCTTGTCAACCCGGATCGAGGAGGAGCTGAGGAGTGAGGGATTCGAAGTTTTCAGAGTAAACCCGGATTATGAAGGGGTTAGAAGTGTTGAAGATAATTAAGGGATAACGGTGAATTGATTTAATAGGGATGAGGAGTATAGTGGTCTATGATTTCAATGATTAGACTCCCATGGGCTGACCCTCATGCTTATTGACCGGACTCGTAGAGGATTAATCAAAGTTCGGGAAAAGCCCGAGATGCTGAAAAAGATCAGCCTCCTGATTTCAGAATATTTAACAGCGTTCTACTCTTACAACTCCCTGATCAAGGATAAGAACTACTATTTAAAACCCGTTCACATTGTTGTTAGAAGACTACCGGATGGTGGCACAGTTAAATACTATTATTATGGCCGCTACTGGTACTCTATCCAGAAAACAAGTAAACCCAGCAGGATTAAATGGGTTTACAGGGGTAAAAGCAAGCCTGATCCAAGCCTACCGGATCCCCCAGCAAACCCTATTGAGGGACTGGTTGTAAAGCAGTTTGATGACTATGTGGAATTGGTTTTCCCCAGCGAGGAGTTGTTTAAGCGGATATATGATAAGCTGGTTCAGCACTAGCTTCGACAGCTTGTCGATTTTTCTTTTAACACCCCGGCTCTACTTAGAGACTTACCGTTGAAATCAGGTTAGCGGGTTAAATCTTACCTCCCATTTCTTGCGTGATTGCTCAACAACTGGTAGTCTATCTCTTGCTAACCTTATGTTTTCATAATTGAGTACGTGTTCCATGTATGCTTCCCTGTATCCCATGTCAAGCTCCCTGTATCCTAGTGGGCTGAATAATCCGCTACGACCTACGAAGTAATCCCCTGTCTGGTCAGCTAGTATTATGTACATTGTGTTCTCGTGAGCCCTCGTAGATGCAAGCATCTCCAAGGATTCTTCTTTTAGAGGCCCTCTCAGCCATCCTGCTTGAACTATTACTCCGTCAGCTCCGTTTAAAGCGTAAAACCTGAATAATTCCGGGAAGCGTAAATCGTAGCATATGGCAACGGCGAGCCTGAACCCTCTGGCTAGGATGAATTTGCTCGGCATGTCCCCAGGGAGGAAGAAGTCGGATTCTCTATACCCTAAAGCATCGAACAAGTGTATTTTACTGTATAATGGTATTGCCTCGCCGTCACTCTTCACTAAGACACTGGTGTTTTTCGCGCGCGGCGGCTTATCAGTTTTCTCGATAACGTTGACTATAATATCTACGCTTAAGAGTTCGGCAAGACGTTTCATCGTGTTTATGAAGGAGCTCTCCTGAATAGGCTCGCTGTGAGCATAGACTTCGTCAGGATTTTTAAACCTTAAAGGATTAAGCATGCTATACTCTGGGAACACTATAATATCGGCTTCCTTGTGTTTCTCCACTACTATTTTGAATCCCTTCTCAGCGTTTTCTGAAGGGGTACCGTTGAAGTCTGCTTGAACGATTCCTATCGTTAATTCCATTTTAACCCCACTAGAATTAAATCAGTTAACCTCTTAATTAACCTGTAAAACCTTTTGAAATAGCTGAACACATTAAATTACTCTAAACTACATAGTAGAAGTCTAAAGGGTTGGAAGCAATGGGTTTTCAAAGACTACTGGATTCTAATGCTAAAAGCAGGTGTCTGAGAGAGAAAAGGAGGGTGCTAATCTTCAGCAGATGCATGGAGGAGGAGCATCCAGAAATAGTTAACAAGTTTACGAGTGAGTACTGCCTGCTGTCAGTATGTCCTGAAGCAGAACATGTGAACATGCTGGGGTTCAAGCTTGCTGGGATATTGGCACGTGGAAGTTACGAGGAGGTTGCAGTCTTAACCGTGGATGGTAGTATGCATTGTACTCAGCTGCATTGGATGGTTGAAGAGGTCTTTAAGATTTGTAAGCCGGCTTGTAGGCGGAGGCATTTAGTATTATATGAAGGAGAGGTTAGGGAGGTGAGCGCTGAATCGGTTAAGAGGAGCAGGTATTTATTCAAAGTCGAGAAGCTTGTCGAGCTTGAAAAGGAGTGTGGAGGCACATGATAATTCGTTTTCAAACTCGTTCGCGGAGTATTAACGATTTTCAACCAGGATAGTGGTCTAGATGTGTGATGACCCACTGCTAAGGGTTTCAAACCTGGTAGTTAAGTACGGCTTGTTCACGGCTGTTAATAGAGTGTCGTTTCAGCTCTGCCCAGGTGAGGTTTACTGCTTGCTCGGCCCTAACGGGGCTGGTAAAACATCAACCATAAGAGCGATTGCGGGCCTCGTGAAACCTGCTGAAGGATTCGTGGAAATACTCGGTAGAAACCCTTTCACCGACTCGAATGTGAAGAACGATTTTGGATATGTTGCCGAAGACCCAATACTGATCGAGAGCTTAACTGTTCGCGAGCACATTGAGTTCGTGGCAGCAGTTAGAGGGCTTGGGAAGGAGTTTGAAGAATGGGTTAACCGCTTGGTTAAAGCTTTCGAATTCTCGCCCCATCTGGATAAGCCTGTATACACATTATCACGGGGCAACAGGCAGAAAGCATCTCTCATTCTTGCATTAATGCATAAGCCTAGAATCCTCATACTTGACGAACCCTTCACAGGGCTTGACTTTGAGTCTTCCAGCGTTCTGAAGAGAATTATCGAGAATTGGAGGAGTAATTCTCAAGGAGTATTAATGTCGACGCACATTCTAGAGATAGCGGAGAAGATTTGTAACAGGATAGGAGTCATCGTGGATGGTAGATTAATATTCGAAGATACAACTGAGAACGTTAAGACAAGGCTCAAAGGTGAAGAAGTTTTCTCTAAACTATTAAACGAGCTAATTAAGAACAGTGTTTTACACGATAGAGTGGAGTGAGAGGGGCTGGATGAGAAGGGAAATAGTGAAAACTATTGCGGACGTGATGTTCAAGGAGTTAATTTTCCAATCAACAACCATGTTTAGACTCGGAGGGTTCCTGAAAGACATGAGTGATGCCAGCAGTTCTGAGTTCCTGAGGAAAGTGGGGTTAACCTTCAAGCTTAACAAAATCTTTTCCACGGTTGTTTTTGCTGCAATTCCATGGATATACCTCATCCCCTTCATCGAAAACCCTGGAAGCCATATAATAGAGGGCGTGGTAATGTCAAGTAGTATAGTCCTAGTGTTTCTACTGGCATTTCTCGAGGTACAAAATACTATTGGAATCTACATGATAAGGCTTCCAGAAATAATTAATCTTTACCCGCTAAGCACTCGGGAGAAGCTGTTCTCAATCATGATGCTGTATTTTAAACTCTACGACCTGCCAGTATTTTCCTTTATGCTTTCAGTCTCGATCTTGACCATTATTTTCACGGGAGATATTACAATACTTATAATAAGCGTGCTCGTGGTAGCATTATCCACCATATACGGGCTCGCTTTGGCAATGTTAATCTCGAAAGGATTTTACTACTCGTTATCAAAAGGCGGGACCAAGTCCCGATACCTGGTTTCCTCTGCTTATAGTTTCCTAACAGTATTTCTCATAGTGATACCCATACTGTTGACCAATGTGTTCAAAACGGTCTTCACTATTCTAACCTCTAGCGATTATTTACTATACAGGCTGGTCTTCCCCAGCCCCTTCTTCAACTTATTGACGAGCTTCAGCAGGTGGCCAGGCTTGCTTCTCATAGATGTTTTAAGCGTGCTAGTTTACTCAGTATTGGCTATTGCAAGCTTGAGATTTATACTCAGCGAGCTCACGGGTTTTATCAATCTTCGGCCTGACTTTACCAAAGCGTCTGGTGAATTACTACCCATGCCTATCGAGATAAAGCCCATGCCGCAAGTGAAAGCCTTCATTAAAAGATACATCAGGGTTGTTCTCAGACACCCCAGCTACGCCATAGGCTTTTTCATGCCGCCTGCTATTATGATTTGGAATCTCATAGCCAGCCCGGCAACCCTTGTGCAGGCACTCCAGGTTGGAAGTATGGCAATGATCGCCTACCCAGTGCTGGCGCTGAGTGTGGAGGCTCATGGTCACTCCTTAACTGTTACCCTTCCAGTTAAAACCACCGTATTAACTCGTTCAATTCTAGTGGTAGGTCTAATAGAATATTTAGCGATTTACATAGCTCTACTAGGGTACGCTGCCGCGGCCAACGTCCTCACGGTTTCCACCATACTGGAGTCATGGTTTACGATACCCTTGGTTGCAAGCCTGATCATGCTGGAGATATGGATTTTATTTAAACTAGAGGGAGAGAATTTGTTCACAGGCACATTCTACATGAAAATATCGAAAACAATAATCGCCTACTTAATTCTGTCAATAGCGGTTGTGGTGCCGGTTTGGGCATCATATTATTACGCTTTACTTTTCATGAGCGAGGCAGATAAGGTTCTAATCCCCTCTATTATATCGCTTCTAATCCTCTTCGTCTCCGCTAGGCTCTTCGTCAAAATACGATAGATCTCTCGACGAATTTTAGAAAACCTTGGTTAGTCAAATGCCCCTTTCTCGTAACAGCCTGGTTGAGTATGAAAAGATGCCCTATTTTCTACTCCGAAAAGATTGTGGAGAAAGGAAAAATATATTAGATTTTAGATTATTGTTTTCACTCAATTCTCTCTATTCTTATAGCGCCAACAGGGCAAACATCTGCCCCGCTCTTAGCACACTCGTATAATTCCTCAGGTATTTCCCCTATCGATATATCCCTTGTTGTTTGAACACTATATTTTGCAACAACCCGGTTCTTCCCAGTATCCTCTCCTAGTTCAAATATTTCGGGACACGCTGCAGGCGCTGCACCGCAGCCCAAGCAGTTGACCCTGTCCACTATTACCCTGTATTTAGCCATTCTACCACCATGATTATAATGTTGAATCAATGGTAATAAAGTTTTCTAAGATGAGCTAGTCTTTTAAAGCATTATTGAGTAAATGATCAACATTCGGTTTCAGACGGTTACTCCTTTAAAATAAAATCAACTATGGGTTGAAGCATACTATGCTCCCTAGGCTTCAACAATACGGGTGTATCAATGGTTTTTTCCGGCTTGAATTTAGGAAGTAGTCTAGAGGTAACCAGGTACGCAGGGTTATCGAGATTCTTAGCTAGATGTTGCAAGATATTTTTCGTTGTACTAGTATCGTAAAGAAAAGCTTTACCAGGCGCAACAATGATGATTTGATCAACATTCTCTATAAGCCCCATGCTGGGAAGTAATGCGTCGTTAAAACTTTCCAACAGTATGACATCATACTTTTCTAGCAGAGAGTTCAGTGCTGAGGCCACGATTTGGTCGATTCTCCTGCTCACTAACATCTCGCTGATTTCTTTCAGACTTCTCGCTGTTGCTTGCAACTTCTTCTTAAGTAATTCCAGGACTCTACGTGCTTCTGTAACAGTCTTCTCAACGTTTTCTTGAATAATGAAATGTTCTATCTGACCAGAAGGATGATGCGCTATTCTTGCCATAACTAGTTGTGGTAGGAATAGCGCTGAATCTTCCAAGTATTTCTCCATGTTAAAACCGTAGTTAGAAGGGTCTAATGGGGCAACAGCCAGCGCGACCGGGTTTAAAAGCGCTGGGGATTCACCGGTTTCTCTAAAATATGCGTAGGCATCGTTCCCTACAAGCATTTTCAACCTGACAGAGTGCTTAACCGTTATAGCGCTGTACCAAATGTTGTGGGCTGCCACGGGCTTGTAGGGTACTGCTTTAGCACCGGTGGCTGTTAGTGTTTTGAAAAGACTCAGTGTGAACCAGGTTTTGCCGGAGTCGAATGGGAGTAGACCGCTTACCAAGATAGTTTTCTTCAAGATAACACCCTTGAATCTAAGTTAGATCATAAAGTTCTTTGTTCAATAGTTTAACAAGAGCCATGATGGTTGCTGTATAGCTTAGAACATATCTTTCAAGCTTTCCTCTAGTCAGAAAACCTATAAATCCTTGCTTCTCGCCAATTCTTTCAACCCCGGTCAAATGCTCAACAGCCTCCTCCAGCTCACTGTATTTGCCCTCAACAATTGCTTCATACACCGCTCTAGGGATAGGGAACGAGGGTGAGAGGCCATACGAGTGCAAACCATTCTTCCCAATTATGTAGGATACTTCCACGTCAAACGGTTCATTATTGAGCAGGTAGAATCCTGCTTCTACTCCAACACCGTAATCGCACTCGGGGTCTAAGCTACCCCTTGCCCGCTCCATAGCACCCTCAAGTATTTCGTGTAAACCTATGGGCTGGTCCCCGACAGTGGTTGAAACCTTTTTGGAACGAACCTCTGCTACGGTGAAAAACTGTTCAAAAGCTAACCTAACCCCTTTCACTTTAACAGGGTTTCCTGAGCCGATGCATATGGTTACCTTCATGCTAGCAACCCTTGAAAAGCTATTTAGTTTCACAGCGAAAATTATTCTTGAGGGGTTTTATGAGGGTTTTTGTTGGAACTAGCGGGTGGCTTTATGATTGGAATGAGGGAGCAACTTTAGACTGGTATGTCGAGTTCAGCGGGCTGAACGCTGTCGAGTTAAACGCTAGTTTCTACAGGTTTCCCTTTCCCAACCAGGTAAAAGCATGGAGCAGGAAATCTAAGCACTTGAGATGGTCTGTGAAAACCCATAGAAGCATTACCCACTTGAGGAAGCTTAAGCTCGATGCCTTGAATACTTGGGTGAAATTCAAAGAGCTTTTCAAACCCTTGGATGATAAAGTAGATTTCTACCTGTTCCAACTCCCCCCTAATTTCTCCTGTAAGGATGGGAATCTATCAAGCATAGAAAGGTTTTACTCGTCAACAGCTTTGGGAAGAAGGTTTGCTATCGAATTCAGGCACTCGTCATGTTTCACCGAGAGCGTTGCAAAATGGGGGGAGAAGCTTGGCATCACCCTTGTTTCCATAGATGCTCCGATAGCCCGGTGGATTGTGGCATCGAATAGTGTGGTTTACATGCGGCTACACGGGTCCACGGACTGGTACGGTTACGAGTACTCGAGAGACGAGCTTACTGAAATAGGCAGGCGAATTATTGAGCTCGGGCCTGAAACTGTTTACGTGTTTTTCAACAACGATCACTGGATGCTTGAGAACGCGAGGCTGATGAAAAACATACTTGAACGTAAATAGAGGATTATGCCTCGTTAATGCAACAGGTTTTCTCGAAGCCGGAGCCCTCGCTGACTCTATAATACTTCTTGAACAATGGCCCAGCCTCGCCGAGTATTTGGCTCAAATGTTTGAGACTATCTATGAGCGTGGTAACAGCCTCCTTAACCAGTTTTTTCCTAGGGATAAGGAAGTCATACTCCTCCCATGTTAACGGAACAAAGTCGAGGTTCAGTAGTTCCGCTACGTATCCCACGGCTAAGCCAGCGTCAGCCCTTCCCTGCCTGATAGCTGTTGCTACCGCTGTATGTGTCTTTACCTCATAGGTGTATCCGTTAACCATTCTGCCGAGCTTGCCAGGGTCCAGCCCCTTCTCACTAGCGATCCGCTTTAACGCCATGTCGAGGAATACACGGATACCGGAGCCTTTGCTCCTGTTCACTATTCTAACATCGCTTCTCAAGAAATCCTCTAAGGTGGTAATATTCTTAGGGTTTCCTTTCTCCACCACTATTCCTATAAGCCTGTCATACCCTCTGATCAAGACAGCTTTATCTTCAAGCCCATACTTCTTGATGAATGGAGTATTGTAGCATCCGGTTTCTTCATCCAACAAGTGAGTAGGGGCTACATCGGCCTCGCCTCTCGCCACAGCTTTCCAGCCGCCAGTGCTGCCTACGTTTAGAATCCTGGAAGCACTAATCAAACCCTTGAGCCTCAGTATTTCCGTTAACAATGGATCATTACTTCCTATCACGTTTAACCTGGTTTTCCCAGGTATGTCGCGGAAGAGGTAAACCCTTACCCGTTCACCCTCCATGACAACGTCCACGTTTTCACCTATCTCGAGGAACCCGTCGCTCAGGATTAGTGGTGAGATAGCGCCGCTGCTCATGGAGACAGGGTAGGCGGCATAGCCGTTTTCAGATTCAACCAGCATAACAGGTATTAGCCATGTTTTACCAACCTGCTTCCTCAATTGAACAGGCATTAAGGCGTCGACATCCTTAACATCGTGCAGCGCCCCTGTGTAGAAGCTTACAATCCTGCTGACAACTCTCACGAGGATCATGTAGCATGAGAGCGGGAAACCTGGCAGACCGATCAAGATCTTCCCATTGCTTGTTGCTATCACCGTAGGCTTACCCGGCTTCGTCCTCAACCCGTGGACGATTATTTCCCCTATTTCGTTGAACACTCTGTAAACCAGGTCCGAGACCCCTGCACTGGTTCCACCGCTTGTGAACACCATGTCATAGTTACTCAAAGCATTCTGAACCCTATCCTTTATCACATCATAATCGTCGGGAAGAAGCCCTCCGTACTCGGCTTCAACACCCTGCTCTCTAAGATAAGATGTTATTAACGCACCGTTCACGTCGTATACTTTGCCGGTCTCCAACACGGTACCTGGTTCGACAACTTCTTCACCCGTTGAAAACACTATCGCCTTAGGTTTCTTGTAGACTTCAACCTCTTTTACCCCTAACCCTGCGAGCAAGCCCAGGTGACTGTGTCTAAGCAATGTCCCTTTGAAAAGAACCAGGTCCCCTGAGGATATATCGCTACCAGCTGTCGAAATATTATCTCCGGGAGGAGTTGTTCTGAAGACCTTTAAAACCTCTCCATCTCTTTCAACATATTCCTCCATGACCACGCTATCGTAGCCTCTCGGGATCATTGCCCCGGTGGCAACCTCTACGGCGTCTTTAACGCCGGCTTCTAAAGCAGGTTTCTCACCCGGCTTCACACGACCCTTGACCTTAAGGTATACTGGTGATAGCTCATCGCTCCACTCCACGTCCACGCTTCTAACAGCATAGCCATCCACCTCGCTCCTGTCGAATGGAGGGTGATCTATCGGCGAGTAGACATCACTGGCTAAGACCCGGTAAAGGGCACTGATCAACGGAACCTTCTCAACCCCAGAGGGATGCGGCCTCACTTTCTCGAGCACTAGTTTAACAGCCTCATCGGGATCCACAAGGGCGTGAAATATTTTCCTACTCATAACTAACTCCTTTTAAACAGCCATGTAATTAATGGATTTGATAAGGTTAAATCTTTATAAGAGGGTTGAAATGCGCGTCGAGGAATTAATAAGCAAAGGGTTGCCGGAGAGCTATGTAAGGGTGCTGGAGGCGGAAGGTATCACAACGCTGAACCCCGTTCAGGCAGACGCTGTTAACAAGGGCGTGTTAGAAGGTAGGAACCTGGTGGTTTCAACTCCCACGGCTAGTGGTAAGACGTTAATTGCGGAAATGCTCCTGGTTAAGACTGTTGTGAACGAGGGGATAGGGGTTTATCTTACCCCGTTGAAAGCACTCGCAAGCGAGAAGCATGGAGAGTTCAACCGTCTCTCCAGGATTGGGCTTAAAGCAGGCATCACAACCGGTGATTACGATAATCCAGCTGAAGAGCTAAGGGATTACGACATCATCGTTGCTACTTATGAAAGATTTGACAGTCTTTTAAGACTGAAACCCAGCTGGATTAGCAGGGTTAAAGCAATAGTTATCGATGAAATGCATACTATAGGGGATCCTGACAGGGGCCCCATCATAGAGATGATCGTTGCAAGGGCTTTGAAAGCAGGTGTTCAAATCCTCGGTTTAAGCGCCACAATCGGGAACCCGCATCATTTAGCCGAGTGGATCAAGGGGGGACTTGTTGATACCCCGTGGAGGCCTGTGAAATTGGTTGAAGGATACTACTCTAAGAGCCTGCGGAAAATATTCTTCGATAATGGTGTAGAGGAGAGCGTGGAGGTTAACACTGGTGATAGAATACTTGACGTTGTCCTCCATAATTTATCAATGGATTATCAAACAATCGTTTTCATTCACAACAGGAGGAAAGTTGAAGAATACGCTGAGAAAGTAAGCCTTAAACTCCCGCCTACGCCGGAAGAGGAGGTTGAAGACTTTGTTGCACAACTCTCTGAGGACCCGAGCAGTATGGAGAGGGAGTTTTTGACAAGCCTGTTGAGAAGAGGGGTTGGTTACCACCACGCAGGATTATCAAGCGTGGGGAGGAGAGTGGTAGAGGAGGCGTTTCGGAGCAGAGTTTTGAGAATAGTCTTCGCCACTCCAACTCTTGCCGCTGGGGTCAACCTCCCAGCTCGCAGGGTTGTTGTATCCGTTAAACGCTACGACGCCTCAAAGGGGAGGACGGTAAGCATTAGCGTTAGCGAGTACAAGCAGATGGCTGGCAGAGCGGGGAGGCCAAGATATGATAGAGTGGGTGAGAGCATAATAGTCGATGCTTCAAGCGATAGGGAGGCAGTGGCCTTCTTGAGAGGACGCCCTGAAGAAGTGAGGGGGAAGTTAGCCAGCTCCCGGAATCTAAGGATTCATGCTTTATCCCTCTTGGCCTCCAGGGAGGCAGCGAGTATTGAAGGATTAAACGACATCTTCTCGCTAACGTTCTCCGCATATTACGCGGGCTCAAAAACCTTTCTCGAGTCCTTAACAGGGGAAACAATTAACTACTTGTTGAAAACAAATATGGTGGTTGAAAAGAATGGTTTTCTAGAAGCAACAAGCCTTGGGAAGATCACGTCTTACACTTACCTGGACCCGGCAACGGTTGATACTTGGAGGAGGATTAAGCCACCGCTACCCTCAGATGCATACGTTTTACACGTGGTAACGATAACGCCTGACTTCTTGAGGAGTGCACCATACATACCTAGCAGGATTATCGAGGAGTTTGAGGAAGGTGCTTTAGAAATGAGCAGGCACGGGATCATACCCTCTCCAGGCAGGGTGGAGGCGGACTATGATGACTGGTTGGCAAGCTACGTGTACGCGATGATATTAGTTGACTGGATAAATGAAACGCCCGAGGATGCGATAATAAGTAAGTACTCGATAGGGCCCGGCGACTTGTTCAACATTAAGGAAACAGCGACATGGATAGTATCATCACTTGCTAAAATAGAGAGTGTACTAGGGGATAGAAGGATGTATAGGCATTTACAAAGGCTTTCCATGAGACTGGAGGAAGGGGTTAAGGAGGATGCGTTAGAATTGACACGTGTTGAGAACATAGGTAGGGTCAGAGCGAGGATACTGATCGAACACGGTATTAAAAGCATTAACGACCTGGCCGAGGCCCCGCTGGAAAAGCTATCCTCCCTACCTAGGTTCGGGCCTAGGGTTGCCCGATCCGTTAAAGAATGGTTGAGGAAGAGGGGGTACACCGTCAAGGAGTAGTTAAGGTGTTTCCAGCCCATAGGCTTGCAGTCACCTTGTAGTTTCTTCTAAACCTGGTAACCGGGTATTAGCAAGCGATAGGGTAATCCCTTTATACTTGGCACTGTTAAAATTAATTTTGGGTGGATTTTTGAGCGAGAATCTCATCATTATTGATAATCCTTTAGCAAGGTACTATCTCACCGTTTTACGTAGAAGAGATACTAGGCCCGCTGTTTACAGGGATTACGTTAAGAAAATAGGCTACATAATTGGTTATGAAGCCTCCAGGCTTTTGAAGTGGAAGCCCGTATTCGTAGAAACATCAATAGCTAAAACCGAGGGCATCGTTCCGGGAAAACAGGTCTACATCATCGGGGTTTTAGGAGCATCCATACCTTTAATGCACGGGATTTGGGAGGCTTTGCCCTGGGCAGGCCTAGGAATAGTTGCTGCGAGAAGATTTAAAGTCGAGAACAAGGTTCTTGTCAGACTATACTATGAAAGAGTCCCTCCCGACCTTTCAGAATACACCTCTATCGCCGTGGATCCGACCTTGGCGACGGGAAACACCATGATAAAGGTTTTAGAAAAGCTTAACGAATTGAAATGCAAGGATTACCTCGTAGCCACGATAATAGCGTCCAGGACCGGCTTGGAAAACCTGTGGAAGAGATTTCCCGATGTCAGAGTTATAACTTTAAGCGTGGACCCTGTTCTCAACCAGGACTACTTTATCGTACCCGGCATAGGTGATGCGGGAGACAGGTCGCTGAGCTCTGACGAGTTTTAACATCTCAGGCGAGGGGTTTCATTAGTTGAACCGTGAAAATCACGTTTTACTTAGAATAGCCTCAAAGTATTTTCTAAGATGGCAGTTCTCAATCTTAGAAGCTGACCCAATACACTCGTCAATGGTTTCAATGAACGGGACGTAGCCTGCGTAGTTGAGACCCTCGCTCTCAGCGAAAGCCTTCAGCACACCGTTTCCCATGTTTTCAACAAGCATTATCTCGCCTATTCCAGCGTCCCTGAGGATTTTCACCAATCTTGAAACGCTTTGAATCGATAGTCTGTGAGGGGTTGACACAACTATTGGCTTCACCAAGCCTCTGAGATTGTAGATAGCTTCTAACTGCTCATCGCTTAGGCCTGGTGGAGTGTCTATGAAGAGCTTCTGAATGCCCGTCCAGTTTACAATGCTTAAAACCTCTCTCATCACGTTCCTAGCTTCCTCACCTTTTAAAACCAGGGGCTTGTCCCTTGTGAAGGAAATTATGGAGAAGTATGAGAGCTCACCTATTTTGAAGGGTTCCAACCCTTTCTCTTCCCTGTAAGACACTTCCTCAGGTCTGACGCCAAGTATTATGTGGGTGGATGGATTGGTGAAGTCAAGGTCGAGTAGTCCGGTTGGGACTCCTTTTAGCGAGGAATAGTATGATAGAAGGGTTGATATGAAGGATTTTCCCACGCCTCCCTTACTGCTTAAAACCATGTACACTTTAGATATTTGCTTCAACCTTTTAACCACGCCGTGGAATCGTGGATCAGAGCTCATCTGGTTGCACCTCTATTATTCTCACACCTCTTCCCTGAGTTATCGAGAAATCCCTGCTACCGCATTTAGGGCATTTGGTGAAGGCGTGGATGGACTCGGGCACGAAGTGGATTGATTCCCTGACAGCCTCGTCCATGGACTCTGGGCTTAAACTCCACCTGTAACCGCAAGTGTTGCACTCCAGCTCGGCGTTCTCGTCAACTATTTCCAGGTTTTCCACAGTTAAACCCTTATCCCTTAGCAATTCCTGAAGGCTGAAGGAAAATATCTCCTTATCTATTGATTGAAGTATTCCAAGCCCTATTCTAAGGGACTTAACTTTTCGAAAACCACTATTTTCAAGAAACAGCACTATCGACTCAGCCAGGGCCCATTCATGAACCATTATTTCCACCGTTAATATTTAATACATAGTCGTCAATATAAGAAGACTGGGATTTACATGCCTGAGAGGAGCAGTAGAATACAAGGGTTTTACAAGCTTCCCATGAGTGAAAGGTTGAGAATTATAGCTGAGATGTCAGGTTTAACCGGGGACGAGGTTAAAACCCTTAGCAACTTGGGGAACCTTCCAGTAGAGATCGCGGACAGTATGATTGAGAACGTTGTAGGCGGGATGACATACCCGTTCGCTATTGCCACTAACTTCAAGATAAACGGGGTGGATTACCTGGTACCGATGGTAATAGAGGAGACGAGTGTAGTAGCGGCAGCAAGCAACGCGGCTAGAATGCTAAGGTATGGTGAAGGGATAAGGGCTGAGGCAGGCCCTCAAGAAATGATCAGCCAAATACACATCGTGAACGTTACTGCGCCACAGTATAAGGCCATGAGGATAATCGAGGCCAAGCAGGAGATACTGGAGCACGCTAAGCAACAGGATCCAACCCTTTTAAAGTACGGCGGTGGGCCAAGAGACCTAGAAGTAAGAATTGCCGACTCACGCATGGGGCCCGTCATAATTGTACACTTGATCGTTGATGTGAGAGACGCCATGGGCGCTAACACCGTTAACACTATGGCAGAGGCCGTAGCTCCAATGCTGGAGAAGATTACAGGAGGGCAGGCAAGGCTGAGAATAGTCTCTAACTACGCTACCAGAAGGATTGTGAGAGCTTGGGCTAGAACACCTTCTGATGAAGTAGGGGGATTGGATGTTGCTAGAAAGATCATGGAGGCAAGCATCCTAGCCGAAATCGATCCCTACAGGGCAGTAACCCATAATAAGGGGATTATGAACGGGATAATAGCTGTAGCGTTGGCGACAGCACAGGATCACAGGGCAATAGAGGCCGGGGCCCACGCCTACGCGAGTCGAACAGGTTGCTACAAGCCCTTGTCTTACTGGGAGGTTGACGAGCAAGGATTCCTTGTCGGCAGTATCGAGCTCCCACTTCAAGTCGGCATCGTAGGAGGTGCGACAAGGGTTCACCCGGTTGCCAAGATTGCCTTGAAAATACTAAATGTTAAAACAGCCAAGGAACTGTCCGAAGTCATGGCTGCTGTTGGACTAGCCCAGAACCTTGCTGCTTTAAGAGCTCTAGTCACCGAGGGTATTCAGAAAGGGCACATGAGGCTTCACGCCAGGAACCTAGCCATAATGGCGGGGGCAACCGGTGATCTAATCGACAAGATTTCTGAGAAAATGATTAGCGAGGGACGCATAAGATACGATTACGCCAAGGAGTTGCTGGAGAAGTACTTGAGAGGAGAATCGACTTAGCACTATTTTAAAACCCAGGAACCCGCTATGATTAATCGTAGATTCCTCAGCGAATACGTTAGCGAGGCCCGCTCCTTACTCTCTGGAAATGTTGGAGTAATGGCTCTTTCATGGTTTTTATTCGCTCTGAGCGGATCACTAGTTCAGCCGTTTTTCTCGGTTTACGCTAAAGAGTTAGGAGCAAGCGACCTTGATCTCGCGTGGATAAGAACCCTGGGAATGCTCTCGCTCGGTCTCTCCCTCATCCCTGGTGGGTTGATCACCGATTATATTGGACGGGTTAAAACAATCATGATCGGTACCACAGGTATCACTATTGTTCAGTTCTTGTACGCGTTAGCCAGGGATTGGAGAGAGTTCGCAATCATATGGGTGTTAGACTCAGCGATGCATTTCTACCAGCCCGCGCTGAGCGCAATAGTCATGGATTCGATGCCCAGGGACAAGACATTCAAGGGATTCATCCTTTTGAACATTGTTCCAAGTATTCCATGGCTCTTCATGCCTGTTGTGGGAGGGATTCTTTACCAACAGTTAGGGGTTACTGGGGTAAGAATAGGTTTCGTATTGTCTGGAGTGTTAAGTATCATGGTCTTGATCCTGAGGATGAGGGGTTTTAAAGAAACCTATTCGAAAAGGGATAAGGATTTTAGTAAGCTGGTTTTTGAGCTTTCAGGCTACAGGCCGGTGCTGGTGAAAGCCTTTAAGGTTTACGTGTTCACCGCCTTGCTGTGGCAGCTGGCGTTCGGCGTTCTCAACACTTATGGAGCAATATACGCTATAGAAGTCCTGGGAATAGAGAAGCCAGAGTGGGGGCTGGTTAACAGCGCGTCAACCATGGCGAGCATAGCGTGGTCAATACTTATATTCAGGTTTACATTAACGAATTTCAGGAAGCTTTCACTGATTTCATCCATCCTCGCTTCATCATCGATCGCGGCACTCTCACTCCCATACTTCTTCAACGTCGACGCGTTATCGGTGGTGATAGTCTGTAACGTCGTGATTTCCATATCCAACAACATAATTTCAGCAGCTGTCTCAACAATACTAACCCGGATACTTCCTCAGGAGATAAGAGGGAGGGCTGTTAGCTTTCAGCGAATCATGGAGAACGTGGGCGCGGCGTTTTCATCCATGGTGGCAGGCATCCTATACGTGGGTTTGAATCCGGGACTCTCCCTCATATCCTCCTCATTCATCGGCATTGCTTCAACCCTCTATCTTCTATACATTTTCAGAACGGGCTAGTGCGTGCTGAATGAGACTTTATGTATTGTCCATCTTGGGTTGAAAACTTTCCAGAAATATTTGGGAAAAGCTTATATACTCGTAAAAATCATAAGCGAGATCACGTAAGGTGGGAAATGTGTCTCACAAAAGTATAAATGTAATCCTCCTAGTATTCATACTTATAACATCTCTCTCAACTCCTCTCGCTGCAAGCCAAGGAAATGATGAGGTATTACAGAAGATTCACCCCAACCTGTTGAAAAACATTGGAACCCTGGACAGCAATGTCTTCGTTGAGGTCGTTATAAGGTTGAAACCCTTGCCTGACAATGTGAGAACCCTTGTAAAGGGAGATTACAACCTGGCTGTGGCTAGCTTGAAATCCTGGGCTTCCTACACTCAGGAACCTATAGTTAGAATGATCAATATGAAAGGAGGCGTGATTCTCAACAGGTTCTGGTTGGATAATGTAATCCTTGCAAGAGTCCCCGTGTCATTGGTCAAGATTCTTGCAACCCACCCTGATGTCGTAAAAATATTCGAGAACTTCAGGGTAGAAGTGATACGTCCCGTAGAGAGGGAAAGCATTGAACCCGATCAGCTCGTTAGTAGCTGGGGTATATTCAAGATAAGGGCTAACGAAGTGTGGTCTCTCGGCTACACTGGGGAAGGAATTAGGATTGCAGTACTTGACACTGGTGTGGACATCACTCACCCAGCACTCGCAGGCAAGATGCTAACGCTTGACCCTTCAAGCCCCTACTACCCTGGCGGATGGATGGAGTTTGATGCAAGCGGTAACCCAGTTTTAAGCATGCCGCATGACACGGATGGACATGGAACCCACACTAGTGGGACAGCATTAGGCGGAGACACCTCGGAAATACTCATAGGTGTCGCACCCGGCGCCACCTTAATGCACGGCTTGGTCTTGCCAGGAGGAGGCGGAACTTTCGCCCAGGTGTTGGCTGGAATGCAGTGGGCTGTTGAACCATTCTACCTGGTTGGAGGAACGCCTGTTCCAACGGGTCTGCCGGCTCACGTAGTGTCAATGAGCTTTGGAGCCAATGAATACTATGGCAACGACCTCTTACCTGCTATAGAGAACATGTTGCTCGCAAACATTATCCCCGTAGCATCAATCGGCAACTCCGGCCCTGGAACATCAGGAAACCCAGGCAACATATGGGGCGTTTTCGGCATAGGCGCAACCGATATCAACGACAATGTGGCCTCCTGGAGTAGTGGGAAAGTTGTTTCATGGCCATCTCCGCCTCCAACATGGCCTTTCTTCGACATGTATCCGTCAACATATGTGAAGCCCGATCTGTCAGCACCTGGTGTCTCAATCACCAGCTCGGTTCCAGGAGGAGGATACGAGGCTTGGAGCGGTACCTCGATGGCGGCACCGCATGTTTCAGGCCTCGTAGCCCTTGTCCTCCAGGCGGCTGGCTGGGTGTACTTCGATGTTATGGACACGCCCGAGAAAGTTTACATGATTCTCAACTCTACTGCAATAGATTTCGGCGACCCCGGGCTTGACACGAGGTATGGATGGGGACGTGTGGATGCTTACGAGGCCGTGAGAAAGGCTCAGGAGTACGCTAAGAAGAGCGGTGTGGAAGGTTTTGTCACGGATGTAGTTTCAGGAGAACCAATACCCTGGGCCAAGGTCATTGTGGTAGAGACAAACCAGTCCTTCAAGGTTAACGGTACCGGGTACTTTAAGATACCGTTAGATCCCGGCAACTATACACTAAGGTTTGAAGCATGGGGATACCAGAGCATCGAGGTCCCTGTAACCGTGGTGCTTTTGAACGGAACCATCACTGGGGTGGTCTTTGACGCTATAACCACCACACCTATTCAAGGAGCTAACGTAACAGTGGTGGAGCTGGGTTTAACCGTTGAAACGGATGAGAACGGTACATATCAGTTCTCCGTGCCCCCGGGCACGTACACGCTGGCTGCGGAGGCTACGGGATACCGGTCGGCGGAGACAACTGTTACCGTGGATGAAGCCGAGGTCGTGGTTGTCAACTTCCCACTGTACCCCTTAGGAAACGGTACCCTATACGGCTACGTGTACAACGCTGTTAACAACACGCCCATACAGGACGCGATAGTTTACACATACGTATCAGGCGAGCTGGTCTACAACGTCACGGACTCCACAGGCTACTACCAGTTGAGCCTTCCATCAGGCACCTACTTGGTCAGGGCTTATAAACCAGGGTTCGTCGAAGCCAATGCCACAGTAACGCTAGCTCCTGCTGCAAGCGTCCAGCAAGACTTCTACCTTCAGCCAATACCTCCAACAGTGGTCGTGCTAGGAAACATTTACTCTTACACTAGGCCGCACATAATTGAGATAGTGCAGGGCCTCGGCCTTCCAGCGGTTAACTATACGGATGTCACCGTACTAATCAACGACTGGGTCAACGGGTTAATAAACCCGAAGGTGGTGGTAATAAACTATTTCAAACCCGACCGCTACACATACCCAGCCCTCGCCGACGTGTTAGCATTATTACTGCTCGCAGATGCCTCAGGCTCTACGCTGATATTCCTGGGGACAAGCTACGCAGGCTATACAGCGCTCGACGTACTGCAATACTACAATAGCACACTCGTCAATAACAGCTATCCAGCACCATATAGTAACTTGTATAGGTATCCTACGTACACTTATGTGCAGGCTCACATGCTGAACCTTTCACACCCAGTGTTCAACGGGGTAACGCCGGACATACCGCCCAACAGGTTCTACGTGTGCTCCAGCGGGTACTGTGACTATAAGGTTTACAACTTCACAGACCCTACTGGAAGGCTGAGCATATTAGCATATGTTAACGACACCATGACCGGGTATGAGGGATACTTCGGGGTTGGCGTTGCCGAGTGGATGTCTAACAGCAACGTGCCATGGTACTACCTTGGAAGCTGGGCTGAGAGCTACTGGGTCCAGTACATCGAGCCCGGAGCTGACGGCGTTTACAGCAACAACACTAAGAAGGTACTGGAGAACGCTGTCCTACTAGGCTGGACAGCTATCCCAAGTCTCGGGAGCCCTGACCTCTCAAGACTCGTGAAAGCGTTATCAATACTCAAATCAACACCCAATTCTGGCGGATTCGTGGTTAGCAGAGGAATTGAGAAGAACATCTACACAAGAGTAGATGTCGCGCTCGAGAGACTGCCTTACGGGTTTGTTGAAGGATGGGTGTTAGGGTCGGATGGCGCCGTATTGTCGAACGCTGTGATCCAAGTACTTGGAACACCTGTTACCGCGAGAACCGATGAAAACGGCTACTTCAAGTTCTGGCTACCCGAGGGCTCATATGTTCTCGAAGTGAAAGCCCCTGGTTACAAGTCAGTGTTCTTAGAGGTTGAGGTAAGCGTTAACGAAACAGTCAACCTCGGCGAGATCGTTTTGAAGCGGCTTCCAAGAATAGGGATAATGTGGGATTACGCCGGCACCTTCAAATACGTGTTCGAGAAAAACGGCTGGTACGCTAACACCTATACAAGCCTCCCAGCTCTCACTAACGATGTCTTAGCGGGGCTTATAGACGTGGTGATATATTCTGGAGACTACGGAGTACCATTCCCCTCATCTACCGAGTTCTCAGAATTCCTGAATGCAACGTTCGAGAAAGGCGTGGGAGTAATATGGATGGATAGTTATGGATTATACGGCTACGGTATAAAAGTATTGAACATGTATCTCGGCGACCCAGCATCAGTTGGCTATGGAGGGGGAGCCGGGGAGCTTTTCATCAGGGTGGACAGGCCTCATCCGCTATTCAGGGGATACCCGGTCGGCTCAATGATAATGATCAACTCGTGGACGGGAGCTGATTACTCATACTTCTCAGGTTTCAGCGGAATCACAATAGGTTCGCTATATGTTGGCGGTGTGAGACGTGGTGACGCAGTAGCCTTCAAAGAGTTTGACAACGGGGTTAAATGGGTGTTGCTCTCCAGCTTCGCCATCACAAGCTGGAACACCCCGGACACGTTCACTGATGACTTCTGGAACATTGTGTTAAACTCTGCGAAGTGGCTAGTGCTCAAGCCGTTGCAGGTTTATATTGACAACCCACTCCTCCACGTAGGAGACTCCTACACGTTAACGATAACTGGTGCCGAAGCTAATGACACCCTTGCTATCATGATCGACGGTGAAATAGTAGACTACGTAACCTCTAATGAGAACGGGACGGCAATATACTCAGGCGTTTTAAAACTTGTACCAGGCGGACCCCACCAGTTCGAAGTAATGAACATTGATGAGACACACTACGGTTCAGCAGAGTTCTACGTACTGCCGAAAATAGTGATATCTCCCACAATTATTACGGTGCCTGGGAGGGTCGCGGTGGAAGTCACGGGCTTGAACCCGCTGCAACCTGTATACGTGTACTTGGATGGTAACTTCCTATCAATTAAGACATCCAATGTGAGCGGAGCCTTCGCGGCAACACTCAACATTCCACTAGTCGATGAAGGAGCACATGAAGTATTGATCGCTGACATGCAGGGTGAGACCATAGTATCAGGAGGGATACTCGTTGTGAGCAAACTAGACATGATACTCAACAATACTCAGCAAACACTTATCACACTCGACCAGCTCAACGCAAAAATAATTGAGATAAGGGACAACCTGGTAATGATCAACACTTCCCTCGGAGTTATAAATGTTAAGCTTACCGACATTATCGGCATGTTAAACGTTTTGAATGCAACGATAGTTGAGGTGCGGGATGGCGTTGTATTATTAGATTCAAAGATAGGTGCACTAGCGTTGAATGTTTCAACGCTGCTACAATATGCTGAGGAGATAAGTAGCGAGATAGTGGGGTTAAGAGGCGACGTGGTAATGATCAACACTTCCCTCGGAGTTATAAATGTTAAGCTTAACAATATCATCGAGTTGCTCGGTGCCCTGGATGCAAGATTATCATTGATTAACGATACGATGGTGCTGGTCAAGACGAAGATAGGTGACGTCCAGCTCTCGATTAACCAATTATCTGGCGCGTTAGACTCTGTTAACGCAACATTGGTTGGATTGATAAGAGACGAAGCGGGCAGAATTATTGGAGTCATCAACACTAAGACGGGAGACATACTTGCCGAGTTCGACGTTATAAAGCAGCTGTTGAACGAGAAGCTTCCGGTGACAACAGGTCAATTAAGCAATGCACTATCAACTCTTCAAACATCCGTAAGCTCCATATCCCAGAAGCTCGATGATTTATCTAGCAAGCTAGACGATCTTCGTGCTAAAAGCGAGGAGGGTGTAGCAGGATTATCAAGCTACGCATTAGCCTCAATAGTGTTATCAATAATAGTTCTGGGTCTCCTCGGCTACGTAGGGTTTGTCAAAAAATAATTTTTTTACAAAAACCATAATCCTATCAATCCTATTACTATTTGGAGAAGGCATATGAAGTTTACAACATCTTTCTCTGTTGCCTTACCCTTGACTCGAATCATAGTTTTCAATGCGATGTGGGTTACACTATAGGATTTCCTGTAAGGGGGATTCAACCCTCCATCTTCCTGGGGAATTCCGAAATTCTCCTTATACACTCCGTTGGCAAGACCCCTTAGAAACAAGGCGAACTCTAGGAAGTACAGTGTAAACATGAGTAGTCCAAATCGCTCGAAATTACCGTATATTACTACTGAAGCGTAGAACGCCCCTAATCCATAGGTAAAGGAGTTTCCAGGCAGGACTTTTGCAGGATATTTGTTGAAAATGAGGAATACAAGGAGGGATGCTATTACAGGGAGCATTACAGGTATCAGCTCCAGCATGTTTTTCTTCAGCAGGAACAGGCACGTGAACGATAGAATAACTATTCCCTGTGAAGCCTCAAGCCCGTTATACCCTGCCAGCATGTTAAAAGCATTGCTTGCTCCAACCACGCCTATAGGTACTACAATTAGCGGGTATAAGAGCCCCAGGTCTAATGGCCCTATGAACGGTATTTCAACCACCGAGTATCCTGCTTTAACAGCCATGAGGGGTAGAGCTATAGGTATTGTGAACAATACTCTCGCTATTGGAGAAATCCCCTTCTTCCAGCCTAAAATGTCATCAATGAAGCCTAATAGTCCTGCAAGAATCAACACCTGAGTGGTGGCTAATAGATGTAGATTTCCAGGATCTCTCTCCGAAATCGTTGCAATCGCTATATAAACTAGAATGCTTATTGCAGCGCTTAAGATCACCCATATCCCTCCAGCCTCGCTCACCTCGGGATACCCATATTTGTTCATGTCTTTACCCTTGAACCCTAGAAGCAGTGATTTCGGAATCCACCATTTCAATAAAATGTACGTTGACGCGGCCGAGATAAGTAATGGGAGTGAAACCTCTAAGGCATCAACCGGTTCCATTGCTCTCCCTCCACTCAGTGTTAAATATGAGGAAAATCTCCTCAGCCCTTTTCTCCCCTATACCCTCCACTCTCAGGAGCTCAGATATGGAAGCGTTTGCGAGATTTTTAAGTGTTTTAAAGCTTCTCAGGAGTTTTCTAGCAGTGGCCGGGCCGGCTAGGCTTTCAGCAACATACAGGATTCTCTCGTTAATGCTCAAAGGCTTCTTCTCAACCCTCATTCTGAATACTTTTTTAGCACCGGTTTCTCCGAGACTTTTAGCTTTAAGCACTATCCACTGAATTGTTTCCTCGAACCCGGGGGTGTTTAAAACAGGTATTTCAAACTCCAGGATGAGGGTGTCGAGTATTCTAAGCAAGCTCTGAGGCTTCCACCCTCTATACCTAGCAAGGTCTTCTATGCAACCCTCAAGAATTATCAGCGGCTTATGACCGTCCTGGGCAGCCGCATTTTTCAACAACTTAGACTGCTCCCATATCCTGTTATCTCTTATACTATTGGCGAAATCGTCAACAGTTTTCCTCTCCACTAGGATGCTTTGTTTATCAGGAGGTGAGAGCAGGAGGAAGTCTCCGGCTGGAAGATTTTGAACAGCTACCTTCAACCCAGCGCTTAACAGCTTCTTCTTCGCGTCCGGATGCTTCGAATCCTCCTTCGTATCTATGATTACATCCACGGGGAAAAGCAGTGAAAGGCTCATGGAAACTAACCTTCCCTACCACTCAGGCCTCTTTCTCTCCATATTCCACTCAGGAGTACTGTACTTGGACGAGTAAAGTCTCTCAGCCATCTCTATTTCGTGTTGCTTGGGAAGATCAGGATACCAACCCTTCTTATCCAATGTCTCCGTGAAGGATTCTATTAAGGCTTTTACAATGTCCTCAACCCTTAGCTCTGGCTTCAGCGCACTGATATTGGTGACCCGGTACTTGACGCTTGAAACCCCTTTATCGGCCAGCTTTTTCAACGGGATTTTCAGGATGCCGGCTAAAACGTCGAGGTTTACATTGTAGAGCATTGCTCCGTGAATGAACCCGCAGTTCTGCTCCCTCCTCAAGCTAGCGGCAACCCCGACAACCTTTCTATCCCCTATTATTATGTCGTTCACGTTCTGAACACTTGGGTTGAACCCGAGTTTTTCAAGGGCCTTAACAACTCCCTTTAAAAGATCAACGTACAGGTAGTCGACGTTGACTTTTCTACCAACAGGTTTAACCGATAAGGCAAAGTTTATGTTACCGAGGTCGTGGTAGACTGCTCCACCACCTGTGAACCGTCTTACAACGCCTGCTTTTATCTGTTGAGCATACTCCAGGTTTACTTCTTCCGAAGCCTTCTGGAATACTCCTATCACAACGGCATTCCTGTTTCGCCAGATCCTCAACACGTCTCCGGTTTTATCACTACACCTGCTTTGGAAAAACGCCTCCTCCCATGCGAGATTCATCCATGGATTATCCAGCGTCTCCGTGAACACAACTCTTAGTTCACTCAACCGGTCTCGCCTCCACTATCGTCTGAATGAACTCGTCAAGGGTGCAACCTACAAGTACAGCGCTCTCCCTGGTAAACACATCCCTAATGATGTTAGCCACCGCGTCTTTTTCGAACTTCACGCCTTTCAAAGAATCTTCGACAACCCATATTACTTCTTCAGGATATATGAAGAAGTCGCCCATGATCGTAATATTCCTGATGATGTTTTGATCATCTGCCAGAATTCTCACTTTAAACAACCCCTTTCTAGCCTTGTATTCGTTGTAGTAAGTCTTCAAGGCGATCATCCTTTAGATATAATAAAGAGCAAGAGATTAATATTTTCCACGTCTCATAAAACCCTACTCAGCCACCATTCTTTTTAATAGTTTGATATATGGGACGATATGGGTCGCTGAAAAAGTGCTCGAACCCGGGCTCGTGGAAACTTCACGTAAAGGTGTCACTACCTGAGAATAGCGTGGATACAAGCCGTGTCCACATCGTTTCAATCTGCGCGAAAAGCGCTTTGAACTTCGCCGCACCCCCGTTTTCCGACAGGACTTTGGAAAATTCAGAGAGGAAAGTGTTTAGCTCAAGATACACTGTGTGCAATTTTTCTAAGGGTACCGGTTCTGTTAAAGCCATGTGCAATAATTTTTCAATTAAACCGAAGACAGCTTTGACCAGGACATCATTCTCCAGGATGCTTCCTTGAGGGACACTGTACACGATTGAGAGAGGTAAAACCGCTACTTGATCCGCACACGAAGGAGGAAAACCCTTAGCTGTGAGTAGATGTATTAGAGTTAGAGTAGCAGGTATCGATTTCGAATAAGGCCCGTAAACAAGGTTGTTCAAAAAAGAACCTGCCATCCCGGGCTTGCTTTCACATAGTGATGTCAGAGCCTTATATGAGAAGAGCGATGCCTCTTCAAGCCTTCCCTCAGCTATTAACTGCTCCACGTTCCCCACTACCTCCTCGACACTTGAAGAATTGTTGCGTGAGCCGAATGATTCAGTAATATTTTCTCGGACAGATCTCATACTATTGCCTTCCTCATAACAGTTTTCCAACATGGACAGCACTTACGCCTCCGGGTTTATTAAAATAAATGAATTGGTTAATTAGCATTTAAACAGGAATAAATCTAATACAGCCCTAGGGGTTGCCTAGCTTTTATGATGAACGCCTGGTTTTCTCAAAATAATCCTACCGTCAATAACGTAGGCTTTATCAGGGTATGCGAAAACCGGGTTTAAATCCATGGACTCTATCTCTGGATGTTCATCAAGCATTTTCCCAACAGCCACTATTATCTCCGCAATGGAGTACTTGTTAACTGGTGGTTGAGCCCTGTATCCTTTAAGAATTGCTGAGGTTTTAATCTCATCAATCATTTCCAACGCCTCGTCTATGGTGAGAGGTGCAACCCTGAAAGACACGTCCTTGAAAACTTCGACGAATATGCCTCCTGCTCCAAACATGACAACGCTTCCGAATACAGGGTCGTGGAGTCCTCCGATGATGATTTCAACGCCCTTGGGCATCATGGGCTGGAGGAGGAAGCCGTTGATCCTTGCTTGGGGATTACTCGCTCTGACTTTCTCAGTAATCTCTTCCGCCGCTTTCAGGGCTTCCTGCTTTGACCAGATATCGAGCCTCACGCCTCCTACATCGGTCTTATGGATTATGTCTGGCGAGATGATCTTTATGACGAGAGGAAATCCCACTTTCTCGGCCATTAAAGAGACTTCATCAATGCTTCTAGCAACAGCATATGGAGCTGTTGGAATGTTGTATGCTTTAAGGAGCTCGAATACCTCGTCTTCTAGGAGTTTTATGCGTTCTTCAAGATATACTTTAGTGATCAGGCTTGAAGCAGTACTCATATCCCTGACTGAAGTATGTATTTGAAGGCTTTTAAACATTATTGAAAAACTACTTCTTTCTGCGGAGTAGGAAGAGCAAAACCAGTAAAATCGCTAACGCAGCCGTTACGGCTCCTAGAATCAGAATCCTCCCTTGATTATTGCTGGGTTGCGTGACTGTTGTTGTTTCTGGGTTTATGTAAAGTGTCACAGGATAGTACCCAGGTTGCGTTATAGTTATCAACGTATTTCCATTGAAGTACTTTGTGCTAAGGGATGGTTCAACGTTATATGCTCCAACAAGGTTCATTGTTAGATTGAAGCTTAAATCACTATATCTGGTTAAATCAATGAATGTTGCATAGCTCCCTATGCCGACTTCCTCGAAAACATTCTCAACGATGAAGTATATGGTTATCTCAGAAGTGTTTAATGCTAGAAACGACACTGTATTGTTTTCCAGCTGGTAGTTGCTTATCAATACACCGGTGCTACTTGTTATGTTTATAATGTTTAGCTGTCCTTCAAAGGGAATGTATATGCTAATTAATGTATAGTTAGCTGGGGTTTCAGCATATTTTACTCTAGCATACCCTGTAAAGGAGTTTTCTACAGGGCTTCCTTCAACATATATCTCGAGGCTTGATGATGTGCTGGAATAACCTGTTTGAGCTATAATTAGCGTCAAGGCTATGATGAAGAACAGTATTAAACCCTTCTCCATGTTTATCACCGCAAACACACATTAATAGCATTGCTTTAATAAAAACTTTTGCCCTCGCGATGTTAACATCAACATATCTTGTAGACGTTTAAACGATGCTTGCATATCTTATATACGGGCTTTATTTTTTCTCCTTTAGCAAGCACTTTAAATTTCAAAGTGAAAGCCCCGCTCTCCGCTTGTTCTATGTAACCAATGGATTCTTTCATTATCTCGATATTGCATTTGCCAGGGTTGCTTTTGCAAAATTCTTCACATTTGGAAGCTGTTTCTTCTGATTCATAAATCAACCCACAGATGGAGCACGCATAGTATTTGAAACCATCTACTTCGATGATGTAAACCATGTTTTCCCCTGTTTTCCTAAATCGTTAACCCCCGTAAATACTTTAATTGCAAGGGAAAATTTTATTATCAAGAAGCTTGGTTTTATTAAACAAATCCTATAAGGGTGGTTATTTGAATTCAACCCAGGATTTACCCTCTGTAAACGAGATCATGGAGAAGGCTGTTAAATCCGAGCTCTTAACTCATCCTCACGTTAAAAGACTGTGGGATCTTTCAGGGGATAAAAGTCTTTTCACAAAATCTCCAGAGGAGTTATCCTCATTGAGAAGAGATCTCTTAAGGAGTTCTTTAAAATTCTTTGCTGAGACAAGCGATTTTTACGAAGAATTGTTCAATAGGATAGGGATCGACCCGGGCTCAGCCGAATTAGAGGATCTTGTTAAGCTAGCTGTGCCCTCGGATCTCTTGAGGGGGGAGGGTTACAAGCGGTTCCTGATAGAACAGGTTAAGAGCGAGCCCGCTATCGTTTTTTCATCCAGCGGAACAACCAGTAACACACCGGTTAGGGTTTTCAGAACTTACTTGGAATTAGCAATGATGACTAGAGCGAACACCTACCTGTTCGAGTATGTATATGGGGGTGAGCTGAGAAAGGGGGAGGGAATAGCTTTATTCCTTGCTGCTAAAGAGCTTAGGAGCCGGCTTAATTTCGTAGCATTTGTCGACCTTGCTCTCCAGGGAAAGGAAATCCCGCTCTTATACGGCATGGAGTTGTCTAGGGAGGAGGCTAGTGGTTCTCAATGGAGAAAGCTTGTCCCTAATAAGAAGGTGATAATGGAGTTTTTCAAAAGCAAAGAAGAGCCTAAACTGCTGTTCACAGCTCCAGCTGGCGTATACCTCCTGTCCAAGCAATTTGAATCTATGAATTCACTATTGAAAATCCTCAGCAAGATAGTGTATAAAGTTCCACCTGTGGATTTAGGGGAGGGAGGGGTGATTGTAACAGGCGGAGGCAGTAAAGGTTTTCAAATCCCTGATTACGACACCATTGTGAGTTATTCAAGAAGGTTCTTCAAGGCGAGACGGAATGGAATAGAACAACCAGCACCGTTCATGGATGTGCTCGGCATGACCGAGACTCTCACCGCTTTAATTGATAATTATGGCTTAATGGGAAAAATCCCGCACCCCCTTCAAGAAGTATTCTTATTAGATCCTAAGACCTTCAAGATCATCCAGGAACCTGATAGAGAAGGTATTCTGGGAATCTACGACCCGCTTGCAGTTTCATGGCTGGAGGTCTTCCTGCCAGGCGATGTCATGAAGTTTAAATATTCTAACAGGTACTATGGAAAAGAGTTTCAATATGTGAGAAGACTATCCAAGGATGAAGGCTGGGAGCTCCAGCGTGCCTGTGGAGGCACCCTTGAGGAGTTGATGACTAGTGGTGGACGAGAATAATGCTGTGAAACCCATTTATTTCACGAAAATAGAGACGCGAGATGATGGATCCGGAGTATACGAGCCAACGGTTGAGTGGCTGGACAGGTTTTTAAATCGTAGTGTAGAATTATCCCAGAGCCTTCTCCAACTAGGCTTTCGCAGAAGAATAAGAGTGTTGAGCGAGATGGGGAAAATTTGGAGTGAGAAGCTACCTACTATCGAGGAGAGATTAGCGCGTAGCATTTCTAAAAGCACAGGCTACAGCGAGGAAAACGTGAAGCTGGATTTAAGACTGGTTGAACAGGTGTTAAACGAGGCTAATATCGTTGAACTCTTCGATAAGGGATTAATCGGGGGTTGGCTAAGTCTTGACCAACCGGTTGAAATCAGTAACGGAGAGTTCGTGTGGAACAAGCCCCTGGGATCCTCCCTAATAATTTCCTCTGGTAACACGGTCATACCGGCTGTGCTACCGACAGTTGTCTCCCTAGCCTCAGGGAACGTTACCATATTGAGACCATCACTCAGCAACTACCCTGGAGTAGCAGAGATTTTCACCACGCTTTTCGAGCTAGCTGAAGGCTCCGTGGAGGGCTCTCAAGAGATTGCTTCAGCCCTCCTGGTCTCATACTTTAAGCATGATAGCAAGGTGTTTGAACACCTCCTAGTCTCAACACCTCTTGGAGTGGTCAACTACTGGGGCGGGGAGCCGGGTAGGAGTGTTGTAGCTAGTAGGGTGTTAAAGAATCCTTACCACCCCAGGCTGGTTGTTAACGGACCCCTTACAGGGCTAGCCATAATAGATGAAGAGTCCGTCTCGGAAGGAGTGGCCTACGGGTTAGCAAGGGATGTAATACTATATGATCAACAACTGTGCAGTTCTCCAACCTACGCTTTGTTCATAGGTTCGAAAGAAAGTGCATTGAAGTTCGCTGAGAGCTTGGGTGAGGCTTTAAACCATCTTGGGGGGAGATTCCTTCGAGAGATGGGAGAAGGAGAGCTGTATAGCCTGATACTGCTTAGGAAAAGCTTGGAGCTCCAAGGTGCAAGAGTTTTTTACTCGGAGAACCCGGGCAATCCTTGGACGATCGCTGTTGAAACACCGGAGATCGGAAAACATTCAACACACAGTTTAAAACATTCGTACTCAACACCTAGGAGGCGATTCATCGAGATAATAGTGTTGAAGGATATTGGAGAGCTAAGGGAGGTGGCCTCTTTTCTGATTAGAAGGCTGAGGGAGAGCGGGATGGATAAGTTCCAGACAGCTTCCTTAAAGGTTTCAGAGAGAAATCTCAACCACGTGTTAAACACGCTGTCGATTCTTGGGATTTACAGGGTTGTTCTAATAGGGGAATCGTTTTTTAGAACTCCACTAGAACCCTACGATGGCGAGTTCATGCCTAGATATTTCACATACACCATGTATCTCCGACTAGTCGAGAAATCCGGCGTGCTGAAAATAATTTGAAGGGGGTTGGCCTTGAGGGTTACCGTGACAGGTGCTACAGGGTTTCTTGGCTCCTACGTTGTAGACAACCTGATCAAAAAGGGCTTCACTTTAAGAGGAACTTATCACACTTCTGAGAAAAGGCAGGCCTTGTTAGCGAAGAATGTTGAACCAGTATATATGGATTTAGAGAGACCCGAGACGTTTCTGAACGTGGTGAAAAATACTGACATATTAATCCACCTAGCAGCCTACTACACTTTCACAGGGAAGAAGAACCTATATTACAGGCTCAACGTGGAGGCAACTAGAATACTTGCAGAGCAAGCATTGAAGCATGGGGTGAAGAGATTTATTTATTGTAGCTCAACTGAGGCAATAGGCCCAGTGCAAAACCCTCCAGGTGACGAGGAGACGCCTCCTAACCCGCAGTTCGAATACGGTCGCTCAAAACTCCTCGCCGAGCTACAAATAAAAGATCTAGCGGCCAAGGGGCTCTCCTACACTATAGTAAGGCCCAGTGGACTGTACGGCCCGGGGAATGTGAACGATGTGTCATACTGGTTTATAACATCTTTCGCGAAGGGAGGCTTCTTCTCGAAATTCAAAATAGGAAATGGCGAGACGCTTATACAATTCGCACACGTTGATGATGTTGCCAAGGGTTTCACGCTAGTGGTTGAGAAACTGGAAAAATCTGAAAACCAAGTTTTCATTCTCTCAGAGGATAAAGCTTACACCTATAACGAGGTTTATAAGATTCTATCAGAGCTTACAGGTAATCCGCCGCCGAAATATAGTTTAACCCCCGCGTTGGCGAAACTCCTTTTATCGTTCACTCACGCATACTCGCTTCTAAAAGGAGATAATAATTTGCTACTGAGGAGAAGCATTGTTGACTCGGTGACTAAGCATAGAGCATACAGTATTGAGAAAGCGAAGAAGCTTTTGGGTTACTCCCCAAGGTATAGTTTGAAGGAAGGGTTGAGAGAGACCATTGAATGGTATAGGCTGAAGGGATACATTAAGAAATAACGTCTATAATATTGGTTAGCTCCTTCAACACTTTCCACGGCTTACACTTCTCTAAGACACTTACCCCCCAGGGCCTCATAATGAGTAAGAATTTAACACCCGCATTTACTGAGGCGATGCAGTCGTAAAGAGTGTCTCCGACGAAGAAGGCTTCAGTCTTGGCAACGTTCAATTTGTCTAGAACGTGAATAATCATGTCAGGGCTTGGCTTAGGTCTCAGATCGTTTACTCTTCCTTGGATTATGTCGAAATACTTTGATATGCCGAAATAGTTTAGCATTATCTCTGCATGCTCCTGCTCTGAGGAAGTTACCACGCCAAGTTTAAAGCCTCTCCTCTTCAACTCGGAGAGAACTTGCACACTCTCCGGGTATAATTTCAACTCTCTTTGCCAGTTTTTAGAGAAGCATGAGAAAATGTCTTTAATGACTTTCTCGATCACCACGGGTTCTTGCGTTTTGAGCACCTCCGCCACTACTTGCCAGGTGGGTAGACCCATCAGGCCTAATAGCTCATGCTCGCTGGCTTTAACGCCGTGGTGTGAAAGCCCTTCTCCATAGCATTTAATTATTAACGGCACGCTGTCCACTATAGTGCCGTCTAAATCGAATAATACTGCTTTACCGCTCATTTTTCCAAACCCTTTTACGTAGAATCTTAACCCCTGAAGGCGAATAAAAGCTTGAGCGCTATCTAAATCCTATATTCTAAGCCGTGTCTTGCGATCAGCTCATCAGACTTCTTGGATAATACCCAGCTAATATACAAGTAAGTGGGTGTGAGGATTCCGGTCAATAATACTAGAAATGCTGGTTCAAAACCTGAAACCCCGTAAGAAGCTCTTAAAAGCTCAGCGGATAAGCTGGCAGGGTTTAGGAAGGCAATGTAAGGGAGAGGATATGTTGATGCAGGAATGATTGTTCCAACTGTTACAACTATTTGGAGGAGCCCTGTCCATGAACCGCTTAGCCTGGTCTTAGTGTAAAGGTAGCCGGCTAGAGCTCCATAAAACAATTCGACAACCATTAATGTGGATAGTCCTAGCGCTATTAGCAAGGGATTCCCCTCTAACCACCACGCAGGGTCAATACTGTAAAACCCGCTCGACACTAATCCCAGCAATGCTAGAGAAGCCATGCCTGCTAGCAGAAGGTCTACGGGCAATGTACATACAATATAGTGGTAAACCCCTAGCCCATTCTCCCTGAACATGTCTGTTAAACCATCATGAACCATCCAGCGTAGAAACTCTGTCCCAGTCCACAACCCGGTTGAGGCAAGGCTCATCCCAACGATCCCGGGGACTAAGAGCTTCAAAGTAATCACTGGGTCAGGTGAAAGATAAGAGGCCGGGATTATCAGTATGATCGACCAGAAAACACCATTAATTATCCATGATATGTAGCTCGTAAGGTGGAGCCTGGCTAGAACTCCACCCACATATAGAAGTCTAAGATATCTTGTCAACATCTTCAACCTCTTCTCACCCTGGTATCAACAGTCTTATTGATGCTGACTGCTACGAGGTAGTATGCCGTGAAGAGCATGGAAATTACCGTGAGAGGGGTGTAAACCTCAGGTGGAAACCCCTTCAAAACCACGAGCTGTATTAACTCAACAGTGTACGGTATAGGTGTGGCTGATGCAATGGCTCTCAGGACAAGCGGGACTAGTTGCAACGGGATGTAAACCCCGGCGCCTGATAGCAGTATGGGAACAATAGTATTGGAAACACTCCAGGGCCGCTTCACGTTTGTGTAGAACACGATTAAAACTCCTATAATACCCGATAAGACTCCCAGGACGAGAGATGAAAGTGTTAACGCTGCGAGGAGTTGTAAATACAGGCTTAAGCCTGTTGAGCCTAAAAGTATTGAAAGAGCCGGAACTAGATAGAGAGTTGAAAGGAACGTCATGATTAACGGTCTAATAACTGAGGTAGCTAACACGTATACTGGAATGCTGGTTGATTCCAGAATAATAGTGAACGAGCCATAAACCTTGAACTCTGCGTACAAAGTCTGCACAACATCGCCCACGGTAACAGCCACAACTGTTAGTATTGCTGACAGGCTTAAACTAAATACGAGCGCGTCTGTAAGCGTCATCACATGGTTGAAGAGACTGCTGAATCTCTGTAGCACGAAGTCTACATCGCCAATGAGGGTTGGTAGGAAAACTATGCCTACCCCGTATATGGAAGGAAGTAGCCACATCGTAACATAATCTCCTATGAATCTTTTCAGCCAAGCAACCTCCCTGTAGACCAGGGCTGTTAAAACACCTTTAATACTCATCTAGAACACCGAGAATAGCTAAGTAGGCATCCTCAAGCGAGGGCTCTATGAGCTGGAGATCCAATATTTTAACACCATGTTCTTTCGAAGCCTTAAATAAAACCTCCACAATGTCTTCTCTATTCGAGGATATTATCGCGTTGACTTCAACCCGTCCATTGCTGTTCACTTTTGAAGCAACTCTTTTGACATCCAGGCTATCTGCTACAATCTTCTTAAACAATGGCTCCGAATCCAACGTCGTCTGAACTTTGAGCTTAAAGACTAGGCCAACCCTGCTTTTCAACTCACTAGGGGTTCCCGATGCTACCACTTCTCCCTTATTAATGATCGTTACAGTGTCCGATACTATTTCTATTTCATGCATGTTGTGCCCGGTTACAAGTATCGTCCTCCCATCCCTAGCTAGTTTAACAAGCATTTCCCTAACATGCCTGCTACTCTCAACATCCAAGCCTAGCGTGGGCTCATCTAGTAGAAGCACTTCGGGATCGTTTAAAAGAGCCTTGGCGATGGCAAGCCTAGCCCGCATGCCAAGGCTGTATGTGAAGTAGGGCGAGTCTGAAGCCTTTAACTCTTCGAGTCCTACTAGCTCCAAAACCTCCCGGGCTCTTCTACGAGAATCAGATAGCGAAAGCCCTTTCAACAGGCCGTAGAAAACAAGGTTTTCGAAGCCGGAGAGAGATGAGTAGAATCCTTTTGAAACATCTATTGCAAGACCTATTATCCTCCTTACTTTTTCAGCTTCCTTAACAACATCAAATCCTTTTATGCTCACTAACCCGCTATCCGGTAGGAGAAGGGTTGACAGAATCTTAATGGTGGTAGTTTTCCCAGCCCCATTAGGACCTAGAAGAGCATGGATTTCGCCCTTACTCACGTTGAAACTCACATCTTTGATCGCTTCGATAAACTTAGTTTTCCTAAAGCCCTCTCTAACCCTGTAGCTCTTCTTTAAATGCTCGACAATAATGGTTTTCAACAGGGATCCTCCTTCAGCTAGACGTTACTGCTTGTTTAAATTAATCTTTGATAACGGGTTTTAACCATTTACCGTGAACAATCCATGCAAGAGCGATTAACCCTGTTATGACATTGCTGATCGCCATCCCGGCCCACAAGCCCTTTACCCCCAGGCTTAAAGGACCCGGACCGAAAAGGTAGGCTAGAATATTCCTTAGAAACCAGAGTCGAAGAATAGTTATGTACATGACCGGTTTCGTATGGCCAGATCCCTGTGCCACACTGTATGCCGCCCTGAGCATCGTGAAGAACACTATTGAGGGTCCCATGAGAAGGATGAAATCGGATGCGTGCTGTATAACCTCGGGGTCTGATGGAATGAATAAGCGTGCCACCTCGTATCTCAAAGCAATCAGCGTGAAAACTCCTACAGAGGTTATTCCCGTAGCTAGCAGGATTGCCTTATAGGCTGCTTCCTTAGCTTTCCCAAAGTTCTCAGCCCCTAGGTTTTGCCCAATAATCGTGGATAGGGCGGCTAGAATGCTCCCCACCAGGATTTCGAGTAGGCTAAAGGGCCTGTCCCCAACACCCCAAGCGGCCAGCGCGCTGGACCCCATAAGGCTTATTATTCCCGTTAGCACGGTGAACCCTGCAGCATCGCTTAGGGATGAGATTGAAATCGGCAACCCTATCTTGAAGAACTTCTTGATCAGGGAGAAGTCAAGCTTTAGGTCATCCTTTTTGAGTCTTTCACCTTTAACCCCGCGGCTTGAGAGTAGAGCTAGCGAGATCATTCCCGACACCAGGTCGCTTAGCAGTGTTGCTATGGCGGCACCGGCTATGCCGAGAGCGGGGAAGCCGAAGAGGCCGAATATCATTATAGGGTCTAAGACGATGTTGATTGACACTCCTATCAAACGGATTTTCATGATTGTTAAAGTATCGCCTGCCGCCGAGTATATTGAGAGGATGGAGTCCATCAATCCGAATATTGGGAAGCCTAATGCAAAGATTCTTCCATAGATGACAGCGCCCTCCCTAACCTCTGCTGGGATTCCAATGAGCTCCAGGAAGAATGGGATCGCCATGTATGAGAGGATTCCAAGCGGTATTCCTGTAGTCACGGCAACAAACAATAGTTGCCCTCCAGCATTCAATGATCTCCTATAGTCTCCAGCACCCCAGTACTGTGAAACCAGTGCAAGCCCTGCCTGGAAGAGACCGGCTAATCCAGCTATAATTAAGAATAACACGGGCCAAGTCGCGTTCACAGCTGCTAATGCTTCTCTTCCCAGCCTGCCGAGCCAGTACATGTCTGTTAAATTGTAAACGACTTGTAGAGCTTGCGTAACCCCTATGGGGAGTCCAAGCTTCAGCATAGTCTTCAAAACCGGTTGTTTAACAACCCATTGTTTATCATCCATTTTTGAACACGCCTAGGGTTCACAATTAATGTTCACTTATATAACTATATTAGAGCATGAGTGGACAGTGTTTTGGCTACTTAAAATAGTAATACTGGTCAAGATAATTAGTTTCGACATGATAGATTAAAAGGGGTTTATGCTTGCAGTTTAAGTGCTCAAGCTGTGGAGAAGTTTTCTGGGATATTAAAAGAATTACATGTCCATACTGCAACAGCTTGCTGACCTCGGTGTTCGAGTGGCATTTCTCCATCAGGGAGGACTTGAAAGGAATATGGAGATTTGCCAATATGCTTCCACGCTTCGAAAACACTATTACAATGGGTGAGGCTAACACTCCTTTACTTGAGTCTAGCAGGCTTTTCAAGGGTATGAACGTTTATTTCAAGGACGAGGGGCGCAATCCCACTGGGAGCTTCAGGGATAGGGTAGCACCGTTAATAATTGCTGACGCTTTAGACACCGGTGTGAAAAAGCTCATCCTTGCCAGCGATGGAAACATGGGGGCAAGTATTGCCGCCTACGCTGCAAGGGTTGGTTTGAAAGTAACAGTATATGGTCCTTCGTCAATGGAGGATGCGAAGGCTCTTCTAATACGTGCATACGGGGCAAAGCTGATTCTCAGCGATCAATCCATTGAGTCCTTGCTTGAGACGGTTTCCAGAAAAACAGCTAGCGGTAAGACATATAATGCGTCAACGCTGCACAATCCTCTCTCAATCGAGGGGTTGAAAACAATAGCTTATGAGATATTCCTCGATCTTAAGCGTGTTCCTGAGAAAGTATTCCTACCTCTTGGTAGCGGGGTCACGTTACTGGCACTATACAAGGGTTTTAAAGAATTAGTTGACGCAGGCGTGGCTGATAGAATACCGAGGCTCATCGGAATAGAGCATTGTGGAAGCCCAAAGTACTCACAGGTTTTGAAGGAGAGAGTTGAGAAATGCAGGGAACCTGTTTTAACAGGGCTAGGATACAGTCAGCCTTACATAAAAGAGGCTGTTTTAAAAATTATCGAGGACTATGGAGATGTAGTCGTTATCGACTCTAGCGGAGCGGTTAAAGCGGCAAAGTTGCTGTCTAAAAAGGAAGGGCTTTTCGTGGAGCCCTCGTCAGCGGTAAGCTTGGCAGGATTCTTTAAATACGGAGAAGTTGAGGACTCCGTTATTTTGCTAACGGGCCACGGCTTGAAAGCACCACTTCTTTACACAAGGCCTAATCGAAAAAGGTTTTCCACCCCGTTCCCAGGCATCACTAAGAAGATGATTCTTGAGCTAATATCTAACAAGCCAGGTCTCACAGGGTATGAGGTATGGAAGCATCTTGGAATAGATGTGACGCCCCAAGCGGTTTATCAGCATCTCCGAGACCTTGTGGAAATGGGGTATGTTGAAGCCAAGCTTGACGCGGGCGTGAAAAAGTATTTTGCAAGACATATTGAAAGTTTTACTTAAAGGATAAACTTAATATTTCAAATATTATTTTTCTATTAAATGGTGATAGCATGTCTGCTAAAGCACTTGGAACAAGGAGAATCATCAATATTGTTGTATTCACTGTTCTAGTGTATTCCGCTACAGTAGTGCTTCAAATATATCAACCGGTAACGGGAGGGTATTTCAACCTTGGAGAATCAATGATATATCTCGCAGCTCTTTTAACAGAACCAATTGTTGCCGCATTTGCTGGAGGTGTCGGCGCGGCCTTAGCAGACATCTCCACCGGGTATGGATTGTTCGCCCCCGGCACATTAGTGATAAAATTCATTGAAGGCTATGTTGCAGGGTATCTTGTGAAGCGGTTTGGGAAGGTCTATAAAGCCTACTACTCTATGCTTGCAGGGGGTTCTCTAACAGTTGGGTTGCTCCTATTCGGAATATTCTTCTACTCTGGAGAAGTTTACGTGGGTCCAGGGGAATGGGCTGGAATCACTCTTGAAGCACCTATTTTAAACATACCTGTGTGGGCGTGGATACTAATAGCATTCGTGATCGGCGGGCTCGCCACTTACGGCTTATCTAAGAATATTGTTAACTTCTCTGAAACAATAGCTCTGCTAATAGGAGGCGTGTTAATGGTTACAGGCTACTTCCTTTACGAGTACTTCGTATCAAACCCGTTGACCGGTAGACCCCCGGTGAACGCTGTATTTGAGATCCCTGTGAATGTTGGTCAAGCATTAGTGGGGATTGCTGTTTCAATACCGGTTGCTTCCTGGCTGAGGAAAGCTGGTTTTTTTGAAAAAGAATAAAATCATTGTATTAACTATTCAATTCTATTGCTAAAGGTTAAACGGTATCATGCTATGCAACCGGTTATAGACGTTGAAGTAAGCGAGGCAGGATATCCCGGAGGCTTCACTATTAGAAACATAGAGTTCGAGCTCTACCCGGGAGAGCTTTTGGTGATTGCTGGAGAATCAGGAAGTGGGAAAACCACGCTCGTAAGGGTTTTAACAGGTACTATTGGGCTGGTCGGAGGATATTTCAAGGGTAAGGTATTGATAAGGAATACTCCCATCGATGAGATCTCTCCTGATGAATTTTACTCCGATGTAGCATACATCCCGCAGGAACCATGGTTTGCTCTAGTAGGCTACTCTGTGGAAACAGAATACTGCCATTCGTTAGCGGTAGCAGGATATACTTGTGAGTTTTTCGATCTGATGAAGCTCGGGCTTGGAAGGAAGCTGAAGAATCCAACATACGGGTTAAGCGCTGGAGAGACTCAAAGATTAATATGGGCTGAGTCCTTAGCAAGGAGTTCCTCGGTGTTTATTCTAGATGAGCCACTTGTCTACATTGATAAGTATGCTAGGGAAATGTTGCACAGTGTTGTTGAAACAGCTCTTAAAGACGGGAAGACTGTGGTGGTTGTTGACCATAATCCCTTATTCTGGAGGGATCTGGCATCTAAAATCATTTACCTGCATAACGGGCAACCAGTATATTCCGGGCACTGGAGAAATGATTTCTTCTCTCACCCTCCGCTGCCTGAACGCGGTATAAGAAGCAGTAATGAGTTTGCGATCAGGCTTGAAAACATATGGTTTAAATATCCAGGAGGAGACTATTTGTTCAAGGATTTCTCGCTAAGCATTAAGGAGAGAATTATAACAGGGCTTACAGGACCCAACGGGTCGGGTAAATCAACACTGCTCAAGATAATGGCCGGGGTGTTAAAGCCAAGTAAGGGCAGGGTAGTTGGGAAAGGGAAACGCATATACATCCCGGAAAACCCGCTCATCTACTTCACCAAGCCAACGCCCTGGGAGGAACTCCTCTATGCAAGCGGGGGCAATGAATCTAAACTGCTCGATATAGCTGAACGCTTCAATCTTAAAAACATATTGCACCGTCCTCTTGCAAGGCTCAGCTCAGGTGAGAGAAGGAGGGTAGCGCTGGCTTCAGCGTTTTTATCAAACTATCAAACCTACTTGTTGGACGAGCCCACGGCAGGGCTTGATGATGTTAGTTCTCACCTGGTTTTAGAGCACCTAATAGAGCTGGCTGAGTCTGGTTTAACAATAATCGTCTCAACACATGATGAGAGGGTTTTCAAAATCCTGGACGAGACGGTTGAGGTGGGCGGGAAGTGAGCGTGGTTGGCGCGCTCGTATCCATAATTTACAACGTCTTCTTCTTGCATAGCGAGGAGGGTTTTAGACGCGCTGAACCTTTCTCGAAACTAATTTTTATCCTGTGTGTTCTGACATTGATGCTACGCCATCCACATGGAGTCATCATTACGGGTGTTTTAACACTTCTCCTTGGTCTTTACTATCCCGGGATGGAATGGGCGTTGTCGACTCTGGTTTTAACGAGTCTTGTAGGAGCTTACATGGGTGGTTCCACGTTGCTGAGCAATTTTTTAGGGTGGAGTAGCTTAAGCATTCTCGAAATACTCTTGGTAGTAGCTCGAACTATAACCTTATCAACTACTATTATTTTCATAGTGGTGATTATAAGCCCTGTGTCTCTTACGAATATTCTGAGGAAAATCGGTTTTAAGAAACAAGCGGTTCATATCCCTCTTCTCATATGGAGACTTGTCCCCTACGGCATGAAATGGTTCGTGGAGTCTTTAATGATTGGTGCTTTGAAAAACGAGAAAACGACGGCTAGAATCCCTGTGGTAGTAGCTGGATTAGTTGAGGTAGGGAGGTTTTTAGAGGAGTATTCGTATCACAGGCTGAGCTCGGAGATGAAGACTCCCATACTCTTGGTGAAGGAGGAATATACTCCAGACATCATTCTCGTATTTTTCTCTTTTCTAATGTTATTGCCGCTTAGATAAATAACTCAGGCAGCCACCGCTTCTTCATCGAGAAGATCTCCGCAGTGTTCGGGACCTTCAGCACCATATAATGGGTTTTTCAACCAAGCCTTAAAAACCTTCAATTAATACTATAACGCAACCTATTTATTTCGTAAATGAATATTTAAACAAAGTTGAGACCTATGGAATTAGATTTTGACTCCGTAATTACCCATGGAATCAAACTAGGGGCCGAATTCGTTGACTTAAGATACCAGGAGCACTTGTATGAAACCATAGTCCTGGATAATGGAGTTGTAAGGGATGCCGGGGTATCCTTTTCCCGAGGAATAGGTGTGCGCGTGTTAATTGGAGACAGAGTTGGCTACTCCTTCACGAACATCATGTCTAACGAGAATCTTAAACTCACGGTAGAGAAAGCCTTGAAGATAGCAAAAAGTAGTAGTCCTTATAGTGGCACTGTTTCAATGGAGTCTCGAGGCACGTTTAAAGACAAAATTATAAGTCATTACGGAATAGACCCGTTTGATATCGACTATGCTGAGAAAATCGAAATTCTCAACACAATGCATAAGAAGTTGAAGGAGTTTAAAGAGCTCTCTAGTATAACGATTCCATACGCTTTTGAAAAGGATAGGCGAGTCTATGTTTCAAGCAACGGAGACTTCATCGATTCTACGCGAAGAATGATTGGTGTTGGATGCAGGTTGGTTGCGCATTCAAACAATAATTACGAATCCCTTTCAGTATCCGAGTCCACTGTGGGGGGTTGGGAGTTCTTCAAGACTATTGATTTAGAGGAATATGCTTCAGCAAACGCGAAGCTCTTGATAGAATCGCTAACCGCTCCGCGAGTCACCCCTGGAAGATACGATATTATTCTCGACAACGAGATGGTTGGCTTAATGCTTCACGAAGCCTTCGGTCATGCTACTGAAGGCGACATTGTGGAGGCAGGGGGAAGCGTCTTAGCGGGGAGGATTGGTGAGCAAGTAGCAAGTGAACTGGTAACTATAGTTGATGACGGGCGGGTTCAAGGAGGTGTTTACGTACCCTACGATGATGAAGGCACTCCGAAAACCAAGGTTTTCACGGTTGAAAACGGGGTTTTAAAATCGTTTTTACACAGCCGCTCAACAGCGAAATCGTTAAGAGGCCTTCTCACAGGCAATGCTAGGGTCATGTCCTACAATCACTCGATTCTTGTAAGGCAGACGAACACTTACATGTTGCCACGGGATTGGAGCGTTGAAGAAATGATCAAGGATATGAGGAAGGGTTTGTACGTGAAAGGAAAAGGAGCTCTCGGAGGCGAGGTCAATCCTTTAACAGGCTCCTTCACATTCACAAGCGGTCCAAGCTATCTCGTAGAAAACGGCGAGCCTGTTAAGCTGGTGAAAGGGGTGATGCTTTCAGGCATCATCTTAGATACTTTGAAGAGAGTTGACGCGGTTGGAAAAGACCTTGTCGTGAAAACAAGCGTTTTCGGCGGGTGCGGTAAGAGTGGTCAAATGGTTAGAGTCGGGGACGGGGGTCCTCATGTGAGGGTTAGAGGTTTCGTGCTAGGTGGTTAGAAATGGATGTTGAGTTTCTCCTGAAAATGGGTAGGACTAAAGGACTTGAGGGCGTAGAGATATACAAGGTTGAAACAGATTCACTCGCCCTTACAATCTCCAATGATAAGGTGAAAGAAGCATCAGCCTCTAAAACATTTTCAATGGGCGTTAGGGGATATGTAGGTAAGAAAGTGGCAGGCGTAAGCATTAACGATGAAAATCTAAATGCTGAAGTAGCGTTCGAGAAGCTTTCCTCACTGATTAAAACAAGCATAGAGGATCCAAACTGGGTTGGTTTCCCGCCGCCGCGTAAAGGATTTATGAACATTGCATGCAGGGATGAGAGAATAGTCCATGCAGACTATGCTGAAGTAATGAAGGCGATCAAAGAGTTAATGGAGATAATGAAGGATGAGGCGGTTAGAAACGGAGCTGAGAGAGCATCCGTCGTTGAAGGAATGGTTAGACTAGGGGCTCAGAAAATAACTGTCGCAAATTCTGAAGGTGTTCACACAGAAGACGAGTGTACTGTTTCCGGCATCTTTATGGTTTTGAAAACCGTTGCTGGGAGAGGAGAGTCTGACAAGTCCTTCTGGATTGTGAACAGGAGGTTTGATTTTGCAGAGCTAGAATACCTCGGAATGAATACAGCCAGATTATCATTAATGTTCGCGGGTGCTGAGAAGATTGAGACCGGTGAATATGATTTAATACTAACACCGGAGACGTTCGCAGGCATACTAGCATCCGCTCTTATCCCTGCGTTCTCAGCATTAAACATTCTGGAAGGCAGGAGCCCTCTTAAGGATAAGTTAGAATCCATGGTGCTTGATGAAAAGGTAAACATCCTGGACAACCCTGGCATGCCGTTTGAAATCGGTAGCAGAGGTTTTGACGATGAGGGCATGCCCACCAGCGCCAAGGTTTTGGTCAGGAAAGGCGTGTTAAAAGAAATCTTGCACAACTACTACACCTCGGCGCGGATGAAGCTTGAGACCTTAGGCAACGGTTTCAGGAGAAACCCGTCTTCTCCAACAACACCTTATCCTACAAACTTCCATGTTCAGCCAGGTGAAAGCAGGTTGGAGGATTTACAACAAGAATTAAAGAAGGGTCTAATAGTTTACGAGACTATTGGCCAGTGGATGAGCAATCCCTACAACGGTAACGTTAAAGCGACAGCAACCCATGCACTACTTGTAGAGAACGGGGAGGTTAAAGGTCCTGTTAAAGGTGTGTTAATAACAGGAAATGTTTACGAGTGGCTTGGAAGCAGGTTAAGAGGTATTGGAAGGGAAGTCTTCACATCGGAGGGTGTTGCAACACCTGGATTATGGGTTGAAAAAGTCAGGGTTGCAGGAGAGTAGTCTCAATCTAAATGAATAATTTTTAAAGCCTCTAACGATGAGATTTTAACGCTTCCTGATCCTGTTTCAACGATTAACTCGCCTAATTCCGATATCGACGAGGCGTTTCCAACAATCTCAGCATCTTTCGTTACAACTTTGACTCTCCTACCAAGGGTTGACAGCTTTTCAAGGTATTCAAGTCTTAGAAGCTCTGGCTTCTCAACAAGCTTCTCCATCCTGGATATCCACCCCGTCAACTTGCTGAATAACCGGTTCCTAGGCACTAGGGTTCCTGCAATCTCCTTTAGGGTTATGGCAGTCTCTAATGGAGGGTCATTGTTAATGTTAATGCCTAATCCAATGTATCCTATAATATCGGAGCCGGAGGTCTCTGCCTCCACCAAGATCCCTGCGAGTTTCTTATCGTTCATCACTATGTCATTAGGCCACTTGATCAATGCATTAATCTTAAACTGGTCTCTTAAAATCCTTGAGAGAAGAACGGGAACCGCTATCGGGAGAAACTGTGCTAAATGAGCCTGTACCCGCATTTTATAAGTAACCCATAAGCCTCCGAGGCTCCCAATCCATGTTTTACCGTGACGGCCCTTGCCGTAAACCTGGTATTCAGCTACAGTGATACTCCATGGAGGATATTTCTTAGCCATGCTCATTGTTGAACCGGCAATAACCCTATAAACATAGTTCCACCCCCATGGCTGTATTGCTCTGAGATTATCGCCTCTGTAGAATATAACGGAGTCTTTTTCCTCCTTAAGCATGAAGTATTTCCTGAGAACTGAGATTAAACCTTCATATTCTTCTCTCGTCAAACCCAGCTCTTTCTCAACAATGGTTGGAGTTACCTTTTCATTTTCCGAGAGCAGTCTTAACAATTCCAGCATTAATGAAAACTCCTCAGCTTCTCTCCCCATTTCTCATCCTCACTTTTTATCTCTAAGGGGTTGAATATTTAATAAGTTAGGCATCTCGGGGAAATAAGTTCTAAGGAACTGATACAGGTTGATAACGGGCGCGCCATGTTTCTCCTCGGCTAGTTCTACAATTCTCTTCTTCCAAAGAGCTGATAGAAGCTCGAAATAAACGTTTCTCGCTCTCTCCATTTCAAGTGATGCCATAAACTCTTTAGGCGTGTAATAGTAAGCAAGCCTATAGGGGTTTTCAACAAACTCTAACCTTCTCATATCCCTGCTCACAACAGGGCATTTCATGCTCAAGCCGTGTTCAACCACAGCGTAAACGTGTCGGTTAACATTGTCAACGTAATACTTGACCTGCTTGGGGACGAAAGGGTAGCTTCTACATATTAATGGCTTCGCAACATCATGTATTAGGCAGAGATTGTTTTTTAGGAAGGTGCATTTACCATCCACCAGCTCCATGACGTAGCTGAATGCTAGGTTGAAGCCGCTGATTTCATCGTACATTTTGTACCCTGGGGAGCTTCTATACTTAAGATTGTATGTGTTTGCCAGAAAGCGTAAAGCAATATCCTCATGGGGGAGTAGGGAAACGGGTGATAGAGTGCAGCATAGTCCGCAGGATGAGCAGGCAAACCTTAAATTCTCCATTTAAATCATACCACCTTGTTCATCAAGCTGTCGCGTAGTATCCGGGTAGCCTCTCCTTGTGCAGCATGATTATTCTTTCCACGCCTTTTATCTCCTCTATAAAATCGGCTACTGGGGGTGGAACCAGTTTCTTCCAGTCAGGGTTTCCATTGACCATTAAATGCCTTATATAGGAGCCGCTATAAATGGTTCTATCCTCAAGAGGAGGTATTATAACATCATATCCTTCCTCCCTGAACAACTGCTGGATAATAGGGTTTAAAGTGATTACATGCGTGAAGGGGGGACTGTAGAGCTTCACGTTGTGAACAGCAGCCCGGTTAACCTCCATCGTTGGCAGAGTGACTGTTATAATCCTCGACAAGTCTAGTCCAGCCCATTTAAGCGACTCGCGTATCATAACCAATCTCTCACCGCACGTGAAAGGGTTTTCGGGAGTGTGGCTTTGACTAGCCATCCCTACCATCACAATGACCTCGTCGAACTTCTCGTAGCAGTATTTTACTGCTTTCAAATGACCATAGTGGAATGGCTGAAACCTTGCGATCATCAGGCATCTTTTCATAAGTACCCCTTTAGAAGTTAAGTTTAAGATGGTTATAATAAATTCTTGCTTAACCAAGGTGGACTAGATGGATTATGACGAGTTTTTATCGCTCGCCATAGCCTCACTAGCGATAGGGTTTGTGTTTGCATCCAGCCAGCTGTATCGTTTAAACATTGTTTCTTTCTCTTTAGTGTTTTCAATAGCCGTGTTATCTGTGATCAGCCACGAGATAGCCCACAGGCAAGTAGCTAGAGTAATGAATTGCTACAGCAGGTATGTTTTACACCCTATAGGGTTGTTGATAACTCTTGCCAGCTCACTACCGTTCGTGCCTATAAAGTTCATCATGCCAGGTGTTACAGTGATAATGCCTAGGACATACGATTACTTAGAGCTCAGGAGGATAGAAGGTGTAACTTCGTTAGCAGGGCCTGTGACGAACATAGTTCTAGCCATGTTAGGATTCATGTTGATTAACTTGTACCCGAGCTTGCCGAGTTATTATTCGAGTCATGTTTACTATTTAGTATATATAAATGCATGGATAGCGCTTTTCAACCTGCTCCCAATTCCTCCGCTGGACGGGTCAAAAGTATTTAGGTGGAATCCTATACTTTACCTGTTATCTGTGGCAGCTTCAGCAGGATTGTTTTTAACGACAATAATCTATTGAGTCCTACCTAGTTTTTGATAATATTTTTCAATCTTCTCAACAATCTCCTTAATTCTTTCATGCTCCATGCTTGTGATACACTGTTCCACTAATTCACTGCGCATTTTCTTGTACTGGTCTAGAGGAATTTGCCCTCGCGACAAAAGCTCATCAACCTTTGAAATACAATCCTGCTCGAATCCTTTAAGGGAGGCTGTTAGAATGTAGATGTCCTCGTATTTAGGGTCAGCCTTCTTTATGGTAACAAGCCCCGTAAGCTCCGATTTCACAACGAAATCCTTCACCAATGGTAATTCGTGTTTCTCGAAGACAAAGCAACGATAATACTTGAAGGCTTTGAGCACTCTCTCAGCAATCTTTAATGCTTCACTCATTTCTCATCACCTAACCTTGTTCTCGTAACATTCAATTTAATAGCTTCAGCGAATATTCTAACCAGCCACGCGTAGACGGGGTCTCCCGCAACCCTGGTTAACACTCCACTATTATATCTCGCCTTGTAGACGAGCACTCCTTTGTGATTAAAAACATTCACGTACCCTTTCACCCTGTTTAAGTAGTTTTTCACGAACCATCCGTATATTGCGAAATCACCGTGTTCTAGTCTTATTTTGATAAGTTTTGCATGCCCTTTAACATAGGTTGGCACACCTTGTTTTTCCTCGGCGACTACATCTCCTGAAGGTCTCACGAGGCCCTTGCTTTTCTTATAAATTAGTAGAATGCTAGAGGAAACATGCTTACTACTACGGCTTCGCGAGTTCTCTATCAAGAAATCTCCTATGATGTTGACGCTCATTTCTACTTACCTCTCACGTTCAGCACCGAGTTTTCAACAAGCGAGACATCTAAACTAGGCGCAGTTGCGATCATCACTAGAGGGGTCTGGGAAAGCTGCCTGTTAACTCTAACTTCAACATCTTTGAAAACGATTTGTTTCACCCCGTCATACTCCACGGTTTTGACAAGCCTGCCGTTTTCCCCGTAGAACTCCAGTTTAACACGGTATTCCTCGGGAAGAAACGTAAGGGTTATGAAGACCATTTCCAAGTAGCATCACCGTTACATAGTCATGCTCTTATGCTCTATTGAATCCATATGTTGAAACAAGGTCTTTAATGCTTCATCGTATTCCCTCCTTGTCAAACCCAGAGTAGACTCTATTGATGATTCTAATGCTTTAGAAATAATGGGCTCCAGCTCCACATCATATTTTTCCCTTGCGATGTACGCTCGGAAAATAACCATCAAGGGTAGCCCCTCTTCCAGCAAGTCAACTTCCCTGTCTAGAGTGATTTCTCTACCCGATTTCTTCCCAAGGTAGAGCCTGATATAGGGTCTTTTGCCGGAGCCGTCGGGTATTAGCACGCTCTTGGACACGGGCGAGATATCCAAGATATCAATCCACACGTCCTCGTAGCCAATGTTCTTGTCTTTCACCGCGGATACTACTTCCTCAAGGATGAGGTTCTGGACTCGCTGCCTATACATTTGATCAAACATTAACTTTAACAGTTCTTTCAGGTAGGTCAAGCCTTTTGAAGCATACAAAATATACTCTCGGCCCACGCGTCTATACGGGGGTTTTCTATCAATCATTATGGTTCTGCAAAGCCTCCCTATATCGTCGTTAGCGTATAAAGCATGATCCATCATTAACTTGTACATGAACACGTCTGTTAGCTCAAGGTATGGGTACGGGTTTCCGGTTGAAATCATTGTGACTCTCTCAGACAGGTTGTACGTGGACTCCATTTTCGCGAGGATATCGTTTAGAACACGGTCGAAAGCCCTGTTAACGCTATGATAGTAAACATGCTCGTACATACCGGCCTTGGCAACCATGTACTCCCGGAATTCACCCCAAGCGGTTCGATCTAATACAAGGATATAATTGTCCCTCGCTTCAAGAGGGTAGGTGTTTATGTATAGTCTCTCATGATGGATGTAGCCATACTCGCTTGCCCCCGTGTAATAGCTGTCCCTTTTGAGAAAATCAACGATATCAGTTGGGTAAAGGCTATCCTTTATTATCCAGCGGTAAACATTCAGTATTTTGCTACCCGGTTCTCTCTCCCGCAGAAGCTCTAGCAAGATTTCCGTGAGGTGGGGGAAGTCATGGATTTTTTCAAGCTTCAATAAGGTATCTTCTAGGAGCTGTTCTATTAGTCTAACCCCGATCCTCTCATGATTACTTAGCTCGGGCGGGATTTTTCCACTTCTCCATAAAACCATTTCCTCAAACGCATGGCCAAACGCTGCGTGCCCTACGTCGTGAAGCAATCCTGCAAGCCTGGTGGCCTCAACCAGGCTTCTAGCCGGAAATCCCTCCAGAGCTGACTCCCCGTAAAGGGCTATGATCTTATCCGTATAATCTTGGGCTACAATACCGCTTAAATGCATGACTCCTAAGCTGTGTTGAAACCTTGAGTGCATTGCACCAGGGTATACTAAGTGCGCGGTTTGCAGCTGGAGGATGTATCGGAGCCTTTGAAGCAGGATACTGTTGACTACAGGTTCTTCAACTTCTTTATTGAAAGTGACATAGTTATATATGGGGTCGCTAACAATTTTCCAAGTAAACATTAATGGAAAATACTTGCTCGAGTGGATTAGGCTCAACAGCGTCACCGTTCTTAAAATACGGGGTTAGATATTGAGAAGTAGCCTTTAAAAAGATAATTAGTTCAAGACAGCTTTATTTTGCAACCCAGCCCTCCGGCATCCTGGAAGCCCTGTTTTCCTTCCTAAGATCGTGTAGTCTCGCTCTCACAGTATTATAGTTCAGCCCGGTCATTTGAGCAATCTGTTTAGGACTTAAAGGCGTCTTAGAATTCTTCAATGCTTCATATACTTTTTCCTTAATGTTTTTAGATTCTCCGACCATTTGATCCAAACCCCTTGATCTGATCATACATGATAACTTTAAAAACGGTGGGATAGAGGAGAATGGTTACTTAGAATACTCGTATACCCTTACTTCAAACAAATCTCTTTGACTACCTCTAGGCAAGGTCTCGAGAACGTGTACTTCAACTCTTCTACCAGTTAAACTGGATAGATAACCTTGGATCATCCCTATTGTGAATTCGGGTAGTGCCCTTGTTTGCTCCAAGTTTCTCAGTATTAAAGATTCTAAATTATTATATATTTCAATATTGAAGACTACCCCGTTCTTATAAGTTACCTTAGCGTTGCCAAAACCCATCGAAGAATAGACGCCTTCGAAAAACCTGAGGGCGTTTTCATACTGGTGTTCAATGCTCAGGTGTTCAGCCGACTCACCTAGAAACTCGTTATACAGTCCTGTCCCAAAGGCTACTCCCATGTTTCTAATTAATGCTAGCATTAAAGCATCAGGGTGTTTACCGTAGACGAATTTATACACTTCCCCCAGAAGAGGTTTTGGAAGAATTAATGACTCCAAACCCATGAATTCGGCAACGGAGTTTGGTATGAACAGGAAGTTCTCCCTGGAATCGTAAACGCTGACTTCGCTCACGATTTTGCCGAGCTCTTTTCTCATGCTTTTTGAAAGCTCCTCGCCGCATTCCCTATCACAGTTTTCAACCAGTAGGAACAAGTCTCCATACTCTCCTTTAACTATGCTGGGCGTTGTGATGTTAACAATGTTAAGGCCTGCCTTGCTCACAACCTCAGTCACTTTCGCTACAACGCCAACCTCGTTTTTAAGTTTCAGATATAGGAGAATACCATCCTCCGTCGTCATCCTGAAGGCTGTGGGAACGATCACCTTTACGAAATCATTATTTCCTTTCCCTAGCCTCACTATATTCGCCAGAATTCCCATAATCCCCCTGTGGTTAATCGATTTGAAAAGGTTTTAAAACGATCTGACTCAAAGGTGATGGAGAATCAGCTAACATACTCTGGTGGGAAAACAGCCCTCTCATCCCCGTAAATGTTGAAAGGCACGCTGTCAAGCCAGTCTCCGTACGCGGTATTGGCGTAGTGTTTAAACACTATTTTAACCCCGTTGTACAAGTTCACTCCCTCTATTCGGGTTGTGAGAAGTCCAGCCCATAGGAAGGCAACGGTGACGCGTTGAAGCTTGGAAGAGGGATCTGTGATAGTGTATGGTGGGGCGAAGGTATCGTCATAGTCTCTGTGCGAGAGCACAACCTCTCTCCAAACGACGGCTTCTTGGTTCCACATGTTGCTGTCAGTACTATTGATTTTGAAAATCAAAAGCGTAGTACCATTCCCGTAATAATAGCTTACAATCGGCCTTATTGTTATGTTTCCTTGAGTAGTATTGAGGAATGATAGGCGCTTCAGCATCACGCTGTAAAGGGTTAAATAGGTTTCACTCGGGTTAACAATGTAGTGTGCTTTAATCCCGTTCAAATCTACATATGCATTTATGTACACGGGGAGGTATATTCCATCATCGCTCCAGGAGCCAGTGTAAAATCTTGTTGAATACCCGATTTCAACATATCTGATCATTCTCCTGTATCCAGCTGTCGCAGAGTATATGTCCAGTGTTGCATTCAGCCTAAGCGTAGCCTTGGATTCCGAGAAATTGCCGTAAGATGCCACTTCTATTCTGTAGAATCCCCCTATCGAGCTTGTGTAGATAACGTATCCGTAGCTTGCCATCATATCTCTCCAATTATTGAGCGTTATCTCAGCAATCCTTGCGGCCCTGAAAAAGTATGAATACGCTGCTTGTTGTAGCGAGAACGTGTAGTTGCTCATTGACCAGTTGAACCCTGGTGAAGTATAGTTTGAGTCGCACTTTCCTATGCACCTGAAATCATCATAATTGTACAAGGTCCACAGGGTCGCGGTACATTTTCTTCTATCGGTGCTTGGTCCAGGACACCCGTCAACGATGGTGCATGTCCTGGTCCAGCTACCGTATTCTTTAACCACATCGCTGTAGAGATTCCAGTAAGTGCTTTCGAAACCTTTCGACGCGTTTTGTGAGGCGGCTGAGAGAGCGCTGAGGAGGATGCTGTCCAACTGGTCTGTAATATATGTCCACTCTCCTGAGCTACCTGTTTCAAGAACTGTGAGGGAAGTATATGTGATTGTTGACGTGGTGTAGATTATTGTTGTAACCGTGAGCGATGCCACAAGGACTAGGGCTATTATGATTGGGAGCTGAGCCTTCATTTGTAACCAACCCTTATGGAGTATGTTAAAATAGTACCCATGATCGTTCCTTTCGAGTACACGAAAGACCTAATATAGAGCTGCTCTTCGGGAATGGTTAACGGGGATATCTCGTACGTGTCTTCCGAGACAACCTGATTGCTAACTAAGTCAACTTCTCTAATAGACACGTAGCAGTAGACAGCACCTGTAGTGTTTATGATCGTGTGGGCTAGGTCTCTCGCAGTCCAGTAAGGTCTTTGCCTGAGGATGTTCGGTATGTCGTATACTACCTCGTAAGACCTGGAGACGCCGGTGTGAGAATATATCTGTGTGAACAATACCAACACTGCTATGGCTATGATGGTGAAAGCTATGGAAGCAGAAATTACTTGAACCTGCCCCCTCATTTCCTCCACACCTTTATCTCTATTAAGTAATCAAACATCCCAATTCTTATGTTGGAGTATCTTGTTGTAGCCTGAGGCGGAGGTGTTTCCCCGAAAACCCATTCATTAGGATATATGGGTATGAAAACGCTTCTAGTGTTGTCAAAGAGAGAGACCAGCAGCAAATTGTATAATGGTGTGGTTAAGCTATTGACATATGTGTAATTTCCTCGTATAAAATCGCCCTGCCCTCTAATGTACTCCCTTTTCACGTCAACTCTCATACTCAATATTTTATACGCTACGTGTGTTGTGTTCCAATTGACTGAAGAACCGTAGTAGGATATCGTGGTAATGTTGTATGGCCTCCTTAAGATGGTTCCCCCCGCTGAAAACTCTATCCATTCTGTGACGTTGTAAGTGCTTGTTAGATACTGGCCGAAACTGGGCGCCGTGTAGTAGTATATCGTTGCGTTGTGGAGTGTTTTATTAATGCCTGGTACTGTAACAGGGGTCAAGTTATTCCTGGGCGTTATCACAGTCAACCCGTCTATATTTACTGGGTCACCAGTAAGCATTCCAGGCGCGATCCAAGTGGCTATGAAACGGTTATTTTTGGACTCCTGAACCACTATTATTACTCCAGGGTCTTTGACGGTTAGGTTGTAAAGTGCCACTTTAAACCGGTATAAACCACCAGGAGTTGTACCATCGTAGATTAAGGGGACTACTAACGCGTTCCTACCATTCTTGTCGACTAAGAAAATAGTTGTAGAGAGATTATAGATTGATGCAACGCCAATACTTGAGTATGGAGTCACATTAATCTCTTGTATTGGAGTATAGATTTTCGCGTAAACTCCATAGCCTCCTTGCATGAACGGGTTTAAGTAACTTGTTAAGGTGGAGTTTAAGGCTTCACTAACCTCTATCACCCCCTGGGTATAATTCCCTATGCTGAACCCGTAGAGTAATACGTACTTCAAAGCTTCTTCAAACGAGTAGGAAATAGTCTCAAGCCCTGTAGCAATTCTCGGAACATAGTAGGTTGTGGACAACATGTTGTAAAGAGGGATGAATGAGAGGATTATCAATATGGCAAGTAGATACTCTATGATCTCCTTCACGCTCTCCTCCCCCTGACGACCATTGATAACGCGTAATGGGAGTCCGGTATCACAATGATGAACAAGTCGACCAGGAGCTCGCTGGAAAACACTATTCTGTCAACATATTCAACTATCTTCACCTGAGGAGGGGTCGGAATACTTAGGGACTCAGATAAGTAACTGGGCTTGGCCAAAGGCTCCGGGTCAACGAACGGTCTTACACGGATCCATTCGTATATTCCTGTCAAGTTGGCACTGCCCTGTCCGGTTGACTCATACACCATTAACCCTACAAAGAATGTGAAATTAGCGGCTAACTTATATGTGAAGTTGTACGGGTTATAGGTGGAGGGGGTTGTATTATAGTAGTTCGGGTTCAAGATGAAGTAGTAGAGTTTTTGATTAAAGTACCCTATGCTGGTTATGTTGTAGCCAGCTCTTAGATTTGTGTCAGTGATTGCTTGTGTCTTAATATGATATTCCACGCCCTGTTGGCCCGTGGTAAATATCAACCCGCCGTCGATTATGAGAGGTTGTTGAAGATATGGTCGAAACATCAGCACCATTCCTCCGGAGACAAGGCTGGGGTACTCGATCCTGTCTATTAACTCCCCGTTATAGTAGAAGAGAAATTCCACCGGATACATCTCGCCTAGTATCGGGTATGTTGTGAGGTCGAAAACAGCTATTCCAGATTCATCGACCGTGGAGCTCTGGGCGTAAACTGCTTGCTTCTCAACCCTAGTGGTGTTGGTTTCATTATCGTAGACCAGTACGTCCTTGTAATCGACGATGGTAATTTCCCAGCCCGGGGAAAGACCAATGATGTAGAACTTTTTAGCGTCAAAATATATATTGGTATTGTTATTGTATCTACACGATATGAGATCGTCAAACCATAATTCACTGGAACCTAATATTTCGCTTGGCGAGTGTGCGAAGGGACCCACGTACTCAGGCTGGTAGACATCTAGGGTGCCCCTTCCCGAGTACTCAAGTATTGTTGATCCATTATCAGGATTTATCACCTGAAATGAGTACTCTGAATTCGCAACTCCAGGCGATTTAACCGATACATAAATGATTACCCAATTGGGAAAGATTATATTGGACACCGAGGTAGAGTTTAACACCGTAAAATCTGTGAGAGCGGGTAATGGGTTTTTGCTATACAATAGTTTTAGAACATTCCCGCTAGAATCAAACTGTAATCCTAGGTAGAAGCCTCTTGTGCGTCCTAAATCCTCAGAGATTAAAACCCCTCTGATAGTGCTTGTGTTATCAATCCTTACCTTATACAGGATTTGATAGTATTCTTGGCCTGGTTGATATCTTATTAACGGAGGATTTTCCCTCAGGGCTATTGCGTAGTATCCTTTCCCGGGGGTGTAGGATAGGCTTGTCGCGTTTAGAAATGTATCGTTTCCCATAGAGGAGATGTCCCAGGTCCCATATATCACCGTGTAGTTATCTAGAGATAACGATGGGTCCACGATGACGGGTCTGAGTGTTTCATTAAATACTTGTGCAGCATCGCCCACGTTGACCAGTCCGAGCAAGTACTCAGCATCCTTGTTGGCACTGCTGTAGGGCTTTCCCAGCGCTTCCACTAAAACTCCCTGGTATTGGTCGAGCATTATAAACCTGTTATAGTACAGAATGACGAAGCCGTTATTTTTAATGTCAAGCAAGGCGTTTAACAACCCGTTTGGAAGCAAATTGTAAGAATACGAATGCAATGGTCTCACGTTCCACAGTGGCGACCGTGACAGCAAGTCTTGCAGGGAGTTGTAACGTGTGAAGCTATCGTAGAACAGGAATATCCCGGGATCGCTTCTCTCAGCCGCATACGGGTTCCCCCAGTACAGGTAGATCGTCTTATTCTCCAATGGTTGAATGCTGGGTATTTGAACCCAGACCCTCGCGTAATTAGGCTCCCAACTATCTATCCAATACTTAAGGGTTGAAACCCCGTCGGAGTCTGCAAAGCGGACATCACTCCGGGATGGAGTGTAAACTGTTTCCTGATAGGTGCAGTTGAGTATTGAAGGATCAAACTCTATTTTAACCAAGTAGTTTGAAAGAGTAGTGTTAGCTCTCTCCTTGACATATACCGGGGAGCGGCAGAACCACAGGATCCCGCTCTCCACATAGCCTTCTGCGGGGTCAAAACCTTGTGTAACTCTTTCAACTATGAGCTCGCCTTTAGCAAATCTTAAAGGAGCTACTAGATCTGTTGGCTGAAATAAGAGGGAGATACTGTAGACTTTTTTATCCGCTGTGGAGGCTATCACGTAGAATGCTTGCGGATTATAATCCCCCCTCTCTCTTAGCCTGGGGAACTCTGAAGCTAGGACTTCTCCTCGACCAATATAAACGTTATAGCCTTTTTCACTTGATATTTCTACAGGTATGTTCAAGCTAATGCTGGATTGATTGGAGTTGGCCAGGTATGTCGAGGAGTAGAGGGATCTGATGCTTGCTGCTATCTTATCGGATATGTATTGCAGTATAGCTGTGTAATTATTGATCATGGTTATCTCGGACATGGACAATCCATACATAAAGAGGCCTACTAATAAGGCTACTATGAAACCCGTTCCAATAGCGTGGAGTAATGAAGGAGTCGGCATTCAGTTCACCTCTATTTCAAGGTTGTACACGGTTATTATGTAAACAAGGGGCGTCCCTGGAGGGATGGTCGACAGGTTTCTAGGCGTTAATGTTAACGTCTTCTCCAGTATCATGTCTGTGAAGGTTATTGACATGTTTAACGCGTATCCGGAAAACGTGAGTGGGCTACCTGTCATTGACATTCTCACAACGCCTCTCGGCCTATCCTTGTACTCAAGCCTAACGGTTAAATTGTAGTAGGATATCCTGTAGATAAACGTTACACCGGTTAAACCCCTGGTGACCTCGCTTTCTACTAGAAGCCTGCAAGTATCCAGGTATAATCTGGTCTCACCCTGACTATAAGTCTCCAATACTCTTGGAATGAGCCGGGGATCGGCTACAACGTGCTGGTTTCCTCCGTATATGGTTGCATTAGGCCTTGAAAATCCTCTTACTCCTGAGATCAGCCCTGTACACTCGAAGTAGTGCGCCGGTATCTGGCTATTGTTGAAGAAGATGCTGATGGATCCTACCTTACCGTAACCTGTTGACTGCTGGTACATGGGAATTGAGATCTCGTAGGATCCTCCCATCATTGGAATGACTAAGGAGTTTCCGATTGACAAGAAAGCCTGCCTGTAATACATATATTCAGTAGTGGTGTTAAACCCCGCCATGCTTACGAATGTGTAAAAACTTAAAACTCCGAGCAAAGCTAGTAAAACAGATGTGATCAAAACAGTTGAGAAAGTCTCGGAGACGGACTTCATTCCAATACCTGATAAATAGTTAGTAGCTACCTGGTTTAAATATTTTTTACGACACCAGCACCGCTATTTTCTTATACACGATTCTGACAGTGAGAGACCCTGTTACAGGATCTATTGTGTGATTTGGCGGTAAGATATCTTTGAGAGTAATTACTGTTTGATTAAGAATTAATGTAAGGTTTTGAACAGATGAAAACTCTGAAACGCTGGCATAATAAGGTTCGTATTTCAGCCTTATTGAGCCGGTTCCCATCACGGTTGGGGGCTCCGATATGTTGTAAAATCCCCCGAAATCGGCTATGAGTATCTCCAAGTAGTAGTTCGATGGCCCTATTTTATACATGGAATAGTAGATTCTTGCGGTATCAAGCTCGATCATTGTCCATCCGTTATAGTAGTATTCGCGCACGAGGGCGAGTTGCTCGATCTCGTTCACAACAGTCTGGTTTTTCCCATAGACAATAGACCCTCTTACATCTTCCAGAACATTTCTGCGAATACCCCCGGTTAACGCGTAGAATTCGGTCTTATTGAAAGCTTGTATTAATGAATTATTACTCAGCTCCAGCCTAATAGTGAGATTCACAGGTATCTTCTTGAAACCTAAGGCTACAAGGGAGCTGGGATGCCGAGTGTAAACGGTTTGACCATTAAGGATTTCAGGAATGCTAAAGGCTATTTCGCGGAAAAGAGATTTCACATACCCGTACTCCACGGAAGCTGTTGTAGCATCAACACTAAAGGTTGAGAAGAAGAATATTGATAAAGAAATCAGTACAACAGTCATGAAAAGGATCATTATTACTAATGGCTCGCTGACACTTTTCACTTTGAAAGCCTCCTCACAAGAAACCGGTGAAAACTTTTGAGAACATGAAGAACAGCATCGTGACCAGGGTGAGAATCAAGGCGTGTTTAAACCCGGCTGCTACGCTCCCAGACCCAACTTTGCCGGCGACAAGGCCCATTAGATAAGTATTCAGAACAATGCTTGGGAGAACTGTGGAGGCCGCGGCCTTGAACTGGCCGGATGCTAAAGGTATTCTCCCCATGTAGACAGCCATGAATACTATGGTGAAAGCAGTTAACACTGCACCTAGGTACGGAACTATCATGAGCGTCCTCATGGAACGTTTCTTCTCAGCTTCTATTGCTTCAATGCTTTCCGCGAACCATGCAAGGTTCTCGAGAACGTCTACAGTGCCCCCGCCTACCTCGATCGAGTCGGTCAGGATGAACAGGAGTACCTTGGCCCTCCATGGTTTGATCTTCTTGAATAATTCTTCGATAATTTTCCTTAGTGGAACTCCTAGTGTGAGCTCTAGAGATATTTTCTTCAAGTACTTGGAGAACACGCCGTAGTCCCTGCTTGATAACTCGATTATGCTTTTTTCAGGTGGAAGACCTGTTTTCCTGACCTCAACAAGGTCTCTTATGAATCTTGTGATTCCATTATTGATGGTGTACTCTCTCGCGACGTATTCAGCATAGATCAGTGAAGGTATTATGCTAATTATCAGTGTCATTGACAATGCTATAGAGGACTCCACAAAGGTTAGGTTTGGAGGAACATCGGCTAACTTCATAGGTAGTATTAGGATGTCGTGAACGGCTGTTACGACAGGGTTATTTTTGAATGCCGGATTCCCGTAGAGCACTATCCCCAGTAACGATAGGACCGCGGCAGATGGAAGTGTGACCCCGAAGAACACGTAGTAAGGTCTCCAATCCATCCAGGCCTCCTTATACTGCATCACATCCCCTAAATAGATGATTGCTATGCTTATGAAGGGCATTAGAATGTAAAGGAGTAGGGTCATAGTTCCAGTGTCTATGCCAAAGGCTATGACCCCGCTATAGCTAGCTGTAACGAAGTATAGGACTGTGAAGCTGATCATAGTTAACAGCACTATTGCCAAGTACGATTCCAACAGTCCACCGAGCCTGTCAGCAATTATTTTCATGCTGACCAGCAGGTCGTTGAATAATGCCCTAGCCCTCTTGTTTAAATAATCTATAACATCGCCTCCAGCCTTTACCGTTGAAATATACCCTGATAGCGTCTCTCTAACTCTAGCGCTGGGGTTTCTATCAGAAAGCATTGCGAAGGCTGTAAGCGGATCCTTGCCTAGAATCTTATTTAATAGTACAAATCTTTGAGCTAGCTCACTGGTTTTCTGAAAAATAACACTGCCTTTTAGTATTCTTTCAAAAGCGATATATGGGGATAGACCGCTCATCACCATGATGCTGAGATAACTAATGGTGTAAGGAAATTCCCCATCAATCGCCGAGGCTCTTGAACCTGAAACGAGGGAGGGTATCAAGATCATTACTATGTATGTAAGAGGTGGTATGGCGAGGACAAGTGGGAGGAAAACTGGAAAACCTAGGAAGAAACTTAACACGCCCAAAGTAGCGGCTACTCCAGCCGAAAGCGCAAGGACAAATAATATGAGCGATGCGTAAACTTCTACGTGGATGTGTATGTTAGACCTTCGTAACTGTTTCGCAACACTCGGCGAGGCCCTTAAAACTTCATCTGCATAATCCCCGAAACACCTGTAAATGAAATCCCAGAATTTCATTGACACACCAATAGAAATAATTAACCTGCTATGTTAATAAATTTTTATAGTAAACCTGTAGATAAAAATAAAGTAGGTCACAGTTATGAATCAAGAAAAAGCGAGAAAGAGATTCTCTCTGTCATCGATTTTAACCATCAGGAAAAAGCCTAAGGAAATTGTTGAAAAAGAAGAGAAGAAACTAAGCATTGAAAGAGTAATGCCTGTCGAAGAACCGTTGAGAATTGTTGAAAGAGACCCTAGCTGGAGGGTTTTAGAGTCATACTACGTCTATAAGCCATTTGTGAAGATAACTATAGCGGAAACCCCAACGGGTCCCATGTATTTCGTTGAGGAGCAAGGATTAACCCCGGAGGACAAGTCTATTCTGTCAAAGCTGGCTGAGATATTAATGGACGAGATACACCCGCCATCTAAACCAGAGGATGTAAGGGATTTGAGAGCTTACGTGTTCAAGGAGGTTGAGAGAATTGCGGAGAAGTATAGAGATAAGCTTGGGCTGGTTGGAGCACGAAGAATTAAAGTATTCTACTATGTTGAGAGAAACCTTCTGGGATATGGAGCGATTGACCCATTCCTGAGAGACCCTAATATCGAGGATTTATCATGCAATGGAGTTAACGTTCCAATTTTCATATGGCATAGGAGATACGAGAGTATTCCGACAAATGTCTCGTTCATGGATGAGGAATACCTCAACGAGCTCATTATGAAACTTGCCCACATGGCTGGCAAGCACATTAGCATAGCCTACCCTGTTTTAGACGCTATGTTGCCTGAGAAACACCGTGTCGCAGCTACCTATGGGCACGAGGTGTCTGTTAAAGGCCCATCTTTCACCATTCGTAAATTCAGGGAGAAACCTTTCAGCGTTATTGAGCTAATTGAACAGGGGAATATTGACAGCCTAACCTCTGCATACATATGGCTCTTGCTAGAGCATGGGAAAACCTTCATGGTGGCTGGCGGCACCGGTACCGGTAAAACAACCTTGTTAAACGCTCTCTCAATGTTCATTAAGCCTGGGATGAAAATAGTTACGATAGAGGACACTCCTGAACTCAACCTTCCACACGTTAACTGGGTTCAGCTCACTAGTAGAGAAGTATATATTGCTGGTGCACAGTCGCTTGGAACTAGCGTAAAGCTCTACGACTTAGTCAAGCTAAGCCTGAGGTACAGGCCTGACTACATCATCGTGGGCGAGGTCCGCGGTGACGAGGCTTTCGTCCTGTTCCAAGCAATGGCTACGGGCCACAGTGGTGCATCAACCATACACGCCGAGACACTAGATTACGCCGTGAAACGTTTAACAAGCCCTCCCATGAATATTCCTCCCACCTACATGAGACTAATGAATGTTTTCATGCATGTTCAAAGAGTTATCACAAGGGTTGAAAAGGGAGTAGTAAAGGTTAGGCGCAGAATAACGGTTGTGCAAGAAGTGGAGGATTTCGAAAAATACATCAAAATTTCAACCTGGGATCCGAGAACGGATTCGCATGTAGTGAATCTTGAAAGGAGTATCCATCTACAGGACATAGCATTGAAGAGAGGTCTTGACGTGAGCGATTTAATAGAGGAGATAAAGCGTAGAAGCACGGTATTGGAATGGATGCTTGTTAAGGGAATAAAAGATGCGTGGGACGTGTCAAGAATAATCTTCGACTACTACTACGAACCTAAAGCCGTCTACGAGAAAGCCAGGTCCGAACTGGAGGAGCTCCTGAAGAAGGAAAGCGTTGAAACTCCTGCTGAGTAATTATTCTTCCAAGCTGGTTTTCAGAATAATATTTAATTTTAAGTCGTAGTTTTCTCTTAACAATGGGAGATCGTTTTTGATGGTTTCAGCGAATTCCTCTTCTAAACACTTCCCAAATATGCCTTTCTTCTTCAAAGCTATGAGAATCGTTAAGTCATCTCCAACAAGCTCGTAAACGAGGTCCACAATCCTGCAACCATAGGCTTCGGCAGTCTCGTTGGCTATTTGACGAAATTCCCGCTTGAACCGTTGAAGCTTCTCAGGGTCCAGCTCGATGGTCTTCGAAGGAAAAGTCGTAGCCTGAGGTTTTTCCGCAGATTTCACAGATGGGGCAGGTTGCTCAGTCTTCTCTTTTTGAACCTCCACAGCTTCCTTCTCTTCTCTCACTTCAAAGACTCTGAGTGTCGTGTTAGGCTGGGAGAGAATATTCATCAATATATCTAGTGATTTCTCCCCCACAATCCGCTCTCCTGTATAAGATTCTACGAAAAGAATAGACGAAACTTTACCGTTTTCTACCAGTACGGATACGCGACCGTTTTCAACGTTCCCCGTCAAAAGATAGGTACCTTTGTTGTGCTTGATTAAAAACTCCTTAAAACTTTGTAAATTTCCTGGTAAAGACTCGACGTACTTGGCTTTCAACAATAATTGAGCCTCGAAAATCACGTCACCAAGCATGTGAAGTCTGTCCTTTTCAACCGGAATATCCCCGGTAGCCAACTGACACTCCTCTAAAACCAACCTAAATAGTCTAAACCATATATAAAATACTCCGGGAAATAATTAAATACTCTATGGCTGAATTGCCATGAAAAATTTGCTAATAACGCATACAGATATGGATGGCGTAGCGGCAGCCGGCTTGTACTTGTACGCTACAGGTATTTCAGATTACAAAGTAATCTACACAGAACCCTATTTAATTAACGAGGTGCTTAGAAGAGTTGTTGTAAATCCGCCGGAGAGAATAGCGGTGTTTGACATTGGGGTCAACCCGGGTGTTTTTAGCCAGGTTTTAGAGGCCATATCAAGCTTAAGCGCTAAAAAAGTAGAGATTGAATGGTTTGACCATCACGTGTGGGATAAAGAATGGGTAGAAAGTATGAGACGGTATGAAGTTAAACTGCATGTAGATAGGGAAACTTGCGGGGTTGGTGTTGTTGCTAAGCATGCTTTTATCAAGAGGTCCAATGTCCCGCCAGATTTCCTGGAAAACCTTGTTAATGGTGTTTGCGGGGGAGACTTGTGGAGATTCGACCACTGGCTTTCACCATTCTACATAAGGCTTGTGAGGAGGAAGGATCCTGTTTCCTGGAAAAATGTTGTGGTTGAAACTATTTCAAGCGGTGTTTACTGGGACAGGGCGTTTGAGGAAAAAGTTCTTGAAGAGTTTGAGAAAGAATTGGAAGAGTTGAGCGAGTTATCGAAAAACATGGACTTCGAAGTGTTCGAGGCCAACGGGTTTAAGATCGGGGTTGTTCACGTTAGGGAAGATGTTGAAAACAGCTTTCTCGCCTCCCTGGTTTTGTCAAGGGTTGGGCTGGATGTGGCTGTAATAGTGTCTCGTGACGGCAAGTTAAGCTTGAGGAGCAGGAATGTAAACGTTAGAGATCTCGCGGTCGCACTCAATGGCGGCGGCCATTTGAAAGCCTCGGGGGCAAAGATTCAAATACCATTAACCGTTAAAATGTTGACGGCTTTTTCCCGAAAGTTTCTCATAGAATACGTTGCAGACTTGATAAAGGACAACGCATCCTATCTGAAACGACTTAGAGATTAACCTAACATAGCGTAGGGAGCAAGTGTACTTCTCCGTCAGCTTCTTTAAAAATCACTGATGTTCCGTGATAATAATGATAAGAAACTATTGATGAGATTAAAGCATCAATGAGATGTTTGTTCCTAAGGGTTGGTGTTTCCTGTTTAAAACCGAAGGACTGGAACAGATTAATGTGAGAACTACACCTGCTTGATTTTAAAGCACTGGTAGGATGTGTTTCAATCACTGCGACATTTCTGCTTTCTAAAATCTTCTTAAGCGCTTGCGCTCTCTCAGCTAGCTCACGCATATATGTGAGAGTTGCGGGGAGGACTCTGAAACCCGCCTTCAACAATGACCTGTCAACCTGCCTGAACGGCTTTCCGGTGAAAGTTAAGGGCGCATCAATGGCTACTATAATCGGCTTGTAGAGGATAATTCTAGAAGCTATTTCATCATCGCTAACCACTAGTGTCAAGTCTATTATTTCTTTAAATGAATTTATCACTGCTAAACCTGAAGGGTTAGATTCTTTGGCTGAAAGATCGAGCCCTGCAAAATTCACCATTTAACTTTTTGCCCTCTATCAAAACCTATTGTTCTCGCGTATTCTTCCACAATGTTTTCAACAAGACTCATCCACTTGGGCAATTCTTCGGGTGATTTAGGATACTCTGTTGAGTGAAGACTCATCAATCGATTCATATAGCTTCTCACTATTCTCAACTGGTTTAGGAGACTTGGTTTTCCCAGCAACTTTATCATTGCGCTAACAGTGTGAAGTATTTTCTCCCCGAGCTCTCCTTTGACGCCTAAATCGTAAACGGAGGAACCGTCAACAATCTTATTCTTCAGTATCCATTCAAAATCATCGTTGCTCAATTTTTGAAGATACATTCTTAAAATATCGAGCCCAGCCTGCTTAGCACCATAAGCCTGCATGTATTTAATGTTCGCCTCCCAGACCTTCTTCTCGTCAACCCCACCGGCTTCTAGACCGTTGCCAATATATGTGGAGACGATGTACGCGGCTTCGAGGCTGGATCCGATCCCGCCCCCATGTACAGGGTTGACAGTGTAGGCGGCATCCCCTACGACGCCAACGTTCCTCCATACGAGGGTTGGAAGAGGTCTTCTCGTCGGCACAATTCCTCCTCCAGCATGGATTAAATCGCCTCTGAAACGGGGTTTCAGGTATTTTTCATAGTTATGTCTTGGATTGTAAACCCCGTTCCAAACAACACCCAGCCCAATGTTTAAAACAACCCGATCATCAGACTTGGGGAACAACCACCAATATCCTCCAGGAGCGACCTCTGCGTTCAAATAAATTAATGCGTACTTAGAGTCCTCTTCTGGAATAGGGTTAACACTCCTAATAACTTCTCTGTACGCAATGTTGAAGTCTGTTGTGAATGGTTTATCAGAGATCGGCCATGTATCGGGGAGTTTTGACCTTAGGGCAGGGCGGGCGCCACTCGCATCTATGAAAGCATTAGCCTTGAGCTCGACCACTGGGCCGTTGACCTTTTTAACTCTTACCTCTTCGACCATATCGTTTTTGATGATAACGTCTGTGAGAACATGGGAATCGTAAAGTTCTACCCCCTTCTTCAGTGCTTCCTCTAGAAGCCATTGCCCGAACCTAACCCTGTTCACGCTGACTCCTTCCCCGGGAACGATTAAGCCGTGTTTTTCGCTAGGACTGTAAATCTTCACTCCCTGGTATTTGTAATCAATTACCTTACTAGGGATTTCCAAGCTTATCTTCTCAAAGTGGTGGATGCCTATCGCGTCTCCACAGGTTTTATCACCTATTTTTTCAGCAGGCTTGCTCTCCACAACAGCAACCTTAAAACCCTTCGAGGCTAGGACAATCGCGGACTCTAATCCGGCTACTCCCGCTCCCACAATTACAACGTCGTATTTCAAGGCAAATCCCTATTACTCACTAATCGCGTGTTTCGATTAAAAACCTGCTTTATCGTTTATGGGAGAGTTTTCAACAACATTCCTTCAACGATTATGGGCTGGGTTTGTGAGAGCAGGTTGACAGCAGTCTCAAGCCTTGAGGCACTGTTACTGTAGAGAGTTATCAACGGATCTCCCTTATTCACCCTGTAACCGACCTTTGCGTGAAGATAAACCCCGGCTCCTTTATCATATGGAGCTCCGCAAGCCCTTGCAAGAGTTGTTATCGCAGCATTATCTAGGTGGGTTACAGCTCCTTCAAGAGGAGATTTTAGAGTGTAAGAGTGTTTCCCTATGGGGATTTCCTCCGGCTTAACATTAGGGTCTCCGCCTTGAGCCTCTATGATTTCCTTAAACTTCTCATAAGCTTTCCCTGAAAGGAAAATCTCTCTGGCAACCTCTTCACCGCTTCCGGCTGGAACCCTCCCGCTTAACTCTAAGACAAGCCCTGCTAGCAGTAAAGCTTTATCGACTAAACTACGACTTCCCCTACCCGTGATTAACGCGGATAAGGCTTCTCTAGCCTCCAAGGCCGGACCGGTTGTTAACCCTATTGGTTGACCACCGTAAGTTATTGCTACTTTAAGAGCAATGTTCATTTTACTCGCCTGCCTTATGAATATTCCAGCCATCTCGTCAGCTTTAGACACCTCCTGTACTTTCGCTCCCCTTCCAGCTGGGATATCTATAACTAGTCTCTCGATGCCCATTGCAAGCTTTTTAGAGAGTATGCTAGCTACCATTTGATAAATAGGATCAATTGCTAGGCGCCTCTCAATGTTTACGAAAATATCGTCAGCAGGTGCTAGGTTAAGCTTTCCGCCCCACGCTAAAACCCCTTTCGTCTTTTTAACAATCTCCTTTATCTCATCAATCGTCAAGTCAACTCTTGCTAATACTTCAACAGTGTCCGCAGTTCCTGCAGGACTCGTTATCGCCCTGCTACTTGTCTTCGGGATCAATAGTCCTGATGCCGCAACGATGGGAACAGTTATAAGGGCTACTTTACTATTACCTGGTACGCCACCAACGCTGTGAACGTCATTAGCGGGCTCTTCGAAAACAATTCTGCTCCCTGTTTCCACCATTGCCTTAATCAAGTAAGTTAATTCCTCCTCTGTTGGTTCATAGAACAATTGGCTTACAAGAAACGCTGCGATCTCGGCTTCCCCGTAAACCCCCTCCACCACATCTTTAACAATTTCTCTGTAATGAGATTCCTCAAGTCTCTCACCTTTCAATCTTTTCTTGAGCGCTGGAAAACTAGGAGGTATGCTTAACGGTTTAATGCCTACAGCCCCACCTTCTTTCAAGCCTAAAGCGTTTGCCAGCTCATTTGTCACCATTAGTGAACCCTTGTTAACCATGGTCTTGGTTGTCATTACTACTCCGGTTTTCTGCTTATCCCCGTGAATGATTAATAGTATGTTGCCTGGAGTTACACCAAGCTCCCGAGCATCGGCTTCATTTAATACAACTATCGGTTTTCCAAAATTAAGGTCTAAAACGCTACCACTATACTCCTTTAGACGTTGTTCCAAGCTTCCCACCGTCATGGGCGGAAAGAGTGCTTTTTAAATATAATCAACCCGGTTTAAAAACTTCTCCGCACATAATTGCTTTTTAGGATATCAGCATGAAGTTAATTGCTTCTGAGCAGGGCATTTACTTATTGTTCAAACCGCTAGTGAAAACTGAAGCCATTATTGTCCATCAAGACCAAGTAGTTGCCGCAGGAAGTTATGAGAAGCTATCCACTATGCCTGGTATAAGCGAGGAAACAGTTTTTAAGAAACCGCTAGGACCGGGTTTCGTAGACTCGCATTTACATTTAGACTCCCTAGGTTTCGAGGCGCTCACAAAAGAGTTGCATGGTAGAAACATCCCATCCATACTTGAGGAGTTAAAACATTACTCTAGGAAAATCGGTGAATGGAAGATCTCAGGAAGGCTAAACCCCATTTACCTTGAAGAGGGGAGGATGCCAGTTAGGAGCGAGATCGATAAATATTTAGGGAATGACCCGGTTCTCATAGTTCATCAATCGGGACATGTAGGAGTGTTGAACACGTTAGGGGTTGAAAGAGCCCTAACCATCCTGGGAAATTCAGAAGGGCTTGACGTGGAAACCGGATACATATATGAGTCTAGCCTTTGGAAACTATTGGCACATATTCGATCCCAGGCTGGTGAAGGAGAATTAGCTGAGGCGTTTTCAAAAGGTTTTGAAATCCTGCAGAGTAATGGAGTATCGGCCATCGGATTGGCTGGGATAAGATTAAAAGAGCTTGAAGCCTTATTAGAGTTCTACAAGCGTGAAAAAGTAGCAGTAAGAACTTATGCGTACGTGCTGGTTGACGAGTTAATCAATAAACGGGAAGAATTGCGAAAGGTTCTAAGTCAAGAATATCCGCGGGGGCTTAGTGTTAGGGGGATAAAGATCCTAATAGATGGGGCACTGGGGCCGCGAACAGCGTTGCTGAGGAATGATTACTCTGATGCTCCAGGAGTGAGAGGCATGTGCAACGTGTCTATGGACACTATTAAAGAAGCCTTAAAATTCTCCGAGGAGAACGGTCTTCAATTAGCAATGCACGCGATAGGCGACGCTGCCTTGGACATAGCGCTTGATGCTTTGAAATCCTCAGCTAATCCGGGAGTACACAGGATTGAGCACGCTAGCCTTGTAAGGGATGATCAGTTGGAGCCGATAAAGGCTTTGAAACCAATAATTGTCGTGCAACCAAGGTTCATATTGAGCGATAAGTGGATATTGTCAAGAGTAGGGCAGGGAAGGATTAGATGGGTTTATAGGTTTAAAACTTTGAGCAGAATAACGACACTAGTTCTATCTACGGACTCTCCCGTAGAACCTGTCGCTCCGTTTGAAACAATATATGCAGCTATTACAAGAGGCTTGAGGGATGGCATTGAATACGGTTACGACCACTCCAGTGAAGCACTTTCGATACTGGAAGCTTTGGATTCGTATACTCGAGGAGGGGCTTACGCTCTAAGAGATGAACGACTTGGCTGTCTCCTTCCCGGTTGTTACGGGGATATTGTCGAATACTCGGAAGACCCATTGAAGGTTAAAAATATTGGGGAGATTAGAAACATAAATGCTAGGCTTGTTTCCTCTTAATCTTACTAGTGGGACTCTTCTCACTTACATCTTTAATGTTTTCCATTAAATTTTCAACATGTTCTCTAATGCTGGGTTCTAGGTCTTTTAAACCAGTTTCTATGATTTTCCTCTTCCTAGGTTCTCTAGCTATGGACATTGTTGGTCAGAAATATGTATGACTATCCCCCTATAAATCAGTTCCTCATCCATAAGTTATTTCAACCACTCTACCACCCATTTTATTAACAATCTCAACGAGTTTTTTCTCAATCTTCATGAGCATTTCTTCAAGCCTCCCTTTGTTTAAAGCTTCAGCGTAAACCCTGATTTTCCGCTCTGTCCCGCTTTTTCTTATAAGTACCCATGACTCATCCGCATACTCCAGCCTGGTCCCATCAATTGTTATAATGTTTTCTGGATCGCCTAGGAGACTCTTCATTTCTTCTATTAGTGAATTATAAATATTTTCCCGAATGTCGAGCGGGGATATTATGTAGCTCCTCCTATCCCACGGGTAGTCAGGAATATTCTCTTTTTCAAGTAGCTTTGAAATTCTTGTAACCCCCTCCCTTATCAAGGCACTTGTGAGAATAGCCACTTGGAGTATGCCGTCTACCCATGGCCCCCATGAAGTATAAATGAGTTTCCAGGGCTCCCCAGCCATGACAACTTGCGATGCTCCAACCTCCTTCACTCTTTCATGCGTCTTACCTAACACATACCTTTCAACAACTCCCCCCTCTCTTTCAACTACCTCGTCTAGCGCCCTACCGGTGTCTATAGACACAACGACTCTGCCCGTCTTATCCTCTAAAGCTTTTTTCGCGAAAAACGCCAGAATTCTATCCTGTTTCACAAACCCGTCAACAGGGTCTATCACGGCCAGCCTGTCAGCATCACCGTCGTGGGCAAAGATCGCGGATGGACTTACTCCTCGAAACATAGTAGCATATTCTTCCAGGACATCTTTCCTCGGTTCCGGCGTTCTAAACGGGAAAAACCCGTCCGGATTACAATTAATGGTGAGAGGTCTTCCACCGAGGCTTCTTATAATTCTAGGTGATATATTGTATGAAGCGCCATTAGCGCAGTCTATTACGAATGTCTTAACGCCCCTGCCGGGACTTGAACCTACGAAGCTGATCAAGTCCTCAACGTATTCTTCTACAACGGCCCTTTCACGGTAGGCCTTTCCTACCAAATGCCAATCAACGGGCTTCGCTTTCCTCCATATATTCCTTTCTATTTCAGACTCCTCCTTCCTTGTGAACTCATATCCTTCCTTATCGTAAAACTTAAACCCGTTGTAATCGGGGGGATTATGACTCGCAGTCACGCTAACACCTACTCCTTTGTACTTCCTGGCCGAGTAGGCTGCTAAAGGGGTTGGTGCCACGCCTACTATTCGCGTGTTTCCCCCGGAAGCCATAACTCCTGCTGTGAACGCATATGTTAGTAATTGACTTGTGGTTCTCGTATCATGCACTATGAAGAAATCCTTCCCATACCCTAGTGAACCCATGGTCAACCCTAACTTGTAGGCGAGTACACCGTCAAGTTCCATCGGGTATTGTAATCTTATTCCTGCAGTGCCAAACAGCTTCATATTTGCTTCACAAAACTAAAATACTGTTCACGGGGGATAAAACTGTGAACTTTCTAGAAACACGTAGTAATCCCCCGGGGTGAAATATGATCATTTCTCTCGCGAGGGGTGGGGGTAATATTTATAAAGAATCAAGGGTTAATTTTTCATAGAAAGAGAAGGGGGGAATTTATGCTTACTTTGAAGAAAGTTATAGGTAAGCATGTTTACGGCGAGGCCTATCAGTGCGACCCAGCAATACTCAGCGATGAGAAGGCTTTGGAGAAGATTGTGAGGAACGCGGCTGTGGAAGGCAATCTAACACTCCTAGACGTAAAAGCATGGAAAATAAATCCTGGGGTTAGCATTGTGGGAATAATATTGGAAAGCCATATATCAATACACACGTGGCCTGAGTACGAATTTGCCACCATAGACGTGTACACTTGTGGTTCAACATCAGATCCTATTAAGGCTTTTAAGTATATTATTAAAGAATTGAAAGCTAAAAAGTATTCAATGAAGGTATCCTCCAGGGATTATGAGGAAATGTGATGAGAAAGGACCTCTGCATAGTGGGTGCTGGTCCGGCTGGACTTTTAACAGCGCTACATGTTAAGGAAAGAGACATCACCCTAATAGAGGAACATCAAAAAATAGGAATCCCCAAGCACTGTGCCGGGCTTGTCGGGTTAGAGACGAAGAAGATTATTGAAAAAGAACTATCTCCTAAGCTGATTGATCACGAATATAATGAGATCGAATTCAACATTCTCGGAGTCGGAAAACATGCTTTCCACTTTAAAGAGCCCGTAGTCTTCCATGTCAAAAGACCCTTGTTGGAATGGAAACTTTTTGATAAGGTGTCTTCTCAAATAGAGTTTTTATCCAAAGTAAAGGCGAAACCAGGGGAAACCCCTACAGAAATACACTCTAAGAATTATGAAATAAAATGCCAGGACGTAGTTGCCAGTGACGGTGTGTTAAGCCTCTTCAGGGAGAGGTATTTTAAAGCAAAACCTTGTTACCTAATTGGTTTCCAGGGATTGTTTGAGACTAGCTATATCAATGAGAAAAGAATTATAGTAACCTATATTAACCATAATGATTTGTTATTTCATTGGATAATACCATTTGATAAAAATTTGGTTCTGTCTGGATATATGTCTAGGAAAACATTGCCAAAAAGCATTAATGAGAAATTGCTAGCTTTAAATGGCTTAAAACCCAAGGGTGTTGCCGAGTTTTTCGGCGGCCTTATCCCGTGTAGTCATCCTTTAAAAATCCCTGTGTTCGCAAATCATTTATTCTTTTTCGGCGACTCAATACCCCTAGTAAAACCCTATACCGGTGGAGGGTTATACTATATTTTCAAGCTGGCCCCCGAGCTAGCCAAGACACTGGATAAAAATGATCCCCGTGGTTATGTGGAAGCATACTTATCTCAGAGCTATTTTAAACTGAAAGCTGAGCACTTTATGACGAAATTCTTTAGTAGAACCAGGTACTGGTTACCGGTTCCCATTCTCGAGTTTATAGAGAAAATAGGGTTATTCAGAAGGGATGACTATGATAAACATTACAAACTACTCTTTAAGACCCTGCCGTTTATGCCGTTTCTTCCTTCATATCTTTTTTGGTTGAGAAAAAGGCTTGCTTAAAGACATTGATAAAGTATTCGAGTGATCGCATCATATCGCTTGTCAAGTCTAAACCATAGTCCAGGGAGAAAGGAGTCGCACCTATTATCATTATTCTTTCCACGCCATATTCTTTTCTTAGGATTTCAAGTAACGTTTTCAGGGGAATATTATGGGTTGTCACCAATATCTCCCCACTAGCTATCGCCGATTCATCGGCCAGTATGATAGACCCAGGAGGTGATCCACGAGCGAGAACAGCGTCAATAATCAACAGGGCTTTAGGCCTTTTATCGTTTATGTCTGTTAGACATGACTCTATACCGTATTCACACTTGACACATTCAATTCCCATGGAGTTTAAAAAATCGCAGGCCACGAGCCCGAAGGAATCGTCGGTTCTTAACGGCGTTCCCACTCCAAGGATCAATGGGTCGTGTTTTAAAAAAGACATTAAGGTGGTAAGCAATTCCTCCTTAATAGCTATCAACCTATTTAGGAGCATTGCTTGCTCGTTTAAGCAGGTCTTCCCAGACCTTATCAACGTATTCTTGAAGCTCCTTCAGCTTCTCCTTGTTCTCAGGCTTCATTAAATGCCTAAACCTTCCCTGAACCTCCACGAACCGCTCAATAGGCTGTTTCAGAGACGGGTTTCTCGCGATCACTAGGCTCCTGTCAGTCAGCATGTAACCGGTTTCCGGCGTCCACTCCCACAGCGGGAAGTAGCACGTGTCAACAGCTCTCCTTAATACTTCAATACTTATTGCATTATCGTGTCTCCAACCCCTGTCACAGCTACTCAACGAGTGTATGAATCCTGGGCCGTTGACTTCCAGTCCTTTCCTAACCTTTTTCATAAAGTCCATCCAGTGAGCAGGTGTAGCTGTTGCAACGTAAGGTATTCTGTGAGCAACCATGATGTCTGCAATAGGCTTCTTACTCTCCGGTTTACCCGGTATCACCTCGCCTGCTGGTGAAGTAGTTGTCGCAGCATACTTTGGAGTACCGCCACTTCTCTGTATTCCAGTATTCATATATGCCTCATTGTCGTACAATATGTACAGAACGTCATGGCCTCTCTCAGCCATCCCGCTTAAGGCTTGGAACCCGATGTCGAATGTTCCACCATCGCCTGCGAAAACAACTACGTCAACATGCTCATAAGGTAGCCTCCCAGTTTTCTTCAAGGCTTTTATCGCAGACTCCACTCCAGCTGCTGTGGAAGCAGCGTTTTCGAACGCGTTATGGATCCATGGAACCGCCCAGGAAGTATAGGGGAATACTGTAGTGGCGACTTCGAGACAACCTGTGGCGTTAACCACGATTGTGGGGCCTCTGAAAGCGAAGCTTGCTAGTTTAACAACTATAGGAGCGGCACACCCTGCACATAATCTGTGGCCTGGTAATAGCGCACTCCTCTTCTGCTCTGCTACTTGTCTAAGGTTGAAATTCAACGGGATTTCTCCTTTCCAGCCGGGTTCGAATATCCATATTTTATAGGCTGGTTCTCCCTTCTTTACGGGGAATTCGGGAAGAGTTTTAACTACCATTTTACCCCCTCACCCCCAGGTATCTTATCTTTTCTTTAACCTGACCCGTTTTCACGTCTTCTTTCACCTGCTCAATCATTTTTGCAACGAGCTCTGGGGTGAGATCCCTCCCTCCTAGCCCGTACACGTAGTCCACGGTTAATGGGTGAGATCCAAGATCGTATAGGCTACTCACTACATCCTGGTATAAGGCTCCAAAGCTCCCTGGGCCGATTCCTTTATCCATTACTGCCACCGCTTTTGCATCCTTAAGAAGACCTTTGACCTCCTCGTATGGGAAGGGCCTGAACATTCTGATCCTCAATAATCCCAGCTTCTCCCCTTTCTCCCTGTACTTCTTTACAACGCTCCTTACAGTTCCTGCACCACTACCCATGGCTACTATGACTATTTCAGCGTCCTCAACGCCGTAAGCATCTATTACTCCATCTCCGTACTTCCTCCCTGTTAACGCGAACCATTTCTCGTTAACCTCCCTCACGACTGCTGGAACATTTTTCATTGCTTCTATTTGTTGAACCTTGTGCTCGAAGTAGTAATCATAGAGATCCAAGGACCCAAAGGTTAGCGGGCGCGCCGGGTTCAACATGTGAGGCACTTGCTCATCATAGTAGTCAACCCTAAGTTTTGCCACCTTCCTGTATCCGCCGAGGAACTCGGTCACAGCGTCATCTGGGAGCACTCTAATGTTTTCGAGGGTGTGACTGAGGAAGAATCCGTCAAGGTTTACTGCCACGGGCAGTAATACTCTTTCATCCTCAGCTATTTTGAAGGCCTGTATGGTCGTGTCATATGTTTCCTGAACATTTTCGGTAAAGAGTTGAACCCAGCCTGCGTCCCTCATCAGGTATGCGTCACTGTGGTCGTTGTGAATGTTGATTGGGGCCGATAAAGCCCTATTAGCCACAGCCATTACGATGGGAAGTCTTAACGCTGATGCAATATATACTATCTCAACCATTAACGCAAGGCCCTGGGAAGACGTAGCAGTGAAGGTTCTGGCTCCCGCAGCAGCCGCGCCCACACAGGCGCTCATGGCAGAGTGCTCGGATTCAACTGGCACGAACTCTGTGTGAACCAATCCGTCGGCAACGAACTCTGAGAATTTCTCCACAATGATTGTCTGGGGGGTGATAGGATATGCTGAGACAACGTCTACAAGGCTTTGCTTAACAGCATAGGCTACAGCCTCGTCACCGTTTACGTTAAGAATCTCCTGCATGTGAGATGGGTATTTAACTTCTAGCTTACTCACGCGTTCACACCTCCTCGAACTCAGGTATCATGGATATTGCTTTCACAGGGCATTCGTGAGCACATATTCCACATCCCTTGCAGTAGTCATAGTTGACCTGTATCTTCTCTCCGTCCCACACGATAGCCATGTCTGGGCAGAAGAGCCAACAAAGCATGCATTTCGTACACTTGTTGTGGTCTACGACTGGCTTAAGGGCTCTCCAATCACCTGTCTTAACATCAGTCGACAACCTGTAAGCAATCCCGCCTAATGGGAGTTCTTTCCATCCTCTCTGACTACTCATAACACTACACCTCGACCGCGGACTCGTAAGCCTTCTTTATCAGTTCAAGATTCTTATCTGCTACCGGTCCTTTGAACCTTTCTCTAATTGCTTTTTCAACACTACTCCATGATATGATGTTTCCTAGTTTCAGCAAGCCACCTATCATAGCCGTGTTCGTTATGTTTACCTTTAATATTTCGAGGGCGAGTTTGGAAGCAGGTGTTATGATCGCCCGGTAGTCTCCCTTCTTTATCTGTAGTTTCTCCAGAAATGACTCTGGGGTTCCCACGTAATTTGATATAATGACCCCATTCTTCTTCAACCCCTGTACTATGTTCGGAGACAGTAGTGTGTAGTCGAGAACTATTACTATATCGGGGTTGTACACCATGCTGTGTATCTCTATTGGTTCATCGCTTATTCTAGTGAACGATAACATTGGGGCTCCTGACCGTTCCGGTCCGAACGCGGGGAAGCTTTGAACATACTTGCCCTCGTATGAAGCAGCCATTGCCACGATATTGCTAGCCGTCCAAGCTCCTTGTCCACCCCTACCATGCCATCTTATTTCAACCATCATTCACGAATACACCTCTGGTTATCAAGAATGTTTCTTAAGGTAAATAATGTTAACTGATCCATATTTTTCAAAAATTTTTATACCGCTATATACATTCCTTATTCCCCGATACAAGCTAGGTGAACGTATTGGCACACGCTTTATCTCTCATTTCAAAAGAAAACAAGAAGTACAGGGTTAACGTTATAGTAGATAGATGCAAAGAGTGTGGCCTTTGCATTAATATTTGCCCGGCAAAGGTTCTGTCAAAATCCGGCATCTTCAACAAGAACGGTTATCGCCCACCGGATCCGGTTAATATTGAAAAATGCATTGGATGCCGGCTCTGCGAGTACAGTTGTCCCGATTTCGCAATATTCGTTGAGGGGGTGGGAAAGTGAGAAAAGTATTCGCCTCGGGGAACATAGCTGTCGCAGAGGCCGCCATGACTGCAGGGTTAAAGTTCTACGCAGGCTATCCCATAACACCTAGTTCTGATTTAATGGAGTATCTTGCCGAGGAGCTGCCTCGACGAGGAGGGGTTGTTATCCAGATGGAGGATGAGATAGCTTCAATAAACGCCATAATAGGGGCCTCTAACGCTGGTGTAAAATCCATGACGGCAACGTCTGGTCCTGGCTTATCATTGATGGCTGAAGGAATAGGGCTCGCAGTGATAACCGAAACCCCGATCGTCATAGCCCACGTTATGAGAGCGGGGCCAAGTACGGGCGTTCCAACTAAGACAACACAGTCAGATATTTTCATGGTAAGGTGGCTAACGCACGGCGACTACATCATACCCTCATTCGCACCTTGGAGCGTTCAGGAAGCATTTGACCTTACCATAAAAGCTTTCAACACATCGGAAAAGCTTAGAACACCTGTTTTCATACTCTCAGATGCAATACTCGCTCACGTATGGGAGCCACTGGTTGTTAAAGAACCTGGAGAGGTTGAAATAATCGAGAGGAAAACACCGAGGAGTAAGGAGGGCTACATGCCCTACCTCCCCGACGAGGATTTGGTTCCCCCTATGGCGCCTTTCGGCAAAGGGTATAAGGTCCTTGTCGAATCCCTGGTTCACGATGAAAAAGGATACTATGCTCCTAACAACGAAAAATATAAACAGCTTGTTACTAGGTTGAACGCGAAGATTACTAGAAATATCGACTGGCTGTTCGAGTATGAGGGATTCTTCCTCGACGATGCTGACATAGTTTTGGTGGCATACGGGTCTGTTGCGAGAACTGTTTTCGCTCTCGCTAAACAGTTGAGGAGTAGCGGGCTGAGAGCAGGGCTATTCCGACCCAAAACCCTGTGGCCGCTTCATGAAAAAGTTATTAGGGAGAGGATTAAGGGGAGGAAGATCATAGTGGTTGAGAACAATATTGGGAAACTAGCCCTGGATGTTGAGAGAATACTGTGTGATAGAGAGGTCTATAAAGCCCCTGTGCTTAACCTCGAATCTCCAACTCTAAAAGAGGTGAAGGAGGCGGTCACGCAATGGCTTTAACAATTAAGACGCATCCGTTAGATAGGCATTTAAGAACAGACAGAATTCCAACACTATACTGCCCCGGATGCGGCCTAGGGATAGGTTTAGGGGCTATGTTACGCGGGCTTCAAAAAAGGATTGATGAGGGATCGATTTCTCCAGATAGCGTTGTCTGGGTTGGGGGTATTGGCTGCTCAGCCCGTCTATCATTCTACGTCAATTACGATTCTGCCCACGTTCTTCATGGAAGAGCAATCCCCTTCGCGGTTGGGGTAAAGCTTGCTAATCCTGAGCTAACAGTCATAGTGGTAGGCGGAGACGGGGACATCGCCGGGATAGGCGGGAATCATTTATTGCATGCAGCGCGGAGGAACATAGACATTATCACGGTTATGTTCACAAACTTCGTCTATGCAATGACAGGGGGGCAAGTTGCACCTACAACTCCTCTCGGTGTTAGAACAACCACAACGCCGCACGGCAACCCGGAGCCTCCGTTAGATGTTGTCAAAGTTGTATCTTCTCTCAACGCTAACTACGTCGCGAGGGCTAGTATTACAACCCCTCACTACATTGAGCAATACTTCTACAAGGCGCTAGGGATGAGAGGGTTCAGGTTTATCGAGGTAGTGAGCACTTGTCCAGAGGTTTACGGGAGGCACATAGGTCTGAGAGACCCTGTCGAAATGTATAATGAGTTGAAAAAGAGGGTCACATATAAGCCTAGGCCAACCCTTGAAGAAGCCGCTATCAACTGGGAGAAAGGGATCGTAATAGGAGAGTACATTGTTAGGGACAATCCAGGATTCATTGATTTCCTACGGGGTGGTAATAAGTGAAGAAGGAAATCCTGGTTGTGGGTAGGGGTGGACAGGGAGTATTGTTAATGGGGAGGATAATCGGTTTAGCTGCAAGCAAGTATGCTAACCTTTACGCGGTTTCAACGGAGTCGTACGCCAGCGAGACGAGGGGTGGGGAGAGCCGGGCTGAAGTGATAGTGGCGAGTGATATTGGCGAGATAGACTACTTGAAGGTGCAGAAGCCTGACATTGCGGTTTTCATGTACCCGTTCAGGCTTGACTATTATTTGAAAATACTACGCCCGGAAACCTTGGTCTTCATCGATAATCTAGTCGTTCCAGAGGAGAAATTCGCCAATTATAATTTGAAATCCCAGCCTTACAGTAGCATAGCAGAATCTATCGGTTCGCAAAGGGTTACAAACATGGTTATATTGGGACATATGTTGAAGGTTACAGGTCTAATGGAGATCAAGCATGTCCAAGAAGCTTTAAAGGAGATTGTCCCGGAGAAATGGTTAGAGTTAAATATAAAAGCTCTTGAGAAAGGCTACTCTCTCCCGCCTTAAAGTTTTCACACAACATCATGTCGAGATTTTTCAAAACCAATGTTAAAGCTTATTAGTATTTAGCAACAATCGTTAAATTTTAGGGCCGGTAGCTCAGCTGGAAGAGCGCTGCCCTCGCACGGCAGAGGTCCCGGGTTCGAATCCCGGCCGGTCCATCTAATCTAACACATCTATAGAGCCATCCCTCATTATGAGGATTTTGACCCTTCTATCAGTTATCTTACCTTTTTGTCCTGCCTTGTACCTTAACATATCGTAAATAAGCGTGAAATTCACCCTAAGTTTAACATTAACTTCATCGGCCTTTTTTAAGATAATTCCAGGGATGTCGACGAGATGGGTTCCCGGTTCAACAGTGACTACAGCGGCTGAGTTCAGCTCTTGATATAGTTTTAAGGTTTCCTTAGCGAGCCTTATTTTTTCTAAGGCAGCCTTCTCGAGCATTGATACATTGCTCCTTGAAGTGCCCAGGATTTTCGCTATTTGCGCCTGAGTATAGCCTTTAGACCGCAACTCTAGGATCCGATACTGTTTTTCGGTCAAGAGGCCGTATTTTTTCCCAGTCAAGCAACCCCCCTTTCACAATACTAAGTACTCATGAGAACGATGCCGAGCACTGCCATTAATATCCCAATGATCTGTGTTAGGGTAAGTTTCTCACTTAAGATTAGAATTGATAATGCTAAAGTAATTATAGGGTAGACAGCAGTTACCGTGATAACAATACTGGCCTTACCCTGTTCCAGTGCTTTAACCATGAACCAGTATCCAAGCGTTCCAAAGAATCCTGCTATAAGTGGATATTGCATATGCTTAAGGGGGTTGGCGTTGAAATCGTTCTTCATGATCAGGGTTAAAACCGTCGCCGTCGCAAAAGACCCGATCGTGCTGAGATAGTAAGTTGTTACTGTATTGTAGAAATTATTCGAGTATTTTAAAATCACTCCCCACACCCCCCATAAAATAAGAGAAATAACCGAGTAGAGGAGCCAGGCCTGCATTAAAATTCCCTCCTTTCTAAGCATAGGGCTGGATTTTCTTTCTAGAATCCTCTGGGATTACTGGAAACCACTCATTAAACCCGGAGATTATTGCGAAATAAGTGTTAAGAGTTCTTGCTACAAGTCTTATGAAATAAGGTTTGCCATACAGGGCTATTTCCTCGTTGAAAAGGGCGAGTAGTATGCTCAACGCTTGAGGATCAATCATATTGGGCTGAACAGTTATCTGACAATCTATGCACACGCTCAATGCTTTTCCCAAAATGTTAGAGATAACTTTCAACTTCTCAGCCTGTTTCAGCTTATCGAGCTCTCTCCTGTGATCCGGAGATATCCCTATCCCTAGCACGATCAAAACCCGGTCTGGCTTATCAGCAGGGTTGATTATTTTGAAGTTAACACTTGGTTGACCAGGCGTGAAAACGTCCAGCCCCCACAATATCTTAGCTTCCGGAGGGGCTTCAAGCCTTCTGATAGTGAATGATTCCTCAACAAGCCACTTGCTAATCAATTCGTAGGCGTTACTAGACAATTTTACCCACCATTTAGGATTTATTTACACTGATCTTAAAAAATCAAGAATATCAATTACTCGTATCTCAAGGCCACGGCCGGCGGTATTTTCATAGCCCTATAAGCAGGGAACGCCGCACCGGCGATTCCGACGAGAATCGTTAAAATAGTCGTCCTTATGAAAAGAATAGGTGATAGGTCAGGCGAGGCTTCAATCCTCACGGCAAAGCCTCCTCCCGTTATTGTTAACCCATATTTTGAGAGTAAATGGGCGCCTACAACTCCGAAAGCACTCCCCACGGCCACCCCTATCAGGCTCATTAGAACTCCTTCCATGATTATTAAAAGAAGGACTTGCCGGTCCTTGAAGCCCAAAGCCTTCATCACGCCTATCTCCCTTGTTCTCTCGATCACGCTTGTAATCATTGTTGTAGCGGTTCCTGCTATTGCGACAGCGAAGGCTGACAGCGTGGCGGCAAAAGTTATGAAATCAACCGTATTTATAATACTCATCGCTATTCGAGCTATGGCGAGAAACGAAATCACGTCTACGTTTCCACCGTAGATTTCACGTATTTTTGCGGTTACCTGGTCGACTTGGGACGGATTCTCAGCTAAAATCAAAATGCCCGTCCAATCCTTGATTCCCAGCATTCTCTGAATGGTTTCTATTGGGGTAAATATGGTCTGATCAGGGTTGAGGAAAGCGGCGCCCCCGTATTTCTCCAACACTGCTGTAACAGCCACGTTTAATCTTTTGACTTTTATTCTCCCTCCTTCGCCGATCTGATATACTGTTACAGAAATAACGTCACCGATACCGTACTGCCTTGCCCCCGAGTTATCAAAAGCGATCGAGTAACCTATCATTGCTTTTCCAATATCCGTTTCCAATGGAGGAGATCCTTCTTTTACCTGAAGACTTATTATTGCTTGCAAAAGAAAGTTAGAATCCACGCCGTATATGAAAACAGTCTTTCTCTCTCCTCCTATTGTTATTTCGCCTTGGGTGGAGTAGAATGGTGTTGCATCTACGACTCCTTCAATAGACTTAAGCAATTCCAAATCATCCTGCGTGAGCTTGTAATTCTGTCCAGGCATAACAACGATCATGTTTTGACCGAGACCAAGTATGCTTTGAACAATGTAGTTCCCATATCCGCTGGTAACGCTAGAAATTGTTATAAGGGCCAGCGGTCCTATCGCTATTCCTATAATGGTTAAAACCGCTCTCACCTTTCTTTCGGAAAGGGTTTTCGTGCTCAGCTTTATCATGTCGACCAAGCGCATTAGCGCTCGACCACGGTGATTTTGTATTTGCTAATGAGACGGTAAATTAACAGGAAGACCCCTATTAAGAACAAGCTTACGATTGCGATTACCGCGATGTAGGAAACCTCTGTTGGAGGCTGGGTCGTTGTGAGCGGTGGAGATGGCTGTAAAATTGAAACCGGTATCTCCTTGGAAATAGAGTATTCGATGTTGAAGCTATCCCTATATGATACAATGATCATGCATTTTTCGCTTGCGAATTCAATATTTTTAAGCTCAAGCCTGAATGGTGATTGCGAGCCAGGGTCTAGATCACCCATTAGAGTCTTAGACTCTTTATCCCCATATTTTAAAGTCACTACTATGCTTCGAGCCTGAGACACTCCAGTATTGTATAGTAATCCGTTAACCGTTAGCACTCCACTTGAATACTTGGCATTTGTTTCCTCAGCTATCTGTAACTCTATGAAGGGCTTTATGACCGCTGCCACAGTATTGTTGATCATTCTTACGTAGCCGGAGGAATCCTTATAGATTAAAGTGGCTGTGAATGCTGTTGAAAGAGAGGTTGCTGAGACACCAGCTCCTATGCTGATTGAGACAGGGTTGTACACAACTTCATACCTAACAACCTGCTTAGAGTTCCCCGGTAGAACTGGGACATACTTTACATTTCCTTGCGGTATTGCATTCCCAGTTAAGGGCGCGAGGACAACGTATAGCTCGTATGCATTAAATACCGAGGGGTTATTAATTTCAAGCTCAAATAAACCGGTTCCGTTGTTGAAAACTATTAAGGGGCTTGTAGCGTTGACCTCCAACACTATAGGGCTTCCCCTTACAACGAGCGGAAGGCTCACTGGTTGGCGAAATATTGAGCCCCAGTGGTCCACGAAGTCGATGGTACCATTAATCTCCATCTTATCGGGCATCGCTGACTCGATGTTTAGGTTGAGAAGGAACACGATGATATCTCCTTTAGTATAGGAAGAGGGAGATGCCGGCAAGCTCGAGCCTTGCGGAATGTTTCCATACAGGTATTGAATCAGTTGCGCGAGCTGAGGAGTGGCTGAAACTCCCCCAGGGAACGTGCTCGAGGGAGCGTTTGTAAAGGCTTCCCCGGTTGAAGCGTCGGTAACTCCTTGCGGTAGTATTAATTTCAGCACAGGGTTTGTCATTGAGGGAATGTCATTATTTCTGAACACAAGGAAATACTTGACTCCTTTAGAGGGCGGTGAAGGCTCACCCGACAGCCATCCATAGCTAAGGAGGGTGAAGGCTGAAGAGGGATCTTGCACGACTATTTCAACAGGGTATGCTACGGTTTTTCTAACCCCTCCCCCCGCGGTTTGCAGATAATAATGCACTTTCAAAAGCCCACTGTAGACTCCAGGTGTTAGATTCGATGATATGTTAAGTGGAATGCTGTAAGAGAGTGTCTGGAGGCTTTGAACAGGGCCTGGCACGTAAATTCTCTGCGAGTATCCCTGCGAAATCTTGAAGCCCTCAGGTAGCTGTATCTCCAGCCATAGCGAGTATACAGGATACGCTTCAAGGTTTACTATTGAGAAGTAGTACAGTGCTTTCTCAGACCCGGGGTATGCTGGATAATTATTCGACCACCTGTATTCTGCAAGCACAACCCCCTCTCCAGCTGGATAATTATATAGTGTTAAGGATATGGTTTTGGAGAATTCAAAGAACACTGCAGTGTTAAAAGCATTCACGTAGTAACTTGTATTCACTACAAATTTTTTCTCACCAGGCAACGAACTAGACAGGTTAACGTAGAATACTGCATTGCAAATGCCTCCAGGGCTTATAGCGGGACTGCAGAATGACTTAGTGTTCAGGACATATACGTCTCTATCCACGGCTTCAAGCGATACTATAACGTTGCTTACACTGAATGGGCCAGGGTTTTGAATCGTAATAGTTATTGGTGCTCGCGAGTTACCGGGGTAAACATAGATAGGTGTTCCATCGCCCCAGTAGTAATCTAGGATACGCAACTCCTGAGCGTATTGGGTTAGATCGTTTGGATCGTTCACAGTTAATTCCAAGGTGTATTTAAATGATAAGAGGCCAGTAGAGCCGTCCCTATTGACTACAACTCCTTGCAAAGTAAGCTCTGCGGAATACTCACCTGGCTGAGCCAGCGAAGATATCGTGATCCCGGAGAAAGCTATTTCCGAGACAGAGTAGGCGTTGATTACGGCGTTGTAAACTGTTACTTGCTGTGGATAGAATACGTTTGGAAGGGTTAATGTCGCAATAGTATCCCTTAAAGTGAAAGAGTTTAGATTGAGGATTGACACTATGAGGGTATTGCCTGTGGATGAGGGGTAGGCGTTTGAAGAAGACCATTCCACGTTCAATACGTGGACTGAAAGCTCCTTCACCGTTACAGGTATGTAAATCGTGAAGTTAATAGATGCTGGATACGAAGCGCCCTCTCTTGAGACTTGAACGTTTAGACTAAGAAGCAATATAATACCGTCAGCCCCCTCATCAATGGAGACCCCGTCTATAACCAACGAATAAGTATCTAAATAGTTTAAAACAGAATTCAATTCGCCAAGCTTTACCCTGCTCCCGTTCAGGAAGAACCCGTTCAATATTTCAGCCCGGTAATAAATCAGATTTATGACTCCAGGCTCGATGGATTGTAAAGTCACGTATGCGTTCGTATTGTTTAACCCGCTTAAAACCACCTCAGCAGTTAACCCGTAATCCAGTATTTGCACGTTCACGCTAGGCTGGCTGGAAATTGTGACGCTTGCTTGAACATAGGTGTTGGAAGCGTATCTGACGCCATCGCTCGTGACCAATGTAGCGTTCAGTTCTATGGAAATAGTATGTTCCCCTGGCTGAGCGGAAGGACTTATCGTTAAGCCTTGTACATAGATGGTTGCAGAATCACCGGGCTGTATCCCTCCTAAGGTGATATTAGCTGTGGAGGGGGTTATCACATCTGGCAGGTGAACTGTTGCATCTAGTGTTAATATGGCTGTATTTCCAATGTTTCTGATTTTCACAACTAAACCGATATTGTTAGCCCCTGGATATGCGTAGGGAGTTAAATACGCATTCTCCACTGCTATCTCTAAAGGAGAGGGCTCAGCGATTTCAACGTTCAAAGGTAGCAGGGAGTATTGAACGCCTCCTTCAACAGTGAAGTAAGTGATGTTTAACATCATAGAGTAGAAACCAGGCAGGGCGTTTCTGTCAACGTCGACGTTAAATACAAACCTCACTAATTCCCCAGGGCTCACCCGAGTGAGGGGTTTATTCTCGCCATCGAAGCCCGTTGAACACTTGTTTGGAATTGTAAACGAATCCGGTATTCCGATTAGACAGCCAAGGGGGGATGTGGCATTGGATTCCCCACTGTATCTCGCTTCCACTAAGAGCTTGGCACCCCTGCTACCCGGATAAACTGGTGTGTTGGCTGAAGATGTGAAAGAAACGTTTTCAATAACCCATTCTTGCGTGTCACTAACAAAGATAAGTGTGTTAAATATTGAGAATAAAATCAGAGCATTTAGTAAAGTCGCAACCAAGCTTTTCCTCACGAGTTTTCACCCCTGAACAGTGTGTAAAATACACTTATCTTTATCAGGCTCCTCCACAGACATGATTGACCCATCTCTTATGATAAAAACCTTACGCGTACAGTTAGCAATCTCGGGATCATGCGTCACCACGCACACAGCGATCCCCGATTCGTTAAGCTTCAGGAAGGTTTCAATTACAAGCCTAGCGCTTTTCCTGTCAAGGTTTCCTGTCGGCTCATCAGCCAGGATTAGCTCCGGGCTTCCCACAAGTGCTCGCGCGATAGCAACCCTTTGCTGCTGACCACCGCTGAGCTGGTTAGGTCTTTTGCGGAGCCATGACTCATCGCCTCCAGCAAGCCTCAGGGCCTCAACAGCCTTCTTCACCCTAATATTTCTCGGCACCCCCCTGGCTATCAAAGGTAGTTCAATATTTTCCAGGACTGTAAGCCTGTTAATCAAATTAAACTGTTGGAAAACAAAACCTATTTTTCTATTCCTTATATCAGCTATTTGATCGCTGGTGAGTCTTGTAACATCAACTCCTTCAACTAAAATCTTGCCTTCAGTAGGCTTGTCTAGAAGGCCGATCATATTCAGTAGAGTTGACTTACCCGATCCGCTTGGACCCATTATTGAGAGCAGATCGCCCTTGCTGATGCTCATGCTTACTCCTTTAAGAGCCACCGTTTCAACACTTCCAACTCTGTAGACTTTCTTAACGTTAATGAGCTTAATTATTTCGCTCATTCTAAACCCCCAATTTATCGAAATATATTTTAAGATAGGTTTTTAAACATATTTCACAATATAAATTTCCGGTCGGGAAACGTGATAAAAACCCCTCTCAAGAAGTATTTAAGGCTTAAAATCTTGGAGGAATTATCGATTGGAGATAAGCATGGGTACGCGTTGGCGAAGGATATTTTCAGCACTATTGGATTGAAGCCCAATACAAGCCTACTTTACCCGTTATTGAAAATGCTTGAGAGGGAGGGACTTATTTCTTCGAGAAAGGAGGTTCACGGTTCCCGTTTGAAGAAAGTCTACAGTATTACTGAAAAGGGCTTAGAATACTTGAAAACAAACAATTCCGTGATGGACGAGCTCAGACTGTTTGAAAAAAGGATGAGGGAGATGAAGGAGCTTGGGATTCCCGAATTACTAATGCGTTTGAAAAATATTTATGAAAACCTTGACAAGCTCGGAGAGAAGGAGAAGCATATTCTAAAAGACATTATTCGTTCATTTCACATTCAATTAAAAAACGTTTTGGGTGAGGTTTATTGAGAGAAATGATTGTTGTTGAAAACCTTGTGAAAAAATTCAAGGACGTGACGGCCGTAAACGATGTTTCCTTTACCGTGAAGAAAGGGGAAATATTCGGATTGCTGGGTCCAAACGGGGCGGGTAAAACCACCACTATTCACATAATAGCAACACTTTTGAAGCCGACATCTGGAAAGGTACTTGTTAGTGGTATAGACGTTTCAGAAAAACCACAGCTCGTAAGGGAAAAGATTGGAATAGTGTTTCAAGACCCAAGTCTTGACAACCAGCTCACGGCTTACGATAACATGTATATACATGGTAAGTTATACGGTATTGATAAGAGTGTGTTGGGGAGAAAGATAAACGATCTCCTCGAGCTAGTGGAGTTAAGAGATTTCAAGGATAAGCAGGTAAGATTCTTCAGCGGCGGAATGAGGAGAAGGCTTGAAATCGCAAGAAGTTTGCTTCATGAGCCGGAAGTACTCATATTGGATGAACCTACGATCGGATTGGACCCTCAGTCGAGGAATAAGGTATGGGAGTATCTTAGGAAAATAAGAAAAGAATACGATATGACAATCTTACTCACCACTCACTACATGGATGAGGCCGAGGAATTAGCCAATAGGATTGCTATAATGGATCATGGTAAAATCGTAGCAATGGGTTCCTCTGAAGAATTAAAGTCAATGCTAGGACGGGATGTAATCTTGTTAAGGCTCGCAGGAGACCCGCAAGGCTTCTGCAGGAAGCTGAGTTTCGTTAAAGATTGCAAGCTAACCAATGATGGTAGAATGGAACTTCTAGTGGACAACGCGTCGAGATGTATACCAGAGATCTTCGAGGTGGCAAACCATAACGGCGTTAAGATACTTGAGATAAACTATAGGAGACCAACCCTCAATGATGTTTTCTTACATTTGACAGGAAGAGAGTTAAGGGATCAATTGGAGGAAACAGCGCCTCTTCCCCCGAGGAGAGGTTTTAGGTGGTGAGGATGGAATGAACAGAGAGTTTAACGCATTCACAGGAATGGTTTACAGGCAACTTAAAAGATGGGTTAGTTCTAGGTCCCGAGTTGTTTCCGTGATACTACAGCCGTTTCTCTGGCTCTTCTTCATAGGACTCGGCTTCGGCAGTATTTTCAGCGGAAACATAAACATCCCCTTTGATAATTTACCAATACCAGTAAACACTACACTAATCATCCAATCATACTTCAACAAATTATTTGGCGGAGTCTACTACATAACCTTCATAGTTAGCGGCCTTGTGGTGATAACGGCTTTTATTGGAAGCTTCATATCGGGTATAAGTGTTATATGGGATAAGCAAGTAGGGTTTCTTAAGGAAAGCCTTGTCGCCCCTGCGTCGAGAAAGATCGTAATCCTCGGAAGGATAGTTGGAGACTCTATTGTTAGCACTATACAAGCATTAGTCGTGATCGCTGTATCACTACCATTTGCAAGCGGGTTAAAACTCGTTAACGTTCCCATCGGGCTACTCTATATCTTCACTACAGCCCTCGGTTTCACGAGTCTAGGGGTAGCGGTCTCATTGAAATTCAGCAGTATGGAGGGTTTCCAAGTGATCGTAAACTTGCTAACCATGCCTTTAATGTTTCTCAGCGGAGTTTTCTATCCCTTGACACAACTGCCCGGGTGGATGCAGGCCGTCTCTAAGCTGAACCCGTTAACATACTCCGTGCATGGAGTGAGATACTGGCTCGCAGGGGCCGATGTCGGCTTCGATTACATGAATTGGTATATTGACCTGTTAACAGCCGGGATGTTCTCCATAGCATTAACAGCTTTAGCAGCCGAGTTGTTCGAGAAGACAACTATTGAGGATTGAAATTGAAAAATCAATAAGGATAGACAACTCCGACTAAGAGTAAACCTAAGAATCTTTTACCAGTAACATATTTGACTTGAACACCTCTCTCTTGGAGCCTCTTATCAAACTCTATTGGATCAATATTCCACGGATTAATAGTGTCAGATGCTATGATGAAGTTTACATTTAATCCGAAGCTGGGGATCCAGGTCCAGTATTCGCCTATCAAACCAAAGTTTCTACTTAGACTCGTTAACACGTATTTGTACTCGTCAGGGTAGAAGTAGCTACTCCCAGCTTGAGTGACTAGTACGCTGTTATCTGCCATTATTTTTTTCACTTGTGAATAGAACCCGCTACTGTAGAGTGCTTTAGCCGTTTCCCCCGCATATGGATCCGTTAAATCCATTATCACCACGTCGAAATACTTCTGCGGAGCTTTCCTCACATACTCGAATCCATCCATTATTATGACTTTGCTCCTGGGGTCGTCGAAGCTTCCCCTGTGCATATGCTCTAAATACTTCTTTGAAAACTCTACGACTTTTTCATCAATATCAACCATAACAGCCTCTTCCACGGTCTTGTGTTTTAAAACCTCTCTAAGAGTAGCACCTTCCCCTCCACCGATAATTAGAACTCTCTTCGGGTTTGGATGTAAGGTCATCGCGGGTTGCACAAGCAATTCATGATAGAAGTGCTCATCTGTTTCGGTGCTTTGCACATAGTTGTCTATGATTAATGACTTTCCAAATCCTTCCAGATCAGCAAAAGCTATCTCCTGGTATGGCGTTTTCTCTAAGGCTAAGACCCGCTTAATCTTGAATAAACACTTAAGGCTTTTCCCAGCAGGCTCTACTAAGTAAAACCCTTCCTCACTCATTAAGCCTCACCCGTGAGCTCCAAAAACTCTTTCATGAGTTTGTCGCCACTGCTTGTCCCAATCCTACTAGCACCTGCTTCAATAAGTGCGAGAGCATCCAATGCATGCCTAATTCCTCCTGAAGCCTTTACCTTAATCCTGCCTTGCGAGGCCCTGTATAGAAGTGCTACATCGTGAACAGTTGCACCACCTCCTAGGAAACCGGTGTTTGTTTTAACAAAGTCAGCGCCCGCTGACGAGACAAGCTCAACAGCTTTTATCTTCTCGGAATCGTCTAAAAGCGTTGTTTCTATTATCACCTTAACCGATTCAACTCCTTTCTTCTTCGCCTCCGCAACCACAGTGGATATGTCCTCCAACACCCTCGCGTATTCCCTGCTTTTGAATAGAGAAATGTTCATTACCATATCTACTTCAGAAGCCCCTGAAGAGGCCGCTTCAACAGCTTCGAAAACTTTCACCTTTGTAGAAGTGTTGCCGAGTGGAAACCCTACTACGACACCATATTTTATCGTCCTACCGGCTATCTCTAAGGCTTTGTCGAGAAGAGAAAGAGGTAGCATTAACAGCTTAAACCCGTGCTCTCTGACGTCGTTGATATATTTTTCAAGGATCTTGTAGTCTGCATCAGGCTTTAGCAACGTGTGATCAATCATTGAGGCAAATTCTGTGGGAGTTATAGACTCAATTCTCCCGCTATAGAATCCTTTCATTCCACATCCCTGTATATTTAAACAACATGAGTTTTTAACCATCACTAGTTGGTTAAAACCTATAAATGACTATGAGTGATTTAAAAAAACTAATGATGAGAAGTCTTCACCTTCTCCGCGTATTTCTCAGGAGTTAGCAACGAATCATACTCTCCAGGATTCTCAACTCTAATCTTGAAAACCCAACCCTCCCCGTAGGGGTCTTTATTAACGAGTTCAGGATTACCTGTTAATTTTTCATTGACTTCAACGACTTCCCCGGTGAGAGGAGAGTAATAAGAGCTTGATGCTTTGATCGAATCTACAACCCCCAATTCCTCTCCTTTCCTAACTTTTCGACCAACTTCTGGGAGCTCTATTGAAACAATGTCTTTGAGCTCTTTCTGAGCGTAATCTGTTAGCCCGACAATAGCCACGCTTCCCTCAAGCTTTGCCCATTCATCCGTTTCCGTGTATCTTCGATCCTTCTTCACAATATACTTCTTAGATTTCAACTCAACAACAATATCCTCGCTCAAAGCCCATCCCTTCTATATCTTTAATGCCCATGTATGTTAAAAAGCCTCTGCATGTAGCATGATTTTCAACAACCGTACTTCGTCCTCACGGGTAATCTTGAAGCCGTATTGGACCTCCATGAAGTTCTTCCTAAACTCTGAAACCATCTTGGCAACTTCTTTTGGGTCTTTTTTATCTATGACAACCATTCTCATGAATTTCGCAATCTCCTTCATCTCATCCTTCTTCATACCCCACCTAGTGATCTCCTGCGTCCCTATCCTCAAACCACTCGGATCCTTTACATCCTCTGGCCTGTCATACGGGAGCATGTTTTTGTTAACTATAATGTTTGCTTCTTCAAGCATCTTCGCTATCTTAGTCCCTCTCCCAAGCTCGGCTACATCAACTATCACCTGGTGGCTTGAAGTGTAACCTTTGCTCTCCATTACTACTTTAAATCCTTCAGCAGCTAACTGTGCCGCTAATTCCTTAGCGTTAATGACTATTTGCCTGGCGTAGTCCTCACCCCAAAGCTTCATCTCAATCCCGGTTACCGCCATGGCGGCTAACCTGTGGAGATGGTGGTTGGAGACAAACATTGGGAATACAACCTTCCCCATTTCTTTATAATCCTCTTCCAGCCTAGTCGCGAATAATCCGCCTTGAGGTCCTGGGAAGGTTTTATGTGTGGAAGAAGTGATTACGTCAGCGCCCAGCTTCAGCGGGTTCTCCCATACTTTCCCTACTACTAGACCCAGGACGTGGGCAACGTCGTGGATTACTTTGGCTCCGACGGCGTGAGCGGCCTCGGCAATCTCCTTGGTTGGATGTGGGAATATGTAAAGTGAGCCTCCGAGGGTAACTATCTTCGGCTTAACCTCTTCGATCATTTTCACAGCCTTGTCAACATCAATATTCCACTCCTCAAGGCTGAAGGGAAGCTCAATCTGCTCAATACCCAACGCCCCAAGGGTTCCAAACCTTGTATGGCTTACATGGGCACCGGCTTGAACAGGGGCCACACAAGCCTTGTCTCCAGGTTTCGTGAAAGTCCTGAATGCGGTAGCGTTCGCGGTTGTTCCGCTTATAGGTCTCAGGTCAACGTATTTTGTTTCAAGAAGCTCGCCCATTATTTCCATAGCCTTGACTTCGAGCGCATCCACATATTGAAGACCCTGGTAGAACCTCTTGTAGGGCTTGCCTTCTGCGTACCGGTGCATCATGTCATTCATGTAGGCTAGCATTGCTAGAGGGGACATCACGTTCTCACTCGCGATCATGTTTAAGCAATGTCTCTTTCTCCACACGGTATGGTTAACTGTTAGATCAATCACTTCCTTCAGCGATGGGTAATGTTGGAGTAGAGTGTCCAACCCTATTTCCTCTCCAAACTCGTAAGTCATGAGTTACACACCAAGAAAAATAATGGTTTGGATATTAATAAAACATTATAATATGGGTCCTTCTACTTTTTAATAAAGGGAAAGTCCACGATTTTAGCACTATACTTCTTATCTCTTACCAGTACCTCTAACTCCTCTCCGAAAACAGCATACCTCGAGTCAACATATGCCATCGCTATTGCCCTGTTCAAGATTGGCGAAAACGTTCCACTAGTAATCCATCCTACCTGGACGTCTTCAGAGTAAACCAGCATCCCTGTCCTCGGGACAAGTCTTCCCGCTTCCTTGCCAAACTTCAACCCTACTCTAACCCATCTAACCCCTTCCCTCTTACACGTTCTTAATGCTTCCTCGCCGACGAACCCCTTTTTCTCCCATGTTATTGCGCCCAGGCCGTAGCGCAAGGAGAGCGCGCAGGGGAATTTCAACGGGTCTTCTCCATACTCGTGATCCCCTAAGACAAACCCCATTTCAATCCTCAAGGTATCTCTAGCTATTAGCCCCGCTGGCTTTGCACCATTAGCGATGAGTTTCTCCACTATACTTTTAATCTCATGATGACCGCCCCATATTTCGAAACCGTCTTCCCCTGTCCAACCGCTCCTGCTTACTAGGAGAGTTTTGACTTCCCCAATGTTTTCCCCCATTCTAAACTCAAGGGTTTTCAGGTCGGTTGCCCATTTAGCACCAATTTTCTCCATTAACTCGGCAGCCCTAGGTCCCTGGACAGCCAGCATTGAAGTATCTAACGTTATATCTGTAATCTCAACCTTGAATTTCTTCTCCGCTATCACACTCTTAATGTAGTTGACCATCTTCTCCCTGGCGAGCGCGTTAGTAACTAGGTACCATTCTTCGTCGCTAATCTTGTAGAGCATTTCATCATCCTTAACCCTGGCCCATTGATTTAGGGCAAGAGTGGGGCCGCTCATCCAGGAAGGCTTTGTTTTTGAAACATCTTTAGTGTACAAGTATTGCGCTAAAGGTAGTACGTCCGGCCCCCGTAGGACAATCCTGCCCATGTGGGATACGTCGAAAACACCTACATTATTTCTCACATTAACGTGTTCTTCAATAGCGTTGGTATACCTGTAAGGGACTTCCCAATCCCCGAATAATCCTGTTTCAGCACCTAGTTTTTCAATATAGTATTCTAATAATGCGATCTTGGGCAAGCTCATCGCCAATATAATATTAAGCCTCAATTTAGAAAATAAACCCTACCGCCCTTAGTTTAAATAAGAGTAGTTATAGATTAATATCTGGTGTAGTCATGTCTACACATCCATGGATACCCAATTCTTCCCATGAAACCGTTAAGAAGATGTTGGAGACTATAGGAATCTCCAGCGTTGAGCAATTGTTTAAGGATATTCCTCCCGAGGCGAGAATAAGCCAAGAAAAATGGATGAGTCTTGAAATAGGTAAAGGACGTATGCTTTCTGAACTGGAGGCTAAGAGAATTATTGAGGAAAAGCTGTCGAAGAACAAAATCTTTAATCCACCGCCCTACATGGGGGGAGGCGTCTATCCTCACTATGTTCCACCACTGGTTAAATACATATTGTCGAGGGGCGAGTTCTTAACAGCTTACACTCCATATCAAGCGGAGATCTCCCAGGGCTTGATGCAGGCGATTTTCGAGTATCAGAGCTTGATGGCTGAGTTACTCCAGATGGAGGTTGTGAACGCTTCAATGTATGACTGGGCGTCAGCTATCGCCGAGGCTTTGTTGATGAGTGTGAGAGTGAAAAAAGGGCGGAGAAAGGTAGTAGTACCCTACAATGTCAACCCCTTCCACTTCAAAGTAATTGAGACGTACTTATGGCCCCAGGGAGTGAGAATTGAAAGGGTACGCTACGACCGAGAAAAAGGCTCTATTGACATTGAAGATTTAAAGAGCAAAGTAGATTCCGAAACCGCAGGCGTTTACTTACAGTACCCGAATTTCTTCGGAGTGATTGAAAACGCAAAAACAGTTGGCGAGATTGTTCGAGAGAAAGGCGCGCTTTACATCACAGGCGTCTACCCCGTGAGCCTAGGGTTGTTGAAGGCTCCCGGCGAGGTGGGCGCCGATATCGCGGTAGGTGATGGTCAACCCTTCGGCCTCGGATTAAATTACGGGGGACCCTACCTCGGCATTTTCGCGGTAAGATATGATCAGAACCTAATAAGGCAGATGCCCGGAAGGATTATTGGATTAACCACGACGCAGGAAGGGGGCCAGAGAGCTTTCGCAATGATTCTCCAAGCTCGTGAGCAACACATTAAGAGGGAAAAGGCGACATCGAACATCTGTACTAATGAAGCGCTGGCTGCTATCGGAGTAGCAGTATATCTATCGTTGCTTGGTAAAACTGGTTTGAGAAAACTCGCCGAGCTCAATTACTACAGAGCGCATTACGCTGCTTCAAGGTTTAGTGAAATCGGGTTGAACAGAGTTTTCAGCGGCGAATTCTTTAACGAGTTCGCAGTATCGTTAAACGGGTTTGGAAAAACCTATAGAGAAGTGCATAAGAAACTACTGGATAGGGGCGTTCACGGAGGCCTCTACATAGGACACCTATATCCGGAGCTGGGCGAAGCATCGCTATGGGCTTTCACGGAACTACACTTTAAAACCGATATCGATAAGCTAGTTGATCTTCTCAAAGAGATTCTTACAGGAGGTGGGTGAGATGTTCAGGCAGGCTAAATGGTCAGAACCTCTAATCTTTGAGTTAAGCGTTAAAGGGAGAAGAGGCTTCCTAGTTCCTGAGCCTGAGAAAGAAGTTAAGGAAAAGGTTGGCTCGATAAAGCTGAGCGAGGACATGGCGAGGACAATCGATCCAGACCTCCCAGAGTTAAGTGAAGTAGACGTTATGAGGCATTTCACCCGGTTAACCGAGATGGCCTATGGAGTCGACAACGGACCGGTACCCCTCGGCTCATGCACTATGAAGTATAACCCCAGAATAGCCTGGGAGGTGGCAAGCGATCCTAGAATACTCGGGCTCCACCCCTTACAGGATGAGGATACAGTGCAGGGGCTACTGGAGATGATCTATGAGATGCAGAAATGGCTCGCTAACATCACAGGGATGGACTACTGTAGTCTACACCCAGCAGCAGGAGCCCATGGCGAGCTGGCAGGAATACTGCTGATTAGAAAATACCATGAGCTGAAGGGGCAGATAGATAAGAAGACAGAGATAATTGTGCCGGACTCGGCTCACGGGACAAACCCTGCGAGCGCAGCCATGGGCGGGTTTAAAGTGGTCGAAATCCCGTCTAACAGCGATGGCAACGTTGACTTGGAGGCCCTAAAAAGCGTTGTCGGCGAGTCAACAGCAGGCTTGATGATTACGAATCCCAGCACCCTAGGCTTGTTCGAAGAGAATATTCTAGAGATAGCACGGTTAATTCACAGTGTAGACGGGTTACTATATTATGACGGAGCAAACTTGAACGGGATAATGGGTTACGCTAGACCAGGAGATATGGGATTCGACATTGCCCACTTAAATGTCCACAAGACGTTTGGAGCCCCGCACGGAGGCGGTGGACCCGGGGCGGGACCAGTATGTATTAAAGATAGAGTTGTTGATGCTGAGAAAAACATCAGGCTAAGCGACCTACTTCCAGGCTATTATGTCATCTACGATGAGAAGACCGGGAAATACAGGTTGAAAGCTCCTGGCGAGAATAGCATAGGGTTCTTGAAAGCATTCTTCGGCAACATTACGCCGCTAATCTGGGGCTACACATACATATTGATGATGGGTAATGAAGGATTGAGGAAGGTTACAGAGCTTGCAGTGTTAAACACAAACTACTTCATGAAGCTAATGGAGAACGTGAAAGGGTACGAGATTCCATACGGAAAAGGCAGGTTCAGAAAGCATGAAGTGGTGTTGAGCGCTCAGCCCATGATGGAAGAGTTAGGTGTTACAGCCGAGGATGTAGCAAAGGGTTTGCTTGACGCAGGCTTCTACGCTCCGACAATATACTTCCCGCTAATAGTTAAGGAGGCCTTGATGACAGAGTTCACTGAGACTGAAACCATTGAGAACATTGAGAAATATGCTGAAAGATTGAAGGAAATCAGCAGAATAGCATATCAAGACCCCAAGGAGCCGAAGAAATGGCCGGTCAACACTTCTGTAGGGAGAATAGACTTGGTAAAAGCTAATCACCCATCCACGGTTACCCCTACGTGGAGACTTCATTTGAAAAGGGTGAAGGGAGAGATTAAATGAAATACGACGTGGTAATCATCGGGTCTGGAACAGGGGGGTATCCCGGGGCAGTATATCTGGCTCAGCGCGGGTTCAAAGTAGCCGTGGTTGAGGAGAAGCTGATAGGGGGAGAATGCACAAACTGGGGATGTGTCCCGAGCAAAGCATTATATCAAGTGGCCGAAGCGGTTAGGGTTGTCGAAAAGGTAAAGGGACAAGCAAGCTATAAATGGGAAGATGTTGTCGACTGGGCTAAAAGCATTGTTGAGGAAACGAGAGAAGGGATAAAGTATCTCCTAGAAGCAAGCGGTGTCGAGGTTTTAAGCGGGAAAGGGGTTTTAAAGAATCCTCACCAAGTCACTATTTCCGAGGATGGGTCTAAGAGGGAAGTGGAAGCTGATAAGATCATATTGGCGCTTGGCACAGATCCCTCGCAACTGCCCCATGTAAAATTCGACGGGGAAGGCATCCTCAGCAATAGGGAAGCGCTCTTCATGAGGGAGAAACCCTCCAGTATCCTCATTGTCGGGGGAGGAGTAATAGGGGTTGAAATGGCGAACGTATTCTCCAAAAACGGTGTAGAGGTAACGGTTGTTGAGATAATGGATCATATACTACCGTTCACAGATAAGGATATCGCTCAAGCACTTAAGACCTATCTAGCAGGCAACGGGGTGAAGGTGAGGGAAAAGACTAGTGTCGAGAATGTTGAGAAATCCGGGGGCAAGTACAACGTGAAACTTTCTAATGGGGAGATTTTGACGGTTGACAAAGTTTTGATAGCGACTGGAAGAACCCCCAAGACCAAGGGTGTTGGCTTGGAGGAGGCAGGCATTTCCTTGGACAAAAAGGGATACGTAATCGTGAATGATGAGTGCAGGACAAACGTTGAAAACATTTATGCAACCGGTGACGTCATCGGCGGGCCACAGCTGGCTCACAAGGCAATACTAGAGAGCGTCGCGGTGGCGAAGAAAATAGCTGGAAGGGAAACTTTTAAGCTAGACTATCATCTCGTTCCAATAACTATTTTCACAGGGCTAGAAGTGGCCAGCGTTGGATATACCGAGAAGGAGTTGTCAACGATGGGTATTAAATACGTTAAAGTAAAACTGCCTATTTACTACTTGGCCGCCGTGAAAATAAAAGGTGGTAGAAACTCCTTTGTCAAAATACTATTGGACGAGAAAAGCGAGAAAGTCTTCGGCATCCAAGTAGTCTCGCCTAATGCTTCCGAAGTTATATCCGCATATCTTCCCCTCTACCTCGGGAGGCTTTCCTTTAAGGAGGCAACCTCAGTTCCGTATCCTCATTTAACTGTTGCAGAGTCTCTTAGAGATGTTGCGGAATACTTACTAGGGGAGCCTGTTCACTTTATCAGGAAGTAAGGTTTTTTACAATCTCTTTCTCAATCATTAACGGTGAGGTCTTTGCTGGGTTATTTACACGTTGCGGATAAATTATTGAGCAAATGTGAGAAAGGGAATTACTGCTTCTGGGTTCCAACAGGACTAATACAACCTTACGAGGCTAGCACTGTCTACGGTTTTGACTGCTTCTTCTTCAAGTTTTTAAAGAACCCGATCATGGGTGATAGGCTGTTATTATCGTTCAAACTACCTATGTCAACATTGAACGACATTTTGCTAACACATCCGCGGGGATTTCCAGTGGCGCCCGATGATTCCAAACTATGTAGCAAGAGTGAAATAGAGGCTTATCTTGTGAACACTAAAAGAGAATTCCTAGGTAAAATAGGTGAGGCGTCTGAGAAGAGAAAGGCTGAGGGGGAGAGTAAGGGGATATTGAAGAGATTAATAATTTTTGGCGGGAAATCAAGCGATGCCGATATACAGTATTATCGTCTCCTAACACAGTACAGGTTTATGAATGAGCTTTCATCATTGCTTGGTTATCGCGATGAAATCTTGAACGCGGATGTTAGAAAAGCATTCATTCTTTACCTCTATGAATCTAAATCATCTTCCATGTACGCTTTGACAGGCGAGCAAGAAATAAAGCTTTTAAACCATTCGAAACTACTGGATTTCGAGAAAATAGGGGCAACTCTCGGATTTCTGCGATAAGTTAATATTTTAACCATCACTAGTTATTGTTGGTGAGTCGCATGTCTTGGAGAGAGGAATTATTACTCTTGATAAAGGAGTTAACTCAATTACCGGGGCCAAGCGGCTATGAACACAGGGTTAGAGATAAGGTTGTCGAGCTGGTAAAGCCGTATGCGGATAGACTGTGGATTGATGCGTGGGGAAACGTGATAGCTGTTAAGAAGGGCAAGACCAGCGATAGAAGACTAATGCTAGCAGCACACATGGATGAGATAGGGTTATTCGTTTCCCACATCGAGGACGATGGGTTCTTGAGGGCGATACCAATAGGAGGAGTTCTCGAGAGAACCCTCCTCTACCAGAGGGTCATTGTTGTAACAAGGACCGGCCGGATGATTCGCGGGGTTATAGGATTGAAGCCTCCGCACGTCATAAAGCCCGAGGAGGCTCAGAAGGTTCCAGAGCTAAGGGAGTTGTTTATAGACGTAGGGGCTTCCTCAAAGGAGGAAGTAGAGAAGCTCGGCGTTAGAAACGGAGATATCGTAGTTTTCGATAGGGATGTATCCGAGCTCTCAGGTAACCGCATAACAGGCAAGGCCTTCGATGACAGGGTTGGGGTTGCAGCGTTGATTAAAGCATTGGAAATGATGGGTCAGCCCGAAGTGGACGCGTACTTCGTGTTCACGGTGCAGGAAGAGGTAGGATTAAAAGGTGCTAGAACATCGGCCTACGGTATAACACCCGACGTGGCGTTAGCGGTGGACGTCACTATCGCGAGCGACGTACCCGGCGTGGCCAAGAGTGAGTGGTTTACCAGGCTTGGAAAAGGGCCTGCCATTAAAATCGTTGATGGAAGGAATGCAACGGGCTTAATCGCTCATCCGAAAGTAGTAGACTTCCTGGTCACTCTGGCCGAGAAGCATAAAATACCCTACCAGCTCGATGTTGTTCCCGGAGGCACCACAGACGCTTCTATTATAGCCTTGAACAAGGATGGTGTTCCCGCTGGAACAATCTCCATCCCATCCAGATACATCCACAGCCCTGTGGAAGTGTTGGATCTAGAGGACGTTTATAATGCGTCGAAACTTGCCGCAGCATTTGCTTCGGAAGCCACTGAGGAATGGATTAAAAGCTTGAAAGGGATGGTCATCAAATAGCTTTTTTACTTATCTCACATTCCATGGTAAAGTTTTTATATCACATAGGTTAAAAAGAATTTGTTTCCTAGATGGCTTGCGAGATGAATAGAAAGTGTTATCAATCAACATCATTGGAATAGGGGTTGCCAGCCTAGTAGCTTTTTTACTGGCATGGATAGATGGAGCCAATAATGCTGGAAACAGCCTGGGAACTCTGATAGGAGCAAAAGCTCTTCCCCTGAGGAGAGCTCTTATAATAGCAGGGGTTGCGGAATTTGTGGGTGGAGTTTTATATGGAGGTTTTATCTCCGAGACTATTTTGAGAAAAGTGGTTAATCCAGCGGCTTTTAACCCTATATCCTACGCTGTTGGACTAACAATCGCCATGTTTATCACGTTTTTATTGATACTCGCCGTGACGAGGAGAAGAATACCATTCAGTATTACTCAAACCTTAATAGGTGTTTTAACAGGTTTTTCACTTGGCAATACCGGGGGAAGGGCAACTAATTTAGCGCTTGTCTCAGGACTACTGGGTTTATGGATTGTTTTGCCTATTTTAGGAATAGTTGCCGGGTTACTTTCTTACAAGCTTTACGAGTTTTTCATAGGGTTTAAAAAACCATGGATGATTGTCATTTTAGTGGTGACTTATTTTAACATATTCAGTGTCTCGACAGTATTATTGTTGACACCGCCCACGGGGCTGGAGTACTACTGGTATGTATTAATTGCGACTGTCTTGGCGGTCTTCAACGCTATTCCCATATACTCCTTAATCAAGGCTGCTGGAGCGACTAGAAAATTGGAGTTAGACACTGGTAGAATATTCCCGCCTGAAGCCCTAGCGTTGTCTTCGGGGATGATAGCCTTTACACACGGTGCCCATGACGTTGCGAACTCAGCAGCCCCGCTCACAGGCGTCATTGCTGCGTTATCTCTAAACTCTACCCCTGAAGAAGGTTTAACTGTGAATCCCTTCGCACTATTACTATGTTCTGGAGGTTTGTCAGCGGGGATTATAACATGGGGGTTGAGGGTTGCTCGAACCATCGGGGAGGAGATAACGGTTTTAAACAATGACTCGGCGTTTATCGCGAATTTCTCAGCCTCCGTCACCACACTTTTCCTTACAAGAATGGGCTTGCCCAGCTCGATGACCGGGTTAGTCCTAGGAAGCGTCGCAGGGGTTGGCTTGGCTAAAGGCGTTGGAAACGTTAACTTGAGACTAGTGATTAGAATACTGTGGTATTGGTACCTCGGCTTCGCACTCGCTTTTGCCGCGGGCCTTGCCACCGGGTGGGCATTAACAATTTTATGAGAAAAACACAGTATTTTTCACGGAGGTTCGGTTGGAGGAAGACGTTTTAGAGATATTGAAGGAAATATTTGTGAAGCCGTCTGAAAAAGCCCATGAACTCTCATCTAAATATAGGATTCTACCGTACATGGCCGAGAGATATATGAGAATTTTAGGGGAGGCGGGGGCCATTGAAATGTTAGGATCGTTTGAAAAACCGGTTAAACCTGTTATTCGCGCTAACACTCTTCGAATCAGTCCCGATAGGCTTAAATCGTCCTTGGAGGAGAAAGGGTTTAAGCTTGAGAGACTATCATGGTGTGATAGTGCTTTTAAAATCATAGAGGCCCCTGAACAGCCGAGCCCCGGTGCAACCCTAGAGTATTTGAAAGGATATTACTACTTACACAGAGATTCTTCGAGCCTCTTGCCAGTCCTTCTTTTAACACACGAGTATAGTGGGGATATATTAGATGCCTGTGCCGCACCAGGCGGGAAAACAACTTTCTTAGCTGAAAAAGTCTATGGTAAAGGAATAGTTTATGCTAACGATCTCGTTCTGAGAAGATTGAGAAGCTTAATAGGGCACATCACCAGGATGCGTATAGAAAACGTGGTTGTGACATGGAGCGATGCGAGAAAAATTTCCAAGGTGTTTAACAGAAAATTTGGAAGAATACTTCTAGATGCCCCTTGTAGCGGTGAAGGCAGGATATCCGTTGACCCGGGGAGAAGAACCCGTACAAGCATTTACGAGCTTGCTTTAATGGTTAAGAGGGAGATCGAACTGCTCGACTCCCTGATTGACATGTTGGATGAGGAGGGGATTATAGCATACTCGACATGTAGTATAGCGCCAGAGGAGAATGAGTATGTTGTTTCGAAAATACTTGATAAGAGAAAAGACGTGGAAGTGGTTCCCCCTCCTGTCAAACTCTTCGAATACTCCCCATGGATTAAACAATACGGTGGCATGGTGTTTCACGAAGAGCTCGACAAATGTGTCAGGCTTTGGCCACATGTCCATGGAACTTTCGGGTTCACAACCTGCTTGCTGAGGAGGACGAGAAGATGAAAAGTTTGACTTCCGAGTTAAAAGTATTTCCCCTTCCCCGTAAGTGGTTGAACAGTTTAAAGGCTATTACGAGGAAGTTGTGGAGCGCAGACCTCGATGATTTTATAGGCCAGTATAATTTCGCTACATGCTTCGGCACGGACTGCCTTTTATGGAGCACGAACCGCAGGGCGAGGGAGCGGCGAGTAATCTACGAGGGTTTCTGGACAGGGGTTTTCCATGAAAAAAGATTGTTGCCCTCAATAAGCTTGGTGGAAAAAATTTTTGCAAACAATCATTTTAGAGCCGCAATAGTAGTGACCTACAAGGCTTCGGAGCTCTTCCTATATGGAAGAGACGTTTTCGAAACAAGCGTTTTGACAAGGTACGAGCCAGTGGACGGTATTGTCGCAGTTCTTGAACCCGAGGAAAAATCCGTGATAGGATTTGCTCATTACGATGCCTCCTGCAAGTGCTACAGAAACCTTTACGACCTCAGTATTTTCCTTAGACTGCTCGGCTGAAAACTTAGAAGAATGCGTAACGGTTCTCCACCAGCTTCTTCAACGCATATGATAGGAGGATGAGGCCTACGAGGCTGCCAAGTGAAACTAGTGCTACGAGTAGGTAAGCAACCTCGGTTGAAACCCCGTACGCTGAGGCTATAAAGGAGATTTCCTCCGGGTTGTTAAAAGCGTAGAAAGCATAGGTCAGCATCATTACGAAAATAACCATTGGCAATGGCATTGTAGCGTACGCAAGCATCAACCCGGTTTCCCTCCTTCTCCTCAGACCCCCCATCGCGAGAATTATGGGGAATGCTAGGACGATTGCCGAGACGGCGAACTCGATTCTGTAGGTGCCTCCGAGCAGTAGAAAAATGATCATGCCCCAAAGATATGAGCGGTAGGCCCTGCGGACATCCCTAATTCTATCTGTAAACTCGTATACACTCATCTTGCAGTACTTCAGGAACAGTTTCAAATCATCTACTAGAGCTTTAGGTATGGGTGCTTGTTTAAGCGTTTCTACTTTTGAAAGAATTTCAAAACTCTTTTCTCTCAAGCTTTTAGCGTATTCAATATTATTCCGAACCATGTATCTAATACTGTATTCTACGGCCTCCTTGGCCTGGTCGATATCTTTCTCCAGTTTTAAACCACTAAGTTTCCTGTTCCCTCTGAGCCTGTCTAGATTTTCCATAACCTCTCTCAAATAAGCTGTAGAATCCATATTGTCCACGAAAAAATGAGATAAGAGGAGGGGTAAAAAACTATTTCTTCGGTTTAAACAATTTTGTAAAACAGTAGGCCGTTAATATTAATATGAATAGCCATGAGCCAATCAAGAACGCAAGGGCATCCGGGTCCATGATCTCACCCTTACTCAACTTTTACGATAACCTGATTCTTAGCCAGCTCCTCCCTGTATTTTCTGGATATTGCGAGGTAGGTTTCGATCGCACCTAATATTAGTATTATGATGATCGCTATCCTGGCTTGCACTATTAACGGGTCACTCTGTGCAAAGATGCCCTGGTTGTAGTAGTCTATGGTCGTCCCTATCAGCAGTATTATGATGTAGAGAGGTGTTAGAGTCATCAATACGTATTTGAAGAATGTTGGAACTTTTATCAACGCACCCTCGTGTAGCTCCTTCCACAGGTTATTCGGCTTGAACAGCCATACGGCCACTATCACGTCGAACAAGCCAAGCAGTACGAGCAGGTAAGACCCAACCCAGTTGTCTAATTCTGCGAAATACGTGAGCGTGGGGTCAAGGGCTACTGGCAGTCCCAGCATTAGGTATATAAGGAATACTAATACTGCTCCTATTTTCCTGTTAATTTTAAGGTCTTCCTCTAGGAGGGCTGTCAGATAGTTGTACATTGCGATGGCTGATGTCCAGCCAGCGAAGAATAGCAGGAGGAACCATATTGTTCCGAAGAACCTTCCAACCTCTCCCATAGAAGTGAACACGTTGGGCAATGCCATGAAGGCTAGGCCAAGCGATCCACTTCTAACCACATCTGGCCCTAAGTACGCATAGGCTATTGGGATAGCGATGCTACCGCCAAGTATGACCTCTGCGAACTCGTTCAAAGAAGCCGTCGTCAAAGCTGACAGGGCAATGTCATCGCCTTTCCTAACATAGGAGGCATAGTTCTGTATGATGCCCATTCCCAGGCTAAGAGTGAAGAATATTTGTCCCGCCGCAGCCAAGGATATTACCCAGAAGTTCTTGGAGAGGGTTTCGAAATCGGGCTTCCAAATGTAGTTGAGCCCTGCGAAAGAGCTCCAATCTGGTCGAACCGGGCTTCCAATCGTTATCGACCTAATCGCTAATAGCACGGCGAAGACGTACAGTAGGGGCATCATTACCTTGTTGAAGGCTTCAATACCTTTTGAGACCCCTCTGAAAGCCGCTATGAACAATAGGATCATTGGAATGAGCCATGTCACCATGACCATTTGGAAGTTTTTAATGTGGTCGAAGAAGAAGTTGACAGTGTCGACGCCGTAGTAAGCCCCTGTTGCACTGTAAATCGAGTACGCCGCCGTCCAGCCGATCACATGGATGTAGTATGAGTTTAAGAGGGTTGTGACGGAGAATGCTATCATACCCCCGATCACTGCAAAGATTAGTGCTTTTCTCGGCTTAACGCTCTCTCTTGCCATTATGTAGAACATGGGCCCAAGCGTTCCATGGCCGTATTTTCCGCCGAGCCTTCCGGTCGCCCATTCAACCCACATTAGTGGTATACCAAGTAATAGGAGAGCTATGAAGTACGGTATCATAAACGCTCCGCCACCATTAGCTGCCAACAGTCTTGGGAATCTCCAGAAATTGCCTAATCCTATAGCGTTGCCAGCCATTGACAGGATTAATCCTATTTTAGTAGCCCAGGCTTCCCTTTCTTTAAGAGAGCTCATGTATTTCCCCTCCCAGATATATAACCGTATATTATTTCGCGTTTACCAATAAAAATTTAACTTCATTAGACCATTATGATTTACAAGTTCAAGGAGGATTTAGTGTGAAAGCGTATACTGTGACAACTAAGACTGGTTTGAAGTTCAACTTTATAGTAGAAGGAAAGGAAGGCAATACACTCCTAGTGAAAGATGCTGAAACAGGTGAGGTGTTTAGGCTGAAATTGTTGAGAAACCATGGCGACAGGTACGTGGTGGATTTGAATGGAGTAGAGTACAGTATCGTGTTATCGGACAGGATATTTGTTAATGGAGAAGTAGCGTGTATTGCCTCTGTTAAGGAGGCTCAAGCAGGGAGCAAGCCTCACAAGGATTCTAAGATGGCTCAGAAAGCAGTATTTGAGAATGTGGTTCAAGCCCCTATCTCCGGCAAGATTCTCGAGCTAAAAGTTAAAGTCAATGACCAGGTAGGCGAGGGGACAGTGGTCGCGTTGATGGAGTCTATGAAGATGATCGTGGAAGTTAAAGCGAACATAAAAGGTATTGTGGATGAGGTTTACGTGGCGCCTGGGCAGGCTGTTAAAAAAGGAGATCCCATTATCAGGTTGAAGAAATCATAGTGGAATGTTTGAGTGTTTCCTAGGCAGGTACATTGCGTGTTCTTCTCTCTTGAACTTCAGGATTTGAAGATACTTGTACAGGACGTGTCGAGTATCCGCGGGATCAATAATATCGTCCACGTATCCCAGCTCGGCGGCCCTGTAGGGGTTTGCAAAAACCTCTCTGTACTCCTTTAATTTCTGCTCGACAACCTGTTGCGGATTTGCCGAGGAATCGATTTCCCTTCTGTACAGGATTCTAACAGCCCCTTCCGGACCCATAACAGCTATCTCAGCCGTAGGCCATGCAATATTTACGTCGCTCCCGAGTGACTGGCTACCCATCGCTATGTACGCTCCCCCGTAAGCCTTCCGCATGATTAAAGTTATTTTGGGAACGGTTGCTTCGCTGTAAGCGTGGAGGATTTTAGCACCGTGTCTTATTATTCCTCCATGCTCCTGATCAACTCCGGGCATGAAGCCCGGTGTGTCAACCAGTGTGATAATTGGAATGTTAAATGAGTCGCAGAATCTCACGAAGCGGGCTATCTTGTTAGAGGCATCAATATCTATGACTCCAGCGTTCACTGCGGGCTGGTTGGCGACTATTCCGATAGTGTATCCCCCAAGCCTTGCGAAACCAACCACTGCACTGGGGGCATACAGCTCGTGGACTTCTAGAAAGTCACCGTCATCCACTATGGTCCTAATCACGTCGCGGACGTCGAACGGCTTGGTAGGGTCTGTTGGGACCACTTCGTAAAGCTCGTCATTCCGCCTGTCAACAGGATCGTCTGAGGGAATGTACGGAGGATCCTCTGAATTATTGTTGGGCAGGAATGATAAGAGCTTCCTCACGAGCATGAAAGCTGATTCCTCGTCGCTTGCTACGAAGTGGGCTACACCGCTAATGCTTCCATGTTTTTCAGCTCCTCCAAGCTCCTCGAAACTCACGTCAACCCCTGTCGCCGCCTTCACTACTTCGGGACCCGTGATAAACATGTAGGAAGACTTGACCATTATTACGAAATCCATTAACGCAGGACTGTAAGATGCCGCACCTGCGCATGGTCCAAGTATCACTGCTATTTGAGGAATCACACCGCTTGCCTTCACGTTAGCGTAGAATATTCTTCCACATCCGTTAAGCGACGCAACCCCTTCCTGGATCCTGGCGCCTCCCGAATCATATAATCCTATCACTGGGAAACCGTTTTGAATAGCTTGCTCAATAGTTTTAGCGATCTTGAGCCCGTGGGCTTCCCCTATGCTCCCACCAAGTACTGTGAAGTCTTGGGCGTAAACGTAGACGTTTCTTCCGTCAATTTTTCCAAACCCAGTTATCACGCCATCATTATAGAAAACAGTTTTATCCAGCCCGAAATACTTAGATCTATGTGTCACCATCCACTGAAACTCTGTGAAGGAATCAGGATCCAGGAGCTTCTCCAGCCTTTCCCTAACCCAAAGCTTCCCCTTCTTCCTCTGCGCATCGATCTTTTCCTGTCCACCACCCATTATTGATTTATCTCTGAACTCGCGAACCCGTTTCAACAAATCCTCGTGGTTGTTTGCCAAGCTATTTCACCCGTCTTAAAACGGTGACAGCGGCGATGGTGCTGATCCCCCCTATGTTGTGTGTAAGAGCTGTTTCAGGACTGCTAGCCTTAAACCCTGGGAAGTCTCCTCGTAATTGCATCGCTGCCTCAGCAATCTGGTATATCCCGGTTGCGCCAACAGGGTGACCCCTTGCCTTCAGGCCGCCGCTGAAATTCACCTCAGGCTTGTCTCCCTTACCGAACCGTCCCTCTTTCCACAGCCTCGGGGCCTCACCCTTCGGTGCAAAACCAAGGTCCTCGAGCGAGGCAAACCCTGTCACATGGAACGCGTCATGTAATTCCACATAGTCGACCTTCCCGGCTTCCACACCCGCCATTTCTAAAGCCGCCCTCGAAGCCTTAACAGTGGATTCTAACGTCAACAAGTCATTTCTTGAGGCTAGGTCAACGCTGTCTGTTGCTAACGCCACACCGGCCACTTCAACCAGGACATCTTTTCCCGTCTGTCTCGCTATTTCCCTCGCTTTCTCTTCTCCCCTTACGAGAAGCACTACGGCGGCACCGTCCCCGATCGGGGCTGCGTGGTATAATCTTATCGGCTCGGCTATCACGGGGCTTTCGAGAATTTCTTTCAAACTCGTCTTCTTCGGTAGCTGAGCGTATGGATTGTGTGAGGCGTATTCGTGCATTCTTAGAGGCCAATAAGAGAGATCCTCTTCCGTATAGCCAAACTTCTCCATGTAAAGCCTGGCAAGCATCGCGTTCAAGCCCGTGAAAGTTGCCCCGTAAAAGACTTCGAAATCAGCGTCAGCTGCTTGAGCTAGGGCTCTTGTAACCACTGGAGTATTAGCCTCCGTTAACTTCTCTACGCCTCCGACCGCGACCACGTCAGCTAGCCCGCTTTTAACCAGGGAATACCCAGAGTAGAATGCGGCGCCGCCGCTCCCGCAAGCGGCCTCAACCTTGAAAGCAGGGATTCCCCTGAGCCCCGAATGATCAGCTAGGAGTGCTCCAAGACTATCCTGTTGCATTAGAACGCTTGAAGTCATGTTGCCGACTACGAGGGCTCTAGGCTTCAAACCCCCGGCATCGGATACTGCTCTTTCAAGAGCCTCCCTAAACAAGCTTGCCGCGGACCTATTGTAGAACCGGCCTATTTTGGTTAATCCAACACCCACTATGAATACTTTCTCCATGAATAACCCTCTAGTGAGCTTCTTAATCCATTAATACGCTCTGAAAGTTAAAAACCTTGGGAAATAGGCGAATCCCTAGGGGTGGAGTTTCTTCATCGATCTGAACTGGAGTCTTCGGTCATCTTCACTCAGTAATCATTACTTCGAAGGGGATTAAAATTTTCGTCAAGCCTTAGGCTGGAAGAAAATTGAAAAATAATGATTAATTCAAAAGATAAGCGTGAGCTCAGTATTTTACAAGGTTAACGTTTGTCAGCTGGTCTAAAGCTATGACGAGGGGTTCGATTACTTCTGAGATTTCTACTTGGACCTCCTTGCTTATGTGATCAGCTATTTGCTCAACGGTTTTCTCACCATCACAGAGAAGCCACACGTAGTAAGCCAGCGGTGAGAGCTCATACACCTCCTCTTGAGACAGAGCTACATAGAATTTCTCGTCCTCTTCTCCCAGAAACTCTCCCTGTCTTGACGGTTTCCATAGTTTAATCTCCTGAAACCTTGCCAGAGTCTTCTCATGGTCGTGTTCATGAGAATGTTCTTCACTTGCCATGATTACTCCTCTCTCCGCCTGAATCCGCCTCTACGAGGTCCCCTGTAGCCTCCAGTCCTCCTAAAGCCCTGTGGGCGAGGGCTTTCCGGCGCGGTGGGCATTTCCTCAGGTATCTCCTCTGCTTGTGGTACTTCTGAGTCATCAATTTTCTTGACCTCTGTTGTCCTACCGATGTTGAGCTGGACCTTCCCCCTAAACTCGGTGGTCCATCCACCCTTTATCTCTACAGCCTCTCCTTCAGTCAGCTGACCCGCTTTTTCGCCCCATGCCGTGACCTCGACTCTTCCCGTTGAATCGCCTATGACGGCGTTGCTTATAGTTCTAGGCCCCTTCTTGGTCTGAATCACGTGCGGAGGCTCAGAGGATAAAACTCTGGCCTTCACGCTTACGTTTTCCATTCCGGGTTTAAGGTCTTTTATATTTGTAGAAGGGTTTTCACCCTGGTTTGATTCGGAACTTACATACATTACGGATTCGACTCCATTTATTATGTTACGCTTAAACATACCGTTAACTGGGTTTTTAAATATTTTGAAACCACGAGGGCTCGCGGACTTTCTCTCTGAGTAATTCATAAACTATAGCCAAACACTCCTCTAAAGAGTGGTTACACTCGAATAGGTGAGAAACGTCTTTAACTTTATCGGTGCACCCGAATCCTGGAATAGGTTTCAAAGCCGTGGACAACGCTCTTGCGATTTCAACCTCACAGTCCCATTCCTTCTGAGAAGGAATAGCGTAGAAACCTGAAACGTACACCTCCTCTGCGCCGAGGAGGTGGTCGATGTGCCAATGTCTTCTGCCCTGGCGTAGTATGTGCCTGAAAACCCTGGCCTTAACCCCTCCTGCGCCTCTAGCTGAGCCGACGTAGAAGTAAACACCTTTTGGTATTTGGAAAAACGAAGATCTTGTTCTAACCTCTAGGTTCTTGCTGACAATTAGGGCTAACACGTAGCAGCCTGGCGCGTCCAGGGCATCTTCTCTAATGCTCATTCTACTTTAACCATCTGTGAGTGAATGTTTTGGATAAGTCCTCGTCAACCTCCACGGCAAATATTTCCAGCATAGGTTTCACGACGCCTGTTAGCAAGTGCCCCGTGAAAACGCCTTCCTCACCACCTATCACAACGTGAAGATGGAGGCTTAATTCACCATCAGGCTTCAGCAAGTAATTCCCCTGTAGAGAGCCGACCTCGAGGATCCCGTTGCCTTTAGACCTGTGCTTGAAAACCTGGTAGGTCTTGGTCGCAGGGTTGTAAACACCTATCTCAGCATACTCCAGACCTCCTATCCCAGTTACGAGCCCGTTTCTAAGGTTGAACCGTCTCAACCGCTCTAATATCGCGCCGGGGATTGCCTCCCCCTCAGAGATTTTGAAGGCCGAGACACGCAATCCTACCTACCGGTTGGAGTTTATTAATCGTCCTGTTAAAATCTCTTGTTCTCGCAAAAAATATATTAAGTTGGCTTAACCATGAAAACAATTGGTGCGGTGAAGTATTTTGCCAAACCCGGGTATTCAGGTTTTACTAGAGAAAATAGTGAGGTTTAGGAACGAGCTCGAGAAGCCTTTTGTGGGCAGGAGTGAGGAAGCAACCGTGTTGACGCTAGCGTTGATAACCGGGGAACACGTTCTTCTTATAGGTGAGCCTGGTACTGCGAAGTCGGCGCTTGCTAGAAGGGCGGCCGAGTTGATCAACGCGAGGTTTTTCAAATACTTACTAACACGTTTCACGGAGCCCGACGAGCTCTTCGGCCCCCTGGACATTAATGAGCTGAGAAACGGCAGGTATGTGAGGATCACAAGGGGAAAGCTTCCAGAGGCGGAGATAGCTTTCATAGATGAAATCTTCAACGCTAACTCTGCAATCCTCAATATGATGCTTTCAATAATGAATGAGAGAATAGTGTATGACGGGTACTCTGAGATAAAAGTTCCCCTCTGGACCATGATATCAGCAACAAACCGCGTCCCGGATGAGACAGAGCTCCAAGCCCTCTACGATCGCTTCCTTCTCCGGCATTTCGTGAAACCTGTTGAGGAGAATAAGTGGGGAGAGCTTCTCGACGCTGTTTGGAGGATTGAATCCGGCCTGTATCTCCACGGGGAGCCCGTTTTAAGCGTAGAGGATCTGGCGAAACTCAACGGGCTGGTATACCAGGTGGATGTGTCGCCCGTTAAGGAGAAGTTGATAAAGCTCTATGGTATTTTCGAGGATCAAGGAATCCACGTTACTGATAGGCGGAAGGGGAAAGCTCTTAAAATTATTGCTGCCAACGCCTTACTCAGGCAGTCGACAAAAGCCAGCGAAGACGATCTCTTCGTGCTGAAGTACGTGATACCTCGAGATATTGAGGAAGCTGAGAAAACCTATGTCATCCTGCTCGACGAGATAGAGGCGAGGGAAAAGCATTTGAAGGAGTTGTCGGAGATAGAGGCGAATGTTAAGGAGGCCAAAACTTTTATCTCCAACACGCCCGAGCTGGATCCAAGGCTCCTGGATTACTTAAGAAGCTTTGAAACGGTTAAGGAAAAAGTTAGGAAACTAGCATCAGAGTCCAGCGACGACGAGGTGAGGAAGAGAGCTATGGATGTCTTGGCCGAGGTAAACGACGTCATCGATTTGATCAAGAAGAAGCTAATAATGTAGCTGATTGAAGATGGAGGAGCAAGTACGCGGCGTGTTAAAAGGCATTGATTATCAAAATCCCCTGACAATTTACAGAGGGGAAAGAATAAGGAGGATCATAGACTTTCTCGGAGGCAAGGGAGAGAAAATCCCTCTAGACTTAGCTATCGACACATTCTATGTCTTCTATCTTCCATTCCCAATACTAAGCGAGGATGCCGATCCGTCTAACCGGAATTACCAAGTTGTAAAATACTTGATGAAATCACCAAGTCTACACTCTATTAAAGGAAAGACGCTTATCGACCCGTTTATGAGCGGCTTGGCCGCTAGCGTTTTCCTTTCAGAATATGAATCGCTGGAGGCTCAAAGGTCGAGGCATTCTCGATCTCCGGATAATAGCGAGGAGTCTAGGGATGCTTCTGAAGTTAGGAGGATCGTGGAGAAGGCTATTGTTAACACGATGATGGACGTTGAGCACGTGAGGAGATTGAAGTCTGTTATGGAGGGGTTGGAGCCAGGTAGCATTAGCCAGTTATCATTCGAAGAATACGGTCCCGAGCTCCTTAGGCTAGCCAGGATCACGGATGTGAGACGGATTCTTGAGCTGATTGAGGGTTTAAAACCTTGGGAGCTTGGATTGAAAAAGAAGAGCGAGAGGCATAAGCACGGAGAGATAGGCGGTTACGAGCTTGGCAGGGACATAGAGAGGCTCACTCCTTCTTCGAGGATTCTTCCAGACGAACTCTTCTACCTAAGATTCCTCTCATCTAGGCTACTTCTCTACGAGAAAAGAGTTGAGGAGAGCCTTGGCCCGATTTACGTATTGCTTGACAAGTGCTTGGACGGGGAGAGCTTGATTGAGCTTTCTAACGGCCGGTTGAAAAAACTGAGGGAGATACGGGTGGGAGATGAGGTGGTTTCGGCAAAAATCAGCAGTAAGGGGGTTCCCGTTGTCTCAAGCGCCGAGGTTGTCAAGATTGTTGAGGATGTTAAGCCGGTTTACGGGTTGAAAACGGAAGCGGGAGTTTTGAAGGCCAGCGGAAACCACGTAATCCCTGTTTTCCAAAACTCTTCAACCATATTAAAGCAGGCTTCCGAGATTCAACCGGGTGAACACCTGTACGCATACGACTATAGGGAGAGCGGTTTCAAACCGGTCAGGCTCCTAGAGAAGATGATGCTGGGTGTGGGGAAAGTATTCGATATAAGGCTTGGGAAGGATCACATTTTCACGGCGAATGGTGTTTTAGTTCACAACAGCGGGAGCATGGATGGTGTTAAAATAACCTGGGCCAAGGCTGTTGCGTTGGGGCTGTATATTAGAGCAGTTAGGGAGCACCGTGAATTCTACGTTAGGTTTTTCGACAGCCAGCCCTACCCGTTGATAAAGGTTGGCAGGAGGCCTAAGGCTAGAGAAGTGGTTGAGTTAATGAACTATATTGCGAGGGTGAAGGGGAGCGGTGGAACCGATATTTCAAGGGCGCTCATAACTGCATCAACCGATATAAGAACCGGTGCGTCGGGCGAAACATCCGACATTATCCTCATAACTGATGGTGTTGACAGGATTGCTGAGCAACACGTGTCTTACAACTTGAAGAGGGCTGGGGCTAACCTGTACTCGGTGATGATATTGGGCGAGAATCCAAGCCTCAAAAAAGTATCCACTAAATACTTTTCTGTCGCCAGGCTCGGGCGCTCGAGCGCGTTAAAAATCATAGAGGTAAGATAGCTTACTGATTGGTAGCGGCGATTAACGTTAAAACGGAGAGCGTCAGAATTTTCTCGAGCCCCTCGGTAGATGCTGATTGCTCCTCCAACCGGCTGACGAGGTTGATTAACTCATCTGCTTCAACCCGGGTGTACAAGTCTGTAAGAACCACCGCCAAGGCTTTTCCAATTACTGAGGCCTCCTCGCTTCCACCGGCTAAAATCGCTTGCTTCAACCTATAAGTATTGAGGAAAAGTTCTTCAACAAGTGTTCCAGGTATTTCAACCTCCCATAGCCTAAGCTCTATCTTGCTAAATACCGCTGAAGCTATTTCAGGATAATATGTGATTGGCGAAACGATTTCTAGGAACCTGTTAACTAGCTTCAGGATTTTCGCGTAAACTTGCTCATCTTCTAATACGCTGTAAACAGATAAATACTCCGACAACTCCCCAGCCAAGTTTTTAATTTCATCTTCAGCGAAATTCACAACACTAACAGATGTTGATGCCGAGTAAGCTTCTCCGTAGCTCAATTAAACCCCGTTGGTAAAATCCCCTTCTGAAGCCATTTAAAACACGGGTCTCAGCGAGAGAGGGTTTTTAAGCTTTACTATCGCATCCTCCTACGCTTCCTTGAAAATACTGAGTGTTTTAACAGGTATTTCACAATTCTTTAGCACGCAGATTATCTCAGACCAAATACTCACGGCTATTTCCTCAGGGGTAGCGCTTTTAATATCCAGGCCGGCGGGCATGTGGATGAAGAATTTATGCTTCTCCACGTCAACCCCTTCCTCGCGGAGCCTTTCAACCATCCACCTGGCTCTATGCCTGCTACACAGAACCCAAACGTGTCTGCTAGGATTGTATTGGAGAATCTTTTTCAAAGACTGATAGTCCGTTTCAACTTCTCCATACACGATAACCGCTATATCGTTGGGGCCTAATCGTATCTTTTCAAGCTCGGACAAGAAGTCCCCTGCGAAAACCTGTTCCGCGAACGGGTATCTCATAGGATTTGCGAGCTCATCACTCCTATCCATGATTACTGTTCGAAAACCAAGCAGGTTTCCTATTTCAGCGATAGGTTTGCCCAGGTGTCCAGCACCTATTATGACTACTCTTGGCTGGGGCTTTAACACGTTTATGAATACTTCTACGACTCCCCCGCACAGCATGCCAGTGGGTTGTGCGTCGCTTGGAATATTATCTCTCCTCAAGGCGAGCTTTACCTTCCTTGGTTCCCCCTTCTCAATAGCCTCGAGCGCATTCCTTATTATGATGGCTTCCAGCTCCCCGCCCCCAATAGTCCCTATTCTCTCTCCATCAACTGTAACAACCATTGATGCACCTATTTCCCGCGGGCCGCTCCCCTCTTTGCCAATAATTGTTGCTATGGCTACAGGATTCCCCTTGTTGAGCTCCTGTATAATCCTACCAAATAATTCCTCAAGCTTCAAGCTTATCTTCCTCCACTATTTTTATATTTCTAAGAAGTAAAATCCTCTTGATAACCCGGTAATCAGCGTCTGTTAAGTCCTTGGCAAGCTTAATGATAACGCTGAATCCGCCAACCCCTAGAACAGGCGTCCCCTCGAAGAAGTAGGTTGGAGAATACCCTTTCGACACTAGTATAGGGTTGATATCGTCAAGAATGTCTCTTATATCGTACTGGGTCCAAGCTTCTTGAATGATGATCTTGTTTTTAGACAACCTCCCAATCATTTCCTCCACTCTCTCAAAGAAGAGTATTTATTGAGACTTGTTAATAACAGTATCCAGTAAAACGGGGGTTTAAGGCTTGAGCTTCAACTTAATGATAACCCATGAGCCAGGGCTTGACAACTACAGATTTGTGATCGGGAGTCTTCGCTCTCTTATCAAGGATTACCAGGTGATCGATAAGGGGCCTTGCGTCATCCTCATTAAAGTGCCAGACCCTTATCAAGCAATTGAAAATCTGAGAAGCATAGTTAAGGAAGCCCCAATGGTCTACAGGGTAATACCTATCGACACGATCGTAGATCCGTATGTGGAGGATGTTGCTGAAAAAGCGAGCGAGCTAGCACTAGCCAGGATTCCACCGGATAAGACCTACCGGGTTACCTTGCACGGCCGTCTTTACTGGAGGGAGACCAGGATGCCGGCGCACAGCATGGATGCTATAAGAGTTATTGCGGAGAAAATCGACCGTCAAGTGTCCCTTACACACCCTGATTACGTTGTCTACGTTCGAAGCGTTAAACTATACCATAGGAGGCGCTACGCAACCATAACTGTTACGATGCCCGAAAAAATAATTGTGAGCAAATCCGAGAAGCCATAAATCCTACTTCACCCTTCCAACGGGGAACACGTAGACGGGCTCATATCCCTCGGGCAGACTTAATAGTTTGGAAACCTGGTCATCGTTAAACGCTCCCACAGCAACCGTTCCCAAGCCCATTTCAACCGATGCGAGATAGATGTTTTGACCAATATGACCGGCCTCGTTGAAAATGTACCGCCACCCTCTTTCGCCGTAGTACCCCGTGGTTCTTTCGGCAACAGCAACAAGTATTATGTTAATAGGGGCGTTCAAAACCCATCTCTGTCCCATGCAGGCTTTCGCGAGCTGTCTGGAGAAATCTCCTTTCAAAACCTCTACCAGTTCGTTCCTCTCGGCATCGTAATGGTATATCCCGGGCTCCACACCCTCAACCCCGTTGTTTCTAACCGAGACGTATATTTCGAAAGGGTATGTTGCACCCGCGGACGGCGATGTCCTTCTTTCACAGTCTGGTTCAACACAGCCATAGGTGAACCATAAGAGGCTTGACAATTCCTGGAGGGTTAAGGATGATTCCTTATAGCTTCGAACACTCCTTCTCTCTTTCAAAAGTCTCCCTAGACAAGTCTCATTGTTGGGTTTTGGAAGCATGATTTTAGACGACATGGCTCTCACTGCTAGAAAATTGTAGTTGGAACGTAATTAATCTTGACTCTTAAATTATTTTAAGACATCCATGGATAAAGGTTATTGGAGGGGTTGAGTATACGGCTTTCCGACATTTTAAGTGCCGAAGCCATTGAGACGTTGATAGACTTTCTAAGCAACCTTGAAAAAATAGCCAAAGCTTTCAGTAGCTCCTTGGATTTGCTCAACACAATGAGGGTTGGAGAGGCAAGGGTACAGCTTGCTGAAGTATTGAAGCTTGAGGAGAAGGGGAAAGACCTCAGGACTAGGCTCGAAGAATTGATTGTCTCCTCGAGGCTGGAGGCTTCTCTTAAAGAAGACTTGTTAAACTTTGTCATCAAGGCTGACGCCATAGGAGATCATATCAAGGAGGCTGCGAGAGAGCTAACCATTCTCCCAATACTGGAGATTCCAGCGGAGATTCGTAACGGAATTATAGAGTTGAGCAAGCTATCTATAACAGCTCTCCACCAACTAATATCGGCTGCTAAGAAAACCATGGAGGGGGATAATGCGGAAGCTCTCGAGGATATAAAATTGATCAACAAGTATGAGGAAAGAGCTGATCAAGTCGATCTTGCGAACAGAGGATTGCTCCTAACCTTAGCAGACAAGTTGAGACCAGTCACCATGTCTATCCTCATACATGATTTGAACAAGGATTTAGAAGAAAGCGTTGATGCCTGCCAGGTGGCCGGCGAGTACTTGAAGCTTATCATCCTTACATGGCTTGTCTAGCTTGAATCCTTCTTTAGAATGGGGTTTTACTAAGCGAAATAGTTTTATTTTCAACTAGCTTAACTGTTAAGGGGTTTGCATGAAAAGGCTTCTGTACCCTATGCGGACTTATCTAATAGTTTCAGGCAGGATTGGCGGAGAAGTAAATGTTATGGCGGCCGACTGGGTCACCATGGTTTCCGCAGACCCCTTCATCATAGCTGTCTCTATATCCCCTAAGAGATATACTCACAAGCTTATAACAAGGTATAAAGAGTTCGTGGTGAGCGTTCCAACCATTGAAATCCTTAGAGACGTCTGGCTCTTCGGCTCGAGGAGTAGGCCGGGTAAATTATCCGAGGCAAGAGTTACATTCGAGAAGCCCGTAGCCGTGAGCGTTCCACTGATAAAAGAAGCAGTTGCTAATCTAGAATGCAAGGTTATAGGTATGCATGACTACGGGGATCACACGCTTTTCATAGGAGAGGTGGTAGCGTACACTTACAATGACAAGGTCTTCCCCGACGATGAGCCGAAGCCAGGCTCAGGCTTCATTCTTCACATCGCTAAGGACAAGTTTACGGTGGAAGAAAGCTCGGCCGTCAAGCTCAGGTAAGGCTTGCTACACGGGATTAGAACCACTTATATATCTGTTGATACCATATTTTCAAGTGTGAACAGTCATGACTAGACCGGATTACTATAAATTCTTAAGTAGCAGGGCCAACCTTATAGAGCCTAGCCCTATAAGGGAGATGGTAAGCAAGATCGCGGTTAAATCAAAAACCAGGCAAGTCATATCCTTTGCGGCGGGAGAGCCGGATCCCGACGTGATACCCAGGGAGCTCTACGCAGAGCTGTCTTCAGAGCTTTTCAAAAAAGTAAGGATAATAGGCAACTACTCCCCTGCTGACGGAGTCATAGACTTGAAGAATGAGATAGCAGGATTCATGAAGGAATTTGAAGGGGTCAGCACAAACCCCGAGAACATCGTTGTAACCCTCGGAGGCTCCCAGGCCATCGATCTTATAGGGAGGCTACTCCTGGATCCGGGAGATATGGTTTTGACTGAGAACCCATCTTACGTTAACACACTCCTCGTCTGGAAGCATTATGGGGTTCAGATTAAGGGAATACCCATGGATGATCATGGGCTGATACCGGAAGAGTTGGACAAGACTCTTTCAAAGCTGAGTAAGGAGGGGAAAAGGGTTAAACTACTCTACACTATCTCGACAGGGCAGAACCCCTCCGGCCTGACTCTGGCCCAGGAGAGGAGGAAGCACGTTCTGGAGATTGCGAGCAAGTACGATATACTCGTAGTGGAGGACACGGCTTACAACCACCTATTGTACGAGCCTATAGAGGTTAAAACGTTAAGATCTATGGATAAGGAGGGCAGAGTTATCTATGTAGGCTCCTTTAGCAAAGTCCTCGGAACAGGATTGAGAATTGGCTGGCTGGAAGGGCCGCTGGAGATTGTTGAGAAAGCTAAGATGGCCAAGGGGCCCATGGACATGTGCCCCCCGGTTCCAATGCAATACTTAGTGCTAGAAGTATTGAGAAACAAGGTTTTCAAGCATGTGAAGGAAAGGGCTATTGAAACCTACAGGTTGAAACGGGATCTAATGATCAACGCCATAGAGAAGTACTTGCCGGGGATCAAGTACACGCGTCCAGTGGCTGGAATGTTCGTGCTGATATGGTTGCCTAGGAACATAGAGGCGGCACAGTTCACAGAAATCCTTCTAGAAAAGTATGATGTCGCAGCAATCCCTGCCACGCCCTTCTACACTGATGAGTCAGGGAGAAATGTCGTTAGGCTCAACTTCTCAATGGCTAAGACAGACCTTATCGATGAGGGTATTAGACGTATAGGAGAGCTTTTAAAGGAGCTCACCACCTAGTCTTCTTTTTTTTTAAACAAAGAAGCTCGCAACGCTTGACACTATGAGTGGCCCGTCCAAATCCACGAAAGTGGTCATTAACGGAAACACAAGGTTGTCAGGGTTCCAGCCCATTTTAAAAGAAACCTGGGTCAAGTAGAAAGTGAGCAGGGAGGAGAGGAGGAAGAGTACTGGGAATGACAATCCTATTATGAGAACACTTATTCCAAAGCTTTGAATGCTTGTCAAGGTTAGCCCTGAAACTATTACCATGCTCACTAACACTGCCACGATGGTTGCGATGGCTATTGTTTTCGAATCATCAACGTACTCGCGCAAAGAGTTTTCAACGCCAAGGTGGAGCTTCACGTTTAAAGAGTTCCCGAGGACGCCCATTCCAGCACCTATTAAAGCGTTGAAAGCTGGCAACGAGCCAAGGATTAACGGTAGCCTCGCAAGTATTGCTGTCCTTGTTGCAAGGGACAGCCCTCCCAGGCTACTGCCGAATGATGCTGCGACAGACGACGCCGTGTTCTCCAACAGGGTTCTCAACCCTCCAGCCCTCCATACCATGAGCACGGAGACAATAGCGACAGTGCTTAGTGAAGCAACAATAATGGCCTCCGAGGAAGGTGAGAGTGCTTGGAAAAGGCTTGAAACAGTGATGAATGTGAAAGGGGTTAGCGCGTCTCCAACGCCTGTGACGATTGTTGCGACGAAATCCGTAGGATCCCTCCCAGTTTTGAACAGAAGTATTATCGAAAAAGTGGTTACCGGGGTCAGGATGAGGTATACTATTGTGCTAGAGGCCAGGGATATGAATAGGAGTGTGAGGAGGTCCGGGGATGAAAGGCCTAGTGAAGCCGAGATAATGTAGGCTAATAGTGCTATTATTATTGATGCAATTATAGTGACGGAGTAGCTGATTAAAACATTGTAGAGATTATACTTTGAGAGAATCCTTGGCTCGGTTTCACCGATGTGAAGGGCTGTTGTAAGCCTGTAGCCGAAGGCTCCGTACACGTCTCCCCGGAGATCCATTAAGCCGGGGATCAGCATTAAGAAGACAGGGTACAGTGTAAGGATTTCAACGCTTGTCTGCAGACTGAGGCCTGCCAATACTTCGCCAACGCCCAGTGCCCCCATGGATATTAACAGCCGGTTCACCCTCTTGTTCAGCAACCCTATCGCCCATGGCTTCTTATCAACGCTCCTCCATGTTTTCCACTAATAATTAATCATAACACGTATATATCTCCTTCTTTAAACCTCTGTAAGGGTTTAAAAACCATTAAGCCATACTAATAGAAGTGTTTGAGGAATCCCTGTTGACCCAGCGAATCCCACCCGACATTCATAGAATGTTGCATGAGAAACCCGTTAAGATCACCTACAAGGCGATGCCGGTTAGAGAGGTTTTAAACAACATCTGGCTACAATCAGACATAGCCCTCGACCTTGCGTTTTACTCTTACTTCGCCCGTGACAACGACACTGCTAAGCTAGTCCTCGAGATAAACAAGAGCATCGACGAGCTACTCGGCCAGTTTATCCTTCACACGAGCCTAGCCTACGGGAGAAGTAGGGAGGGTGGTTTCGCAGTCCTCCTCGCACACTACTATGCTTCGTCAATGGACACTATCGTGGACTCGGTGAAGGATATAGTGTACATGCTTCTAACAGGCTACGACGTACTGGTCAGCTACGAGAACATTCTCTACTACACAGAGGGCGAGGTCATAGCCCCTTACACTCTCGCCGAGGATGTCAGGGTAATGGATATCACCGATAAGTACCCGCTAGACGTTATTCTCGCGGCGAAGAATGGGGAATGGAGGATCGCGCCGGGGTTGCGTGAGATGATTTCAAGGGGGAGCAGAATCTACTTGAGAGGCTTCAAAGAAAATGTTTACAGGTTTTTCAGGGATAAGGGCGTGGAAATCGCGGAGAAGCCGCTCGAGAACAGGGAGGCGGAGCAACTGATTAAAGGGATTATCGAGCTGAAAGAGTTCACAAGGCTGATGGTTGACCTAGCACACTACTCGCTCATGGAGGCCAACCCCGGGGTCATCCAAGAGGTGGAGGACCTTGAGGTCTACGTTGACTGGAAACACCTCCAAGTCCTCAACACCTTGAGAGAGTGCTTCGGGAGAATAGATTCCTCAACCCATGTAGGGCTGACGACCATGTTGAAAGAGCTCGAGGACATAGCCGACGCCAGCAACACGATAAGCCACATAACAATGATGATAGGGGAAACACCTGGAGAATACTACGAGGTCTTCAAGAAAGTATTCGAAACCATTGGTGAAACCCTTAGAACAGTCACTGTTGTAAAAGAGGTTGAGCTGGACAAGCTAACCCTGTGGCTCAGGAAATACGGGGGCTCAGTATTGGCTGTGAAAAGCGGCTCGGAATGGATAGCCCACCCCCTCGCTAAAAGCCTCATGCTAAAGCCAGGGGATAAGATAATACTAGCCCACCAGTCAGAGTTCACAGACGAGGTAAACACGATACTCTCGAAAATATCGTGAAAAACTAATTAAATAATCAATAAAGAGTAACCCATCCATATCAAAACCTTTTTAACATAAAACGCTAATAATATATCGTTGGTGTAACAACCTATGAAAGCAATCTCCCCAGTCATAGCCACAGTCATAATCGTAGCAGTAGCAATAGCAATTTCAATCGCAGTAGCACTATGGCTAACAGGCATAGTCGGAGGATTCACCACAGTAGAAAACCTTCAAATAACTTACGCCTACGTGGAAAGCATAACCGATGATGGATGGGAAATTAATTTAAAAGTGGAAAACAAGGGAACAGCAACAGCAACAATTGACGAGGTGTTCATAAACGGTATTCCGATATCTACCCTAGTGAGCCAAAACAAAGCAGAAATTAATCCACATGTTGGTGGAACTAATACGGTACCTATTCCTGCAGGACAGAGCCAGGAGATAACAATAACCTTGAAGGAAGGTTTCTCTTCGGGTCAGCAGGTTGAGGTAAAGTTGCACACTGCCAGTGGTAAGGAGTATCCGAAAATGGTTACTCTTCCATAATCTTTTTTTCCTCCAGGTTTTTCCATTTGGGTGTTTTGCGTGCGGGCTTTAAGCCCCTTGATTGCTACGGTTATTTTGGTTTCCGTAGCTATAGCTGTTTCCATGGCTTTCGCCCTCTGGGCTTCCAACATTGTGAGCGTGGAGTCTAACAGGGATTTGGAGATCATTTCTTCATACAATGAGCCAGCAGGAGATGGGTGGAGTGTCACCGTTATTGTTAAAAATATTGGGACAAGGTCGACAAGCATTACCAGGGTAATGATTAATCACAGGGTTTGCGACATCATCGTGGAGTTCGACGGGCCCAGGGGCAGGGCTTCATACCCGGCTGGGGAGGCTGGGTATTATCTAGCCCCTGGCGAGCAGGCTGTTTTAAAGTTTAAGCTTAAGAGCCAGGAGTCCTGCAACATGTTTTTTACCCCAGGACAGATGGTCGAGATAACGATTTTAACCTCGACTGGCATGGAGTACCCGCAGAGTATTCAGCTCAGGTAGTTTTTATCTCGAGCCCACTCTTATCCCATTTACACAAGATTTAAATAACACTATATCAAATACTTTAAATGGTGGTGATCGTGAATAAAGCGCTAACGGTGACGCTTCTATCAATCACATCGCTAGTTGCCTTGCTGATCGGCTTATGGTATAGTAACGTGTTCGCATACACCGGGGAATTCCCAACATACGACTACAGGGTTTACGCGATCGCTAAGAAAGACGGAGGGTTCGATCTAACCTTAATCGATAGGAATAAGGGGACAGGCGACCTCGAAATCCACGGGTACTATTTAAACGGCTTGAAATGTGAGTTTAGAACATATGTTATTGTTAACGATACTGTTGTCGAGAAGGAGTTGCCGGTTGTAGTGTCCCCGGGCGAGAGCCAGGAGATAGTTATTGCTTTAAGAGACGATAACGACTGCAACCTGAGGTTCTTGTCAGGGCAGATCATAGAGCTTGTTCTCGAGACGAACACGCCGGTGCAGTATCGAACCCTCATCACGCTTCCTTAGATAAGAAGGGATAAGGCTATCGCTGAAACCCCTGCGTACAGCAGTAAATCCTTTACCCGCCACATCTGTGTTTTAACCGGGGCTGGCGAACCGTAGATAAGGAGGGTTTCGCTAACGCTTCTCGCAGTGCTCATCGCATGCAGCAGTAAAGGATTAAGCATTCTGGTGAAATATTTGCCACCGTATTTTATTCGAACAGATAACAATGCCTCGCTGAAGGCTCTAAGGGTGAGGGGAAGCTGTATCATGGATAGGGCCAGAATCCTTGCAAAACCTTCCGCCCCAGCTGATGAGAAGAGGTAAACCCATTCCTCAATACTCACCCATTGAAACAGGAGGATGGCTGCGAAAGCAATGGCTGAAAGCCTCAACGCACCTGTCAGGACTTTTTCAATGCTGATAGGCGTCAAACCTGTGGCGAGTGCCAAAACGTTTATGAGTAAACCCAGGAGTATGAACAGCAGGATTAGCTGAACCCCTTTTAAAAGCCTGGACAGGCCCGAGTTGTATGCGAGGAGACTGCTCGTGAACGCGAGTGAGGATGTATAGAAGAGTATTGAAGAATCCTTTCTCACGATCGCGGCCAGCAGGGATAAAAGGATGAGTGTTAACGGTACCGCGAGCCTCGCCGCTAGGCCAAACCCTTTTGCACGAGGTTTCGTCACCAACAGCTCGGCTAAGTCTCTGATCACTCTTCAACACCTATCAACAGCTTAGCAAGCTCAATGCTGAACACCGCGTTCAAAGGCTTCTCCAAGGCTTTAGCCGGCTTCAAACCCCCGTTCTCAAGCACCATGAGCCTCCAGTTATTCAAAAGGCTGGTGAATTCAATACTGCTCGTTGTCAAAAGCTTCGCGGAAGGTGTTTCCGAGAGAAGCCTGACAAGGTTGAACCTGTCAACGTAGGTTAGCCCGCTGAAGGGCTCGTCCAGCAGGATCAGGTCCGGCTTAACCGTTTTAGAGGCGAGCAGGACTGCCGCCTTAACCATTTGCCCATGAGACAGCTTGCTCGGAGGCTTGTCAGGGTTCAACCCCTCCTTTAATAGTGCTTTCAAAGCCTCCTGAACGCAGGCCTCGCCGCCACCGTAGGATTCGCACAGCCTTACAGCCTCCTCCCTGAGGCTTCCCTCCGTGTAGAACAAGTGGATTAGCTGCGGGATATATATCAAGCGGCCTTTTACATCAACCCTGCCCTTCCACGGCTTCAAATACCCTGTTATAAGCTTGAGAAGAGTTGTCTTGCCAGTCCCGTTCAACCCTATTATTGCAACACCCTCGCCTCTCCTGAGCTCTAGGCTGGTATTGTTCAACACGGGCTCATTGTAGCCGAATGACACGTTCTCCAGCTTGAGAACCACTTCTCCAAGCCCTCCCCGATCAGATTGCTGAGCCAGGGTTGTTCTAAGGGTTTTCCTCGCTGCAGTCCTGAATAGTGCTGTTAAATCCGCTTCTTCAATCCGCCCGTTTCTCAGGGCGAACACCTTGTCGAAAAACCTGATCACCCTGTTGAAGCGGTGCTCAAAAACAATAATGGTTTTACCAAGCCTTTTCAAAAGGTGTAGCATGTCGAGAAACTCGTCAACACCTTTATCATCCAGCCACATGAACGGCTCGTCGAAAACCAGCACCTCAGGATCTGGTATGAGGGCTTTCCCGGTCGCGGCCCGCCTCGCCTGGCCTCCGGAAAGGTTGAAGAAGTAGCAGTTGCGTAGCTCGCGAAGGTTGAAGCGTGTAAGGGTTTTCTCAACCACCTGCTTCTCGAACCTCTCACCGTAAACCTTTCTCGCGTAATCCCTGTAGTCATCCTCAAGGATGAAGTTAAGAAAGTGGATGTAAGGGTTTTGGGATACAACGTGGATTTTCAGCCCGAGGCTGAAGGGGTCGAGCCCTGAGGCTTCGACACCGTTAACCCTGTACGAGCCTTTCACCTCAACTCCGTAGATGGGTTCCGCGGTTCCGTTTAAAACCCTCGCCAGGGTTGTCTTACCGGAGCCTGTTGCCCCTACTACGAGAACCGACTCCCCCTTGTGAACCGTTAGGTTCAACCCTTTCAGAATCCATTCTCCACCACTATATCTCGCCCACAAATCCTCTAGCTCCACTACCGGTTTACTGCTCATACAGTATACCCATCTTCAACAAGTACTCAACCACGTATATTGTAGCAAGGCTTATTGGCACGGCAATGCTCAGGTTGAAGACGTCGATGAGGAGCACGATGCTGTAGACGTATGAGAGGGCTGACTCGTAGCTCATCCCGTAAGAGTAGACAAGCCAGTAAGGGGTTACTATAATGTTGAACAAGTGCATCACGGAAACCCTGCTCAACGCGGCTACCCCGGTTGAAACAGGGATGGCTAATCTTCCCCGGGACCTGAACTTTCTGTACAGGTAGATTAACGGAATGATTGTTGAAGCCTCAGCCACAACCTTCATAACCATGCCCATGAAGTCTGCTCCCAGGGCAACAGACACTAAGTAGTATACGGGGAGCGAGTAGGCAAGGAGGCCCCAGCCCATGTATCCTAGGATTGCCAACGGGACTCCCGAGGCATCGTATTTTAGCCAGGTGAGCAGGGGGAATGGTATTTCAAGAAACCTTAGAATAACTGCTATGGCTGTAAGCGTGGAGATGTAAGCTATAGTCTTATATCTAGCCTGACTCATTCGTTCACACCACTGATTTATTCAGCGTGCTGGATGGGTTTTAATTTTTAACTACTCGTAAGCTACGTCTGTTACCACGCTGAACCTGTCAGCAGCCAGCACCACGCCTATAGCGATAAGGGTGAGGACTGCTGAAGCGTACACGGAGTAGTTAATGTACTTTAATGTTTCAACCTGGCCTCTCCAAATACTGAACGATACACTTACCTCTTTGGTTTCATCGAGAAATGCCTCCCCGCTCGCGGTTATTATTACGAAATAGCTTCTCATGCTTCCCTTGAAAACCTCCACCAAGCCGTTTTCATCGTAAACGGCTTCATCAATGTAAAGGTTTACAGGTGTTCTAACACCGTGGATTTCAACGAAATACCTGGGTATTGACCTGTTTGTTATAGACCGGCTGGCAAGCTCGGGGTTGGCGAGGAGACCTGCTGGGTGGAGCCTGTTCACGACGAATCTCACAGTGTCCACAGGGCTTTGGGAAACGATCCAGGAGCCCTCCCTGCTGTAAAGAATCACCGTGTCGTTCACCCCTCCAGCCTCAATGCTCAGCGAGTACACGCTTGTCATTTCCTTGTTCGTCTCCCATGAAATGTAGAAGCCTGCTAGGAGTGCGAGGAGAAGGATTGTTACAAGTATCTTGGTTCCCGCACCGAGCGTGTAGAACTTCCTGGGGAAAACACCTATTGAGTGAAGGTATTCCTCTAGAGGGCTTGTCAACCGGGTTTTCAACCGGTTTATCGGTCCAGAGGCTATTAGCCAGACTGCGGCCACGCCTGCTACGAAGCCTCCTGCATGCGCGAAATATGCCACTCCGCCGAGGTTTAAGTATCCGTATATCACCTGCTCCGCGAACCATATCAGCAGGTAGATTGATGAGGGCAGTGGAAGGCATATTGGGAGGAAGAAAAAGAACATGCAAAGCGAAACCCTGGTGTGCGGGAATAGGATGAAGAATGCTCCCAGGACCGCGCTTATAGCTCCTGAAGCCCCTACTGCAGGTATGACGAGGGCTTCATAGCCTCCTATAGGGATTAAAGCAATGTGGAACAGGACTGCGCCTAACCCGCCTATGAAATATAGGAGGAGAAATCTGAGAGAGCCTGTCACAGCCTCAACGCTCTTCCCGAACAAGTAGAGGAAGAGCATGTTGAATAATATGTGGAACAAGTCTGCATGGATGAACATGCTGGTAAAGATTCTTTTAACACCCTCGAGCGTTGGGAGAAGCAGTGGGTTGAATCCGTAGGTGTAGATGTAGTAGGGATCTGTTTGCAGGAAAGACCTGGCCCTGCTAGTGTAGAAGTAAACAGCCAGGTTGGCAAGGACTAGCAGTATTGTCACTACGGGACGCTTTTTCAAGTATCTAACAGGTTGCTCCGGGACAACAACCATTGAAGAGTTCAACCCCAGTTAAATCCAGTATTTAATAGCCATCGTTAGAATTTAAACATGTATACAGAGCTGGTCTACATGAATAGGCGGGTGTCAGCTGTTTTAGCAGGGTTAGTCTTGATCGCGGCAATAATCCTAGCATCCTTCCTCATTCTTAACCTTGAACAAGCTCCAGGCACAACTCCAACGCTTACAACGACTACCACGTTAACCACCCCTGCCACCGAGACTACTACCACTCAGGCGAAGCATTACGAAGACGTGTATGTTTCACTGGTGATTGAGCAGTTAAAATGCCAGCCTCCTAAAGCACCGGTCTACTTTAGATTCACCCCGTTCCCTAATGAGACCATTACCACCGTCTCCGTAGCCGGCGACTTCACAGGCTGGACCCCTCACGACATGTCAATGCTTGACAACGGGACATGGATGGCTCTATTCTGCGTAACACCTGGGACAGTAGTTTACAAGTACTTGATCAACGGGGCTTGGGTAAAAGACATGTCAACCGGCCACTACGGGCTCCCAGTGGATCCTGAGGCACAGGGCTTCGTCGACGACGGCTTCGGCGGGAAAAACGCTGTCAGACAAGTCTCGTTCCCAACAGACACCAGGTTTTTCATCCACATCGATGACGACCCGGTGTACCTTTCGCTCGCGGATGAAATGCTGGTGGCTAGACTGTTCACGTCTAACATAGGTGATGCCTCAGTATACGTGGTCGCGGGGGAGCAGCAGTATAGGATGAAGAAGCAGATGTGGACGGATTACACAGTGGTATGGTATAGAGAGATGCCTTTCAGTGAGACCATGCAATACTTCTTCATAATCGATTACGGCGACCATGGTTTGAGAATATTTAAAGACCCTGTGAACAAGTACTTCAACGGCAATGCTACATCGTTTTTTAAACAAGTATCATGGGTTAGGGAAGCTGTGGGCTATCAGATTTTCCCGGACAGGTTCTACAACGGCGACCCCTCTAACGATCTGCGAGGCAATGAAACAGACGAGTTATGGCTTAACGAGCTTGCGGGAGGGTTGAAGCCAGTGTTCTCCAACTGGAGCGACCCAATCACCAGTCTTCACTGTTGCCACCAGTATTTCGGAGGGGATTTAGCAGGGGTTCTAGCAAAACTCGACTACTTGGACAGCCTCGGCGTTAAGATGATTTACTTCAACCCAATATTCCTCTCCGGCAGCGTCCACGGCTACGATACCTACGATTACTTCATCATTGATCCCAAGTACGGGAATGAAACAGTTTTGAGAGCTCTCCTAGACGAGGCTCACAGGCGCGGTATTAAGGTGATTTTCGACTTCGTCCCCAACCATGTCGGCATAGGCTTCTGGGCGTTCCAGGATGTCTACAGGAATGGTCCGCAGAGCCCCTACTGGAACTGGTTCATCATTAAGAAGTGGCCTTTTAAGCTCGGTGATGGAAGCGCTTATGAGTGCTGGTGGGGTATTGGAAGCCTTCCTAAGCTCAACCATTCAAACCCAGAGGTGAAGCAATACCTTTTCAGCGTAGCCCTTCACTGGCTTGAATTCGGCTTCGACGGGTTGAGAATAGATGTCCCCCTCGACGTGCTTGATGCTGATAATTTCTACAGGGAGTTAAGGATTCTCATCAAGCAACGTTATCCAGACGCATACATCGTGGCCGAGATCTGGACTCTAAGCCCTGAATGGCTTAAAGGCAGGCACTTCGATAGTTTAATGAACTACGCGCTCGGGAGAGACATCCTGCTACAGTACGCGGCTGGGAGGAAGAGCGGCGACCAGGTGTTTAGAGAGCTCTACAGCTACTATTCTCAAATCCCCGTAAGTGTCGCCGGAATGGGCTTCAACATTATAGGGTCGCACGATACCTCGAGGATTCTGACAGACCTTGGAGGAGGGAGGCTTGGCTCAACACCGACAAACGAGTCTATAAGGAGGCTGAGGCTCCTCGTCACTCTCCAGTTCACGGTTCCGGGCATGCCCGTTATTTTCCAGGGGGATGAGAGGGGGATCCTGGGATCGTCCAGCTATTATGATGAGCACAGGTATCCGATTCAGTGGGATAAGATAATACCCGAGGTTTTCGACTACTATTTGAGAATGTCGTGGATTAAAAGAAACATTCCGGCGTTGAAAACCAGCATTATTTCCCTTTACGCCTCGAACGGGCCGGTGATAGCATTCTTCAGAGGGTATGATAACGAGGTATTAGTGGTTGCAAACAACAATCTGGATTCAACAATATTCTCTCTTCCAACGGGTAAATGGGTGGTGCTGTATCCTGGTGAGGCAAGAATTGTTGAGGGGGAGTTGGTTGTCGAGGGCTTGACCGGCATGGTTTTAGCGAGGTATGATTATGCTCTCTCCCTCGGCTTAATCGGTTGAGTGGTCATAATCTATCCTCATATCCGGCTCTAGGTGAACCGTTACCTCCCATCCAAGCTTGTTTTTAACTGCTTCCTCAATTAGCGTGGCTATTCTGTGAGCTTCCTCTAGGCTGATCCTCGGGTCAAGCCTAAGGTGAAGGGTTATCTCAACATGAGCCCCGTACTCGTGGATGTGTATGTGGTGGAGGTCTCTCGCCTGGGGGGCTACTGATGATACTATCTTCATCAACTCATCCTCTTCAACAGGCAGGGGGCTTCGCCCTATTAATAGGTTTGAAGCAGTCTTGATAAGCCCCCAGGCTAAGTAGACGATAAGCCCGGACACTATTAAACCGAGAACCCCGTCCAACCACCAGTAGGTTTCACCTAGCAGTAAACCAGCAATTATTAAAAGAGATGCTATCGCGTCGCTCCTGTGATGCCACGCGTCTGCTTTAACACTGCTTATTTCATGCTTTTCCCCTAATCGCTCAGCCCATCTTGCAAGCAACTCTTTTGAAACAGCTGATAAAGCCATAACGCCGAGTGCTATGCTTGAAAACGTCAGTGATTCCCGGCTGAGAAGCTTTTCAAGGCTTTGCTTGAAAAACTCGTATCCCACTATGCCGAGCATTGTGGCGATCACGATTGTTGCTATGGTTTCAATTCTCTGATGGCCGAAAGGATGCTCCTTGTCAGGTGGTTTAAAACCTAGTTCAACCCCTATTAAGACCACTATTGATGTTAAACTATCTGATAAAGTGTGGAACGCGTCGGCCATTAAAGCTACAGAGCTGGAGATCAGTGCAGCGTAGTATTTGAGCGCGAAGAGAATAGTGTTTAAAAGTATTGAGGCAACCGCTTCAAGATACCCAGCCCTTCTCCTCGCCTGGTCGCTTCGGCTCATGTCATCCCCCTTTGAAAACCCTGCTAAGCCTTATGCTTGAATCCTGGCATAAAACCTCGTCGCTGGAGAGCAGTCTCTCCTCCAGCCTTGCAACCACGGATTCACGTGGAACATTTGCTTCAACGTTTTTGAAGAAATCAGCTAAGATCTTCTCAACCTTAACGCAATCCTCGTAGTTAAAGCATAGTGTTCCTTCATCAATCCATGTTGCCTTCACGCAGATCTGCGGCAAAGCCGAACCCTACTCTCGAACCTGGTTCAATAGCGGCGCGAATTCTCCAAGACCTAGTGCTCTGAGAGTTTCCTCTGTAGGAATACCTCTCTCATCCCACCCTATTTCAGCATAGTACTTCTTCTTCAACTCCTCCACCTCGTCTCTTCCGATGGAGCTTCCTCTGTAGGGTCCTGTTGGAAGGGGTTCGTAGAACCGAGGCGGGTTGTCATCGTCTTTTACACCCCACTCAGCGTCAGGCCCTCCCAGCGATAGGAGCAGTCTTTGCAGAGTGATTATCCTTCTCCCTATGCTGTAGAATTCGTTGAGATTTAAACCCCAGCCTGTTATGATGTTCAAGTATTCTAGGAGTCCTTTGTCGTCAAGCACTGTGAACATGCATACAACACCGCTGTCGAGAATAGCGTACCAGGTCTCCGACTCGGTCGAGTCAACCGGGAATCCTGCCACGCTGGTGTGGTCGCCGCCCTGGGCTGAGAGAGCATAGGAGATTGGCTGGGGGTAGTCTCTCCTGCTTCTAACGCCGTGTGCTCCTACAGCAATGCCTTTAACCTGCACAGCGTACCTTGTCAGGTCCACTCCCTTCTGCTCAGAGAGAATCCTGGCAGCCCTGTATGTACCCTCAGCCAACACCTCCCCTATGCCTCTCCGATAGGCTATATCCCTCATCAATCTAGCTAAGCATTCCACATCCCCCCATTTCAACTCATAGCCTACTTCATCCCTCGTTAAAACCCCTTTTTCGTAAAGCTCAATAGCAAATCCCATGACGTTGCCTGTTTGAATCCCGCAGAGCCCTAGCTCGTCAGCCAGGCTCGAGAGTAGGACAGTCTCCTTAGGGTTGAAAACACCGAGGTTGCTGCCTAGGTAAGCAGCCATTTCATAATCCGGGTTATCAGTAACGTATACTTCTCCTTCACGTTTCACAAGGCTCAGCTTCATGCATGCTACTGGGCATCCCCAATCAGCCCACGGATTCTTCACCCACGTCTCCAGCTCAAACCCAACGTGGGAGAAGTTTTTCACATCATGCCATTCCTCCTGCCAATTCCTCACCGGCATGCTGCTCAAGTAGTAACCAGTGTACCATGTTCCCTCAGTAGTGCCCCACTGCCTGAACCTTTTCATCCTCTCCCTAACGTTTCTAAGCGTGCTCCTGAAAAGGCTGCTCAAGGATTCGGGATCGTATATCGAAGGGAGGCTACCGTACCCCTTAACCGCTATAGCCTTCACCTTCTTAACGCCCATCACTGCACCGTAGCCTCCGTAACCAGCTGCATGCGCCAGCTTCGACATAACAGCTGCTGTCCTAACCCTGTTCTCCCCTGCCGGGCCTATGTAGACGAAGGGTGTACCGGGTTCTCCGTTAACGTCCTCCTTCAAAAGACTGTGGAATTTCTTGATGAGTTTCAAGCCTCCAAGACCCCATATGTCAGAGGCATCTCGCAAGTGGACTCTTCCGTTTTCAACGTAAATGTAGCAGGGTTTTTCACAGCCACCCTTTAAGACAAGACCGTCGAACCCTGAAGCTTTAAGCTCAACGGCGACCTCGCTTGAAACCACGCTCCCCACCACGCTGTTAGACTGCGGCGACTTCCCCGTGACGCTGAGCTTGACGCCCGGGTAGTATCCAGTCAGCGGCCCGGTTAACAGCATGAGCGGGTTCTCAGGGGATAACGGGTCTAGCAGTCTCCACTTCTCCCCGTACTTCTTGGCTAGCAGGTAGGTTGCAAGCCCTCTCCCGCCGAGAAACATCCTGTATGCTTTCTCAGGTATCTCGAGAACGTGTGCAGCCCCGGTAGCTAAGTCAACCTCTAACAGCCTGCCCCAGAAACCCTTCACTCAGCCTCACCCATCATCTTAACCAGTAGCTTCGTCGAGGCTTCCTCAGGCTTTACCAAGTAGTTTTTAACAACTCCTCCTTCAGGCTTGCTAACCAGTTGTAGAGCGTGATAACCCATTTCACTACATACTTTCACACACTCCGGCTCCCCGTTGCACAGGTTGCATATGATTACCCCTTGTTTGCCCGGGAGAATCCTTGGTATGTTTCCAGGACATGCCGTGACGCATGCTCCGCACATGGTGCACTTCTCCTTGTCAACCAGGACTTCCCCGTGCTCGCCCACGCTTAACGCTTGGAACGGGCATGAGGAGACACAGGGGTAGTCGTCGCATTGAACACATAAGGAGATGACGGGCAGCCCCGGAATTATCTCGTAAATCCTTATCCGCGCGGCTTCAGGCCAAACCATGTTCTCATGCTTTAAAGAACACACTATTTCGCAAAGCTTGCAGGAGGAGCATTTGGAGAAGTCCCTTAAAATCCAGATAGGCATTATACATCTCCAGCAATTATTATTTTTAAAAGCATATTATTAAAAAGATTTATTCCAATTATATAAAATGGTGGAAAAATGGATCCATTCACACTACTTATAATTCTAGCGATAGTATTATTCATCGGGATTCCACTACTTTCAGCCAGCATTAAGATTATAAGAGAGTATGAGAGAGCTGTTGTTTTCAGGCTTGGAAGGCTTTTGGGCGCCAAGGGCCCTGGAATAATAGTCATCATCCCGTTCTTCGATAATTTGGCGAAAGTGGATTTAAGACTGGTCTCGGTTGACGTTCCAAAGCAGGAGATAATCACCAGGGATAACGTCAGCGTGAAGGTTGACGCTGTCATCTACTACAGAGTGATAGACCCTGTCGCAGCGATAACCAAGGTGGCTAATTTCCATTACAGCGTGAGCCTGCTCGGTCAAACCGTGCTGAGGGACGTGCTGGGGCAGGCTGAACTGGATGATCTCTTATCCAGGAGGGAAGAACTGAACAAGAAGATTTCAGGCATCCTGGACGAGATGACAATGCCCTGGGGTATCAAGATCTCGGCCGTTACGATCAAGTCGGTCGAGCTCCCCGAGGAGTTAATGAGGGCGATGGCAAAGCAGGCTGAGGCAGAGAGGTGGAGAAGAGCAAGAATTATAGAGGCTGAGGGCGAGAGGCAGGCGTCTCAAATCCTCGGCGAGGCTGCGAGAGTCTACGAGGAGCATCCAACCGCTCTAAGGCTTAGAGAGCTTCAGACGTTGATAGAGGTTGCGAGGGAGAAGGCGCTGGTAGTGGTTACGGAGACCGGGGCGTCGTCAACAGGGGTGTCGATCGCTTCTTATAAGGCGATTAAAGAGTTCGAGAAGAAGCAGGGAGGATGAAGACATCCTTGAAGAGGAGTAGGCTTCAACTGTTTTTTACGATCTACATATTCATTCTCGCATTCACAATCATAGCGGTTGGTTTCACGCTGAAAACTGCTTCTAGCGAGAGAATTACCTCAGCCGTGATGTTCACTATTGAGGCACCATGGGACACTATTGACGATGGAGTCAAGGAATGCTTTATCGACGCTCTTAGATATGCGGAGAGTAAAGGTGTGGTTTTCATCTACAGAGTTGACTCTTACGGGGGCTATCTTGACGCGGGTTTCGAGATAGGGGATGCTGCTTTAAACTCCAAGGTTCCAACCATCGCTTATGTTCACCGTAACAAGGCTTTGAGCGCTGGTACATTGATAATACTGCCAGCAGACATTCTGGCTGTTCAAAAATACTCTATAATAGGGGCTATGCAACCAATCACCGTTAACCCTGTCACAGGTGAGATAGTATATATTAACGAGTCAAAAGTGTTGAACCCTATTATAAAGAGGGCTGAGGCATACTCTTCCCGCGCAGGAAGAAACGTTACAGCCGTAGAACTCTTCATTAAGCAGGCCCTCGTCCTCAATTCAACAGAGGCGCTTCTAAACAACGTAGCCGACTACGAGGTGTCAAGCCTTGAGGAATTGCTTGAAAAGGTAAACGGCCGCACCGTGGTGGTTAACGGTGTTGAATACGTGATAGATGTGAAGCCGTATATGATTGAAGAATACTCGTGCAGTGTAAGGTCGCGGCTGATTTCACTCCTCATGAACTCATACGTGGCAAACGTTTTCGTAACAATAGGCTTGCTTGGAACAATTTTCGCGCTTGTCTCAGGGAAGCTTGCTGTTCTACCTATCACACTCCTCTTCCTCTTACTCGGACTGGTCTCCGTTGGAGTGAGCGCTAACTTCATATCAATATTTCTCATCATACTGGGGGCGGTTCTCCTGGCTGTCGAGCTGTTCGTGATACCTGGGTTCGGGATAGTGGGTATAAGCGGGATTCTCCTACTAGCCTTCGGTTTCGCCCTTCTCCCTGCCTACATCCCCACAGGGGTTTCCCCCTCCCCGGAATATATTAATACCGTGAGAACAATTATTATAGTGGTAACAGCGTTTTTAGCAAGCGTTTTTTCCGTTATGATTTACAAGGTGGTTAAGGTGAGGAAGAAGAAGCCGGTCGAGTTCACTCCTGCGGGAAAAAGAGGGAGAACAGTGGATTGGTTGAGGCCCGGAGAGACGGGTTTTGTCAAGGTTGAGGGAGAGTATTGGAGAGCAGTGTCTGACGAGGTTATACCGCCGGAGACTGAAGTGATTGTTGTCGAAATGCTTGAAACCGGTGTTTTAAAAGTTAAAAAGGCAACATAGTTTAAATGATTAAGTAAATTTTAACAGATATTACCATCAGATTTTCATTGTTAAGTTTAAATAATTGTTATATAGTATTTTGAACTGGGAGTGCATATGAGTTTCACGAGGACGTACAGGGCCTTATTCATTGATACGAGTTCCAGGAAGCACTGGGTTGAAGAATTCCCGTTGAACGAAGTGTTCAGCCCAATATCTCTAGCGTTGAAACTGCACATGGAAAGATATAAGACATGGAGCAAGCCGGTGTACGATCCAAGTAATGCTCTCATCCTTGGAACAGGCTTGTTCGCAGGCAGCAAGCTCTATGGTGTTCACAGATTCATAGCAGTGTTCAGAAGCCCTTTAACCAAGGGCCTTCACGCCTCGGCCATGGGGGGAGCCGCCTACCAGTTCAACGTGAACGCTGACGCAATAGTCGTGGTCGGAAAGAGCGAGAAACCGTTAATCCTCAAGATATATGATGAGGGAGACGGCAACCCCAGGGTTGAGTTTCACGAGATTCCAGAGGAAATGCTCGTAAACATATGGAAGGGTTACGGAGGGTTTAAAGGAATTTACGCTCTACAGGCATACCTGAGCGATCTTCTCAAGGATTTCTACGAGGCTTTTAACGGTAGGAGTATACTAGTAGGTCCAGCAGCAAAGAACACTAACATAGGGGCTCTCGCATCTATAACACTGGTTAAAGGGAAAATGGATTACGGTAGTGAAGACTTCGCAGCGAGAGCCGGGGGTGGAAGCGTACTTTACAGGTCTCACGGGGTTGCAGCAATAGTCTACGGTGGAAGGTTCGACAGGTCTTCCAGGATTCCTGCCGAGCTCAGGGATTTGAGAAGTATTAACGAGATATTCCAGGGTCTTGCCAAAAAAGCTTACGTCGAGTTTGTAATAGAGTCTGGCACAAAGTACAGGTATGATCCGAAAATAAACACTGGTGGAACATTTGGAGGCAACTACCCGCATTTAAAAGTCACGACGCCCATGTTCAACTGGAACATGATCTACTATCCTAAGGAGGTTAGGGAGAGGCTTCACTCACTGATTATGAAGCACATGTGGGAACCGTTCAACAAGGAGGCTATTGAGACAAGGAGTTGGAAGACGTGTGGAGAGCCATGCCCCTTAGCGTGCAAGAAAGTTAGGCTTGGCAAGTACAAGAGCGATTACGAGCCCTACAATGGTTTAGGACCCATGATAGGCGTGTTCGATATTCATGATGCTGAGAAAGTGGTTGAAGCCGGAGACGCCTACGGGTTTGACGCCATAGAGCTGGGCCAAATCATAGGGTTCGTCTTTGAAGCCCTTCACAAGGGGCTTCTAAGGCCTGAAGAGGTTGGGCTTTCATCGAAACCATTCTTCGACCCTGTTAAATACTCGATTGAGAACAGCAGGGTTAACGCTGAGCTTGCGTTGAAGATAGTTGAATACCTCGCCTTCGGCACCAACCCCGTTCTAAGGCTGATAGGCGAGGAGGGTTTAAGAAGCGCTGCCAAGCTCTTGGACCTGCTCTACAAGGAGAGGGTTGATGAATTGAAAACAAGGTTCAGCGACCTACCAGTCTACGCTGTCTTCGGCGAGAGGGGGCATATAACCCCGAACTTCTACTGGACACCGGGTCTAGTGGCGCCTTTGCCTGTTCTCGGGAAGTACTGGACGGTTTACTCTGGAGTGTTCACGGATCCCGAAGAGTTTGCGGCTAAATCGTATGAAAGAGCAGTGTATGAAGCCCTGCTTGAGGATACAGGATTTTGCAGGTTCCACAGAGGCTGGGCTGAGAAACACGTTTCAACAATCCTTGAAAAATACTACGGTGTCGAGAAACCGTTGGAGAGGATTAAGAACATCTACAAGCAGGTGGCAGAGTACCAGGAGCTGGCAGGGGCTTCCCCTGTTTACTGGGATTCTCAGAAAATCATAGACTTCATGGCTAAGGCGAGCGAGGAGTATCAGAACCAGAAGTGGATCGGGTTGTTCGCAATAGATAAGGAAAAGGCGGCTTATGAATGGTGGAGCAAGTTCTACCAGAAACTTAAAGAATTGACCGGGTAATTCTTTTTTAATACTTCAAATTAATTGTTATTCTTGAACCAGTGTTAGATGGGAATTGGATTGGAGAGTCTCATAGAGAAATGCCTGTATCAATACCTTGAAGAAGCATTGACCCGGAGCCTAGGGTTTTCAAGGGAGGAGATTAGAAAACTCGTGGAAGAAGGCAGGTTGAAAATTAACAGGACACCCGATCCTAGAATGGGGGATTACGGAGTCGCTCTTCACATACTGTTGAAAAACATTCCTCGCGAAGAATGGCCTAGGAAGGGAGAGCAGCTTTTAGAAGAGTTAAACAAGCTTGGCTTTAAACAAGAGTGCAGGATCTTGGAGGCAGGATTTGTGAACGGCTATTTAAACGTGACCATAGACTACTCGTCCATTATTTCAAACCTGGTGAAAGAATTCCTCGAGGACGGGTTCAAGAGCACTCTATCGAGTTATGGAGGCGGTAGAACAATAGTTGTCGAACACACCAGCGCCAACCCGGTACACCCTCTTCACATTGGGAGTGGTAGGAACAGCGTCATCGGTGACACTTTCGCAAGGCTTTCGAGGAAACTAGGCTTCAACGTGGTTACAAGGTTCTACGTTAACGATTTAGGAAGGCAGGCTGCGGTTTTAGCCTACGGTGTTTCAAAGCTGCGGAAAAACAGCATATATCCGCCGCAGGGAGTGAAAATAGATCATTGGTACGGCATGGTTTACGCTTCAGTAAACATCATAATGATGATTCGCAAGCTTTCAAACGAGCTTAAAATCATTGAAGAAGAATTGTTCAACAAGCTGAGGCTTTACGTGGAAAGCAATAAGGAGAAATTACGTGCAGCCCCGCTCCTGAATGCTCATTTAGAATCCTTCATAAGCATAAAGCCTCTTGTTCACAATCCCTTTAAAAAACTAGCCGAATTCTCCCGTGAAATCAGGAGGCTTAAGAATGCTGAAAAGGATCCAACAGGGAAACAGGTAGCTGGTGAAGTATGGGGGCTAGTAGCGCCTTTACTGGAAAAATTCAGGGAAACCTACCGTGAATACCTTTCCTACGTTAAAGCAGGAGCACTCCTGCAATCCCTAAACCCCGAGGTCTACACTGCTCTCTCCAGGGAGGTTGGGAGTTACGAAGAAGCTGAGAAGGAGATAACATCGTTAATGTGGAAGGCGGAGCACAGGGATCCCGAGGCTCTTGGCTTGTTGAAACAAGTGAGCAATGATGTTTTAACCGGGTTCAAGGAAACGCTGAGCAATTATGGCGTGTCTTTCGACGGATTTGACTTTGAGTCGGAGGATGAGATTGTAAAATTATCTCAGGAGATCGTTGAGAAGATCCTGGAAACAGGCTATGCTAACATTGTTGATGGTGCAGTGGAGTTAGACTTGAACAAGGCTGCCCAGCAGGTTGAGTTCGTCAGAAACCTTTTCGCACCAGATAATCCTGGAAGATTCATAGTAAGGAGGAGCGACGGCACCACGTTATACGTGACTAGAGATATCGCCTATAGCATTATCAAATTCTCCAAATACCACGCGGAGAAAGTTTACAACGTCATCGCTATTGAGCAGGATCGTGCCCAGAAACAGTTGAGGGCAGCGCTGAAAATTCTCGGGTTTGACAGGGAGGCAGAGAACCTTGTTCATTTCGCATATGAAATGGTTCAGTTGAAGAATATGAGGATGAGCGGTAGGCGGGGAGTCTACTATACGATGGATGAGCTTCTTGTAGATATGACTCGAACCCTGGTGGAGAAACAGCTTGGACAGGTCCAGAGAAAGGGAGTGCAAGAAGATTTAAGCTCAACTCTCCCTTACGCTGGGGAGCTGGCGGTTGCTAACGCAAGGGCTCTTCTCCTCTCCGTTGAACCAGGGAAGGTGTTGTTCTTCGACCCTGAGAGAATAGGGGAGTTCGAGCACGGAGTCACTATTGCATACTCTTTCGCTAGATTGCAGAGTATTTTGAGAAAGCAATGGGGTCTTGAACCGCTGGAGGCGCTGGACGAGATTAAGGGAAGGCTTCTCGAGGAGATTTCAAAGCATGGTATGTCGCCCCCTACCACTGTTGATGAGAAGAAGCTGATCGAGTGGTTGAATGCTTTCACGCAAACCTTGATCACTGCTCACGCAGAGATGAAGCCGAACCGGCTGCTGGAATATGCTCACAGTTTAGCGCTCGACTTAAACAGGTTCTATGAGAAATGTAGCGTGATAGGAGAGAGGGATTTAAGAATCAAGAACCTGAGACTCCTACTAGTAGTGGCAAGCCTCATAACCCTGTCCGAGTTGATGGAAATACTCGGGATTCCAAGGTTGAGAAGGCTTTGAAAGTATTCAAGCTTAAAAGCCTGGTAGACATTCCAGGTTTTCTAGCGATATGGGTTTCCATCTCATCTGCCAGCGTCATAGTAGTGCTGTCTAATGCTCCCGCAGAAGTATGCGCGTTTTGGAGGACTTTCCTCACATCACTAATCTTCGCACCTTTCACACTGACTCAAAGGAGGTTTACTTTCAAACCGCACCACTTGTTATCAGGCATCTTCCTGGGCTTACACTTCGTTTTCTGGATGCAGAGCCTCTTCCTGCTCCCGGTTTACCAGAGCACTTTGATAGTTGTTACATACCCGGTTTTCAACGTTGTACTCGATTTTCTTATCTTTCATGAAAAGCCGGGTTTGAAGAAAATCCTGGGTTTTTCCACAGCCTTGATTCTTCTATGGGTTTTCCTTCAAGTAAATAACTTAACATTCAACTACGGGGTCTTCCTAGCATTCGCAGCGGCCTTGTTTGCAGCCGGGTATTTTGAAATAGGAAGGTACGCTAGAAGCAGGCTGGGGGAATCCACTTTAACCTATGCCACACCAACGTACTTGACAGCGTCAGCACTAGCCTTACTCTACTCTATTTTAAAAGGTTCCGAAATTGTTTCGTACACTTTGGAGACTTATGTAGCGTTCATCCTGCTGGCTCTAGTGCCAATGATAGGGGGACATACCCTGATGAACTACTACATGAAGAAGTATCCGGCTTCAACAGTTACAAGCATTGCTCTTGGGGAGCCATTCGGGGCAGGGTTGCTCGGTATGGTCCTCTTATCGCAACCTTTAACTCCTTTGAGCCTGTTCATAGGCTTCTTAATAATCAGCTCTATAATCCTGATAATTTATTAGGCATAGTATTGACCATATATATTTTTATATACGATATCATGTAGATATGTTAAGGGTGTTTTCTGTGAAGAAGCCTGAAATATTTGTTGAACCGGGTAAGCAGGGGACTAAGAGTAAGTACTGGATTGAGCAGCACTATACTTATATAGCAACAACGACGCATGACCCGGAAGACCTTCCCTTAGTGATTGAGAGAGGAGAAGGGGTCTGGCTTTACGACGTTGATGGGAATAAGTATCTTGATTTCTCCAGCGGCATTGGCGTGAACAACCTCGGGTATCCAACACATCCAGAGGTTAAGAAGGCTATTATCGAGCAGCTGGATAAGCTGGCTCACGGAGCTGGAACAGACTATTTCAACCCGTACCAGGTTATGCTTGCCAAGAAGTTGGTTGAAATAGCTCCTGGAGACTATCGTAGAAAAGTATTCTTCGCCAACAGCGGGACCGAGGCTAACGAGGCTGCTTTAAAAATATCGAGGCAGGCTACGGGGAAGAAGTTCTTCATAGCCTTCTACGGCGCCTTCCACGGGAGAACCATGGGAAGCATGGGTTTGACAGCGAGCAAGCCAATTCATAAAAAGCTGTTCTTCCCCTGGATGCCCGGGGTTGTCCACGTACCATATCCAAATCCATACAGAAACCCGTGGCATATCGACGGGTATGAAAACCCTGGTGAACTAGTAAACAGAGTGCTAGAGTTCATAGAGGAATACGTTTTCGACAAGCTAATACCTCCTGACGAGGTTGCAGCAGTTTTCGCCGAGCCTATCCAGGGTGAGGGCGGCTACGTGGTTCCTCCAAGAGAGTTTTTCAAAGAACTGAAAAAGCTCCTGGAGAAGCACGGTATTCTATTCGTGGCCGATGAGGTTCAAATGGGGATGGGAAGGACAGGGAGAATGTTCGCTATAGAACACTTCAACACGGTTCCAGAAGTAATAACTCTCGCCAAGGCTTTAAGCGGTGGTGCAATACCGATAGGTGCCACCGTGTTTAAGGCAGACCTTGATTTCAAGGCTCATGGAATGCACAGCAACACCTATGGTGGAAACGCCTTAGCATCTATTGCCGCGTTGAAAACCATAGAGGTTGTGGAGACACTGCTACCGCACGTTCAAGAGCTCGAGAAATTGTTCAGGGAGAGCCTGGAAGAGTTGAAAGAGAAGTATCCCTACGTGGGAGATGTCAGAGGCATCGGGCTTGCATGGGGCGTTGAGTTCGTCAAGGATAAGTCAAGCAAGCAGCCAGCGCCCGATTTTAGGAACAAGGTTGTCGCTAGAGCTTTGAGGAAGGGTCTAGCCCTCCTTCCATGCGGTAAGAGCACGATCAGGCTGATACCGCCGCTAATAATCAGCGAAGAGGAAGCCTTGGTAGGGTTAAAAATATTTGAAGAATCGATAAAAGAGATCGTTTAAACTAGCTCAGATATTTTTCACTCAAATACTTCACTAAATACTCGCTATTGTAGGGTTCTCCAAGCATTTTCTCGAGAAGTTGCTTGGGCGGGTAGGTCGCACCCCATTTGTGAATCCTTTCCTTCTGCCATTCCTGAATCCTGTTAAACTCCCCGGTCCTTACCGCTTCCTCCAGCTTGATCTCCCTGCTCATTGCATCTTTCATCTGCGCGCTTAACAGGTTTCCAAGTGTGTAGGTGGGGAAGTACCCTATGCTACCCATACTCCAGTGAATATCCTGTAGAACTCCCTCCCCGTAAGTCTTAGGCTTAACGCCCAGTAGCTCATCCATTTTACTATTCCACAGCTCCGGTAGGTCATCAACTTTTATCTCGTTGTTCAGCATCAGCATTTCAAGCTCTGCTCTTAGAAGAATATGCATGTTGTAGGTTACCTCGTCAGCGTCAACCCTTATTAGGCTGGGCCTGACCGTGTTGAAGTAGTAGTATATCTCCTCCGGCGTGTACTTCCTCACGAACTCTAAGTGCTCCTTGAGAACAGGGTAGATGAACTCTGTGAAAGACATTGACCTACCCACTATATTCTCCCAGAACCTGCTCTGACCCTCGTGAACACCCAGGCTTACCCCACTCCCTATCGGAGTGTAGGATAATGCCGGGTCTATCTGCAGCTGATAGAGCGCGTGTCCATATTCGTGGATGACGCTGTACATTGTCCTCTTGAAGTCCACCCCTTCATACCTGGTAGTGATCCTGACATCGTGAATGCCCATATCTATTGTGAAGGGGTGGGCTGATACGTCCAGTCTCGCCCTCTTACCTAGTGGGAAGTTAAAGAATTCTAGTATTTTCCTGTTAACAGCCTCCATTTTCGACGGTTCATACGGGACTTTCTCTAATTCATGCTCCCTCGGGTATTTTCCAGCAGTGGTAACCTTAACAATCAGATGCTTCAAGCTGGGTTTCAAACCGTTGAAGAGATTGACAACATCGCTGGTCTTCAACCCCTCTTCATACATGTCGAGTAGGGCATCGTAAGGGTGCTTTTCCCACCCAATGTAATCGGCTGCTTTCCTAGACAGGTCGAATATTTTGGCAAGATAGGGCTTAAACATGTTGAAATCGTTTTTAGACTTTGCCTCTCTCCAAACCACCATGGCTTCCTGGGTGGTTTTCGATAGCTCTGCGACCAACCATGGAGGCAAGGCTTTCATTATTTTAATCTCTCTCTGAAGAACCCTAACTACTCCTTTCTCGAAATCGTTTAACCCTTCTTGCTGACCCGCCTTCTCCACTAATTCGACGAATTCTGGTTTAAGAATCAACTGCTGGTGTAGCAGGCTGATCTCAGCCCTTGCAACCGCCCTGTCCTTAACACCCTCCATCGGCATGTAGGTCTCACTATCCCAGCCCATCAGGCTTGAAGCATGCCCTATAGCCCATATCAACCTGTACTTTTCAAGGATTTCTTTTATCAACGGGTTTTCAAACACAATTTTCACCGATATATTATTGCTAACCTGTGGGATAAAAAGATATTTATAGCGCATTAACGAAAATAACATATTGATTGAAATGCCGACAGCGATTATTCTCGCAGGAGGACTCGGTAGCAGGCTCCATCCTTTGACAAAAACCCTCCCGAAACCTCTTATTCCCTTAGCTGGAAAACCAATTCTGCAGTATATTGTAGATTTGTTGAAAATAAACGGTTTCGACAGGCTCATAGTAGCTGCAAGATATTTAGGCCATCATATAGTTAACTACTATAGTGGTTCTAAGGAGGTAGAGGTATACTTAATAGATTCGAAGGACACTGCTGACGTTCTCAGAATACTCGCAGACATTATTTCTGAGGAGTGTTTTCTGGTGTCGATGGGAGATATCTTGACGAATGCCCCGGTTAAAGAGCTTTACAGGGATCATGTCAGGAACAATGCGATAGCGACCATAGGTTTGAAAGAGGTTGAGAACCCCCTACCTTACGGCTTAGTCTTCCTTGATGAGAGGAGAAGAATAGTCTTATTCACAGAGAAGCCGATTTCGCTGGAGGTTTACCTCCTAAGTGTTGCACACTACAAGTACAGAGTTGAGAGCTCCTACTGGAATCTGGTTAACACAGGCTTCTACATGTTCAACGACGACATATTGACTATATTAAGGGAGAATGAGAGTTTAATGGATTTCGGCAGACACGTTTTCCCTTTCCTGCTCGAGAACGACTATGAGCTTAGAGGCTGGATAATGCCGGCTGAAACCTACTGGAGCGATATCGGAAGAATAGAAACCTACAAGGAGGCAGCATGGGATCTTCTCGATAATAAGGTCTCAGGTGTTCAACTCCCCGGGGTTTTAAAATCCTCCGGTATACGGGTAGGGGGTAACGTTGATCTCAAAGGGGAATTAATACCTCCTGTTTACGTCGGGTCCAACGTTGTTGTTGAGGAAGGGGCTAAAATCGGCCCATACTCGATTCTCGAAGACGGCGTCGTCGTAGGTAGGAATGCTATTGTTCACGAGTCCATAATCTGGCATAGGAGCTTGCTAATGGATGAGTCATACGTTTTCGACTCTATAGTCATGAACAACGTGGTTGTAAAACCCGGCGTTAAAATCGTATCCTCGGTGGTAGGTACAGGTAATGTGGTTTCATCAGACCTTTATAGACAAAAATTAGATGTTATGAACGAGGTGTCACCATATGCTCAGGATTGAGAGGGAGCGGTTTATCGGTAAACCCGTGGATGAGGTTACCTTAGAAGACGTCACAGGCCTTGGAGCCCTGCTTGGAGAATATTTTGGAGGGGAACGCACCCTATTCGTGAGCGGCAGGGATTTCTATCCCGCTTCAAGAATGTTTAAAAGGGCTTTAACAGCGGGCTTGATGAGTAGTGGAGTTGAAGTATTAGATTTCCACGAATCCATTAACGGCGAGATAGCTTTCAGTATTAAAAGGTTCGGGGCAAGAGGAGGATTCAGCATAGTGCAGGATCCTTACAATCCCGTTAAGATAATGATTCGGGTTTTCAAAGCCCCAGGTGTTGAAATAGTTGGCGGAGAACTGGAGAAAATAATTTCGAGGGAGAGAATTCTACAGCAAGGTGAGAAAAAAGTCGGATGGGTTAACTACGCAGAGTACATTCATAAACTATATGTTTCAGCCCTGGCTTCTTTTGTTAAGACGGATGTTATTATTGATGAGAAATTAAGCATTGTCGCAGGCTCATCGAGAGGAGCCCTTGACATTGTTCTACCGGAGCTTTTCACCTCTATAAAAATAGATAGCATAGTTTTCAGCACAAGGAAAATGATCGAGGAACGGACGGGCTATCCCTTGACTAATGAAATGTTGAAAACATCGAGGATTGTTAACGCTTTGAACGCGGATCTGGGAGTGATTTTCAATAATGATGCCTCCTCGATCACCGTTTACACTAAGAAAACAGGATTCCTCCTCCCCGAGGAACTAGGTATTATCCTTCTCTCAAGATACCGCCCAGGCTCTAAAATCCTCATAGATAAATGGTGGAATAGCAAATATGTTGAGGAAGTTGAATCAAACTACAACGTGGTTAAAGCTACTTGTGAAGAAGAGTTTTTCACAAAGCTGAAGAAGGAGCAGCCTGTTCTAGCTTTAAATGGTAAAGGCGAAGTAGTTATCCCGTTGTTCAGCATGGGCTATGACGGTTTATTGGGTTTCATGGCGTTGCTTGAGGCAATCTCATTGGTAAACATGAACATATGGGATAAGATCACTGAGACCAGAGCTAAGCTGGTAGGGGAGCGATCGAGCTGTCTCGATCTCGAAAGCGTTATGAAGATGTGTGTTGAAATGGGCGCTAGGTGTGTGAAGTTTGCTGGAGGCGTACGTGTGGAGAGAAATAATACAATTTACACCTACCTTTACGACCCCAATCAAGACTGCTTCAGAGAATTTGAATGATAACTAATTTATCAAAATATTTATAACAAGTTATCATATTTCATACACATGGGCTTAAAGTGATCACCGCTAAAATAGCTGAGGCAGGGTTCTCGGAGGGTAAACCCATCATTAAAAACATATTGATAGAGAGTTCTAAAGCCTCGGTTACTCTCCTATTGGGTGAGTCAGGTTCGGGTAAGACCACATTATTACTCTCCCTTACTGGTGTCCTCGAATTTCTGCTTAACGGCTACGTGAAAGGGTCAGTGAGAATTGATGATTTGAACCCGCTTGATGGTAATGATTACTTGAGGCTTCCGTCAAAGATAGGCTTTGTAATGCAGGATCCGGAGAAACAGCTTGTAATGCCAACCCCATTTGACGAAGCTGTTTTCACCTTCCAGATGAGAGGATATGATGAAGAGGAGGCTATTAAGAGGGCTCGCGACCTCCTTGCAATAGCGGGGCTCTCAAACAAGATGAATCTTCACATAGAAAACCTTTCAGGTGGAGAGAAGAGGAGGCTGTCGATACTCTTATCAATCATTCACGAGCCACCTGTGCTCATCCTGGATGAACCCTCGGCTTCACTAGATGTTGAAGGTATCAAGATGGTTAGAGAAATTGTGAAGAAGTATAAGGAACGAGACAACACCACAGTTCTCATTGCTGAGCACAAGCCCGTTTTCTACACAGATTTAATAGACAATGCATTTGTCCTTGAGAAAACCGGTTCGAGGAAGGTGGACCTTGAAACACTTTACAAATCCTCCGTGGTAGATATAACTTCGCATCACTGCGTTGAGCAGAATAATGAAAACAGCTCGGTGGGAGAGGTTTTACTTGAAACTTTTGATTTAGACATAGGTTTCGACAAGCCGTTGATTAAAAATATCAATCTTTTAGCCCGCAGGGGCGAAGTAATCGGTATATTAGGTCCTAATGGCTCGGGCAAAACAACATTGTTAAAAACCATCGCTGGGTTTTACAAGCCACTGGCGGGAGAGATTAGAATTGCAGGGAGTACTAGGGTTTTCTATGTTCCACAGAATCCTGACCTTCTTTTCCTATTTAAAACGGTTGAAAAAGAGCTGAAGGAGACGAGTAAGAAAACAGGCTTCACATTTGACGGGTTGGTAGAGCTTATCCCATGGTATCCGAGAGTCAGGGGGCTTAATCCCCACTGGCTCAGCCACGGTCAGAGGCGTTGGTTGAGCATAATTATTGCATATGCTTACTCAAGAGGAGTTATCCTGCTTGATGAGCCGACGACGGGGCTTGATTATGTGAGGTTTAATCATTTGAAAAGACTGGTTGATGAGTTAAAGAGGAAGGGTGTTTCATTCCTGGTGAGCACTCATGATCCCAGGGTTGTTAGTGAAATAGTTGACAGGGCTTACGTGATTGATAATGGAAGACTGGTCGAGGTTGACAAGTGCAAGATTGTGGAGGAATACTACTCGAGAACAGGTGTTTCTGCGTGAGGAAGCCTAGTGTAGCAGTGGTTTTCATCTACGCGCTTATTTTGACAACCCTAGCCTTATTGTTGAAAGAACCGCACAGGATTCTGCCGCTGGTGGTTTTCAATGCGTCTATGTCTCTTATTGTGGGATGGAGGAAGGTCTGGTGGCTCTACTTCTTAATACTTGTGGCTTCAATAGGGATTTTCACAAATGCTTTATTCTTCGCCAATACGGGAGGCACTGTCTTAGACACCGGGTTTTTCGTTGTCAGAGAGAACGCTTTGAAAGGCTTTGTCACGGTAACGTTAAGGGTAATGTTGATCGCGGGGGTTGGAGCTTTCTTCGTGGCATTGTTCGAACCTCTGGAAATAATTAAAGGCTTCACGAGAGAGCTCCGCATGCCGGCATCGATCTCTCTTTCGCTTTCATACGCTCTTAGACTGCTACCTCTTCTCAGGAAGGATTTAGAGGAGATAATGTTCTCCCGGAAGCAGAGGGGTTATAGGAAGAGACCGCTAACCCCGGGCGAACTCTCGAGCACGTTAACAGGGCTACTTCTAGCGGGTTTTGAAAGAGCCCTATGGAGCGGGGTCAGCCTTGAGTTAAGAGGGTTTAGAGACTACAAGCCTGCTCGCGGAATCAGCCTCAACCTGTATGATGTTTTAATCATTGCTGCCTTAATCGCCCAGTTAATTTACGCAACAATTATGTGATAAATCGTTTATCAAAAATTTATAACTCAAGCATTGTTATTTCAACAATGAGAATATTTAAAGGTGGGATTATGAAGGCGTCCAAGCCGTTGGAGGCGAGGAAAACGTACACTGTTATCGACTTCCTGTACTTGGGCGTGATAGCAGTAGTGTTTGCAATACTGTTCACTGTTTGGTGGGATGTCTACTATGCTGTGAAAGCACTACTGGGACCTATCGGGACGAGAATATTAACCTATGGATTATGGTTTATGCCTGTACCCCTTGCCGCTAGCTTGATAAGGAAGCCTTTCTCAGGCTTCCTAGGTGAATTCCTCCCTGCGTTGCTGGAGGCGATTTTCCCTACGCCGGGAGGGATCTATAATTTATACTACGGGATAGCGCAGGGTCTTGCCGGCGAGGCGGGCTACGCGATCTTCAGGTACAAGAAGTACGGGATTCTTCAGGCAGGTATCTCCGGTGCACTACCAGCAATACCTGCTCTAGTCTTAGACGCAATACTGTTCGAAGACATCTATCCATGGAATGAAATGATTCTCCTACTCGCGGCTTTAATGATTAGTGGTGCCTTGTACGGGTTAATAGCTTACGGCGTTGCATCATCGGTTAGGAGGAAGTAGTTATTAGTTTTTTACACAATCCTTTTCCCCATAGGTGTGGAAATGGTAAAATGTAGTTTTTGCGAGCGGAAAGCAGTTTACGTTAACCATCTCAACGGCAAAGCCTACTGTAAGTTGCACTTTATTTCTTATTTTGAGAGAAAAGTTAGAAGAACTATTAGAAAGCATGGAATGCTCGGTGAGAAAGAACATATTGTTGTAGGTGTAAGCGGCGGTAAAGACTCAATGAGCCTGCTCCACCTCCTCCATAAACTTTCAAAAAAGAACAAGAACTGGCGGTTAACAGCAGTCCTGGTTGATGAAGGAATAAGGGGTTATCGTGAAAACACCATTCCCGCACTCAAAACTTATGCCGAGAGAAACATGGTGGAGTATAGAATTGTTTCCTTCAAGGAGTACCTGGGATTCACCCTGGATGAAATAGTTTCAATAGGCAGGGAGAGAGGTCTCCCCTATCTCCCATGCAGTTACTGCGGGGTTTTCAGAAGGTATGTGTTAAACAGGGCTGCGAGAGATGTTGGAGGAACGGTACTGGCTACTGCTCACAATCTAGACGATATTGTGCAAACTTACCTAATGAATATTATAAACAACAGCTGGGATAAGATAGCAAGGCTTAAGCCCGTCGCTGAGAGAGGAGGGCACGAAGGGTTTGTGCCAAGGATAAAGCCTTTCTACGAGGTCTTGGAGAAGGAGTCCGCTATTTATGCGCTGGTTAACGGGCTTGTTCGCCCGGATTACCAGCAGTGCCCGTACGCTGAATACAACATAAGATTTACCATTAGGAAAATCCTCAACGACCTAGAGGAAAAATATCCAGGCACTAAGTACGGGCTTCTCAGAAGCCTCGAGAAAGTGTCAGGTTTAATCGAAAACGCTCAGAAAAACGTCTTGAAATCCTTTGAGACATGCAAGATCTGCGGGGATCCTTCCTCACACCCGATTTGTAAAGCATGTATGTATAGGTTCGAGCTGGGAATTCTATCTTCAGAGGAGTCTTCAAGGGTTAAGTACGTAATTAATGAATATCCATACCTTAGAAAATTCTTAGCTAGATTTTAAGAGTAATTTATAAACTAACACTCTCGTAAAGGATAATTATGATTCTCATGAACGGTGAATTGTTGAATGCTTGATCTTGAATTTTTAAAAGGATTTGGGTTCTTCGGGATTTTCCTAATAAGCTTCATCTCTAACGCTATACCTTACTCTACGATTCCATACTTGTTTTGGCTGATACCGGTTTTCGCCCTATATCAAGGCAATATGTTTGAGTACATCTTACTGATAATTCTATCCTCGCTGGGCGCATCGATGGGGAAGATTGTGGTTTACTTCATAGGTAGGGGTTTTTCAAGGCTTGGAGAGGAATCTAGGATTAAAAGAAACCTCAATATCCTGGCTTCTGAGCACAGTAATGCCTTATTCATCACATTACTATTGTTCACAGCCCTCCCCCTGCCTGACGACGTTATCATCCTCCCTCTGGGATACGCGAAGTATAACATCGTGAAATACACTGTGGCACTGCTCACGGGAAAGATAATTGTAACCTCCCTAGCAGCGTTGTACGGTAAAGGGCTTTCGTTTATTTTCTCAGAATCCCTTAACGTTCCCTTGTGGGTATTCATAATCATTTACCTCTACATTACCCTATTGTTCACGTATTTAGCCGGCTCCATAGACTGGCTTAAGCTAGGAGGGTTGGCAAAAAAGTATGGGGTCCGCCACGCGGTAGCGTACTTCTTGAAATGCATGGCTAACGGTTTTGCAAGGTTTCACCTTCTCCCGCTAAAGTTTCTGAGAAACCGAGTGTTTCACAGGTAACTGATTTAAACGGCTTCAAACGTTATTATTTGTGGGATGAAGAGGAACCCGGGAAAAGAGTTTTAGGCGATGAATAAAATAATGGATAAGCGGGCTCTGACCATTTAATTGGTAATTTTTGAAAATTTTATAACCGAATGATTAACTATATATACTTAAGAGGTGTTGGTAATGAGTCAAACAGATAGCGTTGGGAAAGCTTTGGGAAGAGTAATCCTCTACGCTGTGATAACGATAATCATACTGGCAATAGTCCAATGGGTTTTCACCAGCGGTGTTGAAATCCTTGCTGAAACATTGAACTACGAGGGATTCCTCACATTAAAGGAGTACTCAGTATATGTTTACATAATAGTCCTGTTCATTCTCGGCTGGCTGATAGTGAATGCTGTCGCGTCAATGTTCTACGCTATGATGACTCCTAAGTATGGTGCTTCAACCGGTGCGGCTGTGAGAAGCTTGATCAGGATTCTCGGTCTCGGCGCGTTAGTAGCAGGGATAGCCGGCGGCGTTGCGGGAGGCGCGGCTGGCGTGGCATTAGGAGGCTTCATAGGGTTAGTCGTCGGCTTCGCTACACAGCAAGTTCTAGGGCAGGCGATAGCGGGATTGTTCATATTGCTGGCTAGGCCTTTCAAAATAAACGATGTTGTCGATGTTGCAGGTGAAAGCGAGGTCACTGTTAAGGATATTTCAACATTGTTCACTGTAGTTGAGAGAAAGGATGGTTTAACAGTCCTAGTGCCAAGCACTATGATAATTGGTCAGAAAATCGTGATTAGAAAGAGAGCTGAGAAGTAGTTTTTCAATATAATTCATAATCTTTTTTCCTTAAAGCTAAAACAATTTTCGGTGTTGAAAGCAAAGCTACAAGTGTTAACAGTGCTGTTAAACCGTAAACAGAGTATACAAACCCGGATGTTAAAACCCCGATAAGGCTTGACGCCTCGCTTAGGAGAGAGTAAGTACCGGTCCCATACCCTCCCGTGGATTCAACGTACTGAAGATACAGGTTGCTATCAATAATGCTGTTGGCAAGGTAGAGGAATCCTAGGCTGACTGCTATGGCTGATTCATCCAATCCGGAGACTAAGATAACGTAAACGGTTAAGAGTCTTAACGGAATGGATGCGAGGAAAACGATTTTCCTAGTTATCGCTCCCTGGAACAGTGTGTATAGGATGAAAGCAACGATTTTCCCGATACCGTAGATTTGAAACACCTGGTTTAAGTCAAACCTTAATGTCTTAATGAAATGGTAGGGGAGCGGGGTGAACAAGAACTCGTTACCTATTTTAAAACCCAGCAACCCGATCACTATAAGCCTTATTGATATTGCAGCGGGCTGGAGCATTCTGTAATATGGTATGAAGGATCCGTTGAAGTTTTCGAAAGACGTAAGATTCAAGTATCCGTGCACGCTGGTGATCACTGTTGAAATGTTTCTCTCTATCCTGTTAAGAATTCGCTCTATCTTGAAAACAGGTTCCTTCAATTTCAAAACACCGAGGAAGTAAATTAACAGGGTGATTCCGATAAAGAATTCAAAACCATGGAGGAATAATCCAATAGTAATTCGCGAGATGGAGATTAATAAGACTGCGTCGAATAAAAGAGTATTCCGAGAAATCTTCTTGAAAATGGAACTCCATTCACTGCTCTGGAAGTTTTCGAGAACATACGCGTTTACCCCTATTCGGGTAAAAGAGTAAGCTATGGCGTGGACCATGTAGGAAGCGTAAATTAGCCAGTACTCCCTGTTTTCTACCACAATCATTAAAGAAATCTCTGAGCCCAAAACACCTATGAGTCCAAGAATAATCTGTAACCTGGCAATTCCTTGATCTCCAAGCCTGTTAGCGATTTTAACAAAGAAGACGAACACGATTGTCCACGCGAAATTCAGCAGGCTTAATTCAATAATACTCATTCCTATAATTCTCACTGCTACGATATTTATTAGCAGGTCAAGCAGGTTTAGCAGGGATATCAGCATCGCAGGTGTTAGCAGTCTCAACCCCCTATTACCAATATAGCAGGTGGCATTGTTTTTTAAGGAGTGGCAGAGCTTAGACGTAGTCTAGGTAGTTAGCCCAGGATATGTAAACCTCTTTACCCATGATTTCCTCGATAATGTTTTTCTTGGTCGCCGAAATCTCCACTATTTTCTCGCAATCCCACTTACACAGGACTGTTAAATCAACCTTGCTCTGTGATGAATCGTAAATCGTTAAGACAACCCTGCCATCCTGGAAGATATCTAGCGTATGGGTGAATGATAGAAGTCTCTCTGCTGAGGAGGAGAATTCCAAATCCTTGAATAGTTCTTTCAGCTTTGATTGAATTTTCTGGTCATGGAAGTGTAGCAGGGACTGGGTCAGCAAACCCCTCGACAACGTGTTCTCCATAGATAGATTGTTAAGTAGTTCGATCGTGAACTGGGTGGTCTTAGAGGCGTGGAGAACGGCTTGCGGATCATTAAGGGCGAAAATAATTTTACCATAATTTCTCAGCAACTCTTGCCCGAAACTGTTTACGAGGTTATAGTAGTTTTCAAGCATTAATGCTTGACCCTTGTTTTCGACAGCACCAGGCACTGTTGTTCTTACATGTTTTAACGCGCTGTATAAATCATATCCCTTGTAGATTAAGTATGCAGTCGTAACAAGCCCGCTCCGCCCAATTCCTCCCATACAGTGGACGAGTACTCTGCGAGACTCTCTCAGGTTCTCATCAATGAAGATGCTGGTCCTCAGCAAGTCGAAGAGTTCTAAGGGATGGTAATCAGGTGTGGGAACATGGAGAACTTGGAAGCCGTGGCTCTCTAACATGTCAACATATCTCTCGCTGAGCGGTTGTTCATGCGGCATTGTTAAAACGATGACTGCGTCGAAAACCCTCCTGATATAAGCTAGCTCACTCAGGCTTGGCATAGGTGCTTGGGCAAGCTTGTCCTGGATAATCCATTTAAACATTTAGACCCCATTGCTCCATCCTTTAAATTGATCCCATGATGCGAACGTAAGAGGCTTGTCCTCATAGAAAACTCCTGGCTCCCCCTCTACTACTCTTCCTACCAGCCTGTATGGTATTTGATAGTATTCTAGATCTCTCAAGACATTGCTCAACCCTTCAGGCCTGACCCCGATAACGGCTCCGTACTCCTCCCCACCGCTCATTGCGATCTTAACGATGCATTCCATATCGCCCTGGCACTCATCCATTAGGCTTGGCTCATACAATGGTGGCTGGTGAAGCAGGATCCTTGCATTGCTCTCCGATGAAAGAGTGAGCAGAGTATAGCCTAACCCGTCGCTAACATCCATCGAAGCCGTGATCCAACGGTAGTTTGATGATATAACCACACCTAGCTCCTTGTTTGCCACCGGCCTCTTGGTTTTCTCAACCACCCATTTACGTCTTTGCGCCTCCTCGAGACCTTTTATGGCTGCAAACCCCATTGCACCGTAAACCCCTGTCACAACAATGTAGTCATCCTTTCTCAGCCCTTTTCGAGAAGGAGGTTTCTTAGCCGGTGTGAAACCGATTGTGGCAACAGCTATCCAAGGCTCGCTAGAACTGTTAGTATCCCCGCCGAGGAGTCGAACCCCGTAGTAGTTTACAGCATCTCTTAATCCTTCAGCCAGCATCTTCAACTCTTGCACGGGATAATCTGGAGGCAGTCCAAGAGCTATTAGAACAGCATCCGGCACTCCTCCTTTAACTAATATATCGCTAACGGATCCTGTTATAGCACACCATCCTATGTCGCTTGAATCCCGCCAGGGAAGCCTAAGTTTCTCAATCCCGTATCCATCAATATTGACTATGATTCTGGGGGCTTTTGGAAGCAGGTCCTTGGCATCGTCAGGGTAGGATAATACTTCACCTTTGAACACGCGCGTCCCTACTGTTTTAACAATCTCATCAATAACGTTTCTCTCGCCCAGCTCTCTGAGAGTAGTCATCTATGAATCTAGCCTCCTTATTTTAATACCTTAACCTGTCATTATTAATTAATCAGCTCAATCCAGCCTTGTTCATAGGGTTTGAGTAATGAACGAAGAGCAACTAGGACACGTGTCTTTTCAAGCCATGATTTACGGGTTTGCAACCCTGCTTCAAATCATAATTCAAGTTTTCACAATGATGTATATTTCAAGAATCCTGGGGCCAGAGCTTTACGGATTGTACAATCTCTCCCTGGTTCCCTTGACCTTTCTCCTAATGTTCTCCGACCTAGGCTTCAACGCTGCCTTATTCAGATATTCCTCGATAAGTCATTCAAGGAAAGATTACTGTACCGTTAAAAAAGCATTCCTCTTCACTTCCAAGGTTCTTTTCACACTCAATCTTGGATTATCGCTGTCCTTACTGGTTTTTCCAGGCGAGTTAAGCATTATCTTGACACAGAGAAGCGAGTTATCTAGGTTTGTAATGCTAACTAGTATCACACCTATCGCCTCCGCACTGTTCGGGATGTCGATATCTATTCTAGCTGCTGTTGAGGATGCGGAGAAGAGGGCTCTCCTTCAAGTATTGCAGGGGTTAGTTAGAATCGTATCAGCTGTTTTACTGATTTCAGCTGGCTATTTGTTAGAAGGAGCGGTGGCCTCATACGTTGTAAGCTACATCGTGGTAGCACTCATCGGGGTGTTCTTTGTCAAACCATACATTAAAGGGCCTGATGAGTGTTCCTTGGATAAAATCGAGTATGCAAAATTCGCCCTAAGCATGTTTATTCCAGGTTTTCTAACCGGAATTCTTGGCAGGCTGGTATCTATCAGATTAGCCTACACTACAGCCCCCTTAGGAGAGCTGGGTAACTCCATGTTTGGAAACTTCAACGCTGCATCAGCATTCATAGGGGCTGTTTTATCAATATATGGTTCGCTTGCAACCCCGCTCCTACCTTATCTATCCCATCAGTTAGCCAATGGAAACAATGCGGTGAGATCAGTGGAGAGATTAACAAGCATACTGAATGCTACCCTGCTCCCGCTGTCCGTGTTCGCACTTTTCTTCTCGGACGACGTGATCAGCGTGGTCTATGGGGTCAGATATGGTTTAGCCCCGGGCTACTTTACCTTAATGGGGGTGGCGCTCTTAACCTTCCACATAGGTGTGGTATACTCCGCCTTCTTCCAGGTTATGAATGATAAGAAGATCATCATGTTGAACGGATTAGCCACTTTTGTGTTCGGGGTTGTTTTCCTCGAAATATCTTCATCCTTAATCAGCACAGCAGGCATTGCGTTAACTGTTGGATTATACCAAGTTTTCTCACACATTCTTTACCTTGCCTATGGGATAGCAAAGTATAAGACTCGCATTGAGGCGTTGAAAACACTGAAAACCCTCTTCTCCACCATTATTTCCTGCCTCATATCATATACTATTACTTCAGCGATATCAGGGTTTGTTCCAACTCATACACTGCTCAACCCAATAGGGTTGTTTCTGCTGAGAACAGCATTATTGCTTCTCGCATTCGTGATCACTCTCCAAACATACGTGGTTCTCATGGCTGTTATAGGCGGGCTTGACGAGGTCGATATAGCCTTTATTGAGAAAATGTTTTCCAGAATTAGATTCGTGGGCCGGTTTGTCGATTATCTTGCAAAGGCTTACAAGAAAATCTACTACGCTTTCCGAGCCAGGGCTAGAAGAGAAACACTTTAACAATCTCCCCTTTCTCGTAACCCTCAATGTTCGACGGTATTTCCACATACCCTTGTGAAAAGACAAGCGAGGATAAAACTCCGCTACCTCTTAGCATGTAAGGCTCAGCTATTAACCCATCCTCTCCCATTTTCAACTGGACCCGGATATACGTTTGATAACCAACCTGGTTTGGAAGCCTTCTCGCCAGCTTTGCGAAAGCTACACGCCTATTATAGTTTAACAGGTTAAAAGCCTTCGCAACCGCTCTACGAAATATGACCTCGTAACCAGTCCACGCTGCAACCGGATACCCTGAAAGATGCAGTACTGGCTTTCCATTGATCATGGAACTGCTCGTAGGCCTCCCCGGCCTCATTTTAACCCCTCTGAAAACGAGCCCACCTTTTTTCTCAGCAACCTCGACCACTACATCGCTCTCACTAACCCCTGTACCCCCCAGCGTTAGAACAATATCATTCTCAAGTACAGCCTCCTCTAAAGCCTCCGTTAAAGCCTTCACGTCATCTGGGAAGACTCCATAGTAGGTTACCTTGTAGAATCCATCTTGGATCAGTAACTGGTTGATCAAGACACCTGTCGAATCATAGTATTCACCCTGCTTCCTGGCTAGACCTGGGCTGACGATTTCATTCCCTGTAGATATAACACCTATTCTCAACTCCTCGAAGACTTCCACCGTTTTCAAACCATTACTAGCCATGATAGCGATGTGGAAGGGGTTGAGCACTGTTCCCTTGGGAACTAATATAGAGCCTTTAGCGTAATCCTCTCCTTTTCTCGAAATGTTTCCTCCAACAGGCACCGGCTTTAAAACCAGTATCTTATCCTTCTCTCTCACAGTATCCTCCTTCATAACCACTGAGTCAGCACCACAGGGGATAGGGTTCCCCGTGAATACTTCAAACGCTTCTCCTTTCCCAATACACAAATCTCCCCGTCTATCATGAACAAGCCTCAATTCAACAGGGCTGTACTGAGAGGCGTAGTATGTGTCCTCAGCCACTACCGCGTACCCGTCTACAGCGCTTCTATCCTGGTCAGGGAAGTCGAATTCAGCCTTCACCTCAGAAGCTACAACTCTCCCCAATGCTTCACCTATCCTTAAAGACTCTGTTCGCAGGCTTATCTTTGAAAGAGCTCTCGCAAAAGCTTCTACAGCCGTGTCAACCTCTATTAAATCCCTTAGTATTTTCATCGGGTTAATACCCTTGTTGATAAATGAGTTAGAAATATTAAAATGCTTGAGGGAAATCCCTACCTGGAAACGGGAATTGGAGATGGATGCGGAAGTATTGAGGAAGGTGAGGAAGCCTTCGAGAATGCTGAGCGGTATAACCGTAGTAGCTGTTATGACACACCCTCTCCCATGCCCTGGAAGGTGCTACTATTGTCCAGGCGGAATAGAATATGATGCCCCGAAAAGCTATTTCGGCAACGAGCCCGCTGTGAGAAGAGCTCGCAGGAACAGGTTCCACCCTTTTCACCAGGTTTTTGAGAGGCTGAAGCAGTATGAGGCATTGGGTCATAATCCCAGTAAAATAGAAGTCATCATCATGGGGGGCACTTTCCTCGCTCTTCCCGATACTTATAAGAAATGGTTTATAACTAGCGTGTACGAGGCTTTCAACAGGTATCCGGTGAGGATTCCACCCTGGAGGATTGAACTGGAGAATGCGCTGCTCAGAAACGAGACTGCACCATTGAGAGTTGTAGGCTTAACTATTGAGACAAGGCCGGATTACGGTAGGGAGGAGCACGCTGATGAAATGCTCTCCTACGGGGCCACCAAGGTTGAGCTAGGTGTTCAAAGCATATATGATGATGTTCTTCAAAGAATCAACCGGGGACACAGCGTCAAAGATAGTGTTGAATCCACAAGAATATTGAGGGATGCTGGTTTCAAAATATGCTATCACGTGATGCTCGGCCTCCCCGGCAGCGATTTCGATAGGGATTTAGAGATGATTAAAACCTTGTTTGAAAACCCTGATTTCCGCCCGGACATGCTCAAAATATATCCTACCGAAGTAATCGAGGGCACGAGACTCTACGAATGGTGGAGGCAGGGCCTATACAAACCCTATCATGATGATGAAGTCGTAGAGCTTGTCAGCGAGGCGTACAGGTATATTCCCGAGTATGTTAGGGTGATGAGGATTAGAAGAGATATTCCAGCTGACGAGGTCGCAGACGGGACTAAGAAAGCTAATCTCAGAGAATTAGTGGAGAGTAGAGCCGTCGAGAAGGGCGTGTTGATAAAGGAGATAAGGTTTCGGGAGGTAGGGCTTAGATGTTACAAGCACGGGTTGACTCCTGATCCCTCGCGAACCAGGATTAAAAGGCTTACTTATGAAGCGGGAGGAGGGATTGAGGAATTCTTAAGCGTGGAAGACCCTGAGCTGAACATAATTATCGGTTTCCTCAGAATGCGGATCCCTAGCGAGAAAGCCCATAGATGGGAGGTAGATCACAATACCGCGATAATAAGGGAGCTTCACGTGTATGGTCCTGAAACCCCTGTCGGGGACAGGGGTTACTGGTGGCAGCATGTTGGATGGGGCAGGAAGCTGATGAGTGAAGCGGAGAGAATTGCCTCGGAGGAGTATGGGGCTAGGAAGATTCTTGTCATAAGCGGGATAGGAGCTAGAGAGTACTACAGGAGGCTAGGGTATTTCAGACCTCCGGAGAGTCCTTACATGTGGAAAATCCTATCATGAACCTATAGGGCGTCCAGAATAATATCCTTGAGGACATCCTCGCTCACATTTACCGGCGTTGTTTTATACCTTTCTCTGATTATTCTCAGAGTGTAAGCTACGATGCCGGGTATGTCATCTAGCCCGAAGCCGTAGTCGCTCAGCTTCCTCTTCAAGCCAAGCCTGTTCTGAAACTCCCTGACCGCTACATAGGCTTTCTCAGCATCTCCAGACAAGGGTCTTATAGAGGGATCTATATGTTTCAATATAATCGCGGAGTCCTCGGGGACTGCTTTATGGACATGGTATATGATTCTTGGACCGAGAATGGCGAGGCCCTCCCCGTGTGGAAGTCTAGGGTTTAAGCCGGAGAAGGTATGCTCTAACGCGTGGTTTAGATGCGTTAACGCTATGTCAATACTTATTCCTGCAATCATCGACGCGTAAAGTAGCCTAGACCTTAGCTCGAGCGACTTCATGTTTGAAAGAGCCTCTGGTAAGGTTTTAACAATAATCCCGGCGGCCTCGCTTGAAAGAGTCTGCACAAACATGTTCGTGTACAATGAGGTTGCGGACTCGTATGCGTGGTAGAAGGCGTCGAGAGATGTGAACAATGTTTGATCTCTTGGAAGAGTTAATGTAAACCTGGGATCATCTATCGATACCTCAGGATATCTGGCTGTGAAACCTCTTTTCTCCCCTGTTTCCTCGAAGGTGAGTACTGCGTACCGGTCTATTTCGCTACCTGTTCCATGCGTTAAATTAACAGCCGCCAGCGGCAGGGTGTTTTCGGGCTTGACGCCTTTTACAAGCTCGGTAGGTGACAAATTACTCTTCACCAGTATGGAAACAGTTTTCGCAACATCTATCACGCTCCCTCCGCCTATTGCTATGATAGAGTCAACCCTTTCCTTCCTAAACAGTTCTGCGCAGGATACGGCTTGTGATGCGTAGGGATTTGGTGTTACATCGCTGTATGGAACGTGGACAATGCTATGTCTCGACAGTATTTCAAGCACTTCTTGCAGGGCACCCGAGTTTTTCGCAGCCGTCCTGCTCATTACTAATCCCACTACTTGTTTACCGTGAACCCAGGTCTCCAGGTTTCCAATAGATTTCTCGCCAAAGAACAGGGTGGTGTCAGCATATTTGAGTTTAAACTTTTTCAAAGGTGTCACCATTTCAGAATCCACCCTGAGTTTTAAGATTGTTTTATCAGTTTTTATCAATAACCACGAAATCGTTCACATTGATTAATCCATAAACCCTTGAGGAAGCCTCTATGAAGCCGAAGAAGGGGACAAGGAGGAGCATGTAGGGTTTTCCAGACCTGTATACTCCATAGGTGTAGGATGTTAAGTAGTAGAGACTCCCAGGTATCAGCACCCATATCAGGCCCATGTAAGCTAGCAAGGGCCCTATTAGAAGGGTTGAGACAAAGTTGAAACTCCATATCACCGAGCGGAAGCCCACTATAAGCTTCATGGGAACAGGGCTGTATTTAATATCTGACAGCATCCCCTTGAACCATCGTCCACGCTGTTTCACCAGGTCTCTCAGGCTGTTCGGGCTTTTAATAGAGACTCTTGTACCCGACTGCCATGTTTTATATCCCTTCTTAATCAGCTCCGTGGCAAACCTGAAATCCTCTGTTATCGATTTGAACGTGAAGCCTACTTCCCTGAGAACCCTTCCCTTAACTATTAACAGCTCCCCGTGCAACCCTAGCAGGGGGCGTGAAACCAGCCCGGTGAAAAACCTGTAGAGTGTTAAATCATCAACATACCTTATCCAGTCCATAACGTAGGCTATTTTGCTTCTCCCAGGCCTAGGGAGTAATATGCCGTTTCCTGCTGCGAAACCCTTTTCCTCGTAGTAAGGTATTTCGTAAAGGAAGGATTCGTCAAGGATTAGATTGTCATCATCTATGAACACGTACCACTTCTCATCGTCCACCTGGTTCTCGATGAAATAGCTTAGGGCGCGCCCCTTCCCCACAAGGTCTCTCCGGTAGGAGGCTGGGACGATAACCAGGTTCAGCGACCTGATTGATTTCAAAGTATTGGTTAAAGGCGCTCCTTCATCTATGACTACTGTGAGTTTTCCAAACTTCTTCAAGTGGTACCTTACTACTTCGAGAAGGCTGTTCTTAACCTTTTCATCAGCTTTCGAGACAACTACTATTTCATAATTAGTTGACTTAAACAAGCTTTTCCGAGGCTTGTATAAGAAGTATGCAACACCTCCAGCCACTGTTATGGAGACGTAAACCAACCATAGACCCGCTACGACCTCGACAACATTGTCTAGTAGTTCTGACCCCACTTTAACGTCATCTCTACGTCATGGGTTTTCACAGCAATCACTAAGCTAATTATAATAATGACGGCTTAGTTTAAAACCATGACTAGTGTTGGGTGAGGACCGGGGAATAGTCAGCTCCTAATCCAGGCTAGAAGGCTTCTAGAACCCCTTGCCACTACCCCTGCTTCAAGAAGTCTCTCCGAAAAAACCCTTACTCCCTCGTTTTTAACAGGGTGTTTAACGATTTGCGACACAACCCTGCCGTTTCTTCTCATAACCCTCACGATGATCTTAACAGCATGGTGGTGCATGCTACCGCCTTCCGGCATGAAATACCCGTATCTTGAAACAGTGTTGAAGATTACTACTTGGTTGAACACGGATATTCTCGATAAAAGCCCCGTTATCCTGGTTGCTTCACTGTATTTCGAGGGATCGCTGGGCAGGTAGTTGTAAGGGAACACTAGGACTACCACGGAGTCTTTTTCAGCGGCAAGGTCTTCCAGGATTTTCACAGTATCGTTCAACCTGAAGGATCTGGAAACCATTATATTGTCCATCCTGCACTCGAATATTCTGCACAGCCTCACGAGGAGAGGGGTGTGGAGCCCTCCGAACTCCACGTTGTGGACCAGGTAGACCCTGCTCGAAGAGCTTCGCGAAGCAATAGTGTAGTGGATCAGTGGGAAGAGGATTGAGGGATCGCCGTAGAACTCGATGCTCCAGTGTTTTTCAACAGGGCTAACCAATTCGTCCAATGGCTTAAAGCCTGTTACTCTCATTTCATCATCCAAGAAGTATGTGATGCATAAACACGAGAGGGGTTGCCGAAACTATTCCGCAGGCTTTCCACGGGCCCAGTTATTTAAACATTCAGCTAAGGGATTTCTAAAAAGGGGTTTAATGGGCCGTAGCACTCCGTCTCTCTGGATTAGCGTGAGCGAGTATGTTGAGAGGTTGAGGAAGGTTTCCGAGATGCTTCCGATGGATGAGAAAGAAGGGGTCCTGCGCTTCCTCGAGGATTTAGAATCTACAATCTCTCTCTGCATGCACACCGGTGTCGCAGACCCGCTCGAAGTCTTATTCATCCACTTGATAAGAAAGATGAATAAGGAGTGCGAGAGTCGCTAGGGTTTCGGGAAACTTTCGCCCAACTCCCTGCTAGAAGCCAGGGCTTAAAATTCAGGGTTGCTTATTGAGCAGAATGTGGCTTCTGGATGCTTCGATAAGGGAGGACAAGGTCGTTCTATCCCTTTACGATGAGGAAAACCATACTGTAAGAGAGCATGAGACAGAACTGGTCTTCCACGGATACATAGTTTCCGAAAACCCGGTCATGCTGGCGGAAGAGATCAGTAATTTAGACGGGGTTGTCTCAACCTGGGTTGAGAAGTTTAGGATCCCGCCCTACTATGTTGACACGGTGGATGTCGTAGTGTTTAAGACTAAGAGCTACAGGCTGTTGAGGAAGCTGTTGAACCAGGGCGTTAACAAGGGTTTGAAACCGGTGAACAACTACCCTCACCCGCTGGTCGAGGCCCTGTACAGGGCTGGAATGCGCCCTCTAACAAGAGTGAACACTGGTGGAAACAAAGGTCTAGCCACGGTCGAGTGGAATCCTGCTGACAAAGATCCCGTGGTAGACTATGTGGTGCTACGTGTAGAGCACGGATATTTCGTAGCTGAAACCCCGGGCGGCGGGAACCGCTTCTGGAGGTTGGAGGATGTTGCAGACTTCATAGCTTCCAACAAGTTCCTCCTAGCGTTCACAGACGAGTTCATCTACACGCGGCTTCTAGAGGTAGAGCCCCGTCTAGCCCGTAAAGTGTGTAGATGGATTACCGGGGGAGGCTTCCACCCATCAGAATACTTCGAATGGAGCAGGCTGAGCTACACGCCATTAAGCATGATGGGCAGTATCAGCATAGGCAAGATCCTTACCACGCTGGAAGCGTTGCTTGCAAGGGATAGGAAGCTTCTAGTGGATAAAACATACGGGAGGAGAGAGCCTTGGAGAACCATTAGGGAGCTACTGGTTTACGACAGGGGAGGAGTGGTCTACCAGCCTAAGCCGGGGCTTTACTGGGGGGTTTGCCAAGTAGATTTCAAAAGCCTATACCCAAGCATAATAGTCAAGTATAATATTTCAGGCGAGACTGTTGACAAGCCCTCCTGCTCAAGCAGAGCCAGCTTCCACTGGTCACCCCACACCGTATGCATGGATGAGGAGGGAATTGTCCCCGGGAGTATTCGGAGACTGATAGAGTTAAAGGAGCTTTACGATGAGCTTTGGAAGAAGACCGGTGAGGAGCTTTACGAGCATAGGAAGAGTGCTGTGAAATGGATACTTGTCGCCAGCTTCGGGTACTTGGGCTACAGGAACAGCTTGTTCGGCTCGGTGATGGCGCATGAATTAGTCACGAGCACGAGCAGGGAGTTGATGAAACGTGCCAGGCTGGTTGCGGAGAGAAAAGGTTACAGAGTTATCCATGCAATAGTTGACAGCGTGTTCATCCAAGGAGTTGCATCCCCTGACGAGTGCATTATGGTTAAGGACTTGATCGAGGATGCAACAGGCTTCAAGGCTAAGGTTGAGGCTTACTACATCTGGCTCTACATACCATGGGATGTAAAGGGTTTGAGAGGTGTTGCTAACAGGTATTATGGATTACTGTCCAGCGGAGGGTTGAAAGCCAAGGGTATAATGATGGTTAGGAGGGACACGCCAATCCTTGTTAAAGAAGCCCAGTATGAGGCTTTACAGGAGTTGTCGAAAGCTGTGAAGCCGGCTGAAATGGTTCCACTGCTTGCAAGAGCACACGCGATCATAGACTCCTACGTTGAAAAACTCAGGAAGGGCGTTTTCAACACTCTCGACCTGGTGATATCGCGTAGCGCCAGGGGAGGAGGCTACGTGAGGCCGCCGAGCTATGTTTTCGAAGGAGAACCTCCTTACAGGGTGGTGTATGTTTCGGGAAAACTGCGTTTTCTGAGAAGGATGGAGCAGTCAATGATTGATGTAAACAAGTATATTGAATTGCTGGAGGGAGCTAGGGCGGAGCTTCCCAGTAAAAAAGATGTTGAATCATGCCTGGTGAGCAATAAGTGAGAACCTACTGCTTCTTCTCTCCTTCCTTCTTCTTCTCCTCTCCTGAAGTCTTCTTCTTACAAGGCATGTTCCCACCTTATCTTATAATACTAATTGAACAGTATTTAAACAAGAAGGTTTGAAAATTTAAAAAACCTGTGAAATAAGCTACTCCTCTACTCCCTCAGGCTTCTCAATATGCTTCAGCAAAGCCTTCTCCCGAATCATATTAATTATCTTCAATGCTTCAGAATACTCTACATGTATCCCTTTCTTCGTGACAGCTGAGAGCTCATCTTGAAGAGCCTGTTCAACCGTTTTACCGTCCAAAGTTATCTTCGTCTTTTCATAAATCAACGGATTGGGTTGGAGCACACCAGCTTTTTTCAACACAATAGTGTTCTCATCAACTCCCAGGACTAGTGCAGCTCCAACCTCCTCGTGATCCAGCTTAACAAGATAAACGTCATCACCATCCATGGTTGTGGCAATCTTTTCAACCACGTAGTTGATGGGCTTAGCAACTATTTCAGATATCATGGTGATTAAGTGTTCAATATGCTTCTTAACCTCTTCCTTGGGAAGCTGCTTGTAAACCTCTATATCCAAGGTCTCCCATTTCCACAAAATCCTGCGCCCTTCCTCATCGACGTCGAACTCTATTCTAAGCCTGATAACATCGGTTTTATCGATCTTCAAATCCACCGTGAAAAGGTGGTAGAGCGCCCTGTTCAGCTTCCCTATTTCATCGTTGATGATCCTACCCCATTCCCTATCTTTCTTTACAAGTGGTTGAAGTAAAGCGTAAAGGGCTCTACGCGTTTTGGTAGCGTATACTGCTGCGGGGATTAAGCCAGTATTTATCTTACTAGTCAACTCGCCCCCACTTAGATCGTTTTTTACATGCTCATATAAACTTTATTCATCAGGCTTCACGACTACTTCCTCATATATGTTTCCACATGCTTTATTCAAGGTGTTGTAAATCGGGCAGGTTGCCTTAACCTGGTTGATAATTGCATGGGTAATCCCCTCTTCAATCCCTGTAACAAGGTACTTTATCCTGAGAGTTTTAAGACCTTCGCCTACACTGAATTCTGCCTCAACATCTATCTCGATCTTGGGTAGCTTTTTCATCAACATTTTCGCAAACATTCCGAACATGAATGCTTCGCAAGAGGCGAGTGAAGCCAGCATGTACTCTAACGGGGTGAAATCGTTTCCCGCTCCGCCGAACTCAGGCAACTCGCTTGCCTCACGCAGTATGTTTCTAGCCTTCAACAATACGTTAGGGCTTCCAGAATCATAGGAGGCTTTTACTTCTACCTTAGGTATTTTAATCTTCTCCATTCATAACCCTTTAATAAGTATCAATAACAAAGTTATTAAACCTAACGAAAATAATAATACAGGAAACCTTGATAAAACACCTTAGGTGGTGGAATGGAAATAGATTTAACAAAGTCCGCTAGCTGTAGCGATAACCCAGTGTCGAGGATTCTCAGCTTATTGAACGAAGGCGTTGAAGATTTCACAGTGATAGTGCGAGCCGACGTGGTACCTTTTGATTTCGCGAAACTAGTGGCTGGTAAAAAAGGTTACGAGGTTGAAAAGCTGGAGGAGAAGGAAGTAATTGTTAAGCTAAGATTTAGAAAGAAACAGGGTGTGTGAGGTTTAAGTGGGAGACTCTGAGACCTGCAGGATCGTATTTGTTGATCTCGACGGAACCCTGTGGGACCATGAAGATGTTTCACAAATGAAGCCTCCGTTCAGGAAGATAGGTGAAGGCGTTATCACGGATTCCCACGGCTCAATTCTTAGAGTTAGAGAAGACATGCTCAGAATACTCAGCATTCTCAGGGAGGAAGGGGTCTTGCTGTCCACGTTGAGTTGGAACGACCCGGACATAGCTCTCCAGGCTTTGCAGGAGCTGGGACTTCGAGATTTGTTTCATTATCATGCAATAGAGTTTCATCCCAGAAAGGATTTAATGGCTGAGAAAGCCTTAGCATTCTTCGCATCTAGACATGGTTGCAAGGATTTCAAGATAGTTTACATTGATGACAGGGATATTCATTTTAAAGATTTCAAGGAGAGGTATCCTGGTACATGTTTTATAATGGCATGGAAGGATTTTGCCGGGTTTGAAGAGGGGTTGGAAAAAGTTAAAAAATGTTTATAAGACAACCTTCACTAGATTTCTGGACGCGTTACCATTATATCTTTGGCAACTAAGAAGGGTATTCTGGAGGGAGTTCTAACCTCCCACCACATGACATCATATCTTTCCCTGGTGCACCCGGTAGTGTTGGCTAAAAGTATTGGGAATGATGTTGAAAGCCTCACTCTGCCTACCTGGCCGACTACTTCTCCATTTTCCACATACAAGGTGGCGTCTCTGGAGACTGTTGAGAAAACGCCTTCAGCGTAGTTTTGATACCTGGTATACCAGTTGTTTGAGAAGAACACTCCTTTCTCCACGTCTTTGAACAAGTCTTTCTCGCTCAGCTCTCCAGGGGAGAGCTCTAGGTTCCATGGATGCGGGAACATCCATCCAGCATTACCTGTTGATTTAACACCCATTTTACTGGCTGTTGAAACATTGTGCAGGAGGCTCACCAATCTGCCGTTTTCAATTATTGGTTTATCAAAAGTTTCAACCCCTTCGTCATCGAATGATGCGAAACCTGGGAGCGTTGGATCCCTAGGTTTATCTAGGAGCGTTAAAGTTTCAGCAGCAACTTTTTCACCGGGTTTGTACTTCAGGAACATCGAGTAGCCCATTATCACCGCCATAGCAGAGGCCATAAAGGTGAGATAGTTCACCAGGTTTCCAACCACGAGAGGGGATAGGATGACAGTGTACTTGCCCGGTGATAAGTCCACTTTCCTGTTAGAAACCGTTGCTAGGTACCCGGCACGGTCGCCTACTTCAACAAGCTTCGGCTCGTTCAGCCTTGTCCCTCCATAAGCCCAATGACCACTGAATTCTCCTTTGAAAGCTCGTAAATACGCTTCGACGCTTGTCTTGGATTCAGACGCTTCAAATCCTTTGCTATTAAGGACGGCCCTGGTTTCATAGCCGAGCGTGAGAGTGCCGGCTACGCGGTCCACATTGTATTTTAAAGCCGCATCAATCATTCTGTATACTAGCTTTCCAGGCTCGTTTCTAGCTGACAACGCAATGGGGTCGACTCCCCCTTCAACAGGTTTAACAACTCCAGGATCCGGTAACGGGGCATATATTTCAGCCTCCTCGATCTTCTCAGCCATCTTGGGCAGTTCTTCAACATCTTTCAGGAGTGCCTCCGGATCTCTTGTCGAGTATTCAAGTAGGAATAATCTCCTATTCTTTGCAAGCCTTAACATTACATCCGTGATCTTCCAGCTTTGAACCACAGAAGGCTCACTATTCCACAGCTTCACCATCACGTTGTCACGTGTAACAATGCTTACCGCTACTTCGTCAAACCTGCTCCTCAAGCTTTCAATTATTTTGCGTCCGAGCTCGAGATCCATGCTCATTAAGCCCTCACCCCCAGCGTGATCTTTTTCAACCTAACATTGGGCCCTCCAAACCATACGGGGACACCTTGGGAAGGCTCGCCCTTTCCACATGTCCCCGGGTAGAATACTAGGTTTTTATCAACCCCTACTATGCTACTGTAGAATCCCTGCGTCGTAATTTCCAATATAGGGTCTCTTACAGGCTCTGCGAGCTCTCCGTTTCTTATCAAGTATGCTTCTAATCCCACGTATCTCTGATTCCATCTTACATCGTCGATGTTCCACTCCATATAGGACTTGAGGTAAACTCCGAACTCTATGTCTTCTATAAGTTCCTCGAAGCCCATGTCTCCGGGTTTGAAATAGGTGTTGCTCATTCTTATTATGGGCTCGGAAGCGTAATCCATGGCTCTCGCAGCTCCATTGCTCCTGGTGCCGAACAAGAAGGCTGTGTGCCTGTTGTGAAGAGGCTCGTGAATCAACCCCTCTTTATACAGGTATCTCGGCTTAGCGGGAACACCTTCGTCATCATAAAGGTAAAAACCGTTGCCTCCCGGGATAGTGGGGTCTTCTATAACCGTTGCATACTCGTTGCCAATCCGGAACGAGCCTATCATCTCGGGCTTCACATAGGATTCTCCCGCCTGCGCTGCTTCACGCCCCAGGATTCTATCAGCCTCCATCGGGTGTCCCGCAGACTCGTGGACGAGAAGCCCCACTATCTCCGAACCCACTACTACATCCACTTTCTCCCTAGGGGGTTGGACCCCATTTACTAGCACATTCTCCAACCGCTTCATCTCGTCCACAATAGCTTCAACAGGTTTCCACTCATCAATTAGCTCTAACCCTCCTGATGCCGCGAAGCTAACCATTCTCTGCAGTGTTCCTTTTTCAGGGCTAAACAGCACATTATTCGAATCAACATATATTCTAGGAACAATAGAGTGGATGAACGCGCCCTCGCTTGTAATTATCAGCTTCTCCTGGGTATGGGTTTCAAAGCTGAATGTTGAAACTGGTATTTTAGCCTTCGTCAACTCCTTTGTAAGAGTATTGTAGAGGGATGAACCCATTTCCACGACATCCTCTACCACCAAGTCCTCGAGCCTCCGCTTAACCATTACTTGGTAAGACGCTTTCCCAACTCGCTCATTAGAGAACTTGATAGGGTTTTTCCTTAGACTGCTCAGCGATTTAGCCCTGGCCACAGCCTTTTCAACGGCTTCCAAAACGTTTTCTCGATCGATGATATTTGTTGATGAAAAGCCGAGGGATCCGTTTACAAGAACTCTAATGCCGACCCCGCTCTTCCTGCTCGACCCCGCTCCAAGGATTTTTCCATTCCGAAGGCTCACTGCGAACCCGTAGTCCTTCTGAAACCTTGCCTCAACATATTCTGCTCCCAGCTCCGAGGCGTGTTTAATAGCCATGTATAGGAGGGATTCGTCAATCATTACTACCATCCAGTTTTACGTATTCCCTGCGTCAATATATAAATACTTTTCTAACACAAAGGGTTATGTTAAAATATTGTTGTTGAAAAACTTTAACAATTTCATATTCCGAAAAGGAATTTCAAAGCCAGGCTTAACCCTGCAGAAATCACTATTGAGACAAAGGGGTGCTGTTTCAACACGTAAAGGATTATGAATGCTATCAGGAAGATACCAAGTGCTACAAAGTTTATCATTCCCGTATTTTTCTCAAGCAAAACCGTCCTGCTCACGCTGATTAATGCGTATAGAATTAAGGCCACTACCGCCGCGTTAATCCCTCTGAACGCAGTCCTGACCACGGGGTGCTCCATGTATGGGTAGAGAGACAGCACTATCGCCATAATCACGAAGTATGGAACTGTGATCACTCCGAGAGTTGCTAAGAGTGAGCCGGGAATACCTCCCAGCTTGTAACCGATCCAGGTAGCAGAGTTGATGGCTATCGGCCCAGGTGTGCTCTCCGCAACTCCCAAAATTTCTACGAACTCTTGATCGCTGATCCAACCCTTTATCTCCACTAGCTCTTTATAGAGAAGTGAGATGCCGCCGTACCCCCCGCCGAACATGATCGCCCCTATTTTCGCGAACTCTATGAAAAGCTCTAGGAGCGTAACCATGCTAATCCCCACTGGTTAAGTGAAATAGTGCTAATAAATATTTAAATAACACCATTCTTGTCACCTGCCTTGTTGTATTAGTTCCTTAATGAGAGAGGGAAGCATTCTATGCGATATAACTCTCCGAAAAGGTATGTTGAGCTCCCTGGCAGCTTTTTCATCGTAAACAGTGTCCCCTAGGAAACCTGCCCATCCTGCTTTAAGAGACCCTAATGCTTTTTCAAGTTGTCGCCTCCTATCCAGCCCATCCTCTCTCGTAATTATCAGGTCAACACAGTTTTTCAGGTTGATTTTTTCAAGCAAAGCGATTGCTGTTTTACTCGACCTGTTTGTTACCATTGCTATTTTAAAACCCGATTGGTGAAGGTTGCAAATGGTTTCAACGTTTTCCTCGTAATCGTTTGGTTTTAAACTATTTATTGATTCAAGCTCTTCCTTTTCAATAAGCTCCCATGCTTGATTCTTCAGTTCCTCAGGCACGTTCAGCCTTTCCAGCGAGAGGCCCAGTGGTCTAAGTTCTTCATTAACCCCTAGAAGTCTTCTCACCCTCTCCCTTAGGGATTCGAAGTCAACCAGGAAAGGTATTATTGTCCCATCTATGTCAAGAATTAAAGCTTTACCCATACAATTACCCTTAGAACGGTTTCTCAAGATATTGTGGAGGCTTCTCATCAACGACGATTTCGCCGTTTTCAGTAACATAGCCGATCAACATAGCCTCCGTATTATATGCATACGCTATTCTCCCCTTGTTATCAACTAGGACGAAGCCCATAGTATCGCTTCCAACAGCTTCCGTTACCTCCCTTAGCACGTTGCGAGCTGTTTTCCAAGCGTCCCCAAACCGTGGATATTCAAGGTGGGCCTTCAAACAAGGCATTGCCCTTATAATATATTCTCCAATACCTGTAGCGCTACACGCTATATTGTTGGATGCGTAGAAACCTGCACCGGGGATAGGTGAATCCCCCACTCTCCCAGGTAGTTTAAACGAAACTCCCCCGGTGCTTGTTGCAGCTGCTAAAACCTGGTTATCATCTATCGCGACCGCTCCCACAGTGTCTCCGACATCAGCAACTTTTTTCAAAGCTTGTTTAACACTACTGTTTTTAACCAAGTATTCGACCAGTTTTCCACCATACTCGGTTTTTACCTCGTGTGAAAGAAGTTTTCTCAACGACTCGATATATCGTTCATATACATGTAACGGGGGAGGAGGTAGCAGGGGTAGGCCACGGAGCAATCCGTAGTTGTCAGCATCCTCACCAACAATCAACACGTGCGGGGTCTCTTCAGCAATGATTCTTGCGAGTTTAATCGGGTTCCTAATCCTTCTCACTCCTGCGGCGGCTCCTAACAGCCCATTGGAACTCATTACTCCAGCATCAAGGCTTCTACCTCCGTGAAGGTCAAGCACCGATCCAACGCCTGCGTTCAAATAGCCCGAATCCTCCATGCAAGCAACAGCAGAGATTACTGCCTCCACGCTGTTATTAGTGGTGTTCAACGCTCTCCATCCTTCAAGCGTGCAATTCCTGATCGCTTCAACAGCATTCTCCTTAACCTTAGATTCTCTCCAGGAGCCGGCACCCCCGTGAAGGAGTAAGGCTTTAACCATTGAATCACCAAGATTTAATAATATAATGGTTTAACTTTAAAATGGGTGGGAAAATGTCAAGCGAGACGATACAGCAAACGGCTGGAGAGTTAGAGCCCCTTGTCCGGTCTTTCAAATTCGACAAGATCACTTCCTTCATTCACGTACTCCCCGGGATGTTCATCACGGGCTTTATTCTATCTGCTTTGTTAATGCTGGTGGAAGCATTATCCTTAAACCTCACACTATTCACGTCTTCGATCGTTTCCTCATTCCTCATAGCATCACTGCTTTCCTCTAGTGTAAGCACGTATATCCTCTTGGATAAAGTGATCAACCATCTTTACACGAGCGGAGTAACCACATACTACTTCCTAGGAGGAGGGTCTTTCAACGCATCCCTATACTACCTGAAAAACAGGCTTTCAAAGGCTAAGATACCTTCACCGGCTACGGGACTGGTACTCTCACTTGTCACTGGTGGTTTTTCATACCCTATAATTATAAGCTTGGTTGAAAAAACGCTTAGAGACCACATGATCGATGAGGAAGAGGCCCTACTGGGTAAGAAACTCACACCGTATTTCTTCACGGAGCGCATCATTGTTGAAATAGCGCTTGTTTTCCTAACTCTTGGCACTTATCTAATTTACCAATCATTCAGAGTAGTGAAAACCTATAATAGTCACATTGAAAGAGTACATGCCACCCATCCTAACCCTCCTCCTAGGATAGAGTATGAAACAACAGTTTACGAGCCTGCAAAGCCCTTAGCGTTTTTCATAGGTCTTCTTCTAACCTTCAGCTCACTCCACGCTGTGCTAGGATATCTTGGGTTGCCCTCGATTTTTTTAATGAATTTTGGCATAGGCCTTGCATGGAGTTTTGTGAATCTAAAACTCAGGAATAATAGCGTATCTAGGATTCTCCTTGTTAATGCGGGATTAATTTATCTAATGATAATGTTGTCAATAATGATAGGTGTAGCAGGGTACAGGACGTATTCTCTAATATTCAGGGAGTCCTTGCAAGGAATTTCATCTCTCCAGGATTTACCGGTTCTTAGCCTGTCCGGTGCGATCTTCCTGAACAACATGGGGATCGCTTTAGCATCAATTACACCTTGTTTAGGCACGATTCCGATGAGCGTAGGTGTTAACAATGCTGGACTGGTAATAGGTACTTTAACCCCTGAAAAGCTAGCAATGGGAGATTACAGTCCAATCCTCTTATTGATCATGCCACATGCGATCCTTGAACTGATTAGTTATTCATTCTTCATTACCTTTGCCTTTACTTGGAGAAGACCTAACTCCTGGAGGCTACTTATAGTAGGGTTGCTTATATTGGCTCTAGCGGCTTTAGTTGAAGCGTTCACTGTAAAAATTAAATAGTCAAATACCCTGTACTTCGACAAGCTCGCGTGGAGGATTAACCGCTAATGCTAACGCACCGTATAAGCCAACATCATCTCCGAAGCCTGTTGGTTTAATGATAGGCTTTGAAGTTACAACATCGTTCTCCAACCCGTCTAACATTCTCTCGAAGAGTATGTCCTGGTTGTTAAGAAACACTCCGCCCCCTATGACCAGGAGCTCCGGATCGTAAGTATTTATTATGGAGGCTATACCTGCCCTCGAGGCTTTCACGTACAAGTCAACTACCAGCTCGGCTAGACGGTCTCCCCGCCTGTAGTATTCGAAAACATCTTTTGCAGTGGCCTCGGGGTGTTTCATTAAAAATTCGAGCAAGTCTGAATTAATCCCGTGTTTTGAAGCAAGCCATTTAGCCACTCTAGGAATGTTTATCCCGCCTGCAAAAGCCTCCCAGTGCCCCCTTCCCCCGCACCCACATTCTAGTTCGGAATTGAAGTCGACAACAATGTGGCCTACCTCGTGTGCGTTGCCCTCCTTACCAATCAGCAAATGGTTGTCAACTATGACTCCCGCTCCAATACCGGTGCTTAGGGTGAGGTATATGAGGTTTCTGAACGGTTTTCCCAAGCCGTAGTTTTTCTCGCCCCATGCAGCAGCCACGGCATCGTTTGCTACTATAACCCTTGCCTTAAAGTACTTTGTTAAAGGCTCTAGAAGTTTTATTTCTTTAAACGGGAGATTCGTCGGGTTCACGGCTACGCCTCTTTTTACGTCCAAGGGGCCAATGGACGCTACTCCTACGGCTTCAATATTTTCAATATACTCAGGAAAATGTTTCATCACGCCTTCCCAAATAAATCTCGCAATAGTGTATTCATCCCCTTGTTTAGGAGTTGTCTCAACGATTTTTCCAATAATCGAGCCTTTCGAGCAAACTGCTATTCTAGTTTTAGAAGCGCCGAGATCTATTGCAAGATAATACTTCATTCCAAGTATCCCTTAAATCACGTACTCCGCTGTGGCATTACTTTCTTGAAAAGTATAGGAGCATTTCTTATATTGTATCTTTCAAGCACTCCTAGCTGAACTCTTGCAGGATTTTCAATCCTAAACCCAAACTCCTCAGCCACTTTCGAGGCGGCATTAGGAATCACGGGAGCCAACGCTATTGTTGAAACCCTAATAAGCTCTAGTAGACTGTAAAGCTCCTTGCTAGGATCCTCCTTCTCCCAAGGCCTGGTGTTGTTAACGTAAGCATTACCCTCTCTTAAAAGCTCCATTATTTCAATAATTGCGCCTGGCACGTCATAATTCCCCATGCGCTCAAGGTAGGTGTTCAGCCTGAGGGTTATCTGCTCATTCAGCTTCTTATCAACCTCTCTTCTATAGATTTTACCCTTTAATTTCTTCATTGCTAGGGCTCCCACTCTTCTGACAAGATTTCCGTACGTGTCTGCTAATTCATCGTTGTATATGGCATCCATTAATTCGAATGAAACCTCACTGTCTTTGCTCATATTGAATACTCGAGATAGTATGTATCTAACTCCGTCAGGGCCGTTGTATCTTGAAAGCAGATCATCTATCGAAATAACATTTCCAGCGCTCTTACCGATTTTCAAACCTTTGTTTATCAGGAACGCGTGTACAAGGACTTTTTTAGGCAGAGGAATATCTAGTGCTTTAAGGATTGAGAACCAAACAGCTGTGTGGAACCATAAAATATCTTTCCCAACAACATGGTGGACGTTTACCCAATATTTCTCAAACCTTGAGGGATCCGTGGCATATCCTGCCCCAGTTATGTAGTTCAATAGGGCATCAAACCATACGTATATCACGTAACTCGGGTCGAAAGGTACTTTGACGCCCCATGAAACCCTTTCAACAGGCCTTGCAATAGATATGTCTCTCAAACCCTCTTTTTCTATTCTAGAAGTAACTTCAAGGGAATACTCCTCAGGATAGACAATTTTATCGTTTCTTAAAACCTGAAGCAAGAAATCCTTAAACTCGCTTAGTTTGAAATAATATGTTTCCTCCTCTAAGTATTCCAAGGGTTTGTTGTGAATGGGGCAGTAAGGCTTGCCCTCCACTTCAACGTATTCTCCAGGTAAATAGTATTTTTCACACTCTACGCAGTAGAACCCGCCATATTTGTCCTTGTACACATAGCCTTTTTCATATAGTTTTCGGAAACTATCCATCACAACCTTCTCATGAACACTATCCGTTGTGCGGATAAAGTAGTCATACGAGATATTCAGTCTTAACCAATAATCCCTATACACTGTTGCCATTTCATCAACAACTTCCTTAGGGGTTTTACCTAGTTTTTCCGCGAATCTCTGAATTTTCAGCCCGTGTTCATCATTGCCTGTTAAGAAGAAAACGTCTTTTTCAAGAAGCCTGGCAAACCTTGCAAGCACGTCAGCGTAAACTGTTGTATATGCATGCCCTATGTGTGGCGGGCCATTGGGATAGTATATGGGTGTTGTAATGTAAAACGTGTTCATTGCTTCCCCCTATTACTTTCATTTTATCCTCGTTGACACTTTTAAAATCACTACTGTTTAATATATTCTTCAATTTTTGCAACGTACTTATTTACCTGCCTTCTAGCGTATCGTATGAAGAATTTGAGCAGCAGTCTCACGGGGAGATTAGCAGGGGATTTCAAGTAATACTTGTTCATAATGTCTTCAGCCCAGTATATGGAGTGATTGTAAATTTTCAACAGCGCATCCACATGCTCCCGTTTCAAGTGGTCTCTGATGAACCATTCTCCACTCTTTAAAGACCCCATTGGCACGAAGAACATTGGAACTATGAGGCTTCTGTAGTTTTTCAACCTCTCTATTAGCTCAATTGTTTTAACCACGTCATCCCCTGTCTCGCCTGGGAATCCTAGAATAACTGTTGCTGCGGGAATGATAGAGTTTTCATGCATTATTTTGAAAGCGTCTTCGACAACGTCGGGCCAGTCCTCTATGGGATAGGGGAGTGACTTGGCACGCATTATTTCCTGAGCCAGTCTCGGAGAGCCTGTTTCAATACCGACTTCCACCCCGATAAACCTTCTAGAGTCTGTTAGAATATACTCATGCATAAGTTTCGAGATAAGCCCATGATTTTCCTCCGCGAATTTCAAAGCCGATAGACTTACATGAGACCATGCGAACGAGCCGTTTTCTCCCACGAGTTTCAATACCTCCTCGTGGAGTTTGATTATAGCTTCTGGACGGGGTTTAACGCCGTCTGCATGGTAGAGGAGGATGTCTTCGCTGTGGAGAATCGTTCCCTTCACCCCCGCGGTTAAATTCACCTGGACTTCTTTCACGATCTTATCCAGCGGTATGAATCTGAGGGGTCTCAAGGTGACGCTGCAGAACTTACAGCCTCTCGGACAACCTCTCATTATCTCCACGAGCCCATTTACGCTTCCTCCCTTAATAATGGGGATTTCGTCAACGGATGGGACATCACCCGATCCTATGTAAACGTATTTCGGGAGAGGCTCGTTATTTAATGCTTTCTCAACCAGGTCGACGATGATTTTTTCAGCCTCTCCATCTACTACTGTGTCAATACCCCACTCTACGAACTTCCTCACCTCGTAAAGCCATTGCCAAGCTGCTGGACCGCCAGCAATGATCCTCACGCCTTTTTTCTTCGCCTCGCGGACTTCCGGCTTGCTCATTAACTTAATAAAGCTTCTCCGGTTCAGCGGTTCTTTCCCAGTTAAACTCCACCATTCGCTGGTTGGAGGGCCATAGCCAAAGTAATCGTGGTGGCTCAGCATTAATACCTTCATCGAATCCAGGTGCTTTCCCAAATGATCAGGGTCAATGATCGACGCCTTGAAGCCTTTTTCTTTAAGAACCGCCTCGATCTTTCTCATTCCATAAGGTGCCTCCCTGGGCTTTCCCTCATCGTCTACTTCAACCTTGGGTGATGCAATATACATCCATAAGCTTTCAGGTAGAAATATAGGCGGCGCTGTAGCGACGAATCCTAAGAATTCTCTTCCATGATGATTACTCATCATTGTCCTATCGGATGTTAAAACAATCTCATAACCCAGGGATCTCCACCTCCACAACCTCTGTTTTCATCTCAGAGAGCTGCCCAGCTATGCTTAGTGCTACTTCTTTACGTGTCTCGGGGAAAACAATGTAAATCCGATTAGGATTGTGTTTTTTAAGAACCTCTAGATTCGAGCGCAGAACAAAGAACGATAATGTTAATATATGGTTTAAACTTATAATTGATCTTAACTTTTCCACCTGTTTTTCAATGTTTTCACCATTCAACCAGATGTAAATGGATAGCCTTTTCTTGCGTTCTCTAATGCTTATCTTCAACAAGGCATCATAAAGGCGAGAGGCATCAGCGCTGGGTATAAGGATTACTGGAACACTAGCGTCGAACATTATGTTCACCTTTTATATCCCTGAAAGTTTCTAAGTAAAGTTTCAGAAACTCCGGGTTCTCAGTGAGGTTTGCAAGCTGGTTTAAGGAATCAATTAAATTGTTGATGTGCTCTCTCAGCGCTTTTAACAATCCCTGATTATTAACTATGAAGTATTTCTTCTTTCTTTCAACATAGAAATCAACGATTTCTCTTGCATAGAGTAGTTTCAAAGTCTGCGATAGATGACTCTTAGCATAACCTGTCTTTCTAGAGAGCTCAGTAAGATCGAGAGGCGTCCCGCTAGTTAGTAGGACCGACAGAATTATCCCCGCTACCGGGGGGAGCCCTAGCAGGGTCATCAATTTCACAAGGGGTTTCATGAAGCTCCCTGAACAATATTATGAACGTTCAGTATTTAAAGAATTTTTGATAAAAAATATAAGGTAATGGCTTAGGTTAAGATACGGGAAACTTTAACTACGGGTGCATTGCTTCCTTTCAAGCTTTCGAGACTTAGTCTCAGCTTGTCTTGTGTTGAAACAATATCCAGGTTTACGAATAAGCTACTAACATATAGTAGGTTAGCGAGCACAATGCTAGCATAGTACTTTGAGAACAATCCATCAATGTTTATCGTCTTGTGTTGATGACCCACGTAGACACAGAGAACTTTATCGCTGCAGACATTTATGGTTTGCCACGCGTTGTAAGCCTTCCTATCGGCAGTCATTAATATGGCCTTCTCTTCGTGGATATTCTGGGCTACAACAGCTATTGATGCTTCGCATGGAGGGCTAACAGCCGGTATTTGAAAACTTCCATAATACTTTTTAACTTCATCAATAGCTCTATTAGCGAGCAAAGCCATTACGTAGGAGTATAGGGATAAACCTTTGGCCTCTCCCGCGGACTCAGCGACTTTTCCATTAATCTCTGCTTCAGCACAGATCGGTATGTAAATTCTTAAACCATCTATTGACGACCAGGGATGACCGTTCTTTATGCTCGCCTTTAACAAGGTCACATGGAATCCTTGATAAAACATGTTGGTGTCTGGGAGAAGACCGATAGGCTTCTTAACCTGTCTAACCAGGTCGATGAGGAAGCTGTGAATCTTCCAGCCTTTATATTCTCTGTGCTCCCTGGTTTGATCATCCCTACGTATTTCAACACGTGAAGGCTTCATTTCTTTAACAATCAAGTCCACAGCTCCAGTGTATCTCTGAATCTGCATCAGAACCCTATCTAGCAATGTCTTATCAACATCACTATTCTGCTCATGTATCATGTTCGATATGATTTTCCAGCTGTCATACATCATAGTCACGGCTTCTTCGGAAGGACCGGTTTTAGTATCCATGGTTAGAAGTAGTTTCTTCTCATCACTTCCCGGTAGGGAAGCGTAAATGCTTAACCTATCTCCTTCGCTCGGGACATGCCTCTGTCCTTCATAGAATGATTCAACCAGCCCTTTACCTGTAATGCTGTTTAGGATATTGGATATCTCCATGAATACGTACTTGCTACCCTGCCATCTTATTTCGCGAGGTAGGTCCAAGTACTGGTTGCTCTGATTGGATGGTTGGGCTGGTTCAACTTTTCCGTGAATATAGAGTTTGTGAACCCATCTAGGACTGTATGGGTATGGGGGTAATCCTGGAAGAGGTATTATGTCAACGTGTGTGAAAACGATTTCGATATTTAAACGATTCTTCTCCTCCATGATTCCTCCTGCGAAAGGACCAGACATGGCTGATATATCAATGTATAATTTGTTTAGCTTGCCTTCAAGGGATTTAATAAGACTTCTCGTCAAAAACAGGTTTTCAAAAATATTATCTTTCAACAGGCTTTTCGACATTATGTTGTCGAAGTATATGTTAACGTCTGAGGGAAAACTATCCATCACGTTCCTTATGCTTTCAGCCGTCTCCCTACGCGTGATGATTATGAAATCGGTGATATCCAGCTCTTCCTTCAACCTGCTTATTACTGTTGGTACGACGAAAGGATGAATGTCAACGGGAAGTAGCATTGTTTTATCAGGACTGACTTTCCCTCCGAGCAAAATGTTGATAAAAGATTCCAGATTAGATACACCTCGCTAATTCATCAAAAATAATCTATTAAGTAAGTGATAATAAAAACGTGATTTTAGATGATCAGAGCGCGACGCTCTCCTCCTGCGTATTAGTACCGGTAAATAATCCTTCCGCAGCAAGGGAATAAATTTCTTTTACAACAATGTTTTTCAACAAGTTAATCATAGAAAGAGTTGCTTCCTTATCCTCCGGGCTCATATCCGAGGATTCTACCTCAGCCTCATAGACTTTCAAGTCTTCAAGCATCGTAATATACTTCAGCATTAAAAGATTCGTTAAATCCGTTGCTCTCGATATTATTTTTTCACTAACATTTAGCATTTAACTCACCAGTAGCTTATCCGAAGGATACTTTTTTTAAACCGGTTTAGCCGGTATTACTGGAGAAATATCCGGTCCCCCGGTCCGTGAATCAAACATCCTTCGGGTTCTTTCAGGAGGGCTGCGGTCATCCCTATTTCGACAAATATTTGAATAAGCTTTTATATCATGCTATTCAGACGGGGGAGTTAATGAAGGGGGTTAAAATAGGAGTTTACATACCGGCCGACATCTACGAGGAGATTGCCAAGTTTTCTTCTAAAGGGGAAAACGTGAGTTTGAGCAAGCTTGTTCAAGAAGCCTTAAGGCTGTACATGTATCTAAACCAACCTTTGAAAGAGGGGGCCGTGGTTGGCACTATAAATGTGGTTTACGATCATGGCAAGAAAAACATTGACAGCGAACTAACAGATCTTCAGCATGAATTCCTGGAAATAGTTGTTTCAACACTCCACGTTCATTTAGATGAGGAAACATGCATGTTAAACATCATCGTTAAAGGTGAGGGTAAACGGGTTTCAGAATTCATCGACAATTTGAGAATGCTCAAAGGCGTTCTCCTCGTAAATCCGACTCTGTACAAGATGAAGGGGTGATCGACATGAGTAGTGTTTGCATCGAAGGCATCTCCTTAGATGATGCTGTAAACATTTCACACGGGTTAATGATGAACGGTGTGAAACCTGTTGTCGAAAACTGCGATTCTCGCGAGAATCTTATATACAGGATAAAAAACACATGGATAGTTAAGATTCGTGGAGAAGAGTACCGTATAGGCGATGAAGGCGGCATCGTCGTTAACAAACCCTTCAACGGCTTGTTTTACACCGGTTCCTCATCCAGCGAACTGACAGGTTTTCTCACCAGTGAAGCGGTGGATGAGAGAATTTTCATAGGGCTACTAGCAGGATTTCTCTTGAAAGGACTTCCCGTAAACGATGCTTTACAAGCAGTCTCAGAATTCTACGAGTATGACAATGTAAACCCTGCATCTGTTGTTTCTAGAAAAGTGGCGGGCTTCAAGTGCGTTGACCGATTATTCGACGCGATCAGTAGATTCCTCTCTCATACGTCTATCCAAGAAGCTGTTAAGGGGAGAGTGGTTTTCTCGTGTATAACTGAGAGGGGATTATCCTATGAGGTTGAAATCTACTTATCACGACAATACAGGGAGGTAGTAAGGTTGGATAAAATTCAGAGAAAAAGTGTTAAGGATTCACTTATGGAGGATGAGCTGGCTCTTGTTTGTTTTGAACATTTATTGTTCAACGGGTTGAAAGAGTTGGAGTTTGACGAGATGAAATGGTACTGCTTCGCTGGGAAGGATCCTGTTAGAATTGTGGTTGAAATGGAGAAAAACCTTAATAGTGTAAAACTATTTTAGCTCTCCCATGTTGCACTTGCTTAGAAACTCCTTTATCCTAACTATTGTTTCAGGGTGGAGGTAGTGCTCCATTTTACACGCATCTCTTATAGCAATCTCTTTTGGAACTCCTAATGCGATAAGAAACTTGTACAGCAATTGATGTTTCGCTTCAAGAGATTTAGCGAGTTCTAAGCCCTTGCTTGTTAATTGGACCCTTCCCCCCTTCTCATATTCTAGGAGACCCTTCTCCTCCAGCTTTCTTAAAAACTCCACCACGCTACTTGGTCTAACGCCAAGCCTTCTCGCGATCTCCCTTATCTTTAAATTACCGCATTCCTGGAGCTCGTATATTACCTCAATATACTCTTCTTCTCGGGTTGATACGCTCATGCTGACTGAAACACCCTAACTAGCTTCTTTTCAATTTCCTGGCAGCTCTCGATATGACCTTTACAGCTTCTTCAGGGGGTAGGTACCCTGGTATCACTTCAACCGGTTTTGCACCGTATCTGTAATAGTCTTCAACCCTGGTGATGGCTACGAAGGGAACGTATTGTACCCCGTAGTAATCTGCTTCAATGGGGTTTTCCATAGCCTCAATGGTCTCAACAATAATGTTGGGGTTTATTAAGCCGACTTGGTTAGCGAAGTCCACTACGAGTGGACAGTAAGGGCACTCCGGCGTTACAAATACTTTGATGTGAAGCGGTGCATCGATCGCTTCCACCTCCTCGATCACTTCCTTGGGCAGCTTCAGCGCGTTAGTTGCTATGTATTCGTGTACAAATATGAATGGGGCGAATTCCTGCCCGCTTGGGAGACCATAGTATCGCACATTCCTTGACGGTGTGTCGTATATGAATGATGGGAGATATCGGGGTTTATACTCCTTAGCCTCAGCTTTCTTCATAATGTTGAATCTAAGCTTCCCCTCGCTTATCCTGGCCAACTCGTTAACCAGCATCACGGCATCGTCACAAGTGTGGCAGTGGTCAAGAGGGTTTTCATGTGAATGAGGCCCTTCATGCCTATCTTCATCAATTATCAAGGTGTCTTTTAGATTCCTGGGCCATTTAGCGAATATGTTTTTAAGTTCGGATTCTGTTTCCTGGTCGAACAACCCGCTCATTGAAAGCACCTGTTAGGTTTATCTAACATCTTTAATGGATTTTATCCTTTTAAATCCTATCTGAGCCTTTCCTTCTCGAAAATAGGAAGCTACATCTATATAAGCGCTTTACCAGCATTATTAAATTGGGAAAAGTGTTGAGCTCTAGAAGGACGTATACCCACATTATCCTGGAGTACTTAAACACCTACCCTGCTTCAAGTATTAAAGACATATCAAACTCTACAGGTCTCTCCCCGGTTATTGTTCGAAAAATACTATACAAGCTGAAAAACGATAACTATGTTGAAAAATCAGGCAATGGATATGTGTTGACAGAGCGAGGAAGCAGGCTGTTAGAGTACATCGCTTCCAAGACTATTCAGCACCGTGAAAGCGCTGAGAAAGCGCAGCAGACCCCGGCCCAACTAGAAAAATTGACAGAGGAGCATATTAAAGAGGGGGAAGAATCACTTCCTGAGAGCACTCTCGAATCAATCGCGGATGAGACACGATTAAGGCTTGATGCTATTGAGAAACGACTTTCAAAGATTGAGAAAGAAATTGAGGAGTTACGGAAAGCTTTAAATTATTTGACAGAGCCGAGGAAGGAGAGTAAAATGCTACCATCTCCTGTTTTATCGTTCAATGATGCTCAAGCAGTACTGGGAAGCTTATTTGAAAGAATGCTGTATGAAGGTAAGATAGTTAGGATAGGTAAACTCATTGTTGAAAGGTCGTTTTACGACCAGTTTAAAAGAAAGTTTCCTTTAAAAACCAGCGACATTGAGAAGCTAAGCGATACTGAGAAAATACTGCTGGAGGAGATGCGTAGGGAAGCATTAGTCATTCTCTATGCTGGCAGGGAGTTAAGACTTGTCGAGTCATAATAGGCTGAAACTGTCTGACAGGAGAGACGTAGAGCGGAAAACCTTGCACACCCTTTCATTGTTGAATATGAAGAATCTAAGCCCAGTTATCATGGGTGAAGGATTCGTTAACCCGTTCGAATTATACACGACTCAGACCCATATAGAAGCCGATAAGCTGGGTCTCGTGCTTCAAAAAACATTGTTTGAATCCTATGATGTACCGATCATAGTGGTTATTGGAAAAAACGCATACAAGTACATCATAGACGGTCATCACAGAGCATTAGTGTCTCTATGGATGAGAAAGCATGTTAGAGCTGTTTTAATTAATGCAGCCGGCTACCAGCCTGTTTTTTCGACACCTCTATACAAGATTAAATTCGTAAACCCTGTTGACACGCCTGAGTCCTTACTCACCTGGAGACACATGGTCAATACTATTCATTTTCTAGAAGAGCTTCATGGAAGAATAGCGAGAGTATGGTTTGAGAATGTAAGACTTGACGTGTTGAAGCCTACTCAGATGCTTCTGGGTGGAAGCCTGAATAAAGAAGTTAAAATTGAAGAACCCATTCTAGTATACCGGATCAATCATTCATACTATGTTCTAGACGGTCACAAAAGAGTCTGTCTCTCCTTATTAAATAAGCACAAGATAATCCCCTCCGTTGTTTTCACGCTGGATGACTTAGAGATAGGTATTGTTAGACAGGCTCAAATAATAAGAGAGTCTTTCTCCGAAGAATCATGTAAGAAAATCTTCGGTTAATCCGTAAGCTCCTCATACTCCTTCGAGAAGGCTGGAGCGTACTTCTCTGGATGCTCGACACCGTCAGGGCAGCCTTTTCCATGCCTTATTGGCTTATCGATTCGGCTTAGGAGAACGATCCTGCTCGGAATGCTTTCGCTCAATAACTTGTAGCCGGTTTTCTCTGACAGAATCCTTCCCACATTTCTAATATCATCATGACTGGGCATGTTGGAATGCTCAAGCCGTCCCCTGCTCCCCCCTAGGAACATGTATGCTTTAACCTCGATGTATGTTGGCTGGGCTTTCTCCACGAACCTGGAGAAGCTTTCTAAAGCCTTCTCGTTATCATTGTACCCTTTAACTATTGTGAATCTGAAAACAGTTGGCGATTTAAACGAAGGTATTAGCTCTAAAGTTTCCTGGAAGAGCTCCCAAGCCCTTGGAACCAGGGGTCTGTTAAAGTATTCGTATGACTCTTTATCCCATGATTCTATGCTAATGTAGAGTTGAGATGGCTCCTTAACCAGGGATTTTAAAACATCGGGCCTTGTACCATGAGTGACAAGGAATGTGGTGAGGCCTCTTTTATGATATTCCTCGATCAATTCGGATAGGCGTGGATAAAGCAGGGGTTCACCGGTTAAACTTATGGCCGCGTGCTTAGGTTTCAAAGCCTCCTCAACCATTAATTGATCAGCGGAGGGATTCCCTTTATATCCCGCCATTATCTCGCGGTGGACCCTAATACTTTCTTCAACCAGTACTTCCGGGTCATCTATAACCGGCGGCCTAGTATCATCCCAATGCATTCCAACATCTTCTGGCTGAATCCTCCAGCAGTGTAGACACCTGTTCCAGCACCATGCAGCGACAGGGGTCATTTGAATGCACCTGTGGCTCTCAATGCCGTACCATAAGCACTTGTAGCAGAATCTCTTCCTAACTACTGCTTCCTTTGTCCAGTGGCATCTTTTAACGGCTCCAATCGTACCTATTAAGTGATAACCCTGCTTTACCAACCTGTCGTGAATAGCCTTGTAAACCAGGCTACTATTCCAAAACTCCTCCCGCTTCTTCTTTACTTCATGGAAGTTAATGCTCATCTCAATCACTCGCATCACATTGTTATTAATTTATAATCCTTAATAACACATTATCATAACCTGAATGATGAGCGAACCCGTGTCAGATTCATGAAGACGGTTGGCGTTGCTGAATTCTCCTTTTAAACACTTGTGAACCTGAACAGGGTCAATAGGTAGTGAGGTATCACAAAGTCTGAATTTTAAATTAGCTTTTACCTGATACCATTAGTCTGGGTGGTTCCAATTGAAAACATCCAAGCCGAAAATATTAATGATCAATGCGTCTCCGAGAAGCTACGGGTCTTCGAACCAGTTATTAATTGTTGCCGCTAAGGGTGTTGTAGACGGCGGCGGATTACCTGAGTTCGTTCATCTTTATGAGAAAAATATTAAGCCGTGTATTGGATGCGTCTCGGATGGAAACAAGTACTGTAAGTTTCCATGTATTATAAGCGATGACGATTTCAACAATGTAGCAAGCATGTTGCTGGAAGCAGATGGATTGATCGTGTCAACGCCTGTGTACTGGTACGCCCCTAGCGGGGTTTTGAAGAACTTTATTGACAGGTTAACAAGCATGGAGCATATGATCTTTCATAAAGGTAGAAGCCTGCTGGAAGGTAAAGTTGCAGGATTTATTGCTACAGGACTTGACAGTGGGGTTATGATGGCTATCTCGTATCTAGCAATCACCTTGGGTATAATCCAAACGTGGATAAAAACGGGCTGGTGAATATGATAAAAGACTTTGTTAAAACCCTTGAAAACGAGAAAGAGAAAAGGCTTCAATGGCTTTTGAAAGAATCCTCCTGCACATCCTGCGAGTAATTACACGCAATTTTCTTAAGCACTTCTACTATACGGGTGGAACTCCACTCCCCAACTCTTTCTTCAAGTTTTAAAACAACCACATCTGATAAGCCCCTTTCTCTCAATCTCTCCTTCAGCTCTTCAGGAGTAATCCATTGATCCGGTCCGAGAAGGATTATCTCAGGCTTAAGCTCTACAATGGGTTTCAGGAAGTCCTCTTCATCACCTAATACCGCTTTATCAACGTATTTCACGGATTCAAGAATCTCTCTTCTAACAGTATCAGGCAATAAAGGGGTTCTGTTTTTGAATTTCCTGAAGTTTTTATCACGAGAAACAACAACTGTCACGCTTCCAAGCTCCCATGCTTTCCTTAATAAAAACAGGTGTCCGGGATGGAGGAATTCAAAGCTTCCCGCCACTAAGACTCTTCTACGTTTTAAAAGTTCCGAGAGAGCCCTCCATTCAAAGGATAAAAGCCCCAAGTATTTAATAGCGTCTAATAACCCCTCTGCGTAAGCTATGCAGGATAGTGCTGTGAAGAAATCGTTCTGTTCGAGATAGTATTTAGCATCTGAGAGGTAAGATTTAGCCAGCAATACTAATTTATCCACTTTTTCATCCCTGACAGGTTGTGCCGAGACAGCGTTTAATGCTTGTTCAACATTAAGGATATATGCTTTCACCCTTTCCAGTGGAGATGCTTCGCTTGCCAATGCCACCAGCCTTGTATTCCACGACATTAATGGAATAGTAGAGGACTAGTTTAAAAACCCATGACGTATTAAAATCCATTAGAAAAACCAGAGGGAGAATAAAAAGAGATGTCAAAGCCTGCGGAATGGAGCGTTGAAGTTTCAAAACAACTATATGGGTTAGAGCACTCAATTCGCGGGGAATACTTAACTATTGATGAAACAGGAGCATTGGTTCTGAAAATAGGGGATGAATCTGTAAGAATCATTGACTTAATGAAGAAGTACGGTTTTGAAACAGCTTACATCCGGTTCCTTCCGGCAATAAAAAGTACAATGAAAAAAGTTTTCGAAACTTTTAAAACGCTTTCCCAAATTCACGGATATACTGGAAAGTTTCAACCTGTATTTCCAATGAAAGTAAACCCGATTCCTCTTGTTATAGACGCTATTTGGAGGTATGGTGAAGAGTTTAACTGGGGGTTTAACTCAGGATCCATAGGAGAGTTGAGGCTACTACACAGGTATTTGGACAAGGGCTCGAGGCTTCTAATATATGATGGCGTGGTCTCCGACAACGTGTTAAAACTTTTAATGGACTTCAAAAAAGCAGGATGGCATGTTATAGTAGACGTGGAAAGCGAGCACGATTTACAAGTTTTATCGAAGTATGGTGAAATAAACGTAGGAATAAGGGTAAAACCATTTTACAAACCAGGTGGAAAATGGTCGCATTCCGCGGGGCTTGAGGGAAAATTCGGGTTAACTATCAACACCTTGTTAAAGCTGATCAAGGAGTACAAGTGGTTGAATGAAAGAGCGATATTAATCCATATCCACGGCGGTTCTCAGATATATGAGTTGAAACATATTGCAGCCATATTTGATGAAGCTAGGATTTTATTTAATGATTTGAGAAGTATTGGCTTTGAAAACATTTCAATCATAGACACTGGAGGAGGAATGGCTTATCCCTACCATGATAGTAGAAAGGGAACACCGGAGTCCCCAAACTACACAATAGTTGATTATCTTAATTTATTGATAAGAAAGTTCAACGATGTCCACCCACATCCAACACTTGTTTTCGAAGGAGGCAGATATATTGTCGCTTCGCACCGGATTGTTGTTGCCAAGGTAGTTGATGTAAGACCTTATTCCACGGAATACAAGCCTTTTGAAACCGGGAATGGGGAAAGATTAATAGGGATCCCAGAGTCGTTAGAGGGTATTAAAAAGATTCTTCAATACACCCGGGATATTCAGTCAAAGATTAAAGGTAAAACCCTGACTCTTGCAGAGCGGGAGAGGGTTGAAGACATTATCACACATTACAGGGAAGAAATCATTGTAAAACTTGCCGAGATAATAAGGTCTAATCCTAGCTCAGTAGAAAATATAATAAACGATCCATTACTCTACAAGATACTGACGTCTCCTTCTAGACGATTTATTGTCAACCTGTCATTATTTGCGGATATTCCCGATTCAGTACTTGTTAACCAGTACTTCCAGGTAACGCCGATTCAAAAACTCAATGAGAAGCCGGACGTGCTGGCCGTCCTAGGAGACCTGACCTGTGACAGCATGGGTGAGTTAAGAGAGTTCATCAGTGATGTTGAGATAGAAACCAGTGTTGACAGCTGGTTCAATAGAATGGATTTCAGGATTAGTCATCTCCCTAAGAAATATTTGAAGCTGGGAGGCATCCCCCTCCACCTCCCCGGTAAAGATGAAGATTACTATCTAGCATTTCTGGACACAGGTGCTTACCAGGATCCTCTAGCAATGAAGCATAATCTGATATATGGAGCGCCAGAAATCGTGATCGACATCAACGGGTCCGGTAAACCCGTTATCAAGGTTCTTAAACACGGCCGTAAAAGCTATCTTTAGATAATGGAAGTCTCATATGAGCTCGGCTAAAACGCTTTTAGAAGAATGCTTTCGGACAATTCCTGAAACTGTGGAGTATTTTGGAATACTTGAATAAAATTTAACTGCGATGGGATAGCTACCTGGAAATCTTGCCAAGGACATGTTTTTCCCAGATTTTTCCACATAGAGATAGGGGAGAAGAATTCCTTCAGGAACCACTTTCCTAAGCATTTCCTTGTCGAAAAACTTCATAACACTGATTCTGTGGGTTTTATACAGCCATTCATGCTTGGTAAGATTGGCATACACCTGCTTCCTCCTTAGCCATAGAGGAGTGTTTTCCAAAATACTTACTTTTCGAATGTTGACTCTTCGAACAAGGAATCCTTCTTGAATAATTTTATACAGGAATTCCTCGTTTATATTGAAAGTTTCCCGCGTCTCGCCGGGAAGCCCATATAATAGGTTTATTCCTGGTAAAAGATGGGGTAGCCCATTCCAACCTCTAATACGCCCGACTTTATTTATCAATCTCAACGCTTCCATTACTTCGTCAGGAGTTGCTTTGAGATTATTTGCTTTTACAACCTTTTCGTCGAAAGATTCAACCCCTAGAGCTGCGACATCCCCTGGGGCGTGGTATTTCATAATTACTTTAAGCGCTTCTAACGATTCCTCTGGATGCTTCGCAATAGTTCCCGGGTTAACGTTATCGATATGTATTGTTCGTAATCCAGGCGCTTTGTTTCTAATCCCCTTAAAAACTTTCTCTAGAATATTGGGACATGGCTTAGGGAATTCTTCGGTCCCGATTTCGCTTGAACCGTATACTAAGATGTCAGGCTGTCTCCCAATCCTCACGTGTTTAACTCCTAGGGAGTATAGTTCGCTGACTTCTTGAACTATTGACTCCGGGTTACGCGTGATAGGTCTCCCGTATCTGGGCTCAATACAGAAACTACAGCCCCCGGTTATCCATCTAGGGCATCCTCGGAATGTTTCAACCTCTACGATCAAGTTTTTACCGAAATTCGGGTGTTGCTGCACGATCCTGGCTCCCTTGTAAAACGCTTCATCCGCTACGGAGTAGTCTTCCCTTAGTTTATAAGGATCTGCCTTCTCAAAGCCTACTGTAAACAATTCTTTAAAATAGAGTTCTACATCGCCCCTAACTATCTCCTTGAAGTATCTTTTCAAAACCCTAGTAGAATATGCTGATGAGCCTCCCCCAGTGCCAAACCCGAACCTAGCGGCCGGTCCTGTTAAAACGAGGTTTTTACTGAAAAGTCTCATTGCAAGGTACTCTAGTTCCTTGAAAGACATTGGCCTACCTCCAACATAATGTCCTGGAACCTCCATCCCTGCAACAATGACTACTAAGTCGCTTTCAAATGCCTGCTTAAAAAACTCGCCCGGGTTTCTGCGATATTGGTCCACAGTCCAGTAAAGCACCTGTGCGTCCTTCTTTACAGACCATATTGCACCTGCTATGAGTCGAGGATATACGTTTATGTAAGGTGGGACGCCTAATCCTGCTGGTTCATCAGTGTATCCATCAAGGATTAGGATCCTGTTCAACGCGTTCTTTCACCATTAAGACTAAGTGTTTTCTGCCCATATCCTACAAGCTCCCTCGCTACTAACCATGCATGGACCGTAGGGTTGCTGAGGCTTGCACCCTTTCAGGAATAGGGGGCACTCAAAAGGTTTTGCAAGACCGAGGACAACTTTGTCGCATATGCAACCAGGCAGTTTGTCTTCAACTATCCTTTCCTCTAATCCGAGTTGGGCAAGGATGTCTAGTCTTCTATAAGGCTCTCTGAGCCTTACCCCGCTTCCAGGTATTACTCCTATTCCTCTCCAGTAACTATCAGCGTTTTCGTGAACCTTATCTATCACTTTCTTCACGAACGTATTCCCCTCTGGTTTAACAACTCTGGAATACTCGTTGACTAGATCTGGCTTACCCTGGCTCAACATTTTCACAATTAGAAATATTGAGGTGAGAACGTCGACGGGTTCGAACCCGGAGACTACTACAGGGATCTTAAATTCCTCAGGCAGAAACCTCCAGGATTCTGAGCCTATGATTGCTGAAACATGCCCAGGTGCTATAATGCCGTCTATCTCAACCTCTGGGTGATTATTCAATAAGTACTTCATGACTGGTGGAGTATACCGGTAAGTAACTAGGACAAAAAGGTTATCAGGTACTTTACCGTAGAACATTGGAAGGGTTGTGGCGGGCATGGTGGTTTCAAAACCAACAGCGAAGAATACGAATTTTTCAGAAGGCTTTTCAGCAGCAGTTTTAATAGCATCAGTGAAGCTGTAAACGACTTTGACGCGACCCCCCATACTAGCTGCTTGGAAGAGGCTTCTCGGCTTCTTACCACTAGTACCTGGTAGTTTGTAAGCATCCCCGTAAGTTAGAACCGTGTAGCTGTCGAGGCTTAAATCAATAAGCAAGTCAACATAGTAACCTGGGGTGATGCAGACAGGGCAACCTGGACCAGGAATCAGTTCAATACTGGGGGACATCAAGCTTCTTAAGCCGTAATGGGTAATAGTCCATTCATGCGTCCCGCAGAAATTCATTACCCGAACAGGTCTTCCTAATTCCTTGGCTAGGATTTCAGACTCCCTGTTGATCTCGGCAGCTATTTTCAAACCATATTCCCTGCTTCTAAGGGGGTTAATGATTTCATGAGACACGGTTTCACCTCATCAAAGCGTTTTTAACTCTGATGTAGTCTAGGTAGGTGTCGAAGTCCAGTGTTACCCCGGGGTATAGTGTTTCAACTTGTAAAATATTATTATGGTATTTGTCCACTACTTTTTTCAACCCTTTAGTTGATTCATCAATGCTTGTCAAATCGTCAACCAGGCTCGAGGAGAAGAGAATTGGGTGTCCTCTTCTCCCTTTATAACTAGCCACTGCGATCATGGGCCTGTAACTGTAGAAAGCGTTTACAAGTAAGTCGTAAACAAATGGGTGTATCCAGGCTGCATCACCCGGGTTCACCATTACTCCATCTATTCTATCACCATGCGAAACCAGGAATTCAATCCCTTTTTTCACACTACTGCTCATTCCTTCCTGGTAGTTTGGGTTGTTAACAAATACTATTCTTTCATCCTGCACGAATTTGACTACTGCTTCTTCAATCTCCTTATTCATAAACCCTGTGACCACAACTATTTTATCGACACTCCTCGACTCCGTTATATTGCTAATAGTTTGAGCTATGAGCGGTCGATCATGGTACTTGAACAAGAGCTTGTTGCCTTCAAACCTCCTGCTCAACCCAGCAGCCGTCACTATACAGGAAATCATTCATGATCCCGGCTACTTCCCTATGATGAAGAGCTTGTAAATATCTCCTACATCTTCAGCCCTATCCGTTATTTCTTCAATGTCGTCAATGATGCCTGGTAGGAAGAGGCATATTGAATTCACTTTTTCAGAACAGTCCTTGCACAACTTTTCAAGTAATTTGAATCTTAACTCGTCGACCTCTTCCTCTCTTTTCTCAATCATGTTTGAGTACTCAAGCGCCTTAGAGGGGTCTTTGATTATGTTTTCAACCATATTGACAACAAAATCGCACGCCTCGACAGTGTTGTGCATTATTTCCTCCATGACCTGATAGTAACTATCCGGTATACTTAATCCAACATGGTACATTATTATCAATCTTTTAGCAGCCGATTTCGCAAACCCTACTATTTTATCCAGCTCGATGGTAAGCCTCAGAATGTCCTCCCTGTCATCGGGGTGAAGGAAGCTACTGTGAAGCTCTCCAATTATTTCTCTCTTAATCGTGTCAGCCTGCTTCTCAATTAATAGGAGCTCGTTAAAACTTGCCTCTGCATTTCCCAAGTCATTCTTTTTCAAAGCTATGAGTAATTCGTTTAAGAGTTCAACACCTTTCAGTACGTATTTAGAGTGGGATTTAACTTTTTCAAACACTTGCTCAATAAACTTACTTATCAAGCCTCATACCCCGTTCAAGTATCATGTATTCTAACACCACATAATAAGTTTGCGAGCACTCTAACATTTATAGCAAGTTTTCAAAACCTTTAATGCTGTCTAATTCAGTGTATATTGAAATATCTATTTGAACAGTTCTCTACAATTCTTGTTAAAATGGTTTTTCTGTTATTTTTTAACTTTAAATAATTAAATTTATAAAATCGTTTTAATAAGAAATAAATGGTGAAGGCTGATTGATATGAGTGAAATAGATTATTGCAGCATATACGATGTTAGATTCCTTGTTAGAAAAAACATATATTTAACGCCTACGCTAATGAGGAGTCTCGAAGCAGTTATAACCTTGAAAAAAGCAACAGCAGACGATGTGGCAAAATATACTAAACGACCGAGAACCATTGAATCCAGGTACCTCGCCCAGCTGAATAAAATAGGTATTATCGGGAAGGTTAGGGAGGGTAGAAGGATTTACTATTTGGAACCAGTTTCAGCATTAAAGGACTATGTTGAGAAGCTTGGCTATGAACAACTAAATATTGAGCAAATAGCGCATCAAATAAGCATCCCAGCCGATATAGCCAGGATCGTACTTGAGATGATAAAAACCGGGAGGGCCTAGCTGTTTAGGGAGATAAACGCGGTGAAATCTTTACTGCCTATTTTGAGAGTCAAGGCAACTTTATCAATGTTTTCAGGGTTTTGTTTTAAACCTTCAGCTAGGGCTTCCACTAATTTACTAATCAATAATGTTCTAGAACCCATACCCTTTCTTGCAACAAACTTGTCGATAACAGCTAGGGCATCTTCGTCAACTCTCAGGGAGACAACCCTTTTCTTTGATTTAAGAGGAATCTCGATAATGAACGATTTTGAGGGTTCGTATGATGAAGATTTTCTGTAAGCTTCAACGGTCATTGATCATGCCCCATCTTTATATTGTAAAGCTGATAGTTAATAAGTAACTCCTAGTTTTCCCACTTTTACACCACTATGAAAAGCTTTATAAAGAACAGTCAAAAAATTTTATTTTATACAAATAAAATAATTGAATAATTTGAAGCGCCTAGCTTATTAACTCTTTAGGAATATAGATATGATCAGATGAGTCCTGCAACGCCCTCGAAGCGAGGGAGGGTGAGCAGGACTGACTCCCCTGGGCAAGTCACCTTTAAAAACTGCTTTAACACATAAATACCGAGGGATGTCCCGGATTGTTACGTAGGCTCATACTAGACGTTCTATACCCTGTTCGCGGAGAATCCATAGTGGAATTATCCATTCATCTGAGCAAGGTAGAGGGTGTTGAAGCAGTAAACATAACTGTCAAGGAAGTAGATGTTGATACTCAAAACATTCTCGTTGTAGTGGAGGGTGAAAACATCAGCTTTAAAGAATTAAAGGAAGTATTGGAGAAACACGGTGGAGTAATACACAGTGTTGACCAGGTTTCTGCCGGATCTAGAGTGATAGAGCCACCCCAATATCTGATAGAGTGAGCGTGTTTGGAAAGTATATTAAATTACCTAGATGATTTTTCCAGACAGACCCAGGTATATGAATTCAACGGGGAAAAACTAGTAGTTAAAAATTATCGGAAGGAAACAGGAATTTTGAAATGGTTACTTATTAACGCAACAAACTTAACTATTAACATATATCCTTTCGCCTTTCAACCTATTAAGAGGCTTGAAAGAGAAGCTTTTTTCTTTAGGGAAGCACCTGAGGTGTTGAAGAAGCCAAAGGTTTACGTAACCGACTTTATGAGATTGAAGTTAATTAGGGAGTATGTTGAGGGCGATTTTTTCACAAGTGTAGACAGCGAGACAGCTTACCGTGAGCTTGGTTATCATCTAAGCGTGCTTCACAGAAAAGGATGGGCCTTGGGAGATAGTAAGATATCCAACTTCGTATTATCGGTTAAAGGAATCTACATTGTTGATGCTGAACAGGCTACTCCCTCCACTGATATCCGCCACTATGCATGGGACCTGGTAGTGTTGGCTTCAACCATGGTTTTATTCAATATTGAAAGCATAGTTCAACGAAAAAATGATTTGGAAAGATTCATGGAAGCATTCATAGAAGGTTACGTAGAAGGGTCGGAGACGGTTTCACAGGAAGTCGCGAGGGTTTTAGAAAAGCCAAGCTTCAGAGCACTCACCTACCTGCTAGTGCCGCATCCTTTCAGCAAGTTCTTCTTAAATACATGGAAAAAACATGTTGCGAAAGAATTTTAACAAGCTCTGCATGATATTATTTCACGATGATGAATTACTCCCGGATGGAGAGGTGACATAAACATACCCGTCTGAGGTAACAAAGGTTGACTAGAATCCTCATCCTTGGCGATACTCACATACCTGATCGGGCAGAAAGGGTGCCGAAGCCTCTCGTGAGGTTAGTGGAGAACGGGGCGTGGGACTCTGTTCTATTCACAGGGGATTTGACCTCTGGCGAGGTGAAGGCGTGGGTTGAAGAGCTCGGGGAAAATGTTTTTATTGTTAAGGGAAACATGGATTTCCTACCTCTTCCTGCTTACCAAAAACTCTCGATACGTGACTATGTAATAGGCTTGTATCATGGGCACGGGATATATCCGCGCGGAGATTCTAGAAAACTTGCCGAGATCGCTAAAACCATTGGAGCTAGTGTGCTGATTACAGGTCACACGCACGTTCCATTCGTGAAAACCGACCCTTCGAGGGAAATTCTACTTCTGAACCCCGGGTCTGCCACAGGTGCGTGGAGCGGTGAGCTTGAATCCGGGCCACCTAGTCTCATGATTGTTGAAGCCCGAGATGGATATTTTGAGATTAGACTCTTCAAGCTTGTGGGAGGCAGTATTATTGAAGAATTGTTTTCAGCTGAGAGAAAGGATAAATGGTATGTTAGGATGGGTTGAAATGGTTGAAGCTACTCCTGAACAGGAGGTATGACAATCGTGTGTTCAGGCGGTATGTGAAGTAGGATCTCTTCTCCTACTCTAACAGGCATCGTGTTGGGGAAGTAAGCAAGTAGTGATAATCCACCTATTTTAATCCTCGACTCGATCTTATCGCCAATGAACATCGCAAAATCCACTACCCCTTTCACAGCGTTTTTAGAAGGAATCATTGTTGAAACCGGTTTAACTACTTCAGGTCTGATCACCACAGCCACCTTGCCTGGGAGTGAGTCAAACGGGGTTGTACCCTCTAACAGCATCTCAGTGCCTTCGAGCCTGACTGTTACGATGCCATTAGTTTTTGAGACCAGCTCTCCGTAGTAAATACTGCTACGACCTAGGAAGTCTGCTACAAAGATGTTTCTAGGCTTAAAGTATAACTCCTGTGGAGTGCCGACTTGGACAAGACTACCCTTGTTCATTATTCCTATCCTGTCACTGATACTGAGAGCCTCCAGCTGATCATGGGTAACGTATATTGTTGTGATCCCCAGCTTCTTCTGTATCTTCTTAATCTCCTCCCTCATCTCAACGCGGAGTTTTGCGTCAAGGTTGCTCAAAGGCTCGTCAAGGAGTAAAACCCTGGGCTTAACAACTAATGCCCTTGCAAGCGCTACTCTTTGCTGTTGCCCACCACTTAGCTGGAGTGGATACCGGTCCTCCAATCCTGAAAGCTTAACCAGTTCGAGAGCCTCTAACACCTTTTTCTTAATGTCCTCGTCCGTCAGCCCCAGCTGCTTCTTCCTTATTTTCAACCCATATGCTACGTTTTCATAAACAGTCATGTGGGGCCATAAAGCATAGTTCTGAAACACCATTGCCGTGTTTCTCTTATAGGGTTTTAAAAACGTGACATCCTCGTCGTCAAAGTATAGCTTGCCTGAGTCAGGTATCTCGAAACCAGCGATAATTCTCAACGTTGTAGTTTTACCGCAGCCGCTAGGTCCTAGGAAAGTAAATAACTCCCCCTTCTCAATGTCTAGGGTTATGTTGTTAACAGCTATGACGTTACCGTAGGTTTTTGTTACCCCCTCGAGCCTGATCCGTGTCAAAAACCCACCCCCTCCCTAAGCACCTATAAATGCGTATCTTTGCTTAAATACGTAGACAACTATTAACACGGCAACTAGTTGGAGCAGGATCAGTATTGTCCCCATGGCTGCTGTCACTTGAACTCCGATGCCTGCTCCTCCGCTATAGTACTGCCTCATATAATATGTTAACGGGGCTTGATTCTCGTTTATCCCTCCGAAAGTAATGCTCGTGCTTACTTCTGTGGACATGTATATAAATCCTAGTAGCGCCCCGCTTAACACGTATCCTATTATAAATGGGAATATCACTCCGAACACTACTTTGATCCTCGATGCTCCGAGATTCATAGCTGCCTCCTCAAGGTTTTCATGAACCTGCTGGAATCCTGCGAAGACGGATCTGACAACATAAGGTAGCCTTCTAACGCTGAAAGCTATTATAAACACTATCCATGCTTGAAAGCCTGGATTAGCTGGGTGGAGGAAACCTAGAATGCCCGGGTTCAACTCACCAATGAATGAGAAAACTATGTAGTAGCCCAGCGCGACGACTAGTCCTGGTATGGCGAGAGGTGCTGTTGCAAGCGAATCCAGCAGGTTGCTCAGCCACTTGATCTTTAAACGGCTGACGCTGTATCCAACACTAATTGCTATGAAGACTGCTAATACAACTGATATGGATGCGTATATGAAGGTGTTCTTTAAGTAGTTTAAAATATTAGGATCTGTTAAAGCCTTACTCATATAGATGGTTAAATCATTAATTGAAGACGGCATTTGAAGCACTAATCCTTGAACCTGGCCGGCTTCAATTTTCACGTAAGGCTGGAGAATGTTGAATGACATTAAAACCACACCGATTTGCGGGAAAGCAGTGAAGAGCACTAGGGGGAAAATCCCTAGGTAAACCGCTATCGAGCCTAAAACACCCAGCTTATGCTCCCTCTTCTGCCATCTTCCACCCCTGCTTATCATCGCATATGATCTCATTCCCACGTAGTTCCTAATCGCTATGAAGCCTGTTAGCGAGATGAATAACAGGATCAAACCTAGAGCAGCCTTTTCAGGGTAAATCGCTCCTCTAGCGTTTATTATCCCATCGTAAATCTGATAGCTTATTAAATTCTTATAGTTGAAAACTATTGGGGCGGCCAGATCCTCAAGGCTGAAAATAAACACTATTATAGACCCGGCCACAATGCCTGGTAGCGCTAAAGGCAGTGTAACATTGAGAAACAGCTTCAAACCTTTCGCACCCAGGTTTTCAGCCTGCTCCTCAGTTGAGGGATCCACGTTAAGGAAGCTTGCATAAGCGTTCAAGTAAACTATAGGGTAGAAAGTCATGATTTGAGATATGATTACGCCTGCCAACCCCTCTACTCGTAACGTGTATCCTGTGAAATACTTCACCAATTGCGAAATCGGGCCTCCCTCACCCCAAAGCAACCTTATGACGTATGAATTGACAAACGGGGTTACAAACAATGGAACCATAGCCAAAATCCTGAGTAGCATTTTCCCTTTGAAATCGTATCTTGCAAGAGCAAAGGCCACGATAGCGCCGAGAACCGTGGCTACTAAAGTAACAATTGCCGACACTAGTAAACTGTTAATTAATGACCCATAGTCCACTCCTTTCAAAATCATCAGTTTTAAAGGCTCCACGATTTTAATAGGGTCTTTATCGAGGGGGTTGAGGTTAACATATGTTAACGTCGGCGATTCCGGTCTTAAATGCCCTCTTAAGATAGTCTCAAAGTTACTCCACCATTCACCGCCGACAGGAGGGATAAATGCGTAAATTAATACTGAAAGTATAGGAATTATAAGGAACGTGAAAAGGTATGCGAAGCCAAAAATCAGGAAGAACCACATGGTTCTATCAAGTTGAGATATCGTAGACCTGATTTTACGGGCAAATCCTCCCGCAACCCCTCTAGTAACTTCCATTGCAATTTTCCTTTTTTTAAACCTCTCATGTAGAAATCCTGACACAGAGAGAGATAGAAAAGGCGTAAGAAACATTCCTAATGCAGTGGGAACACCTTGTATATAAAGAACAATTACGAAGAAAATGTAGAGAAATGAAATTATTGAAAGAAAACTCAGGAATGAGCTAAACTTGATTCTTCTGAAGTCAAAACCTTTGTACAAGAAAAATGGGCCTAGGCTGAAACCGATGAGCCATAAACCTGTTTCCAATATGCTCCCATCAGTTTTTGAAAGACCTAAATCCGGAATAACCATGTAAACCAGCGAAAGAACAAGCCCGAATATAAATACATATAAAAGCTTTATCTCTCTCATTGCCCTCAACCTTCATTATTAAGGGATTTTTTGAAAAATAATTTAAACCTTCCTCCTTCTAAGGAAGAAATAGAACACCACTATTGCAATCACTGCTATTAGGATAATAATGCTTATTGGGATTTGTCCTCCCTCTCCTCCTGGTGAAGATGTCTCTTGTGTTGTCGTGGTTGTTGGAACCGGCGCCCCATTTAATGCCTGTTGGAGTAGATTCAATGCCTCCCTATACCTTTGACGTGAGAGATCCTCCCATGTTCTTCTCAAAGTACTTTGAATCGGTCCCTGGGTTATGTATGGGTTTATTCGTATCGCATATTCGAGAGTGAAAGTGACTGTTTCATTTGACAAAGGATCTGTGAACTGTAACGGTCTCGAAATATACCATACGAGGTAATTATACCAGTCCTTAGAAATCCTGCCTTCAAGGTATGCGTTAGCGATTTGAGCCCATGCTGGAGTCAGATCATCGTGGGCATTAACAAGGGTGGCCTTAAAATAGTTAACCACGGCGTCAACCCACTTTGTGGATAGAGTCTCATTGAAGAGTATCCCGCCAGCTTGCTGAATATTCTGCAAGGCTTGATAAAGGTCAGGCCTCTCCTGCCCTCCAGGGGTGTTGAAGACCCGCGGGTTTATTGGTAGCCTGTTTATTTCGCGATCTAACCATACCTGTTGTCCACCGTATTCGCTTAAGACCCATGCCACGAAAGCAGCAGCATGGACAGGGTATCTCGAATCTTTCAATAGGGCGATTGGGTCGGCGTTAACTATTGACTCGTTAGCTGGAATAATGTACTCACATGCAGGATTATTGCTCATGGCCATGTATCCGTAGAAATCTATTGTTGTCCCTATTCCTATATCTCCCTGTATGACAGCATCTCTCACGTCTCCGCTTCCCGAGTAAATTATCGCGTTGGCTGCGAGAAGGGTTAGGATGCGCCAGCCTTCCTCCCAACCCTTGGCTTGGAGAATGATTTCAAATATTCTGGTATTACTAGTACTCATCGTTGGGTCAGCTATCCCGACTATGTGAATGTAGGGAAGGTATCTAGCGTACTCTGGAGAGGCGAGATCGCCCCATTTAGCAGGCGTTGGTACTCCATAACGATTTAACACATTCTTGTTGATCGTGAAGCCGAAACTACTAACGCTAGCACCAATCCACACTAAGCTACCATTACCATCAACCCTATAAGTTTCAGCGCCGGCAATTCTTTCCGGGATCTTCGACAACTCATAGAGGATTGCGTTATGGGCAGGATGTATTGAGCTGTTTATCTCCTGGAGAAAGCCCATTGCGTAAATATTATTGAAAAGAGTTGGCCCCCCTCCCCAAGCAACATCAATCGGGGTTCCAAGGGATTTAGCTCTGGTAATGTAATCAGGCCATGATTCCGCTGCAACATACAAGAACTGGATGTCGATAATCCCCAGCTCCTGTGCAACAGGACTATTTAGGAACAGTTGCTTGGTTAGAGACAGAATCGACTGTTCGTGCCGAGTTATCACTCTAAGGACTACTCCTCTATCGTTTGTCAAGCTTTTCAAATATTCAAGCCAAGGATATGGCTCGCTAGGGACCCATGGCCACTCTCCAGTTGTTGAAGGTATCGACACTAGGGATGACAGGATAATCAGTATCATGCTTACGCCGACGAGTAGATTTCGCAACATGATCTCACCTGTTTTACTTATAGGATTTAACTTATTAAATAGTTTGAGAAGGGTTTAAGGTTTAAAAAAGGTTTTACTTTTTCCTCATCATCGTGACTGCCATTACAATTATGACAAGCAGGAGTACTCCAGCAACAACGCCGGTTATAGTGTAGTCTGTCACGGGAGATGTCTCAGTCTTCGTTGTAGTTGATACCTCGGTCTTTGTCGTGGTAATGGTTTGGGTCTCGGTTACCGTTGCACCCACTCCGGGCTCTAACAATCCGAGAAGTTTCACACCGCTTACTTTTGCTGGGATATTGTTAGCTGTGTCATAGCTTGTCAACATGGCATACTGGGCTTCCGGTGTTGGAGCTAAAATGTCTATCACCTTGGGCTGGACACCGGCTAAGATGGCTAAGGGATCTCCTCCGCCTAACACCCACTCTCCAGGATCACCAGTTTGGACTCCTCTTACCTTTCCTTCACTGTATCCGTCATAGCTTGAAAGAGCTACGAATACGATCCAGTTCCTGATATTCTCGACGTCTGCCAGCAGGCTCTTAGCTATTTTAACCTCTATAGTGTTGGGCTCGGCCTCGCTGAGGTAGACGTCAAACACTGTGTTGTTGTTGTACTCATCTGCTAGCATACTCATGTTAGCGTTGAATAGAACTGAGACCTCTCCATCGGGGTAGGGCGTGGTACCCCAGCCCGGTATGGCTATTACTGCGTAGTGCCATCCATGCCATATCTGTACTCCGAGACCTATGCTGTTAGTACTTATCGGCAGTGCTTCAGAAGTCGTTGCTATGTAGATTTGAACGTTCTGGAGGCAGAACCCGTTAGGGCCATTCCACGGGTTTCCGCCCAGGTTCTTCACGGTTGTTCTAAAGTAGATGAAGTTGTCATCCGCGTAGGCTCCGAATTTTACAAGGTCGTATATGGAGGGCTGGAATACAGGGTTGGTTGGATAGAGGAAGGTGCCAGTGCCTTTATCGTCTCCCACCGGGTCTGAGAACACGGCGATCGTCTCCAATCTTGTAATCGGATCATACGTCTCTAGAATCCTTATGAACCATTTTATAAGATTTGTAACAAACTTGGGTCCATCTAGTGTGACATTATAGTATGAGGAAGCCCATGCCGGCTCGTAGTCACCGTAGAGCGACTCTCCAGCTACTACTATCAGGTTGTTCTTCTCCTGATGATACTCGGCCGCGTATGCGATGAAGTTCCAGTCGCCTGTGCCATATATCAACGGGTCGTACACAAACGGGTTTGGAGCCTGGTTGTCACCAATGTATGCTAGATGGTACCAGGCTATTCTTATCAATCCTGGGAATGTCTCGTTCACAGGGTCGTGGTAATTGCCCATCTCATCCTGCCAGATAACAGCTGTCGGTCCGTGCATGAGTATCGGGTATTGCACTCCCTCGTCTAACACGTTTGTGAACAATTCGGAAACGTTGTCAGGCTCGACGAAAGCTGTCATACGGTAGTATGCACCACAGCATACTGGTGAGTCAACTCCTTTGTAAGTGTAGTTTCTGCATGGAGTTGGTGAGTAAACGGCTCCTTGCTCAAGCCTTAGTTTTGCACCAACATACTCTAGCAGGTTGTTCACGGCCGCTATACTGTTCACTCCTCCGCCATAATCACTGTCTCCTGCAACGTACAGCACCTTGTCTCCTTTAGAAAGCCATTTTACCAAGGCGTCTAGCTCTTCTGGCGAGAGACTAGCGGTAGGCTGTCCTATAAGCAGTATGTCAACGTCGGCTAGAACGGTTGCCGTGAAGGATTCATTTATTATTTTCCAGTTGACGAATGTTATATTACCCATTATATAGTCTAAGTACTTATTGCTCTCGCCGTGGGCGAGATCGACTCCAACAGTTACTGTTTGACCGGGTTTTACGAGCGCGTTTGTAGTCAAAGGTATTGCTGATATTAAGAGTAGTGAGATAATTAGGATTAAGATCGCTTTCTTCATACATGTTACACCTTTCAATAAATGTTAATATCGGCATGGTATATAAACTTAAAAGAAGCAAGGAAAAACTATTTTTTAAGAAAGAATACGTAGATTACTGCCACTGCAACAATCAATACGACTATTGCTAACCCGATTAATGTGTAGTCCGCTTCTTCTTGAGGCGGGGGTGGCTCCGTTGTGATTAACGGTGGGGTTGTTGTCATGGTTGTAGTTGTAGGTGTGGTGGTTGTTGAAGCGGTTTGTGTCTCTGTCTCCATGGTTGTGGTTGTAATGGTTGTCGTGGGGGACTCAGGCTCGATGACTACGTCTGAAACTACTAGGATAGGGTTTGCAGGGGCTTGGGCACCGTATGGTACAAATGTGATGTTGAAGACTTTGATACGTGTTCTTCCGTAGTAATCTGTAACAGTCGTGTTAAGCAATACTGACTTGGTAGTGGCGGATACTATTGTGAACTGAAGAGTATAGGTTATGTTGTTTAGTTTCTGAGTATAAGTGCTGGGTGTTTGAGTATATTCTAAAGATGTAGTGTTTGCCCCGTCTGTCAAGACGAATGATACTGACTTGATGCCCCATTCAGAATCCGTTCCTCTAAGGTAAAGGGTGAATGTCCTGTTCAAATACGGAGGCCTCGGAGTATAGGAGCCTACCACGATGTCAGGCGGCTCCGTGTCTGGGGCGTTGAAGATTGTTAGCCCGATATTGTCTCCGTAATTCACAGCTAGTCTCAGAGATAGATAGAGGAGGCTGTTCCTCATATATGCATTAATCTCTAGTACGGAGGGATTCCCCGTGTTGATAACGTAGTTGAAGCTTGACCCGTTCCATGGTAGTATCCAGAACAGCTCTCCTGAAATGTTTAACCATTCCAGATTATTACCAAGCGAGACCGTGTACGCATTGTTAGACTGGGCCAGTTTCACCAGGAAGTATGTCTTGTTAGACCATCCTAGGTTGTTTGTGGGAGGATAAATTCCTATTGGGATACTGTTCAGTGCTAGAGGAGTTGAAGAGTTTTGGAAACCAATGAATGTTGGAGGCTTGACAGGGAAGGAGACTTCTCCGGTTTCAAGGTTGAATTTGAAGAACCCTATTGCGTCGTAACTAGCGGTTCCATGTGCCGTTGTGGTAAAGGTCATGAACAATGTTGTAGTATTAGTTCTAATACTATTGTATTTAACGAAGAAGTCTCTGTGAACGTGTCCTGAAAGAACAAAAGTAATGTTGTAATCCTCGATCAGTTTTAACACGTATCTGAAAGCCGTCATATTGTTACTCCAGTAGCTGCTAACAGGGGTCTGAACTCCTTGAGAGTATGGTTTCAATGTTTCGGTGTCATTGTACCACGTGTATAACTCGCCCTGGTAGTAGAACATTGGGTGGTGAACAAGTATGGCTTTGAACGGTATGTAATTATAGTTAGATAGTACCTCCTCTAGGAAAACTATTTGCTCCCAGCTCGGGGTTCCACCCTCACCGGTGAACAATCCCACTACTAGCAGTCTATCCCCGAGAATCCTGTACCAATAAGAGGGTCCGAGGTATCTCCTATAGCTGGAGTCTGGCACATCATGATTACCAGGAATCCCGAGGATGGGGTACTTGTACAGTAGTGAATACCTATAGGTCTGTGCCGCATAGTACTCTCCAGGAGAGGCTTGATCCGTTATGTCCCCCAGCCAGAATATAAGGTCAGGGTTCAACAGGCCGGCCAGGGTAAAGGCTGAAACCCTGTTCACATCCCCGGTCAAAGTGTCGGGAGTACCTGTTATAAAGTGAAGATCAGTCATTACCGCGATCTTTAGCTCACTAGGCCATTGGGAGACAACCCAAATGCTTCTCTTAACATGGTACGTTGCTGTATTCGACTCAACCACCAAGTCGTATAACCCGTCTTCAACGCCCGACGGCACAATGAAACTATATTGGTCTACACCAGCCTTCTCAACTTCTAATGAGTAGTTAAGATACACCAAGTTGTTGTTCACTATTTTCGCCGAGACCAGGAATGCTCGAGTTATTGATAGCCCTGAATAACCCTGAGCTAATGTAAGCTGTATTACACTGCCAGGTTGGACAATCGCAGGCAATACAGGACCTATCTCTTTAAAGATGTTCTCTGTAACGTTGTAGACAATCCCTGGCAATATTGTCGTGTTCTCCGCGTTTCCGAAGCCTGCACTGGATATGAGAAGCAGGAGGATCATGGTTGCGCCGATCATTAAGTACAACTTGCTGTTCACATCACTCACCATCTTAATTTAATCCTGAAAGGACTATAAATTTAGTATAGGGCTTGACTGGTATGAGCAACCGGAGAAGAGGATTTTCCCATGAAAGAGATCTAGTTCAGAGGTTTTGGAACCATGGTTTTGCCGTAATCCGTTCTCCCGCAAGCGGATCCAAGGCTAAGACAATCCTTTACCCTGATATCGTAGCGATTTACCATGGTAAAGTCCTAGCCATTGAAGCTAAAACTATTAGAAGGGAGAGAACGATTTACCTGAAGAAGCAACAAGTTGAAAAGCTCATCGAGTTCTCTAAACGAGCTGGTGGAGAAGCTTATATAGCTGTAAAGATTGTTGGAACAGGAGAATGGAGATTTATCAGTTTGAACAGCTTACAGGATACGGGGGGTTTGAAGATTACTAAGACACACCTTTCCGCCTCCCTTAAACTAGAGGATCTTGTTTCAATTGTAAAAGGTGTGAGAAGGCTTGGTGACTTCTCAAAACACTGAGGAAACATTTCAGGATAGGTCTTGACAAACTATTCATTATTCGATAACTCTTCTCACCTTGTACTCCAACGATAACTCCTTGTCAAACCTGATGTCAAATGAAACATCGATAGCCATTCTAAAAACCCCTAAATCCCTCATTTTTTCAATTATTTCATCTATAAGTGTTGAAACTTCCATAATGCTTGAAGCCTCGAGAGCGGTTCCAAACGGGGTGACCTGGTAATTCACTCCTCGCTTTTTAATCACCTCTACTACTTCTTTTACATAATCCCCGATACTTGGCTTGCCAGTACCGATTGGGATTACGCGAATCACAGCTAACACTTTCAAGGCTCCAACACCTATTCTTAGATTTGTTGACTTGGGTTTAAGGGTTTTCTCTAGGTAGATTGCTCACCCAATCTATAACGTCCTTCACAACTTTCTCTCCGCCTGGCTCGAAAAATAAGTTATGTCCGAGGTCAGGATACACCTTCAACTCTTTAGGGTATGAAGCGAGAAGCTGATAAGCCCTCTTGCTTGCCTCGAAGGGTATGACTTTGTCTTTTTCACCATGAATAAGCAAGACCGGGACGATGATATCCCCCGCAAGCCTCCAGAATTTGTGTGACGCCTTAATCATTTCGTTAATTAACTTGACCGATACTTCTCTCAGACTGTATTCCAGATCCTTTGCTTTTTGAAAGCCCTCTATTTCCTCGGGTGGCCCTCTTTGTAACAGGATCTTGGAACGCGGAGCAAACCTTAATGCTAGGCTTAGAATGAGTTTTCTAACAGGGTTTAAGGGAATTTGGAGAGCTGGAGCTAGAGCAATAACTCCTTTAGCAACTCCTTTATGCGTTGCAGCTGTTAAAAGCACTATTAAACCGCCCATGCTGTGCCCAAGCAGTACTACTTCCCTGGCTCCTACGCATCATCTAGCATAATCGGAAAAAGCTTTGATATCCTCCACATAATATTGGAAATCATCGACATACCCTTTATCGTTTTCACCTGCGGTTCTACCATGCCCTCTTTGATCATGCATGCAGAATCCAAACCCGTGTCTTGCAAACTCCTCGGCAATAGGAATGTAGATCCCGCTGTGCGCTGTCAACCCGTGCGAACCTATTATTAAAGTGTGGAAAATCTTCTCAGGAACTACGCACCTGTAAAACACCCTTATCCCTGTTTCAAGTAGTGCATAATCTTCCACAATCTTCATAAACATCCCTAAAACTGCAACCATTTAATCTCTAACGAATACATAGGTATAAAACGTTTTAAACCTAGGAGATATGCTCTAGAAGTTGGTACTCGAGAACGCTCGGGAGGGTTATCTCAGCAACTACTTCACGCATCTTTAACTCAACATACTTTTCTATGAAAGATTTTGAAAACACTGGTTTCAAATACTCGTAGTCAGACATTAACTCTTCCAACGCTTCTTTAAGCGACAAAGGCAGTCTCCTAATATTTGAAAACCCCTGTTTCTCGTAAAGATTGAACTCGACCGCATCCCCCGGATCTATTTTCTTCCTCAACCCATCCATTCCAGCTAGTATCAGTGCCGGTACTCCAAGGTACGGGTTCATGGAAGCGTCTGGATTACGAGCCTCAATGCTTTCCCCATTTCTCGGGATCCGCACCATCGCGGTTCGATTTCCATAACCCCATGCTATGTGGACCGGGGCCTCGAAGCCGGGGGCTAGTCTTTTATAACTGTTCAAAGAGGGGTTTGTGAAAGCTGCCAGGCTTCTTGCATGCTGAAGTATTCCTCCTATGAAATACCTTCCCTCCTGGGATAGGGCTCCGTCTTCGAACAGAATATTCCTGGCGCCCACCCATAGGCTTAAGTGCAGGTGTAGACCATTTCCATAATCATCCGTGAATGGCTTTGGCATGAAAACGGCGGTCAGCCTCTTAGCTTTCGATACTTCACGAACTGTTTTAATGGAGAGAATTATGTTATCACAAGCTTCTAAAAGAGGGTAGGGTCGGAATGAAATCTCATACTGGTTGAAAACCCCGTTTTCCCTGTGGATTTTAAGCGGAGCTATGCCTGCTCGTGTAAGAGCTGTTGTAGTCTCTTCGAGGATTTCATCCACTCTTGAGTGGATTGATGTAAAATATTTCCCGTTCCCCTGCCTGGTTAAACAGGTATTCTCCACGGGCTTCGCATAGAATAACTGTCTCCTTGAATCTAAGTAGTGCTTTATTTTCCGCATTATAAAGAATTCTAATTCATAACCAACAAGCGCTTCTAAACCATGCTCGAATAGATACTTACTAGTTTCCTCTGCCTTTAGCCTAGTATCCAAGTAATGCCTCTCACCCTTCGAAAAATAGACAGCGCCAACTACTAGCAACCCGCCCCCATAGCTACTTAAATCGACAAACTTACCTGACGCAGGCTTCAGAAACAAGTCCCCGTCTTCGACGCTTGCGTAATCAGGGAGGCTGGAACCGTCCACGCTCGTCTTAAACCCGTAGAGGCAGTCTGGTTTTTGATGGAGGAATATTTCGACCTCCCTGTGCACGCCTGTCACATCGGGGAATAATATCTTAATTTTTTCCTGCTGCATGATTTCACATACAACGCTTAAAGGTTTGAAATAGTTTAAAAAGCTTGAAAAGAAAAATTATAAAAATTCCACAACTTCATATAGTGTAAATAAGAGGTTTTACAATGATAATAGATGATTTAGACAAGAAGATCTTGGAGTTTTTACGAGAAGATTCAAGAGTAAGCTTGAAAATCATATCGGAGAACACCGGAAAACCCGTATCCACTATTCATGAAAGAATAAAAAGACTCTTCAAGAGCGGGATTTTGAGGAAGTTCACGGTCCTAATAGACTATGGAAGATTAGGCTATGGAATAAAGGTTTTAATACTGGTGAATGTGGATGGTAAGCATATTATTGATGTGGAAAACTATGTATCCCAGCATCCAAACGTTCAAGCAGTATATGACATAACGGGCGAGTTTGACGTCGCTGTTATAGCGGCTTTTAAATCAATGAGCGAGCTAGACAAGTTTGTGAAATGGCTTCTGCAAAACCCGTTTATCCGGCAAACTAGAACTAGTATTATTTTCCGAATTGTCAAAGAGACCTTCCACCTACCCATATCCGACTAGCTGAACAATCCTACAAGCAAAATATTGGATGGGAATTGTTCAATGACCGCGTACTTTTAACTCCTCTTTGGGCGTGTTTCACTATTCAACCTTGTATTTGTGAATAGTTTGGAGAAGCTTACTAATCCCTTCCTCTAAATTGATCGGGTTGAACACGATTCGCCCCCTGAGTCTCGAAACATCGGCTACACTATGCCTAACCTCTCCAATTCTCGCAGGTTTGAAAACAATATTAACCGAGCGTCCTGTAATCCTCATAACCAGTTTAGCGAGATCTATGATTCTCGTCCCAATACCCGTACCGACATTGTAAACCCTGTTGTCGAAAATATTTTTCGAGATGAATTCCTCGACAACTTTCGCAACATCCTCCACGTGGATGAAATCCCTAGTCTGCGTACCATCCCCATAGATTTCAAGGCTTCCGCCTTCAACAATGTTGGCGATGAATCTTGATACGACCCCTGCGTAACTGGGGTTTTGCCCAGGCCCGTAGACGTTGAACAATCTTAGCGAGACGTGTTTAAGCCCGTATATTTTCGAGTAATTCCCCAAGACTTGCTCGCCCATGAGCTTGCTCAATCCATAAGGCGAGGGAGGGTCAACGGGATCGTTCTCACTAACAGGTATTTTAACAGGGTCACCGTAAACTGCAGCCGAGCTTAAATAGATTAAAGGTATCTTCCTCTTAGAACACTCGTATCCTACTCTCGCAGTGCCCATGCTGTTCACATCGTAGTATTCAAGAGGGTTTTGAACACTCTCCTCAACATTCACCAATGCGGCAGCATGCACCACAATATCGAAATTGCTGTAGTCTTGAAAAGATCTCACATCTCCGATAATCACGGGGATCCCGTTATCTTTCAGCCGAGATATCCCCGTAGGGCTGGCTCTTTCAAGGTAGTCTAAAACCTTTATATCATATCCTTTACTACTGAGGTGCAGGGCTACGTGATGCCCTATAAATCCTGCGCCGCCGGTAACGAGCACCTTCACTGCATACTCCTCTCTACTGGTAATATGTTTTCGAGACATTTAATTATCGGTGAGCAACACTGTAAAAAATGTTTGCCTCCAAAATTGAAAATACCTTACATTTCACGGCAAGTTTTTCACGACTTCTTCAATCAACGTTGATTTTTTAAGATTAGAAAGCTTAAGCTTAAATGGTTATAAGCATGGATTTGAAGTCTTTGAGCAATGAAATCTCTAAAATCGTGGAACAGGTTAAACCCTCGGTTGTAACAGTTTCAACCCTTGTCGAGCACCCTCTTACGATTTTCGGGTACGAACCGGTTAAAGGGTTTGGCTCAGGATTCGTTGTTTCAAAAGGTTACATTGTAACCAATGCTCATGTAATCAGGGATGCAGCCAAAGTAACGGTAAGCTATGTAGACGGGTATGCCAGTAGGGCAGTTGTGGTAGCCGAGGACCCCACAAGGGATCTCGCACTCCTTGAAACGGAAGATTATGGTTCCCCGATAAAGCTGGGGGATTCATCTAAGCTCAAAGTAGGTGAAATAGTACTGGCTGTTGGCTCTCCGCTAGGCTTGTTCCAACACACTGTTACACTAGGGGTTGTAAGCGCTACGGGTAGAACCATTGTCGGGGAAAACATTGTTTTAGAAGACCTGATACAGACGGATGCGGCGATAAACCCTGGCAATAGCGGGGGACCCTTAATAAATCTCGACGGTGAAGCAGTCGGAGTGACCACAGCGATAATTCCGTTCGCGCAAGGCATAGGTTTCGCCATACCTATAAACACGGTGAAAAGATTTATCGGAATGATTGAAAAGTATGGGAGACCTTTGAGAGCTTGGATCGGGGTTTATGTAGCTCCCTTAAATCCCACGATAGCCTCTGTTTACAATATACCGGTTAAAGAAGGATTACTAGTGGTTAAAAGTATACCTGGCACGCCTGCTTATAGAAGAGGCATTAGGGAAGGAGACGTTATAATTCAAGCTAACAATGTCCCCGTTACGAGAAGTAGTGATCTTAAAGAAATAATTGAGGATAGCATTGACAAGGGGTTTGTAAACCTTTTGATTCAAAGAGGTTCCAACACATATTCACTTGACGTAGAAATTATTGTTCAACCTCTATAGGGACTAATAGCTAGAATTATCTTTATTTTAAGCATCTATGCGGTCTCCAATTTACAAGTTCAAGTTAAAAGCGTGATGTTCATCTATATACGTACAATACTATTTTTCCATGTTTGAATGAATTAAGATTTTTAACCTATACCTGACAATATTGTAAAATCATGTATATACGTTAGGGGTTGGTACATGAGTAATGAAGTAGTCTTCCAAATAAGGCTGGGTAAAAGACCATTATTGCTATTGATAAGTGCTATATTAGGGTTGGCTGTAGGAATCATTGTCGGAGAGCCTGTTAAAAACATAGCAATACTAGGAGACATTTATGTTGCTCTACTAAAATTCATAGTGGGCCCATTAGTATTCCTCTGCATTGCATGGGCAGTAATGAGCATGGGAGACTTAGTAAAGCTCGGCAAAATCTTCCTAGGATTCATACCCTACTGGATCTTCATGGGACTAGCATCGGTTGGAACAGCATACGCGATAGGCTCAATGCTTAAGCCGGGTGAAGGGGTTCAGCTACCAGGAGGACAGCAGGTTACTCCTGCATCTCTCACAATCGCGGATTACTTGAAAAACATTATACCCTCCAACTTTATCGACATGTTCTTGAATCTTAAAATGCTTCAGATAATATTCACCGCTATACTGGTTGGAATCGCTGTGGGCATAATAGGACGCACCACACCGCAGGTTAAGGAATTCCTGACAAGATTATTCGAATCCCTACTAGCAGTAGTCTACAAGCTATTAGACTTCATCTTATGGTACGGGCCAATAGGTGTTTTCGCATTAATGGCTAATGTAGCCGCTGTCGTAGGAGTCATAGCTGTAGGCGCGTTCGCCAAACTAGTGCTCGCCTTCTACGTGAGCGGGTTAATAGTTCTCCTGATAATCCAGCCATTAGTAATGATTCTCGTGGCAAGGTTGAACCCGGTGAGATTCTGGAAGAAGTACTTCCCAGCCATGATCACCGCCTTCTCAACGGCAAGCAGTAATGCAACACTCCCTGTCACCATAAACTCTGCAATAGAGGCAGGGGTTTCTAAAGAAGTTGCCACGGTAATCCTGCCCGTCGCAGCAACCATCAACATGCAAGGAGCCTGTGCAACTATCACTTTGTTCACGCTGTTCGCTTTCCAGGCATTAGGGATACCGCTAGGGTTTGGAGAGGTGTTAACACTAGTAGTCCTAGGATTCTTGGGAGCGACAGCCGCTGCAGGCGTCCCTGGTGGAGCCGCGATCGTTGCAGTAGCCACTGCAGCAGCTCTAGGTATTCCTGTTGAAGCAGCCGGCTGGATGGTTGGAGTCCACCCTGCAGTAGATCCGTTTGAAACAATGCTCAACGTCATAGGGGACCCGTTGGGCGCTACCATAGTCTCAAAATACGTAACGAAAGACTTTAATGAGGAAAAATGGAGAAAATAGTTTTTTCCACCTTAAATTAATCCCAACGTTTCATTACAACTTATTAACACACTGAAGCAGTTAGGGTACAGGGAGGGGAATATCGTCGGGCCAGGAAAATCCGAATAGGTATGTCTTTTTTCTAACCCCTACGTAATGACTGTTAGCTCCTCTATATTGTCTTATGAAATTGATGTGATCGATTTAACCCGTACAATGGCCGCGAAATTTTTATAGGTGCACCTATTATTAAGACATGTGCACTGGTGAGGCAGATGGCGTGTTTCATAGCACCATTGGTAACAGGCATATTGATTAAAACACTAGAGAGGTTCTTCAAAAATACTGCAGAGAAATTGAAACTCAACATTCTATCAACCATGTTGCTAGGTGGGAGCATGGTTTTAATAGCCGAGCACGCTTGGAATGGTGAAGTAACGATGTATCCGCCCTTCTTAACCGCCATGTCCAACCCCGCCGACATGGCAGTGGCTTTTAACGAGATAACGACGGTGGGCTTATTGATGACACTAGGGATTGCTGGATTATGGGCAGGTGGACTGATCATCTACTATAAGAATTCGAACTTAACCGAAAAGGTGAGGTCAAGGATTCTCACAGCACTGCCCCGCAAATGGTGCTGAAACGTGTACATGATAATCTTAGGATTAACAGCAGTATTCTCCACTGTATTGTGGTATAAGAATCTGGAAAAGGATGACTTACTATTCAAAAATCTTGCCCTTATAAGCTGGGCTGCAACATTAATGTTCATTGTGGATAAGGCGTACGCATTAATGGTTGAAGGCGAAGAATTCATAAGTACCTCGCCAGAATCAGTAGCCCTAGGGCTATTGCTATTGTTTATTGTCTTAACAATTTGGGTTGCATCCATTATGTGGAAGGATCCGAAGAAAGCTTTGAGAGCAAAATAGTTTAATTTTTCAATACAATTATTAACTCTTATGACTATTCTTTAATTGGTGATATTTATGAAAAATAGTGAACAAGTTGAATTATTCAAAAACATGAGCTATAAGGAAAAAGAATACTCTGATAAATTATTATCCACTATTGAAAAATTCAAGCACCCTGTTCTCGCGGCGGTTTTCTCTGCAGTAGGATTGGATTCCTTAAAGCATTCTAGACTATACGAGTCATTGGCTAAGCTGGCAGAGTCTGAATCCCCCTTCTTAACCGAGGAGGAGTATCGTGAAATAGAGAAGTCTATTGAGGAACACATCAGGCTTGAAGCAGAAATGGTGCGTTTGACTAAGGAATTACTCGATAAGGCTAAAGACCCGAGAATGAAGCTCATTCTCGAAGCAATACATAAGGATGAGATGGTGCATCACCAACTCCTAGTTTCTATTAGAGACAAGATTGCAAGGAAAGAGACCTTCACGGAGGAAACATTGTGGGATGCTATTTGGAAGGAAAGTCCCTGGCATGGAACCCCAGGAGGCTGACTGTGATTTAAAAATTTTTATTAAATTTTAAATTACTTACAATCCTAACATTATCGCCAAAGCTCCTTTCTTATACGCTTCTATCGCCGCATTCAGCTCTGGAGCTTCTTTAGCGTATTCTTCAAGGGGAATACCTTTCAGAACAGCATCGATGGCTTGCCTCATCGATTTAGCTCCAGCCTTACTCCCCCATGGGTGCGCATGTATCGCTCCACCGGCGGCTATTCCAATATCCACGCCTAAATCCCCTACCAGCTTAGGAACCTCCAGCTGAGTGTTTCCTCCGGATGGACAGGGCAGTGTCTGTTTCAACCCGCTCATCGGGGCCCTCAGATACTTTGCAACACGGAGGTATTTCTCCTTAGTGAAGGTCGGTACTTTACCATATGGTCCTGGATATATCACCATGTCTGCTCCAGCGATTCTGATGAGTTTACCAGCTACTAAGATTGATGATATTCCGGAGTAAGGTGAAACGTACGACATTGCGACATAGTCGGGAGTGTGCGCAAGTATTGGCATGTTTACGCTTGGATCCTCGGCCAGGTTTTTGAAAGCCCCAAGCCCAACGGAGTAGGCGTTCACCATTAAAGCGTTTCCACCCAACTGTTTTACTTTCTCAGCAAGCTCGAAAAGCTTAGGCGGGTCACTCGTGATGTTTACAGTGTAGAGTTTTTTCTCACCTGTTTCCTGCTCAGCCCTTTCAAGCATTTCCATGAATTTTACAACCCTCTCCTCCACCTTGTTGAAACTCTGGTTTGCGAGTAGCTCGTCATCTTTTATAACGTCCACGCCTCCTACCCATGCTTCGTAAGCCAGCTTAGCACCGACATCCGCGGGATAGTATACGCATGGTTTAACCATGGCAACTATTAAAGGCCTATCGTGAACCCGCATAAGTGTCCTCAATCCTTCTATCCCGTATTTCGGACCCTTGAAAAGTTTAATGTATGCGGGAGGCATCCAAACATCAACTAGCTTTATCCTGCCGAAAGCCATTATGTTGCCGGTAACAGCGGAGAACATTGTGGATAAGTCATTCTCAAAATTAACCCATGGAAACGCGATTGAAACCAAGAATCTCCTATAACCTTCCTTCGGAGTCTCCGTTTCATAGTCGGGAATCTCGTATAATCCTACGACCTTCCCGCCTAGATTCTTCCTCATCTCCACAGTCTCTGCAGGTGTTCGTATCCAGGTTCCAGTGGTCTGCTCAGCTGCGAAAGCCCTTGCAATCATGTCAGGCGGAAAGCCCACGGGTGCTTCAATTATGTAGTGGGCTATAATGTACTTATCGATATCTATGGTTTCATACAGCACGTCTAGAATATCCTCGTAATCTATTCTCATGGGTTTCAAGAACATACACCGTTTGATTTTTTGTTCTACGATTTAAATAAAAATTTGTAATGTTAAAACTATATTAGACATGGGAAGGTTTAAGTATAATTGGGACCTAAATGTCGGTTCCAGCCATCATTCTCAGAAGATTATACGTTAAGAAAAGCTTGAAGAATAATGAAACAGGTTTTCAGTTTTCCCTTAAAAACGTCTTAGCAGATGCTAGTTTGTCTAAACCTCTTGAAATCACCATTGACGACAAACCGGTTCCCCTCGACAAAATAACGCTGGAGTCGGATTCTAAAACAATACTGAACAAAGATATTTCAGACACAAACCCTGTGGACTTCGCACTGAACACTCTTGTAACAATAAGGATTGAAGGAATCAGGCTCGAACCAGGCGAGCATAAAATCGTAATATCCGCGGTAAGCAAGGAGTATGGTCCAATCAAATTCGATATTAAAGACGTTGTGAGCTGACACGATCCAGGATGAACGCTACCTTCCAGTGGTGATCTAATGCTTAAATTCCCCAGCGGGTTTATCATCGGGTTTAGCGAGTCCGGTTTTCAATTCGAAATGGGATATCCAGGATTCGAAGACCCTAATACAGACTGGTGGATATGGGTTCACGACCAGGACAATATAATGTCTGGGTTAGTAAGCGGGCATTTACCCGAGAATGGCCCAGGATATTTGGCACTTTACAAGAAAGACCATGACATCGCAGAGAGACTAGGTGCAGACACTCTACGCATCGGGATTGAATGGAGCAGGGTTTTCCCTAGACCAACCAGGGAAATCCCCGTTAATATCGACAAGGACGAGGAGGGAGTTATAGTAAGCATCGATATTAGTGAAGCAGCTATCAACCAACTGAGAGAGAAGGCGGATAAGAACCAGGTTGAGAAATACAAGGGATTGCTTAAAGACTGGGTTTCAAGGGGGAAAAAGCTTATCATAAACCTCAACCACTTCACTCTCCCATCATGGATACATGAGCCAATACAAGTGAGAACCCGTGGAGTTGAGTCAGCGCCATCGGGGTGGCTTAGCGATGAGACAGTAGTGGAGTTCGCGAAATATGCTTATTATATCGTGAGCGAGCTGGAAGAGTATGCTGATGCGTGGAGCACTCTTAACGAACCCAACGCGGTTGCAACAGCGGGATACTTAAACACTAAATCAGGATTCCCGCCAGGAATCCCAAGCTTCGAATACACTATACGTGCTCTTAGAAACCAGGCAATAGCGCATGCAAGAGCGTATGACTTGATCAAACAAGTCACTAAGAAGCCTGTGGGCATCATCTACAACTTCATGTGGTTTGAACCCCTCAATCCCGTGAATAGTGAAGACGTGAAGGCTGCTTCCACTGCCTCATACATGTACAACTACGCTTTCACGGACACTTTGATTCATGGCGAAAGCCTTTTAGCAGCATCGGAGAGCTTGAGGAGAAAACTAGACTGGATAGGAGTAAACTACTACACTAGAATGGTGGTGGCCGGCGAGAAAAAAGGTCCGGGATGGAGGTATATTCCTGGGTATGGATTCATATGCACGCCTGGTGGGGTGAGCAAGGCGGATAGACCGTGTAGCGAGTTCGGATGGGAAATATATCCAGAAGGGTTGGAGAACATCCTTGTAGAGCTGTTCAACAAATACAGGATTCCTTTAATCGTAACTGAAAACGGGATAGCTGATTCCATGGATAAGCACCGCTCCTCCTACCTTATCACTCATCTCGCCAGCACATTGAAAGCAGTGGAAAAAGGCGTGGATGTGAGAGGATATCTGCACTGGTCACTAATAGATAATTATGAATGGGCCATGGGCTTCAACATGAGGTTTGGCCTGGTAAAGGTTGATTTCGACACTAAGAAAAGGTTTCTAAGACCTAGTGCCTTATTGTTTAGGGAAATTAGTTTACGTAGGGAAATCCCTGAAGAACTATTTTTTATGTGAAATCACCGTATGACCTAGAACGTTAAACTGTTTACCTCCGTATTAAGCCCATCTTCAAGGGTTTTAGCATTCGTGGGCAATCCTAGTGCTTTGTCAGTTAAGAATTATATATAATCTGCGTGAATAAGATATGTGTAGGCTGTTAGAAAATCATGTTTGACCATGGGGGTTTAAATGACGAGGAGACTGGTTCTCATATTCTTCATATTGATGCTCATGATGCTATACGCGGATCAGAATCTTGTTGCACCCATGGTAATAACTCTGAGAGAAGAGGGTATCATTATCGGTGGGGAGCAGGATTGGTATTACTATGCAGGATTACTTGCAACCGTCCCTGTCTTATCCGGCATTGCAACCACGTTTATATGGGGGTACTTAGCTGACAAGCTCAGTAGAAGAATCTTGTTCGCTGCAGCGGTTCTAACAGGCGAAATCCCATGCTTCCTAACAGCGTTTTCACAAAACTATTATCAAATGCTGTTACTGAGAGCGCTGACCGGGGTAGGGATTAATGGGGCGGCGCCGGTGGCTAGAGCATTAATAGCCGACCTCTACCCTCCCGAGGAGAGGGGTAAGGGATATGCTCTCTACAATTTCGGCTCAGGCTTCGGGGTTCTACTTGGCATGATGCTTGCAGCAATAGTGTTGACCACTGGCTTATCATGGAGAATACCTTTCATGCTTGCAGCAGCGCCAAATTTTGTTCTAGTACCCTTATTCCTACTCGTGATTAAGGAGGTAAAGATAGGGTACGCCGAGCCAGAGATTAAGAAACTCTATGACATGGGTATTGAATACAAGTTTAGGATTAACCTGAGAGAGTTTGCAACAGCCCTTGCAGCAACACCTACTCTCATTTTTATATATCTCCAAGGAGTACCCGGGACCTTCCCATGGGGAGCCATACCTTACTGGGCTCCAACATTCTTCCAGAAAACCTGGGGACTCTCAGAAGCTACCGCTACAATGATAGTTTTTGTTGCGGGGTTAGGCATGATGATAGGATACTTCATAGGGGGAATGCTTTCAGATATTCTGCAGAGGAAGGGTTTTGCGAAGGCCAGGTTGCTCATACCTTTCGTGGGCATTTTGATAGGAACTTTCACCATGATAATGTTGCTAACCTACCCATACCCGTATGGAGACGAGTCTTTACCGGCACTAATACCTGTTCTACTTATAAGTCTAATGGGAATGGTTTTCGTAACCTTCGCAGCACCGAACGTACCGGCAGTCCTAAGCGAGATCTCGCTACCGGAGCATCGTGGAACCATATTCGGAATATTCAATATAACAGATAATATAGGTTCAGCCTTCGGGCCGACAATAGCAAGCTTCTTCATGGTCATGTTCCTAGCATGGGGTTTCCAGGAGCCCTCGAACATGAAGCTAGGATTAATAACCATCAGCTTGTTCTGGGTGCCATGCGCTCTCCTATGGCTACCTGCGTTTAGAACGTATTTAAGAGATAAGGAGAAATTAAGGCGTCTGTTGAGGGAAAGGGAGAGGTCACTGGAATCTGTTAAGAAGGAACAGTGAAGTGGTTTTGCGCGGTTAAGAATGCCTGAAAATATGTCCTTAAATCTGGTTGTTTTTTATGGTTCCAACTCTACTCTAACCCCTTCATCCACGCTAACAATCCACGCGCTCCTCACCAACCCACTCGTATGTTTCAATACTTTGATAGCTTGCTCTTCCGAGCCTACTAATCCCAATAAGGATCCGCCTAAGCCAGCCCCAGAGATTTTCACCCCGTAAGACCCTGCTTCAAGAGCCTTGCTTCTTATCAATTCCAAACGTGGTAGACTGACATCGTACAAATCGCGTAGTAGAACGTGCTGATAGTTTACTAAGCCGCCTAAGAGTCTGAGAAAGCTGTTTGCCTCCAAACCGGTTTTACTTAAGCACTCATCGCACTCTGACCGTAAAAACGCTTCCACTTCTTCCCTTGTATCAATACTTGATGAGTCTTCGAGGAGTCTTAAAGCCAGTATTGTTGAATAATGCATTTTAAACGTGAATACTATTCTTTTCATGGAAACCTTATTAATCCGGTGGAGATAAGGCTCGATGCGTTGGTAGTCTAGCCTACCCCACTCCAAAGCGTAGATGTCCTCCTTAAGCATGTTTCTCAAATCTCCAGGTAGGTCATCGAGAAGCAGGAGCTCCCTGACTCCTTGCTTCAGCTCACTTATTCTCACAGGATGGATGCTACCTGTGGAATGCCTTATGCCTGAATCAAGCACTGTGAACAGTATGTCTTTTCTCACAAGAGTCTTAGTGGTGAAAGGAGGTTTGGTTTCAATCAAGGTTACTCCGCCCATGGCTGAACCATATTGATCCAGCCTCCCGCACGGAATACCCATAACATCGTGCTCACTCTGGTATGCTATCTCGGCAATATCCTTCCTCTCTAAGCCAAGCCTGAACAAAGCGTTAAGGCCTGCAACTAATGAGACTTGAAGTGCTGCACTGCTAGCTAAACCCGAACCTATAGGGATCTCACTGTAAATAGTGAGGTTGAAATCATCGATCAGGTATCCCTTCATCCGAAGAGCTTTCACAGCCGACCTGATATAATCGCCAAACCAGCCCTCCTCTACAAGTGTAGGATTATTAGCGCTGAACGTGTCTGCGCACTCAACCCCTTCATCACACAGATTGATCGAAACAGCCTTCGACCTGGTTTTCGAAGTCGAAAGAGCAACATAAGTTCTCTTATTTATAGCGACAGATACAACGGGCAATCCTTTATAGTCCTGGTGAGTGTTTAAAAAATCCAGCCTTCCAGGGGCTGAAGCAATAACTTTGGGCTTTTCACCGTAAAGGCCTTCATGTCTTCTAAATATGAAGTCAACGATTTCACGCACATTTTCCAAAGGTATCACCAATGACCTCCAGGATTTCATCACAGGCTTTGCGCAACTCTTTAACCCTTTCCTCCGGGACACCATCGTAGGTGAAGACCCAATACCCCCACTCTATACCTGCAGCGTACTTTAGCTTTTCAGGATCCCTGTAGGGCTGGTAAAACTCTATGTGGAAGTGGTAATGGTAGTCTCCTTTTGAAGGGTGATTATGCATTACCATAATGTAGGGAGCATCCTTCTTGAGCAATCTTGAATACGTAGCGGTTGCAACTCGAATAGCATCGGCTAATAGTTTTAAATCCTCTTCGGAAAGCTCGCTTATTGCTTTAACATGCTTCTTAGGATATACATGTAGCTCGTAAGGCCACATAGCATAGTAGGGCAGGATTATCATGAACCCTTCGTTCTCGTAAACCGTCCTCTCCCTAACCGCTTGCTCATGGCTTACAACATCGCAGATCAAGCACCTTCCATGCTTTCCATAATATTCCTTGAAAGACTCTAATTCGCTTGCTACTCGAGGAGGTATGAAAGGGAGAGCGTAAACTTGAGAATGAGGATGCGAGAGCGAAACACCTATCTCCCTTCCTTTATTACGAAATAAGGCTACGTATTCAATATATTCGAGACGTGAAAGCTTTTCAAACTCCTCCTTGAACACTTTCATCACCTTCGAAACATGCGAAAGCGTCAAGGTGTGAAAATCCCCCTCATGCATCGGTGTCTCAACTATGACTTCTGAGACGCCCCTAGCTTCCCTGGAGACATATAGGGGAGATCCATATTGAGCTGGACTTCCCGGATGGGGTACGAGAGCAGGGTATTTGTTCGGCAAGACCACAACATCCCATGAAGCCAAATCCTTGAGCTCGGGAGCGCCTGGGCAAAACGGGCATGAGACTCTTTCCTTATCAGTAAGCCTCCACGGCCTAACGGCACGATGAGCCGCGACAATAATCCACTGCCGTATTAGAGGATTCCACCTAAGCTCGTGCAAACCGTTAACCCCAGAGAGGATATGCGGGTGAATAGTATTAAATTTTAAAAACTATGCTTTGGTGAAAGCATAGCCGTATTCTTCGCTTACCTCTATTAAAGCCTCCTCTAAAATGTTTAAGGCTTCATCTAACTCTTCTTTTTTAATGACTAATGGCGGCCTGACCTTTATTACGTTCCTCATGGTTACTTCATCGCCAATAATATCTGGCATGTCAAGAGCGTAGAGTGCTCCCTTCTCAAACGCCTTCTTAACAACTTCTTCAGCCTCTTCTAAGGCAGGTTCCCTGGTAGTCCTGTTCTTAACCAGGTCTATCCCGAGATATAGTCCATAACCTCTCACATCACCGATAAGATCAAACCTCTCCTTCATATCAAGCAACCTCTTCAAAGCATAATCGCCCATAATCCTCGCTCTTTCAACAAGGTTTAACTTTTCAATAACAAGAAGATTTACAAGTGCCGCTGCATATGGGACCGGGTTACCACCGAATGTTGTATGCTCCTCAGGATAGCTTAAACCCTTGATTCCCTCCTTAGCAAGAGTTGCTCCCACAGGGAACCCGCCGCCCAGACCTTTAGTCAACGTCATCATGTCCGGTTTAACATTGTGAATATGTGCAACGCTCCAAGCTCCCACTCTTCCATTAGCTGTCTGCGCCTCGTCGAAGATAATGTAGAATCCGTATTTCCCGCCTAGTTCGATAATTCCCTTGAGAAATTCAGGCGGGGCTGGTACAACCCCTCCAGGCCCTTGAACTGGCTCTATAAGTAGGGCTCCGATAGAATTAACTCCTTTAGTAGCATACTTTATCGTTTTCTCAACAAAGCTTAAACACGGGTCTGCAGCACACTCAGGGTATTTCATCTTGAAGGGACACCTGTAGCAGTAGGGGTAGGGATATCTGACAAATTTTTCCTCCCCGAACAGCTTGTACCGGATTAAACCTGGAAGCGGGTGGGAAGCTGTTGTGAGCGCGAGGCTGTTTCCGTGATAGCTCCTCCAAGCTACGAGAAATGTATCTGCCCCTGGCTTGTTAATCATTGCCAGCTTCAATGCTACCTCTATGCTCCAGCCCCCGCCCTGCGTGTTCAACGCAACCCTTTCAAAACCATATATCTCCTTGAGTTTCAGCAAAAGTTTCAACCTTGGAATAGTTGGAAAACCATATCTTACATGGTTTAACACGCTGGCTTGAAAAGCTGCTGCATAAACCACATCAGGGTGAGAGTAGCCTACGTTAAGAGTCCAGGCTTGAGAAGTCATGTCAATTATCCTTCTCCCTTTCAAATCATAAACGATTGACCCGCCCGGCTCACCCTTGACAAGGACTGTTTCCTCGAGAGATGTTAAATTAACCTTCTTAGCCTCCTTGACTGTGATCTCGTCGATGGTTGTGAGAAGCTCTCTAATTTCTTCTTCAGATAGAACTGAGGGTTTAAGCTCCAACCAACCACCATTCAGAATTGTCTTCTGTAAGATAATTAAACATTTATAATGATAATTACTTTAGCTCAACCATCATCAAACAAGCAATAACCTTCTTCAAGAAAACGTTGAGCCATTCTTGAGGATGGAGGCTTGAAAGCTACTCGTCCCGCCTCCGTATTCACATCCTGACCATTACTGAGAAGTTTGAGTAGCTTGAAAATTGACAAGTACCCGACAAGCCTGCCTTTATCGAATATTAGGGCGCACTCAGCCTTCTTTTTAGACATTTGGCGTAGTAATTCTCTAATACTTTCGGAGGAATCAATTCGCACGGGACTCCTAGGTTTAACAAGCCTCTTCACTATTACTACTACTCTCCTCCCTACCCTATCCGAATCCACTATCACACCGTCTACGAAATATTTCCCGAGGCAAACCACTACTCTATTGCCTTTTCTAATGAATGGTTTAAGCGTAAAGTTCCTTATCTCGAGAGTTAGGTTTTTATCGGTTAAGCAAGCCGTTATTGTCGAGGATACTTTGAAAGAGCTTCCATCACTGGTTAACAACATCACGCTCAAACGGTCCCTCCTAGTAATGGTGCTGATGGCCTTACCTGTTGGAAGATAGCCTCCGAAGGGCCCTCTCTTAGACTCTACAAAACCCAGAATCCTCATCACTGATAAAGCGTTCCTAACGCTTCCAGGATGCACCCCTAATGTTTCCGCGATCTCCTCACTTTTAACAGCCCTGCCATAATCCTCGCTTAAGGAGATTAAACATTCAAGTATCTTTTGTTGAAACCTTGTCAAAAAACCCATCTCAACCACTAATTGATATTTAACAATTGAAACGTAAAAGCTTTTTACGATTATAAGGAATATTACTTCATGGTGTTCTCTTGCACGAGGATTTGAAAAAGAAAATAGTTGAGGTAATGAAGTATTTGGATGATAAAGGTCTTAACCACGGGAGATCGGGAAATGTCAGCGTCAGGATAGGAGCAGATCGTTTACTAATAACTCCTAGCGGGGTAGTTAAATCCGAAATGACCCCTGAGGACATTCTCCTAGTTTCAATGGATGGTGAAGTATTAGAAGGGGCTCGAGCTCCAACAGTGGAAATGCCAATGCATCTTGCAATATACCGTGAGTACCCCTACATAGGGGCTATCATACATGCCCACGGCCTGTACACGAGCGTGCTGGCAGTAGCAAGGGAGCCGCTACCCCCTGTTATAGAGGAAATGATCATGTACACTGGTGGAGAGGTCAGGGTCGCTGAATACGCTCCATTCGGAAGCGAAGAGCTTGCTGAAAACGTAGTGAAAGCGTTGAAAGAGAGAAGCGCGGCCATACTTGCTAACCACGGGGTAGTAGCTTGCGGGAGAAAACTAGAGGAGGCGGTCGAGGTTTTAACCGTGGTGGAGAGGGTTGCCCAGATCTACGTTCTAGCTAGGATTCTAGGAAAGGTGACAACTCTACCCGAGGAAATAGTGAAATTCCAGCAGGCATTATTCCAGAGGAGAATGGGTATTACAAAGTGATGCGCGCAATTGATAGGCCCGTTTTAAACTGAGCATGCAGTATTCAACTGTTTGAAAAATCTTTTGTTCGCCTTATACACGTTTATCATGAGCTTAAGCTTTTCATTGAACACTCTGATTAACGGTTCCCTAGGTTTAAACACTTTCTCGGGTTTAGCGATCTTCTTAACATATTCAAACTCTCCAAGACCCAGTGCTTTAACCCCTATTACAGCAGCTCCAATAGCCGAGGCTTCTCTCAAAGTACTCATCCTCCACACCTCTGCACCCGTGGCGTCAGCTATTAATTGGCATAGAGAATCCCATAAGGCCCCGCCTCCCACTGCATTTAAGACTCGAATCCTCTCGCCGAGCAGCTTCTCGAAATATATTTGAGCCCACTTAATGTTCAATGCAACACCCTCCATTATTGCCTCTAGTATTTGAAACCTTGAATCGCTCAAGCTTACATTGTATAGCACTCCTCTTACATAGGGGTCGTCTATCGGTACTCTTTCTCCAAACATCCATGGGAGGAATAGGATTTTGTTTGAAGCAGGGTCAACAGACCCGATGTTTCTATCTACTTCATCAAACACTTGTTTATCCGCTTTCCCATAGAGAAGAGTCACGATGTAGTCTAGGACTGAGCAACCACACTCCTGCTCAGCGATCAATAAATGCTTACCCGGGATCGCGCTGATTATCGTACCTATAGCGTGGAATATGTCGAGCCTTCTCCTCGGTAAGTGTGAAGCGAGCCAATCACTTGTCCCCAAGTATAAATGCGTCTCAAGATCGCCTATGCCTCCTGAACCTATGGCTGTGGCTGCAACATCCCCAGATCCAATAACTACTTTTACACTTTCAGATAACCCGAGCTCCCCGGCAACGTCAGGCTTCAATCCCCCCACTATCTCGGTTGGCGCTCTAATAGGAGGGAGTTTCTCCGACGATATTTTTAAATCCTTCAAAATCGTTACGCTCCAGTCCAGTTTACCTCTCCTCACATCTGCAAGCCAGGTCACATTAGCCTCGTCAGCGTTAATTGATGGCTTCCCGGTTAATTTCAAAGCAACGAACCCGTTATAGTTAAGAAACTTCCAAGTCTTCTCGTAAAGTTCGGGCATGTTCTTTCTAAACCAAACTATTTTAGAAATAGGGTCTTTCCCGGTTCTGCTCGGAGCCCCACCAGTTATCCTCAAGTATTTTATAAGCTTCAATAGATTGTAACCGCTTATTTTGAAAACGCCTGTGAAAAGCTCCCATGGTTCCCCAGCACCTCGCGTATCAAGCCATGTTAGAAAATTATGTAATGCTTCACCGTCTCTTGAAACAGGAACAACTCCCAGCATTTGCGCATCAATGCTTATCCCTTTCACTTCATCTCGGTTAATCTCCGCTTCCTCAAGCAAATTTTTAATGGATGAAACAATAGATTCCCAGATCTCATCAGGCGACTGCTCGGCCCAACCATTCCTGGGATATAACACTCTCAACGACTCTGTATGCCTCCCGATTACTAATGCTTTCTCAACATCTAATAGTATTGATTTTACAGAGCTTGTCCCAACATCAAGGGCTATTAAAAAAGGCATTTAAATCCTCTCATTAATAGTTTCGTAGATCTAAGATATAAGAATTTGTCATGAAAATTGCGAAAACTGGTAAAGAATTACATCGTTAAGTGATCTTTATCTTTATAGGGATGTTGTACTTTTCCTCCAGCTTTCTTAGCCGTTTCACCCTTCTATTATAGTTTTTCAACATAGACCTGCTAATGGCAACCACGATCATGTTGTCTTCGACCGAGACTTCAGCGTCAGGCAATATTTTCCTCACATTCTCTATGATGCTGTCGAGCAGGCTTGGCTTTCCTCTGAGTTTTTTAACTGGAACCACCACTGTTTGCTCGCCGAAAGTGTATATTTCATACTCTAGTTCACCCGTCAAGAAGTCCCTTACCTCGATCACGGGCCTAGAGAGCTCGGCTTCCTTAAGCCCTGTTGGAAGCTTAACCGTCATCCTCACATCGTACACCTTGTCTACTATGCCCTTTCTAATGAAAATCACCGTGTCAATGATAGACGGGATCATGCCCAGCTCTACCCTGCCTATGAACCGCTGGATCGCATCAATAGGACTGGTTGCGTGTACAACGCCGATCATGCCGATACCTGCTAGTCTTAAATCAGCGAAAAGCTTGAAATCCTCATCATACCTCATTTCGTCGAAAACCGTATAGTCGGGTCTGGAGAGCAGGAGAATATCGTGTAACTCCCCAAGATCCGCGTAGTTTTTACTATACTGTGTTATATTCGGGGGAAGGATCATGTCCCTGGGTGATTCAATAGTTTTCACAACCTTACCCTGCCTCATATAGTATTCTGCGAGGGCTTGAGCGAAAGTCGTCTTACCCATTCCAGGGGCTCCAGCAATCAGTATCCCCTCAGCCCTTTCTCCAAGCCTCTTCACAAGCTCCTCCGGCAGATTATATTCTTCAAGCCGGAGCTTCCTAACTGGTTTCACGGCAGTTATCTCCCATCCATCGCTGAGCGGGGGTCTCGTGATAACTATTCTGTACTCTCCTAGCTGAATAATCGTCGAACCAACCCTGTCTATTTCAATGAAAGCGTCACTCCTCCTTCTAGACTCCTCGATGATTTCATTAGCCATTCTCTCAATATCCTCCTTCCCTAACGGCTTATCCGACAGCACAGAGTAAGCCCACTCGCCCGGCCTCCCCTTCTTAGCCAACGGCTCAACGCCTTCTTTAAGGTGAACACTCATGGTGTCCTCGTCGAAAAACTTCTCGAACTCAAGCCTTGTTTTTTCCTTAGGAGCCACGTATAGCGTTTCCAACCCATAGGCTTGGGCAATTCTGTACTGGACTGGGTCGCCGGTTACAAGAATTGCGCCCAGGGTTCTCGCATGCTCTCTTATGTTGTAGTTAATATCAGCTATAACCTCCTCTTCCTTGAGCCCCATCCTAGGTTTATCCCCTATAAGCTCAATAGTTATCAAACCTTTCTCGTGAAGCATCCTGAGTCTCCGAATCTCCTCTAAACCAGTCATGCCAACCGCTCTTCCCTGGGCTGACAGCTGTTCGAAAACAGTGATCAAGCCCTTGTGAATTAGAACCCTGCCTGAGATCCTCCCTTCCTCGATCATTTTCGCCAAAATGCCCTGGACAATGCCTGAGTAATCAGGGATGTAAATTTTTTCCTCGCTAATTTTAAACGCCACCCTGAACACCGTGATTTCCATGAAATGTTAAGGTTTTGCGATGCTTTTTAAGTTATCTAATTCATAATGAAACCCAACGGTGATTAAACATGACGATAATAAAGAACGGATTTCTAGTTATCGCAATAATCATAACCGCATTCTTACTCATTAATTCCTTCAATATGCAGGAAACATTATCGGCGCCTTCAACCCCACTCATGAATCAAAGGGTTAAACCGATACCCTTAAATCTTCCGTGGTACCCGATAATGGTGTTTGGCGACAATAGGCCTACAAACACTTACGCAAACTACCCTCCGGAAGTGTTCTATACGGTTGTTAACGAGATGGATGCTGCCAACCTTATCGCGACAATAGGATTAGGCGACCACGTAGGCTACGGTTACGAATCACAGTATGCCGTATTTTATGATATAATGAATTCGACGCGTCTCGAAAACATTTGGCTACTCATGGGGAACCATGAAGTAGTATACCCGCAGGGATGGACATACTGGAGACAGTACATTGGCCCAGAGTACTATATTACAGACAGTATTCCGGGATGGAGGCTCGCACTGCTGAACACTGAAAGCTCCCTCGAATCCTGGAATAACCAGTTAAACCAGGCTGTCGCTGAACTCAACGGGAGAGTGCTGATATTATTCATGCATCGACCCGTATACCCCAATGTCAACCACAATCTACAATCAGACAAAAACGCTTCAATACATGAATGGGCTAATACTTACGGATGGCCTCCCCTGGTCGTCCAGGCTCACTGGCATGGCTGGGCATACTACAGGTTTAACAACACAGACTGGGTCATAGCAGGAAGCACTGGAGCACCCTTGTACAAAATCTCTGACTGCCAGTCGGAGGCTACTTGCGTTTCCGCATACCATTACATGTGGCTCATCCTCTATCCTAACCAAACATATTCCTTTAAACCAGTCTTGGCTACAAACGGGACTTTCAGCGTGAGAGTCCTTAACGAAACTGCCTATATTGCAACCAATAACAAGCTGGATGTCTATGGCAACCCTGTGGAAATCCCTGTTAGAGTCAAGTATACTATAGGCGGTACTGACGTTTACATCGTGGCAATGATACCGGCAAACACTACTATAGTATTCAACATAAACCCTGCTGAAAACTACTTAGTCCAAACCAATGCTACAGAGTTCTACGTCTACTTCACAAAAGAGGATGATTACAACGCCACCATCATTTTACCAGAAAACGAATTATCCTTGGCCAGCTACAATGTAACGGGAGAAATAGAACTCTATGAATCGGTCACGCTTACCTCTCCAACCCCGACTACGACGACCACAACAACTACAAAACCCTCGACAACGACGACCACAACTACCACGTCTACGACTACTACAACAACTACTTCGACTACAACAACCCAGACCACGGAGCCAGCCACAACTACGCCACCGACAACCACAACTACCACGGTTACCTCTACTGAGACCACTACTAACGCTACGTTTACCACGACGTCCTTGACAATTACAACGGAGACAATTATCTCTACTCCAACTCCTCAGGCCACAACCGCAGCTACCTTAACAACCCAGCCTAGTGTGGGCGGAGATATGATCCAAATTGCTATCGTGATGGGAATAGTCCTTGCAGGAGTAGGGGTAGGATTATTCACAATCTTGAAAAAGCGTTAAACCACTTTTTTACGAGCCTTCTCAAGGAACATGTCAACATATTCCCTAACGCTCGGGCCCTCAATGATTTTCAACTTAAACTCAACCTTGACAACGGGCTTCTCGATCTTTATCAATCTTGTTATATCTGATGGTGTGCCAAGAACTACAGCTTCTACAGGGGCTTTGTTAACTGTTTCCTCAAGCTCTCTTAACTGTTCAGGCCTGTACCCCGTGCTCGGGAGAACAGGGCCTATGTGTGGGTATTCTTCAAAGATTTTTCTGAAGAAGTTGGTTGCGAAAGGCCTTGGATCAACAGGCTCCGCACCGTATTTCAAGGCGGCAACATACCCAGCAGCGTATCTTGCTCCGCCATGGGTTACTGTTGGAGAATCCTCTATCACCAATACCTTTCTTCCCGAGATTAACTCAGGCTTGTCAACAATGACCTCGCTTTCCGCAACACTGATCACAGCGTCTAGGTTCCTGGTCTTAATGTTTTCCTTTATCTTTAATATTGCCCCGGGTTTCGCCTGATCGGCCTTGTTAATAATGACAGCGTCAGCGATCCTGAGGTTTATCTCACCAGGGAATGCTGAAACTTCTATTCCAGGCCTCATAGCATCAGCTACTGTAACCATGAAGTCCGGCTTGTAAAACGGCCAGTCGTTATTGCCGCCGTCCCATAAGATTATATCGTTCTCCCTTTCCATTTCCCTTAATATTCTCCCATAGTCCACGCCGGCGTAAACAGGGAAGCCTATTCTCAAGTAGTGCTCATACTCTTCTCTCTCCTCTATTGTAGCCTCATACTTATCTAGGTCGCTGAAACTGTGGAATATTTGAACAGCTGATTTCTCAAGGTCGCCATACGGCATTGGATGCCTTACAATACCGACTCTTAAGCCTCTTCTCCTCATCTCCAAGGCGAATTCTCTTGAAACCATGCTTTTGCCAGCCCCTGTCTTAACCCCTGTAACAGCTAGAACCGGCTTAACGCTTTCAAGCATGGTGTCCATAGGGCCGAGTATTTTGAAGGTTAGCCCAGCAGCCGCAACTCTTGAAACCACTTGCCCCAGCTCTTCATACGTTAGGTCGCTGTAGGAGAGAACTGCTTCCTCAACTCCATAGGTTTTCACAATATCTTCTAAATAATCCATGCTTAGAATAGGTATTCCGTCAGGGTAAAGACTGCCTGCCAAGCTAGGCGGGTACCTTCTCCCACTTATCCCCGGTATTTGCGTCTGGAGAAAAGCCACTACCCGGTAATCGGGATTGTTCCTGTAGAACATGTTGAAGTTGTGGAAGTCTCTTCCGCTAGCGCCCAATATTACCACTTTCCTCGGCATGACTTATCACCGAATATTCATATGTAGGAGCCTTGTAAATATATATTTTTGGCATTAAGAATGCAAGGATTTAATTATGGAAAAAACTAGTATTCGAACTGTTTCAACTTATTCATGACGTTCTCGAGGCGTTTTAGCAGTATCTTTCTCTCAATGCTTGCGACCAGCCTTCTTGTCGATATCACTGCATCTGGGTTAACGCTCATGCTATCAATGCCGGCTTCAACGAGGAACTCGACTATTTCAGGGTAGACGCTTGGAGCTTGTCCGCAAATGCTGACGGTGGCGCCCTTGCTGTGAGCTTTCTCGATAATCATTCTTATTGCTTCTAATACGGCAGGATCTCTCTCGTCGAAGTATCCCATCTCGGCTAAGATGTTGCTGTCTCTGTCAGCGCCGAGCACTAGCTGGGTTAGGTCATTGCTTCCAATGCTGAACCCGTCCACATACTCGGCGAATTTATCAGCTAGTAATGCTATGCTTGGAACCTCGGCCATGGCCCATACTTTGAAGTCCTTGCTTCTCTTTAACCCTTCCTCCTCCATTATCGCTATAGCTCTCTCCAGCTCCCACGTTGTTCTCACGAATGGGAACATTACCCAGACATTTGTTAATCCGAACTCCTCTCTTACTTTCTTAATAGCCCTTACCTCTAGTCTGAACGCAGGCTCGTATTTCGGATGAATATATCTGCTGACTCCTCTCCAACCAATCATTGGGTTTCTCTCCTCAGGCTCGTACTTCTCTCCACCCTTTAGACCCTTGTATTCATTGGTCTTGAAGTCGCTGAACCTTACAACTATTGGTCTTGGATAGATAACTTGAGCTACCTTGGCAATGCCCTCGGCAAGCTTGTTGACAAACTCCTCAGGCTTCCCGATTTCTATCAAGTATAATGGATGGTACTGAACCCAGTCAGTTATTATGAACTCAATCCTCATTAATCCGATACCGTCGAATGGAAGATCCTTGTATTTCTCGATCGCGTCAGGCTCTCCAAGATTCATGTATATCTTCGTCGCAGTCACAGGATACAGCGGTAATAGCTGCTCGGGACTTATGCCCACTGCAGCGACGCCAACCGCTTGCGGAGCTGCCTCAGCCTTCGGCTTCACGAGTTCTTCAACAATTCCCTCGTAGATCACTCCTCTTCCACCGTCCACTGTTACATCAATACCGCTTGGCACTACCTGAGTAGCGTTTCCTGTGCCAACGATACATGGAATGCCGAGCTCCCTGCTAACGATGGCAGCGTGACTTGTCATTCCACCCTCGTCGGTAACTATTGCAGCAGCCTTTTTCATCAATGGAACCCAGTCTGGATCCGTCATCTTAGTAACGAGGACTTCTCCCTCCTTGAACTCCATTGCCTCCTTGCTCTTCGGGTCAAATATCACCTTAGCGGTGCCTGCGCCAACACCAGGACTAGCCGGCAACCCCCTGATCAGAATCTTCGCCTCGGCCATTTTCACAGTCTTCCCCTTAACCTCTACGCGCTTCTCTTCCTTAGCCTTCTTCAAGCTCCACACGGTTTCAGGTCTCGCCTGCACAATGAACACGTTGTGCGGGAAAGGAAGATCGCTATCCACCGCCCATTCAATATCCATGTGCTTACCATAGTGTTTTTGAATAACCTTGGCGAGCTCCGCAAGCTTCAACACTTCCTCCTTCGATAGAGAGGGCTTGTCGGGGTGAGCTATCTTCGCCAGTGGGGCGGTAGTTTCTCCTTCTTCTGAGACCCATTTACCCAGCTTCTCATCCCATCTTAAATGCACGTTCTTACCTTTTTCGGGATCGAATGTAATCATGAAGATCTTCTTGTTTATCTTCTCCTCCACAATGTTCATGGACTCCTTGTCAACAACCCATTCGTCAGGTGTTACTTTCCCACCTACGACTGATTCTCCAAGGCCCCAAGAACTTTCAATAACAGCTACCTTCTCGTCTCCTGTAACAGGGTGAAGTGTGAACATTACTCCAGCTGCGCGACTGTTAACCATTTTCTGCACTGTAACGCTCATCAGAGTTCTCTCGTGCGGTATGCCCTGGGCTACACGATAGAATGTTGCTCTAGCCGTGAATAAGCTGGCCCAGCATCTTTTAACACGGTAAACAACCTCGTCCTCGCCGTACACGTTTAAGTAGGTGTCCTGCTGTCCTGCGAAACTCGCCTCCGGCATGTCCTCAGCTGTCGCACTGCTTCTAACAGCGACTCTTACCGCTTCAACAGGCATGTTGAGCCTCTTAGCAAGCTCGCGGTGGAACTTTTTAATCTCGGACTCCACCTCGGGAGGCATTGGCTGGTTCATAATCATTTCTCTAATCGCGGCCGTAGTGTCCTCCAACGCCTTAGTGTTGTTAACATCAAGTTGTCTGAGCATTGAGTAAATCTTCTCTGCCAACCCTGTTTTGTCTAAGAAGTATTTGAAAGCGTAAGCCGTTACCGCGTACCCTGGTGGTACCGGAATGCCGGCAGCGAGCATTTCACCGAGGTTTGCGTTTTTCCCGCCTACCAGTGGAACATCTTCCTTTCTAACCTCATCTAACCACAGAACGAATCTGGTTGATTTATCACTCATGGAATACCATCTCCTATGTTTCAATTGAGAGAATACTGTTTAGGATTAATAAAAGTTTTGTACGTAGTAAACATATGCATCAATATTTTTGAAACACTTAAGAAGGATTGCTCTATCTCTTCCTTAGCCTTTCTCTTGTGGAAACATAGTAATACCATGCTTTCCTTTTCAACTTATCAATGCTTTCCGCATGCTGCTCTGCTAGTTTCTTTGAAGGCTCGATGAGTTTCCTAACATCTTTCCCTGCAAGCTCCTGGAGGCCTGTAACCAGCAGTGCCTCCTCCCTAATTCTTTTCTCAAGCTCTCGTCTGAACAAATTAATGTTCTGAGAGTAGAACTTAGTGGTGTAGACCCCTTTTACGAATTCTTCATGCTTAATGATTTCTCTCACCAGGGGAATATTGGTTAACAATCCATCTATGATAAATTCCTTCAACCCCCTCTCCAATCGGAGAAGAGCTGTTCTCCTATCAGGCCCCCATACAATTAGCTTGGCAATCATAGGGTCGAACTCCGCGGAGACCTTGGATCCGGTCTCAATGGATGAGTCAACCCTGACGCCTGGTCCCGAGGGCTCCCTGTAATACTTGACCACGCCTGTTGATGGCTCCTCTTGGAGAGGGTTTTCAGCGTAAATTCTAGCTTCAATAGCGTGCCCCCGCATTGAAATACTGGATTGCTTCAAATCTAGAACCTTGTACATCGTTATCTCTATCTGCTTCAAAACTATGTCTAAACCAGTAATCATCTCAGTCACAGGATGTTCAACCTGCAGTCTCGCATTAACCTCCATAAAATAGTGTTTCCTAGAACCCACGTCGAACAACATTTCAACGGTTCCAGCATTGCTGTATCTTATAGCGGTAGCAAGCTCCACCGCGTGCTGAGTTATCAAGTCTCTTTCAGCGCTGTTTAAAAACGGGCTTGGAGCTTCTTCAACGATTTTCTGGAAGCGTCTTTGAACACTGCATTCTCTTTCGAATAAGTGAACAATATTCTCTCCATCGCCCAGGATTTGAACCTCTATATGCTTCACATTCTCGATGAATGGTTCAACATAGATCCTAGGATCTTTAAAAGCCTTCTCGGCTTCTTTCGAAGCAATCTCAATGTTCTTTCCCACGTCGTCATTCTCCCTCAATAATCTAATCCCCTTCCCTCCCCCGCCGCCAACAGCCTTTATGAGTATTGGAAACCCGTGTTCTCTCGCGAATTCTAAAACGTCTTTTTCATCCTTCACAATCATCCATGGAAGAGTAGGTATTCCAAGCTTGCTTGCAACCTCTTTAGCCTTGAGCTTGTCGCCTGAAAGCTCCATCGCTGAGGGAGATGGCCCGATGAAGGCTATGTTCCTCCTCGCCACCTCCCTGGCGAACTCAGGGTTTTCGCTTAAGAAACCGTAGCCAGGGTGGACGGCGTCAGCCCCTAACTCCTGAGCTGCTTCAACAATTTCCTCAATGTCGAGATAGCTTGAAACCTCTCTATCCTCCTTTAAGTATTTTCTATGAAGAGACTGCTCATCCTCCTTAGTGTACACTCCTATTGGGACAAAACCGTTTTCCAAAGCAGTCCTAGCAATTCTAATAGCGATCTCTCCCCTGTTCGCTATAAATATTCTAAACGACATTTCCAGCACCTATTCTAAAGGTACGCAATCCTTATTGAATCCACCTTACCTAGTTCATTAAGATAAGAAAATGGATTCTTCTTTTTAATGTTTTTGATGAAAAGGAGCTCTTCAAGCGTGATAGGTTTCACCCTGTAAATAATTAACCCGGCAGTATAGGCTTCAATCCCGTGGGCAATGCCTCTTGAAGTGAACGATCCCACCATGGTTTCTAAATCAGTCAAGCTTGGGAAGGGGTGTTCCTCCGGATGTGTGTGCACGGTTAAAACAGTATTTACCCATGGAATTCTCACCTTCTCAACATCTCCCTCCAGCAGGAACCCTACTCCTTTCGGAGTAACGCCCATGAAGTATTCAAGCCTGTTTTCAATAGTCAAGGAGAGCTTGCTTCTAATTACCGGTCTCAACCCCTCCGCGTAAAGTTTAACTATGTCCATGTAAAGCTCTTTGAAACTTCTATTAACAGGTGAAATCCGGACGTTAAGTTCATAAATACTAGAATAATGGTTTACGGAATTGTCGACTTCGCCAGCACAGTTCACGGGATTTATCAGTAATGTTTCATTCAAGGGTTCGACATAAACGTTCTCGCACTCTGCATCCTCGATAAAATCTTCCACGAACAAGATTGAACGATATAGGAGGCCTATCCTTCTCGTGTACTTGTTGCTTATTTCCTCAATATACTTCAATACAAAAACCTCTTTGGAATAAAAATTTTACTTGAAAAATTCAACCAGTTTAACGTAGACCCTTAAAGCGTTATACAAGCTCTCTAAGGTAACGTACTCGTTAGCCTTGTGAGCCGTGTTTACTTCTCCGGGACCATATGCTACAGCCGGTATTCCCTTGGCCAAGTAGTATTTTAAGTCTAAACCTCCAACGCAAATTGTTCGAGATGGTTCAACGCCTAGGGTCTCCTTTACCGCTTGAGCCAGAGTATTGACATATGGATGATTCTCTTCAACGTAAACAGGGTTGGAGTGCTCGACAATCTCAACCTCGCTATCCACTCCTAATTCTTTGGAGGCTGATTCAATGAAACCTTTGATCTCCTCAATGACCTGATCAGCTCTCTCCTCAACAATCAACCTTCTATCAATGCTGAATCCTACTTGACCCGGGACAATGTTGATAGAGCCAGGGGCTTCCAGCTTTCCACCCAAGGTAATAGTCGGGGATGACGCCCGGGGATCCTCATATTTAAAGGAGCTTTTCTTAGCCTCCAGCACCGGCTTGTACTTTCTCACGATATAGTCTGCGAGAACAATCATTTTCTCGAAAGCGTTTTCACCAAGCCACGGGGTTGAACCGTGTGCTTGTTTCCCGCGAACCCTAATCATCGCCCAAACATTACCCCTATGTCCAATGTAGATGTTTCCAGGGCCTGAGGGCTCAGCTATCACTGCGAAATCAGGCCTGCTTCCAAGCTCGTTAACCAAGTAACCTGTGCCTGTCGCCCCTCCAATCTCCTCGTCCGGCACGACAGCTCCTTCAACTATGATATCCGGTTCTTTACTGATGGTGGCGAAATATATCATAGTTGCAAGGAAGGCTGCTATACCAGCCTTCATGTCCGTTGTTCCACGCCCATAAACCTTACCATCCGTGACCACGGGGTTGAACGGGTCTGCCAACCAGCCTCCTCCAGCCGCTACTACATCGTAGTGTCCATTGAACTGTAAAACCTTTTCACCGCTCCCTATGCGAGCGATCAGAATGTATCTAGGTTTTTCAGGGTTGAACTGCCTAGATAGTACTTTTTCACAATATTCTCTCGGTACTCGATGAATCGTTGTGTGGATCCCGTATTTCGATAATTCATCAGCATAGTAGTTAACTATCTCCTCGTACGAGTCTCCTAGGATGGTAGGGTATTTCACACTGTTAATCAATATTCTCTGAGAAATCTCAAATGCATGCTTTAGAGCAGTATCCATTTAAAACACCATAGCAATTTAAAGATGTAAGGTGTTTAAATAAAAAAACTAAATCTTCTCCAGCAAAATGATTTGGACAGGGCACGCGTTAGCCGCGTCCTGGGCGCAGGTAGCTAATTCCTCAGGGATAACTCCAACAGCTATGTTGCCGCCCTCCCTGTACTTCTCAACAATTTGAGATTTGTTATCGTCAGGATTCATCTCAAACACGTCTGGACATATTGACACGCACACCATGTCTGAGATACAGTTTTCACGAGGCTCTATCTTCACCCTGTATTGGACCATGTTTTCACCACAATTTAGAATGATTTCAAGGTAAAATAAAAACGTAACGTTGACAGAAGTATAGTTTTAAGTGATTTCAGCTATGCGGGACTTAATCACTGATCATCTTTATCCCAGGGTTCTTCATCACCGATTACTTAATTTATTTCTAACCAATACTTAATTCTTTCAAGGTGGGTGTTAATGAACAGGGATGTAGTGCTTATCGTGCTTGGAAGTATTGCAGGAGGCTTGCTCAAAATAATTGGAGGCTTGTTCTTCGGTAGCAACACCTTATTCGTTGATGCTTTAACAAGTTTCGCGAATCTCCTAGCGCTCTTCGTTGTGCTATACTTTAAGCGTGCAACCATGATGCCGGCAGACTCAGACCACCATTTCGGGCATGAACGATTCGAGTATGTAGGAGTGTTGGTGACAATGCTTGCGTATTCTTTCGCAGCAGGAGTGTCGGTAGCCAGGCTATCCTCCCTTAGAGATTACAGTGTAGGGATAGAGGCTTTCTACCTGGCTGTGGCATCAATCATAGCCTACCTGCCCCCTGTACTGCTTTCGAGAAAAATGTCTTCATCGCTACGAGTGTACGGTGAGTTCACCGCGAGCGAGTTCATTGAATCAAGTGTCGGGATTGTTGCAACCATCGGAGGTGCTCTCTACTCATACCTAATCGATTTCTCAGGAGCCTTGTTGCTCACCGGGTTCATATTTTACGAACTATTAAACAACGGTAAAGGTCTCGTGGAAATAATGGTTGACACAGCACCTCCTTTGAACATATATGAGGAGGTTGTGAAGGAAGCTGAAGACCTCGGGTTGAAGATAGAGGCTATTAGGCTTAGAAGGCTTTCTCACACAAAATTCCACGGTGACATCCTTGTTAAAGGAGGTAAGGATATGGTGGAGAAGGTTTCAAAACTTAAGAAAACCTTAAAAACACAGTACGGAGTAGACGTTTGCGTGGAAATGAAGGAATAGTTACTCCATAAAAAACTGGACGTAATACTGGTAAACACCCTTAGCTATCATTTCCACCGCAACTCCTGCGATAATGAGCGCCATGAACCTGCCTATGGCCCTAACTGTTGAGACTTTCAGGTAGGCGACCAGCTTGTCGCTAACCATGAGTATCGCAAAAGTCACCGTGCATGCAACAATGCCTGAAATGAACACCATCATAATGTTGAAGAATGATGGATCGCTTGAAGTGAGCAGGAGCACTGTTGTTATTGTACCGGGGCCTATAATGAGAGGAGTTGCGATAGGGACAACTGCTATATCGCCTGGGTTAACCTGCTTCGTCCTAGGCATTTCTCCAAGCATGTCCAGGGCTATTGTTAACAGTATGATACCTCCTCCCACTCTTAAGCCGGGTATTGAAACATCAAAAGCGTCGAGAAGGTACTTGCCTACTAAGGTAAACGTTACCAGGATGAACAGCCCTGCTAGATAAGCCTTCCTGACAATGCCCACTCTATCACGGTGAGACAATCCTTCCGTTAGCGAGATAAAGCTTGGTATTGCTGAGAAAGGATTCATTATAGCTAGTAGCTGGGTGAAGTATGATATGAATATTATCAAGGGATCAGGCATTTATCCCCTACCTCCCCAGTTCTCCAACATATATACCTGTCCCAGGCTTTCCAACAATCTCTCCCCTCTCAATAATCAACTCGCCGTGAACCATGACATGGTATGGGTGACCATAAAAGCTTAAACCCTCCCAAGGCGTCCAGTCAACCTTGTGATGATGTGTTTTCCAAGAGATAAGCCTCGGCTCCCTAGTGTTTAAGACGACGATGTCGGCGAGACTTCCGACCGAGATTTCACCGAGGAGAGGGTAAAGCCCTAGCAGCTTAGCCGGGTTTCTGGCGAAGACGCTGATGTAGGTTTGCAGGCTTATCTTGTTCTTCAAAACCCCATGTGTGAACAAGAAGGGCCCCATTATTTCTAAATTAGGGATTCCTCCCCAGGCAGACCAAACGTCTCTCTCTTTAAGACTCCTGGGGGAGGGTGCGTTATCACTTGCGTATACTTCCACAATACCTTTCTCAAGCGCGCTCCACAAAGCCTCACGATCAATACTCGTCTTGAGCGTGGGCGCCATTTTGAGAAATGTACCATGCACCTTACTATCCTCCCTTGTGAAAAACAAGTAGTGCGGGCAAGTCTCGGCCGTTATTTTAAGATTCCTGCTTTTCAGGAAAGCCAACGCTTCCACTCCTTCTTTACTCGATAAGTGTGCTATGTGAAGACGAGCCCCTGTCTCCAACGAGTAATACCCGAGCTTAAAGATTGCTGCCGCCTCAGCCCCGGGGCTCCTGCTTGAATGATAAGACAACACATCATTCATCACCCTGTACTTGCTCTCGAGCAATTCGAGAAGCCCCTCATCCTCAGCATGCGCTATTACCACTACATCTTTCTCTGCTGCCTTTTCAAAAATCCTGGCCAATCCTTTCTCAGATGCTTGGAAAGGCCTGCATGTAAAAATTTTGAACGTTTTAACACCGAGTCTCACCAATTCTTCAATAGCACCGTAGTTCTGCTCGTTGAGGAATCCACCGGTCAACCCGAAGTTAACGTAGGAATCCCTTCTCGCTGCCTGGATTTTCTCTAGGGCAACCTGGGGTTTATCAACAAATACTCTTAGAGGCATATCAATCAGGGTCGTGATCCCCCCGTAGGCGGCCGCAAGGCTACCTGAACGCCAATCCTCGTGCTCAGGGTTCTCCGGGTCGTAAACATGTGCGTGAACATCTATTCCTCCAGGCACAGCGGTTAATCCACTCCCCTCTACGACTTCATCCGCTTCAAAAGTCTTTTTAGAAATAGCTTTGATAACACCGTCCTCCACGAGAATGGAGCCCTCTACCAACTCGTTGCCGACAGGGATTTTAATATTTCTCAGAAGAATCGTTCGCATTTAAACAATCCCCCTTTCAGATTAAAATTAATGAGGAGTAGGATTTTAAAGAGTCTTGGAAACAAACATTCTCGTTATTGATAACAAGTACTCCTTAAGCTGCCTAGGCAACTTCTCATAAACCTGTGAGAGAAATCCAACAACTATCAACCTCGTAGCCTCCTCCTCGCTCAATCCCCTCGTCATCAGATAGAAAACCTCGTCGCTCTTTATCTTGCCAAGGCTTGCCTCATGAGTTAATTCAGAATCCATTGAAGCAGATTTCAACGAAGGCGTTGTTTCAAACACTGCGTCACCCAGTAGTAAACCAGTGCACTCAACATGCCCTTTTGTCTCCCCAGATAATGCTTCCAACACAATGTCGTGCTTCATGAATGATTGATCATGAGCAACGCTCCTCACGTTAACTATCGCAGAGGAACCGCTTCCTCTCAACCTCACACGAGTATTGTGGAGCACGCGGGATTTCCTATGCCCTATGGTTGAAGAATAGATCTCAACCCTTGATTTCTCGTAAGCGTCAACCTCGCTAGTCAGTGTTATCGAGTCTACAGGTGTAAGCTTAACATAATACTCCCTGAAAACTGATCCCCGCCCAACCTTAACACTAGTCTTCGCCCCTACTTTTACTTTAGACCTCCAGTTGTGAACCATTATACTGGTTACGTCACAATCCCTGCCGATATCTATCAGCGTCAGAGCCGAGTGCGCTCCCTCCTCGGGAATCGCCGCGCATCCCTTAGCTAAGGTAACCTGAGCACCATCCTCTATTTGAATAATATTCAAAATTTTCTGATAGAACCCAGGGGATTCCAATATGAAACAATAGTAAAGCGGGGCCTCCAGCTTTAACCCGGATGGAACACTGACAAAAAGCCCTGTTAACCCATGCTGCTCAAGCACGTCCTTCTTCAACCCATTCTTCTTCAAAATGACAGCGATCTTCTCCGCATATTCCTTGTTATTAAAAGCTGCCCTAACATCCTCGAATACAATACCCTTGCCTGAAAGAGTCTTAATATACGACCTCACGAATAGCTTTTCGTTTAACACAATACTGGATACTTCCGAAGGAAAAGGCAATCCCGTCTTAGCTATAACCTTATCCATGTTTTCCGTGTTAGGCAAACCGATCCTCCTTAAATAATATTTTAAAAACAGGTCAGGTTAATCTACGTATATCGCCGGCTTTAAAGGCTGGGCTTTCTCGCTCCGTGGAATCCCCCTCGCCCTTGCCTCATCTTCCCAGAGTATTTCGATTTTCAACCCGGTTTTCTTCTCGAGAAACTTCACAGAGTATTCCAATACCTCATACTCTTTTTTACTAGATGTCTTAAACACTTCTTCGCTTGGATTCTTGTTGAACATCTGAACTACTTCAACAATCTCCAGTTCCCGACCCCTTAAGTTATACTTGCTCTTCAACTCCTCAATGATGGTTTTGATTCCTTTTTTCTCACGATATAGCCTCAGCGCCTCCCTCTTCCACTCGGGAGCCACAATGAACACTGCCCTGGACGCGGGCTTCTTCAAAACTTCCAGGATCTTCCTAACATCCTCTACCAGTGAGAAGAGAGAGTCCACAAGTATCTCGGACTCCTCATCTTCCGGATACTTGTCACTTCTTGGCCATTCAGATGTGCTGAGGAATTCGCTACCTCCTAACAGTTCATTCAACTCCTCCGTTAAGTGAGGGATTACAGGGTTTAGCATTATCAACCAATCTTTTGACACGTATTTCACTGCTTTCAAATAATCCTCTCCAACAAGATCCCTGTATTGCTCGAGAAGGTTCATTACTTGGTAGAAGGTAGTCTGAACATAATCCCTTATTTCCAAAGCTTCCATTGATTTCTTCGCATCCGAGATTATCCTTCTGAACTTGCTTGCAAACCATCTCCCATAGTAGTCGCTGGGCAACTCTCCATTGACGTTTCTTGATTGCATCATGATGTTGGTGAACCTGTAGAGCCCGTCTAAAACCAGCTCTATCTCCTTCTCCCTCCAGTCCAAGACGCTCTCAAGGCTGGCGGCGCTCGCGATGTAGAATCTGAACAGGTCTGCTGAGTATATTTTCGCAATGTCTCTTAACGGTATCACATTCCCCTTACTCTTAGACATCTTGGCGCCTTCCCTTATCACGGTCTCGTTCAAAGAAATTATGCGCGGCCACTTGTCCTCAGGAAATATTGCGGTGTGGTGGAAGAGGTAGAAGGTTAAGTGATTGCTTATGTGGGGTATACCCGTATGCCTGTGATCAACCGGGTACCAATAGTTAAACTCGTTCCTCATCTCATCCACGACCTTAACAGGGATGCCTGTCTTCTCACTTACCTCCACGGCACTTCCCTCTCCAAGAAAGACATAGTTGAATAATTCAGGGGTCAACTTCTCAGGCGGGATGTTGTACTCTCTTATTTTGTGGACAATAGTGTAGAATGCCATGTAAATAGTGGAGTCGCTGAGACTTTCAATAATCCACTCTGGCTCCCATGGCAGTTTCGTGCCAAGCCCTCTCTTTCTTGCACAAGGTCTTTTTTCAACCCATTCCAGAACATCCTGGAAAGCTTTCTTATACTTGGACGGTATTATTTCAAGCTTCTCATTTATCAGCTTTCTCGTCCTGTCCTTCCACCATGGTGTGCCGTAGTCTATGAACCATTGATCCTTGATCTTCGCAACAATTATTTCGCCACCGCCTCTGCAGAATGCTTTCCTGTTTAACTCGTAGAAAACAAGTGCTTTCCCTTCCGAGATCAGTTTCACTTTCATCTTCTCCCGTGCTTCAGGCACGCTGAGCCCTTTGAAATCCGGGTCGTCGACAATTAATTTGCCACTGTAGAACTGTTGCTTGTAAACCTCCCTAGTGGCTTCCTCGAGCTTCTCGTCAAGCTGGCTTGTAATCCCGTATTTTTCGACAACGACTTTAGCATGGTGATCGGATACCCCGGGCACGTCTATTATTTTCACGGGATTTATGGTCTCAACCACCCTTGGATTTATCCCGTATGGTTCGAGAACGCGTGGATTCGCTTTTAACTCGACTAACGCAACGTAATCGTATGGGGCGTCACTGGGCTCCGAGTAAACAATGCCCGTGGCGTTATCAGGGTCGACGAAGCTAGCGGGGAGGATCAGGAGTTTTTGGCCCAGAGGGGTTTCAACGGTTTTGCCTACTAATTCTGCACCCTTTAACTCCCCGACTACTCTCATATCGGGTTCAACATACTGGTGTGTCAGCTTCACCCATGCTTTCTTAGAGACCAATAACTTCTCTCCTTTAAACTCCACGATTGCGTAGTCTGCTTCCGGGTTAACCCACATGTTAGTGGCGCCGAGAAGTGTTTCAGGCCTTAGCGTTGACGCCAGCAGGGATATATCGCTTCCTTCAAGCTTAAACTTGATAGCGGTATATTCTAGTACCTCAACAGGGTTCACGTCAGCGTCTTGAATATCGTCTTCTCCTTCAGGCTGCTTGTGGAGCAGGCAATAGGTGACGATGTGCTCTCCCTTTCCCACCACGTCCAGCTGTCTAAGCCTCTCGTACTGCCATGTTACGAAAGCATTGTAGATTGGCTCGCCCGTGTGGAACTTTCTACGCCAGTCAATGCTGTAGCCGAGTGCTTCAAAGTCTGCCTGGACTTTTTCAGCAAAGAAAGTGGCAAGCCTTAACGGGTCTTTAAAGGATTCCAGAATCTCCTCGATCTTCTCACGATCCTCAACGTAGTAGGATATGTAAGACCTGTACATGTCAAGGGTTTTCGCATCCTTCTTCGCAATTCTCTCGGATATTGCAATGATCGGGGTGCCGGTTATATGGAAAGCCATTGGGAACAAGACATTATGACCGGTCAGCCTTTTGAACCGTGCTATAATGTCCCCGATTGTGTATGTTCTCCCATGCCCTATGTGAAGCGGCCCGTTAGTATAGGGGTAGGGAACGGTTAAGAAGTATTTAACCCTTCCCTCTTCAACCTTGGGCTCGAAAACACCTGCCTCCTTCCACTTCCTCTGCCACTTGCCCTCAACGCTTCGCATCCATTCCAGAAAATCCTTCTTTTCCTGAGTAATCAACACTAACACCTAGGTAGACATAAATTGTTAAAATGGTTAAAATTAGTTATTAAAAATCTCAGGTTCTCCTCGAAGGAATGATCAAGTAAAGCAATAGAATCACGGAGATCGCTTCAGATACCACGACAAGGCTTCTCAAGAACTCCATACCTATCGTGTATGCAATGCCCTGCACAACACCTCCTAGCATTAAAGATAAGCCATAGAACAGTCCGAAAACACCGTAGCCTAGAGAGCGTTGAGACGGGTTTACAAGGTCTGAAACAGCTACCCTAACATTGGTTTCGAAAACCCCCATTACAAAACCCCATATCCCGGCATATATGAATAAGGATTCAATACTGGGCTGGAGGAAAAACACCGAACCCGCCAGTGTGATAGGTGCTACGAGTATGCTTGCATAACCTATTTTATCATACAATGCCCCTACCGGAATCGCCACCAGCCCGTCAACCAGCATCGCTACGGTGTAGAAAAGCGGTATTATTTCATCGCCTGCAACATTGTTTGATTTCACCGTGTAGGTGAATATATCCCAGCTCAAGAGGCCGAGGGACATTAGCATCAACCCGGCTACGTAGATGTAGAATGCTTTCCCAAGTCCTTTGAAACCGAGTCTTTTAGGAGGAGAGGAGAATGCTTTCAGAGAGGGATGAAGCATCATTGATGACAGGACTAGTCCAACCGCTACGAGTCCTGGCACACCAAGAGCTATAAACACAAGCCCGTAGTCTCCGCCCGTATTCAGGAGTATTAGCGAAGCTAACAAAGGACCTGTGAAAGCGCCGATTTGATCAAGGAATTCATGTATCCCGAATCCCAGGCCTTTCCCAACGCTTTCCGTTATCTCGGAAAGAATAACATCCCTGGCAGGAGCCCTGAGGCCTTTCCCAACCCTTTCGAGAATGACTAGGGCGAGAACCAGCTCCCACCTTCGTGCGAAAGCGAGGAGGGGTATGGCCACCACGTTGATAGCGTAGCCTGATATCACCAGCATCCATAAAACCCTCGAGCTCCTATAGTAATCTCCTATTAAGCCGCTGAGAAACCTGGTTAAGTAGTTGATTATCTCCCCAATCCTGAGAAACCCTGCGATCAAGGCTGTGGCGCCGATCAAATACAGGTAGCTACCCCTGATGGATGCCGCTCCCTCATAGGTAATGTCCGCGAAAAGCGATACGAGCCCTAGCATTATGAAAACCAGTAATTCCCTCCTCACGCTACCTCACTACAGGGTTATTTAGAAAGGATAAAGTTAAATAAATAGCTATAGCTCATATTCAACGGTAAGGCGGGTTTTATGAGCAGTGTGAAACACTGGATTGATGAGCTTGCTGATCAGGTTTACGAGGACCTGTTGAAAAGAGGGAAAGAGGTCTACGTGTTCAACGGGGGATTATCAGTATCCGGGTTGCAACACGTTGGAAGACTTAGAGGAGAGATCATCATAACGGAAACCCTTAGGAAAATCCTGGCAGCACGAGGTTTAAAGATAAAACAATACCTTACCCTGTACACCCAGGATGCGTGGAAAGGGAAGCAAGCACAGCTTAACGCTTTCCCCAACCCGGATGAGGCTAAAAGGTTTAAAGGATGGCCACTGATAAAAGTCCCAGATCCCTTAGGCTGCCATGCTAACTGGGTTGAGCATTACTGGAGCGATTTCGGACCCTTCATCAAGGATTTCACGGATGGTAATATCGAGGTTGTCACTACTACGGAGATGTATCAAAAAATACTAACACCTTTCATAAAGGAGACGATTGCGAAAAGGGATGACGTGAGGAAGGTTGTCAACAAATACAGGGGGCGGAAGCCTTATGATGAATCCTGGATACCGGTAGAACCGGTCTGCGGAAACTGCGGCAGGATTGACACGACGGAGACTGTTAAAGTAAGCGATGACGACACTGTTGAATACGTGTGTGAGCACTGCGGGTTTAAAGGTAGAACAAGCATCACCGATGGGAAATTAATGTGGAGAATAGAATGGGTTGCTGTTTGGTGGGGTCTAGGAGTTGATTTCGAGCCTTACGGGAAAGACCACGCGATGCCCGGGGGTAGCAGGGACAGCTGTGTTGACCTCGCAGTTAATGTTTACGGGTTGAAGCCGCCTTTCGGACTACCTTATGAATGGGTTGCATTACGCCGGCCAGATGGAAGCGAGGTTGACATGGGTAGCAGCGACTTCCTCGGCTTCACCCCAAAGGACTGGGTTGAGGTGGCACACCCCCATATTTACAGGTTTATTGTCTTGAGAACTCCTCCAATGAAGAAGTATAGTGTAAGCTTGCACGAGATACCTCAGTACTACTCCCAATACTACAGGGCCGAGAAAATATTTTACGGCTTGGAAAAAGCCAAGGATGTCGAGGAAGAAGTGGTGCTGAAAAGAAGCTATGAGTTAAGCTATCCTAGAGAGCCCCCGCCAAGCCAACCCCCTGAGCAAGTTCCTTACACGCATCTAGCAATAATCTCCCAGATCCTACCAAGAGACAAGTGGTCTACAGAAGTTGTGAAAAGACTGCAGGCAAGCGGACATTTACCGGCCAACCCCACGGATTTCGGGATTAAGAGAATAATGGAAACACTTGAAAAAGCTGCTAGATGGGTTGGAAAATACGGCCCTGAAAACATGGTCTTCAACCTGGCAAATCCTCCAACCCCCTCTCAAATCGGAAACATTCCTGAAAAATACATTGCTGTTTTCAAGAAATTATTGAGAAATCTTGAAGAATTAGAGGATTGGAGCGAGGAGAGAATTAAAAACGCCATGGTTGATTCGACGAAGGAGCTGACACCTCATGAGGTTAACGAATACTACAAGTTCTTCTACAAATTGTTCATAGGTAAGGAAAACGGTCCAAGGGCGGCGCCATTCATATCTCTTCTAGGCAGGGAAACGGCCCTAGCCTATCTCGAGGTTTTTAGAAAGTAATCTCTCGTCAACAATTGTGAATTAGTTAAGAGGGAGGAGAAGAAAGAGAAGAAAAAAGGATTACACTGTTTTTTCTTCCTTGTAATATATTTTGCCGAGGCTCTGTGGAGAGGCGAATATTCTCCCAAGCCTGGTGAAGCTGTATGCCAGCATTGCTCCAAGCGCTCCCATGAACGGTATGAGCTTTGCAACGTCGGCCGGCAGTTTCAGCAGAGATTGGATCGTAACACTATACTCTACAAGGCCTCCGAACAGGAACGCCATCGGTATTAGGAATATTGGATGCCTACCAGCTGCCAAGGCTATCGTGAACGCGAGCCAACCATAACCCAGTGTGTAGACTTTGATATCCCAGTACCTCTGCCAAAGCAGGGGGAAGAAGGAGGCTCCGAAACCCACTATCGCGAAGCCGATGGCGGCCGCCACTAAACGTGTTGTCAAGACATTGACGCCAAGAGCTGATGCTGCATGAGGACTCTCGCCTGACGCCCTGATAGCAGCACCTAATTTTGTCTTCTCAATTAAATAGTATGTAAGGAGCCCTAGGAGAAGTGCGACCGCTGATATTTCAAGCAGTGCTTCGTGAGAGTAACAGAAAGCGTAGAGAGCGCCAACCTGCTGTCTGACAGGATACCCTAACACTATCCCCAGCCCGTAACCCAGGAACTGCAGTGACAGCCCCACTGCTCCATGGCTGATGGGCAGGGTCGTCAGCAGGTAAGCCATCAGTAGCCCGAACAGTGATGCTATGAGCGCGGCTATTAAACTACCAGCTATTGGGTTGCCGAACACCACGGCACCGAGGACGGCTGCGCCTGTAGACATGAAGAAGATCCCGTCTATAGCCAGGTCTAACAGACCCGCTTTCTCAAATATGCTGTGGCCGAGTGCTACGAGATAGAATGTTATGAACGCTGCTCCAACACCTTCTATGACCCCTAATATACTTTCCAACCCATTCATTTCCTGATCACCCTCACCTCATAGTCTGAGAGGAATCTTAACACCGAATAGGTTAGAAGGATTGAACCGATCATCACCCATCTAAAGGATAGCTCTGCTCCTGCAAACCCTGCTTGTGTGAGAAATTGCTTAACCTCCGGGGAAGAGCTCTGAGCAATCCCCGCATTAGTGAGGCTAGATATTATGTATGCAGACACTGGAACGAGAGTGATGTCTAGCAGTGAGAGCCATGCTACAAGTATTGCTAGATACCCGTACCCAGCCGTCTGACCCTCTATGGGGTACTCTAGTCTCAAAAGGTAGCCTAACAGGTAAAGAGCTGACATGAAGCCAACTATTGCGCCTGAGATCGCGAATGTGGCAATCGTGACCTTCTTGACATCCCATCCAGCAGTCACGAGGTAGTCGGGATTCGACCCTAGAACCTTCACCTTCAACCCCAGTGAAGTCTTGTTAAAGAACCACCACACTAGGAAGACAACCATTGCTAAGCCCAGAAGCCACCATCCAAATATTATCATCTCCCTAACATATGAGAGCACGCCGTCAATAATAGGGTTGCCTGTCGATGCCAGCTGTATTTTTATCCCCAGCTGGTATGCCTCGGGAATTAAATCTGTTCTCTTATAACCGTACACGTATTTCCCTTGAAACGGTCCAAGAATCAATATATTGACCAGGTAGTACGCGATATAGTTCAGAATAAGAGTAACCGGGACCTCGTCAACTCCTGCATAAGCTTTAATAGCCCCTGCAATAGCGCCCCATAATGCTCCAAATACTATTGCTAGAATCACCGAGCCTGTTATTACTAGGATGGATTGAGCAATGGAAACGCTCCCCATCGTGTAGAACGCTACAGTTGTTAGATATATTACTGGGACAGCACCCATGTAGAATTGCCCCTCAGCCCCAATATTCCACAGCGATCCCTTGAAGGCGACGAGCAGGGCGTATCCCAGCACGGTTAACACAATAAAGTCTTTGATAACCCCGCTTGAGATGAATGATGAAGAGATTATTGATAACGTGAGCAATGGGCTCACGCCTATAGCCGCTAATATGAATGTGTAAAGGAGTATACCGGCAACCAGTGATAGAGTAATCGTGGTTAATTTTCCATGTTTTAATGGACGGGTCCTTCTTAGAACCACAATCCTGATCATTCCTACATCACCATTAACCTTTCAATCTCATCTCTCGGAGTGGTTTCAGGGTCGAATGGGCCATGTATCTTACCGCTATTCATTACATATATAGTGTCGCTTAACTGATAAACCTCGTCTAGGTCCTCACTAGCGAATATAACCGCAATTCTTTCATTCATGGCTTTATCCTTGATAATTCTCCTAACCTGAACCGCGGTTATCTCGTCAAGGGCTCTAGTAGGATTATACGCTATCAGGGCTCTTCTACTATAATTCAACTCTCTTCCCACAACCACCTTCATCAAGTTTCCTCCTGAGAGTATTTTAACGGGGTAGAACTCGCTGGGGGTTAGTATTTTAAAAGTCTTAATAATATCGCGTGTCAACCCTTGTACTCTATCCCAGTCGATGACGAATTTTTCTCTATGGAATAATACCGCGATGTTTTCTATTATATTATTGTCCTGTGAGACGCCGTATCTCAGGGGTAGATCGGGGATGAAGCCTACTCCCATGTTTCTTATGTTTCCAATCCCCTTGTTAGTGACATCTACACCATCTATGTGAACCCGTCCCTTATCGATTCTTCTAAGACCGATCAACGCTTCTAACAGTTCCCTCTGACCATTTCCTACGACTCCAGCTATTCCAGCAACCTCACCCTCTTTGACCTCTATACTCACACCTTTAACAGCGGGAACGCCGAAATCTCCCTGTACCCACAAATCCTCGGCCTTAATCACTGGTCTCTCACCTTTGACCGAGCTGGGAAGTCTCTCATAGGTTATCTCCCTAGCCGCCTCAGCAAACATCAACTCTCTCACCTTTTCCAGAGTGGCCTCCTCCCTCGTGAGCTCCCCTGAAACCCTGCCCTTTCTAAGGACAACTATCCTGTCAGCTACTTCAAGGGCCTCAGGTATCTTATGCGTTATAACAACTACGGCTCCTCCCTTTCTCTTGAATTCTTGAAGGAACACGTAGAATTTCTTACGCTCCTCTAGTGGGAGATACGTTAACGCTTCATCAAGAATCAGTATCTTAGCGCCTAATACCAGTGCCCTGACAATCTCAACAAGCTGTTTCTGAGTGTATGTAAGAGACCAGACCTTGTCATCGGGCTTGATCTTAACACCCACTTTCATGCTATATTCTTTTATCATGATGCTTGCCCTTGAGAACCCTGCAAACGGCTTAACGTTTTCCAGGCCAAGGGTGAGGTTCTCTGCCACAGTCAACCTGTCTATGAGTTGCGGGCTCTGAGAGACCATTATAATACCTCTTCTGATAGCGTCCGAGGGCTTCCTTATCGATAACTCCTCGTCGTTAAGTATTATGGAGCCCTTGTCCGGAGTGTATATCCCGTAGAGGATTTTCATTAATGTTGACTTGCCGGCGCCGTTCTCCCCTAACAAGGCTATGAATTCCCCGTTTTTCAGCTTCATTGACACATCTTGTAGGGCAATGACACCGCCAGGGAATGTTTTCGTTATATCCTTTAACACTAGCTCTAGTTGTTGAGAACCCACTATAGCCTACCCTCTCCTACTTATTTACTGGATTTGTAGGAGGATTATGGAAAAGTAGGGATAAAAAATCTATTGGTGTGGGATGGCTAGCCCTGCTTAACTACCCAGCTCATGAAGAAGTCCATGTTCCAGAGATCGTCGTGACCCAGCCTCAGCCCTGCTGGAATGCTGACTGTGTCACCTGGTGCCTTACCAATACACCATGTAGATAGCGGATTGTCCGTAAGGCAGTATCCTGTTAACGGGCCTGTGAACGGGTCGTACTCTGAGGCTATGGGGTATGGCTTCGACCCTATCTTGCCTCCCCAGTTCATCGTGATTGTCAAGAGGTTCTCGTACTTATGGGTCTCGTTGGAGAATTGGAATGGTATCACTGCAAACGCTCCTCTCATCTGCCAGTATCTCCTCATGACTAGATCGTAAACACTGACTCTCTCTCCCGTTAACTTGTCCGTCACCGTTATTCCTTTCAGTATGGGCTCATATCTCGGGTTTATCAATACGGGTCTTCCATCGTCGCCTATATCTCCGCCCAGGTCTACAGCGCCAGAGCTCAACAAGTACCAGTAGTCAACCTTATTCAAATTATACGGTGTTAACACACCTGCCTTTATTTTCACAAGTATGTCTGCATAGATGACCTCCCATCTCACAATCTGTCCGCTGACCGTGTATGTGGGACCGTACCGCGCCATAGGTCCATAGTGGCTGAAAACATGTACCGCGTTCTCCTCACCATATTCGATTACAGCGCTGGAATCCTCAGTGAAGGCTAACACATCCACATTATAACGTGTTTTCAACGTGCTAGCAGCTTGTCTAGCCTTGGTTGGATCATACCATGAACCAATCTCGATAACGTGAACAGTCACATTCTTGCCTAAGGAATCCCCTACTTCTTTTGCGCCAATCGCGAACGCGTTAATGTGCCTAACTACTTCTGGGATGAGGTATGCTGCAACGTATCCTATCTGGCCTGTTTGAGTGAGGGCTCCGGCCATCAGCCCGTTTAAGTAGTACACCTCGTAGAGGTCTGCGAAATATGTTCCAACATTGGGGGCTCTTCTATAGCCTGAGCAGTGGAAGAACATAACATTGGGATACTTCTTGGCAGCCTCTATAGTGGCATCCATGAAGTCGAACGATGTGGTGAATATTACATTATATCCTTTCGAAACAAGGTCGTCCACTGTAGACACAATCTTGTCAGGTGTTACACTCTCCACGTAAGTGGTGTCAAGCCATTCATCGAATACTGTTTCAACATATTTCCTCCCTATGTCATGCATGAATGTCCATCCAGCATCTCCAATAGGCCCTACATATATCCATGCCGCCTTTATTTTCTCTGGAGGCGTATATTGTTGAACTGGTGCCCCTGTCTGTTGCCCGACAATGTATCCGATTGCTCCAGATATTATTATTAGAACGATGAAGATACCTATCAGAATATTGGTTTTCACATATTTCACCTTTACCATTATAATTTGGTTCCCACTCAGATATAAATATTTCTATATAATCTAGGGATATATGTTCCCCTTCAACATTTATAGCCCTTCCAGCTATCACAATAAACATGGCGGAGGAATCTGGAATGAAAATCACAATTGTGTTGCCAACTTATAATGAGGCAGAGAATCTTCCATTGATCGTGGAAGAGCTTGGTAAAGTCATGGAGACGCTAGAGTGTGAATGGGAGATCATAGTGGTTGATGATAATAGCCCGGATGGGACAGCTGAGGTTGCGAAAAAGCTCGCATCAAAATATCCTGTTAGAGTCGTTGTACGACAGGGCAGAATGGGGTTGACATCCGCGATCCATACTGGGATGAAAAACGCGCAGGGTGATTTAATCATAGTAATGGATGCCGACCTGCAACATCCTCCTTCAACTATTCCTTCACTGGTTCAGAAATCCTCAGAATGCGATATCGTGATCGCTTCAAGATACGTTAAAGGCGGGAAAACCATAGGCTTTCCCTTCTTCAGGAGATTAACTTCTCACGGAGCCATAATACTTACACGAATGCTTATCGGGAAAGCCAGGAAGGTTAAGGATCCGGTCAGCGGCTTCTTCCTCGTAAAGAAAAATGCTGTGGAAAACTGGGAGCCTGTGGAGCCATTCGGCTATAAAGCATTAACGGAGATTCTCGCCGCATCCGGTGAAGCCAGAGTTTGCGAAGTCCCCTTCGAGTTCAAGGCAAGGATGAAAGGCTCATCTAAGCTGTCTTTTAAAATCATTCTAGCACATGTTAAAACACTGTTGAAGCTGAACCCGCTTGGTTTTACCCTTCTCACTTTAGGAGGGGTAAGCTTACTCGTGATTCTCCTATATGCTATCCGTCTCCTCATCAGCTAATACGCCATAATTTTAAATTAGAACATACTATTATTGTTGAAATAGTGTTTCAACGGTGGTTTTAATTGAACACCATTGAATGGCGGCTGGAGGGGAGGTATAGTCCTCATAGCGTAGAGGATGTTGTCTTAAAATACTGGAAAGATAGAAATGTATACAGGCTTGTTAAGGACAGGAACGTGGAAAGAACTCGAAAGTTCAATTTTATAGATGGTCCACCATACCCGTCCGGGGACGTCCCTCACATAGGCACTGCCTGGAACAAATCCTTGAAGGATGCTGTACTAAGATATAAGCGGATGCAGGGGTTTAGGGTATACGATCAACCAGGGTACGACTGCCACGGCTTACCCATAGAGGTGAAGGTCGAGCAGAAGCTAGGGGTTAGGGTAAAGAGAGAGATCGAGGAGAAGATAGGCGTAGACAGGTTTATCGCCAAGTGCCGCAAGCTAGCACTGGATAACGCGGCAGCAATGACCAAATGGTTCATCGACCTAGGAGTCTTCATGGATTGGGAGAATCCTTACCTAACATTGAGGAATGAGTATATTGAAGCCGCATGGTGGCTTGTTAAAAAAGCCGACGAGCACGGATTGCTGGATAAGGATACGAGGATAGTTCACTGGTGTCCGAGATGTTCTACAACACTTGCAGAATACGAGATTGAATATAAAGAGCTAGAAGACCCCAGCATTTACGTGAAATTCCCAGTCGTTGGACAGGATAAAACATATCTTGTAATATGGACGACAACTCCGTGGACTCTACCGGCAAATACCTTTGTAATGATACATCCTGAAGCTTACTATGTCAAGATCAGGGTCGGTGATGAAACATGGGTAGTTGCAGAGGAGAGATTGAATGCTTTTCTTGACGAAACAGGCATTAAGGAATATCGAGTAGTCGAGAAAATAAAGGGTAGCTCGCTGGTAGGGGTCAGATACACCCATCCCTTGAGAGATATTGTACCGCTACAGGCTGAACTAGAACAGTATCACACGGTTTTGCCCGCGCCTGAGTTCGTAACCATGTATGAGGGAACAGGTCTCGTCCACAGCGCACCCGGACACGGGTTCGAAGACTTCACGGTAGCGGTCAGGTCGGGCATTAAAAACATTGCAAGCCCAGTGGATGATGAAGGGAGGTTTACAAGCGAGGCAGGCAAGTATGCTGGCATGTTTGTCAGAGATGCAAACCCCATTATCATCCAAGACCTTGAGGAGAGAAACGCGTTGATTTCCAAAACCTCACTCATACACAAATACCCTGTCTGCTGGCGTTGTAAGACACCGGTATTCCTCAGGGCAACCCAGCAGTGGGTGATCAAAGTATCAAAGCTCAAAGATAAGCTTCAACAAGAGGTTGAGAAGGTTAACTGGATACCTGAATGGGCTCTCGACAGAATTAAAAGCATGCTTGAAAACCTGCAGGACTGGGTTGTTTCAAGGCAGAGGTACTGGGGTACTCCACTACCTGTTTGGACATGCCCTAACGGTCACAGAGTAGTGGTGGGGAGCGTTGCAGATATTGAGGCTTTTGGAGGAAAACCTCCGAGCGAGCTTCACAAGCCTTGGATAGATGAAGTCGTGTTAAAGTGTCCTGTGTGTGGTTCCGAAATGCGCAGGGTTCCTGACGTGATGGACGTCTGGTTCGACAGTGGTGTTTGCTTCTACGCGGCCAAGGGGCATCCGGAGAACCTACCCCTTGAAGACATAGTTCTCGACTTCATCGTTGAGGGGCATGATCAAACTCGGGGCTGGTTCTTCTCCCTTCTCAGAGCCGGAGTGCTAGGCTTCAACCTTGCTCCTTATAAGAATGTCCTCGTCCACGGGTTCATGCTTGACGAACAGGGCAGAGAAATGCATAAAAGCCTTGGAAACTACGTTGGAACAAACGAAGCAATCGCAAAGGCAGGGAGAGACCCGCTGAGGCTATGGTTGTTATCGAACACTACATGGGAGGATGCTAAATTCTCCTGGAAAAGTATTGAGGAAGTGGCTAGAGATCTCTCCATAGCGTGGAACGTGTTTGTTTTCGCCAAGACTTACATGGCTTTAGACGGGTTCAATCCTGAGCAGGCAAGGCTTGAGAGTTTAATGGATGCTTTGAAACTAGAAGACAAGTGGATATTGAGTAGGATTAATTCTTTAATTGAGAAGTCAACGTTATTACTAGAGAGTTATGAAGTCCACACCGCTGTAAGAATGCTCCGTGAATTCATCGTTGAAGATCTCAGCCACTGGTACATAAGATTGATAAGGCCCAGGGTCTGGGTTGAGGAGAACACGAGGGATAAGCTCGCCGCTTACACGGTTCTCTACTATGTTCTAGATAAATTAGTACGGATGCTTGCACCTTTCACCCCGTTCATCACGGAGTATATTTACCAAGCAATGTTCAAAGAGCACTATAGGGAGGAATCCGTTCACCTGCTCGAGTGGCCCAAAGCCGACGTATCTCTCATAAATCCGGAGCTGGAGGAGACAATGGTTGTTGTGAAAAAGATTTTTGAAGCAGCAGCATCCGCAAGAATGAAGGTGGGATTGAAACTCAGGCAGCCCGTTAAAACCCTAACCATTTACGTTAACGACACTAAGATAAGTGAAGTAGTTATGAAAAACCGAGAGCTCATAAAGCTTATCGCTAACGTCAAAAATGTTGAAACCAAGCCCCTCTCAATGCTTAAAGAAGTCACCAAGTACAAGGTTGAGCCAGTTTACAGCGTGTTAGGGCCAAGGTTCAAGCAGAAAACGCGGTTGGTGATAGCCTACATTATGGAAAACCAGGATAAAGTAGCATTGGACATAATCAGTGGGAAAACGCATGAAGCCGTTATTGAAGGTGAGCAGGTAGTAATCGATGACTCCTGCGTTAAGATAACCCCCTACTTCATTGAAGGCTACTCTGTTGTGGATATTGAGTGGGGTAGCATCGCAATCGATACAAGGCTCAGCGAGGAGGAGATGGCGGAGGGACTAGCGAGAGACCTGGTTAGGAGGATACAAGTTATGCGGAAAATGCTAAATCTCTCACTAGACGCAAAGATTAGAGTCGTTATTATTGCCCCTCAGGAGAGAGAACACGTGATCCTCTCTAAGGTTGACTACATCGCAGGCGAAACAAGAGCTGTGGAACTCAAAGTCTCAACAAACCCGAATCTTCTCGCGGATTTCAAGGGATTGGTAAGGGAGTGGGATATTGAAGGAGAAACATACCACATAGGGGTTGAACAGGTTTGACCCTTAACGATGAAGCTCTGATCTCTATTGCGGCTAACGCGTTGAAAAACAGCTACGCACCATATAGCAGGATCCATGTCGCCGCTTCCGTCCTAGGCTCTAATGGGAAGGTTTATACCGGGGTTAACGTTGAAAACGCTAGCTATGGTTTAACGATATGTGCCGAGAGATCTGCTATTGTTCAAATGGTTAGCGACGGCGAGAGGAAGCCTGTAAAGATCGCTGTTGTAACAGACCTGGAGAACCCTATACCTCCATGCGGCGCTTGCAGACAGTTTATTGCAGAGTTCAATCCAGATGCGGAGATAATTCTCCACAGCGCTTCCTCGGGCAAAACGGTTAAAACAAGACTCTCAGAGCTTTTCCCCAACCCTTTCAAGCTTTAACTTCACTGTTTAACCGCTGTTAGCAAAATATTCCTTGTTTCAGCCGGTTTCCTGGGGTTTTCCACCACTGTCTCCACTTTTTCAACACGAAAGCCCGCGCTCTCTACTTCACTTTTAAGCTCGGGTATTGAGTAGAAGTGGTAGAATCTATCACCCAGGCCTGATGAAACTATCACACCATCGCAAACCTCTTTTCCCCTCGGTTTCTCGCTGGGAAACCAGACTGAAAGAATGAGAAGGCCTCCGGCAACCAGTACTCTTTGAATCTCCTTAAGAAATACGAGCCTGCATTCTCTAGTAGGGATATGATGTAGTACGGCCAAAGATATCACCACGTCAAAGGATTCATCCATTAATGGAATGTCCAAGCCGTCAGCATTGAGCAACATGACGTTGCCGGTTTTCATCTCAACTCGGGAGTGATCATCGTAGGAAGGATCCATTAATACCAATAACCCCTGATAAGAAATGTTCTTTCTCAAATACCCTGCACGTCCAGCACCGACATCGAGAACCCTGCCTTTCAAATACTTGGATACGTCAATACTCTTCCATCCCGCCTCCCTGTATCTCAAAGCCTTGCGAAAATATTCAAGTGTGCGAAAGAGTGCTTGGCCACATATATTCCAGCACTTCTCACTCCAGTCACACGCTTCCGCTTCATCTCGTTGAATCATAGTTAAAAAATATGTTGGAAAGGGTTTAATAGAAGAGTGTGCTACATCCGGATTTTGTAATATTTTTCCGACGCCTTCTCAAGCTCCTCGAGGCTTGGGTTAATCAATGGTGCATCCCCAGCAGTTTTCCTGATAATGTCGGGGTCTTTCAAACCATGCCCTGTAACTAGGACAACCACCGTCTCATCCTTGTCGACAAGGCCTTCATTAAGTGCTTTAATCAATCCTGCAAGCCCTGCTGCACCACTAGGCTCTGCGAAAACCCCTTCCAAGCTTGCAAGAAGCTTCATTGCCTGGACTATCTCATCATCCGTGACCACGACCCCATATCCATTCGTCGCATACATCGCCTTCAACGCTGCGTCGCCATCCCATGGGAAAGTGTCTTCAAGCCCTGTAGCAATGGTCTCAGGAGGTTTCTCCCAGGGTTTAATGTTCAACGGGTCTTGCTTCTCAAGCCAAGCCCTAACCAATGGGTAGTTGCCCTCAGGCTGCACAGCAACCATTTTAGGATACTTGTTTATGAGTCCCACCGCGTTGAAATCCCTGAAACCGTTGTACACGCCTGTGAGTAAACTCCCCGCCCCGGTAGGTACAAATACCTGATCCGGGGTCCTCCATCCCAGCTGCTCAATTATTTCCATCGAGATTGTCTTAGGCCCTTCTATTTGATACGGGTTGTATACTCCGAAGCTAGGGCTTGGGTAGAACCCGTATTTCTCCACGACAAGTCTCATCATTTTAACAGTTGGATCCTCGGCCTCAGTCCACCTTACCTTGAACACCTTAGCGCCGTAGTAGAGTAGTTGAGCTATTTTCCCATAGCCGGCGAAATCGGGCACGAACGCGAAGACGTCTATCCCTGCCTTGGCTCCATACGCTGCTAGAGATGCTGCCGCGTTCCCACTGCTTGCGATGGTTGCTTTTTTAAACCCGAAGAATTTTGCCATCGAAACCGAAACGCTCATCGCCCTGTCTTTGAAACTACCTGTTGGGTTTCTTGTTTCATCTTTAAGATAGAGATTTCTCAGTCCAAGAGCCTCCGCCAGCCTCGTTGATTTTAAAAGAGGGGTGCCGCCCTCGCCGAGGGATACCACGTATTCTTGGCTGGGGACAGGAAGGAATTCCATATACCTCCACATGTTGAATGGCCTTTTTTCAAGGTTTTCAATACTGAAGGCTTTTCCTAATTTCTCATAGTCGTATATTATGTCCAGCCTGCCCAGGTCATTGTTTTCGCACAGGACAGGCTTAGACTCTAGTCTATACTCTCTGCCACACCTGTTGCACTTCAAGTATTTCACGAACATGCATGATACCTCATGGTTATGGGTAAAAACTATTTAGAAGAAACTTAAATTCCTTCTCTCTCCCATATGAACTTTACAACTTCGTCATGGGTTGGCACACAGTGGGATCCAAGGCTTGAGATTTTCAACGCGGCCACGGCATTACCGTATTGAAGAGATTTTCTCAAATTGTATCCTCTCAGGAAGCCTGTTATAAAGCCTGATGCAAAAGCGTCTCCAGCCCCCGTGGTATCGATCACGTTGTCAACTCTGTAAGCCGGGATCTCCTCCTCCAAGTCCCTACTGTAGACATATACTCCTTTCCCACCCCTCTTCACGATCACTACTTCTGGTCCGGTTGAAGCTATCTCCTTAGCCGCCTGCTTGTAATCCTCCATACCCGTCAATAAAGTTGCTTCTTTATGGTTTAGGAAGACAACGTTAACCCTGGACACGACTGGCTTCACTTTCTCCAAGCCCTGTGACGCTAGCACTCTTCCAGGATCCCACGAGGATTTCAACCCGTATTTCTCAGCAATCCTGAGGGCTTCAATAGTCGTATCCAGTCTAAGGCTTGTAATGTGAATCCACTTAGCCCTTGAAATCGCATATTCACTAAGGTCTGAAGGCTCCAGCGTTTCAGCAGCTCCTTTGAACCCGTACATCGTGATGTCTCCGTTCTTGTTAATAGCGACTATGGTAAACCCTGTTTGCCCCAGGCTTATCCTCAAACCACTTATATCCACGCCCTCTTTCAAGAGATCGTCGACTATTATTCTACCGAAACTGTCGAAACCTATTTTCGCCAAGATGCTTGATTTCAAACCTAGCCTTCTTACCCCTATGGCAACGTTTACAGCTGATCCGCCGCTCCCCCATGATTGTTCGAGAACTTTGCTCTCCTGATCTATTCCTGGAAAGGTCTCTACTAGAATCCTTATGTCAACAAGAGCGTGTCCTACCGTGACAACATCTATATCGCTTGACATTCCTGACCCACCGGTTACTGCATGGTTTTAAAAGCCTCTTCAGCGGTTAAACCTTCGTGAACAATCTTCATGACCGCTCTTATCGCTAACGCTGGGTTTTCATGCATGAATACGTTTCTCCCTACAACCACTCCTTGAGCACCTGCCTTCATCACGTCTTCAACATCCCTCAGGAAATCCATGAAGCTCTTCCTAGGGGCTCCACCGCTCATTAAAACAGGTATCCCTGAAGAGGCCTTCACCACTTCTCTAAAAGTATCCCAGCTACCAGTGTAGTACGTCTTTATCAGATCCGCCCCAACCTCAATGGCTGCTCTCACACCGTACTTGACCACTTCCACATCGTACATGTTCTTAATGCTGGGACCTCTCGGGTACGCGAGCTGTAAACAAGGATACCCGTACCTTTCAGCCTCCTCTTTTATTGAAACCCATCGAGAAAGCATGACGTCCTCGTACTGGCTACCCCAGTAAACAGTGGCGGCCACTGCATCGGCTCCAAGCGAGACCGCTTCCTCCACCGTGCCTATTAGGCTTTGAAGCATCTTCTGGTCCTCCGGTCTCAAATTAGTTTTACCAGTCACTTTCACGATCAGACTCGTCCTCCCCAGCCAGGAGTCCCGTGTAACATAAGCGAGCCCGGGTGTTAGCATCACCGCGTCAACACCTGCATCAACTATTTTCTTTAACAATCCCCTAGGGTCTATTGTTTCGCTGGTGAAATCCCATGGGCCGTGCTCGAACCCGTGGTCGAATGCGAACACGACTGCTTTCCCATCGCGGAGGATTCTGTTCAATCTTACAGTTTTACCAATATTTGCGTATGACATGTAACCACCTTACATGTTTGATTTAATCTCTACAATGAATTTTAAAAGCCACCCCCTATAAGATTTGAGTTAAAGGAGGAAAATTGTTTTCAATATGGATATTCCGAGGTAAACTGCCGAGTACACTATTAGCGATGCTATCAGCACTCCGAGACTAATTGCAACCATGGCTTTTTTCTTATCAACTCGTAGTAGAAAAGCTATCAGGCTCCCGGTCCACGCACCAGTCACCGGTAGGGGGATGCCGACGAACAATGCTAAGGATAACAAGGTGATCTTTTCCATCCTTGATGCTTTCTCCAACGCTTTTTCCACTATCTTGAGATAAATGTTTCTAAGAAGCCTTGGAAATTTCTCACTCATGACTATTTTTTCAACCGTTGAGAGAATGTTCAACGCTACCGGGGCTATGAGCAGGTTTGCCAGGACACCTGCTAAAATGTAAAAACCCATTAGATTAGCGTCTTCTCCTGCTTTAATTACGGCGTAGGGTATAGCGCCCCTTATCTCGCTAATGGGCAGGAATCCCAGAATGAACACTACCAATAGGCTCTGCAAGTCAAGCATGTTAACCCCAATCATCTATCTCTCCTATATTGAATATTTATGCTGAGGGCTGGTTTTAACTAGTTTCAGGCGCCTCCCTTCCTCCGCCGTACAAGGCTTCTTTTATAACTTCTTCAGCGCTCTCCTGGGCTTTCTTCAAATCACTACTTGATAGGTCTTTGTATTTCTCACGGTTGACGTAGATTGTGAATAAAACCTCGGGAATAAGCCCATGCTGTTGCGCAAACTCCTCATATGTTAAATCTTCTACATCTATAACCTTGCTACCGCGGATCTCTACGACATGTATTTTATCCAGAACTTCGGAACCGGAGGACGGGTATATTTCAACCTTGTCAATAATGGTTAAGATATCAGAAGAGTTGACATTTCTATCTTTCAGCACGCTGGAGATTTCTTCACTAATCTTCTCCTTCAACATTTTCTGATAAGTCTCTCCGAAGCGCTCGCTGAATAAGTGCTTAGCGTACTTTAAATTATAGTTAAACCTGCCTATCATCTTCCATACGGGTTTCCTCTCAATGAAAAGACTTTGCAACGCCTTCCTCGCTAATTCCTTATCGACGCACTCATACGTTGAAACATCTTCATATATTAAGTTGGCCAGCATGCTGTAAAGGGAGTGATCAGTTAAGAGGAAATACTTGGATAAGCTATCAGGTTTCTGCAATATTTCCTCGATTATTTCAACAAGTCTTGATTTCAAGCATTGGAGGAGATAACCGATCATCTCAATAAACGCCACGTTCACCGGGTGGAGGTAAACATTCTTATACATTATCTTTCTCGCATCGAAAAGCCTGGCTATTTCGTCCAAGGATTTTCGAGTCACTCCTGGAATAATCATGTTGTTTTTCTCCACTAGGAAAGTGTTTCTAATGATCCAGTCATCGTTGATCTCGCCTACCGGAACCCCTGTGAAAAAGCTGTCTCTTTTAAGATAATCCATGATATCGCTAGTGTAGGCATAATCCCTAACAACAAGTCTAACCATACTGCTCAAGTCGTTAGAGGATGGGTTGTAAAAGTCCTTATCTGAGAGGAGGGACCGGTTAACAAGGTCTGTAAAATCCTTCATACCCCTGGGAGGCTTCATGCCCTCGTCAAGCAGAGATATGAGAACCTCTGGGTCTAGGCCGAGTGTTTTAGAAGAGTCCAAGGCTTGCTCGTATATTCTCTCCCTTAAAAAATCCCTGTAGAGGAGATAGCCAACGACTTCATGGTTGCCCACGCTGTATCCAAGAAACTCTCGGGTTTTATAAACGTATTTGTCGAATGCGTGGCTGAATGGCCCGTGCCCCAGGTCATGCATCAAGCCCAGCAATCTAGCGGCGAAGATGATTTCTTTCTGATGCCCGATAATGTCTTTTCTATAAGTGCATTCCTCTGGTAGATGATACGATGTTCTAAGCAAGTGTGTTATATATTTGAAAGACGAGTGCATTACGCCTATTGAATGAGCAAACCTTGTGTGGGTTGCGTTTGGATAGATAAAGTGGGCTGCCTGAAGCTGGTAGATGTATCTCAGCCTCTGCATCGCCCAGGAATCAATAACCTTGTCCTCGAACCCTTTTACAAAATCAATATACCCGTATAACACGTCTCTTATCTGACCATTAAACGGTATGAAGGGGGATGGAGAAGACTCCATTTCTAATCCGCCACCAATATCATACCCGTATATTGGAATATATGTTTCAGCCAATGCTTCGAACCTTTACGATGATCAATGATCACAGTAGTATTTATTAAATCAGATATTTAAATTTAACACCCTCAAACATGGTTTAAAAATATTTAAAAGTTTAAACAAAACTATTTTAGCACACCAGGTGCTTATATGTGGGCTTTTAAAGAATGCTTAGGAATAGTAACCCATGGTGTTAGGAATGACATACATAGTCTTCAAAAACTTTTAGATGTTAGCGAAGTAACCATCGTAGATAGGGTTAGAGGAGACCTATCCAGAATACTAGACAAGGTAAGTACTGCAAACCCTGAGGACCACTATTTCGTTGAAATATTTAACGAGAAGTTAAAGACACGTTGCATGCTTGTTTCTGAGGGAAAGAAGCTGTTGAGAATTGCGTGCGGAGGGTTAGAATCTAACACGTCCTTCAACCCTGAGGAGTTTTGTAGAAGTATCGGTGATTCTGAAATAACTCTTATCAAAGTAGTGCCTCCCCTTTTCCAATGGGGAAATGAAATGATCTACGGTTTTGAACCGCTTGATGCACAGCACGAGAGGATTCTTCGTAAATGGAATGAATTAATCGAGGAACTAATAAAAGGAGTAGGAAGAGAGATAATGATTGTCGAAAACCTTATTAATGATGTTTTAGAGCATCTAAAGTTCGAAGAAGACTTGATGAGAAAATACAAGTATCCTAGAGCTAAACAACACTTCAAAGATCACGAAGACTTTAGAAATCTGCTAAAGCATATCCTAGAGAGAGCCAAGGAGATAGGGGTGCTCGATGCTCTAAAAGAAAATATAGGGTTTGTTTACGCTTACCTGGCTCATTTAAACAGTGTTGATCGCGAACTAGCATATTTTTTGAGGAAAAACGTTTTTTGAAAACCTCGTGAAAAAGCTTTAATAATTGTCTAGTTCCTAGTGATCAGCTTACGTCAAATTGTTTGAGAATTTGAGATAGCCCAATAGATTATGAATTTTTCGGTAATTTTTTATAATAGAAAGGTTTAAAAACCTAATAAAACATTAAGAAAATTGGTGGATAACATGCCAGGACAAATACCGTTAATAGGTGAAAAATTCCCTGAAATCGAAGTAGTAACTACACATGGCAAGAAGAAACTGCCTGACGATTACAAAGGCAAGTATCTAGTGTTGTTCAGCCATCCTGCAGACTTCACACCCGTTTGTACAACGGAATTCGTAGGTTTTGCTAAAAGATATGAGGACTTTAAAAAGCTCAACACGGAATTATTAGGGCACAGCGTCGACAGCGTTTTCTCCCACATCAAGTGGATCGAGTGGATAAAGGAAAAGCTCGGGGTAGAAATACCCTTCCCTATAATAGCCGATCCAGCAGGAGAAGTAGGCAGGAAACTAGGCTTCTTGCACGCGCAAAGCGCTACCCACACAGTTAGAGCAGTAATAATAGTCGATGCCGAAGGCGTAATCAGAGCCATTCTCTACTATCCACAGGAGGCTGGGAGAAACATTGACGAAATATTGAGACTGGTGAAGTCATTACAGTTGAATGATAGATTTAAGAGGGCTGTCCCACACCTATGGCCTAACAACGAGCTAATTAAGGATTCGTTAATCGTTCCCCCGCCAACAAGTGTTCAAGCAGCTATGGAGAGATTGGCGACTTACAAATGCTACGATTGGTGGTTCTGCTACGAGGAAGGAAAGGTTCCGAAGGAGGAAGTAGAGGAAGCCAGGAAATGGCTTGAAAGAGCTGCTTCTAAACCTTAACTTTTTTGTAACTCCACCTTGAAAAGTTAAATTCTCATCTCACGTTCATCTTAATCAGGTGGTTGGGATTGAACAATATTGTTTATTCCAAGCTAACAGACAATCTTCACATGCTCCAGTACAAGGATCATGAAACCAAGTACTTCGAAGGATTGTGGCATATTCCAGAGGGAGTAACCTATAATTCCTTCATTCTTGAAACCAAGGAGGGGCTGGTTGTTTTCGACACTTGGAAAAGATCCCTAGGAAGGCTTTACATTGATGAATTCTCCAAGCACTTTGACGTTAGAGATGTCAAGTACCTGGTCACGCATCACATGGAGCCCGACCACAGCGGATCAATTCCCCACTTGTTAGCTTCAAACCCTCGTATAACCGTTTTGGGACACGCGCTGTCCAAGGGGATGATTGAATCATTCTATCAAGTAAAACCCGTTTTCAAGGCTGTTAAAGACGAGGAGGCCTTGCGAATAGGGGGATTTACAATAAGGTTTATTCACACACCATGGCTTCACTGGCCAGAGACGATGATAAGCTATGTCGAAGAGGAAAGGACCCTGTTAACCTGTGACGTCTTCGGATCCTATGGGATCCCTAGCAAGTTATACCTTGATGAGTTAAGCGTGAAGGAGCAAACGGATTTCTCACATTATTTAATCAAATACTTTGCTAACATCATCGGGCATTTCAGAGATTGGGTTGTTAAAAACCTTGAAAAGATTTCACAGTCGAATTTAAACGTTTCAACCATTCTGCCAGCTCACGGCGTATTGTACAGGGGGGAAGACGTTGCCAGGGTTATTGAAAAATATAGAAGGCTCGCTACTGGTGAAACCGTGCCTGGTAAAACAATAATTGTTTATACAAGCATGTACGGTTTCGTAAGCGACATGATCAACGCCATAATAGAGTTTCTAGAGAGAAACAGTGTCAAACCGGTTGTCCACGGCTTCACCGATAAGGAGCGGCCTGATCTAAGCGAGATATTAGCTGAGGCGTATCAAGCTGAGAACGTCATACTCGCTACAGCAACTTACGAAGCTAAAACGTTTCCGCCAATGAAACATATTGCGGAATTACTTATCGAAAAAATCCCTGCCAGCAAGAACATTCTAATAATCGCCCTGTACGGGTGGGGCGGGAAAGCAGGGGCTGAGCTTGAAGAACTCTTCATTAAGCAAGGATTCAAAAACTTAGACGTAATAGAGTTCAGGGCTGGGCAGCACCAAGCTGTTTGGAGACAAGTTGAGGAGAAACTGTCGAAGTTTTTAAGGGGTAATGGATGAACAGTGAAAAGCTTCTCACAGAGAGTTACATCGATGAACTCATCTCCGCGGACTTATATGATTACTTGAAAAGCATAGCCAAGGAAGACAGCTTGAGAACCGCGTTCTCAAGACTTGCCGAAGTAGAGAAATCACACGCAACTCTCCTTAAGAAAATATTGATTAATAGAGGTATAACATGCCCAGAGCCCGGATTAACATTTAAGATCAAGGCAGCTACATACAAGGTGCTTGCTAGAATATTAGGTTACAAAATACTTTTAAGCCTCATGGAAGCCTCGGAAGCCTCTGCTATAAAAACTTACTGGTCACTCCTCAAAGAGGCTTCATCAGAGTTTGAAAAACAAGCATTGGAGGTTCTTTTAAAAGACGAGATTTCACATGAAGTAGGGCTTCAGGAAAGCCTGAACCTATACGTCAAAACCTTACAGGGTTTAAAAGACATCGTCTACGGCATGATTGATGCTTTAATTGAAATAGAAGCAGGCGTGATTGGAATTGCCTCAGCCACTAACTCTCCTTCTCTAGCCGGATTGGCTGGTTTAATAGCCGGGCTAGCCGGCTCATTCAGCATGGCCTCTGGCGCTTACTTATCTACAAAATCTGAAAAGGAACAGCAAGATAAGGTTGTTGAATTAATGAGAATCAGAAGAGAACTGGCACCACCTAATGAAGAAGGAGAAAACTCTTCACTCGATGGAGGAGGGGGAAACGACTACTCTCCCTCTAGAGCAGCTCGTAACGCCGGAGTATTTTACCTTGTAGGCGCGATAGGTCCCATAATCCCATTTCTCTTGAATTTAAGTATCATCCTGGCGATCCCAGCTTCCCTACTTCTATCCACAATCATTATCACCGCGCTAACTTTCGTGACCTCGACATTGTCTGGTAGTTCTTTCAAGAAATCCTTAGTCGAATACTTGTTGATAACTTATTCAGCAGTAGCTGTAACGTATCTTATCGGTAGGCTGGCAGGACAGGTTTTCGGAATAAATGTTTAAACATACTGCTCTGCCTTGACTATGTCTGCGAGTATGGCTGGGTAGATGTGGACTACTCCGTCAATGCTGAGGATTTCCTCGTGGATTTTCTGAAGCTCCTCTCCATTTCTCGCCCAGATAATAGCTATTAACTCGTGATCACCCGACGTTATAGCTAAGTATTTAACGTAATCCTTGGCTTTCAATGCTGCAACGATTTCGAATAGTTTTTCAGGCTTGACATTAATGCCCGTGAAGGATATTTTCTCATACCCTATCTTCGCAGGATCGACTATCAGAGCATACTTCCTTATTACTCCATCACTCTCCAGCTTCCTAACTCTCTTAATAATTGCTACATCGCTAAGATTCAGCTTGCTCGCTATCTCGCTAAACGCTTTCCTAGCGTTCTCGGAAAGCTCCCTTATGATTGCAAGGTCTATCTCGTCAACATCCATTGTTCATCAACCCTTTAATCTTAAATAACCCTATGATTTTAAACTCATCTTTTTCAACATGGTCTTCTAATACGGCGTCAACTCCTTCGCTTCTCAAAATGTATGCAAGATCCTCAAGCCAGTCTCTCAGCCCGCATGTTAGGCAAAAAGACCCTGTAAACTCTACTTTGAAAAATCCATGTTTCTCATCAAACTCTAAAAGCCTGGCCGTGGCCTCAGGCTTACGAGTCCTATTGTACGATTCAATGGAGGATGAAATAGTTTTAATTAAAAAATCGGGGCATGAACTCATATCTTACTCCACACCAATCTCTTTGCTGGACTCCCATAAACCATGGAGGTTGCAGTATTCGATGGCAATTAATCTCCCTGGCTTTGAAATCTTCAAGTATGCCTCCACAACCGGCTCACTGTATACTGGTGTGAATTCGTATCTTCCAATAAGTACCGGGTTAAACGGCCTGTTCTGCTCTTCAAAGTAGAGCTCTATCCATCTAATACTGTGCTCTACTGTATTGGGATGCGGGCCAACCCAGACTTTTACCTTGAATATTTCGCCAGCCTTAACCTTATTCGGTGCCTCGATCTTAGGGGTGTGAGACTCAACTTTTGATACAGCCTCTCCCTTCACGCTCCCCGGCTCATATATGAGTTCTTTTAATCCCATTCTTAGTACCACCAATTTTGGAAATAATAAAACTACCTAATAAGTTTAATTTATTTTAAGTACTTGAGAGTTATCATTAAAATGCTTACATTAACATAATGAAAATATCGGTCAGCAGCGTGATTACCATGGATGATGAAGTATTTGAGTTGCTTAAGAAGCTGTTGTCAAAGCCTGAGAAGAAGTATAAGCCTGAGGTGGGTCTTGAGCTCGACACGATAGGTCCCGAATCCCCTAATGGAATATATGTTTATGATGAAAAGAAAGAGAGATGGGTTCTAAAGTATTTGAACGGCGAGTTTTTCCAGCCCTGGGAGGACGGGTTGTTTGTAGTATACTTTGACAACGCTAAGTGCCCGGCCTGTAGGGCATACGACACCTACTGGTATCCATTCGTGAAGCTTATAGGATCCACTTTCAGGAACGCCCACTACGTGATCATACTGTGCGACTGGTTCGCGAAAGAGTGCGACTCGGAAATAGCAAGGGGTAGTTTCCAAAAATATGATGTCCACGCATCTCCAACCACTCTCCTACTCTACTCAAGCAATGGAAAAATCGTTCTCCAAGACAAGCTGGAAGGGGTTAAAAGAATGGATCAGCTGGCGGACTCTATTCAAGGATTTGTCGACAAAGCCTTGAAAACAATTGAGCTGCAACCGGGAGGGGGGTCGTCGAATAGTTAAAAAGGTGATGAGGAATGAGTAGCGAAGAATTACCGGACGTTCACTCCGAAAAACCAGCATTCCCCATACTAGTGAGCAGGGTTGGATTAACAGGGGTTAAGCTCCCGCCTTTCAAAGCGGGTAATGGGATTTTCACACCGGTTTTCAACATATACGTAGAACTTCCTAAGCATCTTAAAGGAGCACATCTTTCAAGACTCTACAGGGTTTTAACAAGTAATTATGAAATAATGGAAGAGAAGGGTTTTGAAGGCCTTGCTTTTCTAGCGTTTAAGGCTTTAGAAGCTAATGCTTATGCGGGGAAATCATACGTGGAGGTTTACGGGGATTATTTAACCAGGATTAATGATATACCTTTCCACCTTAGACTAGGCTCTGGAGTATCCTTGGATAGGGCTACAAATAAGCTCGAATGGTTCTCAGAGGTCGAGACTGAAACGGTGACTTCATGCCCGTGCGCCATGAAGGTTTCGCTTCATCTTTTCAACACTCCTTTCACCCATATGCAGAAGGCCAAGGTTAAGGTTAGGGTTGAAACAGATGATAAGCATATTTCACCAATCAAAATAGGGGAACTCTTAACGAGGGTGTTAAATACGCCGGTGAATCTTCTGTCTAGGAAGGAAGAAGCGGTTTTCGTTCAGAAGATCTTCGTGAACCCTGAGTTCACAGAAGACGTTGCTAGAAGAATTTTTGTAACTCTTATAAAAGGTTTTAAGGATACCTTGGACTCAAACCATTATATTTCAGTTAAAGTAGAATCCTTGGAGACTATTCACCAGTATCATGTGGAATCCTTGATAACGGGTTACGTGAAGGAGTTCTTAAACGAGTTAGAAAAAGGTGGTTTTATATGAGCTGGGTCATTGACAGGGAATGGTGGATGAGGATATATGCAGATTTAATTGTTAAGAGCATAGACCTTAGCTTCGAAAAGGATCAGCAGGCCACGGATTTATTGAGCACGCTCCTCGATGGTCGCAGCAATCTGATAGAGTTCGACGAGATGATTGGTTCGTTTAAAGGGTTTGACGAGTCCATTGTTTTCGGATGCGGCCCGAGTCTCGTGTCAGACCTTGAGTTTCTCATGGGAAATAATGCTCTTAAAGACAAGCTTCTGATCTCAGCAGACGGCGCTACGACAGTATTGATTAATCACGACATAACACCGCACATTGTTGTCACGGACTTAGACGGCCTCGTAGCCGACATAGCATGGGCATCCCTCAAGGGATCGGTAATAGTGGTTCACGCTCACGGAGACAATATTGATAGAGTCTCGAAATTTGTCCCTATGTTCAAGGGGAGAATAATAGGTTCTACACAGGTTGAGCCAAGACCTCATGTTTACAACTTCGGAGGTTTCACCGACGGCGATAGAGGTGTTTTCCTTTCTCACTCACTAGGGATATCGAGAATCATTCTCGCAGGCTTCGACCTGGATGGAGAGCCCTATTCATGCCCAGGTAAGCTAGTCCCGTTTAACAAAAGGGTTAAGAAGAAGAAGTTAGAAATAGCGAAGACATTGTTGAAAGAATTGGAGTCAAAAGGGGTAAGATATTTCAACGTCAAGGGAGAGCCCTATGTTCTCTGATCCTGCTAGGAAATACTTTCACAAGGACGTAACAGATAGAGAGAGGGCCGCTTTCGAAGCAGGAATTGCTCTAGGCATGGTTGTACACCAGTTTACAGGTGTTCCATTGAGAAAACGCGATGACATTAGTATACTGGAAAAAGTTATTGAGAACGCTATTAAAGCGCAACCTTTCAAGATCGATGCAGAAGTCGTGATAAACGTTGACCTGAAAAACACGGATAACCCCTACGATTATACGGCGCTGAAAACAAGAAACATGAATGTGAAAGTTACTGTGAAATACGGTAAGGCTGTGGTGAAGGCTGCTCTAAGACACATTGATGAGTTAGACTACAATCTAGCCTACATAGAAGAGATAATAGAGGAGGAGTAGTTGCCTAAGGCTATTGCGTGGGGAATAACTGGAGCTGGAAGCTTTCTAAGAGAATCGGTGGAAACGATAATTGAGATCGTGGAGAGAGGGATACCGGTCACTGTTTACTGTTCTAAAGCGGGAGAATCATTGTTGAAATCTTATGGGTTGATTGATAAGCTGGCAGCACGCGTGAAAGGAGCGTATCCTACAGAGATAGTTTACGAGTCTAAGGAGCCTCCAAGCTACCCATCAACAGGGCGCTTCTACGTTGACATATACGATTTAGCTGTCATATCGCCTGCAACCCTGAATACTTCCAGCAAAATAGTCCATGGAATATCGGATTCCTTAGTATCAAACCTAGCATCGCATGCGTTGAAGAACAACATTCAGCTCCTCATACTGCCGGTAGACTATTTTGAGACCAAAAGCACTATCCCCATCAAAATACTGCGCGACAACTGCGGTAAATGCTTTGAATGCACCGCTGCTGAAGCATGTCCAACCGGGGCTTTAACCAATGATAGTAACTGGAAAGTAAGGCTAGATATTTCTAAGTGTACCAGGTGTTTCGAATGCTTAAGGAATTGCCCATGGAACGCGATACTATTCGACGTGGAGATCATGGTTAAGCCTAACCCGTACTACGTTAAAATTATCGAAAAGCTATACGAAATCCCAAATGTGAGAATTATTGAACATCCTAGAAAAGTCCTAGAGTTATTGAGTGGTGAACGCCCCTGAAGATTTTGTTCGTAACAGGGATGGTGGCAAAACCCTTCTTGGAGAAAATTGTAAAACAGCTTTCAGATGTAGAAGCCAAGGTTTTATCGCTCCCTATTCCCATAGCCGCAATGATGACTAGCGAGTATTTAACACGGGAGCTACCCCGATACCCTGAGCTCATTGAGTGGGCAGACATAATAATAGCACCAGGCTTCACGAAAGGGGATTTAAAAGACGTGGCTAAGAAGTTAGGGAAGCCCGTTTACAAGGGGTGCTTGTATGCTTATGACATTCCCATCTTAGTTGAATATTTGAAAAAAGGCGGAGAGTTGTCAACGGTTAACCCGCTAGATGAATTATTGAGCAAGGAGAAGAAGAGGAGAGAGGAGATTATTCTTGCTGAATTAAGGAGAGAAGCTACCAAGTCTTGTTTTGAGGTTGGTGGAAAACCGGTCTCGCCTAAATATCCTTTAATAATGGGCGAGGTTTTCGTGAATGAGGAGGTGGATTTTGACACAATCGCCTCCAAGGCACATAGACTAGTATCTCACGGTTCCGACATACTGGTAATTGGGTCCAGCCGTCTCCCCTTAGATGTTGTAGCAGACTATTCAAAAAAGGTTAAGAGGTTGTTGAACATTCCGGTGGGGTTAGACTATTTCAAATACGAGGATTTCAGCTCCCTTAGCGATGGAGAAGTCGATATTCTTTTAAGCTTCCCAGCTGACTCAATACTCCATTTCAATCCCAAGGAGGAATTTCGAAAAACAGCCGTAGTCCTAATCCCAGACCCGTTCTCCACCACTGTCGGAGACAAGATCTCAAGCTTAAGAGCGGGTTTAAAACATGCTATTGATAAAGGATTCGGAAAAATTATCCTGGACCCGGTGTTAAACCCTCCTCAGCAAGCATTTATAGAATCATTGTATGCGTTTAAAACAGCGAGGAAGGAGTTTCCGGGCTATCCGATATTGATGGGGGTCAGCAATTTCACAGAGTTGATAGATGCTGACAGTATTGGAGTAAACGCTGTGTTAGCCAGTATCGGGGTTGAGGCAGGAGTAGACCTGTTCCTTGTCACGGAAGAAAGTGCTAAAACCTCGTACTCGGTCAGAGAGTTTAGGAAAGCACTGGATATGGCCCTGCTTGCTAGAGAAATGGAAAAGCCTCCGAAAGATTTCTCTGTCAACTTACTAGTGTGTAAAAGCAAGAAGAGGAGAGGCTTGAAGCCCCAGGAGCTGGTAAACCCTGTTAAAGCCTCCAGACCCTACCCTCTTAAAGCAGACCCCTCTGGGTACTTTAAAATATATGTCGACCACGATCAGGAAGCAATAATCGTAGAACACTATAAGCATGGAGATAGTAAGCCGAGCATTACAATACTAGGGACTGATCCGTCTGCGATAATTAATGAAATACTTGAGAGGAAGCTTGCCTCAGCCCCTGAACACTTCTACTATCTTGGTAGAGAGCTTTGGAAAGCCAAGACAGCCTTGAAGCTCGGCAAGGATTATGTTCAAGATGAAGAACTCTTCTAAGCCCCCATTACACTGCTTTTAGAATATAGACGTTTATTAGTAAGGATATAGAAGATCATTATTAGTGATTGATTTGCCTGAGAGCAATTTAATACTGGATGTTGATATTCTTCTCTACGTTTTACCTGAAGGTGTTAAGAGAAACTCACTCATAATTGTTGCCGGCGAAGGCGGTGCTGGCAAGAGCGCTTTACTGGCTAATATTGCTAAATCAGTTATTAAGAACAATGAGCCCTTGCTTTACCTAGGGCTTGACGATGATCCGGCAACCATCGTGGACCAGTTAAGCTCTTTCAACGTTGACATTGAAAAAGTATTCAATGAGGGAAGATTTGGAATCATAGATGGTTTCAGCTATTTAATCAAGGGTAAGAAAGGGAAGAGCCACCCCATGGTTCTTGACGAAGTCAACCCAAGCGACTTAGACAGCCTTGTCTACTCTCTCCTTAAACATGTTGACTCCTTCAACATGAGGGGGCGTGGAATGGTAATGATAGACAGCCTGAACGAGATCATGATCACACTGGACCCGACCAGGATCATAGAGTTCGTGAAAACCATAAGGGCAAATGTAGCCAAACATAGGAGTGTGACCACAATAGCAACACTTCACACTTCAACGGAGGACTTCCTCTCATACTTGCTAAGCATCGAGCACTTGGTTGACGGAATAATTGAAATGCAGACCCTCAAAGACAAGAACCTAGGGGAATTACAAATACCGTTGAGGCAAATGCTGGTGAGAAAGATGAAAGGCGTTCCTCACAGGGCAGTATGGACCCTCTTCACCATTGATAAGGAAGGAGTAAAACCCGTGGTTATTAAAACCTCAAAGTAATATAGTATGATTCTGTTAAACCGTAGGGTGTAGTTCATGCTTTTAAAAGGATTAAAAGTGCTTGACTTAAGCCATACTTTAGCAGGCCCATTCGCGACAATGGTATTGGCCGACCTTGGCGCGGAGGTTATAAAGATAGAGTCTCCCTCCGGCGACGAGACACGGAGCTGGGCTCCGTTCGTTGACGGGGAAAGCTCGTACTACCTCTCGATTAACCGTGGAAAAAGAAGCGTGGTTGTAAACTTGAAAGACCCTAGAGGAGTGAAAATAATCCATGATCTCGTTAAAAGGGTTCAAGTGGTCATAGAAAACTTCAGGCCGGGAGTAGCTGAGAAGCTCGGAGTCGACTATGAAACACTCGTCAAAATAAACCAAAACCTCATATACGCGAGCATCAAAGGCTTCAGTAAGAACAGCATTTACGAGGAAAAGCCCGCGTACGACCTTATAATCCAAGCAATGTCCGGGCTTATGACGACGACCGGGGAAGAAGGCTCACCCCCGGTTAGAGTGAGCTTCGCGCTTTTCGACGTTATAACCGGGCTGATAATTGCCAACTACATTCTTGCAGGCCTATACAGCGGCATAAGGCCGCTCAGAATTGAAGTCCCCATGTATGATGCCGCCATATTTTCAATGTGCTATGTTCCCATGATGTATTTAACTACTGGACGAAAGCCTAGAAGAATGGGGCATGCGCATCCTTCAATGGTTCCATACCAAGCCTTCCAAGACAAGCATGGGAAGTGGTTCATAGTGGCAGCCGCGAATGATAGGTTATGGTTAAACCTTTGTAAAGCGATTGGGAGAGAAGACTTGGCGAGCGATCCAAGGTTTGCCACCAATCCTGAAAGGGTTAAGAACAGGGATGAGTTGATCAAGATTTTACAGGAAATTTTCCATGGAAACACTCGGGAATTTTGGATTGAAACATTGAGTAAATCGGGAGTCCCCGCGGCACCTGTGTATGAGATTGACGAAGTGTTTGAAGACCCTTACGTTAAAAACCAAGGAATAGTCTTCAAAGTCAGGCACCGTAAGCTTGGAGAAATACCGCAGCTCTCTTCACCAGGCTTCATTAACGGCGCGAGAAGCAATAGCCTTACTCCCCCGCCAACGCTGGGACAGGATACGGTGGAAGTTTTAAAGGAACTGGGTTACTCGGAGCCGGAGATAGAAGTACTGAGGAAAGAGGGAGTAGTATACTATCCATAGGATTAGAGAGTGGCGTCATATGCCGGTGAAGATAGCTCAGGGAGGAAAAGGGGTATCCGCTGATCATTACCTAGCTGTTAAAGCAGGCATTGAAATTCTCGAGCAAGGAGGAAACGCCTTCGATGCCGCGATAGCGGTTAGCAGCGTTCTCTCAGTTGTCCAGCCGCAAATGGGAGGCCCAGGCGGCGATGGATTCCTACTGGGATTCCTGGATCAGGATGTAATAGCCTACTCTTCGTCGGGGAGGTCTCCATCAGGGTTCAACCCTGAGAGATTCATCCAGGAAAAACCGATAACGGGACCATTAACGGTGACTGTTCCGGGCCTTGTCTACCTCTGGGGCATGATTAACGAGGAATATGGTACTCTCCCCATGTCTACCTTGTTGAAGCCCGCGATCAGTCTAGCCTACAATGGCTTTAGGGCGGGCTGGTTCCTGGCGTCATCCGTGAAGGCTCGAAGGGATATTCTTTCAAACTATAAGTGGGCCAAGTATTACATGGGACTTTCCCACGGTGATTTAGTGGTTAACAGGGATGCGGGTAGAACGCTTAGAATCATAGCTACTAGGGGTTGGGACGAGTTCTATCATGGAAAACTGGCTGAAGAGTTGGTGAGTGAGCTGCAAGAACAGGGGGTCGACCTGGGCTTGGAGGACTTTATGGAGCATGAGGGATTCAGGGTGACTCCTTTGAAGCTCGAGCTTGATGGAAGAACATTCTACGAGCTTCCTCCCAACTCTCAAGGTATAACGACTTTAAACTTGATAACAGCGCTCCACGAGCTTGGCTTAGACAGGTATGGGTTCAACGATCCTCAAAGAATTCTCGCATGGTCCGAGCCTGTTGAGAAATCATACTTGTTTAGAGATAATTTCATAGGAGATCCTGACTACATGGTGGTTAATCCTTACGAGTACCTGCACTACGGGAAAATCAAGGATGTAAAAACATTCGCTACTGAAGGCTTAGGCGGTGGCGACACGACTTTCTTCATAGTTTCCGATGGGGAGGCCGTTGTGGGCTTCATACAGAGCTTATTCCACCCATTTGGCTCCGGGCTCATGATGGGCGGTTTCCCAGTGCAAAACAGGGGAATCGGGTTCGCGAAGACTAAGGGTTTACCTAATAGCCCAGCCCCTAAGAAGCTTCCCCTCCACACGTTGTCAATACTTGGGATTGATGCCGGGGAGGGCAAATATATCATAGGATGTGTCGGGGGAGACTATAGGCCGCAACTTCATTTGCGAGTGTATGAAAACCTCTTCATATATAACATGGATCTTGCTGAGGCGCTAGATGCTCCGAGGTTCATTTATACTAAACCTTATGTTAAGCAAACCGTTGAAGTAGAGCCTCCGCTCAACACGGTTGAGACAGGTAAGATTTCATCAGTGTTGACTAGACCCTACGGAACACATGGCCACGTCCACGTTGCTATTAAGAAGAAGGGATATGTGGTTTTAGGCAACGATCCAAGGAGCGAGGGGATTGCTATTGCTTTGTAATGGTTAAGAGTGCGCCGGAGTTATCTGGCTCAACTATTAAAACATCACCGCTCACCATGATGGAGACAAGGTTTCTTATCTCGTAGGGGTTTCCACCAGGAGGGATTACCCCGTAGACCGCGGGACCCCACGAGGACTGGCCTACCCCTCTAACACCCAGCTTCTTTAAAATGTCAACCACTTTTTCAGAATGCTTCGAGAAAACACCTCCTTGATACTTGCTGAACATTTTCCCGACAACCAGCTGGAGCTTTTCTAAACCCTCGGAGAAACCTTCAACATCTTCCTCGATGATTGAGGGTATCAATTCAACGAATAAGTGGTATGATGCTTCGTGAATTAACGACTCGGGAATGGTTTCGACAGCTTCGAAAACCCTATTCTCCTCCTCATCGCTCAAGCCGCGCCCTTCAGGTATTACTATGATAAACCTCCAATCCTCGGGAAACTTTAACCTCATGTAAAGCGTTGCAGAGTCCTTCCCTTTCACGCCGGAGTCAACGATAAACCCTCCATACTGGAATGCGTATTTCCCTATGCCGGAAACCCTCCCAATGTTTAAAACGGATGAGACTTCCTCAATGTTGAAAGGAATATCATTGGCTACGAGAAGACCTTTGGCTACCGAGAGGAGCAGTTGCGTTGTCGAACCCAAGCCAACGTGCTTCGGAATAGTCTTCCTTACTTCTACTTCTCCCTTCCGCAAATCATACTTTTCTATGAGTGGTCTTAGCTTCACCCCTACTTCCTCAGATCTGGGCCCTCTGAAGGATAATTCCTTATTCTTTCTAACAACAACTTCAACCCGGGGTTTGTTTACGGCTAATCCAGCTCCCAGGTAGAGTCTGAGATCTCTTCTAAAAGGATTGATCATTCCAAAGTGAAGACGGGCAGGCGCCGAAACAGTTATTTCCTCAGCCAACCTGAAACCATCTCCTTCAACTTGTTCGCAATCCCTAATTCAGCCTGATCCATACATGTTTTAATTACTATTTCATATGAATAGTCGAGCGATTTCTCGAAACGGTTCAGAAGGTCTCCGGCTCCTTCCTTGATTGATACGTCTCGGATCTTCGATGCATAGATTATCATTTCTATAAGAAACGCCCTGCACCTCGAATAAGGCTCAATATTATCACAGTACAAAGGATTATCCATGATTTTCTCAATGTTGTAGTCAAAAAGAAGCACTTCACCCTGTGGTGAGAACTTTCTCCTCTTCATCATTATGTAGCCATAGGCCTTTCTTAACACGGGGTAGCCATTTATGAATTCCACTTCATCTTTAGGAATGCCGCCTGTCTGCTCCTTGAATGTTGATAGAAAGAATAGATATGGGTCGTCTGTGATGTTCAGAACGGCTTCAGGGTATATGGTTAACAGCGAGGAGGTTTTCGCAGAACTATACACTTTTAGCTTGACAACCCCGTTGACTATTTGAAAGCCGAGCGGGGTGAAATAGGGTTGCTCACCAGCTAAAACGCTTACAATGCCTTCATACCACACCTTTTCCCTAATCTTCAAGAACTCCACCATGAAGTGTTCAAGGGCTGGGTCCTAAACCCTACTCCCCTGAGCCGGAGGAAATTCCTGCCCAGCCTGCTTTCAAAGAAGGCGGGAATTAAGACATAGTCTAAGGCGCTTCCCACAGCTTCACCTACTTTTACATGGATGATAAGGCCTTTGAACACCCCACCTGTTAAGCCATCCCCGACTACGGAATATCCTTGAGCCGTTTCCTTGACGCTTCTAGCCCCTGGTAATCCCTTCATAGCCTTTACTTCGCTAATTCCTCCCAATCTCTTCTCCAATTCAAGCCTGATTCCAGGGATTCTCGAAACCCTCCCTGAGAGCAGGATTAAATCAGGGTTCTTAACACTGTGCATTATCTGGTGAACAGCTTTAACAACCCCCTCAATAAAAGCCTCAAGGCATATCCTGCTTCTCCAGTCGCTACCGGACTTCTCTACCATGTCTTCAGGAGTAGACACTCCTGTCAATGGGCCGCATCCTGTTGTGAAAACATCTTTCTTATCGAGTTTTCCAATTGACTGGGCAACCTCTAAGTCTAACGCCCCAGCCGTCAGGAACCCTGGCCCCGGCGTGAATGAGCCTCCAATACCATCAACGATTAAGCCTTTTTCAACCCCCATCACCGCATTATATCCGAATCCGAGCTCGACATGTATGTAATTAACATGCTCGTAGTCGACGCCCAAAGCACTCGCTACTTCATGAATCCCTAAAACAGCTACCGCAAGCTTGTCAGCAGTACCCATATCTATTTTATTAATCTTGCGGTGAAGCGGAACTGTGGGTAGGTTAATAACCCCTGGAATCAGTATCTTTTTCGCCTCAAGCTCGTATAGTTTCTCTACGAGCCTCACCATGGCGTAATATATTTTAGCGCCAATGATTCCTTTTTCAAAGCCCTCCCGTATTTCCTCGCGCGTCGTAGCCAGGACGAACGTATAATACCATTCCTCCAGTAGATCTCGCGGAACCCGTTCCAAATCCAATGGCTCAACACCATACCCCGAGGGCACGACTACGACGTCGAAAGGCTTAAGTTCCGATATTTCTTCAAGGACTGTCTCAGGGTTAGAAGCAACCTTACTGGTTTCGATAGATGCTTCACCCACTACTTCCCCGTTGTCGAGAAGACAGAGATCCATGGTTTTTGTACCAGGGTCTATCCCCAAGACCCTCATGCCGGGTCACCTGTTCAAGGGTTTATTCCCCATTCCGTGAAGCATTATTTTTTCTTGATGCCTAAATAAGGGGACAGCCCACGAGCCTCTGTGAACCCATCCGTACATGGCTAGGCCGGAGAAGTAGTTGCTTAAAGCCATAGCCAGCCAAATACCCACTGTTCCCCATCCCAGCTGATTAGACAGGAAGTATCCGAAAGCCAATCTCACCCCCCACAGCCTTACAACGCCCACTACCGTCGGGATAAACGTCTTGCCGGAGCCTCTTCCAACCGACATGCCTATGAAGAATAAGGTGAAGAATGGGAGGCTTGGAAGAAATAATGAAACAAATCTTTCTGCTTCAGCGTAGACTGCCGCATTACTGGTGAATATGTTGATGAAAAAGCCCCTAAATATAAACACGATCATGGATGCAATGCCCGTAGAAACAGCAATGTACAGCGAGGCCAGCCTCGCTATTTTCCTAGCACGCTCAATGAGATTGGCGCCCAACGCCTGGCCAATCATCACCGCCACGCTACTTGTAAACCCCCATAAAAAAGCGTCGGCTAGATCCATCAGCAAAAACCCTATAGCGGCAGCCGTAGCAGCATACTCACCGTATTGATTGATCAACGCGTTTTGAAACATGAAGGCGAGAGAATTGGAAGCCATCATTAGTGTAACTGGTACACCTATTTTAAAACTCATCAACACCCATTCTTTCTCTAAGCGTCTTGTCAGCTTAGGGGTCAAATAAGGATATTTTTTATTCAGAAACACCATAAGGGCTACCAATCCCGCAGATCTTGCCAACACCGTGGCCATAGCTGCTCCAACCGCACCCATGGGAGGGATTATGTAAGCCCCACTGATTCTTAAGCCTATAATGAATGGCGGATCCAGGATGAAGTTTGCTATTGCCGCGACCAGGTTTACGTAGGCCGGGGTTCTCGTGTCACCTATCGACTGGAGAATCGTTGAATAAGTAAGCGTTAGGGCCGAAAACACTATGTCTATCGCGATGATTCCGGAATACCCTAGAACATCATCGTACAGTGCAGGCGGCGTTTGAACGATGTATCTGAAAATGAATGGTCTAAGATAGAAGTAAGCTATCGCAAGCACCGCGTTAAGCGATAAAGAGACCGTCACGAACTGTGAAACGGTCTTGTGGGCTTCCTCATATCTTCTCCCACCTACTAATTGACTGATAATTGCGAGGTTCGCGGTCATCAATCCATGTATAACAGCATTGAGAAACATGAAGGTGGGCCACACTTGTCTTGGAACAGCCAGAGCTATCTCACTGTATCTGCTAAGCCAGAATGAATCAACCAGGTTGTACGAGATATTAACTAATTGAACCAGCATCAGCGGGAGGCCGAGCCACAGTAGCGTCCTACCGATCGGGCCGTTTAAAATATTGTCTCTAAACTTCCCGAGGGACTCCATATAAACCGCCTTAAAACTGTTCAATCACTCTTAACAGCTCCCGCATATCGTTTATTACCGCAGACCGCAAAGCCTTGACAACTATTGAATCGTTAAGACCTCGTTGAATTAACACAGCATAGAATCCGGCGGAAAGAGCGCCACCCACATCCTCGACGACATTGTCTCCCACGTGGATTACCCTCTCGGGCTCGCACTCCGCGGTTTCTGCGTATTTTAAAAAAGCTTCTCTATCGGGTTTAGAATACCCGATTTCGTCCGAGAAAACATAGATGGAGAAGTATTTAGATAAACCAACTTTTTCAAGAAGCGAGATGGTTAGCCTACTCGGCCAGAAGAGAACGTTACCTGTAACACCTATTTTCAAGCCTAATCGACCCAGTCCGTCAAGAGTTGGAATCACGTCTTGATAAACCGCCTTGTCTACTTCCGCTGTCCTGAAGGCTTCCCCGATTATATTGTCAACCGCCCCTATGTTCATCTCTAATTTTTCAGCCATTATCTCCTTTGACTTCTCCAAAAGCTGGTTTGGAGTTATCTCAGGGTTTCTCCTCCTCAACATCTTAGACTTTTCATAAGCCTCTAACACTTTGGAAGTGTAAAGGTTCACATTCTCTCTCTTTTTCTCCGCAGCGACATAAGCTATTCTCCTCAACATGTAGTTAAGGTCTATGAGAGTCCCCCAAACATCGAACGATACACTGCAGTATTTCTCAATTATGTTGCCCCTCAAACCTGTCAACCTCCTCAACAAGATGCTCAATAATGTTTAACAGAATGTTCAAGCCTAGCTCAACAGCCCCCGGGGATCCTGGGAGGCAGACCGCTATTCTCCCATCGGGGAGAATGAAAAGCTCGCTCCTAGTTAAAATGCCCCTGAAACCTTTTACTTCAAAAGACTTGGCCCTGAAAAGCTCTCCAAAGCCTGGGAGATGCCTCCATGCAACCTGCGATACAACATCCACTGTAATATCCCGAGGGCCGGGCCCGGTTCCCCCGATGAAGATTATTAATCTAGACTTAGAAGTTCTCACAACTCTGAGCAACTCACGGTGAGAATTGGGAATAACTGTAAACTCTTCCACAAAAAACCCTTTTTCCTCAACCATTCTCCTAGCCAACGAGCCGCTAGCATCCTCGGCTAACCCTTCATGAACCCTGTCGCTAACTACTATAATGCTCACTGAGATGCGCATGCGCCGTCAGCTCGTATTAAGCGTTATTTATCATTAAGATTATAAATAAAAAACGTGAATACGATGCTTGTAGTAACCGTTGATCATGAGACTCTGGAAGTACGCCCCGCAAGATTTGACGACATATGCGAAGCCGTCTTAATACTTGTCAGCCTAATCCCTATCGGGAAAGTATCCTCATATAGCGATATCGGCAGGCTACTAGGTGCCCATCCAAGACTTGTCGCCCAGTGTTTAATGAGGAATAAAAACCCTATAGTGATTCCCTGCCACCGAGTTGTTCGCAAGAATGGGAGGCTCGGTGGTTACTCGTTTGGTGGCCCCAAGATTAAGGCGAAAATATTGAGAATCGAGGGGGCTTTAGGAGATAGTGACAAGCCCGGCGTGCCCAAGAATGCTTTCTTCAGGTTAGATGAACTACTCGGCTCAGCCCGCTAATACTGCTTATAAATCCTTGAAGGGCTTTCTTCAACCGCCTTTAAAACTTCATCAACCAAACCCGTCTTCATTAAAAAGCGGCACAGCTCGCAAGCATAGGGTTCTCTATGTTTCTTAGAGGACATTTCCATAGCTAGAGTATCCAGGTATTTCCTGAAGGCCTCGAAACCCAGGATGACTTCGAAATACTTGCTTCTTCTACGGCCTGTCACAGCATAGTTGACGAGGGATTGCTTTAACCCGAGAATTTTAGCCGCGTCTAACTGGCTTAATTTGTACTCTAAGACGAGTTTTCTGCTCAGGTACATCCTTACCGCTGGAAGTATTTTTCTATTGTATACTTCGCAAAAAGATTTCAAAAACCTCCACCATTGTTTCCTAACCATTAACAAAGTTAATAAACATTGTTATTGGAGAGCGTTGTAAACGAGTATCGAATATTTAAGTTTCAGGCAAATACTTTATATGTAAAATTAACAAATACTTTTTATGTAAAATTAAAATGATCTTAATAGTGGTGATTTTGATTTGTCACAAACGAAACAGTATACGAAAGAATATGAGAAACTATTGATACTGCCGGTTTCTAAAGAAGAAGTCGAAAATGCCCTACTGAACTTGGAGGCACTGTTCAGTTTTTACAAAATTTTAAAGACCTCCGGTGGCGGTAGCGATGTGGAGGTCCAGTGGGTTTACAAGCCCTCGGCGATTTCCAGCAAAAAGCTGGTTCTGAAGGTAAAATCTAGGAAGGCAAGGGATGATACAGTAGTTATCGAGGGAGTCTCGGAAGACATGGATTTCACAGTAAACTGCAAGATCCTTCAAGTGTTCTACGCGGTCCACACCAGCATTAAAGTTGTGTGCAAAGGAGTCTCCAGAGACATATGCGATAAATTCTTCACGCCAATCCTAGATGAACTCAGAGAGTATATCGTAAAGACCCCCAAAGAGAAGCCTATTGAGCAAAAACCGGTTGTCCCGGAGAAGAAGGCAGTGCCTCCCCCGCCTCCACCACCTCCCGCCGAAGCTGTCTCAGACAAGCCAGCAAGCCCGCCGACCCCGGTAAGCATAGAGGAAAAGTTCGAAATCAATAAACTCTACGATGAATTCACACTTGCCATGGCGATCATGAAGGCTGAGCTTATAACTACAGTGACATTGAAACCTATATGGAGCGTCCACAGCATTAATGAAATAATAGATTCTAACCTGAAAAAGATTCAGGAGTATAAGTTGTCAATCCTGACCTTGAAAACGCTTGACGGGAGGGCTGAACTCTTCTTATTTATAAAACCGTCTGGAATCCCCGTTGGTTTCAAAGGGCGAATTGAAGGCGTAGAGTATAGAGGGAGTGGGAAAGATTTCGAAAAAATAACGGTTTTGCTTTACGATGCTGAAATACAGGCCAGGCTTTGGGGTTTGAGAGAACTGCCGTAAATTTGATGAATGACAATAAAAGTATTTAACAATTCGCTAAATACACTTTTATATTGTCAATTCCATCATTTTACATAGTAGGAGCTAGTCATGTTGAAAATAATTGAGGACTCAGTAGGGTTGAGGGCGGCTCACGACTATTCTGCTGTAACCCCGGAGTTTAAAGGTCCAATTTTGAAGAAGGGGGAGGTTATTAAGGAAGAACATGTTGAGCTCATGAAGCAACACGGTCACTATTACGTTTTCGTTGAAGAGGAGGATACGGATTGGCTGTGGGAGGATGTAGCGGTTGTTGAGTTTGGAAAATACATTGCTGGTGAAAACGTCGAGGTTGTTTTAAAAAGCGAGGGAAAAGCATTCCTACTTGCAAGAAGTAAGGGATTAGTAAGAATCAATCGCGCAGGCTTGATGAAGGTAAACTCAACAGGCATATTTTTATTGATAACTCTGAAAACAGGTTCATTCGTCCGCGAAAACAGCTTAATAGGTATTATTGACATGGTCCCATTGAAGATAAGCAGGAGCTCGTTCAATAAGCTCTTGGAAGACGTGAAGATGGAAACTCCTATAGTTTCAGTTAAGCCAGCAGTGTCTAAGAAGGCTGGAATCATTGTCACAGGAAATGAAATAATTGACGGGTTGAAGAAGGATCTCGCAGGACCCATTATTGAAGCAAAGCTTAAGCGTTTTGATTGTTCAGTCGTGTTTTACGCCCAGTCCCGTGACGATGAGGATGAGATTGTTCGTAATATTCTGGAAGCTGTCGAAGTAGCGGATGTGGTGGTTGTTTCAGGCGGTATGAGCGTTGACCCCACCGATAAAACTCCCTTAGCTATAGCTAGGGTAGCTGATAGGGTAGTCTTCTACGGAATACCAATAAAGCCCACAACCATGTCCATGCTCGCCTATAAAAACGATAAGGCAATCTTAGGTGTTTCCAGCGGGATCATTCACTTTCCAGAGTACAACGTACTCGACGTTATTCTACCATGGATAGTGTCAAACACGGAGCCCTCGAGGGAGTATATTGCGGAACTGGGGGAAGGCGGGATTTCTAAATACTTCTTGGAGAAAATGAAGCTCTAAGAGGGAGGGTAGCGTGGCGTTTCGCGCTTACTTGTTTTTAAGCCTGATCACTTTAATTCTCATCGCGTACATTATAATATACCCTAGCTTGGCACCAGTCGGGAAACCTGAGGAAATACTGTTCCTACTGCCTCCTTCACTTTACAAGCCTTTGCAACCCTACATAGACCAGTTCAACTCCGACTCCTCGGCTTACAAGATCACCGTGTATGTTCAACCAACAGGTTCGCTTATAACCAGGATTAGGCTTTCAGGAGAGGGAGACGTTTTCGGCTCCGCTGACTCCGAGTACATGAGAGCCATGCTGGAGGAAGGGTTAGTTTACGGTGACAAGGTGTTCTTAGTCTCCTACTCCATTCCAGCACTTATAGTCCCTAAAGGCAACCCTTCCAATATCACCCGCCTCCAAGACCTCGTCGCAAAAGAAGTCAAGATCGCGATTGCAGACCCGGAAACTGCCCCCTCCGGTAAAATGGCCGTGAACCTGTTAAAGTATAATGGAGTTTACGAAGCCGTCAAGGATCGCTTGATCATCCTGGCAGATGCCACCCAGGTTGCGAAGCAGGTTTCACTTGGTCTTGTAGATGTTGCCATAGCTTACCATTTCATCTACTACTGGTATCCCGGCGAGACAGATATTGTCTGGCTCGACCCTACTGAAATACCTGGGATCGATTGTCAATTAATAGGTGTTTTAAAAACCAGTAAAAACCCAGAGTTAGCAGAAAGAGTTTTAAAAACAATACTTGAAAAAGCAAGGATGGACAGTGAAATGCGTAAACTGGGGTATTTTCAGGCAATCGAGGATTTAAAGAATATTACCCCTTACACTGATTTTCAATGGCCCATTCCGCCAGCATGCTACATGGGTGGGGCTCGTGGGTGAGTTGACTCCTCTAAGCCTGGTAGTAGGATTCATAATAGCATTTGAATTAATAGTTTTGGCAACAGTGTTTTACTTGTCGATTTCAAGCCTCCCGTCTAATCCTGAACTGTTTAAGGAGGTTAGGGATTCCACAATACTCTCGGTTGAAACATCGTTAATAACAACGCTGGTAGTGTTGATGCTCAGCATTCCAGTGTCTTACTGGTTCTCACGGCAGAATTTGAAGGGAAAGCATGCTTTGAGGGCACTCCTAAGTATACCCTACATCCTTTCCCCATCAGCCAGCGGTTTAATACTACTAATCTTCCTTGTGAAAAACCCCCTCGGGAGAACGCTCAACGACTCCTTTGAAATCGTGAACGATTTCAAGGGGATCGTGTTAGCACAGAGCTTTCTCGCCTTCCCAATCGCGTTGATATATTTCACTGCACTCTTCAAGACGATACCGCCATCCCTGGAGGAAGTTGCTAGAACTCTTGGATACGGGAGATTAGAAGCATTGTACAGGATTTTTCTCCCTTCTTTAAAACCCCAAGTTGTGTCGGGAGCGCTCCTCGTTTTCGCACGAGCCTTCGGAGACTTCGGAGCCTCCCTAATTCTCGGGGGAGGGATCAGAGGGAGGACTGTTACGCTTCCAATAGCACTATATTTTATAAATCAATATGGAGACATCGTGCTACTGGCTTATGCCTTATCCAGCTATGTACTCATAGCTTACTTAATCCTGTTCTTAACCAGCATACTGGAGAGGTGAGCTTCAACGCTTACAGTAGAGGAGTTAACAGTAGTCTTCAATAACGTTCCAATCATCGAGGATATCTCTTTTCAATTGAGAAGGGGGGAGGTCGCTGTCTTAATGGGGCCTAACGCCTCGGGGAAAACCACCCTAATTAAAGCCATTGCGGGGTTGATAACCCCATTTAAAGGTAGGATACTCATTGATGACAACACTGTTTTCGAAACCAGGAGAAGCGATGGACGTATAGTTGTTAACGCTCCACCTCATTTGAGGAAAATAGGGTACGTGCCATCAGACTACGCCCTCCTCGACCACTTAACCGTGTGGGAAAACGTAATGCTTGGTCTTGCCAAGAAGCCTTTCAGCAGGCATGAGAAGGAGAAAAAAGTTAGAGATATTCTAGAGTTCATGAGCTTGGAGAGATATTCTAATATGAAGCCGCCAGCGCTCAGCAACGGGTTAAAGCAGAAAGTAGCGCTGGCCAGAGCCCTCGTGGCTGAGCCCAAGCTCCTCCTACTCGACGAGCCGTTCTCCTCTATCGACCCAGCGAGCAAACCCGTGATACGCTACGAGTTGAAAAAGCTTCTAGCTTCATGGAAGATTACAACCATTATAGCAACCCACGATGTTGAAGACGCATTTTGGTTTCACGATAGAGTACTCGTATTAAACGGTAGGAAGCTCACTTATGACTCTCCCTTCCTTTCGGAAGAAACCATAAGTAATGAGTACTTAGCGAAGTCCCTGGGATTTAACGTTCTAGAGGGAAGAATTATACAAATCATGAAACCTGGCAAGTATCTTGTCGAAATAGGGAAGTCGACTGTCTTAGCAACTAGCGGTAGCGTAGGGAATAAACTAGCTGAGGGAAGCCTAGTGAATATCGTATTCCCGCCCGTTGTCTCGAAGTTAACACCCGGATGTAGTGAAAGCGTTGAAGTAAACTCCTTGAAAGGTAATTTATTAGAGGTAATTGAGAGATTCGATCACGTCACACTTCTATTGGAAATCGATTCATCAAAGGTTCGAGTAAACCTACTTCGGAGAGAATGGGAAAAACTGCGTAGCATGGTTTCCGGGAATTGTCTAACTCTCATACTCCCCGAGAATTCGGTTTCGATAATAGAAAAACGAGCGCCGGGTGGATGGAATGCTTAGGGATGGTTTTGGAAGAGAGGTGGACAGCTTCAGAATAGTTGTCACGATGAGATGCAACTACAACTGTATTTTTTGCCATAGGGAGGGTTTAACTGGTTTAGATAGAGCGGAGGTGCTAACCCCTGACGATTACCGGTATCTCGCATACGTGTCCCGTAAACTCGGAATAGTGTACTTTAAAATCACTGGGGGAGAGCCTCTTCTCAGAAGGGATACCCCGGATATAATAAAAGGGATTCGAGAATATTCCAAAGAGGTGTCCTTGACAACAAACGGGTATTTTTTGAAAAACCTAGCTGGAAAGCTTGCTGATGCGGGCCTCGACGGGCTTAACGTAAGCGTTCACTCACTAAACGATGAGGTTTACCAAGCTATTACTCGTACAAGGGGTAGCGTCAAGCTAATCCTTGAGGGAATTGAACAAGCATTAGACCACGGTATAAAGGTAAAACTAAACTTTCTCGCGATGAAGATAAACCTTGGAGAATTTGAAAAAATAATCGAGTACGCCTCATCAAAAGGGGTTGACGTCAACGTCATTGAACTCATTCCTCTTGGAACGCCGCACCATGTATATCTCGAGCAGAGAACAAGCCTTGACCCTATCATTGAAAAACTACACAGGATCTCTTCCAATATAACAATATCTAACTTTCAAAACAGACCCATTTACACTCTGCCATCTGGTATAAAAGTCAACGTGATAAAGGGTTATGGAAACCCCGATTTATGTGCAAGATGCACCAGGCTAAGGCTCACCCCGGAGGGCTGGATTAAAACCTGTATCTTCCTGGAAGAACCGTTCGTCGATATTAGTAAGGAATTAAAGAATAAAGATGAGTATGGAGTAGTTGAAAAAATCAAGAAGGCTGTCTCTATTCGAAAACCCTATTTTACGAGGGGCCGGTCATGAGCGTTCACATGGTGGATGTTTCGGGAAAGCCGGATTCCCAGCGCGAGGCAGTCGCAACCGGCTTCATCAAGCTTAAGAAAAGCACTATCGAACTTATAAAAAGCGGGAAAATAGAGAAAGGAAACGTTCTCGATGTTTCATCCGTCTCGGCAATTCTTGGGGTGAAGAAAACCCCTGAGCTACTTCCATTAACGCATAACATACCTATTTCCAACGTTAAGGTAGACTTCAATATTGAGGAAGAAGGAATCCGGGTTTACGTGACCGTTAAAACCACAGCTAAAACAGGGGTGGAAATGGAGGCTTTAGTAGGAGCGACTGCGGCGTTACTAAACATATGGGATATGGTGAAAAAATACGAGAAGGATGAGAAAGGCCAGTATCCTGAAACAGTAATCACTGATGTAAGAGTGCTTTCTAAAGTCAAGACCCCCCAGGGTGATGTGTGATGAAAGTTAATGTAAGAGCATACTCCCTTTTCAGCGAGATAATCAGGGATGGAGTTGTTGAGATAAATGATTATTCAACCGTTAAGGACTTGATTGAAATGCTTCTTGGCGGGTTAGAGTACAGGGGGGTCACCCCAATAGTTTTCGTCAACAAGGAGAAAGCAGGGCTCGACAGGGTTTTAAGAGATGGAGACGAGGTAATTCTAACACCTCCTTTTTCAGGTGGCTAAAATGGTGTTTGTAAACGTTAAAATTTTAGATAGGGGAGAACCAATTTCCATAGATTCAATAATTAACGATCTAGTCAGGGAAGACGCAGACCACCTCGTAGGCGGCGTTGGATTGTTCATAGGGCTGGTTAAAGGCGAGATCAACGGTTCAACAGTGACTTCACTAGAGTACTCAGCTATCAAGGAGGTAGCTGAGAAAGCTTTGAATCATATAGCTTATGAAATTGCCGAGAAATATGGTCTCCAAGGAGTACTAATATATCACAGAATAGGGGATCTGAAACCCGGGGAGACGACTCTGATAATAGCTGTGGCTGGGAAAAGCCGTGTCAACGTTATGCCAGCCTTATCAGAAGCGTTGGAGAGGGTTAAAAAAGAAGTACCGGTCTTCAAGCTAGAGCATCGATCCGATGGAGACTACTGGATCATAGGTGATTCAACCAGGATACCTAGAAAAACAAGCTAGCCGAACACTGCAATCTCCTTAATGACCTCTCCTTTAGTGAACCTTTCATAGTTTAAGTTTTCAAACTCTCTCACAACGGGCTTCCCACCGGTCATGTATTCGGCAAGGGCTTCGGCAACAGCGGGAGCCATCATAAAACCGTGCCCGCTGAAGCCTGCCGCAACATACAATCCTTCAACCTCCTTAATAGGCCCTATGATCGGGTGGTGGTCAGGGGTCATGTCGTAGTAACCTGTCCAGTACCTTAAAATGTAAACTTCTCTCAGCCACGGGAAATATGTACTCCAAACCCTGGCCGCCTTCCGTAGGAATTCCAACCTGTTAGATGCTTCAACATCATATTCCTCGGGGATGTCCGCACCAATATAGAAGTTGCCGTGTAGGAGTTGGAGAATATACGAGGAGGTTGACCAGTCAATTATTAAAGGCTTAATAAGTGGCTTGAAGGTTTCAGAAACCATTACGTGTTTCGGGAGATTCCTAATTGGGAGATCAATCCCTATCGTCTTCAAAAGATCCCTTGACTCTCCGCCAGCGGCAACAAGGACTTGATCCGCATGTATAATCCCTTTACTCGTCAAAACCCCTTTGATAACATTATTCTCTACTATTAGCTTGTTAGCTTGAGTGTTGGAGAGAATAGTAATACCTTGTTTTCTCAAAACTGCTAACGGGTTCAAAACTGCTTCGAAGCAACTAGCTTTTCCGGCCATAGGGTCGTGGACTGCCGCGATAATTTTATCAGTCCTCATGGTGGGAACAAGCTCTTGGACCTGACTGGGCCCTATCATTCTTGTAGGGACTCCTCTAGAGTTTTGGAATTCGACAACTTTTTTGAAAAACTCGACATCACGCTCCCTAGTGAGAATCCACAAGTATCCGTCTCGCGAATATTTTATACCATACTTAGCCGATATGACTGGCCAGAGCTCTATAGCCCTCTTCATTACCTCTATGTGCTCCCTACTTGTAAAGCTTGCCCTAATACCGGTAGCACACCTGAAACTCCCGCCTGAACCCGGATAGTTCTTCTCGACCACTACTATATTGTGTATCCCTTTCTCAAACAGTGCTGCCGAGGTTAAAACACCTGTGACGCCCGCGCCAACCACGACCACTTCAGCCTTCACGACTACCACCTATGAAGTTTTTCAATTTTACAGGGTGGATAGGTGGGCGGTTAACCGGTAAGAAAACCTCCTCAAAAGACTTCCCCGTTTTCTGCATTAGAATTCTAGCAATCATTAGCAAGCAGGTGGTGCCTTGACACGGTCCCATGCCAACTCTCAGCTTTCTCTTCAATAGCTCGAGGCTGTCGAAACCCTCCTCAATAGCGCGTAGAATCTGCTCAAGGGTGACGTTCTCGCATCTGCACACGATTATCTTCCTAGGATCCTGCTGAGTCATTTACCTCCCCTCGATTCTAATAGCTCTTACATCAAACCATAGGTTTTTCTCAACTTCGACCGTGACAACCCATGTTTTTTCATATTCCCACGCCTTCACAATTACTCCTTCGCCCACGATTTTGCCCTCCCTATTGAGCAATTTGACTTTCACTCCTTTCGAAGGTCTGGGGAGAAACTCGTATGGAAGGGTTATATAGGCCTTGTCGCCTTTGCTGACGTCAATCACAAATATCGCGAGCCCGGGGCATTTGGCAACGCATACTCCGCATCCTACACACTTGTTTTCATCCAGCCTGGGAAGTTCATATATCTTATCCATGCTTATTGCTTTGAACGGGCATGCGGAGACGCAAATATTGCACGGGATTTGCTCCGGGCATTCCAGCAGTGCTACAGGCCCCTTTCTCAACCTCTCTTCCGACGGCATCAAGCCTGCTCTCATCATATCCTCCAAAGTTAAAACCCCGGTTTCTTTAAACCCCATGCCCGTCTACCCCCTCAACCTTTTCATTTCCTCCTCACTCACGGTAACCTTAAGCTTTGCGTCCCTGGACCGCTGGACCACGGGGGACTGCCTGTACTCATTCCACAGGTAGTTGAGTATTCTCTCTCTTTCCTCAACCGCTTTAGCAAATCCTTCACGTTCTAAAATAGTGTAAGCCGCTATTTCTCCTTCTATAAAAGCTGTGGTAGCTTCCTCGATCCCGGATAGATCGCCGGCAACGAAAACGTTTCTAATGCTTGTCTCCATATATCTGGTTCTCAATGGGATTAAACCCCCTGCCTCAGGCAGGTACTTCATCAACGCCCCCATCTGGCTCAGCAGTGAATAGTTAGGCTGCAGGCCAACTGCTAAAAGAACTAGGTCAACGTTAAACTCCTTCTCCGTGCCCGGAAGCGGCTTTAAGTCTTTACCAACCTGGCTGATCACGGCCTTCTCAACCCTATCTCTACCCTCAGCCCTCACAATAGTGTGACCCGTGAATATTGGTACCCCGTGCCTTCTAATCTTAGCAGCGTGGACGAACCACCCGCCTATCTCCCTTAACACCTCAGCGATCCCGTGTACCCTGACCCCTGCTTGCAACAACTGATAAGCAACAATCAATCCAACATTACCACTACCTATTACAAGAGCATCCTCACCCGGTTTGACCCCGTATTCATTCATGAGTGTTTGCGCGCCACCTGCCCCCATAATCCCTGGTAGATCATTGTTCTCGAATAACAAGCTTCTTTCAGAGGCGCCCGCAGCAACTATTACGTATTTAGCTCTAATTAGGAGGTGGAGGCTGGGATCCCCGATTTTCTCCGCGCCGAAAAATCCTTCCTTAAAATATCCATACACGAAAGTCCTTGTTGAGATCTCAACATTTGGGTTTCTACTAAGATTTGAGATCAATTTCTCCGCGATTTTGAATCCGCGAACACCCCCGTAGTATGTTGTGTCGCCGAAAAACTTGTGTGTTTGCTTGACCAGCTGGCCGCCAGCCCTGAAGTGATCAGTTGCTACTAGAACCCGGAGCCCGTATCCTCCTAGTATTTCAGCGGCCTTCAATCCCGCTGGGCCCGCTCCGATAATTAAAACATCCACGTCTTTCATTTCTTCAACCACGTCAACAATCTCGCGGGAGACTTTTGGAATGTCTGGTAAGCCCTCCTGTGTTTCAACGATCAATCCGTCCCTAACCGGTTCAATACAAATCCTGGTGTTTGGAATGCCGTTGACTCTGGAAAGGCAGCTTGAGCATCTTCCTATCATGCAGAACGCTCCTCTAAGCCTATCTCCCTGAGGGCTTGTAGCGAAAACGCGAAATCCGGCGGCATATAATCCTGCGAGAATGCTTTCCCCCTCATATGCCTCCACAATTTTCCCATTGTATGTTAGAGAAACTTTTCTACCCCGCTTGAAATCTATTATCGGGTGCTCAACAATTCTATAATCCTTCATCACTACCAGCCTAATCCTGTGCCGAGCATTAAAAACTATCTGTACAAGTATATAATTTTTATTTAAGTATAAAACTCCTTTATTTTATAATCATGTTATAGATACCTACATCGAGGGTTTGAAATGGAGGCTTTCATCACTCTACTCCACGGTGCTGGAGGACAGGAGTCGCATGATTTAATAGAATCTCTGATCGTGAAGAAAGTACCGTTAATCCTTAGGTATGCCCTTGACGGGCGCGGGCTGGACATATTGGATGACGGCTCTTTCATAAAAATTGGAGACACATACGTTGTTTTCTCAAGCGACTCCTACACTGTAAAACCCTTGTTTTACCCCGGAGGAAACATTGGCGAACTAGCCGCATCAGGTGTTTTAAACGACCTAGTCATGATGGGTGCAAGACCAGTTGCTTTTCTCGACAACATCATCGTGGAGGAAGGATTTCCAGTAAAGGATTTGGAAGAGATCATCAACTCCCTCGTCAGGGTTTTGAAAGAAAACAACGTCTCGCTTATAGGAGGAGACTTTAAAGTAATGCCTAAAGGAACACTGGACAAGATCGTTATCTCAGGTTTCGGAATAGGGGTTTCACTGGAAGCCCCAATAGTTGACCAGCCGCATCCCGGCGACGTAATAATTGTCACAAACAATATCGCCGAGCACGGGGCTGCCATCCTGGCTTCCCAGCTTGGGATGGATGCTGAGAACCTCTCCCTAAGGAGTGATTCAAAACCGCTCGTTAAAACCGTTCTACCAGTAATTGAGAAATACAGGAACCATGTGCATGCGGCTAGAGATCCTACTAGGGGAGGCATTTCCTCAATACTTAACGAATGGGTGAGGAATAAAGAGGTTTCGATAATAGTTGATGAGTCAAAGATTCCCATACGCGAGGACGTGAAAACGTTTCTTGAGATGCTAGGTATAGATCCTTTGACCGTCGCATCCGAAGGTGTCGCTGTGTTAAGCGTAAGTCGTGACGTAAGCAACGAGATCATGGAAGCGTTAAAATCCATGGGGGAAAATCCTCAAGTAATAGGTGAAGTGATAATTCCTGATGAAAACTCGTACAAGGGTAAGGTTTTAGGATTCACAGAGGTAGGTGGAAGGAGGGTCATAAAAGGAGAGGCGTTGAACCTTCCCAGAATATGCTAGGTGATACGGATGTGTCTCGGTGTGCCAGGAGAAGTAGTCAGCATTGATAAGAGCTCCACGCCACCAATTGCCAAGGTTAAGATAGGTGGTCTTGTGAAAGAGACCCTATTGGCCATTGATGAAGAGGTGGTGCCTGGGGATTTCGTAATTGTTCACGCAGGCGTAGTGATAAGTAAGGTCGGCAAGGAGGAGTTTGAAGAACTCATCAAGCTTCTCAAAACTGTTTCCGGTCTAGGCGGAGAAATAGAGTTGTGAGGATCCCTCCTTGATAGCTGCAAGACTAGTTATTAACGGGATTGTTCAAGGAGTCGGGTTCAGACCATTCATAGATAGAGCAATGAGGAGACTGGGGCTGACGGGTTATGTAAGGAATGTTGGTGGTTCGGAAGTAGAGGTTTTCGTCGAAGGTGATGAGGAAGCTGTCTATGAATTCCTCTCCACTCTCTACATTGAGAAACCTCCCCCAGCCGAAATAGAGGAAGTATTTCTAGAGCTTACACAACCAGTCGGTTACAAGAACTCTCACATTGAAAGAAGCGGGACGGTCAAGGTTACTGGCTCCATGATCCCGCCGGATTTCGCTGTTTGTAGGGATTGTTTGATAGAAATCATGGACCCCTCAAATCCAAGGTATATGTATCCTTTCAACTCCTGTGCCTGGTGTGGGCCAAGGTTTTCAATGATGTATACAGTCCCGTATGATCGAGAAAACACAAGCATGAGATCCTTTCCTCTATGTGAGTCCTGTTTAAAAGAGTACTCTGACCACGAGAACGTTCGAAGATACCACGCCCAAGGGATCAGTTGCCCGCGCGATGGGCCAAGCCTTGCTCTGTTAGACAGCGATTTCAAACCTTTAAGCACTGATGAACCCTTAAAGGAGGCTGCCAGACTTATTGATGAAGGAAACATCATAGCTGTTAAAGGAATCGGAGGATACCATATTGCTGCTTTAGCTACAAGCGATGATGTTGTTTTAAAACTGAGGAGGAGAAAGAACAGGCCCTCGAAACCTTTTGCAATAATGGGTCTCGACACCTCTATCCTTAAACTCCTCGTTCATATGTCTGAAGATGATGAAAGACTGCTTTCATCGCCTCAAGCCCCCATACTACTGCTTCCTAAACGTGATGACAGCCCCGTGTCCAAGCATGTGTCTCCGGGGCTGAGCCACGAAGGAGTTTTCATTGCCTACACCCCGCTCCACTTCTTACTGTTAATGCACACGAAGGATAAGTTTTTGATAATGACAAGTGGGAACTCAACAGGGGCTCCAATGTGCACCACCGAGGAGTGTGCCAAGAGCAAGCTGAGAAGCATAGCAGACTACTTTCTAGTGCATAACAGGGTCATAGTCAACCGTGTCGATGATAGTGTGGTTAGAAAGACAGGAGAGCACTACGTGCTACTGAGAAGAAGCAGAGGCTACGCTCCAAGATGGATTAGAATTAAGAGAAACCTTGAAAGCCCAGTATTAGGGATGGGGGGAGACTTATCCAACACTTTCGCCCTCGGTTTCGAGGACAAGATCATAATTTCTCAATACATAGGAGATTTAGATGATCCTGAAACCCAGGAACAGCTACTCAGGAGTATAGATTTCTTCATTAGAGTCTACGGACTCAAGTATACGGATCTAACCATCGTTGTTGACAAGCACAAGGCGTATCACTCGAGGAGGATAGGGCTAGATACTGCAAGAAAACATGGCTGTAGAATCGTTGAAGTTCAGCATCACTACGCACACCTTCTAGGCACAGCCATCGACAATGAGTTGGGTGGCAGGGTAGCTGGGATAGCATTGGACGGCTTGGGATGGGGCGATGACGACTCTGTCTGGGGCGGCGAGGTAATAGTTTTCAACACTGAGAATAACCATTATGAGAGAGTGGGTAGTATTGAATGGATTCCGTTAACTAGTGATAGGGATGCGATCAGTATTAGGCGTCTGGTAACCCTTTACTTTGCTAAGAGAAAATGGTCGCTCGATGAAATAATGAGGGTTCTCAAACCAGTCAGCGAGAAGGAAGTAATCGAGCACAGGCTCGTTTACACGATGTTTAATCATGGGAAGTATGTGAAGGCTTCAAGCACGGGTAGGTTGATAGATCTGGTCGCGGCACTCCTAGGCGTTTCCTATATCAGAACATATGATGGTGAACCCGCGATCAAGCTAGAGGCTGTTGCTTCGAGAGGAGAGAGGGTTCTTTTAGAAAATGCTTACTTCAAGCAGGTTAACGGGTTACACATTCTAGATTACGATGGGATTATCGATGAGATCATAAATAAGAGAAATGAAGTGGATCCCGCCACGCTCGCCAGGAGCTTCCTATACTCGTACGGATACTACATAGGGGAGCTTGCTGTTAAATCAGCATTGAAGCATGGGATCGATTATGTGGTTGCGAGCGGTGGAGCAATAGTCAACGAGCACATTTACCAAGGATTAAAGGAGAGATTGCAACTTGAAGGATTTACAATACATCTCCCTCGCAGAATCCCGGCAGGAGACGGTGGGCTCTCCTTTGGACAAGCTTGTTCACTAATTGCTTCGCAGGGTTTAGAACGCTATTAGGAATCCCTAACGCTTTATTTTTAATGCTCACCCTTGATTAATCCAACTTGACACAGGTGATTACGCTGGCTTCGACGAAAGAGGAAACTAGCAAAACCTGTAAAACCTGTAAAATCATTCGGTACTCGCCATGGCTCGTCCACTTCAACACTGGGGCATGCAACGGGTGCGATATCGAAGTACTAGCCTCCATAACTCCTCTATACGATCCCGAGAGGTTCGGGGTAAAGCTTGCGCCGAGCATTAGGCACGGGGATATCTTAGTTGTGACGGGCGCTGTGACTAAGAAAGCTGGCGAAAGGCTTCGGCGATTATACGATCAAATGCCCAATCCGAAATTCGTAGTAGCGGTAGGGGCTTGCGCCGTCGATGGAGGCGTTTTCTACAAATCATACAGTGTTGAAGGAGGAGCTGACAAGGCCGTTCCAGTATCAATATACATACCAGGGTGTCCTCCCAGGCCGGAGGCAATACTGGATGGTATCGTCAAGCTTTTGAAAAAACTCGAAGCAGGTGATGGGGGAAATGAGTAGCCGGCTCGATTTTCTCTCACCTTTCACGCTGGAGACCCAGGTGGTTAAGCCGGGTAGAAAAGTTTATGTTGTGAAGCCTGAGGATTTGAGAAATGTTTTCTCGAAAATGATTGAAGTGTTAGGGGATTCATCGTTTTACGTATCCACCATAATTGGAACAGATCTTAAGGATGAAGGAAGGATTCGCCTGGATTACTACGTAGTGGTTCTACCCGAGGAAGAAACCGTTGTTTTCAGGACATTTATCCCACGGGATAATCCCACGGTTGATTCTCTCATAGATTTAATCCCTGGGGTTTTACCTGGTGAGTGTGAAACCCACGACCTCCTCGGGGTTGTTTTCAAAGGGAACCCGTTTTTAAAGCGTGGTTTCTTTGTCCCCTCCGACGTTGTTGAACAAGGCAAATATCCATTAAGAAAGGATAGCGGGGTGTGAGAATGAGTGTTTCGAAAATCATAGAGGTGCCGCTTGCGCTTGAGCTCCCGGTTGGACCCCAGCATCCAGCTCTCCACGAGCCAGTCCTGCTTAAGGCTTATGCCGATGGAGAGGAAATCGTCAAGGTTGAAATAAACACCGGGTACAATCATCGCGGAATTGAAAAGTTATGCGAGAAGAACTCGTTCTACAGAGACATATTCATTGTTGCACGGGTCTGCGGTATATGCAACCTTGTCCATGCAGACTGCTATGTGAGAGCGGTTGAACAAATACTTGGAATGGAGATAAGCAATAGGGCTAAGTATCTCAGAGTTCTTGCAATGGAGCTGGAGCGTCTCCACAGCCACATGTTAATAAACGCTGTAATGGCGGAGAACATAGGTTTTGAAAACCTCTTCATGAACATCATGCTGGACCGTGAAAAAATTATGAAGGCAAAGGAGATTCTAACCGGTAATCGCGTACTATCAGACTACGTAATGGTTGGGGGCGTTAGGAGAGATATTGATGATGTGAAAAAAGAGAAGATTAGGGATATTCTTTTGAAAACGGAGGAGAGAATTAAATACTACAAGAAAGTTTTCGAGGAAGACCCCACTATTCTTAAAAGACTTGTCGACGTCGGGAAGGTCTCAACGAGGGATGCGGTAATACACTCTCTCGTCGGGCCTGTGGCTCGCGCTTCCGGGGTAAAGATTGATTCAAGGGCAAGCGACAAATACGATGCTTACTCAGAGATACCTTTCAACGTTATTACAAGGACCGAGGGAGATTCATGGGCCAGGATGATGGTTAGATGGGATGAGGCTTTAGAGTCGGTTAAAATAGCTTTACACGTTCTCGACCACTTACCAAGCGACGCAAACCCCGTGCCGGATGAGAAGAAGCTACCTAGGAAAATACCTGCTGGGGAGGCTTACACCAGGGTTGAGGCGCAGAGAGGCGAATTAACCTACTACGTGATGAGCGATGGCAAATCACCTAATCCTTACAGAGTGAAGATTAGGACGCCCAGCTTCAACAACATCATCAGTACCGGTTTCATGTATGTGGGGTACACTATTGCAGACCTCCCCGTGATACTGACCTCGCTCGACCCCTGCATCTCCTGCATGGAAAGAGTGACCGTTGTAGACGTAATCAAGAATGTTTCCTACAAGCTACCTTTCAAAGAATTGGGGAAGGGGGTTTAAATGAGGAAGCCGAAGCTTTTGAAGCTAGCGCTGGAGAACTTGGTTTCAAAACCAGCAACTATTCAATACCCCTATGAGCAAACCGTGATTGAGAAGGATTTTAGAGGAAGACACTACGCAGACTTAAGCAAATGTACAGGTTGCTCCTTATGTAGCATAGAGTGTCCTGCAGACACTATCAAGATGACGCCTATCCCACCGGATTACGAAGTCCCCAAATCCAATCCTAGAAGACTATACCCTCTAATCAACTATGGTAGGTGTGTTTTCTGCTACAGATGTATCACGGTATGCCCGTTTAACGCTTACGTTTCAACCAGCGAGCACAGGCTTGCAGACACAGCTAAGAATGATTCATCCGAGCTCTCGCTTTCAACACTGAAGAAAATCGTTAAAGAAGGGTGATTCGATGGATTTAGTTCAAAGTTTAATTATAATATTCCTCCCATTCTACTTAGCAGCCATAGTCCTCTACTTGATAAGAGGTATAAAGGGACCTACAATAGGGGACCAGGTTCTCGCAATCGATTCAATGACGTATGACCTGGCAGCGTTGCTAGTAATACTTGGCTTATTTTTCAAAGAGCCAGTCCTTATCGTTACGGCCATACCCTTAGCTTTATGGATTTACTCTCTAGACATCTATATTGCGAAGTATCTCGAGAAAGGCGAGATGGGTGGTTAAGGATGATTGATGAAATAATCACTTATATCGGGTTAGCATTAATTGGCCTGGGCGCGTTATCAGATCTAATCGCGTCCATAGGTATGCATCGGTTTAAAAACTTCTACCTCCGTCTTCACGCTACCACTGTTGGAACCATCTGGGGCGCGGTCTTCCCGATCATAGGAGCTTCCCTAATAGCTTTCGTCTACGAGCCATTAGGTTCTTACAGATACCTCATGGGGGGAGCCGGCCTAGTCACAGCCTTGATAATTATGCTACTAGCTCCTGCAGGCTCCCATGCAATAGCGCGAGCAGTTCACAGAGCAGGGGTCGCCAGGGTTGTCCCATGTATTCACGATGAGTTGAACCCCCAGCTTTGTGGTGATAGGCAATGATCCCGCCTGAGACCTTGGTTTACCTATTCATGGCTGTAGCAGGAATAGGTTCAACAATATCCGTGTATTATGCTATTTTCGAAAAGGATTTATTGAAAGCAGTTATCTTCAGCGCTATTCAAAGCACTTTCTATGCTTTATTATACTTTTTACTCATGGCTCCTGACATCGTTCTCGTGTATCTCCCGGTCGCGGTCGGCCTCATACCTGGAGTATTAATTATTCTGATCAGCAAGACTGAGAGGGAGGAGAGGGTGGATGAAGAGGCTGGTTAAAACCCTAGTCCTGGTTTCAATCATACTAGGTTTTAGTCTAATATTGGCTGTGGCATCCGAATACTTCATACCAGGCGAAGCTGTAAGACCCTTGGCAGTCTTCTACCTCTCCACGACGTTTAACCCCTGGATCCCACATTTAACAGTGAACTCTCCAGAAGCCGTTACAGCCATAGTATGGGATTACAGAGGGCTGGACACATTGTTTGAGACAGCCGTATTCTACTTAGCACTCATTGCTGGAATAGCTCTCGCTCGCGGGGTTTCACTCAGGGCTGACCCCAACAGCGAGGGGGGATTGTCAGTTATTGTTAAAACTGTTACAAGGATAACTGGTCCGATGATAGTGGCCGTAGGGGCTTCGATAGGACTCCACGGTCACCTAACCCCCGGTGGAGGCTTCCAAGGCGGCGCGACAATCGCTGTCATTCCTCTAGTGATCATAATAGCGTTCTCCGTGTTCTTCGTCATAGGTAAAGGGGTTACCAAGGAGAAAATGCTTGTTCTAAGAAGTATTGGACTAGTAGGCATTGGTTTAACAGCGCTCGCAGCCTTGATAATCGGGCTGGCAGTAGGGAAAACTGCTTACGTGATTCAAAACATGGCTAAGCCTACTTCAGAAGTATCCTTTCCAGCATACTTTAACGGATCATTGGTAAGTGGAACCCTATGGTTTTTCAACCTGTTTGAAATGATTGCTGTCGCAGCAGGTTTCACTATAGCTTTCCTATTACTAACCTACCCGGAGAAGAAGGAGGGTGAGAACGCGTGATAAGCATCGAGTTCCTCAATACCTACTTATTGTCCATAGTCGTATTCTCACTTATATTAAACTTCGCACTCTCACTGTACGGATTGTTCTACAGGCCTCACTACATTAAGAAGATTATTGCTTTAACAATACTATCTGATACTGCAAACACTTTCGCAATCTACATTGGTTATAGAAGGTGGATTTCTGAGGGTGGCGTGAATCCAAGACCCCCCGTTATACCAACTACCGAAGTAACACCCGGGGTGTTATCCGAATTCGTGGCAAGGAGCGTGGACCCTCTGCCTCAGGCTCTCGTCCTAACCGCAGTGGTTATAGGCTTAGCAGTGACTATCTTCTTAGTTTTCCTAGGATACCAATTATTCATCCACTACAAGACACTAGACATGAGGAGGATAAAGAAGCTTAAGGGGTGATGGATTTGAAGATCGTTAATGGTTTAGTTGTTGCATTAATCGCGTTTATAACTTACATTGTATTCTCAGGCAGTATCACAACTTACGACATAATCACCGGGGTAATTGTTTCATTAGTAACCGGCTTTATTTTCTCCACTATAACGCTAAGCAACCCTCGCAAAGCATTAAACCCTAAGCGTTGGGCCTTATTCGTAATATATGCATTAAGATATCTAATCATCGATGAGACAAAAGCCCATGTGGATGTTATTAAACGCATACTCCACCCGAAAACCCCTGTTAACCCTGCAATAGTTAAAGTCCCGTTCAATGTTTCCACAGACTACGCCATTACAGCTATAGCGAACTCCATAACTAATACTCCTGGCACGGTCGTTGTAGACGTTGATGAAAAAGGGAAAGTCTTTTACGTGCACTGGATAGATGCTAAAACCTTAGAGCCCGAGAAAGCTCGTGAAGCAATTTCCTCAGTGTTTGAAAAGTATGCTGGGAATATGTTTGACTAGAGGTGGTGGGAATGGTTGACTCTCTTGCACACGTTTTAACAGGGTCTTTGGTCCCGGTCCTAGCCCTACTCGCTTTTTCAACCCCCCTAGTTGACAAGCTCACCAGAAATAAGAAGCTAATAGGTTTCATGAGCGTTATAGCAGGCGCGTGGGCATCAATAGCGAGCAGTATAATGTACTACTGGATAGTTGTAAATGAGAAACCCATAATATACGGGTTCGGCGGGTGGCCGCCTCACTTCGGGATAAGTTACGCTGTCGACGGGTTGAACGGTATAATAGGGTTGATGACCTCCTGGGTATTCCTCGCTATCGCGTTATACTCGCTGTGGTATGGTAGACACCTCGACGAGCCTGTATGGTATCATGTATTGTTAATCGGCCTCCTCGCCGGAATGCTGGGATGCCTTTACACCGGCGACGCTTTCAACTTGTTCGTAATGTTGGAAGTACTAGGTATTTCAGCGTATGGATTGGTTGCCTTCCATAAGGAGAGGGCTGAGGCTGTTGAAGCTTCTGCCAAGTATGCTTTAATCGGTGCTGTTGCAACCACAATATACTTCACAGCCCTGGTCGTAGTCTACGCAACATTCGGCTCCCTAAACATGGGCGTGTTGTCCTGCCTATCTAGAACGCCATCATGCCTCTCAATTGTCCCGGTTGTGGGAAGCATTGAGGTCTACCGGCTCGCCAGCTTGCTCGCAGTGGCTCTCTCCCTATGGGTTTTCACCTATAAGGCCGCCTTATTCCCCAATCACTTCTGGCTCCCTGACGCCCATCCCGAGGCTCCAACCCCTGTTTCAGCAGCCCTGTCAGGTCTGGTTGTTAACATAGGCGTTTACGCTACTATGAGATTCTTATATACAATCTTCGGTGAAGGAAGCCTGCTGGGTGAGTATAGAAGCATTGTCCTGATAGCGTTGTTTATCCTCGGCGTGGCAGGCGCCCTTCTCGGAGCCTTGATGATGATGATTCAGAAAGACATTAAAAGACTACTAGCCTACAGCACGGTGAGCCACATGGGCCTAATATTCATGGTTTTATCAGCCCCCGCATTCTCCAGCTCCTTAAGAGTTACCGAATTAGCAGTAGCGGCTGCAGCCCTTCACATAATCTCACACGGGGTCTCAAAAGCTCTGCTCTTCATGACCAGCGGGATCTTCATAGACTCGGCTGGAACCAGAAACATGGATGAGATGAGAGGGATTGGCAGGAAACATCCGCTTGCGTCAACCGCTTTCACAATAGGATTCCTCAACCTGATAGGCCTGGTGCCCTTCATAGGCTTCTTCTCGAAGCTATTAATGTATCAAGCCTATATGGAAGCCGGCTTCCCTATTGGAGGCGTCCTCCTGATAATTGCCTCGGCAGTGTCGATCCCAGGGTACTTGAAAGCACTGTACTCGATAGTTTTCGCAATTGGTAGCGAGAAATCACTAGAGAACACAGGTCACAGTGTTGAAGTATTGATGCTTGCTATTTCAATATCCTTATTAGTGATGGGAGGATTGGTTATCCCCTTGCTTGGACTCGTCTCGAACACCGAGTTAACATCCACGTCCTTGACGGGAGCCTTGAAATATGTTTACGAAACATTCTCAGCCATTATGAAGCTGGGAGGTGCTGCTCCATGACTCATTCATACAGTCTAAATGATCCCTTGGTAACAACAATACTGGTTTTCACGTCAATGAGCGTTAGCTTCCTAGTTTTACTGATTATTTATCAATCATTGAAATCCAGAGTGGTCAGGGAGACAAAAATCTACCTATCAGGTGAGCCAGAGGAAGTAGTAAGAGAGGCGTCCCCTAGCGTGGGAAACCTTTATTGGGGGTTCATCAAGAAGTTCGCGCGGTCGATTTTCAACACATTAATCAATAAAGTCCAAACCGGCAGTATCCATGAATGGTTCAGTTTCATATCCTCATGGCTAGGCATCCTAATCCTTCTGGCAGTATTGATGAGCATCTTGTACTTACTGGCGAGGTGAAACCCATGGATGTGTTTCAACTACTATTTGCAACCCTTATATTCCCGGGCTTGGTTTTTCTAACCGCGTTGTCATTCCTGACCCAGTACCTTGTTAGAAAACTGAGTGCTAGAATGCAGAGGAGAATGGGCCCAAAGTACGTGGGTCCTGTCGGGATCCTTCAGCCTGTGTACGATTTTCTAAAACTGCTTCGAGCTAAGGAGTTGCTGAAAACCAGGTACAGCATGATCAGGGCGGCGGAGATATCGCTTCTCCTAGGCCTTTCCTCACTGGTGGCTTCAATGCTCCTCCTGCCATTGAATGTTTACAGCGTGGGAAGCCCGTACGACTTCCTCATATTCTTCTACATGGCGAGCATATGGCCTATAATAATGATCATAATAGCATCTCTATCGATGCCCGGTCCATACACCAGTGTCGGCGTGTCAAGACTACTATCTATACTCACAGTTTCAGAGCCTGCTTTCTTCACAGGACTCTTAGTACCGGTGGCTCTCGCATCTTTCGACACTAACGCTCCCTTAATGATCTCCGCAACCGCTGTGAGAGTCGTCAACCTATGGATGAATCCTTTAACTCTTCCAATAATGATACTAGTAACTATTTCACTAATCGTTGCTGTCCAGTCTAAACTAATGCTCCCGCCATTCAATATTCCTGAGGCCGAGCAGGAAATAATAGCTGGGTATGAAACAGAGTTTTCTGGACCCCTCCTAGCGCTCGCAATACTGCTTCACGATATGGATACGGTTGTGTCAGCCTTAGCGATCGTCTACCTTGTCCTCGGCGGTCCCGCACCGTTTTCACACGCAAGCATTGAAGGCGTATTGCTCGTAATTCTAAAGTATTTCTTAGTGATTACTGTGGCAACCTATGTTAAAAACGTGTTCGGAAGATACAGGATAGATCAAGCACTAGTACTTCTCCTAAAATACGGGTTAATGCCTGCAGTAATAGCAGGTGTTCTAGGCTCAATCTACCTTTATCTTTAACTAGCTTAACTTCTCTAATAATGAGCTCCAGAACTTTTTGTCCGTTAATTCACCAATCACTATTGCTTTCACACGCCCATTCCCATCTAATACCAAGATCTGCGGTACTGCATAGGCGTACTGCTCTGGAAGCCCGGCCTCATACTCTGCTGTGGCGATCTCCACAAACAATGTAAGGTTTAAGTTCTCACCAGTGGAAACCCAGACCACGAAGTACTTGTCCTGAAATTCCTTGGTAAGGAAATCGTTCATTGCTCCACAGTGAGGACAAGTCTTAGAGCCAAACATTAACAATCTCATATTAGCTAATTCGTAAGTATTGGTAACATTTTCTACAACCTGCTGAACCCTTGTAGCATTTCTAATAACTTTAACACAATCACCCCCGACGTAAACACCGATAGAGCCCTCGCTGAGCTCACACCATTTAAACTCAACACTATTCTCAGCCGCCCTGGACAGAGCAAGGTACGCCCCTAAAGCTATGACGGCAAATACGACGGTAACTAAGATAGGAATGACATAACTATTGTTTCTTTTAGGCCGAGCTTTACCAACGCTCTTCTTCTTTGACACTTGCTCCACCGTCAGCCCAACTTAGATTTATTATTTATAATCACGCGTTTTAATATTTGGTTGACTGAGTAGATATGTTCGAGCAGGATTTACCGTCACTAATAGCATGGATCGTTACATCTGCGTTAATAGATTCTATTGACCCTTGTTTCTACGCGCTTTACCTAAGCATCATAGCCTCAACCACGCTGTCAAATGTTAGAAACATGTTGAAAACCGCAGGGGCGTTTCTCTCAAGCGTTTACCTCGGATACTTATTATTCGGGTTCCTTGTGAAGAGCCTTGCCTCCCAAGTGTTGATTGAAAGATGGCATACTGGAATACTGCTACTATTATACGGCTCCGTGTTAATCAGCTACACTTACCTCGCGCCTAGAAAAGGCGGGAATAAAGAATTGTGCAGGGAGGACAATCTTGAGTGCAAAATCATTAACGCGTTAGGACTTGCACGCAGTTTCACAATCCCCTATATCGTGCTCCTAGGATTGTTATCCTCCTTAACCATACTCCCATGTAGCGCTGGGCTCTACATTGTCTATGTAGTGATAACTACGAAGTACGACATGTTAGTCTGGCTTCCTCTCACAATGCTATATGTCTTCGTATTTATCTCGCCACTCATACTTATGACGGCAGGGCTGGTTGGGCTTGCGAAAATAGGAAATGTTTTCTCCATCATGATACGTCATGAGAGGTTGTTTAAGATTATGGGTGGCGTTCTCGCCTTAGGAGCAGGAACCTATCTTATACTGACTTCCTGAGAAAGATTAGCTAATGTATATAGGGCGGTTCACCCCGTGTTTCTCGAAAGCCTCCATTAATGTTTTCAGGATATTTTCCATCCTCACTCCCCCAGGGATGCCGGCAACTCTTGAATGCCCTCCTCCTCCGTATTGGGATGCTATTTGGGATACATCTACGTAATCGCTCCTCAGGCTTACTCCTTTCGGATATCTCACAACATATGCGTGAGCGTGAAAGCCTTGTCCCGCAACTACTTCGATTAACTCTCCTGGGTGAACCCTTGGGTCTACGTCAGGAAATACGAGGAGCCTTACACCGTTTTTCTCAACAATCTCCATCCTGCCTATTGCCTCACGTATTAGATTTTCATACACGTTTTTCACTTCATTAACGTAGTAGTCGATTAGCCATCTCGGCTCTAAATCACCTTGTAAAAGAGACTCTAAAACCCTGTATCTTATGTCCCAGCCATCCCACTTTAGAACCCTCCTGTAAACCCTTGTGATCTCAAACTTGTTTTCAAAGAAGTCGTCATCGTAAGCAAGGCTTATCAGCTTTCGGTAGTATTCGTTCCCGCCGACCCCGAAATGGTTGGCAACGATGTCTGAAGCAACCATTGAAGGTTCGTGCATGAAGAAGACCACGTCTGGATACTGGTTGAACAAGCTTACCATATCCTGGGACCATTGATGGTGGTCAAACCAGTAGAGTTTTGCCCTCAGCCTCCTAGCTTTCTCTAAAGCCATGTTTAGCTGGTTTTTCATAGAGCTTGCAGGGTTTAAATCAGCTATCCATATCTCATTCAACCCTAAACTCAGCAACTCCTCGATGTAGCGTGTAACACTGTTCACTGATGATAATACTTTCTTCTCAGGATTCAACACTCTGCATAAAATTACTGCCGAAGCTAAGCCATCAATATCCCAATGGGTTATAACTCCTCTTCTCCGCACTGTTCTCAACAATTAGCACCCTACTGCTAAATCAACCATTAAACAATTAGATATTGCGCAATTAGTTTATATAAACATTTGGCTTTAACAACTATGAAGGGCTCGCTGGTAAAAACGGTTTCACCTCTGCCTCAACAATCTTACTAGTGATTATCATATTATTCTTTAACAAGCCGATAAATATTGGTTGTTTCCCAACACGTGTAAGCCTCATCTTGACGTTGAAGCTAGTCACTCCTCTCGGCTTAACCAGGATTTCTCTATCCATGCAATATTCTTCAGCGCATGGAAGAGCTATCAATTCCAGCTTTAGCTGTTTTTCAAGATTGTTCTCCACCTCAACCACCGCTTCGAACTCGATGTTCTCGTAAACCTGTGAAGGTATGATTACCTGCCTAATATTTATCTGGGAAAATCTTGACCCAATAATCCTGCCTGCTTCGTTTATCCAGGTTTCTATCACTTTTGGCATCCAGAACTCGGCCCACCAGTAATCGCTGTCGAGAGCATGCCATATGGCCCATCTAGCTTCTCCACTGTATTCGTCTTTACCCCCTACCGCGGACTCGTAGGCTTTGATCTGTAAATAAGCCTCTTTAGCCTTCACCCAGTACTTTTCTTGATCGGGATGCTGGCCTCTCCACTTTCGGTATGTGCAAAGCCAGGTGGTGGGAGGGATTTTAGTTAAAATCCTACGAACCGGAACATTCTCCACGGCCTCCCTTAAGCTAACCATTTTCAGCACGCCTGAATCATACAGGGATTCTAAATACAGCAGGAGCTTGTCGAAGAAGTAAGCTGTAAGCGGTGGATTCTTCGCGAAAACCATCCAGTTTTCCCCGTCAAGCGCGAGAGTGAGAATCTTGGGCTTCTCACTCACCACTTTCCTCGCTATGACAAATGATGTCTCATATGCATTCCTCCAAGCATGTACTTCGTTTTCAAAATTGTTTTTGAAGCCAAGAATATCGCTTAGCTCATGATCCCGGAAGAAAACTGTTATATGCTTGCCAGTTGATGAATTCAGTAAAAGGTATGGCTCGTACTTTGAGTTCTTCTCGCCCTCTGCAGGGTAGAAGTGGCAGCGATCGTCTAAAACCGTGTATTCAATTCTGTTTTCATAGTAGACATCAACCAAATCCATTGAGAAAGACATTTCAGGAGTCCAAGCCCCAAGGGGGTCATACCCGTCTAAAACCTTCCTAGTAATCTCTAGGCCGTACTTAAGTTCCTCTGCGACTATGTCCTGCGCGTTGAAAACGCCTGAGATAAATCCAGCAATAGTGTGTGCGTAAATGCTTGTTAAGACATCGATTTGCCCACTCTTAACGGATTGCTTATAACGTTTTAACGTTTCCTGTATCAACTTAATTCTCTCATCACTCTTCTCGATCTTCTCGCCAGAGTGGAACAGGATGCCTTCCTCAATAGCCATCTGCCACTGCTGTAGAAGGCTGGGGCTTAGATTATATGTCGCCTTGTAATCCTTATGTTTCTGAAACATTTCAACATGGTAGTGGTAAGGTCCTTTTCCATACGGCTTCAACTGCTCCCCGTACACATAGATGAAAGCCCATGGAGAGTGAAACACCCTGTTTGGCAGATAGTTTGGAGCCTGGTGATGATGCCATACGAAACCAAGAAGAGGGATCCTGTCGAAACCCTCTGTCACAATGTATCTTACAGTGTCGAAAGGAGCGTCATTAAGCCTCAGTTCCAGGCCGTACTCTCCCGGTTTCTCATCCGCAGTGAATGGAATAATCTCGATTTTCGCTTGCGACTCGGGAACTGTCAGAACTCCTTCATGTACTTTAACGTTTCCATTGAAAATTGCGTAGTGAACGTTTTTCGACCCCCCAACCGCCTTTACTAGCAAATGTATTTTTCCTTCCTCTCCGGGTCTAAATACGGGCTTATTAAGCACAATATATCCTTCTAAACCATCCAGTAATTTAGGTAGCACCAGTGAACTCATTGGGAAAACCTTCGCTTAGATTTAATCATACTCTACTCTCTAGGTGTGTTAAAAATGTTAGGAGAAGTAGATTTTTAGGGCTTTGCCGGCTGATTTCTCCCATGAAAACTCCTGAGATCTTTTAACACAGTTACGCCTTATTCTTTCCTGATTAGCAGGGTTTTTCATTATCTCGAGAAGCATGACGACGGCTTCAGCAAGTTCGAACCTGTTTCCAGGCCTTATTAAGAACCCCACCCCTTCTTCAGGGTTTTCTCTAAGATCCACTACTATGTCTTTCAATCCACCCGTGAAAGAGGCAACCACCGGTGTACCAGCTGCCAATGATTCAACAGCGACGAGTCCGAAAGGCTCATACCGGCTGGGGACAAGGTAAGCATCAGCAGCGAAGTAAAGCGACATATAATCCTCTGGGGACATCTTTCCTATTATTATCCGTAAGTTCTCATTAAAAGCCCAGTGATACTCGCCTAGTTTTCTAATCAGTGGCTCGCTTCCCTCAACCGGAATGTACGCGAGGACTATTCTAACCCGCGGGTTTTCAACGATAATACGTTCCAGCGATCCAAGCAAGGTGTCCAATCCCTTCTGCCCTGCCAGCCTCCCCGAGAGGAACACGAGCTGGCCATCCTTGTCGAAAGCTTTAGGCTTATCTAACTCGTAGTGTTCCAGTAGGGATTTAAGAGATTCTTTAACATGAGGCTCCGTGATCACGCCTTTAAACCCGGCCATATCTTCGGTTAATATCTTTCTCCGAACTCTTTTCCGCTCCTCCGGGTCTAGAGGATTCTTAACATCGTAATGTTTCGCTACTGTGTCGAAGACTTCTTTCGATGTCCATACAAGCGCATTCGGGATATAATCTATCCTGCCTGCAGTCTCCCATCCCAGATTCTTCTCAACGTCCTTCACATAACCATTGCTAACGGTTACGTAATGGTCTACTGTAAGATAGGCTAGCTTTTCAACCCAACCTCCTGCTCTATTAAAGTAGTATTCAAAGGGTTTAACGCCTTCAACACCGGTTATAGGAGCATGCATTCTAACACCAATAACACTTGTGAAGAAGTCTAAATCTATTTTCATCTTTGAGAGTAGGTGGAGCTGATAGACAAGTTTAAGGCTCAATCCCTTCTCAACCTTTAACATGTTTGATAAGAGAAGGGCAGGGTAGCTATGCCAGTCATTCCCGTGAATGACAATAGGTACTTTGTCAAAGCCTGTTTCAACAACATGTCTCAAGTAACTACTTACTACAAGGCCGAAAACAGCTGATTTCTCCAGCAACCGGCCCCCTGAGTAGACATTCTCATCCTTGAAAACACCGCCCTCGATTACAAAATGCTCCGGGTTAACCCTGTATCTTAAGATTCTATAATTCTCTCCACGAATGTTAACGGAATAGAGCTCCTCCACGTTTTCAATGAGCTTCACACCATGGCTTGGTGTGAAAACTATTGCTTCATAGCCTTTCTCGCGCAACGCCCTCGCTAACCTAGGTGGAACCTCGCCTAAGCCTCCAACCTTCCTAACCATGTATGATTCGAAACTGAGTAGCCAAATAGGCTTCATTCCCACCAGCCTACGCCTTGATCCGCCATTCAACATTTAATGAAAACTCATCATCTTTCTTCAGCTCAACAAGCTCGCTAAACATCAATGCTAATCCTTGAGGAATCTCCATGACTCCTTTCTCCGTCCTAGCATACATGTTTAACGGGGCTACCCATAAATCGGTATCCCTAGACGCATTGAGGGAAAACACCGGGTACGGTGTTGTCTTAACCTGTACACTCTTACCTCTGCCTATGAAAAACGAAGACAGCTCCCTCTCCTCCCCGTTCACCACGTACTTAGCCCTCTCTTCCGTCTTAGTATTCAGTTTAGGCGATGTATGATACTCAATACCAACTCTCGCCTTCACGGTTTCAGGACCCTTGTTCACTACCTTGTAAATGGTAACATGACCTTCTTCAGTAATCTTAACCCGTTTCTCAACTAAAACCCTGGAGATAAGGTTTCCGAAGACGTAGAACCCTCCCTGCGCCCTTAAAATTATTTCAAAAGGCTCTGGGTTAACCGAGACATAATGTTTTGAAAGGGCTAGATCGCTGAGATCTTTGAAAGGTGAATTATTAATCCATTCGAACAATCCCGTATCGTGACTCCAGAGGTGTAACCGCCAGCTAACCCTCCTATACCAGTCTGGGCGGAACCATTGAATGTTCAGGTATGGTTCATGATACCTTGACATAGTGTTTTGAAGATTATGTTCCAAACCGCTTATTTTAACATCATACTCGAACAATGTGCCTCCATCATCAGGTTTAATGTAAAGGTTCTGGACAGGGGTTTCAACCAATAACTCGTCTTTCCCATCGAAGTCGAAGTCGTACAGCTTGTAAACGACTTCATTGCTTCCAAAGTAGTTGGATTTTTCCTCTGCATACTTCTCCACCTTGATCAGGTTTTCATATATTGCCTGCCTTAGATGCGTAAGATATATCCCGCCGAACAACCCGTGCCAAAATGCGTCATTGCATTGCGCGAGATAGTATTTCATCATTAAATCCCTTGGCAATTCTGCTTTAACAAGTTTGCTTCTCACATACAGTATTTTCTTATGCATGTTGTTGCTCTCCCTGTACTTTACCAGGAAGTTGCGGAAGAATCCCCCGCTCCACTCTAGCATTTTATCATAGCTTCCTGTGTTAAGGTATATCAGCCCCTTTACCCCGTAGAGATCCAGGTACTCTGACGGCTGAATCATTCTAACCTTATCACTATTGTATCTGAGGGCTTCGAGAAAGCTCTTCAGCCAAGACCTGCTCCAGCTAGGGTCCATCCACTCCCCGAACTTCTCGGCATCACTTCCCCATAATAGGACTCGGACCTCATCTCCAGACCTACTCCACATGTAATTAATTATCTTATCCGGGTGCTCCCAGGGAAGGATATACCTCAGCCCTGCATCGATAAAGAACACCTTTAACTTATTGCCTCCTTCCTCCGTCATCCATGCATAGTTTGAGAACCCTGGGTCCAAGCCTGTCTTAGCAAGGGTGGAGTCATCTATCAGCACGTATTCGATATTGTTTTCAGCCGTAACGAACGGGATACTTGGCTCCCAAACCCTTTCAGGAAGCCACAACCCCTTAGGCCTGAACCCGGCGATCTTCTCGAATTCTTCGAGGTAGATTCTAATCTGTCTTACTCTGTCATCAATAGGGAGGAGTGGTATGATTGCTTCACCAATGCTTCCAGCCATGAACTCTATCGTTCCATAGTCATGAAGCTTTAACAAATCATGGAGATAATCAGGATATCTCTCCTTCATGTAAATTAGGAGTGGGCCGCTAACGTGAACTGTGAACTTAAAACTACTATACTCCTTGAAAACGTCGAGCAATAGTTTGTAACTATTCTCCATTATCCTTTCATTCACATATTCAAACTGCCCTGTTGGCTGGTGGTAGTGAAGCGCGAATATGAAGTTCACGGGAGCCATGTTTTCAGCCCTCTAGGTAGGATTGAATTTCCTTTTTAACAAGTTCTACAAGTTTCAAAGGCTCATCAACTTCACGCGACAATACCTGTATCTTCCTCGATAATTCCTCTAAAAGCAGGACCTGGCTAATCCATGCGGATATATGCCCGCTTCTTAAGTGGTAGACAACGCTTTCCAAAGGCACGCTTCCGAGTTTAAAGTACAGTTCCTTTAATGATCTAACATAAACTCCTGTGTAAGTACCATCGGGCATTGTAAAGTAGAACGCCTTCTCTAATGGGAGGGTTAAATTAGAAACGACTTTGACAGGTTTCTCCCTTATTCTATCATATATCAACTTAGACAATACTCCCAAAGCCTCCGTGAATAATCCATACGCTATGCTAGCGTTCTTGAAGGGGGAGAAGTAGGCGTGAACCTCCTCTATAGTTCCAAACTTAGTAGCCATGTAGTAGAAATGATCGCTTATGGTTAACATCTTCCACAGCCTTGTTAAACCTGGATCCTCCAATGCTTTCACGTATGGGTAGAGACTGGCTAAAGCCCTGACCGCTTCTTGTTGCATTATGTTCCCAATCCATGCGCTCAAATCTCTCTCATCAGCCCAACTAATCGTCGACCACGGGGGAACGTCGAAAACATCTCGTGGAGGATACTTCTCAGCCACTTCCCGGGGTGTAGAGAACTCCAAATGGCCGTACTTCAAGACCTCGCCAGGAAGCCATCTGAGAAACTCGTGAATGCCGGACTCCGGCCAGTGATGCTCGCCAAATGTTTCATAATCCATGGCTAAAAACACTACATCGCCAGGGGTTGCTGCCAGCCATGAAGCGTACTTATCTGCGGTCAAGGGATATTGGTCCCATTTCCTATCGCTGAACCTGAACCCGACGTCATCGCTCAACCTATAGTTTCTTGTTAAAACTCTCGCGTCACAGCCCCATGCTTTGTACACGTAGTTAGGGCTTCTCCACCCTAGAATGTGGTCGACTCCTTCTGTCACGATGACCTTGTACCCCATGTTGTAAAAGAAGCAGGCTAAATCGTTATTGAAAGTGAACTCCGTATTCTCTATGGAAACTGGCTCGTAATTGAAAGTATTCTTTAACACTTCCCTGTGCTGAAGCACCTGCTCCTTTAATTCTTCAAAACCATGGTTAGGGAGGAATGCCGCTATACTGTGATAATACGTCTGCTCTACTAGCTCGACCATCCCGGTTGCTACTGCTTCTTGGAGAACCTGAATTATCCCCGGCGCCCATTTAGACGCCTGCTCAAGGAAAACGCCGCTAATGCTGAATGACACCTTGAAAGGTTTGGAGGAGTCCTTATACCTCTTAAGATTCTCCACTATTATCTTGGTCGCTGGAATATAGCATCTTTCAGCAGCCCTTTCCATGACGTACTTGTTAAGGGAGTTATCAAACACGGCTTCTTGAATATCATCGTATTCTAGACTGCCTTTTAAAGCCTTCTCCATCAGCTTCTCATGCATTCTCCTGTCAAGCCTGTAGGGCTGGTGAACCTCGAAGAGGAAAACTATGCTCGTCAAACCCATCGCCACGTTTAGGTATTATCAACTGGAATAAATATATTCAACCCTCATACTATCTGGCTACTTTAAGAAAACAAGCAATGGGTCGAATAACCCTATTATTGGAATGGAGACCCATTCACTCCTATACATTGATTCATAGTACGCCTCGTATAGGGATCGCTCAACAATCCATGGGTAAATCAAAGACAATTGCTTCCTAGGACTCATTTCCTTATACCTTCTAGCTAACTCGGAGCCTACTATACTGGCTAAATAAGAGTTGACCATCGCAATCATGTTTCTAAGTCTCCACTCAAGCGTTGGATCATGATTCAACATAATATCGCTCGCCTGGTCTATTGATACTGCATAAGCGTTCATAACAGCCGCGTGTGAAAGATAATGATAACTCCTCACCATAGTCGCTAGGTCTCTCAGAAGCGGCTCTTTCGCAACCCTCTCCTCAGGGCTTCTCCCCGGCTCCCCCTCGAAATCCGTTATGATGAAGTCGTTAGTGGATGGGATATAAATCATTTGAGCCAGGTGGAGATCCTGGTGAATCCTTCCCTTGTCAAGGCCCTCGTAAGCCCTCAAATATGATGAAGCCTCCTCAACAACGCTTAAACCCTTGTTATCAATTAACCCCCTCCACTTCTCCATCCATTCAGGGCTGACAGACTCCCCTGCCGCGGCTATTTCATCAAGCCTTGTTAAAATCGTGTTGAGATATCTGTGCATCCTTTTTATCCAGTTCTCGATATCGTCTAAACCTATTTCCTCTAAACCGTAAAACCGGTCAGAGTGCCCGATGTTTAATGCTTTATGCATATTACCTATGATCGTGCCTAGCTTAGCTGACAAACCCACGGTCGCGAGTAATCTTGCAGACTTTCTCAAATACTCTATTAGGTGTGTGTAGAAAGGATAACCGCCGTCCCCAACGCCCTCAACGTATTTCATCAATATTCCTGCAACCTGCTCTTCATGCTTTATGAGTAAATAGACCTTAGGTATGTTTTCAAATTTTTTAAGTGCCAGAGCTTTTATCATTAAAGCTTCCAGATTAGTCTCCGGTAACAGCCTATAGCTCTTTAGAACGTATTTTTCCCCAGCATCATCAACCAACAGGGAAACAGCATTTGTTGACTCAAGAGTAACAGGTTTAGCGCTTACAATCTTACGGGGCGGCTCCGAAATAACCTCTATTTCAATCCCCGGTAGCTTAGAAATTAGGGAGTAATATTCAGGGTGATACTCCGCCTCCACAAAGCATTCTTTTTCAACACATAGAGTGCGTTCCCGTAAAGCATTAACCTCCCCGGTGGTTTTCATTAATGGGAGTTGAAAGTTTTGATTATCAGCTTTAAACTTGAGAAACACTAAGCCGTCCAGCTCCTGAAATGAAACAATAGTTATTTGTCTCCTAGTGTTTTTCCAAGGCCACCATCTGGCCTTAGGGAGATAATTGTTCTCTAATATTTCTTTCAGCCTGTTAAGCCCGTGCTCCAAGCCCTCTTACCTAGTAGTTAATGAACTCGTAATGGATAATATAAATTCTAAATATTTTTTCAAATCCTCGATCGAGTTTATCTCGCCCTTACTGATTTTCTCAGCCAATAATTCATCCCCTATTGAGCTCCTCACCCATTCAGGCAGGTAGTTTCTCAGATGGTGTTCCAATACTTCTCGAGGCGCTAACTGATAAGTTATGACTGCGTAGAGTTGCTCGTAGTTGTTAAAGGAAAGAGGTATGGGCTGACCGGTTGAAACATCTGTGATCACGTAATTAGGAATATTTTTAGAAGTAGATATCTCCATAACTTTCTTTATTGAAACACCCAGCCTCGTCAAGACGTATTTACCCTCTTTCGTTTTCTCAACGAATCCTTCATTAATCAATTGTTGAACGTATTTCTTGACGGTTGAAGTAGAAACGCCTAATAACTGGCTAGCCTTGTCAATATCGATCGCGTTGTTTTCATCAGCTATTGTTATCAACCTGTAAGCTGTTTTATACGTCATACTTTTCATCTCGTATAAATATATCCTATCATTAACCTATAAAAATATGTATTTAGAAGCCCATTTACGCTAATCCTGGGTTAACAGTATTTTCTCCTTGTCCACGGTTTTAACCGCTATTAACAGTATGAGTGAGGATAATAAGGCTAAAGCTAAGAGGTTTATAATAGATAAATCCGGTCTCCCATAAATGTAATTTTGAACACTCAATATGCTTTGAGTGTAAGGTATAATCTGCAACATGTTCAACACGTTTGCCTCGAGCTTAGGGAAGTCTATGAAAAATCCGAGGAAGAAGAATACTATTGCCACGCTTGTTATCAAGCCGGCTACATTACCAGCACTCCTTATTCCACGAGTCCTCGTTATGAAGGGAGTTGCTATCGCCACAGTAACCAGGATAGTGAAGAAAGACGTTACAGAGTGGAGGAGGAGTAGCCCCGGGTCAAGAAGTATGAACAATTGGCCACCGTATGCGAGAACAAGGCTACCCACATAGGCTAGCAGTGCCGTTATATCCGCCAGTGATGCCAGAAGCCCTAGAATAGTTGCGACTATTATTTTAGCCGCAAGTATTTCGCCTAGCGATGCCGGCGATGCTAGGAGAAGCTCTAAAGTTTTCCTCTGCCTTTCACCTATTATCCCATCGATAACGAAGGCGGAGGCTGGGGTGACGACGAAGGCGAAGGCGATAACGAGTAAGCGGGCAATATAAGTCCTCAGCTCGGCTTCAACCCCCACTCTCTCCCCTTCAGGGGATAACAGTATAGTTGGGCCGGTTGACACAGGGTCCCTGAAGGCTTCTGGTTTGAACACTCCTGGGTCCAACCCGGCCTTCTCATACAGTCTCGCTATCTTAATGAGGGATAAGTTTACGGAGATAGCGTTCAAAATGCCTCTCGCAACCCCCTCTGCATTGAGGGCAGGCTGAACATTTGCCCTTCTCAGTATCTCAACTTGCCCGACAGAGTCAACACTAGTAGCGTTCCTGGAAAAACCGCTGGGAATGATGATGATTAGGTCAATACTGTTGTTTTCAAGAGCTTCGCTTCTGCTCGGTAAATTGACAACGCTGTAACCCCGAGAAGTGAACGCTAAGGTGAGATTACCCACGACCCATTCCGAGGACATTGCCACGTTCAACTCTGGATTCACGTAGTAGGAATTATCCTCATCTATCAACGCAATATTAACAGGTTGCTGAGATATCAACAATAGAGTGAAAACCCCTATTGAGGGGAGTGATATAAGGGGTAGTAGTACTGTGGTTAAAAGCGCCTTTCTATCTCTAAACAAGTCTTTAATTTCTTTTTCAAGGAGAACCTTAAGCCTTGAATAACCCTTCAAGACTCAACACCTCTAACGAGAAGGGTGAATACCTCTTCAAGATTTGCAACGCCGTACTTCTCGACCAGCTCGCGCGGGCGTCCCTCCTCAATAATCTTCCCTTTAAATATGAGGCCGATCCTGTCGCACAAGTACTCTATCTCAAGCATGTTGTGGCTGCTCACAATGGCTGCGGCACCTGTTGATTTAACATAATCCCTAATGGTTTTCCTAACAGAAACGCTGGCGTGGACGTCAAGCCCGCTTGTAGGCTCATCCAGGATGGCAAGCCTTGGCTTAGTCATCAACACTGCTCCTAGCAAGAGTCTTCTCTTCATGCCGTGACTGTACTCTGAAGTCTTCATCAACAAACGGTTCCCAAGGCCCGTGATTCTTGCCCCGAACTCTAAGTCCTCGCTACTGGCCCCATATAATCCTCCATAGATTTTTAAATGCTCCATTCCAGTTAAGAGCGGGTAGGTATTTGCCTCTTCAGGAAGGTAACCAATCATTCTCCTATTGTTCTTGAGACTTTCGTGAACATTAACACCGCGGATCAGAACCTCTCCCCCATCTGGTTTTATTAGCCCCGCAATAATTCGGAGAGACGTTGTCTTGCCAGCCCCGTTCGGACCTATCAAGCCGTAAATCTCGCCTTCCATGACGTGGAAAGAGAGATTATCCACCGCTAAGATTTTCTTGCCGTATGTTTTTCTAATGTTTCTAACCTCTAACAGTAGGTTAGGCAATAAACACCCCTCTCAAAACCCTGCTGAAAACACATACTTCAATCATTGATCAATAAAAAACTATTTTAAAACCTACCCAGCCTAATTAATAGTGGGGTTTTGAGTGCTTTCCAGCGATTTGAAAGAAAAGGTTTTCTCTTTCCTCCAGAAGTATGGAGACAAGGGTTTCATAGTTTTAAAGACGGCTTTATCCATCGCTAAAGACCCTAATATTGACCACAAGCTGGGGGATTTCAGCTTCAAACACTTAGTATTAAAGCTTAACTCAATGGGCTTCTCGTACAACCCTGTCAACTTGATAAGGATTCTTGAGAAAGAATTCGGCCTTATAGAGAAGACTTATTCATCAAGCAACCAGACTTGGTGGCGGTTTAAGGATATTGATGCTGTCGAGGAAGCGGTTTACTCCGAGAATGATGTGGAAAAAGTTGAAGACCCGAAAATTAGACTGATCGCCGTGAAATACCGCTCGCTGGAGCCAGCTGAAATATATGCTTTTCTGCAGAAAACCCTAATTAAGCCTTCTTTAACCCCAGCCGATAAGGCCAAGTTTAGGTCGATGGTTTTCAACGAAATAGATCAGCTTGTAAAACTAGTTGACGAAATGTATAATTACGAAGAGTTTTTCGAATACGAGATTAGCTTCATCAAGGAAATCTTCAAGTTGGCTGAGAAGCTGTCCAGGAGGATTGAAAACGAGCATTTAAGAGGATTTAGAGGCAGGCAAACAATCTCACAGGAGGATATTTTAAGGGATGATCATAGAGGACATAGCTAGTGAAATCGTTCTACCCAATATAAGGGGAATTCTAGCACACGTGTTGAGAAACCGTGGGTTGAGCCAGCATAGGATCGCAAAGATTCTAAACATTACTCAGCCGCTTGTCCACAAGCTCCTCAGCAAGCCGGTTGAACACTATGTTGAAAATTTAAAGAAGTACTCTATAGATGAGGAAATTGTTCTCCACCAATGCAGGATTCTTGCGGATTTAGCAGTAAGCGAGAACTTTGCAAGATTCGTGATAACCTCCCACGGGTTTACAAGTTACTTATCAGCAATTATTGCTTGTAAGGAATTCACGGAGCTACGAGAAGAATGCGTTAAGGGATTGCTTAAAGACCCGTATATTGAAGTGTATAAGACCGCGCTCTCCAGAATCATGTCTAAGCCGGGTTTGGCCAGGATTCTTCCAGAGGTTGGCAGTAATCTCGTTTACGCGCCAGAACCTCCAACCTCGGAGGCAGACATAATAGGGCTAACGGGTAGGATTGTCAAAACTTTAACTGGAATAGTGGTTACCGGCGAACCTTTTTACGGAGGTAGCCGGCACTTAGCGAAATTACTCCTCCTCATCGTGAGACATAATCCTATGAAGAAAGTAGGCTTTAACTTCAAATACGACTATTCTTTAGTGACTAGGCTGAAGCATCATATCTATCACGTAGTGTACACAGGGCCCCATACCGACTTGAGTGGTTTCTGGAAAACCATGGAGGATGTTGCAGGGAGAAAGCCAGACGTAATTGTTGATAAAGGAGGTACAGGGCTCGAACCTGTTACTTATGTTTTCACTAAAGATTTTTACGAACTAGAATCCATTCTTGAAATACTGCTCTAGTGAGGGAAATGAGCATCAGCGCTTGCATAATAGGCGGGGGCAGCATCGGAAGCATTATAGCTTACTACCTGTATAAGGGAGGTCTATCCAGGATTCCAATTTACTACAGATCCGAGGAGAGCTACCGTAAAATACTGGAAACACGGGCTATCAACATAATCATGCCTTCATCAGGTGAGGTATATGCTGTCCCAGTAGAGCCGAGGCTATCTAATGTCCCGTGGGACAAGTGTGATTTCATATTCAACACTGTGAAAGCATATGATGTAGAATCAACCATAGAATTGATGAAAAGGCTTTCCCATAGGGACTCCGTTATAGTTATGCTTCAAAACGGTTTCGGGAGTTATGAGCTAGTTGCTGAGAGATTACAGGAGGCTAAGGTCGCAGTAGGCGTAGCCTATATTGGAGCAGAAAGATTGAACCCCTACACAATACGATACAATGGTGGTAAAACGGTTGTCGCGGGCTGTCCCGGCAAACCATGCCATGAATTATCCCCGGTCTCCACAGTTCTCATTAGGGGAGGGATGGATTTCAGGATCACATCCAATATTGAATATTACCGGTGGCTGAAGCTTGCTCTAAACTGTGTCGTCAACCCGTTGACCGCGCTGACTAGGCAGAGGAATAAGATTGTTTTAAGCAAGAATGCAGAAGAATTGGTCGACAGAATCCTAGAGGAGTTTATACAAGTAGCGCACAAGCATGGATTCAGGTTTGATAAATCCTATCTGAAAGGCTACGTGTATAGGAATGTTGAGCTGACGAGAGAGAATCTGTCAAGCATGCTCCAGGATGTGTTGAGAGGGGGTAAGACCGAGATAGATTACATCAATGGTTTCATTGCAAAAGAGCTGGATTATCCGGGATTGAACTATTTTATTACTCGCTTGATTCATTTATTAGAAGGGGCTGGAGATGAAGTCAAAAGTTAATGTTAAAACAATTGTGAAAATGAAAGGCCGTGAAAAAATCGCCATGATAACAGCGTATGATTATGTCTCGGCGAAGCTTGTTGACTCAGCGGGCGTGGACATAATACTGGTAGGGGACAGCGTTGGAATGGTTGCTCACGGATTCACCTCTACATTACCCGTAGACATGGCCATGATGCTTCTCCATCTATCAAGCGTGACAAGGGCCCAGCCCCGTGCACTAGTAGTTGGGGATATGCCCTTCCTAAGCTACGAGGCCAGTATTGAAGAAGCTGTTCGAAACGCGGGTTTAATGATGAAAACAGGCGCCGACGCAGTGAAACTAGAGGGCGGTTTAGAATACGAGGAAACGGTTAAAGCGCTTGTAAAGGCTGGAATACCTGTCATGGGCCACATCGGGTTAAACCCTCAGAGAGCCTTGCTCATAGGAGGTTATAAGAAAAGAGGGGTTAGCGAGAAGGAGAGGGAGAAAATCCTGGAAGACGCTAAAGCCCTTGAAAGAGCAGGAGCCTTCTCAATAGTTATTGAGTACACCTCGGCTGACGTGGCTAAAGAAGTAACCGAGCAGGTCAGCATCCCCACTATTTGCATAGGAAGCGGGCCATGGTGTGATGGGCAAGTATTGGTCTTCCACGACCTCCTCGGGCTGAGCGAGAACCCGCCGCCGTTTTCCAAGCAGTACGCAAATCTAAAGGAAATTATCACTAACGCGGTAAGGTCCTATGTTGAGGAAGTGAAAACCGGGAGGTTTCCCGAGGAAAGACACTATTTTATAGAGAAAAAAGATTGATTGTTTCACGTCAGCAAGACTTCACAGCTGTTTTAAAACTCTCTTCATGAGACTTTCACGTTCTTTCCCTTATTTTCAACCTTCCTATTCTTAAACCTAGAACCACTATGTCCCTGTTAAACACATACACGGCTATCGACATTACGCTCAGTGTTGAAACCACTGCGACTAAGAGTGAAACAGCCAGAGTCGTAGTATCCCCCATCATGGTTGAAACCACTGCAACAATGGGCAAGGGGGCAATAGTAACTCCTGCGATCACGCCAGTGACAACGTTTATTGGTAAACCGATAAAGAGCAGTGCGTATCCAACACCTATGAAGACAAACAATATTGGAGTGGTAAGCGCACCTGCTATCCTCTCATCTGAGACTATGGAGCCAAGGGTTACACCTATTGCTCCTGAATATACCAATCCTAGAACTATTGACACGATGGATATCGATATGGATTCGAACCCGAACGTTTGATACAGGAAATCAGCTAGGTTTATAGATGTTTCCGAAGGAGCCGGCGCCGAAGGCGTGGCAGCGCTTGAGAGCATAAACAGTATTCCTGCAAAATAAGCGATCCCCATAAGTAGTGAAGCCACTATGGAGCCAATGATTTTTGCGAAAACAACGTTTCTGCGAGGAATAGGTTGCGCTAGGAGCATTTCAAAAGCCTTCTCAACTTTTTCAGTAGCGGTAAACTGTGAAGCATACATTGCGTTGACGCCAATGATTATTGCCACTATCACTGGTATGATGCCTAGGATGGATGAGAATGCCGTGTATTCCTCCATTCTCATGGTTTTCCCATATAGTTCAACCGTTGAGTTAACCACTATGGGTTTTTCTATTAATGAAGGGTCTATATTGTTTTCAACCGCTATTGTGAATGCCACGGATTTCCTAATGAGCTCGCTAATCGTCATGGCAATCCCTGTTTTAGCACTGCTCACCACTGGTGAAACAGTGTTGATTTTTGTGTATGATTCTAAAACTAGTGTTTCATTCAAATTCATCGCTCTAGATGTGAAATCTGGTGGTATGACCACCACGATCTCGTACATGCTTAGCCCTGAGTCTACACTTCCAACCAGCTTTAATCGACCGCCACTTGTTTCATTCGCTATAGAAAGCACCTTATTCACGAACTCTGAGTTATCCTCAACAACAACACCCACTTGCACGTTAAGTGTTTCCTCAACAACTGTTTGAACCCCTGTTGAAATCAATCTACCCAGGGCGCCATAGAATACGAATAATAACACAATACTCATTATGAACGCTGGGTTTTTAACGAACGCTTTAACCTCCCTTATTATCAAAGGCGTCAAGCTCATGCTGCTTCACCCTTTATCTTCAGAAATACTTCTTCGAGATTCACGGAGTTTGTCCTCGCTTTCAACTCCTCAACCGGACCCTCCCTTAAGAGAGTGCCTCTGTAAAGTATTCCAACCTTTCTACACAAATATTCTACTTCAAGCATGTTGTGGCTACTCAATAATACTGTGATGCCGAATTCCTTGTTATACCTCTTGATCATTTTTCTTACATAAATGCTTCTCTCCACGTCCAGCCCGCTGGTAGGCTCATCAAGAATCAACAACTTCGGATGTGATGCTAAAACCGTGCTCAATGCTAAAATTCTCTTCATACCTTTGCTATAACCCCTAATCGGTCTCTTCAAGTCGTTACCTAAATCAGCTATTTCAATCGCTTCGCTCACAGCCTCCTCCAATCTTCTGCCAGAAAACCTCACCGAGAGCATGAACCTGATGAAATCCAAGCCTGACAGATCCCTGTAAGCCCCAGCTTCCTCGGGGAGATAGTTCATGAGCCTCCGGGCTTCTAAAGGGTTTTTAACCACGTCAATCCCGTACACGTATACCTCTCCCCTGGTAGGCTTTAAAAGCGTCGCAATTATTCTCAAAGTAGTTGTCTTACCGCTTCCATTCGGCCCTATTAGCCCATATATCTCTCCTTCTTCAACAGTAAAAGTCAGAGAGTTAACACCGATGTTTCCGCCCCTGTAGATTTTTGTCAGATTTCTTGTAAGGATCGCGTACTCCGGCATATACACACCAATGTTTAAAACTAATTCAACAATCAATTTAATAATTTCCTTCTAGCTTCTAGAAATACCTCTTAACCTTTCCCATCCAGCATGTTAAAAAGGCATAAAGGAGGACGCTTCGAAAAACGCGTTGGGAAAGGTGAGGATGAAGCCTCTGCTAGGATTAAAATCGTGATTTGACTAAGGAAACCCGGCCTTCTCCCAATAAGCCAGGTAACCATGCACAGCTCTAAGATAAGAAAGTGCTCCAGGCATCTAAGTCGCGGAGAATTCGGTGACTCAGGTGGTTTTCTATTATTCTAACAAATCCGTGCTTGAATAGTATTTTTACCTTGCCAAATGATTATCTATTTGGGTGGCAACATGGGTTTCAACTTAAAATTAATATACCTTGTACTCGATGGCATGGGCGACAGGCTGTCAGATCCTGTTACGACGCTTGAATCTGCTGAAAAACCCGGTTTAGACTTCATAGCCTCCAATTCTAAGTGCGGGTTGATGTATACGGTGGGGAAAGGGGTTGCGCCGGAGAGTGACGAAGCCGTTATCTCGCTATTAGGGTACGATCCTCACGAAGTATACACTGGTAGAGGCCCTCTGGAAGCATTAGGAGCGGGAATACCGATTAAGGAAGGGTATGAGGTAGCCTTCAGGGCTAATTTTGCAACGGTAGATTCTTCTTCGCTAAGAATTATTGATAGAAGAGTTGGTAGGAGCTTGAAAACTGAAGAGGCCCGTAAGCTTGCCGAGGCTCTTGATAAGATGGAGCTGGAAAAGTATGATGGATATGTTAGAGTGATTGCAACGATTGGTCACAGGGCAGTGGTTGTGATTGGCAGTAGGACCCGCAGGCTATCGCCTATGGTGGATAACAATGATCCAGCCTACAAGAGAGTGGGGTTGGTCAGCATCGCGAACCAGTCTTTCAATCCATTCCTTAAGGAGATAGAGCCATTGGATAATTCGGAGGAAGCAAGGGCTACCGCTGAACTCGCTAACTTGTTCATGAAGAAATCCATAGAAATCCTTGACACTCATCCTGTGAACAAGGAGAGGGTTAAACGAGGGCTTCCTCCAGCTAACGCGTTACTGTTGAGGGATGCAGGGGGCTCGTTCCCGAGAGCAACACCTTTAGGTGAAAAATACGGGGGGAGGTTCACGGTGCTCGCAGAAATGCCTGTCGAAATAGGTATTGGTCGTGCATTTGGTGCGGAAACAATCGTTATGGATCCCCCAACCGGTAGGCCAGAGATTGATTACAAGATTAGGCTTGAGAAGACGTTTGAGGCTCTTGAAAAATCCGACATAGTCTACGTGCATTTGAAAGGCCCGGACGAGCCGGGTCACGACGGCGATGCCGCGCTGAAACGAAAGAGGATTGAGGAGATAGATAGGCACTACGTTCAACCACTCTTAGCGAGATTGAAAGACAACACAGCCTTGCTGGTTACCGCTGATCACGCAACTCCGCCCTCAGTGAAGTCGCACACGGATGATCCCGTGCCAGTGGCTTTCTACGCTCCAGGGATTAAAGCAGACGGGTTGAAGGCTTTCAGCGAGAAGGAGTTTGCTAAAGGAAGTCTAGGATTAATAGAACATGGCTGGATGCTCCTTCCAATGGTGGTCAAGTATCTGAAAGAGTGATCTTTTTGATAAAGCTGACTATACCTCACCACGTCTCTGGATTGTGGATTCCTGTACTGAGCAGTAATCCTTTGTTCTCAGGAAGTATTGGGGCCGGGATAAACCTTTCAGTATCGAGCGTTGCACTCCCTGTTGAGGATGAGTGCACGATTCGGTTGAACAATCAAAAAGTTTTTCACGAGCAGGCTAAGGATGTTTGCGAGTTTTACAAGACAAAAGTAGGCGTCACAGTGGAATCTCCCTTCAACTTAGGGAAGGGTTTCGCACTCTCATCCACTCTCTTAATCGCGCACACACTGGTTAACTCCATCTATGCAGGGAGCTCGTTACTCAATGCTTTTCAGAAGGCTCACGAGCTCGAAGTTGTGAGAGGGACGGGGCTGGGGGATGTTATCTCTCAATACTATGGTGGCTTCGTCATTAGAACCCGTCCCGGGCCGCCCGGCATCGGTGAAGCTTTCAAAATCCCTGTTAAATACCGTGTTAAACTAATCGTGTCCAGCCTTCCCTACTCCGAGCCAACTGGTAAAATGCTTGAAAGGATACCGTTAAGCCATTACGAGAAAGGATTATCACTTCTCAAAAAAGTTGCAAGCAGCGAGGATTTGATGGATTACTTCAACGCTGCGAAGGAGTACACTCAGGGTATTTTCGACTATTCTTCAATACCTGCTGAAATACTTCGCTCACCGGGAGTTGTAGGCCTCTACTTGAAGAAGTCGGCGCTCATCATTTGGGTTGAGAAGGATCACGTCACAGAGATTACCGATATTTTATCCCGTAGGCAATTATTTTTCATGGAGAGTGAAATCTCTAGGACTGGTGTTGAAATTGAATATTCCGGCAAACCACCCTAGGCGCGAGAGCCTTTTGATAAGGGAGAAGCTGGTAGAAGGATTTAAGAAAGGGATTGTCGCGCCCGAGGGCTTAATTGCCCATGGGAGAGGGGAATGCTTCGATTACCTTATAGGAGAGAAAACCCAGGGATTCGCTTTAAAGGCTATTGAAGCGGCTGCTGCCGCACTATTACTCGCTAACCACGCAGTTATATCTGTGAATGGGAATGTTGCAGCCCTTGTCCCTGAGCACGTTGTTAAACTTGCTGAAGCATCAGGAGCGCTTATCGAGGTTAACTTGTTCTACAGAACCAGGGAGCGGGAGGAGGCTATAAAGCAGTTCCTGCTCTCTCATGGAGCACGCGAGGTTTTAGGGGTTGGCGAAGACGCTTCTGCAACGATTCCCGAACTATTTAGCGAGAGAAGACGCGTGAGTCCCCGCGGCATATTGATTGCAGATGTTGTCCTGGTACCTCTTGAAGACGGAGACCGCACAGAAGCGCTTAAACGTCTCGGCAAGTATGTTATAACTATTGATCTAAACCCGTTGTCTAGAACTGCTCGAGCCGCCGACATCACCATCGTAGATAACGTAGTGAGAGCAATGCCGTTGCTTGTTGAAAAAGTATCTGAGCTTAAGGGGGAGGACCGGGGGTTTTTGAAAAACATTGTATCGTCGTACAACAATAACGAAGTACTTCAAGAAGCATTAAGATTCATAACCCATAGACTTCTCGAACTGGCCTCCAAAGATCTTAAACTACATGCATGAGGCTGTGAAACCTTGGAGACCTTATGTATTAACGTAGCTGATTCAAGCATTCAGATTCAAACAGAAAGGGCCCAGGAGTTATGGGCATCTCTTTCCAGCGCTTTCGCCAAGAGATACCTGCCCCGTTTAAAAAACACTAGTGAGTGCAGACCTGACGCCGTAATCTATTGGTTCAACAAAGACGTGAAGTTTAAAGTGTTGACGCACGACCTGCTTCCTCACGGGCTTCCATCACTCTTCATTGTTGAAGGAAAATACCCTTCAGCATATTCAAATGAATCCCCATTCTTCTTCCTCCTTCAAGTAATAGCATACGTGTTGGGAAAGAAAGGCTATGTAATGCTAACCGATTCAATCACGATAGAACGCGGTGGAAAAGCCTTGCTCTTTCTAGGGTATCCTCACTCGGGCAAAAGCTCTATCTCAGCAGTGGCGTTTTCTCGAGGATTCAAGGTTTACGCTACAGAGAACACGGTTATAAAAGTTACCAGTCCTTTAAAAATAGTTAACGGTACATCAATGCTAGTCTACGATCCAGCAATCAGAAACCTGTATGGTGTGAAAATCACTCCTGACGGTGTTACCAAGCATGGGTACGAATACCTGGACCTAGAAGCGCGGGGCGTGAATCAGCTGGGAGAACTGGATGTTGATAAAGTGTTTGTCATCCACTCAGGCTTTACCTGCAAAGGGTTCAGCGCATCGCCCATTACGGGCAGGAAAATTAGGAAAACACTGTGGTATTTCTCGACAAGCCTGTTGAAAGGTGTGGATTATTACGAGCCTCAACCTCTTGGCAATTTGATCACCGAGGATGTGGCGAGGACGTTACAAATTTTTCTCGAAATTGTTGAAAAAGACTATCATGACAAGGTTTTCGAAGTTTTTGGTTCAGTGCCAGAGATATTTGAAAACACAGTGTTAAATTCTCACTCCACCATATAGGCTGTGTGTGCTTAAATCTATTTCAATGCATATCAAACCCTTTTCTTGGTGAACGCTCTTAGAGATGTTCTCGCTTCAAATGTCATGGAATCCTATAACTTAAATCTGCCAGCCACGTAGTCAACTATCGCCCTGGCCACTACCTCCTTGAAGGATTCGCCCGGACACTGGAATCCTTCTTTCCAGACATAACATACTTCCAGAAGCGGCTTCGAAAACCCTGCCTTTTCTGACAAGATGTTATTGGCTACTACAAGGTCGAGGTTATAGTCGAGAAGTTTAACTCTGCTTTTTTCAACCAGCTCCTCGGAAACCTTCGAGCTCTCAGCAGCAAAACCGATGAGAAGCCTTGGCCTTTTAACGATGGATTTTAAAACTTTTTTAGTTGCCTCGAGCTCTATCACCAAGCTTCTCATATCTCTCGTAGACAGTTTTTCCTCATGGTAAACTTTGGGCTTGTAATCAGCGGGTGCTGCCGCGAAAATCCCTGCATCATATTCTCTCTCGCTAGTCAATCTCTCTATTGCCAGCGCCATGTCGCTCGTTGTCTCCACGCTTATGTTGTTCACCATGTAAGGAGGGTCAAACCTTGAGATGCCTGAGACAAGGTCGACTATAGCGCCCCTGCATGCTGCTTCGCGAGCGATTAAAATCCCCATTAAACCGCTACTTGGATTGGTCAATACTCTGACAGGGTCTAAATACTCTCTTGTTGCTCCTGCGGTTACAACAATCCTTTTACCCTTTAAATCCTGTCCCCTGTTGACAACCGCGTCAACACAGTGGGCTAGGTCGTCGAGCGGTGGAAACTTGACCTTGTTCTCCTCAATAAAAGGGGGAATAATCACCACGTTATAGTCTTCAAGAAGCCTCCTAGCCTTCTCATACTGTGGCGAGGTGTACAGCCTCATGTTCATTGCGGGTGCAATAATGATTTTCTTACCGTCACCCATCATGGTGGCAGCTGTTAACGGTAGTAATTCATCGAGAATTCCGTAAGCTATCTTGCTCATGGTGTTAAGAGTGGCTGGAGCGATTACAAGCGCGTCAGCCCATTTCGCAACATCTATGTGCTCCGTCTCCCCGGTCATCTCCACAAGCGGCTTATTCCCCGTTGCCCACCACAGTAGATCAGGTCCGATCAGCTTAGTTGCAAACCGTGTGAGTATGGGCCTAACCTCCGCGCCCATTCTAATCAGCTTCCTAGCCAAGTCCACGGACCTGTATGCAGCTACTGAACCGGAAACACCTAAAGCGATGCGTTTACCCGCTAGCGGCATATGCTCATGCTTCCTTATTTCTTCAATAAGCATCCAGCTCACCTTCACCAGAATATATTAATTCCTCACAACTATTTATTATAATGCTTTGAGGAATGGTGATTTCATGCTTTTCAAGAAGGAAAAACCCGCAGTACCATCGGTAACCACGATATTTGAAAACGCGCTGGCAACCTTGAGTAGGGAAGCGCCAGGGTACACGATAAGGCTGGCCAGGAAGGAAGACATAGAATCCATTATACGTATTAATCGGGAGGCTCTCCCGGAGAACTATCCAAGGGCTTTCTTCGAGGATTTGTATAATTCTTATGGAAAATCCTTCTTCGTAGCTGAGGCACCTAACGGCGAAGTAGTTGGCTACGTCATGTGCAGGGTTGAATACAAGCCTGGTTTCTTTAAAACCCTGCTTGTTAAGAGCGGGCACATCGTGAGCATAGCCGTTCTTAAAGAGCATAGGGGGAGGAGTCTAGGGCTAGGGCTTATGGCTCACGCGTTGAAAAACCTCTATGAAAGCTACGGGTGTTCTGAAACATACTTGGAGGTCAGGGTGAGCAATACCCCCGCTATCAATCTGTATGAGAAACTCGGCTACGTAAAGATAAGGGTGGAGAAACAGTACTACCTAGACGGTGAAGACGCGTATATCATGGCGAGACCCCTTCCTTAAGCCTGGAAGAAATTTCTTATAAACAGGCGTTAAATAATCAATTCTACATAGTTTAAAACGAAAATGGTGCGAGTACATGGATTTCAAACCCATAGCATCTGTTATGAACAGGGAGTATGTTGGTAGAGAAGTGTGCATTAGAGGCTGGGTTTACAGGAGAAGCGTTGTTGGGGGCAAGGCTTTCGTAAGGGTCAGAGACTCCTCCGGCGTCATGCAAGTGGTTGTTGACTCGTCAAGACTCGGGGATGAATTAGTCGATTCATTAAAAAACATTGGTTTAGAAGCAAGCGTCATGGCTTGTGGAGAGGTTCGAGAAGAATCTAAGGCTCCGGGAGGTTTCGAGCTTCACGCAAGCTTTTTCAAAATAATAGGAGACAGCCGGGATTTCCCGATCAAAGGCGGTGAAGGAGACGAGTACTTGTTGAATGTTAGGCACTTATGGATTAGGAGTCCCCGCTACGCTGCACTATTCAAGATTAAGCACACCGTGATAAACGCTGGTAGGGAGTACTTCAGCAGAAACGGCTGGTGGGAGGTTACGCCTCCAATCCTAACCGCTTCTGCCTGCGAAGGTGGAGCAACACTCTTCCCAGTCCAGTACTTCGATCAAACCGCCTTCCTAAGCCAGAGCGCCCAGCTATACCTGGAGGTTTTGATTTACACTCTTGAGAAAGTCTACAGCTTAACACCTAGTTTCCGCGCCGAAAAATCCAGGACAAGAAGGCATTTAGCCGAATACTGGCATCTCGAGCCCGAGGCGGCATGGTATGATATGAATGACATGATGAAGGTGGCAGAGGAGCTTGTTGCTTACATTGTTTCAAAAGTCCTTGAGGATAGGAGGAGAGAGTTGGAGGAATTTGGGCGGGATGTTAAAAAGCTTAAGAAAGCGTTGGAAACCCCATACCCTAGGATCAGGTATGATGAAGCAATAGAAATACTTCAGAAGAAAGGGGTCAATGTTAAATGGGGCGACGACCTCGGAGCGGATGAGGAAAGAGTATTAACAATGGAGTTTGAATCACCGTTCTTCCTAACCCACTTCCCGAGACATATCAAAAGCTTCTACATGAAGCTGGACCCAAGCAACCCCGAAGTAGTTCTCGGGTTCGACTTGCTCGCTCCCGAAGGTTATGGGGAAATAATAGGCGGGGGCCAGCGTGAAGATGATTACAAGTTACTGCTGGAAAGGTTAATCGAGCAAGGATATAACCCTGACGACTACAAATGGTATCTAGACCTGAGAAAATATGGGAGTGTCCCCCACAGCGGATTCGGCCTTGGAATCGAAAGAATAGTGATGTGGATAACTGGTTTAGAACACATAAGAGAAACCATGCCCTTCCCGAGATATAGGGAACGCATATATCCGTAAGAGGATCAGGGTTGAATATTGGAGATATCATACTTGAAAAACTGGAAAAATTTTACAAGCTTGATGAAAAAGAATTCACCGTTTCACACGTAAGCAAAACCTCATTATTTGAGTTCATTATCGCAGTTGTCTTAAGCCAGAATACTTTGGATAAAAACGCTGTGAGAGCACTTGAAAACTTAAGGAAAAACCTGGGAGTGATCGATCCCGAAAAAATTTTAAACATAGGAAACAATGAACTCACGGATTTGATCAAGCCAGCTGGAATGTACCGTGAGAGAAGTAGAGTTATCCTTGAACTGGCAAAGATCTTCTCTGAAAACGGCTTTGAGAAAAAGTTGATTGAGGAAATCAATAAGAGTGATGTTGAAACTTCTAGAAAAATATTGACAAGCCTGCCGGGAGTAGGCCCTAAAACCGCTGACGTCGTTCTCCTAGCATTTTTCGGTAAACCGGTATTCCCTGTTGATACCCATATCAGGAGAATTACGAAAAGGTTGGGATATGTTAGAAGGGATAACTATTATGAAATATCTGGTTTCTGGTCCGCTAGCACGAGCCAGGCTAATTATATGAAACTCCATCTCTTATTGATAACTCATGGAAGGAGGACCTGCAGAGCGATCAAGCCATTATGTAGTGCTTGCCCAATAACCAGTTTCTGCGAGCACGGGAAGAGAGTGGTTTAAAATGGGAAGGGGTAAAATTCTACGGGAATTGGCATTAAAGATTTACGGCCCTGAAAAAGCCATGGAGGTGTGGAAGCGGATTGAATTCGTAGGTGATTTAGCCATTATACGGTGCCCTCTGAAAATGACGCCGGAGGAGTTGAAGCCTCTGGCTGAATCGATTCTTTCAAAATTCCCCATGGTTAAAAGCGTGTGGGCTGGATTGCCGGGCGTCGAAGGACCGTACAGGCTTAGGCGTCATGTTCATCTCGCAGGCGAGGTTCGAAGCGAGACCATATACAGGGAACACGGATGTGTCTTTAAGGTTGACATAAACAAGGCCTATGTTTCCCCGGCTTTAAACTACGAGCATAAAAGAATTGCTAAACTGGTTAGGCAGGGCGAGACTGTTGTAAACATGTTCGCAGGCATTGGATTGTTCAGCATAATTATTGCGAAATATTCGAAGCCTGATAAAGTCCACAGTATCGACATAAATCCATACGCGTTTGAATACATGGTTGAAAACATAAGGCTCAACAAAGTTGAAAACATTGTTATCCCCTACCTAGGTGACGCTAAGGAAATTATCGAGAAACACCTGCTGAATACCGCGGACAGGGTTTTGATGCCTTATCCGGAGCTAGCCTTGGAATATTTTGAAACAGCTGTTAAAGCGCTAAAACAACGTGCTGGATGGATACATGTTTACCTCCACGTGAAATCCCTTAAGGGGAAGAATCCCCTTAAAGAAGCTGAAGAGGCTGTTGTAAAAACAGCTTCAAGCGTGGGCGTGGGGAAGTACGTTATTGAAAACTCGAGAATAGTGAGAAACGTTGGCCCTCGACTGGTTCAAGTTGTAGTGGATTTGTATGTCGAGTAACCTTAAAAGACCTTGAATATTTCACTTCTCTCTTTCCGAGCGATCACTCTTAACCTCGTAAACCCTCACGGAAACTCCCAGGAGCTTGCTGAACACGCCGTCGATAAGCCTGATATAAACACCTTTCTGTCCTACGAAAGCCCCATAGCCTTCTTCACTTATCTTCACGGCCAGAACCGGCCCTGCGAAATCCACTTCCTTCACATGCTTTGTAATCCATGCAACAGGGTGAAGAGCCCTTATGAACGGAGTGAAATCCAGTGAGAGCTGGCAAGCCCTTATTTTCAAGCCTAAGTCTTTCTCTACCGCTTCTATTCTTTCGCCTTTCTTCCCAATGATTCTTCCAAGATGCCCTTCTTTAACAACTATTAACGCGTCGGGAACGCTCTCAGTTGTCACGCCTAGTTTCTTTTTGAGTTCAACAAACTCTACCGCAGTTACTAAGTCAGCGTCAGGAGCGTGTAATCTAGCTGTTTCAACTATCTGCTTCTCTGTCTCAGTTAGCTTTCTAGAGCGCATCTTCGACTCGAACAATAACTTTATCCCCATCTTTGCCCCAGGCCTAACAATATCTTTCAACCCGAGATCAACCACTCTGGCTGACTCCTCGTTAAGCAGGAGCTCCCTTAACATGATTGTGGAGTCTTTAACCGTGTGAGCCCTCTGGAAGATAGGGTCCCCGGCTATTACAAGCCTGCTATTATTTCCTATTCTTGTAACAACCTCTATAGCGCTCTCCACCGGAATACTTTGAACATCGTCTAGAAATATCAGTGAATCGTCAAAGGTTCTCCCTCTCAGATAATGGGAGTCTGCTATTACTATTTTGTAGTTTTTGATCATCTCCTCTACCTTGGCCCATTCAATATACCCGTATAAAATATCCCTCAAGTATGAAGAGGCGAGCTCGTAGTAAAGCTCGCCAAGGTCTGCGGGTGTGAGCTCGCTCCCCGATGTAACGTCAACCAGGGGACGCGCTATAATGAATCTCCTATACTTCTCGTTTAGAACGCTTTCTACTCCGTACAGGATGCTGAACAAGCTTTTCCCTGACCCAGTTGGGCCGAAAATCCCTACTATGCTGTACTTGGCATTCTTTAAGGCATCAACGATCTCAACCTGTCCAGGGGTTTTCGGTTTAACCATGTTTAGTAGTGAAATGCCCATTAGCCGTCACCGTTATTTCTCAGTCAACATTTACATTCAGAGAATTCTTATTAAATTTCACCGTGAAATTCGGTTAAGTTGTTGAAACAACTGTGACGTAAATAGTAGAAGAGGTATTTCTTTTTCTGAGAAAAGCTACATGGAGACCGGGGCCATGATATATCTTACTTTGCCTGTTCCTCCGATTTGAAAGTCTAGCAGCAATGGTGAGTCGCTTGAGAATCCGAGAAAGACCACATCGGAGACCCTGCACAGTTTCATTACGCTTCTCAAATACGATATATCGTACTGTGATTTTGAGGGCTCATCGACCTCAAGCGAGACCAGTCCAACGGATCCTATTTTAAGCCTTGTCTCGTTAACACCTGTACCCCGGCCTCTGAACACCAGTTCCTCCGTTGAAGGAGCCTCAATTTCAATAATGGTTCCAACAACCTCCGCATCCTGAATAGCGTGGTTAACAACGCTGGCTATTAACTGCGCCCTTACATTAGTCTGAAGCCCGGTAGAGGGAATATCTATAACGGGTACCTCGAGGTTCCTAAACCTGTACTCCCTTCTGACAAGTCCTTCGATCCTGAAATTAACATAGTTTCCATCTGACCACACCACTAGGTTTTCTCCTTTCTTCACATGCTTCAAAACCTTCTGGATATTGGAGGTTGAAAAGCCTAGGGATCCTTCCTTCTCTACCGTGTATTCGAGAAACATGTCTCTAGGAAGGTTAACCTCTATTAAAGCAATCTGTGAAATATCCATAGCTCTCAGAAATACTCCCTCGCTTGTAATGCTTAAGGAAACCTCATCAACGAGTTTTCCAACCGCTTCAAACAGTTCCTTCAATATTTTAGCTTCCGGAATCACTATCTTAATCATTTAACCACCCTGAACCACTCCTATTTAAAATAATCACTACATCATATATAATTATTGATTTACACGAAAATTATTTCACCACTGGAATAGGTTTTATGTTAAATTCTTCGAGAACATAATATGCCTCTCGCAACACATTGTTCAATTCCCTAATGCTAACTATTAAAACGTTTCTATGAGACCTGAGCGATGGGGTTAGCAGTGTAACAAGTAGTGGTATTAAAAACCGGGTTTTCTTCAGCAAGGGATATTTAGGAATTGCTTGTGGAACCATCTTAGACAGCCTCACAGTTCTCTCATAATGCGAAGAGGCTGCCTGCGCAAGCCTGCTCTTCGATGATGCAGACCAGTGCTTACAGTCTACTACGAAGCTTAAACCAGTTGACGCGTTAATCGCTACAACATCTACTTGGAGCCTTTGGGGGGAAAATATTGAAACGTTATTGATGGTTTCATACCCATGGAGTGAGAAAACCTCTGAAGAAAGCTTCTCGAATTCTTTCCAGTCGACCAGACTACTGAGCTTTCCAATCTCTAAACCTTTTTCGAGCCCGTGTTCCAGTAATTTGAAAACCTCTCTCACAACAACTTCCTCACCATGGATTTCGATCAAGTCGTCCAGCTCACGTAGTTTTTCCAGAAGAACATGCCTACTGAGTCCTGAAAGCCTAGCTAATTCGTCAAGGAAAAGCCGCCTATGTTTCAGCAGAGATACTATTAAGTCCTCCGAAGGCATTACACCATCTTCCTTATAACAAATATACCTGATAATGCTTTATAATGGATAAGGTGAGGATGCCTTGGCTGAGAAAGACTTTATGGAGGAGGCTAGGAGATCGATTCTCAAGGAGAAAGTCCAAGATTATACGGTAACCGGCAGGGAATCGGTCTGCGAGCTAATCGAGAATTTCGAGAAAGCCCACGGGTTCATGGCAGGGCATGTTGCACGTGCCTCCAGGATTATCAGCGAGATGGTGTTGGATAAGAATGTTTTCAAAATATTTTCATTCACAGGCAACCTCGTCGCCACGGGTTTAAGAGGTGTTATAGCTCAGCTTTTGAGAGAAGGGTTTTTCAATGCCGTGATAACTACTTGTGGAGCGGTAGACCATGATATTGCCAGAGGCGTGGGGGCCGCCTACTACAAAGGGGATTGGGGCTTTGATGACGCACTCCTCAAAGCAATAGACGTTCACAGGCTAGGAAACGTTCTCATACCAATGGAAAACTATGGTTTAGCTGTTGAGAAGTTTTCGCGAAAAATGTTTGAGGAATTAGTTGCTCAGAGGAAGCGTTGGAGCGGTTATGAGCTCTTATGGGAGGCTGGGAGAAGGATAAGCGATGATAACAGTATTTTGAAAGCGGCTTTCGAGAGGAAAATTCCGGTTTTCGTGCCCGGGCTATATGACGGTGCTTTTGGGTCTCAGATCATATTCAATTTGTCGACAATAGGTTTGGAAGTAGATCTTGCTGAGGATGAGAAAAAGCTTGTCGAAATAGTGTTCTCGAGTGAAAAACTTGGTGCTTTAGTCATCGGAGGAGGGATAAGTAAGCATCACACTATATGGTGGGCGCAGTTCAAGGAGGGCTTGGACTACGCTGTCTACTTGACAACCGCGGTTGAATACGATGGTAGCCTGAGCGGTGCTCATCCAAGGGAGGCTGTAAGCTGGGGGAAGATTAAGCCAAGCGGAAGGACGGTAACGGTTTACGGGGATGCCACGGTATTGCTACCTTTAATAGTGGCTGGATTCAAATGCTTGCTTCGTAAGAATGAAGGCCCAGTTGGTGGGACGTGACGAAAGCTGAGAGAATTTTCCACATAGGCATAGACGATGTTGATTCCCCTGCGGGAGGATGCACGACACATTTAGCCCTGTTAATGCTTAAGGAATTATTGAAGCATAGTATTACCCTAGTAGACTATCCTAATCTTGTAAGGCTTAACCCGGGGGTTCCATGGAAGACTAGGGGGAACGGCGCGGTTGCTTTAAGGTTCATCACGAACATGGAATTAGGCGAGATATACGGGATAGTGGAGGGCATTTTCAAGAAATACGTGGAAGAGTTCGAAAACCCTAAACATCAACCGTGCTTATTGATCGTAGAGGGGGAAGTCCCTAACAAAATCGCATTACTAGCTAGGAAAGCCCTATACGATATTATCCCCCCGGATCTCGCGTTGAAAGCCCTTGAAGGAACTCCTCACATCTTCAAATGTTTCAATGGGACTCGAGGCATAGTCGGTGCCTTAGGCGCGGTTGGAAATACCATGACCACAGAAGACTACACGTTTGAGCTGATCGCTTATAGAAGAGTTGAAAACCTGGGCAGGGAACGCTGTGTTGACAAGGATAGCGTTAAAGAAATGGACCGGGTATATGGAGATGAGACCATACTCAACTACGACCCGGTTGAAGACAGGATACTAATCACGCCAAGAGGGCCCGACCCTGTTCTTCTCGGGATACGTGGAGAAAACCCGTCGATCCTTATAAAGGCTTACAAGATGCTTAAGCTTTGCGAAGAACCAGATTTCGCAGCAATATTCAGGACTAACCAGCACACCGACCCACACATTAGGCTTGCTGAAACCATATGCGAAGCCCACCCCTACATGTGCTTAAGGCTTCGAGGCACAGTTGCTACAAAACCGTTCAGGGACGTTGGAGGGCACGTGTTTTTCAAGATTTGTGATGATAGTTGCTGCATTGACGTGGGCGTTTACGAACCGACTAAATGGTTTAGAAACATTGCCGAGCTTCTAATCCCTGGCGACGTGGTTGAGGTTCAAGGATGTGTGAGACCTCCTTCCACTTCCCACGGCATGACTTTAAACCTTGAGAAACTCCACGTGATTTGGTTGAAACCCGTAATTGTTTACGAGAACCCCTTATGCCCGGTATGCGGCAAGAGGTTAACCAGCGCCGGAAGGGGCAAGGGATTCAAGTGTAGGAATTGCGGGTTTAAGTCTAAAGATATTGCCAGAAAAATCAAAATATTGGAGAGGGGTATAAGCGAGGGATGGTATCAGCCACCATACAGTGCTTTTAAACACGTTATGAAGCCGTTGAAAAGGGTTGGGCGGGAGAAGCGGGAATTCAACTACACACATATAGAAACCGTTTTCGTAATGTAAGCTATGTATGATTTAATATTTTATTGTTAAATACTTATATGTATGTATTAATGCTAAAGGGGTTGGGAATGCAGGTATCCTCAAGAGTTAAAAACCTCGAGCAAAACCCTCAGAGAATTCTCATCGCGAAAGCTGACGAACTAGCCCGGAAGGGTTTGAAAGTATACAACTACACGGCTGGGCAACCAGGCCTCCCCCCGGATAGAAGAGCACTGGATTATTTTATCGAGAAATTAAGGGAAGACCCCTTCAAACATTTCAGGTATATTCCAACCCAAGGACTTCCTGAGTTGAGGCAGGCGATTTCTCAAGACTTGAAAAAGTACGGTGGTATTGACGTATCGCCGGATGAAATAATGATCGCTTCCGGTGGTGCGGACGGACTAGTATTATCAATTTACACCACCACTGACCCTGGCGACGAAATTTTGCTTTTAGAACCATGCTACAGTGTGTACTGGGATCTCGCGAAATTCGCAGGGTTAAAGCCTGTCTCCTGCGCACAGATCCATGAGAAAGGGTTTAATCCTGACCCTGAATGCATTAAGAAAAAGATATCGAGTAAAACAAAGGCCATCCTGTTTGCAAGCCCTGATAATCCAACCTCCCGTATAATAAGCGAGGAGGTTGCCAAGACCATAGCAGATATTGCTGTCGAGAAAAACATTTGGGTTATATATGACGTAGCATACAAGCATATTGTTTACGAGGGACAGCATGTTTGGCTTGAAAAATACATGCCGCTAGACAACCTGATAGTGGTGGGATCGTTCAGCAAGGACATCGCGATACCGGGGGGAAGATTAGGCTACGTATACACGTCGAAGACGGCGATAAAAGAGCTTGTAAAGCTTAAGGGAGCATTAGGAATAGTGGCTCCTGTTCCCAGCCAATGGCTTGCATACTACTATCTCGATAAAGGGTTTAAAGAGGAATACTTGAGAAATGTTCTACCAGTATACAAGAAGAGGCGTGACACCGCCTACGAAGCCTTGATAAAGAACCTGCCGGAGGCAAAGGTGGAGAAGCCCTTGGCAAGCATGTACTTATTCCCCGATATGACTGCCTATCTCGAAAAGCTGAGGCTTGACGATTTCAGCTTCACTATGAAACTAGCTGAGGAGGCAGCCGTTATCACCCTTCCCGGCTCGATATTCGGTCCTTCCGGCCGAAACCATTTAAGAATAACCTTCGTTACAATGAGCGAGGACGACTTGGTCAAAGGCATTGAGCTGATGGCGGATTGGATTAGCAAGGCTGGTTAATAACCGGACCATACAATGATTATGAAAGGTGGTTTTTTGAAAATATCTGGAATAATAAATATTAGACACGTACCTAGAACCGGGTGGGTGCTGAGAGGGGTTCCACCAGCAGTAGCCGAGACTATCTCGGATCACATTTTCCTAGTAACATTGGTGTCTTTGAAGATTTCGGAAGACTTAATGGAGAGCGGGTTTAAAGTAGATGTTGCTAAAACCCTCGTGATGAGCCTAGTTCACGATCTTCCTGAAGCTGTGACAGGCGACATCGTTAGATATGTTAAGGAGAAGGAGCCTTCTTACTTTAAAATGGTTGAGGAGAAAAGCCTAGAGAGTCTAGGGATGGAGAAATATATCGATTTGTATAGAGAATTCGAGGAAAGGAAAAGCTTAGAATCTATAATTGTTAAGTTATCAGACTATTTAGCTACAATCATAGAGGGGAGAAGGCTGATCGCGCTGGGATATAGCGATGTCCGTGAGATTGTTGAGAACATGGAAAACCTGGTTAAAAACATTCTTGAATCCTTAAACAATTTAGAACTCAAAAACGTTGTTGAAAAAACGGTCATGAACATGCTGAAAAATTAGGTTTCGACTTCACTATTTAATACTGTTTTTTAAAGCGTCAACCCCATAGCCAACCATTGCTAATAGCTCAATCAATCCTATAAGTTCCCGAGCGTTTTCAGCAACGAACCTTACAGTGTAAGCATTCAATCGCTGGAACTTATCATATGATTCGACAACATCAGCTATTAAGGAGTCGCGGAAAACTGTTTCAACCACGTATGGTTTTCCCAAGCTTATCAACCCTATCTTCCCCTCGCTAAGCCTCTTAACAGCCTCGCGAACCCTGTGCCTCAGTTGATCAATAATGATTTCGATAGATGGGTTTATTGCAGAGTATCGTGAAACCCCTTTCTTCAAAGGCACGAAAACCGTGCCCGGAGAGAATGAGTTTACTTCAGCTTCTAAATACTCGTCCCCTGCAACAAGGGCTACCGGGACATTGTTCTCAGATGAGTAGAGCCCGTTCAAAAGGAATTCGCTTGCCCGAACCCCGTTTACTCTTATCTCGGAAAACGTTCTACCGCTCATGGTGTGATCTAGTATGCCGTGTACCGTTCCCGCGGCGGAGTGGTAGCCTATGAAGATTGATGCGTTAAAGGTTGAGTCAAGAGTTGTAACCATGCTCAACGGTCTAGGATATCCTTGTATGATTTTAGCATTTCCTTTAATTTCAGAGTAATCCAGGTTGGTCATTAATCCGTGGCTGTCAGCAACAATTATTTCTGAAAACCCATTATTAGAGAGTTCTTCAATAAGAGTGTTAACAATTTTAGTAGCCACTCTAACGGTTCTCTCGAACTGGGAACTCCATGGATTTAGCATAGTAAGAGACGATACTCCTGGAAGGCCCTCAACATCGAGGGATATGAAGGCTTTCATCAGGGTCATCCCTTTCTCGGTTTTATTCTCTGTTTGAAGACATATATATTTCCAGAATACTCCGCATTAAGATAGAGGGTGAGGTTTAAGTGGAGGTTTCGAAAATACTAGTGGCCGTACTTCTAGCTTGCTCTCTCTTCTTAGGGTTAAGCTACTACTCAATCCAACGCGCGTACGAGGATCTTGAAGAAAAATATGAGAATTTACTTAACGGATATCGTGAATTAGAGGTAAAGAACTCTGAACTGGTGAGCAATCTGAGCCTTCTTCAAATGGAGAATGAGTGGTTAAAGAGTAATTTAACCAGCATGGAATTGTATTATACCGCTATCATCACCATGTATCAATCATGGCTTGAAGGGAACTCTAGCGAGATCTCTGTTCTCATAGAAAAAATCACGTATTTGAGAACCAAGCTATCAGAGTATGCTAATGTTATAGGTATCCCTAACGGCCTCGAGTACTTGGAGGATTTGACTCAGCAGGAGAGAAATCTCTTCCTCCAGAAAGCGGTAAACAGCTTACCCCTTAATCTTAACTTCTCACAATACGTTGAAAAGTATGGGATACCTCTAGGTATACATGTGTACGTGTCTCTTACGACTTACTATCAGCCGGATCCGGTGTCGGCTAAGGAGTATTGGAAACTCCCAAACGAGACCTTGCAGGATCTGGGCGGTGACTGCGAAGACCTATCACTACTTACATACTCTATCCTCGTTAGAAGCGGTTACAATAACACATACCTTGTCGAGTGGCTTAGCGATGATGTAGGGCATGTGGCAGTGCTTACACGTATTATGGGAAGATGGTATTTGATCGATGTGGCAGGCAACTGGTTTAATGGATTAAAACTGTATGTTTACACGAAGATTCTAAAAGAGGGCACTACCTATGATTTGAAGCTCCCGCCCTTATCCCTACACCCAGATGTGAAAGACTGGTTGGTAAGGAACAATTATGCAACCATAGATGTTTCCTTACCCCCAGGACAGCGTGAGCTAGATGGAGTTGATTTAAAAACGCTTCTCCAAGAATGGGTTGCTTACTGGGTTAGGCTGGGAGAGAGCCCTGTTGAGTACAGGCTGGTCGGTTTAAACGTTTACTTGAAAACCGGATCGATTACACAATTAGCGAATTACTTAGAGAACCTGGGTAAGTAGTGGAATCGTTTTAAAATCCAACCGGCATAGATCAAGATGGTTTTCCCGATGAAGTGTTATAGGAAGGATCGTTTGATATTGTGTTTAACCATTGGCGATATAACAGGTTTCACAGGAGACGCTATCGTGAACCCGGCAAATACGCTTGGTTTAATGGGGGGTGGAGTGGCACTCGCCATCAAAAGAAAGGGCGGGGATGAAATCGAGAAAGAAGCGGTTGCACAAGCACCAATAGGGATTGGCGAGGCAGTTGTGACGAATGCTCACAGGCTGAAATGCAGGAAAATAATTCATGCTCCCACGGTGATTCAACCGGGAGGAAGGTCTAGCGTAGAATACGTGTTAAAGGCCGTGGAGGCATCCTTGAAGAAGGCTATCCAACTCGGTTTAAGAACTATTGCTTTCCCCTTAATGGGAGCGGGCACAGGGGGATTATCGGTCGAGGAATCCCTAAGCGCGATGCTTGGAGCGATGAAGTCCTATTCTAGTCAAGACCTGGAATTAACCATTTACTTTAGAAACCCGGAGGATTTTGAGAAAGGAGTAAGCATTGTGAGTAGGAATGGATTTGTAACAGTTAGCGAGGAGTAAGGTGTGAATCTTGGATGATCTAAGTTATCAGGCAAAAATTAATGCCGCGGTTAAAGCCTGCGAACTTATACAACTTAGCTTCAACGACGTTAGAATTGTTGGCCTAGGCACCGGGTCAACCGTTAAACACTTTATTAACGCCTGCGAAAACTTCCTTGAAAACAAGATCCTGGTACCCTCATCCTTCGACACGGCCCTCCACTTGAAAAACCTGGGGTTTAGTAAAATACTTGACCCTGTCACAGCCAGCGCCGTGGATGTGTACATTGATGGGGCTGACGAGGTTAGTGTGAAACTCGATATGGTTAAAGGGAGAGGCGGCGCCTTTCTAAGAGAGAAATCGATTGCCTTAAGAGCTAAGACAAGGATTTACGTTATTGATCAATCCAAGTTTACAGGGAAACCGTATCTCTACCTAAAACCAGTACCCATCGAAATAGTCCCTGTGGCTTTGCCAGTGGTCCTCGACTATATCAAATCCTTGGAGAACGTTGAAGCTGTTTTAAGAATGGATTCATCCAAAGACGGGCCTGTGGTAACTGATAATGGAAACTTTATTGTTGACTTAAAATTTACTTCTCCTATTCAAGAACCAGCTGTTATGCATGAAAGAATTAAGAGAATTCACGGGGTAGTGGAAACAGGGATATTTCCATCATTCCTTGTTGACTATGTAGTAGTAGGTTATCCTGATAAATCAATTCTACTTCAAAGGAGTGTTTAGGTAGATTTGTTTGAAGCGTGTGACGCATCTTTTCATGGGGGCTGCAATAGGTTTTCTCTACTGTCAATCACCTGCACTATGTGTATACTCCGTGGCGCCGAGCATCATGGGAGCCTATATCCCGGATTTTGATTTACACTATCGTCACCGTAAACTTTTACACAATCTTTTCTCAGCCCTTCTACTAACTCTTATAGCCTGGACAATGTTGAACCGGATTAACCTATGGATGATACCTGATCAAAGCGTTATATGGAAATCCTTCATGCTTGGATACCTGTCCCACTTGTTTCTCGATGCTTTAACCCCCAAGGGGGTTTTCTTATTATACCCGGTCAGCAACAAGTCCTTATCAGCTGGAATTTTCAAGAGCAATAGCTTTTTAGCTAACGCTCTACTTGTCCTCGCTTCAACGGTAATGATTTTATGGAGAGTATATGAATTAATAGGTGAAAAATTCCTCTCAACAGTACTAGGGCTTCTGCCTTGAGAAGATGGCTCTCCCCACAATAAGGGATAAACCGGCCGCTATTATAATAAGCCCAACCAGCCCTGTGGTTATGAAAATGTATGCCTGGTTTCTAAGCTCTTCCGCTCTTTTCAACTCCTCCTCAACCACTAAGATCCGGGTTGACAAGTTAGCGTTAACGGACTGACAAGTGCTTAATTCCTCCCTAAGATTCGTGAGTGTAGAGTTTAACTCGGTGACTCTTAGCTTTAGCTCATCGATGGTAGCGTTCAACCCTGAGATAACGCTGTTTTTCAAATTCAAGAGGTCTATGAGGATCCCGATGCTCGGATTGTAATTAGTGCTCATCATGAACAAGTAGTGTGCTAGGTTTGAGGCTTTGATACTTCCCGTATTCTGCCCAGCCAGGAGAGCCCTGGGAGTGTAGAAGACTAGTCCATTACCAACACCTTCCAGCTCGGGAGTGTTTACTACGAAGTATTGTTCAGCACCATTGTTGATGAGGGTGTAATTGATTCCTCCAACGCTAGAAAGATATTCGTAAAGATTGGTTAAATTACCTGTCACGTTGTAAACCCCTGGCATGAGCCTGACGCCCGGCGGACTAATTGAGGGCTCACCAATTATTTGAAACGGGTTAAGTAGAATGATTAACGCGGAAGGTTTCCTAGCTGAGAACCCGCTGATCATCCTTGCCACGGAGTTGCACACCATGGTTCTCAACTCCGTAGAGTTTAATTGACCACTCATTTTTTCAGCCAGCGTGAAGTATGGGTGATAGATTAAGTGTACGTGTAGATTGCTTCTAGATAACGTTGTGTTAAGGACCTTTTCGAATGCCGTGAGAGATTCGTTAAACCACCATTTCAATGCTTCACCGTCTAGTCTATCGCTAAACCATTCTTGGTAAAGGAACCATAAGGGTAAAGTACCTGTAACCTCGCCTAGAGGTGTTGAAAGCCACCCTGCTGACGAGATTGTTCCAGGGAAGAATATTGTGATATGCGTGTCATTTTTACTCAGCAAGTAGAATTTAACATAGTAATCTCCCGGTTCAACCCCGATTGTCTGATTAACGCTAACCCTTACCTCATTCGATGCTTTCGCAGACTGAGTTATCGAGAGGGTTATGTTGTAAGAATCAAGAAGAATTTTCACCTTCTCGTTCTCAACGATTACTCTCAGCGATGTGTTGAGCTCAACCCATTCAATACTCTCATTAACACCGACAATAGCAATGAATGGCTTCAGCGTTCTCACCATGGCGTTGTACAATGGGTTTAACGCGTTGGAGTGGTTTGAAGGATTAATCATTGGAATATTAATAAGGCTGACATTGCCCCATGTAGCGTTCAGCCAATCCTGGTCAACCATTTCAACCCACGGGTGTGGAACCCCTTGAAACAGAACGTGAGACTCGTTAAACGGGATTTTATCATACGTGTATATTTCACCCGTAAGTATGCCGTACATGAACAAGATGTAATCGTAAGGAGGGGTTGGGTTTAATTCAGCCACCCCGTAATCGGTAGTGTTTAGAAGAGTTGCAACGTATGATGCATCATCCATCGACATACCCGGCAAATACATTACGAGGAGTTCATCCAGGTCGTTTCCATGTGTAAATAATGGAGTAGTCAGCAATGTGATGAATACAGCTAATATGAGTGTTCTGCCTAAACCCTTCAGCATCCTATCCACCATGTTAAACATGTTATTTCGGGCTTAGCTTAAAAGTATACCACATGTTGTAAAGCTTTAAATAATGTTGAAATAGTATTGATCTTAAACCTAGCTTGCGGTGAGCTTCTTGGAGAGGGAACTTATCAAGCATGGATTTAAACAACGTTACACAGGATCCGAGATAGTTTTCGCAACGCTTGACGCGTTGAAAGAGTATTCGGTTTCTAGCGACGAGAAATCTTTTGCGAAACATCTTTTAAACACTTACGAGAAAATTATTGCGGAAAGGCCTGCCTCTGCGGGAGTACTCAACATTCTTAGAGTAGTAATCGAGTCCTTCTTAAAAACCGGGTTACAAACCATTCCGAATCTAATAACGGATTTGAAATCCGGTTATGAGAAAGCTCTGTGGGCTGCTGCCGAGGTCGCTTGCAAAAGAGTTTCCAAAGGAGACGTATTGATGACCAGTAGCAATAGTCTAGCTGTTAGAAGATTCTTCGCCAAGCTTAGAGAGGAAAATATCGAGGTAGAAGTATACGTTCCTGAGTCGAGGCCGGGTCTTGAAGGTTTATTGCTGGCGGAATATTTAGAAGAGTTAGGCTTCAATGTGAACCTTATTGTTGATTCCGCAATGAGATATTTCATGAAGAACGTGGATAAGGTTTTCCTGGGAGCTGAGGCCGTTGCTGCTAATGGAGCTGTGGTAAGTAAGGCCGGGTCTAGCCTGATGGCTCTCGCCGCCAAGGAGGCTAGGGTGAGAGTCTACGTGATAGCTCCGCTCCTTAAATTCAGTTTTGAGTCAGTCTACGGGGAAATGATAAAACTCCCTGAGGGAGGATGGGAGCTCTTAATGGATGATGAAACAAGAAATATGTTACCGGTGAACTATGCTGCAAGAGCCCCATTATACGATGTGACCCCGCCCGAGTACATAGATGCTATCGCCACGGAATACGGGATTTTCTCTCCTCAAGCCATCCCCATTTTACTGAAGGAGATATACGGCTCATACCCGCCGAGCATCTCGCCCCTGCCAAAACTTGTTAAACAGCTCGAAGAGGTGTATCATATATGACGGAGCAGGGGATTCCTCCAAAAGTTCTCGAAATAGCGGAAGGAATCAAAACTATGCGGATAAGAGGCGCGGGGAAGATCGCCCGGGCCGCAGCAGAGGCGTTGAAAATTGCGGCACTGGAATACGGCGGCGTCAAAGAGGTTGCTCCTTTCAAGAGATATATGGGAAAAGTGGCTGACTTACTAATAGCTACCCGACCAACCGCGGTGAGCCTTCCGAACGCTGTGATGTATGTTTTAAGCTCTTTACACAGGGCTAATCCTGGAACATTTGAGGATGCCGTGAACACAGTAGTGCTCACTGCCGAAAAATTCATTGAAGAAAGCATCAACGCTGTGAAGGTTATAAGTGAAACCGCCGCGAGAAGAATAAGAGAAAATTCAATCATCCTTACCCACTGCCACAGCTCTGTTGCTGTTAGCGCGATCACTGAGGCCTACAAGCTGGGAAGAGTAGTGAAAGTATACAGCACTGAAACCCGTCCCTTCTACCAAGGCAGGATAACCGCTAAGCAGTTGCTTGAAAATGGAGTGCCAGTCGTCCAGATACCGGATAGCGCTGTAAGATACGTGATGCACGAAGTCGACCACGTGGTCATAGGTGCAGACACCGTGGCAAGCAACGGAGCCGTTGTAAACAAGATTGGGACAAGCCAGGTAGCGCTCGCGGCTAAGGAAGCAAGGGTGAGGGTTTACGTCGTGGCCGAAACCTACAAGTTCTCTCCCACTACATTGATTGGGGAACCCGTTCCAATAGAATTCAGGGATCCAACCGAGGTAGTCCCCGATTCATGGCTTCAAAAACATCCCAGGATTAAGGTATTGAATCCTTCATTCGATGTAACGCCTCCGGAATACATTGATGCTATAATAACTGAGATAGGGGTGATACCTCCGCAAGCAGCAATACTCGTGCTTATGGAGAGATTAGGTTGGGCTTTAGATAAGATTAAACAGGGTGGATTAACAAAGATTAAGTTTGAAGACTACACGGAGTAGAGGTTTATGGAGAAAGATATTGAAAAATTGAAAAAGGAAATAATTAGTCTAATAGATGAGTCCACGCTTCCAGTAATTAAGGAAGCTTTCTATTCAAACCCTGATGTTGAAGCCGTTATGGAGAAACTCTACGAACAGTGGGAGAGCAATAATCACGCCGGAATCCCCCTGGATTACGCCACGTACGAGGAGTTGTTACTGCTTCATAAAGTGGCAAAAAAGGTTGTAAACTCTCCTCACGAGGAGTTGTCTAGAAGTAGGATGAGAAGAGCTATGGGATTGCCGGAGAAAACAGAGGAGAAGAAGAGCGGTTGGAAGAGATTATTTAAAAAAGCGTGAGCCAATAACTCTGTTATAGGGATGTCAATTGGAAAACCAGGATTTGAAAGAGAAAATAATCAAGGTCCTAGAAACAATTATGGACCCTGAAATAGGCATAGACATCTATAACCTAGGATTGATTTACAATATTGAAATAGTCGATGAGAAAAAGGTTAAAATAGACATGGGTTTAACTACGATGTTCTGCCCATTAGCAACAACCCTCCCGCTCATGGTTATTGATCAGCTGAAGGAGGTGTTAAACATGGATGCCGACATAAACATAGTATACGAACCGGCTTGGACGCCCTTGAGAATGACTCCTAAAGGAAGAGAGATGTTCAAGGAGAAATTCGGCTACGACATTGTAGAACAGTATGAGAAAACACTTAACCCCCGCCAGGAGTGAGCACGGCAAATTTCCTTTTAAATATTCGAACAATCATTTATGATATATAAGCTATTAGAAGGTGGGAGAATTGTCGTGGAGTATTTTAACATTACTTCGTGAAAACCCTGAGATGCTGAAGGAGCATGTGAGAAAACGATTCATGGATGAATCTATCGTGGACGAGGCTTTCAGGCTTGACCAGGAATGGAGAAAACTCTTAACCGAGGTACAAGAACTCAGGCATAAGCACAACGTAATAAGCAGGGAAGTTTCTAAAGCCCCGGCCGAGTTAAAAGAGGAATTGCTTAAACAGGCTAAACAGCTGTTGAGCCAGCTGGAAGTATTTGAGGCAAAGCTCAGGGAGCTGGAAGCCCTGAGGGAGGATGCTTTGAGAAGGCTTCCAAACACTGTACACGAGAGCGTTCCCATAGGTCCTGACGACTCATACAACGTCCCGATAAGGTTTTGGGGTAGGCCAAAAGTATGGAGAGAATATGTTGAACAGTTTAAGCAACAGACGGAGAAGTATGGTTTTAAAGTTGACTACGTCGAGATAGATTGGAAACCGGTTGGGCATGCCGACATGCTGGAGAATGTGTTAAAGCTGGGCGATACATTAAAAGCAGGAGAGGTTGCTGGAAGCAGGTTCTACTACTTGTTCAACGATATAGTGTTTCTGGACCTAGCCCTTCTAATGTACGCTATAGACTACTTGACTAGCAAGGGATACACCCTAGTTCTACCCCCGTATATGCTACGCCACGAGGTCATGTCCGGCGTAATAGATTTAGCAACATTTAAAGATGCGATCTATAAGATAGAAGGGGAAGACTTATATTTGATTGCTACAGCAGAACACTCCCTTGCCGCACTCCACTACAATGAGGATTTAGAGGAAGAAGCCCTACCATTGAAATATGCCGGGATAAGCCCGTGTTTTAGGAAGGAGGCTGGAGCGGGAAGCCGGGATTTAAAAGGGATATTCAGAGTGCACCAGTTCCATAAGATAGAGCAGTATGTCTACGCTAAACCCGAGGAGAGCTGGGATTTAATGGAGGAGCTCATAGGGAATGCGGAGGAGTTGTTCAAGGGTTTAGAGCTCCCCTATAGAATCGTGAATATTGCAAGCGGGGATTTAGGAGCACCAGCCGCAAAGAAGTATGACCTGGAGACCTGGATGCCTGCGCAGGGATTGTTCAGAGAAATGGTGAGCTGTAGCAACACCACTGATTGGCAGTCCTATAGGTTGAGGACAAGGCTCATAAGGCGGAAAGGAATGGTTAAAGAATATGTTCACACACTTAACAGTACCGCAATCGCCAGTACTAGAACCATCACAGCCATACTTGAGAATCACCAGCAGGAAGACGGGACAGTTTACATACCAAGGGTTCTGAGGAAATACCTAGAAGTCTTCAAAGCCGCTCCAAAAGACTATCTGCACCCTGTTAAGAAGGAGAATGTTAAATAATCTTTTAAATTTCCTCTCACCCTATGGTTTAAAACATTGATCATGTTGGATTCTGAAAAAGGGTGCTTAAATGGAGCAGGAGTTACCAGAGGTTACCAAGGTCATAGTTGAGGTTTTCCTGGACTTCAGCGAGGAGAGCGATAAAGCATTGAAAACTCTTCTCACAGTTGCTGAGGAACTGCTGGACCAGCACATATGGGTTGACGTAATACCACACCATGTCTGGTTTTCAGACCCGCTCGAAGCAGAAGCAATGGATCTCCCCAGGATTGTTATCAATGGAAAGATAAGATTCATAGGGAGAGCACCGGAGAAAAACGAGGTTAAGTCAGCAATAATGGAGAGGATAGGAGCACCAGCCGTGAAAAGCGAGGATGTGGAGTTAGAGAGCATCAGGTTTTTCGACGGGGGTTTTAAAGAGGTAGCCTTCGTCTCGACATGAAAAATTATTCTCCTACTATTTGAAAGTTTATAAGGGATTTTTAACAAATTTTAAATTGCAGAGCCGCCCACCACCGTGGGATGCGAAAAATCCGTAAGATTTCAGCGCGTAGTGGTTAGAAATATTTGGCAAACAGTATTTTTGAAATCTCAACAGAATAAGTAAACAATGAATCATAACATATCTTTAGCCGAACTTTGAACAGTGTTTTCAACCAGGTGGTTGGCGGCGATGAAGCCTTTTTTCACCAACCACTTCTCAGTGGCCACAATGCTCTTAAAAATAGATTCAACAATATCGTTTGTTACTAGATAGTAGTATGTTAAGGAACCCAAGAAGAAATCGCCTGCTCCCGTAGTATCCGGGTACGATTCCCCAACATGATGTATTTCCTCAATGTTTCCAGCATAAATGAGAAGAATGTTGAAAGGACCATTCGTCACTATTACAATCTGATCTTTCAAAACACTCTGAAGCTTGAGAGATAAATTTTTTGTATTCTCCTCACCTGTTAACGCCCTTGCCTCCTCAACATCCATGTGAATAAGCTGCAGCATTTTCACAGATTCAAACACCTGCTTGTCCGGAGACAATAGTATTGAATGGTTTTTCCTTAATCTCAAGAATCCTTGAATATCCCCTACGAGAATTGTTGACCTGTTCGATAACTGCTTTAAAAAGCTAGGGAGGATTTCCCTGTAGACAGGGTTCACTATGCTGACGCACAAGTCTTCGCTCATGTTCCAGTTGTACAGAGGTGGGGCTTCCTGTAAGAGAGCCAAAGTTCTCGAGCCTTTTCCATAGTATCTTATATGGAAAACATTATACCTGGTGGAGTATTGTAAAGGAATAACGTGCTTATACACGGGGTGATTTATGATCGGGTGAGATACTGTGGAGTAGACTTTTAATTTAAAGCCTCTCGCAATTAGAGGTAGGCTAGTGTAGTATACGCCTCCACCATAGCTCCATCTTATTCCCCGATCATCCTCAATAATATCCAGCGTCGGGTTACCATATATGCATATTTCCTCAGTCAGACCTTGCTTCACCCATTCTCTTACGTATTTCCTCAAGCTTGCTGGAGAGTCCCCTACTGTGGAAATTCTTTATATGCTCTATTAAGTCGTCCATAGAGAAGAATAAGGATATCTCGCCCTTTACTTCTGTATGAGCTTCGCTCTTGCCCAGGCATGTGGAGTTAGCGTTTAAACAAATCGGGCAGGCTATGAGTCCTGTTACTTTATCTCTGCACGTGGTTAGGACTATTCCATTTCCCTCCAATCTAATGGCTTCCCATTTAGGCTCCCAAGTATATGCCAATTACTTCACCACTTTACAAACAGATTAAGTCATCCATACTTGGGCAGTAGTACTGATTTCTCATAGCTCTCTAGAGTGAAAGATCTTGAATCAAGCCTAACAATGTTGAAGCCTCTAACGTGCTTCAAGAACTCGTCAACAGGTTTTATCGGCAGGTTCAATCCTTTAACCCAGTAATGTATTGGTAAAATATTCCGCGGCTCTACCGACTCAGCGACCTCCCAGGCTTCATGAGGCTCAATAGTGTAAAACCCGCCTACCGGTATTATCAGTAAGTCAACTCCTCTGAGCTTCGATACAACCTCGGAGGAGGGTTTATCGCCTAAATCACCCATGTGAGAAACCCTCCTGCCTTCCACATCAACCATGTAAATAGTGTTTCTACCCCTTCTCTTCCCCCCGGCTTTATCGTGAAATGATTCAAACCCTTTTACGTGTACATTATCCACCACAGCCTCGCCCACGAATTCCTTGAAGACGCGGGTCTTGTCTTTCTTGACAACTTCTACCGCGTTGTGATCGAAATGCTCGTGGCTCACGAGAACAAGGTCAGCCTTAACATTCGGCTTCTCCAACCCAATACTTCCACCGTCATGAGGATCGAATACTATCGTATAGCCGTTGCTCAACTCGAGGGATACGCAAGCATGCCCATGCCACGTGACTTTCATATAACTCACGTTTAAAATTATATTGTAAAACCTATATATGGATTTCAACCGGGGTTTGAAATGAGCGTTTCCGATCTAATAGGATTGCTTGCAGTGGTAGCTACTTTCGTACCCCAGATTTTGTTCTACATATCCCATAGCTTCTTCTACATTATTTCCAGGAGGTTCAAAAGTTCTTTTGAAAAGATTGAGGAGAATTACAAGTCGGTAAGCTTCATAGTACCAATTAGGAATGAGCCTTTAGATTATATTGAGAAATTACTGGAGTACATTGGGGGGTTTAATCTCCCCGAGTATGAGATCTTAATAGTTTCAGACGATGACGAAAACGTAAAAGAAGAGTTATTCAGGAAACTTCACGAATGGAGGAGTAAAAGGTATAATGTATGGCTCATATGGAGGAAGCATCCCGTGGGGTTTAAATCCGGGGCGTTAAACACAGGATTATATGCTTCAATAGGAGATTACGTCTTCCCGCTAGATGTGGATTGCAGGCCTGAGAAATGCCTTCTCGGAAAATCAATAAGCTTGATGGAGAAAAACCCTTCCGTAGTAGGAGTTGTTGGGAGATGGGAGCCTTTAAACATAGAAGATAGATTGAGTCAGGCCATTGGCTTAACAATGAAGGTTATGGTTGAAACACTTTTCAAGGGTAGGTCTGTATTAGGGCTGAGTGTTTTCCCGTTAGGAACGGGAACAATCTTCAAGTCGAAACATCTGAAGGAAGAGCTGAGGGGATGGGATGTTGAAAGAATTCAAGACGACATGGAGATTGGTTGTCGAATGATCGGTAAAGGGTATAGGATAGAATACTTTGATGATTGTAAAGCATATGTAGAGGTTCCGAGCTCCTACAAAGGCCTGAGAATCCAGCAAGCTAGATGGGCCTACGGGGCAACAGATGTTTTCATGTCAAGATTTAAACAGCTGGTAAAATCCCCTCAGAGGCTTCTCGGGAAAATTGAAAGTTTAATGTTCCTTCTTCAGTATCTCCCCGCGATGCTTGCATTCTTCGGCACTATTATTCTCGCAACGCTCTACTCGTTGACAAAAATCGACTACCTTTCAATATATTATTATGTCTTCGTTGCATGGATCGGTTTCCAAGGGGTTTACGGGTACATTCTCTACTCGAAAATCAACGCTGTCCTGAATAATAAATGGGCTGCGATTGTTAACCTCGGCCGAAACGCCGCGGTGGTGACGGCTCTCACTCCCTACCTATCATGGAGCATGATTAAAGCCTTCCTTCGGATGAAAATAACATATAAACGGACTCCTAAGGGCGTGTTTGAGAGGGCGGGATCCCGTGCTAGGGTTCCAGTCGAGTTCATAACTGGTTCAGCATTCTTGACGGTATCGATATATCTTCTATTCTCAGGAGCGGTTCTGACAGGGCTTTGGGTTTTGCTGCAATCACTGGGTTATCTGTATGTTTCATATAGGTGGCCAGGTAGCGTTTTCAAAAGCTGAAACTAGTGAGTCTTAAAAGTTGTTTTAAACATTCGAAAAAATGGGTTGGCATTAGTGATTACATACGCGGATAAGGATTTCACTAAGGAAGAAGTTTACAACCTCCTTCTGCCTTTCGTTAGAGAGTGGTTAATCCAACAATACGGCGATTTAACCCCTGTTCAGAGGAAAACTATTCCCCTCGTGAAGGAAGGGAAGAATGTACTAGTATCCAGCCCCACAGGCACAGGGAAAACTCTCGCCGTTTTCCTCGGGATTATTGACAACCTCTATCGATTCTACCTTACCCATGGTACATTGCCCGAGGGAGTATATGTGGTTTACGTAAGCCCCTTGAGAGCGCTTAACAATGATATGAGGAAGAATTTGATAGAGCCCATTAAGGGGATCAGGGAGATTGCGAGACTCCAGGGAGTAGAGTTACCCGAGATTGAAGTGGCGGTTAGGACGAGCGACACCCCAGCTAACGAGAAGCAAAGGATGGTTAGGAAGCCTCCACATATACTGATAACCACGCCTGAGTCCCTCGCTATCGCGTTGAATGCTCCGAAGTTTAGAGAAAAGTTGAGAAACATGCAAGTAGTCATTATCGATGAGATCCACGAGCTTGCTTCAAGCAAGAGGGGGAGCCATCTCTCACTAAGCATTGAGAGGCTTGAAAACATTACAGGGAAAAGTATTCAGAGAGTGGGTTTAAGCGCAACTATCTCCCCGTTAGAGGAGGTTGCATCGTTCCTGGTAGGATATAAGGATGATGGTACTCTTAGAGATTGCGTCATCGTCGACGCACGTTTCGATAAAAAACTAGACATAAAAGTGTTAATGCCTGTTGAAGACCTCATCCATTCGAGCGCTGAAGAGCTAAATGAAGCCATTTATAATCAGCTATTGAAAGTGATTAAAAGGCATAAGACCACCCTCATATTTACTAACACGAGGAGCGCGACTGAAAGGGTTGTCTTCAAGTTGAAAAAGACCATGGAGAAGAGCAGGATTCTCGACATAGATGATATTGAAGCACACCACAGTAGCTTAAGCCGGGATGTTAGGTTGGATATCGAGAATAAGCTGAAAAACGGCTTACTTAAAGCTGTGGTTAGCTCTACATCCTTGGAACTGGGAATAGACATAGGCTACATTGACGTGGTCGTCCTGCTCAGCAGCCCTAAGAGCGTTACTAGGCTTCTGCAGAGAGTGGGGCGTGCAGGACACCATATTCGCGAAGTCAGCAAGGGTAGGATCATAGTAGTTGACAGGGATGATCTCGTGGAGTGTACCGTGCTCGCCAAGCTGGCCTTGGAAAGGAAGATAGACAGGATCAGGATTCCTAAAAACCCGCTAGACGTGCTGGCGCAACATATAGTAGGGCTTTCATTAGAAAAGAAATGGAGTGTTGAAGAAGCATTCAGGCTGGTTAAAAGATCATACAGCTTTCACTCACTACCCCTCGAGGATTTTCTAAGCGTGTTGAAATATCTTGCAGGAGAGCTGGGAGATTTCTACGAGTATCAACGAGTATATTCGAAAATATGGTTGGATGAGAAGGAAGGGGTTTTCGGGCGTAAAAAGACCTCGAGAATGATATACTATCAAAACATAGGGGTTATCCCAGACGAGTCTAAAGCCCACGTCTTCACTACAGAAGGGAAATACGTTGGTGATCTGGAAGAAGGGTTTGTAGAGTACCTTGCTCCAGGAGACTTATTCGTGCTTGGTGGCAGAGTATACGAGTATCTCGGGAGCAAGGGTTTCAAGGTTAAAGTACGACCTGCAGACGGATTAAGACCGACAGTGCCAAGCTGGTTCAGCGAAATGCTCCCCTTAGCCTATGACTCATCCCTGGAGGTAGGAAAGTTTAGGAGACTGGTGTCGGATTGGATTGACATGTGGGATAAAGAGAAAGTCGTGGAAGAGATCATGAAAAACTATTATTTAACAAAAAGTGCAGCTGAAACGATTTACGAGTATGTTAAGCTTCAGAAAGCATACACTAAGGCTCCAGTACCGTCAGATAAAACGGTTTTAATAGAAGTTTACGATGAACCGGATAGGAGAAACGTTATTGTACACTCATTATTTGGAAGAAGAGCTAATGATGCATTGTCAAGAATTTATGCATATTATGTCGGGAAAAAGCTAGGTGTAAACGTTAAATTAACAGTTACCGATAACGGATTCATGATTTCGATACCTGGACACCCGGTGCTTAACTGGGCTGGGATTTTCGCTGAGCTACCCACTGACCCTGAAAACATATATGCTGATTTAGTTAAAGTTCTGAGGAAAACAGAGTTGATCAAGAGACGGTTTAGACATGTTGCCGTTAGAAGTTTCATGCTCCTCAGAAAATATAGGGACTCGGAGAAAAGCTTATCCAAGCTCCAGGTTAACGCTGAAGAACTGCTCAAGGCAGTGGAGGAGATAGAGAATTTCCCAGTGTTAAAGGAGACTTATAGAGAAATTCTCATGGATTATATGCATCTAGACGAGGCTATCGAGATTTTGGAGAAAATAAGGAGTGGTGAAATAGGAGTTGTTGAAATTGGTCCGTTAGACGTGCCATCGCCTTTCGCTCACAGCATCGTCGTGCACGGATACAGTGACGTCGTGCTAATGGAGGATATGAGGAAGCTTCTGAGAAGGCTTCACGAGAAAGTTTTGGAGAAACTCCATGACTATTCTTAATAAAGCACTAACTGCTCTTCTCCTTATCACTAGTGTTTGCCGCTTCACTAGGCTTCTTTAAAATATCCTTTAAATCTTGATCCGATAGCTCGAACACTGATTCCGCTATTGCCTTCACATAATCATCGCTTGGAGTAGCCTTTGGAAAGCCTATTCTAATAGCTAATGCTTTTTTCAAAGCCTCTTTATACTCTCTCGATTTCACCTCACCGCGAAATATCATTTCGGCAAGCTTGAAAGCAACGTAAAACCTAGCATATTTCAACACCGTCGCCTCTTCCTCTGGGAAAGCTTCCATGGTTTTTCTAAGGATGGTGGCAAACTCTTCCTCTTTCGCGAACCCCAGTACCAACTTCGTTAAAGGTATTCTCAGCATTCGAGCAACAGTGTTGCTATCGATAACGCCTGTTGATGAGACTTCTTTCAATATTTTTCTAGCTGTTTCGAAGTCTCCTTTCAAAACATTTTCCACAGCTTTCTCATATGATTCCTCAAGATAGAATACTTTCTCAAAAAGCTCCGGATACTCTTCATGTAGGTTTAGCCCGTGTTTCCCCACGACATATATCGTTGCCATTTCCTTATCATATATGTCCTGCGGTAGAGCTTTCCCTCTTATAGGCTGTAGCCCTTGCCTTTCATATGTTTTTCTCAAAAAATCTACGACGTATGGCCGGTTCAACTCGCCAGTTCTCTTGGACAACTCGCTTAAGATGCTAACTGCTATTTGAATTCTCCTCTTATAAGGAGATCTCTCCCGCATCTAATCACCCTTCAAGAGCTCGGTTCTCAACAATCTTTTAAGCCGCAGATCCAAGCTTGTAGCCCCTGTGTAAACCCTTATCTTGGATCCGTCACTGCTTACTTTTATCTTAACGGTTCTGATACTAGAAATATTTTTCTCAAGCTTAATAATGATTGTCGTGTTTTTAACGCCCTTCTTTATAAAGGTGTGCACTACTTTTCCATACTCATTATTCAATACTCGAATAATCCGTGCCAGAGCTTGGGTTAATTTCTCGTCTTTCAAACAGCTAAGCACCTTCCCGCCAGGCGAACTTTAAACTGATTATACCCAGGTTGTCCGCTATCTCAATCAGCCATGATGCTACTAGCTGGGCAATCTTGGTCATGCAGTGAACAGTATCCACTTCCTTGCCGAAAAAACTTTTGCAGGCGATCTGTGCAGGGGTCTCCTGGATTTTCTCCAAGTATTTCTTCGAAAAATGATCGATTAATACCCCTAGGTTTGCTACTTCCTGCTGTTTAACTAGGGTTTCAAGCTCTTTCAAATCATCAGATGAGGGAATTGGCCCGCAGGTCTCACCTTTCAACTCCCTGCAGGCATCATAGTATTTGTATAAGAGCTCGTAGGAGTTTACAATTTTCCCAGAAGCCATAAAAGGGATGTGATTCAATAATCCCACCATTACTGTAGAATTGTTTCCTTTATGATTTTACGTATCCGCTCCTTATAGGTTTCATCAAGACTATCGTACAACATTTTCAAAGCGGAAAGAATGTCTTGAATTATTATCATATGAATCTTTTCCTCCTCGTAAGGCTCCATTATGGCTAGTGCTCTTCTAATAACTTCATTGCTCGGGTGGGTATCTCTCTTCAAATACTTCCTTATAGCAGTTGGTGTAACCCCTAAATTCCTCGCTAAATCAACTAAGCTTCTCGTAGATATCAACGTTTCAATTATTTTAAACCGTGCCTCCTTGCTGAGCCATTCAACCGGGATTAGTAGTGCTTTCTCTTCTATCTCATAATCCTCTGTATCGATATCCTTGTTCAACTTCGACCCTCAAACAAGGATTATTTTGTGGTATTCCACTATTTATAGGATTATGACCATAATTATTTGCTTGGTGCTAAGGGTTTGAAGCAGAAGGTTGTAGTTTTCGATGGTTCGCTGAGAATCGTGGAAAATCCCGCTATCGCGTTAACCCCAGGGCACATGCTAGTGAAGCCTTTAACAATATACCTTGGATTCTCCGAGAAATTAGTCACCTCAGGCTTAATGCCTTTGAAGATACCTGTCACGCCGGGATCCATGGGGATTGGGAAAGTCGTTGAGACCTACAATGATGACTCTAGCATTACAGGTAAGAACATAGTGATCTCCCCTTTCCACAACGATGAAGTCTTAGGAGTCGATAGGAATGGATTATTAGGCAACTTTGTCACGCTTCCCACGGGATATGTTCACAGCACGGTTGAAAAACCACATGCTCTACAAGCATTGACCCCTCTTGTTCATCACGCGTACGCGATCGCGGAAAAACTACATGATAATCCCTTAATACTAGGCTGTGAACTACTTTCAATCCTTGCCGGGGTTTTCTCAAGGAACAGGGGGTTCGAGCCAGCGTTTATCTGCGTAGAGGATTCAAGAGAGGCCTGCAAGCTTGGGTTTAAAGTATATAAAAACCTTGGCGAAATACCGGGAACAGTTAAATCATTGGTAGTGACCTCCTATAACCCTATACTTACAGGAGCCGTCATCGAGAAAACCCATCCACAGCACATCATTGTCTCCCCCTTATCGTTCACAAGCTTCCTAAGGCTTCCCTTGAAGGAGAAGGTGTTAATAGAAAGGGTTACAAGTTTCAGGGTTGAAAGCTTCAATGAGGTTGAAAAAGGCTTGCGAGAAGTTAGGAATGATATAAGAGTGGTTGAAGTGGACGATGTTGAAAAAACCCTGGGACTCATACCGCCCAGGGGATTTGGAGTGGTTGTCAAATACTCTAAATTATTTTATGCTACTCCTAACGAATGAGCCCAATCTCCTAATCCCTTCTATAATCTGATCCTCGCTTGGATAGCTGAAGTTGAGCCTCATGCTATTCCTTCCACTACCGTCTGGGTGGAAGCTCCCGCCTGGGACGTAGGCTACCTTGTATTCTTTCAACGCTTTCTCAAGCAGTGAGTCTGCGTAAAACTTCTCGTTCATAACATATGTAAATATAAAGAGGCCACCAACCGGCTTGTAGAAGCTAACCAGCTCGCCCATCTCCTCTTCTATGGCCTTGATCATTGTGTCCCGCTTCCTCCTGTACCGTGGCACTGCCTTGGTCACGGTCTCCATTATAATACCTCTCTTGATGGCTTCAGCCACAATGTACTGGTTTAATGTAGGAGAGTGGAGGTCGATGTACTGTTTTATTAATTCAAACTTGCGGATCAGCTCAGGGTGTGCTATAATCCAACCTATCCTTAAGCCTGGCGCCAGGATCTTGCTAACCGTGCTCATGTATATGACTCTGTTCTCGGAGTCCATGCTTTTAAGCGATGCCACCTCAACGTTTGGTTCAAAGATGATGTAGCTGTAGGGATCGTCCTCGACAACGAGGACGTCGTACTTTGAAGCAATCTCTAGAAGGTGCTGCTTTCTGTCCTTATCCATGGTTGTGCCAGCAGGGTTCTGCCCGACCGGTATTACGTATATGAATTTAACTCGCTCCCCGTTTTCTACAAGCGTTTTCAACTTTCGCTCCAATACATCTGTTTTAATTCCTTTATCATCAATGGGTATTCCAACTACTTTAGCACCATTATTCTTGAAAGCTCCAAGCGCAGCCAGGTATGTTGGGTTCTCCGTTATCACTACATCGCCAGGGTTGATGAACGTCCTAGATATGATGTCCAGTGCTGATTGACTACCTGTTGTAATTATGATATCCTCAGCGTCAGCGATGATATGCCTGTATCTTAAGACAAAGTCGCTCAGCGTCTCCCTTACCTCTATGATCCCTTTAGTCTCACTATACTGTAACGCGTCATCACCGTATACTTCAATAACGAACTTGGCAATCTCGGCCAGCTTCTCCTTGGGGAAAATAGCTGGGTCGGGGATTCCTCCAGCGAAGCTTATCACGTCTTTTCTCTCCCTTATCAGAGCGAGTAGTTCTCTAATTTCCGATGCTTTAACTTTTTTAGCTAGTTCACTGTAGTATTTTGTGAAATCGGGCAAAACCATACACCGTTTCGATATATACGTATAGATAGAATATAAACTTTTAGGTAAGTGAAAATGGAATTAAATACGGTATATAAAAACCCTTTAAAAGCATCCTCGCGAGTAGCATTTATTTATCCTAGTTTATACGAAGTGATGATCTCCAGCCTGGCCTCCGACCTCATATATTTCACTCTTAATAACAATCCTGAAATATATGCTGAGAGATTTTGCAACAAAAGGTTGACAGGGGCTGAGGAGGAGGCTAGGTCTATTGAAACCCGCTCTCCCCTGAGAGATTTCGACCTGATAATTACCTCGATACATTACGAGCCCGATATAGTTAACCTTGTAAGACTTCTCCAGGCGAGCGGGGTGAATCCTTTCAGGGAGGCTCGGCAAACTCCCATCATCGCTGGAGGACCCGTGGTAATGGCGAATCCGATCCCGTTTTCAGACTTGATAGACGTATTCGTCATAGGGGAGGTTGAAAGCAGTCTCGATAAAATCGTCGAGATCTGGCTTCAGTTTAAGGGGGATAAGAAAGCATTTCTCGAAGAAGTAAGCAAGCTAAGCTATGTTTATGTCCCAGGTTTAACAGAGGGCGAAGTGGTTAAATCTTATCCTGCCGATCTAAACGCGTGCTTCTACCCGGTTAGACAGATAGTGAACACGAAGATTGAACCCGTTTTTGGGAGAGGTTTTAAGCTAGAAGTTAATAGAGGATGCATGTTCGCATGCTCTTTCTGCATGGAAACAAGGGTCATGGCTCCCTACAGGGAGAGGAGCCTTGGTTTATTGAAGAAGCTAATAGAAGAACACTTAACCTACAATCCAGGGGAGAAAAGGGTGGTGCTTTACTCCCTGTCATTTCCGGTTAGAAAAGATCATTTGAGAATTTTAGAGTTTATGGTAGAAAACAATTTAATAGCATCACAGCCCTCCATAAGACTAGACTTGATAAATGAGGAATTGCTCGAACTTCTAAGGGCTTTAAACCAGAAAACCATAACTATTGCCCCCGAATCCTTCAGTTTAACCACTCAAAAATTGTTTTTCAAGTACGTCAAACCTTGTGAATGGTTTGAAGAGAAAATTGGAGCGGCCTTGAGCAAAGGATTTAATGTGAAAATATACTTGGTCTATGGTGCTCCATGGGAAGGCCTGGAATCGATAAAGGAGAACATTGAATGTTTAAAGCGCGTAATAAGCAAGGCAAAGGGGAAGCGTTGGAGAGCCGTGGTGTCGTTAAACCCTCTCATACCTAAGCCTCATACACCTTTCCAGTATTTCGGAATGAAGAACATGAAGGAGTTGAAACAGGTTTTCAAGATTTACAAGGAAAATCTAAAAGGTCTTGTCGAGAGCAGAGCATACGATATCGAATGGTCATTGATGCAGGCTTTTCTCTCACTATCTGAAAAACCTCTCGGAAAACTTATCGCAACATGGGCTGAAGAAGGAGGAGGCCTACACGGTTTCAAAAAGGTTGCCAAGGGGTTTAACATTGATTTATCAAGAGTTTTCAATGGATACAGATTCGAGGAGACCTTACCATGGTCCTTCATAAAAATTCCTTACGAGAAGAGCGTCCCCAGCCGTATCCAGGCGGAGATAATTTACTCTTTCATGGAAAAGGCTAGGAGGCTGAGCAGGGAGTAGACTCCTATTATTACGGGGATATCCTCTACGCCGCTTACTCCAAGAATTTTCAACAACTCTTCAACGAACGGGTTGTAGCTGGGTTTAGTAAAATATGTTGAAAACGCAACATACAATACGGTTTTATCATCCCCTGAGTCAAGGCGGGCGTCGAGGATTCTGTTGAAAACTGCCGTCGCCACAGGGATTTCAAGCATTGAATATATCTCAAATAAGATGAGCCAATGGTAGAGTTTGTATAAGAATGTCTCCTTGAATCGAAGGAGCTTGGAGAAGTTTTCAAGTCTTGCGCCGTGGGATTCGAAAACTATTCCTACTTCTGCTTTGTAAGCATTCCCAACAAGCATTCGCAAATGGTTTAGTTCTTCATCGCCATAGCGGAATTGTTTCCCTATCACAGTGATCGTTCCCTTCTCAAGCATCTTAACGGCTTCTCGGATCTCTCTGGCGTGAGTGGCAAGGTTTAAATCCAGGATCAAGTGAGAAGTTATACTTCCACTATTAGTTTTTATTACAATGCTTCCCAAGTAGCCAATGGGTTTTTCCATAGACCCGATTGGTTTAAGATCCTTGTACACGGGATTTTCCGCGAAGTCGGTGATTGTTGATGAAATAAAGGGGGTTGGAGTGTTAAAAGATTCCTCGAGAATTCTGCGGCGTAAAAAAGCCTTCAGGTTTTCATTAAGTTCCAACCCATCTATTTTTTCGAAGGGGCGCTGGGTCTTCTTAAGTTCTTCTAGAATAAAAATTAGTTCATTGCTCAACCTTCTTCAGCACCGGGCGGTAAGCGATTCCATAATTTATTAATCCTGACTCTCCTTCCTCGGTTATTCTTCTGAGAACCGGCTCCATCTCCATTCCAGACCTTAGCTCCTCAGGCAACACATCCGTTAAGGGTGCCAAGATTCTGGTCTTATGATGCAGGGTTTCCAATATTCCTATAATAACCGGTCTTCTCTCTTCGAAACCATCCATTGCATTGTAAATCACTGTCCAAGTAATAAGCTTCGCCCGCTCATCTATGAGCTCAACGGTTTCAGTATTCCTGGACCCGCAAAACCTACAGAGTTCTGAAGGCGGATACCCCGTTCTTCCACAATCCCTGCAACGAGTAGCCTTTAACCTGTACCTGTCAACGCGAGTTCTCCACGTAGGAGGTATAGAAATTCTCACCATGCATCACCCCTTAATCCTGTCGATTAACCCCCTATACTTCGCGTACAATGCGTAATCTATTAATTGTTTCCTCTGCAGGTAATCACTTACTTTAGGAGCTCTTTCCCTTCTATGAACAACCTCCTCAGTCACAACTATGCTGTACGCGTCACTACCGGCACCGCTACCGAATGGAGCTAGGAGTATCCTCTGCCCCGGCTTAGCTTCGTCAAGCACTTTAGACAATCCTATGAGTGCCGACGAATTATAGCTGTTACCGATGTAGGGTGTCACCAAGCCTGGAAGGATCTTCTCCTTAGGGAACCCTAGCATACGCCCCACTCTCAATGGGAAGGTTCCGTTTGGCTGGTGGAAGATGGCGTAGTCGAAATCATCCGGTTTCAACCCAGTCCTCTCGAACAAGCCTTTAACCGCATTGGTTATGTGGTGGAAGTAAGCAGGCTCTCCCGTAAATGCCTCGCCGTGGAGGGGATAGTGGGCGTGCGCCCTCCTCCAGAAATCCGGGGTATCCGTGACGTAAGTGTAGCTTGCCTCGAAGAACGCTGCAGCCCCTTCTCGCGGACCAACTATTAAAGCTGTTGCAGCAGAGGATGCTGTAAACTCTAGCACGTCGCCTGGATTGGCTTGAGCCGTGTCTGAGCCTATTATTAGCGCGTATTTAACCATCCCAGAAGCTACTACGCCAATGCTAGCCCGCAAGGCCTCGCTAGCTGCTCGGCACGCAAACTCCCAGTCAGTAGCCATGGTATCAGGCGTTATGTCTAATGCTTCAGCTATGATTGTGGCAGAGGGCTTGACAGCGTAGGGCTTGCTCTCGGTTCCAAACCACACCAGTCCTATCTCCCGCGGGTTAATCCCTGCGCGTTTCAAAGCGTTTCTAGCTGCCTCCCAGCCCATGGTCACAGAGTCCTCGTCCACGCCTGCAACGCTTTTTTCTAAAACATTCAATTCCTCCGGCTCCTTCGGGTTGAAACCCCAAACTCTTGCAATGTCGGCTAAGGGCAGGCGCCACCTGGGAATATAGGAGCCCCACCCCAATATTCCAGTTTTCTCTTCAGGATTCATGAAATCCAGCCCTCGGAAAAGAGAGATATGTTTTTAAAAATAAAACCTTTACCTTCTACCTTCTAGCGTAGAGCCAGCAAGCCACGTAATGACCCTTCTCGACCTCGATCAACGGGGGCTCCTTCTTCGTGCATAAATCTCTTATTTCTGGATGTTCATCCAACGCTACGCATCTCGGATGGAATCTGCAACCTGGAGGGACGTTTATGGGTGATGGTACCTCGCCTTTGATAGGTATCTCACGAATGCTCAGCCTCCTCGTCGGGTCTGCCTCCGGTATGGCCTCTATCAACGCTTTCGTATACGGGTGGTACGGGTTCTCGATAACCCTTCTCGCATCCCCGAGCTCAACGATTTTGCCTAGATACATTATAGCGAGCCTATTGGAAATATATCTTGCAACAGCGAGGTCGTGAGTTATGAACAGGTATGTCAACCCGAGCTTGTTCTTCAACTCCATCATTAACTGAAGTATTTCAGCACGAATGGATACATCAAGCATCGAGACAGGTTCGTCGGCAACCAAGAACTTAGGGTTGAGAATCAGCGCTCTCGCGATAACGACACGCTGTCTTTGCCCGCCAGAGAGCATGTGCGGGTATCTCTCCATGAAGTCTTCTGGGGGAGTTAGCTTCACTGCTTCAAGAGCCTTCGCCACGATATCGTACCTGTCTTCTTTGCTCACACCTATATCGTGGATTGCTAAGGGTTCTTCAAGAATCTCATATATTGTCCTCCTAGGGTTCAAGCTACCGTATGGGTCCTGCCATATCATTTGAATTTCCTTTCTAATCGGCTTGTAGCTTTTAAGCGGGATAGCTCCAATGTTGACGTGCCCGTACTCGCTGACCTTCGCCTTTTCGACAATTGGTCCTAGTTCTTCAGCAATCTCCTTCGACACCCTATACCCAACGATGCCCTCGGTCGGCGTGTGAAGCCTTATCACTAGCTTCCCAGTTGTAGTCTTACCACAACCTGACTCTCCTGCAAGAGTGAAGACTTCCCCGTATTTAACATCGAACGATACCCCGTCAACTGCTTTTAAGGTCAGCTTTGGACTTTTCTTCAACACGTCTATGAATGTTCTCCTAACCGGGAAGTACATTTTCAAGTTTCGCGCAAACAATATTGTCTCACTGGTTACTTCTGGTTGATAGACATGCTCCTCGCTCATCCAGATCACCTCTGAACATACAACCAACATGCAACCTTGTGTCCAGGCTCTACTTCAACAACTGGAGGCTCCTCCTTGCATCTTTCATGGGCGAATGGACACCTTGGTTCAAACCTGCAACCCGGAGGGGGATTAATCAGGTCTGGCGGCACTCCGGGAATCCATGTTAAATCCTTGATTTCACCGTGAAGTCTCGGAATACTGTTCAACAATCCCTTGGTGTATGGGTGTTGCGGATTATTGTAAATCTGTTCGGAAGTCCCGTACTCAACGATCTTGCCGCCATACATTATAGCAATTTTATCAGCTATTTCAGCTATCAAGCTTAAGTCGTGAGAGATCAGTATTACCGATAATCCAAGCTCCCGTCTTAAACGCTTCAAGAGATTCATTACCTGGGCCTGAACAACCACGTCTAAAGCTGTGGTTGGCTCGTCAGCTATGACTAGTGGAGGCATTAAGGCAAGGGCCATCGCTATTACAACTCTCTGCTTCATACCACCGCTTAGCTCGTGCGGGTAGCTTTTGATCCTCCTGGGTTCGATACCAACCATTTCCAGCAGTTTCTTGGCTGTTTCCAGGGCCTCCTTCTTAGTGTAGTTTTGATGAAGCATTAACACCTCAGCGAGCTGGTCACCTATGTTGTAGACAGGGTTCAAAGCGTTCATCGCACCCTGGAAAACCATTGAAATCCCTTTCCACCGAACCTCTCTCCTGAACTCCTCCTCACTAAGCTTGGTGATATCCCTGCCCTGGAAAATTATTTCCCCGGAAACTAGTTTGCCCGGGGGCGGTACAAGTCTCATCAAGGAGTAGGCTAGTGTGCTCTTCCCACACCCAGATTCCCCGGCAATCCCTAAGGCCTCCCCCTTGTAAAGCTCGAAGGACACGTTGTCAACAGCTTTCACAATACCTTTAGCTGTGTAAAAGTATGTTTTCAAATTCCTTGCTTCAAGCAATACTTCTGGCAAACATAAGGCACCTCTTTATTAGTCAGGGAGCACAATATTATAAAAACAACCCACCAGTTTTAAATATTTCTCCAGGTAAGTATGAACCATGAATACCGGAATGGATAAGCCTTTGTTGATAGGAAGGTTTGCCGAGAAGCCTCTTTACTACTTGCCCAGGAGCATGCCGGGTCTCGGTTTCATAGCTGCAGGCGTGATCGACAGAGGGACGAACGTAGTTCAGGTTCGCCCAACAACCCTTTGCCCAATGAACTGCGCATTCTGCAGCGTCGACGCAGGACCCCTATCAAGTAGGAGACATGCAGAGTACTTTATGGATCTGGAGGCGTTGCTGGAAGCGTTCAACCAGGTTGCTTCAGTTAAAACCGCCATGGTTGAGGCTCTTATCGACACAGTTGGAGAAGGATTAACATATCCATACATCTATTCCTTGATAAAATCCTTGAAAAAACATCCAAGAGTTAAAAGCGTAGCACTGGAAACCCATGGCGCACCGCTCTCCAAGCAAGTTATCAACAAGCTCTGGGAAGCAGGGCTTGACAGAGTTAATCTAAGCCTCGACACTTTCAACAGAGAGAAGGCAAAGATGCTCTACGGTCTGGAATCATATGATCCGGCGAGAGTTGCTGAGCTGGCTGAGTACATGGTTAAGGAGACAAGCATTGACCTCCACGTTACCCCGTTATGGCTTCCAGGATTAAACGATCAAGACATCGAGGATGTTTTAAACTGGGCGTTGAAGATTGGGGCAGGCAAGAAGTGGCCCCCCACTACTGTTCAAAAATTCAACGTGCACAGACACGGGCGAAACCGTCTCGGGGTCAAGCAAGTATCATGGAGCGAGTTTTACAAGTGGCTTGAAAAACTTGAGAGAAAAATAGGTGCTAGACTGCGATGGGATATGAACGAGTGGGGTATGACTTACGATAGGCGAATTCCAATCCTTTACCGTAGAGGAGAATTAGTTGGAGCCATGATCGTTGCAGAGGGCTGGCTCAAGGGCGAGTTCCTGGGTGTTACCCTTCATGGTGAACCCCGCTTGATAACTCTGATCCGAGAGAAAAGTGTAGCCGCGATTGGTCGAAAGTATATTGCAAAAATTGTTGAAAACAAGGATGGAATTTATGTTGGAAAAATAGTGGGAGAAGCTTAGAGTGTTCTCAGCCTTGGCTCAACTATCTTCTCGATCGCTAAGCCCAGCAGTATGAAGGCGAGCGATGTTATTGACAGCATTACTCCAGGCGGCACAATCCACCACCAGATATCATATCTCCCAGTGTCTCTGGCTCTGGAGAGGATGGCGCCCCATGTAGGCCATCCGTGCCTTATACCTAGAACGCTCAAACCAGCCTCACTCAGGATTGCGCCGGGAACGCTGGCTACGAGTGATGCACTAGCGTACATTGCTACCTGCGGGAATATATGTTTGAAGATGATTCTTGAATTGCTGGCTCCTAAAGCCCTGGCTGCGTCGATGTACGGCTCCTCCTTAATCGATAAAGTCATCGCTCTCACAGTGATGGCTAAGCCTCCCCATCCAAAGATGATCAGTACTCCGATTATGGTCAATATAGTCATTAAAGCCTTTACTTCTGTACCGTACTGTGCGTATTCTGTCTGAGCTATCTGCGCTAGAATAATCAATATAGGCAGTGTGGGTATGTTGCCAATAATATCTGCTATTCTCTGGATGACCTCATCTATGATACCTCCATAATAACCGCTAGCTATTCCAGCGAATACTCCTATGAAAGTTGTTATTATCGCCGTGGTTAAACCGATCGCGAGAGCGATCGGGGTTCCATATAGAAGCACCTGTAGCAAGTCTCTACCTAGGTCATCGGTTCCTGAAAACCCATACGCGTTCCCCTTTACGATTATCCTAACTTCGTCAGCTGGAGAGCTCACTATATCCCTTAACTCATCCCTAGCAGTATATGAAATCGTCAAGATAAACTCATACTTCCCTGTTAAAGGAGTGGTGGTGATCTTTATATTGTAGAAGGCGTCCGTGGTGTACAGTTGCTCAATATACTTTGACACATCTTTTATAATACTGTTGAGCATGTCCAACTGTTCTCCAGGTAGTAAGAGATTGACGAAGGCTATCTTCCACGTAAGCGTCAAGTTTGCCTGAGCCTTCTCCAGGGTTCTGAGGAAGTCCGTTAGGGTTTTGTTTTCACTACGTAGCGAGTCTATGAGGTCCCTCACGTCTACTAATCTCTGCTTGATATCCGCGACCTGCTCGTTAGTAACATTTATCCTCTCAATCAGGAAGTTTAGCGAACTCGTGATCGAGTTCAACTGGGGGGTTTGATCCTTCTTTCCAACTTCCAATACTGGTAGTCCGAACAGGAAGGATGACCTTTTCAGCCTAACCTCATCCCTGAGCTTACTAACAATTATCGACTCTCCTATTCTCTGTAGCGTTACATTGCTGCCCACTATCTCCAAGGGTACGGTGAAGTTATAGTATGTTGCCAGGAAGTTCGATATTCTCCACAAGTCGAAAATATCTGGTTTCAAGTCTCTTGTAGCAATGAACTCGACTGTTTCGTTTCCTCCTAACGCGATGTCTGACTCAAACATTTGGATAACGCATCCATCCGGTCTTGTCACAACCATTACAATATGGGGTACATATATTGTTCCTGACACGTTCACTACTTTCAGCCGGAAGAGCTTTAACACTAAGTCCTGCGGGAAAGCCGGCTGTTCAAGCCTGTATGTTCCTATATACTTAATCACGAACCTTCCGCTGTCGAGAACCAAGGGCTCGTCAGGCCTTGTCTTAGAGATCACCAACGACTCAGCCACCGGAGAACCGAACATCGAAACCCATGTGGGAGGAGCCCACTGCGGGTTTTCATCCCAGTACGCTGCGTTCTCCCATCTCGCAATAAATCCTGCAGGCAATGTTAGGGCTGCGTATATTGACGTAGCGATCAGGAATATGATTATAGCTATGCCAACCCTACCTGCCCAATACCTTAAAAGGTCTCTGAATACATTCTTCAACGGCCTGATTACCTTAAGAGTTAACTTGTCTGCCAGAGTTAGCTCTTTCTTCCCAGCCATCTCAACCACCCCTACCTAGCCCTAACACGTGGATCTAAAACAATGTACAATATCTCGAGTACGAACCTCGCAATAATGTAGACACCTACCGTAACCACGAATAATCCGATAACGGTCGGAGTATCACCGGTTGTTAAAGCAGCGTAGTACAGCGAGCCCATCCCGGGCCAGTCAAACACTGACTCCGTGATTATGAATCCGCCGAGGGAGTAAGCCAGTGAGAGAATGACCGAGGTGAGCACTGGGGATATCGCTACTCGTAGAATGTACTTCCTAGCGATGTCGCGTTCAGGAAGCCCTTTAGCCTTGGCTACGACAACGTAATCCTCCCTAACTATTCTCAACACCATTGCTCGCACACTGTAAAGCCATCCGCCAAGTCCTGCCACCACTATGGTTATGATAGGCAGAGCGGCGTAGTATGCGATCTGTGTGAAATTACCTAGAGGGTCGTTCCAGAAGTTCATCATGTATGTTGAAACCGGCCTCAGGTTTGTCGGAAATATTTTCAATTGATAGCCCAAGACGAGTATGAAAATCATTGCGAGCCACCATAGCGGTATAGCGTTGAAGACCGCGAAGTAAGTTATTATAGCCCTGTCGAGAAAACCGCCATGCCTGTATGCGATCCTGGGTGCTAACATCAGCGCTATCGACGCCATTATTATGTCGGCCACAGTGATCATTATTATTGTTCTCGGGAGAACGATGGCGATAAGCTCTGCAACAGGCACGGGTGGTAGCTTGCTGGCAAGCTGCGCAACGCTTTCTTTTGTTGCTTTCCCAAGGTTGAAGGTTAAGGCGTTCCCGACCAGTATCCACATTCTCACGTATGGAGGTATGGGGTTACCGTTTTCATCTATTAGTCCATACATTTTACTGTAGTATATCGTTAAGTCTTTTCTAAGCTGCTCTAGCTCTGTTGGTGAGAACTGGCGTCCAGCCCTTACCAAAGCCTGTATCTCAGCCTGAACAGATTCTTTAACTATTGCTTCATATATTCTTTGAGTATAACCCGTAACCTCCATAATGACGGCTACGATGATAATGATCATAACGTATGAAAACAGGAGGATCAAACCCCTTCTCGCGATAACATAGCCTGCGCCAGGCATGGTTTTCACCGATTAACACATTACCTTTAAACCTTATAAAGAAGGGAAATAAAAAGTTTTCGTGAAAAAAAGTGGGTTTGAAATTATTACTTCTTCCTTATTAAGGGTATTACAGACACTATCAGAGTTATGACAACTAATCCTAGTGTCGCGTACACTATCGTGCTGAGTGAGTCGACAGTGCTCTTCAAAGCTGAAACATCTTCTGGGGTGGCAGGGTTCTTTGGTAACGCATCAACCTTGTTGCTTAATGTTTGAATCGCACTCCTCAACTCACCTATGGCCCTCTGGAATGCTTCTTGCTGCAAGTTCAACACTTCAGCGTAGGTTGCAATATCAACGGGTATCTTCGCGATCTCAGGTGTAGCTACCACCTCAGAGGTTACTATTAACTGCAAGGTGTATTTAGCACCGTACTCTAATCCTGCGGTAAGCTCCGGCTCCATGTCAATCTTGAAGTGGAAGTCATCTAACTTTGTAGCTTCGGCAAAGACTAGTATTTGGTCCGAGGGGTCTCTTAACATGTACTTGAGGTATAGCGGTGGAATACCGGAGACTTCAACGTTTACAACTGCTTCCCTGCCTGGTACTATCTTGTTGGGAATGTCTGAAACTATCGTAACGCTTTTCACCGCAGACGGGGTGGGGGAGCCAAAGTACCAGTCGCCAGGCTTGAACGGGTAGGTTGGGTCTCTGAACGCTGTCATCTCACCCTCGTTTGCAACAGTATCCATCTTGGTCAGCATGAACGGCCCATTGCTTATCCAAGCCAGGTTGTAGGTGTTTATCCAGTTTAGATCAGCCTGTATTCTCTGGTTCCACTCTGTCATCGTCAATAATCCGTTAGCATACTTGTTCGCTTTCGCAAGCACCGCGCTGTTGTCTGAGTACGTTGCCAATGTGTTCTTGACAAGGGTTACATGATTCGGGTAGACGAGGCTGAATGTCTGATAGCCTTCTCTCCTGTAGAGCACCAGGTTGGTCTCATTCCTCCTGTCCAAGGCTAGCTCGAAGGTGGCGATGTGAATCTCCAACGGATTAATAGGGGTGACGGTCGCCCATGATGCAATGTAGTTTTCATCGAAGTGCCAGTAGTCAACGTAAACAGTCATCCTCTTGTTCTGAACATCGAACTCCCAACCCTTCACAGTGTCAAGCCACGGCTTCGTGCTCGACACTATACGGGACTCTAAGGTCTTGTAGTAATCATCGTAGACTAAGTCATATATCATTGCAACATAGCCGATCACGTCTGCCATCGTTATTTCTACTCCATTGTGCCATTTAGCACCAATATACTTGCTCAAATCGAATACTACTTTACTAACCGCTGTCGTATTCTCCGGTACATTCTTCCAGGTGTCTGTTGCTGCATCGAATATCTTAGCGGTCGTGGGCACGGTCATGTTGCCGTCAGGACCTGCTGTCAAGACAACATAGCTAGACCTAAACGGTATTGGAAGACCGTTGAACGGGTGGTTCCAAACAGAGGGGTCGTAGGTAACCCTCTCCCAGTCAACACTGTACACGTCTGTGAAACCGCCCCAAATGTTCCACTCACTAGTTGATGTCCAAACCCATAAGTGTCCAACCTTCAGCGTTTTATCAGCTCTCCCCTCAACATATGCTTCGCGAAGGTTCCATATACCGCGGAGACCGGCACCCAAGTCCTTGGTAAGTCCCTTGACATAGTCCCAAGCCACCCAGGTGTCGAGCCTGGTTACAACCCATGCTCTAACAGACTCCTCAATACATAACCGGGTACCATTCCTGTAGAGCTCATCCCTTTCCTCCTTACTCTTGTACTGGGCCTGGTAAATCTTTAAGGTGATCTCGTCTATCTCTGGGTGCTCGTAATTCCAAAATGTAGGCTCCTGCCAACCAGGCATGTAGCCGACCCAGGGAGCACAGAACTGGGCTATGGTTCCACTATCATACTTGTCAATACCGCTCTTACCCCAACCCTCAGTGTACATGTGCCACTGGAACTCCATAGGGTCTGTTCCATATAATACTCCTATTGCGTCTGCAAACCTCATGTAGATTCTCTGAACATCGAACCCTAGCATGTCTAGGTCGGTCGCAATCATGTTTCCGATATCGTATCTTTCATCCTCAATACGGATGATGAATTTCAAGGAGATGGGTGTTCCATTGTAGAACCACTTGCCGCCTGATTTCGATGCACCGATCCTCTGTAAAGTCTGCGTGATCAGTTGATCAGCATAGGCAGGGTCGTACCTGAACTCGTTCATGGCGATAATGTCAGCGATCACCGAGTAGTCGGGGTCGAACTGGCTGAGGAAGGTGTACATTGGGACTGCATAGCCCTTCAATATCGTGTAAGCAGCTGTATCCCTATCGATCAAGTAGTTCATTGCAAACCTCACTTCCCTAAACGCAAACGGGTTAATCCCTACACCTGGTTTAGCTCCAAGATACACGAAAGTGTGGGTCCCATTGTACTTTAAGCCTACCACAGCATCCTTAGGAACTTCTATTCTTGCAGCCGCGCCAATGGCATCGTACGTACCATTTAAGACTTCAACAGCTACAGGAGCCGGGTTCATAATAATGTCGATCAAACCAGCAGGAGCCTGGTAGAATACAACCCCCTCAATATCCTTCAACTGCTCGGCCTGGGCAGGCCTCAGACTGTACATGTATAAATCGATCTCCTGGTTTCGGATAGCAGACGGCACCTGTTCGATCGGAACCCTTTTCATTATTACTTTATCGCTCGCTGGACCTTTTACAGGAGCCTGTGCCTCTGCAAGAGCTGGGACATATATTATTGATAGTACCAATAGTGGGATTAGTAGGGCTAATATTAACTTCTTCATATGTTACACCAACCGATATAATGTTATAGGTGTTTCATATTTAAATCTTTTTAGTCCTTTTTTTAGCCCCCTTTATGGTTTTTCTGCATGCTTGAAGCAGGTATATGGAATCGGCTAGTAACAAGGGTGGAATCACAAGGATCATGTTGTCTCTCAAAGCAAAATACAAGGTACCGTCAAAGTAGCTGAAGCATAATAACCTGTTAATCAAGTAGAGCCTTACATCCGCTTCTACATTAGTAAAAACTCCTTCCATTACCGAGTCAGCTACCCCGTGAGGTGGAACCTCAACCTCTAAGCCCTTCGACTGGTTGGGGGATTTTCCAGTCAGCCTGACAATGCCTGTTAACCCTCCATTGTTAGTTATAGAAACAAAGGGATCCTTCATCAGAACCTCTAACTCGGCGTAAGCATCTAAGTAACCGGGTGATTGAAGCCTTAACTCCCAAACCCCGTCCCTCCTGTGATAGGCGTATGTTGGGATCGCTGGATGGTATCCCGGCACGCTTAAATCCAACCTGACATCAATGTTTGGTGAGAAATCCTTCCTCAGCTCATCCAATGTTTTCTCGAGAAGAGCATTCGGCTCGTAGAACAATAGCCCGGGGACGTATTCGAATGAGGCAACAGTCTCGTTCAAAACTCCGGGGATGATCAGCCTAACAGTAACCTCCTCTGTTGGAGGGGTAACGAATAGTGTAATGTTCAACAGCCTGAATCTTAAAACCCATTGCGTTGGAGTGTAATCGGCCTGGAAATCATAACCCCCTGCTTGAAGCGAAGGGAGATAGTAGGATATTCCTATTACTATTAAATTAAGCAATGCTAGAAGAACTATCTTCTTCCTTAAAGCCTTAAAGCATTTTTTCATTTTCACAGTCATGTTGAATACCTCATGAAATATTTGAAGCAACCACTTGTATTAAAATCGCAATTCTCCACGTGGATAAACTCTTAGAAGTGTTGAGGGGGTGTGGCCTGCCTACGGACGTCCCTCCAGACTCGCCCGGGGACGTCCCTCACCGCTCTGCCCTAGGGTACCCGGTCACGCTGGATCATGCTGAGTGATCCAACTAAACCGGGGGTCTGGCGGGCAGAGCGTAGGCATCTGGCCCTTATCATATATCTAGAAAACCCGACTTATTAATTTTACATATAGTGATGTAAATACTCCTGTTTAAAAACTCTGTTCTTCTAAATAACTCTTAGCATGGTGTGGTGCATGCGCGTCTGCGGATGGGTTTTAAGAAAAAAAGAAATAGGTAGGGTGGTAATCGTAGAAGTAGTCAGCTCCCGGTCGAAGCCCAGTGTGCTGGTGTTGAAGGAGGAGCGCGAGCCCGATCTATACGCTGTTTCGAAAACACTCGACGTTGGAACCGCGCTGTGCTTTGAGGGCGAAATAGCTGCTGAGCAGAAGAGTAAGAGAGGCATCGAGTACACAGTGTCGAAAATCGAAGTCTACTCAAAACCTGTGTCACCGTTACCTGTGGAGGTTTCCGGGAAGGTCCCATCACTGCTTGACACGCGCATAAAGTACAGGTGGCTGTTGCTCAGGAATCCTGTTGAGAAAGCCATATTCAACATCAGGGAATCGGTTTTCCATGCTGCCCGAGAGTATCTAAGGAGGAACGGGTTCCACGAGGTTCAAACCCCTAAGATTGTTGCAGCAGGTGCTGAGGGAGGTGCCACTCTTTTCAAAGTAGAATACTTTGAGTACCAGGCTTACCTGAGCCAGAGCCCGCAACTCTATAAGCAGATACTTATGAACGCGTATCCGCGCGTCTACGAGATAACCCCGTACTTCAGAGCCGAGAAGTTTAACACTCCGAGACATTTAAACGAATCGTGGGGGATAGATGTCGAGCAAGGATTCATAAATGGGGTTGAGGATGTTTTAGAAACCCTGGAAAACCTCGTATCATATATCGTGAACTACGTGGTAGACAACAATAAGGAAGATCTTGAGACACTAGGGGTAAACCTTGAGAAGGTTAACCCACCGTTCAAAAGACTTAGATTCACAGAAGTCGTAGACCTGTTGAAAAACGAGGGAATCGAGGTATCAGAGAAAGAGGACCTTCCAGATCACGCCGAGAGGAAACTTGGAGAAATCATGAAAAGCAAGGGACATAGGCTCTACTTCATCACAGGCTTCCCTTGGAACGCCACAGGCTTCTACTATATGAGAGAGGAGGATGGCATGTACACGAGGAAGTTCGACCTGGACTTTGAGGGTCTTGAAATAGCCAGCGGCGGTCAGAGGGAGCACAGGTATGATAAACTCGTTGAGGCGATAATCCTGAAAGGGTTAAACCCGGATGATTTCCAATTCTACCTTGAATCATTCAAGTATGGAATACCCCCGCACGGGGGATTTGGATTAGGTGTTGAGAGATTGCTGATGAAAATGCTGAACCTTGAGAACGTGAGAGAAGCAATCCTCTTCGTGAGAGATAGGACCAGGCTCCTTCCTTAATAATCTTTATATTTGTGATCACAAATATTTGTAAACGGTGAGTGTTTTTGTCCGATACCAAAGCATTGGTGAGACTTAAGAAGAAACTAACCCTTGAAAACCTTTGGCTTTACATCATCAAGATCATGCTGGATGAGGCGAAGCCGCTTAAAGCCTACGATGTCAAGGTAAGGCTTAGGGAGAGATTCAGCATCAACCCCCCGGCTGTCACCGTCTACACGGTGATCTATAGGATGAACAGGGAAGGGTTGCTCGCCAAGAAAACTGTGAAGGAAGAAGCCCTCTACGAACCAACCAGCAAGGGGGTAGAGGCCTTCAAACAAGGCGTTCTCTTCATTGAGGAAACGCTTGCGAAGCTCAAAATCTAGGGTGGGAAAATGATAAGAGTTGGAATAATCGGTCAAGGTCTTGTGGCGACCCATTTTGCGGTTGGATTAGAGAAGCTGAAGTATAATGAAATACCGGATCATGGAGTTCCGCTGAGAAACTGGCTACCATACAAGTACACGGATGTTGAAATAGTCGCGTCCTACGACGTGGACGAATCAAAGATAGGTAGAACAGTATTTGACATAGCCTTAAGAGATTACCCAGGCAACAACATACCCGGCAGTTTAAGAGATATTGTGATTAGGAGAGGAATCCACTTAAACAGCCTGAAAGGCTTGCCCATTAAGGCAAGAGGGAGAGAAGAGGAGAAAGACCTGCAGCAAGCCCTTCTCGAGTTAATAGATGAGTGGAAATCCATGAAAATCGACGTCTTCATCAACGTTATGACCACAGAACCCGTTGAGCCCGTTGGCAGGCTTGGAAACCTTGAGAAAAGAGTTATGGAGGAGGATGTAACCGCCTCGCAAGCATACGCTTACGCTGTTGGACTGTACTGTGAAAAAGTGAAGCCAGCAGTATTTGTCAACGCGATTCCTTCACCCATAGCGAACGATCCCGCTTTCATAGAGTTTTACAAGCAGAAGAAGGGAGTCGTATTCGGCGATGATGGTTCAACAGGGGCCACGCCGTTGACGGCTGACCTGCTGGAACACTTGTATGAGAGGAATAGGAGGGTTCTCGACATCGCCCAGTTCAACATCGGCGGGAATACAGACTTTCTCGCGCTAAACCTTCCCGAGAGGAACATTATGAAGAAGAAGACTAAGAGCAGCATTGTAGAAGACATCCTGGGATATGAGGCGCCCAACTATATCCGTCCCACAGGCTATCTCGAACCGCTTGGCGATAAGAAATTCGTGGCAATGATCATAGAATATCTCAGCTTCGGAGAATTCAAGGATGAACTCTACATTGTTGCAAGGATAAACGATAGCCCTGCTCTCGCGGGACTGCTAGTAGACCTTGTGAGGCTGGGCAAGATGGCTCTGGACAGGGAGAGTTATGGAACAGTTTACGAGGTGAACGCTTTCTACATGAAAAAGCCTGGTCCACCGGGTTTCAAGGCGGTTTCAAAGTATCATGCATACATGAAGCTTCTGGAGTGGGCTGGGGTTAAAGATCCCAGATTTTAATTTTTAACCTTGAAAACTATTAACACCATTCTTGGAGACGATATCCCATAAATGCAGGTGGAGTATGTTGAAAATAATCATGATAGGCGCACCGGGCGCTGGCAAGGGAACGTACGCTCAGTATTTAAGGGATAAGTACTGCATCCCCCACATAAGTACGGGAGATATTTTCAGGGAGGAAGTAAGGAAAGGTACTCAGCTCGGGCTCATCGCTAAGCAATATATGGATAGAGGGGAACTAGTACCCGACGATATCGTCATAGAGATTGTTAAGAAAAGGCTTCAGGAAAAAGATGTTGAAAACGGCTTCATCCTCGACGGATTCCCCAGAACCCTCAACCAGGCTAAAGCACTAGAGGAGGTCATTCCCGTTGATGCAGTAGTACATGTGCTGGTTTCAGAGGAGGTAGCTGTCAGGAGGCTTAGCGGCAGAGTCATATGTCCCGTCTGCGGAAGGGTTTACAACATTTACTATGAACCCAAGCCAAAGAATGATGAGATTTGCGACTACGATGGTTCAAAGCTTGTGCGGCGTCCTGACGACGATCCAGAAATAGTTAGGAACAGGTACAGGGTTTTCTATCAAACATTCACACCAATCATTGAGTATTACAGGGAGAAGAGAAAGCTTATTGAGATTAACGGTGAAGGAGGTATCTCCTTCGTCATGCCCCTACTTGAAAAAGTGCTCAGGGAGAATGGAATACTGAACAAACCCCCGTGCCGCGAGGACTTGTGACCGCGAATTCGAAAACCGGTAGAAATCAAACATCTTTGTCGAAAAACCTGTGCCGGCTAATCTCCTTCTTGCTCGAGAATGATAACGACTTTTTCAGCGATGACTACTTGAACAGCGAGGGTAGAAAACTGTTCGAGAGAATTGTTGAAATCATTCTCGAATTGAACCCTGAGTATAGTAAGCGAATAACCATGGTGAGGAAGAAGGGTTCTAAGGAGGAGGTTGCCTCCCTTCTCAGCGATATTGGTGAGAAGCATCAGTGCTGGTGATTGTTCTTACCCCTGTTTCTTAGCACGGGTATACAGTTGCTACACTTCAATACTCCGCTACACCCCGGCTCCGGGTTCTTCAACGATATTTTCTCCCCGAATGGTATCTTGCCATACTCAATGTTTACTTCAACCTTCTCCGCAAGCTCGGAGGTTAAAACCGAGACTAAGGTTGCGATTTCATCCTTCGACCTGCCGTAGAGTATGAGCAATGCCTCGCTACCATTGAGCGTTACAGCCGAGATAACTCTGTTGCAGGTTAAAGCTTTACCAACAATCTTGTCTACCTCGCTACACCTAACCCTTACAACCCCTGCCACGTCTCCTAAAAGAGCTGGGGATACTGCGAGCCTGAAATCTATGAGACCGTTTCTCTGAAGCTTCCTGAACCTCTCCCTTAGCGAGATATAGTTAAGCCCAAGCTCGCGTGAAAGCTTGAGGAGGCTCATTCGCGGGTTTTTAATCATCATGCTGGTCAGTTTTAACTCTACATCATCCAATACAATAACCACCATTCATGACGATTTTAAGAGAAAAGACTCTTATATTTTTCACGAATTACTTCCTTGGCTAATATCAATGTTCTTCAAGGCATTTTCTAAGATAGTTTATATGGGCTTCTGGAATTCTCCAGCCCATTGCACCTATCAATTCCTTAACGTGTTCAACTCTTTCAGCTTTAGGAATTGCTACCACGTTTTCATGAGAAATTAGATAGTTCAGCGCAACCTGTATTGGTGTCCTACCCGTTTTCTCGCTGACTGCTCTAACGCAGGGATTATCCTTAACGGAGCCTCTCTCTATAGGAGTGTAGGCCTGAAGCAATATTTTCTGGAACGCGCAGTAAGGTAGCAACTGCTCCTCCACCTCTCTCCTGTTTAGCACACTATAATGGACTTGTAGAGCTACAATAGGGGCTTTCTTGGTAGCGTAAACAGCTTCTTTCAGCTGGCTAAGAGAGAAGTTGCTAACACCTATATACCTAGTTAAGCCCTTGTCAACAAGTACCTCAAAATTCTGAACCTGCTGTGTGATAGACAGCCTTTCATTAGGCCAGTGTATAAGGTATAAGTCAACATAGCTTACGCCAATCCTTCTCAGGCTTTCCTGGGCTGCTCTAACTATCTTCTCCCTATCGTCCAGCCTATTGGGTAGCATCTTAGTGGTGATAAATACGCCATCCCTGCCTACCTGCTTTAAAACCTCTCCCACAAACTCCTCCGCTCTCCCCATGTCATACATCTCTGCCGTGTCAACGTGGTCGATCCCGTTTGTCAAACCATAAACATAAGCTTCGAAAGCCTTTGAGTAATTCTTTATCCCATAGGTCCCTAAACCTATGGGAGAGATCGTATCAGAGCCTACCTGTTTCCTCTCGATTAGGCCAGGCATATTGAGAATACCTAATTATTATCTATGAAGGTAAAACTTAAATTTCTATCTTACAGCTTTTTAAAAGCCGCCGGCGGGATTTGAACCCGCGTCCACCGGCTTTCTCGACGGGCCTACTCAAAACGCTTACAAGGCCGGCGCTCCACCGGGCTGAGCTACGGCGGCGTCAATAATTCTTAAACATAGTAATAGATTTTTAACTTTAACCCCCGGATACAGGAGGCATAAAGACGACCTCGTCCCCTTCTTTAAGCTCTACGGTAAGGGTTTTAGGTGAGACGTTGTTGACGAGAACAATGACTTCCGACCTACTCTGAATAATGCTTTCAATAATTCTCGAAAGTCTTGGACGAGAGGCCTTGATGTGTTCTAATAGGCTTAGAAGAGATGAGTTACTAAGTGAGACTTCCTCCAAGGAGCAACCTGCTTTTTCAGCTAGCCATAGGAAATACTTGACTCTGACCTTCACCATTCCCTCCTCATCCCTAGGAAGGCTTTGATTTCTCACGTGAAAAAGCTTCATCAAACAGTTTTTTCCACTCCTCATCGCTTAAATCCCTGTAATCCGGGTGTAGTATGCTTCGATACTCCCTGTTCTTCATGAAGAAATATACTGTGTAGCTACATATCGGAATTATCGCTAAACCTCTCTGTCTCGCCAGCTCAATAGCATACTCTACTAAACGCTTAGCAATACCCTGTCCTCTGAAAACCGGTGGTGTGTAAGTCTCCAGCAACAACATGGAGTTGTTTTCAACACTATATCTCAGAAAGGCTTTTTCCTCACTTCCTTTCAACCTAGCATATATAACGGATGAAGTGTGACCAATCTCTATCTCCATTGAAACACCCTGAGCATCCTCGGTGATGCTTATTAGATAGAATCCTTATAATAATTTCAAAGTGTCAATAATGCCTTCAACCTTGAGCCGCATGAAACTACTGGGTATTGCCTTAGTCTTCTTGATCCTAGCGGAGGGCGCGGCGATTCTAAGAGCAGAAGGAAGCCAGGAAAAAACTATCATCCTGACATACAAAGGATACACTACTATCACCGCGTCCATGGAAGGGGCTAGGAAAGTAGCAGGCGTTGACGATATCGAGCATGTTTCATTAACATACGAGTATTTGGTCATTCTCAATACTACTTTCAACATTGACAATTTAAAAAGAGGGAGATGTGAAGGAATAATTAACATTACAAGCATGACAGTAACGATTCACCCAGAAAACTCTACCTTCACACCTCCTTCCCCACCAATAATTTTCGAAGCCGAATGCTCTAGCGAACCCTTCATCATTGTTTTCACAAACGGTAGTTTCGAATTCAGGAACTATCCGGGAACACTCCACCTTCAAGGATTCACGCGAATGGATGTTGACGCCGCTCACTACATCTACTTCCTGACAGTAATGATGTTCAATGAAACAAGGGATCAAGGATGGAGCATTTACGTTGAGCCTCTGTCAAAGCTACCTATCTTGGTTAGCTTCGATGAGCAGCAAGAAGTAGAAGGGGTTAACACTCTAACAATGCACTCCGTAATCTATATGGAAAATGCCAGGCAAACTTTTAGGGAAATTCTTGGACGAGTAGTCTACGACTTCATAATCCAAGGGGAGTCATACACGGGTAGCCTTGTCCTTATTCACAGCTTAGGCGAGAACGCGATAAATGTGACTGCCGAGATAGTGGATAACGAGACTATAGCTATCAACCTGGGAAAACCCGTTACCTGCTTCATTATAGTGGAAGCCCCTTACGGGGTTGAAATCTCCTATTCTAACGTAGAGCTTAAGAATTATACAAGCATAGGGTCGACAATTTATTATTCAACTAAACCAGCTAATTGTTCAAGCGTGTTATTCCGGTTTAACAAGAATGTTACACTCCTCTTTAAACCAGAGTTTCCTGAGAAAGGAGTCAACCCTAAGTACGTTCCCCCTTCAGTCGACGTGATCGCAACAACCCTGGTCTTCAATGCAGCTACCGCATATCTTGTATACGCCGTGGTAAGCAAGCTACTGGGTTTCGCTCGCAGAGGAGGGACCCCCCGTTTCAGACTTCTCCGTGGATTGCTTAAGAAGTTTAAGATTATGCTTGTACGCAGATAAGGGGTGTCTTCCTCCAGCGCAATAATTCTGAATAGGGCACGCACCTACTGATTTCATCCTGTCACAACTGTAAGGGGTGTACTTCCTCCTGCTACCCCTTAACCCGGCAATATGCTCCACCTGATACCTCGCAATTTTTTCATCGAAATCCGCCGTGGTTCTAAACACTGCTAGAACATCATCAACACTATATCCAATGTTAACGAGAAAAGCCGCTAGGTTGAATCTTTCCTCGTGACTGGGGTTGCCGCCTGATTTGATTGTTGAGAGAATCTTTTTAATACAAGGCGGGAAGGCTTCTTCTACAACGCCGGATACTTCTTCGCCAACACCTCTATCTTTAACAAAGCTTCTCCGCCACCATTTTACATTCTCGAGATATCGTTCCACCTCAGCAATTAATTGTTCAATCCCGTTTAGAAATTCGGTTGATGGGGGCTGAAGGTCTTCATAAGTTTTCAAAATATAGTGGAAACAAGCCTCCTCTAACAGACGCGTGAACCGTCTGCGATCCACGTATACAAGCCCTTCGTGAACTATTTGGCTCGATAGATTGTAAGAGGAGTCCTGCTCAAGTCTGCCGGCTACGAGTCTTATGAAGCCTGTGAGTGTGATACCGTACGACAAGGACTCCCATCCAAACTGTTTCCTACCCCTCTCTTCCTCGACAATTCTTAAAAGCCTTGGAGGCTGCACTGATTTGATTACACCGATACCTATTTTTCTGGCAACATTAATTAGAAGTTCATCGTTCTCACTCCTGAAGAAGAAGCCAGCTCTCTTAGAATAAGCAACAGCAGTCCTAGCTAGTAGTTGCGGCTCCTTAATAGCTTTAGAAACCAGTCCGAGAGAGTAGAAGACGATGACCTCGTGATCAGAATTGTAGGATGACCTATCCTGTGGTACCGTGGTTTTCTCAACAATTAACTTCAAATATGAAAGAAGCTTCTCATATAGTGGGGCATCAGGATTCCCAATCAATACTGGTAGAACGGTGTACGAGTTTGGAACCACGTCTTCTAACCTAAGGAGAAACGGATACTTCCAGTATAGTGGTATCCCGGACATCCTCCTCAGCCTGATCGGGTTCGATCACTTCTCACGCGATGGCGTACTCATCACGGGTTTTCAAATCGTACAAGGCGGGTTCAGCGCTTTGGCCCCACATCATTCTTCAGAGGTCCTCCCTCATGGGAGGTCCCCATGCATCAACCCCGCCGTTTTAGAATATGGGTTAAGCAGGATTTTAACAGTATTGGTTTCAATCAATTTCGAACAATATTTTCTCAAACCCTCTTATACGGGTTCCTTTTTTAACATTAAATCTTAAAACCCTGCCGCCTGCTTCCACCTTAAATGGAACACCCAGGTCTGCTAGCACGACTCGGGCTTTACCGGGGAATAGCCATACCACTTCATAATCGTATTCTGCAACCTCTTCCTCATAGTAATTCTCATAAGTGTTTAAGCCTTTAACCAGGTCTCCTTTGAAACTCACTATGAAGAGAATGTACGGTCTCTTAGCATCGCCTCTGAACCCGATGCTGACGTTTAAAACGGTGGGGGTTGATTCTGAACCATTGATTAAAACCTTCTCCAGATCCAGGTAGAACTGCATGTTTCTTGAAAGGGTTTCTAGTTCTACATCCAGCCGGTCTTGATTGCTAACTACTGAGGCATAGTACCCGTCTGGGTCATAGTATTCGAAGAGAATTAATTCGTTGAAAACCCCGTTCTCCTGGACCGTGAAGAACCCGTTTGCGAAGACGGGAGAAGGCTCAGTCATTCCTCTTCTCCTTGGAAGTTATTTTCTTGAAAGCCTCAAATCCTTTCTCCGTTAGTCTAAGGTAGTTGTACTTGCCCGACCTCAACACGCTAACGTATCCCTCATCCTCAAGCTTCTTGATTCTCCTGCTTATGCTTGATTTTGGCCTACCAGTTAAGCTTACTAGTTCAGATTGCTGGAGGCCTTTATCACCGGCTTTCCCAAGAGTCACTATAATATCTCTTACTACTTCATCGGTTAACAAGTCCCTTGTAGCTACTGGTTCAAGCTCGATCGATACTCTTCTCCTCCATAAGTATATGAAGACCCCTGCAATCCCGACCGCTAAAAGAGCTACGATAATAGCGATGATTGTGCTGAAGCCTGTGGCTGGAGAGGGCTGGTTAACAGGAGGTTCTTCAATATTTGTTAGAAGCAGTACAAAGTATAAGCCGGGACGGTCGATCTGTAGAACTGTGAAAGAATTTGAGTAATAGACTGTTCCATTGTATGCTTTACCACCTAGATTTTCAACCATGACTCCGTGGCTTCCGTAAACATAGAGTTTAAAGCTCGCAGAGCCCGCGCCAGCGAATTCTTCCAGGTTTAGGAAAAACCCGTACACGCCTGGCGCGTAATTATCGGTGATGTTCTCCGCTATCAACCATGCCGTGACGCGCGTGGTGTTCAAGGCTATTAGCCTTAAAATCTTATCGTGCTCGTTGTACTCGTATATCAAACTCCCTGCTTCAGGGGTGGCTGTGATGTTGACAATGTTGAACCATGCATCTTCACCAATGAACGCCAACGGTATTTCAAACATAGTAGTGTTTGAAGAATCATGAATATCGAGCACTATCTCCATTAACCCGGTATTCGACAGCAAATCATAGGAAAGATTGATTGATATCGAATATGCGGCCTCGCCATTGAAAACTGGTGTGAAAGCCGAGACCAGTGTAAGAGCAACTATGAATGCTAAAATTTTCTGGTTAAACATATAGCATCTAAGGAGATATATGGATGGTTAGGGATTTAAAAAAGTATAATGGGTTATTGACCCATTCTAACCTTTATGATTTCATTCTCGAACATGTTTCTTATATCCATTCTCAACTCCAGCTGGAACTGGTATAGGCTTAGATACAATAGCTGTAAACCTGTTGAGTTTGTCGAGTTAGCTACTTCTCCAACCAGTTGGCGGCAGTATTGGTAGAGCTCTGTCAAATTGTTAATGCCGTGCTGAATTCTCCAAGTCCGCATTATTACTGGAAACCTGTACTCGAGCTTTATAGCGTAATCCGTTAATATCTTAGCCACAGCATCGATCTGCATTGCCCTATATCTCTCTCTAAGCTGAATAGCCTCCGTTCTAACGTACTGGACTAGTTCTTTGAAATTCCTTATCTCCCCGGCCTCTATCTTAGCCCTAATCCTCTCCCTTAACTCGGGAGGCAGTTTTTCGGAAACCAGGAGTAGCTGGAGTTTCAGCCCTCTTGGAACAATCAACCTGTTGCTTAACCCTTCATAGTCTGATGCGGCCAGCCTTATTTTCTGGGCGAACACGCTTTTAACAAGCACAGCGAAACCTCTGACGTAAGCCCTGTATCCTCCAACAGCGTGCCAGAAAGCTTCTGTGATGTTGGTTTCAATCAGTTCTCCCGCAACAGCAGTTAAGTTGTCGCCTCTTTCAATGTGCCAGTATACTAGCAAGGGGATTGTCAGATTCCAAGCCTCTACTTGTCCAACAGCCTCCTCTAGCAGTTGTTTCAGCTCTCCCGCCTTTCCCAACACTGCTTCAACCGTTGCCGCAGTTATTGTATTGTTTTCATCCAGTGTTGAAGGTATAACCTTGGCTAAAACCGGGTTCGCGAAAGCTGGAGCATGACTGTAGTGGATGGCGGCTACTATTGCGAACACCGTAGCCCTCTTAGTATTGTTCACGCTCAACTCAATGGCTTTCTCTAGGAAGAAGTCCCCTCTTATAAGGCTAATGTTAGCGGCTTGAACATTCTGCTCGATCTCCCACTGTAGCAGGTTGTAGGTTAGGTTTCTCATCGTGTAAGCGAGATCGAGGGCGTCAGTGAAGTTGATGGCAACCCTGTACAACCCGTATGCCGTGCCGCCAACATTTACGTCTTCAACAATGTTCTCATCCTGCACCGGGGTCTCATCAGCAATTAACGCTACCGGGGTTATCAACGATGCGAATAGAGCGGCTAACACGAATATAGGGAGTATTTTCAGACCTTTCATACTTCCCACCGAGTCTATCGTATGTAGACCGTTTTAAATAAGGGTTAATTGATAAGTTCCATAAGGGATTGTTCCACCCGGTTGAAACGATCAACAAGGTGGATTGGTTTGTGGATTTATGAAGAACTTTACAGCTGCCCTAAAACAGTCTTGATAGGTAAGGCTTTTGTGGGGAAGCATCCTGGTCTCCTGACCTTGTCGATTGGAAACTACAGGGCTAACTTATTGAGGAAGGGAAGCGAGTGGTTTCTTTACCACAACATTCCCGTAGAGCTAAACCCTGATGAAACTGTTAATGCATGCCTTCAAATAGCCAAGGGGTTGTTGCATGAGCAGAAGGGGCTGGAAAAGGTGATTGCGACATCAATGTTTTACGGTGGTTTAACGTTTTTCATAGAGCAAGGAACCGAGCACATTCTATTGAACATGGAGCCAGTGAACAGAGATGTTTTCAGGTTTTACATAAACCCTAAAGGAGAAAAGACGGTTAAGGAGTCGGGTTTCGAACAACTAAGCCTGTTCATGCTCTCCATGAGAGAGGGTCTCAAAGACTTGATGCTTGAGAGCTGTGCTGAAATAGGTAGAAGAAGTAGCGGCTCATGTATCATCCCCACAAGCGTTGGAGAGTTAATAGTTTCAACTGAGGAAATCACTAGAAAAGAGTTGATGAGAGTCGTCCCCGATAATGCTCCTCTCAGACATGTTGTAAAGGTTTAACATGAAGCCCCTGGGAATCACGCCTATCTTATATTCATAAATATGTATATTAGTGTTTGAGGGAGTTGCATGATAACAACCTTAGACATGAAAGTCCTTGAAACAAACTCGGTCGCGCTAGGCTTGCCACTTAACAATTTAATGGAGGCGGCAGGTAAGAGCGTTGCAGACTTCGTGGATTCACAGTTGAAGAGTAGGGAGGAAGTAAGCATTGTGGTAATGGTTGGGAAGGGAGGAAACGGCGGGGACGGGCTTGTAGCAGCCAGGTATCTTTCATCAAAAGGCTACAGAGTTGAGGTTCTACCAGCCTACCCGTTCTCGGAGATAGAGCATCCCGACACGTTTTTCAACTTGAAAATTCTGAAAAAGCTTGATAGTGTGGTAATCCATGAGCCCGGGCGGCTAAGGGCTCTGGAGAACAAGGATGTGATCATTGACGCGTTAATCGGCACCGGGGTTAAGGGAGCTTTGAAATCTCCTTTAAGAGAACTTGTTGACAAGGCGAATGAGGAGAAGGCCTACTTGAAAATCGCTGTTGACACGCCTTCAGGACTTAACCCTGACACAGGGGAAGTACATGGGTCAGCTTTTAAAGCACATTACACGGTCACCTTCCACGATCTTAAGCCAGGATTGCTGAAAAACCCTGAGTATACTGGTGAGGTAATCGTCGCAAATATCGGCATCCCTGTAGAAGCAGATAAATACGTGGGGCCGGGCGATGTCCTCCATAGAATTCCTCCTCGACCAAGGGACGCGCATAAAGGCTCGTCTGGGAGGGTGCTCATCATTGCCGGAAGCATGAGGTACACTGGAGCAGCACACCTAGCGGCCCAAGCCTCCTTGCTAGCCGGGGTGGACCTCTCCTTCCTCGTGGTGCCCGAGGCGATCAGGGACATAGTGGCTGGTTTCTCACCAGACGTGATAACCCTGCCCTATCCGGGTGAATACTTGTCAAACAATGCAACACCTGTAATCACTAAATACATTGAAGAGTTGAAACCGCACGCTATCGCTATAGGACCGGGCCTTGGCAGCGAGTTGGAGACCTTGGAAGCCGTGAAAAAACTAACCAACTACCTGGTAGGAAAGAACATCCCCCTGGTTCTGGACGCAGACGCGCTCAAAACAGTTAAGCTAGGAGTGGACAGGTTCAACGGGATGGTTGTTTTAACGCCTCACCGAGGAGAGTTCAGGAACATCACGGACTACACTGTTAGCGAGGATCTCCGCGAGGCTTCACAAATGGTTGAAACCGTTGCAAAGGATTTAAACGCTGTGATCCTGTTGAAAGCACCAATCGACATTATAAGCAACGGGGAGAAAACACGGTTTAATAAGACCGGGAACCCGTACATGGCCGTAGGAGGCACCGGGGATGTTTTAACAGGGCTGGTGACAGGGTTAATACCCCAGGTTAAAAACCTGTTCCACGCTGCGTGTATAGCGGCATATCTGAACGGGTTGGCCGGGGACTACCTGCTTAAAACCGGCAAACACGTCTCAGCTTCAAACATACTCAAAGTACTTCCGATCGTTAAGAACAAGCCCTTAGAGATTCATAAAGAGATATATGATTAAAAACCGTTAAAACATTGTTATAATTGATGATGGAAGATGGGTGAACAGGACAAGAAGAATATAGAGGAAAAACTCATACCAGGGGTTATACTTGACGAGGATGCAGAAGAGATCTACTACGAGTTAACAGGGTCGAAGTGCTCGAAATGTCCGTTAAGAGGCATGTGCGGGTAGTTGGAATTGCCTCGTGAAGTAGTGAAAGGGGCTAAATTCAGTTTCAAATGCCAGAGAAGTGGTGTTTGCTGCAGTAGCGGGCCAAACGTGACTTTAACCTCCTACGATATATGCAGAATAGCGAAATACATGAATGTGGACTGGCGGGAGCTCGTTGGCAAGTACGTTAATGCCGTAGTAGCAGACCATATACCGGTACCATTTCTAAGAGGTGAGAGAGACCGCTGCGTCTTCCTTGTTAAAGTCAACGGCTTACCCTCATGCAGCATCTACCCTGCAAGACCCATGAGGTGCAGGCTCTTCCCGTTCATCCCATACGGGCCTAAAGTGCTTGACAAGATGTATGTCTCCAGCATATGCCCAGGCGTGGGGAAGGGAGGTGAAATAGATCCTCCATGGGGGGATTTGGAGAAGTATTCGGAGGAGGTTTCCGATCACTACCGGAGACTTTACGATTTTATCTTTAACAAGGGATATGAACCGATTAAAGCATTAGAGGAAGTTACAGATACAGTGTGCAAGGAAATTTCTGAGCTATGAATGTTACTACTCTGCCAATATCCTCTTCTAAGGAGTCTGGTCAGACAGGGGTTCACTCTGATCATCTCTAATCTCTCGCGGCAGGGCTTCTTCATCCCTTAATTTAATATCCCTACTCCCAATAATAATTTTAACACGGGGAGTTAAATGAGCTTGAATGACTTACCATTGATACTTAACAAGACTTTCAACGGGGACCTTTACATTGACTTTAGAAACACAGAGGTGAAGCTGGGGGGAAATATAAATCAAAAAGTAACCATACCAATAGGCCTTCCAAACAGGAGTTTCACGCCGCTTCAACTGGCAATTCTCGACATGATTGTCCAGTCGCAAGACAATAGGATTGATTGGAAAGTTAAAGTCAACGGGGTCAACATAACCAAAGAGTTCAAACCGTTATTCACCGCGAAAACCGATTCAGCAGTATACTCTAAATTCGTTTTCGACATAACAAGTATTTTGAACACTGAAGAGTCGATGAGCAGGAACTGGGTTAACGTGACTATTAAACATGAAGGTGGCACAGGATTCTCCATTAAAACCCTTCTCTTGCTCTCAATTTACGAATCCGAGGATGGAAGGACAAGCCTTGAATACAGGTCAGGGCTGGTCCGGTTGAGACCCGGGGAGAGGTTCAACATAAGTAAGGGTGAGGACGAGCCTTACTCCAATGTGAAAATAGTCTACGGCTCGATGTCAAAGGACCTCATAACTACAGTACATATTGGAGATAGAATTATCAGGCTCGGTATTCACAACGATTTCGAAGAATACGAGTTCACGAGAGAAGGTAAACAACCAGTGTTCATCCAGGTTGAGGAGAGTGTTAATAGTTCGAAAACTAAAGAGGTCTTCCTTGCCAACGTGATCAGTTACAATAGCACTCTTAAAGCACCGTTTCTAGTTGGAAGCCTGGACTCGGTGCGGATGGAGGGCAGGGAGCTAGTAATTGATCTAAGCTTGAAGAACACCGGTGAATCTGCCCCTGACAGCGTGGTCTACACTATTCTCCACAAGGGTCAAGCAATCTACACTAGTAAGGATGTGGAGAGGATTGACCCCCAAATGCTAGTCAACAGGAAAATCCATGTTAAGATGCCTGAGGGCGTTGACGAAGCTACTTTGAGAATTATCTGGCGTAAATTAACTAAAACATGGTTTCTAGACCTGCCGATTTCTTTGAAGAAGAATTAAAAGCTCAAACGTATCTTACTTCTATACCTCTCCTGCTCGCGTAATCCTCTATAAGACTCCTATGTTCGATGCGAGTGCCCTTCTTTTCAACGATAATCCCTCTTACGTCGATATCGCTCCTACTAATCATCTTGTCAAGGATTTCTTGGGAAAGGTGTTGGAGGGCGTACTTGGGAATAATGTGGCCATAGCAAACATTCTCTTTCAAAGCTATTTCCGTGTGCTTTCTAGGGTAATGTCCACCACCTATCCCGATTACCGGCTTACAATCTGCCGGTGGCGATTCAAGGAGCTTTACAATCGAAGAGGCAATAATGAAGTGGTTTGACGGGTCTCCCCACTCGTCCACGCTGCTACCGATTTCCACGAAGACCAGCGGCTTAGATAGGGAGGTTGGGCCGTGATGTGTTGCCTCGTAGCTAACCTCGTACTCGGCTCGACTACTATTCCTCCAGCTATCATGCAATGCTCGCAAAAGAAGCCAAGAAACCATAGGCGATGATATACCGAGTTCCCCTGGGTTGCCACCGTACAAAGCGTTCCCACCAAAGTTGCCTGTGTGGTGGACCGTGTAACTTTTAACTCGTGCCTCGCTGGAGTGTCTCGACAAGATGATGTATATTTCAACCTCCGGAGGCATTCTATCATCTAGAAAATCAAAATATATCACATCCTCCCTGAATCCTGCTAAAACAATATTCCCGCCTTGAAAGCAGGTTATGCTGTTCTTGCAAACAGAGGATTCTGAAAGCCCCATCTTATCCCTGAGAGCGCGCGCTATTCCCGCACCGGCGGGATCGTTTATGCTGTAAGCAAGACCGTACATTCCCTACACCAATCTGCAATTATAAGCAGAATTCGTTTTTAATAATAAGGGGTTGGAATGAAATTCAACATTGAATCTTGGAGAAAGAGGAAGAAATCCTTCTGGAGGCGAATTCTGGAGGATCTGGAAATAGGGTATTTGGATAAGGACCTTCTCCCTCTCCTCCTATTGCTCAACCTTGACGCACGCATTTACACGATGAGTAGCTGTAGCGGTAGGATCACCCTTGTCGACGGTGACAATCCTTGGAGCAGGGAGGATACTAGCGTGGTTTTTAAAAAGCATCTCCCAATTACTCTCGATGAACTAGCAAGCATTTACCGGGTGAAAGTAGCTAGGAAATTATGGATCGTTGTTACGGGACCCATAATCCATCTCTCTTCTTCCCAGATACCTCTAGCCCTCCGGATCCTTGAACACGCGAGGAAAGAAGGCTATAAACACAGCGGCATCATGCATTTAAGCCGTTCGAAAGGGTTTTTATTAGAATTGTCCACGGGGATCTGGGTCTCGCAGCTTTTGCGAACCGTTGAAAATCTTGTGGTACCCGAGGAGGGTTTAAGCCTTGTTGTCAAAGAGTATAACAGGATACTTTTGGAGGGGAAGAAGCGTCTCGACAAGCTGTATAGCTCTTTAAAACAGATAATCCCTGAAGAAGTGGACCTCGAAGTAAACGAAGACATCGGTAAGAAACTAATGTATCTTGGAAATGTGACTCCGCTACAAGTGTTTTGTGAGCTGGCTGGGATAAACGAGGATTTTATGACTCAGAGGTAAACCACTTCAGACTCATGAATGATATTTTCCAAGTCTTTCTCAGCCTGTTTTAAGTACTCTGCTAGAATATCCCGTACCTCCTTACCCGAGAATGTCGCCGGGCTGTCCGGTTTCAACTTGCATTCGCCGACTTCTCGTGAAAGAACTGAGAATCCAATTTTCCTCGATGCCTCAATTATTTCTTCCTTGTCTATGAAAATCAGCGGACGCGTGACCGGCTTGTCGACGAGTCTTGTTAAGGTTTTAAGATTACTGGAGGTTTGACTGGCAACCTGCCCCAGTGATTCGCCTGTGATGATAAGGTCGCAGTTTTCCTTCTCAGCTATCAGGCTAGCAATCCTGTACATGGTTGCTTTGCATGCTAAGCACCTGTACTTTAGAGGTATCTCAGCGTTTGCAACGATTCTTGAAGCATTCTTCACAATATATGCTTTAAGCCTGTCCCACGGGGTTTTCTCAGCAAGAAGCTTTAAACCCTCCATCGCTCTTTCAACAGCTTGCGGGGACCAGTAAGGGGACATGTCTACGAAGACAGGAATTACTCTAACCCCCCTCTTAACGGCTTGAATGGATGCCAGCGCGGAGTCAACGCCTCCTGAGAACAAGACTACTCCACAACCTTGAATGCCATATGGTAGCCCGCCCATCCCCTTGTAGACCTTGTTGTAAACAAACATTACCCGGGTTCTGACGTCGACTCCTATAACGGCCTCGGGCTCCACCAGGTCGACAACGGCTCCTGTTTCATCAACTACTGCTTTAGATATGAGAGCTGTAAGCTCTTTTCTACCAACGCCGAGACTTCCCTGGAGCTCTATCTTAAACCTTCTAACCCTATCCCTTACCAGGATGTTAGAAATGGTTTCAATAAGAACGGAATAATCTTTCCCGATTCCCACGACAGGGCTGAAAGAAGAGATCCCGGGGACATATCGCAGAATACTTAAGTATTGATCCAAGGGTGAGCCTAACGGATCTATTAGTATTCTAACATTATCTACAACTTTCAATTGCGCCTTTAAGCCTTTCCTTTCAAACACTTTCTCAATGCTTTCTCTCAGGAAAGATAAGTAGGTAGCCCTAGTATTCACTCTTACCATGTATTCCCCGGGTCGCACGAGTATGGCATTAAACATTTATACCAGCCTGTTTAATTAGTGATAGGCGAAAAGACTCTATTAAGGTGATTATATGAGCCAGGAAGTAGGGATCGAGGACTTTTCGCGCATCGAGCTGAGAGTTGGACTGGTCAAATCCGCAGAGAAGGTGCAGGGGAGTGAGAAGCTTATCAGGCTAGTCGTTGACCTCGGGGCCTTGGGCGAGAGGCAGATCATAGCGGGCCTGGGTAAATGGTACCCACCCGAATACTTCATTGGTAAATACATCATTGTGGTTGCAAACCTGAAGCCGAAAAAAATGATGGGGCTTGAAAGCAAAGGCATGCTACTAGCAACAGATACTGATCCGCCCGTGATAGCCACTGTTGAAAAACCAGTTGCTCCGGGAAGCAGGTTGTTTTAAGGAAAAATTTTCGATTCTACTTAGCGAGAGGAAGAAATGTATTTACTGTACCATATCATCCTAGATAAGGCGTAAACAGCTCTCTCAGGCGCTCCGTAGGCTGGTATTCCGTTTCTGTTCAAATACCTTATAGCTTCGTACGTGTCCTCGCCGCCCACGAAACCTGCCACTATAGGCTTAGAAGCCCCGTTTGACTGGTAGAACTCAACAATTGCCTTAGCGAGTTCTCTTGGATCGAGAATCGCAGTTCTACAATACAGCAAAACTATATTGTCAATCTCATCGGAATCTAGTGCAGCCTTCAAAGCTTTCAAGTAATTATCGGCCACGGCCTGTCCCGTTAAGTCAACAGGGTTCTTAGGACTGCCGAACCAGGGCATGGAGGCTTTAAGCTTCTCCTTCAACTTCGGGGACGGGTCCACCAGCTTAACATTGTTCAGCTCGGCTGCATCGGTGGCTAGCACTCCAACCCCTCCTCCATTCGTAATTATGATCGTTCTATCACCTTTAGGTAGTGGTTGTAGAGCGAAAGCCCTTGCAACATCGAACATGTCTTCAACAGTGTATGTTCTTATGATTCCCGCCTGCTTGAAAGCCGCCTCGTAAAGGGAGTCGCTTCCCGCTAAACTCCCGGTGTGACTAGCCGCTGCGGACGCACCTCTCTGGGTTCTGCCAGCTTTAATGACTATTACAGGCTTTTTCTTACTCACCTTCCTCATTCTCTCAACGAACTCTCTACCATACCCGGGCTTCAACCCCTCCAGGTAGATGGTTATCACCTTAGTGTTGGGATCGTCTGCAAGGTATTCCGAGAGCTCGATAACGTCCAGGTCAGCCATGTTGCCAACGCTTACGAGAGCCGACAAGCCTATCTCGTTCATTATGGTCCAACCCATTAACGCAATGCCTAACGCCCCGCTCTGAGTGATGAACGCTATGTTACCTTTCGAAAGCTCAAGCGGCCCGAATGTCGCGTTTATGTTTAACGGGGTGTAAGCGTATCCGAATATGTTTGGGCCTAGAATCCTCATACCATACTTTCTAGCGGTCTCAACCATTTTCTCCTCGGTTTCAACGTTTCCGACTTCCGAGAAACCAGCAGTTATAACTACCGCTACTTTGACACCTTTACGCGCACACTCCTCTATGACGGGCGGAACCTCTTGGGCTGGCACGGTGATAACCGCTACGTCAACCTCGTCGGGAATGCTTGAGATTGAAGGATACGCTTTCAATCCCAGGATTTCATCAGCATTTGGGTTGACCGGGTACAGTTTCCCCGAGTATCCGAAGTATTTTATGTTTTTAAGAACTACATGACCGATCTTTCCGGGAGACCTGCTTGCTCCCACTACCGCTATGCTTTTGGGTTCGAACAAGGCTTTTACCATTTATAAGCACCCCTCAATTCATACGTATTTATCCTCGCATATATAAATTATGATTCAGTGGCTTAAGTGAGCTACATCTTCATTCTCAGGTTCTCGAATACGATGTTGAACCTTCCCGTGAAATACTCAATCACTCCGACCCATCCCAGGTAGGCATAGCCCGGTGAGACCACCTTCCCATTCACGCAGGGATGCGGGCACGCTCCCGTTATTACAAGGTTCGCCTCAGTTTTTTCTAAAACCTCGTCAACGATCCCGGTTGATAAACCACTGCAACACTTGTGTAATCTCCCGTTCAAGAATGAGACGAATACTGTTGCTTCCACGTTCGAGCGGCAGGAATATTCCATCTGGGATCCTGTAAGTCCTAGCCCAATAAACCTTAAATTATCAATTAGGTGGGGTTTCGTCTCGAGCAAGGATCCTTTCGAGGCGAGAACCGAGGCTAGTGAAGAATCGTCAAGATTGCCTGTTACCCCTAAAACCGTTGCCCCGCACTTATCGATCAACCATTCCACGAGGCTTGGTGAAACAGTGTTCCCGGCAAGCACGACGAGCCGTATTCCCCTCTCTTTCAAGTAGTAGCAGAGGAGTCTACCAATAGTCTTGTCGCCGTAAAGCCAGGATGCAACAGCTATTTTTAAACTAGGAGACTGGCTTGACAAACCCCTTACCCTCCACTCCTCCTACTAAAACCCTGCAACTCTCCAATCTGTCACTGCACTGAAGTAACCCTTTTACGAGAACATCACCACCCTCGAATAGTATTGAAGTATATAGTGATTCGAAACTCGTGATCTCAGTGACATCGTAAAGCGGTTCCACAGTAGAGTATAAAACCGTGTAGCTTTCAAGCGCTCCTCGTGAAGGATAGGAGAGCGCGTCCAAACCCCCCTTGATAATCCCGGATAACGTGATTTCGCCAAGGCTTTTGAAATGAGGCTTCAGCAACACGTTCTCTCCTTGACGGGAGTTAAACATGATTGAGTAAGGTGTTCCATTGAACAAACCTCTCCTATATTTCCGATATAAGTGTTTCACCATTCCCACAGGTAGTCCAGATGTTTTTGAAATCCTGGAAGACCAGTCTTCCATCAACCCTTCTGTGAAGGGTTGAAACAGGTCTAACTCTTTCACACACTCTATGATTTTCAGCGACTCTCTCCAACCGTAAATAACTATGTCGATATCGCTAACAGCTGGATTGTGAATTCCTGGCAGGATAGACCCTGTCACACCTATCCCGGTGGTTAAGCCTGTGCAATCATGTAGTGCTTGAATGAGGGATGAAGCCTTCGCTTCCAAGGCATCCACAGGTTTAGATAACAATTGCCTAGCTCGCTCAACAGGATCGTAAATCTTGCGTATCATTGAAACCGGTATCACCGGAACCTGGGCGTCGTAGAAGGGGATGTATTCTTTTAAAACAGCGTGTTCGTGGACTTGAAACGGGTCGTAGGTTTTAACAAGCCTTTCGTAAGATAAACCCCCACTCCTCCAGTAGGTTTCACCGGGAGATGGACAATACTTCAAATAGCCAATAAAGTAGTAAGGAGTATGGTCGTTTCCAACTATAACCCCGTAGCAGTTGTCAATCGTCCCAACATAGTAGTGATCTAAAACAGTGTCCTGTGAAACCAGCACTCCATCCAACCCGTTTTTAATAAATATTCTTAACGTTATCTTAAACTAGTACCTCTGTGAAAGGTGTAATAATGGATCAAATCATCATAGCGCTTGACTATGATGGAGTACTCGTCGACAGCTACAATGGTTTGGAAGAATTCTACCTTGAAGACCTGCCCGCGTTGACAGGGCTTGATAGATCGTTCGGAAGGTATCTTCTATACATGGAATACTTGACGGAGGGATGTGGCCTCTTAAGAATTGACTGGTGGCCGAGCATTATAGAAGTACATGAAGAATTATTCAACCACCTATTGTGGAAATACTGGGAGAGGCGAATCGAAAACTCCGCGATACTACCTGGCGTATTGACAGCTCTAGAGAGGTTTAGGGAAAGAAACTATCGAATAATTCACGTAGGCTTTATGGATGACATACCAGGACTAAAGAAATGGAGGCTGGAAGCAGATGGCCTTGCCCCTTACTTCGACGAAATAATCGTCGTAGGCGAGGATTATCCCTCAAGGCATGAAGCATTAAAATACTTAGAGAAGAAATATGAAAACTCCCTGATCGTTTACGTGGATGATAAACCAGTAAACTTATTCAAGATCAACGTTAAACTGGAGAATAATCCCCGCATCCTCCTCGTTAGGAAAGAGTTCAGGAAGCAATGGAGCTTTCCATGGGATGATCCTGCTGGAAGCTATCCAACTATTAAAAATCTGCTGGAACTCGAAAAGATTTTGGAAATGCCGCGTGAAGTCTCGTAAGAGGCGAGAGGGATCGTGTAGAACTGGGTTTAAAAAGAACTCTAGTAAGTATCCGGGAGCTCTTTCAACTGCTCCAGCACGTAGTCCCTTATTTCAGATATAGCGGGAGGCTTTCCCACAAGCTTTCCATCGATAATATAGGGTTTTAGAAGTGGGTGGTAGCCCGGAGGAACCTCTCCAGGAGAGTCCAGAAGCCTTACTATGTCGTTCAACCCTGGTCTCTTCCTGTAAACCTGCTTAGCACCAGGGAGCTTCCCTCTTTTAGCAACGGGTTTCCAAACCCCGTTCTCGTAAACCTCAACTACATCAGCACTAATATCGATGCTAGGGGGGAATGAAACACTCGTACCTATTCCAAAAGCGTCCACAATATCTCTCAGCTTAACCAGTTCCTCCTCGTCGATGCCTCCGCTGACAACGATCTTAACATTCTTATACCCGTACAGATCCAGTGTCCACCTAACCTCTTCAACAATTTTCCTCATGTTTCCTCTCCTACTTCCCGGCGTGTCAAGCCTAACTCCGTGGAGCCTTTGCCTAAGTGTTTCAGCAGCCATCAAAGCCTCCGTTCTTTCATCATAGAAGGTATCCACCAGCATTATACGGGGAACATTCTCCTCCACGTTTTCGTCGAAAGCCTTCCAAGCTTCTCTTTGATCCCCGAACACAACTATAAGAGCGTGCGGCATCGTCCCAGATGGTGTTAAGCCTAAATACTTCTCGCTAGCAACTCCCGAGACCGCGTCCATCCCACCTATAAACGCCGCCCTGTCAACCATGGGGGCGAGAGCCGGGTGAACTGCTCTCAAGCCGAAGAAAAGCAGTGTCTTATTCATTGCAAGCTTCTTCAGCCTCGCAGCTTTTGTTGAGATGCTCGAATAGTGTCGTAGAATCCCTAGCAAGGCTGTCTCGTAGATGATGAAATCGTCCAGGTATCCCTCGACAATCATTAACGGCTCGCCAGGCTTAAACAGCGTTCCCTCATCCATTGAGTATACATTAACAGGCTTCCCCTCCAGGAGCTTGAGGGCTTCTTCAAGACCCGTGAAAACCGCCCACTCGTAACCTTCGGGGAGGCTCATGGAATGAAACTCCACCCTCACCTTTTTCCGCATATTTCTAGCTCTCAGAATTTTAACCGTCCTCTTGAAGTAAATATCGGTTACCACACCGTTCAACAAATCCTCCTCGGAAGCTACGTAGAACCTCATAACTACTCACCCAGAACAGTTAACACTATTTTCCTCTCACCTCTAGGACCATCCATCTCTAAGAGGAAAATATCTTGCCAAATCCCTTTTAAGATCCTGCAGTCGATGATGGGGAAAACTCTTTCATGCCCGAATAGAGCTGAACCTATGTGAGCGTGAGCATTGTCATCGATCGAATTGTGAAGCCATTTGCTACTTCCCGGTTCAGTTATCTCCTTAACCTTCTCGATTATATCGGAAAGAAGCCCTGGCTCGTTCTCATTAACGATTATGCTAGCCGTGGCGTGTGGAACACTAACTATTAAAATCCCCTGGCAAATCCCCGACTCCTTCACGAATGATTCAACCTCCCTGGTTATGTTGACGAGCTGAAACCTCTCCTTCGTTGAAACCCTTATTACCCTGTTAACGGTTTTCAAAATCCAACACCACTTATACTATTTAATAGCAGGCGAGGCTTAATAACGCAATATTTATAGTTAGCCTAAACAAGAAATACTCAAGGTGGTCTTAGTGGAGGATGACTGGGAATACAGGAGGAGGCGAAGATACTTCTGGTGGGATATTGAAAGAGACATTGAGAGAATGTTCGAAGACATGTTGCGGGAGTTTGAGGAATTATTCAACCCGATGAGGCTGAGAGAGCTGGAGAAGGAGCTGGAGAAACAAGGGATTAAACCATATGTTTACGGGTTTAGAATAACCGTTGGCCCTGATGGGAGACCGGTTGTGGAAGAGTTTGGAAACGTTAGAAGAGTTAAAGGACGACCCATGATAACTGAGGAGAGAGAGCCTTTGGTTGACGTGTTCGAAAGCGGTGACGAGATCACCGTTGTAGCTGAAATCCCCGGTGTTGAGAAAGATAAAATAGAGACCAAGATAAGCGAGGATGGCAAGACGCTGGTTATAAGTGCAAGCGATACTAATAGAAAGTACTATAAAGAGGTTGAACTCCCCTCAGAGGTTGACCCCTCCTCTGCGAAAGCAGTCTACAAGAACGGAGTGTTAGAAATCAAGATGAAAAAGACGAAAAAAGAGAAGAAAGGTTTTAAGATTAGCGTAGAGTAAGGGGTTGTTATTGCTCCTAGGTGTCGTGAGCGACACTCATGACAATATTTTTTCAACTGAAAGAATCGTTAGAGAACTCCTAGACCACGGGGTCAACGCGATCATTCACTTAGGAGATATTGTAAGCCCTTTCACAGTTAAAATGATGAAAAACCTTGTTGGAGATGTGAAAGTGATTGCTGTAAAAGGCAACAATGACGGCGACGTCTACCTCTTGACAACGCTTTTCAGAAATTACGGCTGGTTTTTCAGCCAGGAACCCTTAATCTACGAGATTGATGGTAGAAGGCTCTTCCTACTCCACGGGATGAGTGACGCCTCCTTCACGGTAGAGGTAGCAAGAGCGCTTGCTAAAAGCCTACGCGTTGACGCAGTATTATATGGGCACACGCATCAGCCGCACCAAGAGAATGTTAATGGTGTGGTCCTGTTCAACCCTGGCGAGGGATGCGGGTATTTAACAGGTAAAGTTTCCTATGGAGTAGTTGACACGGCTTCGATGGAAACTAAAATATACTACCTATAGTAAATTATAACATGTGATTTGGGGAGGCTTAATGGTTAAGACTTTGAAGAGTGCGAGTACTCCTGAAACCGAGGAGGGAAGACAGTACCATTTAGAAGTAAAACCAGGCGATGTCAGCAGGTACGTGCTACTACCAGGTGATCCAGGAAGGGTTGAGCTCATAGCCAGCTTCTGGGAGAAAAACTGGAAAGTCTCTCAGCATAGAGAATACGTAACGTACAGCGGCTACTACAAAAACGTGTTCATCACTGCCACCAGCACAGGGATAGGGGGCCCCGCCACCGCCATCGCCGTTGAGGAACTAGCTAGAGTAGGCGCCGACACCTTCATCCGCGTGGGTACAACAGGTGCCTTAATCAAAAACATTGAGGTAGGAGACCTCGTTATCTCAACAGGCGCGGTAAGGCTTGATGGAACAAGTAGACACTACGTGATCCCAGAGTACCCGGCTGTCGCAAGCATAGATGTTACATTGGCTCTTATAGAGGCCGCCGACTCCTTAGGCGTTAAGTATCATGTAGGGTTAACTGCGAGCAGTGACAGCTTCTACGTGGGACAGGAGAGGCCTGGGTTCAAAGGCTACATGCCTCCTTTTCAAAAAGGGCTTATAGAGTTTCTGAGGAGTGTTAACGTTTTAAACTTCGAAATGGAGGCTTCAGTAATATTCACGCTGGCAAACATTTATGGATTGAGAGCCGGGGCTGTCTGCGCTGCGATAGCTAATCGTGAAACAGAGGTTTTTATACCGAACGCTGGAGTTAAGGAAGCTGTGAAAGTTGCAAATGAGGCTGTGAAAATCCTCAGCGAATGGGATGCCGAGCTCCAAAAATCTGGAAGGAAAATTATCACCCCCTCATTAATTACTGAAATTTTGGGAAAGAGGCGCAATGGGTTTGAAAACCAGTGAGAACTATCTTCACGTGAGCGTGGGAAATCTCAACCTTGACATCGTAACATACGTGAGCAAGCCTTTGGAGCCCGATGAGAGCTTGATAGCCGACTCCCTTGAGATTAGGCCAGGGGGCGCAGCTACAAACTACGCTGTAGCCGTTTCCTGGTATGGGCACCGGGCTGTCCTGATCTCATCAGTATCGAACCACGCCCTCTCCATGAGCGCGCTTGAAGCTGTCAGTGAGAAAGGCGTCATAACAACCTTTGCTAAAATAGTTGAGGACGGTCCAGGCATGGTTATAATCATGGTTTACCCTGACGGCAACAGGTCGATGATCAGATATCTCGGCGCAAACCAGTCTCTGACCCCGAGAGACGTGCCGCTGGACTTGCTGAAAGAGGCACACGTGTTGCACGTGGCATCCGTTAACCCTAGCTTAGCCTGCGAGGTAGCGAGCGTGGCTGAGAAATACGTTCCCCTTGTTTCATACGATCCAGGCGGATTCGTAAGCACAGCCCGCTCCAGGGTTTTGAAAACATTGAAGCACGTAGATGTCTTATTCCTCAACAAGCATGAAGCGTTGGTGCTTACCGAGGGTTCTCTCAGTAAGCTGGAAAACCTGAACGTAGAGCTTATCGCGTTAAAACTAGGGAGTAAAGGAGCTGTGGCAATAAATCACGGTAAAGCATGGTACTCTCATGCAGAGCCTGTTGAAAAACCTGCTGATACAACAGGCTCCGGGGACGCTTTCAACGCGCTATTTAATGCGATCTACATTGAAACCGGGAGCGTGGAGAAGGCGTTGAAGTACGCTGTAGCAGCCGGGGCTTTAAAAGCTTCTTGCCGAAGCAGCTTCATATGTGGCGATAAGAGAGTTTTCAGGAAACAGTTAATGAAGACAACGGTTAGGCCGTTATCAGGGAGCATAAGCGATATTGTGAATGAGTAACATGTCCTGTGCTGAACTAGCTAAAACCGTAGGACTCCTGTTGAGTAAAAACGCCTTTTACGGGTACAGAGCGGGGAAATCTAATAGCAAGGTAGTAATGGTTTTAGAAAACCAAGATTTAAAAACAGAGCTCAAATTCTTGAAATCCCATATAGTATTCAACTGCGACCCGGATAACCTTTACCTGACCAGTATTCCAGTTTACTTCGACTCAACGCTATGGGAGGTAATCGACACTCTATCAATGCTTGCCAGCTTCATATCTATTCATAGAATAGGTAAGCTAACAATTATTTACGAGAAGAAAAGCCCTAGAAACATTCAAGTAACGAGAATTTTTAACAAACTGGCATACGCTAGAAGGGTTGATTTTACAACTGTGTCGGATAGACTTAATGCTGCAATTCTCTTAGGAGACTTGCTGGAAACTTCCGAGAAGATAAGGATTATAAAAAGGGATTATTTAAGACGTGAAAACTACGAAGAGTACCAGGTGGAGTTGGAAAAACTCAGCAAGTTGTTGAGGAATGCTGAAAAATTGTTCGGACCCGAATTCACTGAGCTTTTGAAAATTATTGGTGAGACAGTTGAAAAATCTGGAGAGGGATTGTCCGGGGAGGATATTATTAAAGAGATTGTGAGAGAGAAGACTATTTATTCTGGATGGGAAGCAAATACCTTGTTTATAACGCCATCGGATTTAAACATTAACATGGAGCTAGATGTTGTTTCGCAGATTAACGCCGTAATTAATAGGTTGGAGAAGAGTAACATAGAAATATTCGTCTACATTCCCTTCAAGTATTCATTTCTTAGAAGCTATATCACGCTGACCAGCAGATTCATCATTTTCTAACTCGCTCATTGAAAACTTGATCAGCATTGATTCACACATAAAAATGAAAATGTCGAATACTTAAATATTGCCGGAAAGCGGTTGATCCTTATGGAAAAACCCATCAAAATATATCGAAACGAGGATGTCAAAAAGATCGTGGCTTGTATTCCTCAAGGACACTTCCACACAAGATTCATGATAGAGTTAAACGACCAGATAATAGTACTCCAAGAGGCTACTGTTGCGGGATTGGTAAGGGCTTTCGCCCTCACATCTCTACACCCCACGAGACGCTCCATAGTTTTAGTCTCTCAAGCACCCGAAGATCTTAAACAAGGTTTCGCTAAATATCAGTTAATTGAGAGTGGGGAGAAAGCTACATGCGATTTTGATTGAAAAGGATTGTTTCACGATCGTTTCAACGACGCGGAACGCGTATTCATGTAGAAAATTTTTATTTAACAGAAAGAAATATAGATTAAGGTTGATTTGAATTTGACTGGTACTAATAAAATAACAGCTACTACTAGTCTTAAAACATGTTTTGAGCTACTCCCTCTGAATATTCTCAGGCAGAAGCTTGAGGTTACATTGATAGTAACTCTCAACCAGCCTGGTCGTAAGATATATGAATTCGCAGTAAAGGAGTCAGCAAACTATCCGGTTTACGTAGATATTCGCGGCCCTACCTCGAACTGCAACCTAGTCATGATCGGGGAGCAGGTAACTCACGTATACTGCAAGGATATACCTGGTTTCGAAGACACCGTGAAGGAATTAAACCGTATTTTATCTTCGCGAGACTTGTTTGAGGCGAGAGTTTATAAGATAGAACTATACCTTTCCTTAACCGAGCCGGAGCCTCTTGTGAGGCTGGTGCACGCACTCTATCTCTCAACAATAATGTGTAAGTTTGAGGAATCTATCTTCTTCATTCGCGAGCTAGAGAAGAGGTTGCAAGAGGAGTTAACGTCTAAAGCCTTGTTCAAGAAAGACCAAAGCTGCGCGGGCAATTTAAGGAGAGAATTTCGCGAGTTGAAGAAAAAATTTGAAAAAATGCAGTTAGCAGAGTTTCTGGACCAGCTCCAGGCTTTCGCTAAAATATATGCCTCTTGCAAAGCTTAACTCTAGATCCTTGGAAAATCCACTACTGTTTAAATAAGACACGATACTCGGCAAGGCTAACTCAGCGGGTCAGACGATGCTCCCAGTCTTATTCAATACTCAGGACCCAGCCAATCGGAGCTGCTTCCCCGTTGATATCGTTCAAGACCCATGGGCTTGTACGAGAACTATTAACATTTTTTACGGCTCAATACTGCCCGAAATCTTTACTTAATAATTCATTGTTAAAGATAAAAACTGTGTATCAAGTCCTTGAAAACGCATTCAGGGCAAGGCTTCCATATCGTCTTAATTCGTACGAAGCCGTTACGTCGTATCCAGTCCCCGGTGTCTCTAGCGAAAACTAGAGAAGCTTGCACCTTTATCAAGGATTTCACTCAAAATCAAGCCTCTTCAAATATTAGTCACGAGCATTATTCAGAAACAGGGTTCGGGTCCGATGTTTAAGAGGTGACTCATGATTAGGCTTTGCCCCAATAATGGACAGAGGATATAAAAGCCTGAGTTAGATTTTTATATATTCGAATACGATAGAACTCCTGGAGGTTGAAGGTATTGAGTCGTGATCAAATGATAGGATGGTTACTTGTACTATCCTCGTTGATAATTATCATTGTCTACGGATACGTGCTTTTCCTTACAGAGTACAGCTTCATACTCGTCCAGCTAACCCTGATGATCGCTGTAATCGGCGTTTTCGGCATACTGGGATGGATAGGGTACACTCTAGCCACAACGCCTCCGCCTAAACCTATTGAGGAAATTGAGAAAGAGATTGAGGAAGAGTTGAAAAAGCTTGAGCAGGAGGCTAAAGAGGAGAAGACAGGAGAGGCTAAAACGGGTTAAACAGTGCAGTAAACCCCGCATTTTTCAAGAAGAAAGCTTGTGAACTCCTTATCCTCCCTTAACATGTAGTCTAAATAGGTTAGTAGGAACTGGTACTGCTGAATGTACAGATCTACAAACCGGCCTTCATCCACGGTTTGAACAAGCCTCTTAACAATGTTTTCAAACTCTGCATGGCTTTCTTCATGCTCCCTCCTCTTAGCCCGAGGGTAGTTATACTTCGTCATCAACTGCTCTTCAACCCTGAAATGCTCCAGAATAGACTCGTAGGCTGCTTTAATCAAGCCGGGAACCTGGTCCACTCTCCCGTCTAGGATAGCGGTAAAGACCTTTTGGAATTCGGTGAACATTTTCTCATGAGCCTTGTCAAGAACAGGTATCCCGACCTCGTACTTCTTCAACCACTCGATAAAGATAGGTTTAACTCTGTAAACTCGAAGCTCACCCCTGCCTTCTATGCATGCATGAGCAAGAAGCTCGACGTATTTATCAGCGTTTTTTTCAACCCCAAGACACTCAACGTTGACGATCGTTGAAGCCTTCGCCAAAATTAAGCAGTTAACACCTTTCTCATTCCTATAATCTAATAGCAAGTAATCTTCCTCCCGAGCCTTTGAAACCTCCCGTGCCAAATCCCTCAAGGTTTGACCAAGATGCTCCAGTCTTTCAAGCTCAAGCAGGTCTCTTAGCCTGCTTAAGCTTATCTTCTGAGAAGCGTCTCGAAGCATTGGCGAAAAACTCACGCCACAATCATTGCTCAATGAATCGGTGGCTCCTGCTTCTGGTATCAAGACCAACTCCTCATAATTTGTAAATTAATTTTCAAGCTTATAATTCATTATTCAATACACCCTTAGTAATGTCCTCTCGTTTTTAAGGAAACCGCGAGAAATCATGATCCTGAAAAGAGGGAGACTATGCAAGCCGGAAAGTATATACTGGGTTTAACCGTTGCAACGATCTTAGCAAGTATAGTATTCGCCAGCGTATTCGTATACTATCCTGCGAGCGTTCAGGTCTCCCCTACCCCACCACCAGTCATATTTGTCGAAGGAAGCAATAACAATCAGAGAGACTTGTACGGGACAACTATTTCAACCATCATTGATGCAACAGGTACCAGTGCATCAGTCACGCTACACCCCACCTATCAGAGAACATACTACTTGGACGTGTTAAGAATTAAGAACCTGGACTCCCAGGTCTACTACGTGAAAGTGAACATCCACTCGACAATCACTGATGGGAACCTGGCTCGTGCCAAACTACTTCTCTACGACGGGGCAACCAAGGTAGGAGAGGTGGACTTGTTAACAACTCAGCTGCAACCAGGTGGCTGGGTGGTTCTAAACGGCAACGGGGAGCTTAGAATTGACTTTGAATTCATATACGGAACCAACGGAGGTAGCTCAACAACGCCCCCAACCGGAGGCGGGACTATCCTTCTAGAACTAGTATACAGCACTGTAAACACTGAGACGCCGCCGTGAGGTGAATCATCATTGTGGACCAAATCCACTTTTTCGACAAATTTTTTAAAACATCATTGAAAACCCTACTCGTCTTGTTCCTTGCGGCTTCCTGCTTCACAAGCTTGCACGCAGGGGTTTACGTGTTTAACCCTTTGCAAGCACAAATCACTCCTGTTCCACCTCCCGTTATTTTAACAGTTTTAGACAGCCCGCTCGTGCCTTTCAATATCACCAAGAGGTCTAACAACACTATTTACTGGAGCGATTTCGAGCAAACCTCCCCTGATTGGTTGGCAAGAGGGGGTAGCTGGTGGATCTCTGGAAGTGGTCATAAAGGAGGCGGGGTGAGTGGTCAGGATAACAATGGTGGAATAGGAGGAGCGTCACAATATTATTTAAACCTTGCTTTGAGCTCGTACGTGGGGTTCTACGTGGGTGTTAAAATAAGATACGCGGGAACAGGTTGGGCTGGAATAGTCTTGATTAACAATAACCTTAACCGCTTGTATGAGATCTCCATAAACCCTTCTGGCGCTAGCGCAAGACTAAACATTTGGAGCTATAACGTTGAAAGTCTTAATGGGTGGAGTCAATTGGCATCTTCCCCGAACTTCTCCTATACTGACCAATGGTACACATTAATAGTACGCTACCAGTACAGTCCAACCTCCATCGTCATCACCGCGGAAGTCTACTCGGAAAACGGTGTATACTTAACCTCGGTTTCAGCAACAAGCACCAGCAACAGAAGGTTCCCTGCTCAATACGTGGGGTTGGAGATAGATGGGGGGAGCGCTATGTTCGACGACTTCGTCATTTCGAAAAGGAACCCTGCATACCTGAATGTCACAGGACTCTCCCCCAATGCTTCTGCTCGGTTATACGATTCGAATGGAAGCCTCGTAGGGGAGGGGCTGTCAGATGTTAATGGGATAGCGATGCTAAGCGTTGTCAAAGACCTTGTCACGGGAGTGGGCGATGGCGGTGTACTACAGATCTCTTCGAATAATACTTCTTGCTCGGTGAAAACATCTATTCCACTGATAGGTGGCGAGGATTATTTGGTCTCAAGCACTAAGGCTTTCGAGGGATACGCAGATCCTACGTATACAGGTGCTACAGTATTCTTCTACATTAATTCCTCCGACCTGAAACTAAGTGTAATTCAACTGTATTCAATCCTTGCAGAAGAGTTTGAGGTAAGCCTCATCCTAGAATCTATTGAAGCGGTAGGCGAGGCTACATTTAATATCACGCTGGAATCTTCAAGCACGAGTTCATACCCGATAATGGTTGTGAACGGGGAGGTAATATCCCCTCGCACGTCTACCTTGACCCTTCGAGACGGAGGTTTAAAAATAACTGTAAGCGGACTCTTTTTCAGAAGCGTCTACACGGCTAAACTCTCCGTTGAGTACTGTTTTTCGAGTAAATCTGTCTGTGTCTCATATCCTCTTATTCTCTACGGTTTAGGAGGTGGAGAACCGTGAAGGAGAGGATGAGAAGAATTATCCGAATAATATACCTAATTCTAATAGTAAGTTTTAGTATTGGAGCAAGATTCATACCCACTCCGCTAGGTTTTTTCACAGTTTCAGGCTTTTCAATGTATCCCACGCTGAAGCCGGGCGACCTTGTTATCGGGGTGGGATCCTTCATTAGTTCGTATAAGGAGGGAGATGTGGTAATCTATTGTATCGATGTATCAACATGTGTCGTACATAGGCTTATACAGGTGGACGGAACTTACGCTATTACCAGGGGCGATTATAATCCTTCTAACGACCCCCCTATTTCGACCGAGCTTATAAGGTTTAAAGTAATAGGTGCCATACCGTTGCTAATATGGCTTCCATTAATCATGATATCACTCATATTCGTCTTCTTCCCAGTAAGTCCGTGGAAAGGTCTCAAACAAGCCTTTGTACTGGAAACATTCGTGTTCCTTATTTTTCTGCTACTCAATCTTACCTATCTCACTATTTATGTTTTGCAAACCCCTCCGGCTCTGACAAAGTTATCGCTTCCTAGCATGAGCCTTGCAAGATTATTCTCAGAAGCCGGTTACTCGGCATTAACCATAGACTATCACTCAACGGAGTTGAGAATAAAGGGGGTTGAGGAATGTCTTTTAATTTCTCAATCATTAACAATGCAATGCTCCAGCTACTATATCGATAGCGATAAAGTTCTGGTTCATCCGCCCGCCGAGTTTTACGCGCAACTTTACGTTAACAATCTCTCAGCTTTCATGGTTAAGCTAAGACTTTCACTAGACCTGGGATTCCTAATAGGGAAATACCCCTTTGTAATAGACTGGAAGAAGCCCGTTTTATCAGTCATGAATGATAAACTAGTGATTTTTAACCCTAATCCCGTCCCCATTGAAATACTCGGCTACAAGATCAGGAGCAACGTTGAAGGTCTAAGAGTCCAGTATATGGGTGAGGTTAGAGAATTCTCTGCACCTGGCTTCACCCTCCAGCCTTTTGAGACCAGGGAAATCGACCTCGCAGGGATTACAACACAAGGCTATGTTGAAGTAAGATACACCTTCATGAACCAGACCCTTACATGGGTGGGGAGGCTTGACAAGTAATAAGAATAATTTACTGGCCTATCAGTTTATTGCAGGATGCTTTGCAATAGTCTACAGCTTAACCATACTCCTCGTGCTAATAATACCTCTTTACATCCTGGACGGGGTATTAAAGGGCTTCATAGCCTTCTCCTTCTACCAGTTGAAAATAGGTGATACACTGGTCAGAATACCTGAGCTTGAGAAAGCCGTAAGCCTCAGCCTACCGATCACTTTGAACAGTCTTTTCCTACTAGTCCTAGGACTCAATTCAGTTACATACTGGGTCTACAAGAGGCATAATCCATTACTAGCCAGGCTAATGTTCCCGACCTCCTTGGCCTTTATATTCTCCACAACCTTCTTCTATATGACTCACACCGTTTACATAGGGAGAGTGGTTGAATCCCTTATCGGGGAGTGTGTCGAGACAAATTCTGCTGGAATCTTGATCCTTGGGAGAATAAGCATGGAGATATCGCCTCTAGCCAACATCGTACTATCCCCTATTCCACTCTTATTTCTCTCCATTCTCAACGCTGTGGTCGCGACAATGTGGGTTTTACGGACCTATGAAAGGCTACCTCCTTGAAGCATGTAGGACCGAGATTAACAGCAACGTGGAGATAAGCAAGCCCGCGATCACTATTCCTATGAAATCATAGAGGGTTGCCCCCACCCCTGTGCTCACCGTGATCACCAAACCTATAAGAGAGCACAGCAAGCCCGTGATAACGGTGAGAGTGACTTTGTGCCTCCCGTACTTAGAGGCGGTCCCCGCTATAGAAACTATGCCGTAAAGAGCCAGTGAGAACCCTAGAAGCGTGATCATTACCCCGTAGGAGAAGTTAAAAACCCTGAGCAATGCTAAGCGAATGGTCTTAAACTCCCGAGAGATCAATCCCAAGGCAAGTCCGATTAGTGAGCCGACGAAAACTATGTTGTTAGCCCCCGGGTAGACTCCTTTCTCAGCGTCGAACTCGCCTAGGTAGCTTGGGATGAAGCCGTCGCGGGATAAAGCATGAATCGCCCTTAAGGATGAAGCCCATGAAGTCAAAGCCGTGTTGAAAAAGAAGAGGAAGCCTGCGAAGCCAAGCAGTGTAATCAGTAAGGGGTTGCGAAGCGTTAGATAAAATGGGAGGAAAAGCGAAGGCTGCGGTATCATTTCAAGGGTGATAAACCTTTGAAGCAAATCAGGGTTGTTAAAATAGAGGTATGAGTATGCTGCGAGTGATTCGACCCCCGCTGCTTTCACAACACTGCTTGAGAAGAGATAGGTTAGAAGAACCGTGAAATAAGCCGTGAACCCTCCGATTACATAGGCTTTCTCTGGCTCCTTTACCTCGCCCGAGAGAAACGCAGGTATCTCTAAACCCAGGTATGACCAGAAAACTATTAAGGCGTAGTTTAAAGTGGCCGACCTAATATCCGCGGGTAAAAGCGGCTGTAGAAAATGCTGTGCCGCTTCCTCACCGTTAAACACTATTCCCGCAATACTGTGGAACCCCACAATATCATTCTCAACTAATGAAATCGTTGAGAAAGATAGTATTGTGAAGCCGTAGAGGGCGAATAAAACTGTGAGGGGGAGTAGAGTGGTGAAGTATAAAGCCTTTCTAACAGCACCATATCCACCAGTATTGATCATCCAGATTGATGCTACCACAATGACTGAGAAAACCATCATGGAAACCGTTGAGTTTAGAACCAGGCCGAGCCTTGTCAGGAAGCCGTTCCCGGAGTAATATCCGGCGAGATATATTGGTGTGGATAAAAACTCGATGGAAAGAGATGTTAGAAAACCTATGGTGAGAAGCGCGCCGCTGGCAAACATGTAGAAGGCTGTTGATATGAAGGCCATGTAGGGTGAAATTGTCTTAGATATCAAGACGTACGGTCCCCCGATATCCCTCACGTACATTCCTACTTGAATCGTTGTGAGCACTATAGGGAGGAATGCTAGTCCTCCAACAACGTAAGAAATAGCTACGTCGGCACCATACACGCCTTGCCTTCCAATATCCTGCACAGAGTAGATGAGCAGTCCTGATGCGATTGAGTTAGCGATACCCCACAATGCTAGATCATACCATTTGAAAACACGCGCCATCAGACCAGCCCTGAAAAATGTAGAGGTCGATCCGACTATAATATCCTTTGGTTTAAAACATCTCCCATTGAGGATTAATACTAAGGGATTAGATGGCAGTAGCCGCAAGCAAGGAGGTCTCAGCGAAACTATTGCTGTTATAAGACTTAGACAGCATTGTCGACTTCTCCAGGGCTAACAACCAGTTCACCATTATTCTCTGGTTAGCGGAGCAACCTGATCTCGTCTCGGTAGGAGAGGTTGCGAGGGTAGTAGGAGACACCAGGAAGTCAATACTAGACTCTCTGAGAAAATTGGAGAAGAAAGGATTAATCACCAAGTTAGAGAAAAACGGAGAGCTATACGTGGGATTGAGCGACCAGGGGAAGAGTTTTGTAAAGAAGCTTCTAGAGCTCCTCTCACCTATTAGGGACTCTGACGAGGTTTTAGACACGCCTGTTAGGTTGAACATTTCAAAAGAGTTGGTAACGTCGATCAACCTCTACAGGTTAATAGTTCACGCAGGCTTATCGAGGAAGGGTTACTTAATACTGGAAGAAGCCTCTAGGCTCGTAATAGATGGGGGTAGGAATATCAATATTATACTAGAATCCTTCACTAGAAATCCGACCCGGTTTTTCAAGATAGCAAAGCACAAGGGAAAAGACGTATTAATGCTTGACAAGCAGGGGGTAGAAGTCTTAAAGAAGACCCCTCACTACAAAGTCTTCCAGGAAAACCCCATTTACAGGTTATTAGTTGTCTTAACTGGGAGCCCCTGGGCTAGGGAAATTTCGGGCAAGTTGAACACTTTCCTAGGAGTCCTCGTGGCAGGAACCATTACTATGTCAATACTGCTTGAAACTTTCATCCCTCTCGCAATTGGAATAGGGACCTCAGTGCTCATTATAGGGTTAAACCTAGTGTTCGCCAGATTGGGTTTCATCGATGCCGAATAGCCTATCCAATCTTTTCAAAGCCCTCAGCAACCTCTCCCCCATTTTCTCACCATTAACCCTCTTATCAATTTCGAGAGCAAGCAATCTCTCCTCGTTTAAAATGACGAGAAACTTCTTGCCAAGCCTTAAACTGTAAAGAACAAGATAAGCGTGGCCTGGAACCTGGATGTAGAGCTTGTTGAAAATGTTTAAAACTGACTCCTCCAGGCTTGGCGGCCAGTAAGCCAGGATTCCCTCCGAAAAACCTGCTATCAATACGGATTTAACCACAACACCGTCGACCACGGCGCTGAGGCTCTCCCATGCCAACGCCTTCTCCAAAGCCGGCACCAACTTAATCCTTTACGTCAACCTTAAAAACCATGTTCGCTTAATCGGTGAAAAACCTCGTAGATTCGCCGGCTTGCCGATTCCCTGCTTTATGCTTCAGCGTCGCCGGCTGGGCGAATTCTGGGTGAGGGTTTTAAATAACGTTGGGGAGAGATCCCCGTGGTGAAGCCTGTATGGCGAAGAAGGGTATCGTGGGCATTGAGGCCGCGATCGTTCTCATAGCCTTCGTAATAGTCGCGGCCGCACTAGCCTTCGTAGTAATAAACATGGGAATGTACACAACCCAGAAGAGCAAAGAAGTAATGCAGCAAGGATTAAACGAGGCTACAACAGCACTAGAGGTCGATGGGTCAGTATTGGGATACGTTGAAACCGGCCCTGAGGTGACATACATCTACATACCATTGAAGGTTTCACCGGGGCAACTGGCTGTAGACTTCTCGAGCGATAAGATAGACATAGTCATCAACCTCCCAACCGGAGCATACAGTAAGATAAACATGGGCAACGATCCCACGCAAGCAACCGCGCCTGTTGACCTATCCACTCTGCAGCCCTCAGCAACTACTACGCCGGTTGCAGAGATATACATTGTACAGGGAGATGCTGACTATGTGCTGGAACCGGGCGAGAAGTTCATAGTGGTCATCGGACTACCTACAGGTCTAACCCAATACCAGAAGTTCACGGTCGAGATCAGGCCGTTGCAGGGAGCACCGCTAATAGTTGAGAGAACAATACCTCCAACCCTCACAGAGGACGAATTCGTGAACCTAGGGTGATCAGGTTGAATCTAAACCTTTTTTTAACCCCTTACCCTCTTTCCCGGGTGGTTTCATGGCTTCATGTTTTAAGCAAAGTGTTTTGAGGAGGGGTTTGAAAATGGTTTTCATGTGCTCGGCTTGCATGTTTACCGGTTTGCTGAGTGGCTTCATCCTAGCCTCGCAGTGGATAATAACGGTTGTACCTGGTTTAACAGGGATTGGGCTGGCAGTTGCCCTTGGGTTCTCCATTCTTCCAGTGGCAGCCTACATTCTACACGTCATCGTGGATTCCGTTCTCGCGTTAAGGAATCCATCTTACTTTACTGAAAGGGGGCTGGAGGTATGTGCTTGAAGCTCAGACAGCTCTCAACAAGATCTGGCCCTGCGACTGCTGGTTTTGCAGGTTGTTCACGAGGAGAATTCTCTCCCACTACGTTAAAAGTGCGTACGTGTATAGGGTTGAACCCCGTGTCATTCCGGGAGGTGAGACTGAGTTGTCCCAGGAGCTAGATATTGGTAAGGAGTTGAAAGATTTGAAAAACGCGGTCTCAGAGCTTAGGAGCGCCGTGGCTGAGATAAAAGCAGTACTAGCAGATCTAACAGGACCATACAGCTACTATAAGCCTAAGGAGGAGGTGGAGCCAACTCAGCATAGAGCTGAGCAGGTAGCGGTAACCCCGGCTGGGGTTGGCGGAGCACCTGGACCCTCGGCTGAGCCGGGAAGAGCTGAGAAGCCGGTTGAAAAACAGTTAAAGCCTAGTGGGAAGGGTTTTGAGGAGCTTGTAGACATCCTAAGCGAAGCTGGTAGGGTTGTAAGAGAGGAGAGGGAGGCTTTTACAAGTATAAGTCTCAAGCAGACGATCAACCTTATGAAAATGATCTACGAGGTTAGGAAGCTCTATCCTAAAGCAAGTGTTGAAAGAATACTGGACTTGATGGAACAGTTGAGAATAGTGTCGAAGGAGGAGGCAAGCATCTTGAGAACAACGATTAACATTGTTGAGCAATCACTTGAGGAGAACATAACGCCGGAAGAGAACACGCTACTAATGTATATGTTGCTGAAGAATCTCGGGATAAGGGAGGAAGGTGTTGAAGACGAGGTTATGAGGACTGTTTTGAAAACCCTGGCGTTACAGAGGACGAAGAGCCAGCATGCTGTGGAGGCTGAGGAAAATAAGAGCGAGAAGCACCCTAGAAGGGCGAGGAAGGAGGAGTCACCGCAGGGTGTTAGCGATAAATGGGAGAATCAACAACAATAACACACGCGATTTTGACAATCGTCGCAGTGTTAATGGCTTCCCTCTTCGCAGCCGTAGTCATAGGCCAGATTAACACTGTCTTAAACGTAATCTCGAATAGTATTAAGAGCAAATCAGATTCCTATAGGTTGAGCGTAACCATTATACATGGATCACTGGATAGGCAGGCAAGCACCGTATACTTGTATGCTAAAAACACCGGGGATGTAGTATACAGCGATCTCGGAAACATTGACTTCATTGTAACAGATTACTCCGGCAAAACCTTTTACTTCTCAACAAGGGGTGGAACAGTAGAGGTTGTAGAGTACGGGATGCAAAACGGGGTGTTCGAGAAAGGGGAGACAGTACTGTTCCAGATAACGCTGCCGGGATCCTACACGCCTCCGCTAGAGGTGAAGATGGTGCTGTCTAATGGTTATTCGACAGTGTATACTGTTGGATGAGGGTTCCCGATGCCCTCCGAGATCATTATACCGGGTTTCACCGCTATCGTATTACTGCTAATGGTAGCCCTGTCCGTAACGGGGGTCTTAACCACCTCGCTCTCATTAATCGTCAACGCTGTAAGAGAAGCTCAGGAAGACTCGTTAAGAAAGATGAGCAGGGTTTTCATCAAGCAAGCTATCGTCAACTACAGAGACGGGGCTTTGGAGGCTGAGATTCTTGTAGAAAACAGTGGTCCCAACCCTGTTTATAAGCTAGAAGAATGCGATTTAATCATAGAGTACTTCTCTACTGATGGATTGCTTAAATCTATAAGGCTCTCGTATCCTTCCGACTGGCTTGTTGAAAAGGTTTTCCTGGTCGAAAACTACAGTGTAAGCTTCACGGAGCACTCTCTAATAGATCGCGGGGAGTTGGGAGAGATAAGAGTCCTTGCTCACATAAACGATTTAAGTGTTGAAAAGCCTCTCAGAATAGTGTTCACAACGCATTACGGCTCCTCCGACTCTAAATGGGTGTTTGCTAATGCTCAGGGTTAGAATGATCACTACCGGGAATGAAGAGCTCGACACGAAAATGGCTGGGGGGCTACCGTTTCCAGCACTGATAGTTATCGAGGGGGGACATGGTACTGGTAAATCTGTTCTCGTCCAACAGTTTGCTTATGGTTCTTTAAAGAGCGGGTTGAAAGTAACGGTGGTGACCACTGAAACAACCACTATAGGATACGTTAGAGGGATGATTAATGTCGGATTCGACGTTCTCGACGAGTATTTGCGGGGTCAGTTAGTGGTTTACTCGACCCAGATTCCAAGGGTTAAATGGGTTACCTCGACCAGCAAGGACCTGCTCTTCCTAACCCTTAAACACATGGTTTCCAACATTGACAAATACGATGTGTTCGTAATAGATTCTTTCAGCATCCTCGTGAAGGGTTCTAAGAGAGAAGATATTGCAAACTTCCTTACTGTGGTTAAGAAAATTGTTGATAAAGGCAAGCTGATAATTCTGACGATCCATCCAGAAGGGCTCTCGGAGTCGCTGCACGCTGGGCTGAAAGCCATAGCGGACGGCTACATAGAATTAAAAAATGTTGAAATGGGTGGCAGGGCTCTTAAAGTAATGAACATTATAAAACTAAAGGGGGTTCCAACTGTTTTCGAGAACACTATAACTTTCGACGTCGACCCTGCATTCGGTATTAAACTCGTCCCAATGGCTCTTGCGAAAGTCTAGGGTGGGAACATGTCCAGGTTCCAATTGTTAAAGGTAAAGGGCAGGAAGAAGGAAAGGGCGGTTAAGGAGCCTGATTTCGGCGAGAAACCAGCTTACCTTCTAACGTATATGGAGTCTTTTGGAAAACAACATGGGGAGGAACCGAGGTTTGTTGATAGGCCCACTGGAGACATGAAGATGTGGTCCAGGATCAACATAGTGTACCCTGTAGGGGGCGGAGTTTTCATACACGTCACAAACCTGGTTAAAACAGTTACAGGGTACAACCAGTATGTTTCCATCGAGCCCCCGCGGCCCCCGTCCAACGTGTTGAAAGCTATTGAAGAGGCCTTAGCCCTGAAGATTAAGCCGGAGCACGCTTTAGAATCCGCAGAGGAAAGGAAGAAGATCCTGCTGGAGCTTCTTGAAGATGTTTTAGACATAAAGGATAAACCAGTTAACTATGCAACTGTAAAACCAGGCTTCCCCAGAATACCCGTTTACAAAGACGATGCTGATTACGTGAAATATCATTTGATAAGGGATAAAATAGGGGTTGGAATAATAGAACCATTCCTCAGAGACCCTTACCTAGAGGATATAAGCGCTAAGGGTTTAGGAAACATATACGTTGTGCACAAGATATTCGGATCCCTGGAGACAAATGTAGGCTTTCAAAGCGAGGATGAACTAGATGAGTTCATAATTAAACTAGGCGAGAAGATAGGAAAGCCCATATCGAGAGCGCGCCCCGTTGTCGACGCAACCCTGCCTGATGGGAGCAGAATAAACATCGTGTACGGCACGGATGTCAGTCTTTTCGGAAGCAACTTCACTATTCGTAAAGTAGCTAAAACGCCCATTAGCATTACCCAGCTGATAAAGTGGAATACTTTCAACGAGTACGCCGCAGCCTACATGTGGATGATGCTTGCAGAAGGAATGAGCGCTTTCATATGTGGTGAAACCGCGAGCGGTAAGACAACCGCTTTAAACGCGCTCGCCGTCTTCATAAGGCCTAATTACAAGATTGTGTCTATTGAGGATACCGCAGAAGTAGTCCTACCTCACAAGAACTGGGTTAGGGAGCTTACAAGGGACACTGGAAAGCAGGAGAGCAGTGTCACAATGTTCGATCTCCTCAAAGCTGCCCTCCGTCAGCGTCCAAACTACATCATTGTTGGAGAGATCAGGGGCGCCGAGGGCAATATTGCTTTCCAAGCAATGCAGACCGGCCATCCCGTGCTCTCAACATTCCACGCAGCAAACTTGGAGAGGTTGTTGCAGAGGCTGACCAACCCGCCTATAAGCGTCCCGAAGACAAATCTAGATACTTTAAACATTGCCTGGTTCCAGTCATCAGTGTACGATAAGCGGGGAATGCTAGTTCGTAGAATGATCACGATAAACGAGATAATAGGGTACGACCCTAGGTCGGACTCTATAGCAGCCATACCGGTTTTCAACTGGGATCCTACAACAGATGTTCACAGGTTTGCTGGAAGAGGTTCGAGCTACCTGTTAGAGGAGAAGATAGCTGTCATGAGAGGTATTTCGAGAAGAGATATTAAACTAGTTTACGAGGAGCTGGAGTTAAGAGCCAGGTTCCTAAGGCTCTTGGTTGAGAAGAATGTTTTAGACTACAATGATGTTTACAAGGCAGTTATTAAAACATACGAGCTAGGTTTGGAGGAAGCTTATAAGAGGCTTTACAAGGGGGAGTTATTCTAGTTGAGCAAAAGAAAGTTGTTCACCAGCATTAAGGAGAAGCTTTCAGAGTACTTGAGGAGTTTTGTTTTCAAAGCAGTTACTAACAAGTGGTCAACTATCGCCATAGCTATTGCAGACTCTATAGCAGTATACTACATAGTTACAACAATACCCTACTATGTAAACATAATCCTAGGAGGATTTGTCATACTGGGCTCCTTCCTCCTCATCTACTACTTCAATATTCTGAAAAGAATAGGCATAGTCCCTGTTTCAGATGATCTAATATTCATCCTAGTCCATTTAAGATGTTTGGTAACAGGTAATCCTCCTTTAACAACGCTTTTCGGAAAAGTGGGTGAAACACCATTCTATAAGAAGAAGTACTCTGGGATGTTCCATAAGCTGAGAGGCTTGATTAAAAACTGGGGTTACAGCGCTCCCGAAGCCCTCAAGCTTGTTGCGCGGGAGACTCCCTCAAAGGTTGATGAAATGCTTCTCCAGCGGCTCTCAGCCATTGTTGCAACAGGCGGGGATATTAAAGAGTATTTGCGAATAGAGTATAACACGTTGTTCGCAGAATACAAGGCATCCTACAATAGAATGATAGACACGTTAAGAGTTGTTCTCGGAGTTTACACCACGCTCCTAGGTGCATTAACGTTCATGCTTGCAAACCTTATGTTGCTCGGCATGATCTTCGGCAACGTCTCCGAGCTAATCACCACGGGTGTTCTAGGAGTAGGTTTCGCGTTGATAAGTATGGCCCTACTCCTCTACGTGTTCGTGAGAAAACCGTTGTTCGAGTCTAAGCCTAGAAAGAAAACCGGATTCGTAATGCTAATCTCGCTACTAGGTTTAACCGGCTTATTCGTTTTTGCAATAATAGCAGTCTACCTCGTGGTTTCACTGAATATTTTCAATGTTGAATACGTTGCCCTCAGCCTTATGCTGACCGGTGTGTCCCTGCTCCCTGCCGCCATCCTCGTGAAGGTTCATGAGGGAAGAATAACCGAGTACGACATGTTTTTCCCTGCATTCATAAGAAGCTTTGGAGAACACCTTGCTGTTCTCCCAAACATGATCGAATCTCTTAAACCGCTCCTTATAGCTGAATTAGGAAAGCTTAGAAATCTCCTTAAAAGAGTTTACGCAAGGCTTCTAAACAGGGTTGACCCAAGGATTGCCTGGAGCTTGTTCGCGGATGAGTCTTCGAGCGAGATGGTATCAAGAGGTACTCACATCTTCATAGATACTGTTGAAACCGGCGGAGACCTAGGGGAGGCGGGAGCTCTTCTCTCCGACCATGTCAACGAACTGTTCAGGCTCAGGGCGAGCTACGTCCAGGTTTTCAAAACTTTCGAGATAACTCTTTACCTCATGCATTTGATCGTGATAATCCTGCTTATGTTTGTCGGAAGCTTCATAAACATTTTCACCAGCGTTATAGCAAGCTTCGCGGAAAGCATCCCGGGCGAGTATGCTGGGATTATAGGCTTCTTCAACGTCTCCCCTCAGGACGTATCCCTGGTTACAAACCTGATCATGCTTATGATAACGATCGCGGATACCTTAGCCGTTTACTCGGTTAACCCGGGGTCAAAATACGCGATATACTACTACTTATGTATCATGCTGATAATAACAGGTGCAGCCATGTACGCTGGATCTATAATTATCAACGGGCTGATAAGCGGGATCCTGGGACCCACGGGGCTGGGAGGAATTACTTAGGCGCTTTCCTCCCCCCGCTTTTCCTCAGCAAGGGATCAGGGAACATTCTCACATCAACATGGTAGATGAGCTCCGACTCCTTACGGGCAAGCCTGACTATTTTCCTTTTAACAGCGTGAGCCTTGTATATTGGCATCTCCGGATCTAGGAATACGTCAACGCTTACAATGTAGAATGAACCGATCTTCCTAGCCTCCACCGTTTTCAACCTAACCCCGTATAACTCCTTCTCCAAGGCCAGCGTGATCCTGCTCGTTAACTCTGGATCCACGTTGGTACCGCTCAATACTTTAAAGCTATCCTTGAACAGTTCCAGCACGCTGTGGATTATGAAAACCAGCAGGATTATTGTGAACAGTATCTCCAGCGAGTGACTCCTGGTCAAGGCGGTTGCCACCACGCCAACAGTTGCAAAGAACGAGGATAGCGTGTCCATTAACGCATGAGTATAGTCAATCCTTAAAATCTCGAGTCCATATCTCCTGAAATTCCTGCGCTGAATAAGGAACGCTGTAAAGGTTATGAAGCCGCCGGCAATGGTTACGAGCGAGATCCACGGGTCTGTTGTTGATACCTCGTAAGTCACTACCAGGTTGTTAACATAGTCCAGCATGACCCATCCGTAGAAGGCTAGGAGAACAATCATTACGAGAAGGCTTGTGGAAAACTCGACTATCAAAATGCTCCATGGAAATTTTTTACCAACCCTGCTAGCATAGTAGATTGAGAAAAGCATGATAAACTCGACAATAGTGTCGAGAGTCCAGTGGAAGAAGTCTGTTAAGAGAATAACGCTCGAATAAACAGTGAGGGCAAGCCCCTCAATAATCACTCCTGACAAACTGAGAAGGGCTGAAGCGATGAAGGCTTTCCTAGCTTCGATGAGGCGTGTGCTGAGTCCAAAACCCAATGAAACCACCCCCATAGGCAAGCCATAAAAACAGTGCAAGGCTTGCGAGGTTTAATCATGCTTCACAGTTATTTCTAAATAGTGCTTATATATTATATTGCCAGTTACGTATAAGTTTTTCTTTTAAACTAGTCCAGCGATAACTGTGCTAAATGGGATCGGCTGTTGGCGCGAGGAGAGGAAAACCTGGAGATTAAAGCCAGGGATCCGGCTACGGAGGCATACCTGGTCAGGGCTTTGAAAACCACGATACCCTTGGTCCTCGTGGAAACCGTCTCCAGTCTCTACTCACTAGCAGACACCTACTTTGTATCCGGTCTCGGCGAGGAAGCCCTCGCAGGGGTTGGAGTAGCAGGCTATATTCTATGGCTTTACACCGTGGTTTTCGCACTATTCCAAGCTCCTTTAATGATTCTTGTATCCCAATCCATCGGTGCTGGTCTGAGAGAGAAGGCTCGCGGAGTAATCGGCGAGGTTTGCGTGAAAGGGGGCTTTACAATCCTCCTAGTGACAATAGCGTACTATCTAGCATCCCCAGTCTTTCTAGCGGTTCAGTCAGGATTATCGGGCACCGTCTATGATAACGCACTAACATATCTTTTAATACGAGTAGCCGGTCTCCCGGTCTTCTATTTCTCAATGTGTTTCGACACCGCGATAATAGCTACAGCCAGGACTAAGATAACCCTGCTGGTGAACACGCTCGGTTTAACCGCTAACATAATCCTCGACCCCTTGCTCATATACGGCTACCTCGGCTTCCCTAGGCTAGGCATTGCCGGTGCTGCGTACGCTACGGTAATATCCAGTGTTTTCACGATCCCGTTGCAGCTCCACTACCTCGGCAAACTAGGTCTCAAACCCGCTCTACGCAATGGCAACAGCTTTTTCACAAAAATAATCAGCCTTGGAGCCCCGGCATTCCTTGAAAGACTAGTCTTCTCCCTGGGTAACAATGTTTACGCAGGCGTTATCTCTCGAATCAGCCCCCGGGTCATGGCAGCCCATAACATAGGGCTGAGGATTGAAAGCCTCATCTATATGCCAGGCTTCGCGTTCGCTACAACAGCTTCGACGCTTGTAGGGCAGAAGATCGGGGAAGGAAGGGTTGACGAGGCTCATAAAGTAGGGTTTGAAACAATAAAGCTAGGGGCATTGACCATGGGGTTGCTGGGGCTCGTGGTTGCGGCTGGCGGCAGGGTTCTGGTAACCCCTTTCTCGCCTGACGAGGAGATCGCAGGATTAGCGGCCACGTACCTGCTTATCGCAGGGCTTAGCGAGCTCGGGCTCGGTCTCTCAATGGTTGTTGGAGGAGCGATAAGAGGGGCTGGAAACACTAAAATACCCTTCCTAGTCAACACCGCCTCCCTCTACCTGTTCAGAGTGGCTCCTTCAATACTTCTCTCAAAACCCCTGGGCGTGATCGGTCCTTGGCTGGCAATGTTCCTCGACGTGTATGCGAGAGGCATCATCCTCCTCGCTGTTTACAGGAGAATGTTTCATAAGCTAGCTGTAAAGCATGTTTAGGTTTTATATAATTGAATAACGATATCAAACCATGGGCTGAAGACCTTTGACCCAGGGAGTGACTGCTGTAGTATTGGCAGGCGGGATGGGCACACGCTTCCATCCTTACACCGAGGTTGTTCCGAAACCCATGATCCCAATAGGTGTTGACGAGAAACCTGTTCTTGAATACATTGTCAGATGGCTTAGCAGATTCGGCGTGAAAAAGTTCATCTTCCTGGTTAACTATCGGTGGAAGTATATTCAAAACTACTTCGGAGACGGATCACGCTTCAACGTTGAAATCAAATACTCTATCGACGAGCCAGACGGGTATACCAACACAGGCGGCTCAATACTTAAAGCATACAGGGAAGGATTATTCACAGGCACGGCCATAATATGGTATGGAGACATACTGGCACCTCTGAACGTTGAAGACCTGCTCCGCTACCATCAGGATAAGGGGGGCGATTTAACATTAGTGGTTACTAAGAAGTACAAGGTGCCAGTTGGCGTGGCTACTCTTGGCAACGATTTCTCAATAATAGGGATGAGGGAAAAGCCTGATTTAGATATCAATGCCACCATAGGCGTAGGCGTTCTCGAGACAAGGGTGCTTGACGACGAGTTGGAGAAGGATCTCGGATTAGACTTCGACTTCATGGGAGACCTGGTACCGTGGTTGATCATGAGGGGTTCGAAAATTTACGGCTACGTTTACAGCGGGGACTGGTTCGACGTGGGAAGCTTGGAGAAGTATAAAAAACTGGACAACAACTATTTGAGCGAGCTTTTCAAGGTATAACCTAGGATCCGAAAGCCCTGTCGCCAGCGTCCCCGAGCCCTGGCACTATGTAACCTTTCTGATTCACCTCGGGATCTATCCATATAGCGTACATTTTCAAATCCACGCCGAGCTCGTCCGCCTTATCCCTGAGCTTTGCCACCGCTACAGGTGTTGAGAGAACTGATGCAATATAATACTTCTTAGCCCTCCCCTTCTTCACAACCTCCTCAAGAATTCTTGCAAGCGTGGAGCCTGTTGCAACCATGACGTCACTTATAATCACTACATCGTTAGAGGTTACAGAGGGCATTTTAACATATGAAACATCTATTTCGAACTCATAGTTCTGCATTCCCTTCTCCTCAACTCTTTTCGCAGCGATAACGCCCTGCCTAGCATTGTAGAAGACTTTTATAAGTCCCTCCGTCAAAGGCCATGCAGCCCTTAAGACAGTGACGATTATCGTGTTATCCATGTCCTTAATCCTGATCCCTTTAACCTTAACGCCAAGCGGTGTCTCAACAACCGCTTCCTCAGTCTCCATGTCCTCGGCTATCTCCATTCCAAGGATCCTGCCTAGCTTGACGAGGCCTTTCCTGAACTCTATCTGCGAGGAATCCTTATTCCTTAAAAGAGTTAGGATGTGATGAGCATACTTCCTGTTTACAACCTGAACCTCGAACACGAACCCACGCCCAACTATTCACAATTGGATTTAAAAAGCTTTTCAGCAAGGGAGAATGTAAAGCAAATCCCAGCGTTCCTAGGAAGACTTAAATATTGCAGAACCCACTAACTATATACTTGGTGGGTATTCAGAGGGATATGTATGAAGAAAATACTTGTACTAATATCTATCCTACTCTTAACCGGGTTAATCATCCCTGTAGCTACTCCTGTGACATCTGAGTCGGTAGCAGCTAGGTCTGGCTTCGGTAAAGCATTCGTAAGCCCGTTCCTCAACGATGACTCATTCTGGAGTATTGGAGCATATGCTGAGGATCCAAGCCTGTTATCCTTTGACGCTCCCGAAGAGCCTTTCACGCTTGTGAACGAGGGTAGGGAGACAGGCAGAGTCATAATAGTGTTGGATAAAGCAACACCTATCAGCGTTTTAAAAGGAAAAACAGCAGGGTTACTAGGAGCATTCCCCACACACCTGTACAACGTGATCTTCGCGATTGTTACCAGGGATCAGGTTGAGCCCTTATCCAGGACGCCTGGAGTGCTAGCTATCCTACCCGATGTCAGGATTGATGCTTTGATAAATAAGGAGGCAAGGGCGATTCAGGAGCTCTTGGCAGAGGAGCCGGCTCAAACCGGGGGTTTAGAAGCCTTTGACTACAGCAGCTATCACTACACCTTGAACATAACGGGCGCGCTGGATACATGGGCAACCTACGGCATCACTGGAGAAGAGGTTACGCTCGCAATCATAGACACGGGTGTCGACTTCGGATCACCCGGGCTTGGCTTAGACTCAATAGCCAGGGACAAAAAGACTGGTCTCCCGTTAATCCTGGACGTGAGCAGTCTCGGACTAGTCTTAACACCGGTTGCAGGCCAGGATGTGGGAGAAGGATACATTTACGTAAACGCTTCAGAGCTATACGTGTTCCAGCCTCCATACTATGTTTGGAAGTGGACCAACCAGCTGTGGGTCAGGGTGTCGGGGTGTAGATCCGCGAACATATGGGTTCCATGGCTCGCTAACTCAACATGGTATATTGGTAACATAACCCGTTATGGGCCTGTGAAGTTTGGATTAATGCTCCAGTACATGACAACCTCGGTCGCAGGCACTTCAACAACCATTTACTACACAGTGCCGATTATAGTGGTAGACAGTGATGGCGACGGATCCTATGACACCTTATACGCTGACACTACCACCGCTCTCTACCTGTTAAGGCAGGCCCTGGCTCCAAGCCCCTGTAGCGTGAACATACCGGGAACCCTAGGCTTAACCCCCGACTTCTCCTTCGCCGACGAGGAACCAATTAGATACGGGAACGAGGTGATAGCAAGAGATCTCGATGGTGATGGCTTAACAGACTACTCTATTGGAACGCTTGCAGGAGGCGTTTACGATGCAGCCTTCGCTATACTCTTAGACAAGATTGGCATCTGGAGGAATTATGTCCTCCCGCTCCCACCGCTCAATGGTTACCAAACCACCGAGATTTTATCAATACCTGAGATATGGAGGGGCGAGCCGGTAGCCTTTATATGGCCAGGTCTGGACCCTGAAGGAGACTACGTGGTTTTAGAATACGATTACAACAGCCATGGAACATACTGCGCGAACACTGCTGCAGGCAGGGGCATCTACGCGCAAACAGGCTACGGGGTTAGAAGCATTGCGGGCCAGGCTCCAGCAGTAAAGCTTGGAGCCGCCCCAGGCCTCTACTACGGGACCGTGGCAACAGCGATATACTTCTTCAGCGGTTTCGACATAGTAACTCCGTACGGGGAGGGATCAATATATCTCTGGCCCAACCTGCTCGCGAACCCGTGGATAGCTTTCGAAGGCTACACGTGGAGCTGGGCATACATCGGGGAGCACCAGGTCGACATCACTAGCAATTCCTGGGGCGCGAGCGGCTGGGCCCTATGGGGCTGGAACACAGGCTTCGACCCCACTAGCGTGATATTCGACTACACCATAATCACGTCTGGAACAATTCACTTCGTCGCAGCCGGTAATGGTGGTCCAGGATACGGCACGGTTTCATCGCCCGCTGCCTCAACCCTCGCGATAAGTGTTGGAGCCGCCACGGAGTTCACCTACAGACCGCTCTACGGCTACCTCTGGCCGGGCTCGAGCAGGCAGGTTATCACGTGGAGCAACAGGGGTCCAAGCGAGCTGGGTGTTGTGAAGCCTGACGTCGTAGCTGTGGGAGCTTTCGCGTGGGCTGTCGGCAGGACATGGGATGCCCTAGGCAATGTTTACGGCATAAGAAACCTCACGGGATGGCTGGCATACAACCTGTTCAGCGGAACCAGCCAGGCAACCCCGATGTCCGCTGGTGTTGGAGCACTAGTGGTTTCAGCGTACAAGGCTAAGTATGGTGAGAGGATGCCGCCGCACTTGTTGAAGACCATTTTAATGAATACCGCGCAGGACATGGGCTTCGACGAGCTTTCCCAGGGAGCCGGCTTCGTCAACGCTTACAAGGCCGTCAAGGCAGTGCTGGATGGCAATATTCCACTGGTCTATTCAACAAGCATTCTCAACGACCTGTTGAGCGAGACAGCTCTGTCATATGAGTTAATGACCTATGGCGATGTATTAACAGGGAGCTGGTTTGAACCGAAAATATTCATCCCATCAGTCAGGGCCGGGGCAAGAGCCACCAGGCCGTTAACAGTGAAGGGTGCTGGAAGCTACGAGATCTATCCCATGGTTTTGAAACAGGTTAACACTACAGGGATTTGTGATATAACGCTCGGTGTGCTCGATCCAACCGTAATCACCGCGTGCAACGGTGATCAGCTAAACTTCAGCGTAACAGCAGCTACAAGGTATGGACACTTAGTGCTTGACATAGAGGCTTTAAAAACCTACGACTACTTTGAGATCGAGGTCATATACCCGTACGAGTACTTTGAAGCCGGTGGCAGGGCAGGAGCTTACAGCCTGCGGATTGGGACATCGATAGCTGAGCTCGCCTACTGGATAGATGGGAACGCGGACGGCGTATTCTCCTGGAGTGAAACCGCTAGAATGATGTACGATATTAGGAGGGCCAACGCGCTCAGGATTCAGTATGGAGACCTAGAGGGAAGCATTGCCGAGATTGAAAACCTTGCAAGGGAGCTGATGGGGGTCGACCCTACACAGTATCCAAGGTATCTGGTTATGAGGCTTGGAGTATCAGGCGCAACCTACAGGGGCACCCTCCCCGTGAAGGTGAGGGTTGTAGGGTACAAGTATCAGAGCTGGGATGCCGTGACTGTTAGCCCCTCAAGGTTCATACTATCCGGTGGCGAGAGAACGGTCACGGTTACCGTTAAGGGCCCGTCAACCCCTGGCTTCTACAGCGGCTACATCGTGGTTGTTGAGAAGACAAAGAGTCTGAGATACCTTGTACCGATCTCATTCTTCGTGCCAATAGAGCTGAGAGGGACCAGGCCGATCGTGTTAAACCCTGTCGAGGAGCTAACCCCGAGGAAGAACACGTATCTGAGAGGAGCATTCGACTACACGTGGAGGTATGAGTCAGGAGATTGGAGAGTGTTCAAGGTTGTCGTGCCTCCAACCTTTAAGAACATATGGGGGCTCGGCATACAGGTGACTTGGCCAACCTTTAACAATGAAAACTATGCCAGCAACCTGGACGTACACTTCTACGGGCCTTACACGTACTACATGGTTGACGATGAAACCTCGCTAGTATATGAGTTCAAGGCGCCTGGTCTACAGCTGGCTGCTGAGCTGACAAGGGACCCAGCCGGTGGAAGCAGCTACAACCCGACAAGATTCTGGGATAGCGTGGCCCCAGGGTTGTCAGTTATTGTTAGCCCGATGTCCGGTCCTGGAATATACAGGCTTGTTGTGAGGAACATACAGTTCAGGGGAGCAGAATACGTTGAGCCCTTCACTGTGACCCTGACCCCGCTTACAATGTCATCGGTGAAGATCCACAACCCCGCGGCCGGCAAGATACACTACACGGTCATCATCAACGCTCCAAGCCAGTTCCAGCCTGACGTGGTGTACTACACTGGGGAAGGAGTCTACACGTCACCATTAACCGGTGAAACATATTATGTTGAAGATGTTTCCGAGCTTGGACTATCAGTGAGCCTTGGAACCCCATTGACCAGCTCGGGCAGGTACAGGTTTACGGCAACAATAACATACACGGGCGAGACCCCGCAGGCATCCTACATACTACCTCTCTCAGCAGTGATGAAATACCCTGTTACGACTTCAGGTTGGCTAAACGTCAACGCAACAGTCTACTTCTACTGGGACGAGATACCTGTCTACTTGAAGTTCGACATCTAAACCCAAGCTTTTTTCAACCCAATCCTTCCTCAACCTCGGTGAAAAACTTATAAACAACACAACACTCTCTTTAAACTATTAGAGGGCCCGTCGTCTAGCCTGGTATGGACGCCGCCCTCACACGGCGGAGGACCGGGGTTCAAATCCCCGCGGGCCCATTAAAACCATATAGTTCAACACGTGCTCAATGGGTTACAGCGCTTCAATGCAAGCCCTTACTCCGCAACAGCTCCTTGTTCTTCCTCGGGTCGTAGCATACTGGGCATTTTTTCCAGTTAACAGGTATGTAGAAGACCCCTTGTTCCGGATGACGGGGGCACTTATATTCTTTCAAATTCTCGCCCATGTTAACCCATTCAGCATTGACGCCTGTCTTATCAAACTTTAAAACCCAGTAGCAACCAATCATTGGCTTAGCCCCATGGGAGTCATCCCTGTATAGGAAGCCCAGGTTCAGGTAGTTGTTGAGTTTTTGACCATAGTGGACATGCCCTTCTATTTGGATCAACGCGTTTGTAAGCTTCTTGAAATGGTGTACGAGGAACACTGTTTTACCATCGACCAGTTGAGGCGTCGATGTTATCTTATACTTGCCGAGGCTTTCAACCCTGCCGTGCTCCAAGCACTTGCCGTGCTTGAGGGAGGAAATCAGTGATTCCGTCTCCTTACCTATCCTTAACAAATCCTGGTACTCCTTTCTTGAATACGCTTTCATACGGGGGTGATCCTTGGAAGCCTTTCTCAGAGCTAACGAAAGCACTATTGTTAATTCCCTGAATGGAATCCCCCATACGAAATAGTAAGGGATCTCTAAACTCTCAATTAAGTGGAAAACCTCATACACCTGTTTCAAAACACTCTCTGGATCACTGATTAAATCTGCATTGGTTAAATCACCCGCGATCAACATGTAGTCAAAATTCTCTCCTTCCAGCCTTTTCGCAAGCATTTTCAAAACATCAACATTGCCGTGGAGATCGCTAAAGGCTAGAACCCTCAACTAACGTGCCACCTCAAACACCCTGCAGGTTGAAATCTCTCGAGGCATCCCGAATATTCCCCCGGTGTTCTCACTCCCAGAAGTAACATCTCTTTCAATATGCTGGATTTACCATTACTGAAATCAATTAAGTTCACTGCTCTCCACTTTGCCCTTCACAATTAAATAGATGTTTTAAAGAGAAAAACATTAGTGTTCACTTAGTTAGGACAAGCCTGCCGAAAATGTTAACACTGTTGGAGAAATCCCTTGCTAGTGCGAGGGCGTGGTCAACAGTTTATCAAGTGCTTTTCACTAGCCGCTTTTCTCAGCCTGTTCATAATGGTTAGTCCTAGCCCCTGGTCAGGGAATCCCTCGGCATACACTATGGAGCACTCTTCCTCATCAACTTTTCTCAGGATGGTGAAAAGGTTTCGAGCAATCTCGAAGGGGTTCTCCCTAGATCCCAGCGTGAACGTTTCAGCTCCAACACCTGAGTAGTGCTGAAGGGTCTCCAAGGTTGCCAGTATGCATGGTTTCCCATCGCTTCCAGCCAAGGCCTGGGTCTTTATGTACTCAGCCAATGCTTTAAGGCATTCCCGAGTGTAAGAAGAGGGTTCGACAAGCACCAGCTTCGCCTCCGGAGCGTAATGCCTGTACTTCATGCCTGGGGCAAGCGGTTTCTCCACCTGTCCCAAGCCTTTAGCAAACTCTGGGATAAGTATCTTCCTCCCCAGTATTTTCTCGACTTCCTCAACAGGTATAGCACCAGGTCTCAACAATACAGGGGGTTCCGTGACAATGTTCACCACTGTTGACTCAACCCCATAAAGGGTTTCTCCAGCGTCAAGGATTACTTCAACCCTGCCGATCAAATCCCTGACTACATGGGTTCCGCTTGTCGGACTGGGCTTCCCTGATGGGTTCGCGCTAGGAGCAGCTACCGGCTCTCCAGTCTCCCTTATAAGGGATAGAGCAACCGGGTGGGAGGGCATTCTGACAGCAACAGTGTCAAGCCCTGCTGTAACGATCCTGGGAACCCTTTCGCTTTTAGGCAGGACTATTGTGAGAGGGCCTGGCCAAGCCTTCTCCATCAACTTGTAAGCATCCTCAGGTATCCGCGAAGCAACCTTCTCAACCATTTCAATAGAGGATACGTGAACTATTAATGGATTATCGCTAGGCCTCCCCTTCACTTGGAAAATCTTGGAGACAGCTCCCTCATCCCAAACCAGTGCTCCAAGCCCGTAAACAGTTTCTGTGGGAAACGCGACTAAGCCGCCTCTCATGAGCACTCCGGCGGCATACCGTATTTCGAAACAATCCTGCTCGAAACCCTTCAGCCTGAAAACAATTGTCAAGCCTAACCACCCTTTCCAAGGGCGTCAAACGATAATAATGTGTTTAAGGAATTATTAACCGGTGGAGTTTTTGGAGAGGCTTCCAACAGGGGTTAGAGGGCTTGACGAGCTAATAGAGGGCGGAATACCTAAGGGATTCACGGTAGTAGCTGTTGGAGAACCGGGAACTGGCAAAACAGTTTTCTCAATACAGTTCACAGCCACGGGACTAGCAAGAGGTGAGAAATGCATATACGTTACAACGGAGGAGTCGAGGGAGAGCATTATCAACCAGGCGGCGAGGCTTGGCTTCGATTTTGAGGACGCCTTGAGAAAAGGAAGCCTTGTCATCATAGACGCGTTGATGTGGGAGTACGGGGATGTTTGGAGCATTAAGGAACTGGATGTGGAGGAGTTGATCTCTAAGGTGATAGAAGCCAAGAAGTACTTGGGCCCTGGTCACACAAGGCTAGTAGTTGACTCAATGAGCGCTTTCTGGCTAGATAAGCCGGTGATGGCTAGAAAGTACAGTTACATGTTGAAGAGAGGTCTGGCGAAGTGGGATTTAACAATAGTGGCTACGGCTCAGTACGCTGTTACATCAGCCCTTGGATTCGGGTTCGGAGTGGAGCACGTGGCTGACGGCATACTAAGGTTCAGGAAAGCCATCATATCAGGAGTGCTCAAGAAACTCCTCATAATCGAGAAGATGAGACAGACAAACCATGATAGAAGAGTTTTCGAAATAGAGGTTAGGGATGGAGAAGGCTTGGTTGTTGTAAAACCGATCGAAATATCGGGGGATGCCCTCCGGAGGCTAAGTCCTTCTCCTTACTTCGAGGAAGGCGAGGTCAGGTTTTAAAATTACTCATCAACCTGAAGAACCATGTTAGGCAAAAGGAGTACTGCACAGGAGGTTTAAATCCATAACTAGTACAGGCTTCTTCCCCCAGGGGTCTAATCCGGCAACCCTGAAGCCTTTGTTTACAAGAATTCTTGTCAAAGCCTGATTCTCACACCAAACAAACCCGTAATCCCCGAGTCCAAGACCCTTAACCGCGGCTAGATACGCTAGGGATTTCTCCAATGCCAGGTCCTTATAGTCCACAGAGCCTGTGTTAACAATGTCGAGTAGTTGAATAGATCCTTTGACAGGTAAACCTACAGCTCTTGCAAGCCTCTCCCACTCATCCCCCGAGGGTTCTCTGAAGACAATTACCGCACAGGATTCACCCTGTGCTGCAAGTTTGAAAAACAATGCTCCTTCGGAGGCTTCCGCGGTAATCCTTTCAGTCTCTTCCCGACCAGCCTTCTCAACCCACGTTCTAACCTCATCCTTTAGACACTCCCTTACATATTTGACAGCGTTCCTGACCGACACCTCGGAAATGCAAAAGACTGTTGCTAAATCCTTCTCGAAAACCTTCTTCCCTGTAACGAGCCCTGACTCGTAGAGAGCTCCTGCGGCGAGAGCTGACCTGCTTAGAGCCCTCACAGGATGGTCAACCTTCAACCTGGTTGAGGAAAAGCGGTCGAGAAGCCTCAAAACAATCCACACGGCATTGCCGGCAACGGATGGATCCAGCCTCAGCTTCTTCGAAGCATAGATAACGTAATCTAAAGGTTCGCAACCTGGTAGTCCTAACGCTTTAAGAACATAAGTGAAAAGGTTTCTACCGCCTGTAACCCATGCTTCGAGGCATCTAGGGCTTATACATATGTTTCTGCTTCTGAGCGCGACATAGACTGCTAGAGCTACTTTAGTCCTCCCGTTGAGCTGCTTGGTCGCATGCTTGAAGGAAGGATTGTGAAGGACTTCTAAAGCATCACTTACCAATTCTTCGGGAAAGAAAGTATTGGTTTTCACGGATACTTCGCTAAGGATTTCGACAACAGTATTCTTAAACCTGTTTAAACGCTCTTCTTCCAGGATTGCCTACACCAATATATAATTGTCTCCGCAAGGTGTTAAATCTTTTGCCTCATGAAGCGGCTACCTTTTCTAATAACCCGTTAAAACACATAGGATTTTGGAGGAAACCATGGGTAGCTGCAAGCTCTGCGGGAGGGCCTCCCCTGTCATTAGCAGTGTGATCGGTGTATGCGCCGAATGCTTGAGAAGTAGAGGGGGTGAAGCGTTAAGCATTGCCCGCGAAGCCCACGCCAAGTATAGGGCAGGGCTAGGGTTACCGGTGACGCCTCCGCGAGCTGAGGAAGGGGTTAGATGCAGTATCTGCGTCAACAATTGCGTGATACCTGAGTCGGGGAAGGGGTTCTGCGGGATCTGGGTTTCCGAGAAAGGGTTATTGAAAACCGTAGCGGGCGTGGATGCTTCCATAGGTTACTATTATTTCGACCCCTTACCCACGAACTGCGTTGCCACACCAGTCTGCCCAGCCGCAACCGGAAAGGGTTATCCCAAGTATGCTGTAAACCCCAGGGTTGAACACGGGTTTTACAACCTTGCAGTTTTCTTCGCAGGATGCAGCCTAGACTGCTTGTTCTGCCAGAACTGGGAGCATAAAGACATGGTTGCCGAGCCTGAATCAAGGAAGCGGCCTGTTTTCAATGTGGATGAGCTTCTACGAGCAGGCTTGAACAGCAAGGTGACCTGCGTATGCTTCTTCGGCGGCGACCCAGGGCCTCACGTAGTGTTCGCTCTCAAGTTTTCACGACAGCTTTTAAAGGAAGCTCGTGAAAGAAGCTTTGTTAAAAGAATCTGCTGGGAGACCAATGGACTCGTCCACCCCTCTTTATTCAAGGAGATGGTGAAGCTCAGCTTGGAATCCGGCGGCATTGTAAAGGTTGATTGGAAGGCTTGGAACCCTTGGATTTACGAGGCTTTAACAGGCGTGGATGGAGTAAAAGCTCTCGAGTATTTGAAAACAAATGTTAAGACCGCATTAGAGGTTTGGAATGAGAGAAGGGAAATACCAATACTTGTTGTCAGCATGCTACTGGTTCCAGGGTACGTGGACGAGGTAGAGGTAGCGAACGTTGCAGAATATGTTTCCTCGCTGAACCCTGAAACACCCTTAATCCTGCTGGCATTCCACCCCAACCACCTGCTCAGGGATCTTCCTCCCACAAGCACGAGGCATGCCATGAAAGCTTATGAAGAAGCCGTGAACAAGGGTTTAAAGAACGTATATGTAGGGAATGAGTGGTTGCTCGGCAACTATTACTAAGTAGTATGATATGGAAAGGGTGGAGTTTTCAACGAGGCAAAGAGTTTTAGATAAGATTATATTACATTAGTGGGACATTGGTACATTGCTTTATATATTTGTTTGAAGAATTTAGAAATGGTGGATAACTTGTTCGGTAACTGGGGAAAAATCATTCGAGTAGACATGTCCTCCGGAAACATCAAGGTTGAAGAATGGGGAGAGGATGTAGCGAGGAAGTGGATTGGCAGCAGGGGGTTAGGGATATACCTGTTGCTCAAGGAGATGGATCCCGGAGTTGAGCCTCTTTCAGCTGAGAACAAGCTAGTGATATCTGCTGGGCCCTTAACGGGAACCTCTGCTCCGACCGCTTCCAGGTATAACGTGATCACTAAGAGCCCGCTCACAGGGTACATCGCCTTCAGCAACTCGGGCGGTTACTGGGCAGCCGAGTTGAAGAGGGCAGGCTACGACGCAATCATCGTAGAGGGTGCTTCCGACAAACCCTACTACCTATTCATTCACGACGACCACGTAGAGCTTAAAGACGCCACCCCCCTCTGGGGCTTGAAGATGTCTGAGACGGAGTCCTGGATTAGGAGGCAACATAATGACCCACACATCAAGGTGCTGGGGGTTGGACCGGCGGGAGAGAAGCTTGTCAGGTTTGCAGCCGTGATGAACGATGGTCACAGAGCAGCAGGTAGAGCTGGCGTGGGAGCTGTGATGGGGTTCAAGAAGCTTAAAGCAATCGCTGTGAGAGGAAGTAAAACAGTGAGAGTTGCAGACCCCGAGAAATTCATGCTCGTTGTGAGGGAGAAGGTTAACAAGATCAGGAATGACCCGGTTGGGGGTGGAGGGCTCCCGAAGTTTGGGACATCTGTGCTAGTTAACATCATCAATGAAAACGGTCTCTATCCGTATAAGAACTTCCAGGAATCACAGTTCCAGTATGCCTATGAGCAGAGCGGTGAGGCGATGGTTAAGAAATACTTGGTTAAGAATAAGCCGTGCTACGCCTGCCCAATAGGGTGTGCAAGAGTTAACAAGTTGCCCACGATTGGCGAGACCGAGGGGCCTGAGTATGAGAGTATATGGGCGTTAGGCTCGAACATGGGTATTAACGACTTGGCAACGATCATTGAAGCAAACCACATGGCTGATGAATACGGCTTCGACACTATTTCTCTCGGCGGGACATTGGCCACAGCCATGGAGCTTTACGAGAGGAAACTTATAAAGGATGAAGACCTTGGCGATTTCCCACCTCCACGCTTCGGAAACACCGAGGTTCTCCACTACTATATTGAGAAAATTGCTAAGAGAGAGGGCTTCGGCAACCTCCTGGCAGAGGGAGGCTACAGGCTGGCTAAACACTTCAACGGGGAACAATACTTCATGGGGGTTAAGAAGCTGGAGCTACCGGCTTACGACCCAAGGGGTGCGGAGGGACATGGCCTGGGATACGCTACTAACAATCGTGGAGGCTGCCACATTAAGAACTACATGATAAGCCCCGAGATACTTGGCTACCCGAAGAAGATGGATCCCCACGACATAAGCGACGAGAAGATCAACATGCTAATACTCTTCCAACACCTGACAGCAGTCATAGACTCGTCGGGCTTGTGCTTGTTCAGCACGTTCGGCTTGTGGGCAGATGACTACAGGGACTTATTGAACGCCGCTCTTGGATGGGACTACACCACCGAGGACTACTTGAAGATTGGAGAGAGAATATGGAACGCTGAAAGGCTTTTCAACCTTAAGGCAGGCTTAAAACCGCTTGAGGAGGACACTCTCCCGAAGCGGCTTTTAGAGGAGCCTGTTCCAAGCGGGCCAAACAAGGGCAGGGTTGTAAGGCTGAAAGAAATGTTGCCGAGGTACTACAAGCTCAGAGGCTGGGGCGAGGACGGGACAATACCCTATGAAAAACTCAAAGAGCTGGGACTTGAAGAGTTCGCTTAGTTTTTAACCCTTTTTTCACAAAACCCTTATCCAAAAGGTGTTCTCAATGCCCATAGAAGTCAAGGTTTTCGCAACACTCATCGATCTCGTAGGGAAGAGAAGGCTGTACGTTGAGAAAGCGGATACTGTTAAGGAGCTATTAGACGTCCTCGACGAGCAGTACCCTGGTTTCAAGAAACAATTAGAGGGAGGATACACTATTCTCGTAAACGGGTTGAACATTGAGCATTTGAATGGGTTTGAAACAAGCCTCAAAGATGGAGATGTAGTCTCAATCTTCCCGCCAGCTGGAGGAGGCTAGAAGTGTCGGCTAAGCCTGGGGAAGAGGAAACCAGTTATGTCTTCCCAGCCTATGATGGAGAGTTCGTGGTGAAGCCGAGGCTTGATTTAAGAATCCTCTTCATAGAGCCCACGACAAGGTGTAACCTGAGGTGCGAGATGTGCTTTAAACAGCACTGGACGGATCGGGAAGGGGATATGGAGTGGGATTTGTTCGAGAAAGTACTTGGAGAAGCCGCAAAGTTTCCGAGGCTGGAGGCAATTGTTTTCGGAGGGATAGGTGAGCCGACAGTTCACCCTCGGATTAGTGAGATGATCGGGAGAGCGAGTGGAATGGGTTTCAAAACATACGTAACCACTAATGGATTATTCCTAAATTCTTCCGAAATGTTGGAACTGGTTGAGATGGGGTTAACCGGAATCTACTTCTCAGTGGACTACATGCCTTTTTTAGAGACCCATCTCCAACACGCATCATCTAGTGTCGTGCTGGAAAGAATTAAAAATATTGCAGAGTGGAGGGCTGAACACAGGTCTGAAAAGCCTTTTCTAGGAGTTCAAGTAGTTGTTACTAAGCATAACTATAAGTATCTTCCAGAACTTGTGAAATTGTTGAAGAATCATGGGGTAGACGAGGTTCTTGTTTCAAACCTGATACCGGTTCATCATTCTGCGCGAGACATGATTGTTTACGATGGCTCGGTGAACATGGAGCCCGTGGTTGAGGAGCTGGAGAGGTTAGCCTCAAGGGGCGTGAGGCTCAGGCTTTCATTATTCAGTTTGAAAACTGAGAGAAGATGCTTTTTCGATGAGGCACGGTCAACGGTTGTAAGATGGGATGGTGAGGTATCACCGTGCTACCGTTTCCTCCACAGCTATAAAGAATATGTCTTCGGAAGAGAGAAGCAGATCAACCATTACTCCTTCGGCAATGTGAAGGATAAGGGTTTAGATGAGATCTGGATGAGCAGGGAATACACGAGGTTCAGGTTTATCACTCGAAACTACTACTACCCGTCGTGCACGGATTGCTGGCTAAGGGATTCATGTGACTTTGTAAGGTCTAGCGATGTAGACTGCTGGGCTAATCAACCATCCTGCGGAGACTGCTTATGGGCTAGGAACCTGATACAGTGTCCCATACCTATTTAACCCTTACAGGATCGATAGCATGATTGATTAGGGAAAAATATATAAATGAGAAGAATTTTAACGCCGAAACTACTTGAACACCTCAGCCATCTCCTCATTGCCGGGTAGTTTCAACATAGCGTCTATTGCTTCCTCGGCCTGAGAAACAGACCTGGTTCTCACATCATACATCAACCACTCCAGCAAGACATCCCTGCCCGGTTCAAGGAACGCTTGAAGAGCCCACTCCATCCTCATCATTCTCGGCAACAGCACTTGTTTCAAGACTTTATTGTTCGGCGGGGTGACGCTGATTCTTTTCACACCTCTGGCATCTATTACTGCTGGAACCTCCACGGCTACACTATCGGGTAACCCAGGTATCAAACCATTGTTCAAAATGTTGACTTGATATTTTCTCGGTATATCAGCCACTATAGACTCTACGATATCGATTACTTGCTCACCGCTGGGTTTTGGAGGAATGAGCATTGTCAATGGAGCATTCTCAGCCTGCATGAAGCCCTTAATCATCTCCATTTGATATGCAAGGTAAGTTGTATAGAGTGCCCACCCTATCTCCGAGTCGGGTCCGCCGTAGGGTCCATACCATCTCTTTTTCGTCTCAAGATTCCAGTGATATTTCCAGGTACCACCCCTGACCGTGTCTCCTATCGGGAACATTCCATACCTCAAGTACATGTTGACCGCGGCAGGCGAGAGCTGAATGTCAAAGGGGTTGCTGGTGGTTGCCCGCCACCTCTCCCAGTACCTCTCAGCATCCTCCTTTATCCACTTGTCTATTAACTCGTAACCGTTGAGACCGTTGTATCTAAACTTTGTAAGCCAAATTACATGATTGAACCCTGTCATCTCTGCTTCAACCTTTGAAGGGTCAAGGCGCAGCTCTCTAACAATATTCCAGAACTCCATGTGCCCATGGCAAATACCTATATTCTTTACCTTGGTAATCCTGCTTAGCAACGTGGTCAGCTCGAAAACAGGGTTCGCGACATTGATAAGCCATGCATCCGGCGCATACTCCTCAATATCCCTTGCAATGCCCAGAGCAAGCTTGAACTGATGATAACCCCATATGGTATGGTAGTCGCTTACCATGTTCCACTCGACACTGTTTATCCCCCTGTAGTACCCCTTCCTCTCGGTAGCCTCCCTCAGCATTTCATAGTACCTGTGCCCCTTGGCCATTGCACTGTTGATTACGAAATCCGAGTCGCTTATAGCCTCGACACGGTTAGTGGTCGCGTGGAACTCTATGTCGGCGTGTATCTCTCCAGCATATCTTTTCGCAAAAGCGTAAACCAGTTTCAACCTTTCCTCGTCAATATCCATTAAAAATACTTTAGCACCCTGTAGAGTTTTCTTCAACATGATGTCAACAAGAACCCTTGTGGACCATACTGCAGAGCCTGCTCCTATAATGGATATTTTAACTGATCTACCTGGAGAACTCATGAGTCCCACAATTAAATATCTTCAATGATAAGGTAAAATAACTATTGCTTAAAGGCTAAATATGTGGGAGATTGCTAAATTCTAACACCGGGCTTGTAGTCCTCCCTGGATATGCCTGTAATGTGAGAGAAGTACGTGCACGCTATGTCGTGAGCCTCCTTCTGAAGATGCTTGGGACTGGATTTCAGAATACTTGATGCTTCATCCCATGTCAAGCCCTGGAGACCCTTAGTGATCAAGATCAACTCCATAAGTCTTGTCAACCTGGGCCTCTTCTCTGGCGGGAGAAGCCAGTGTGTTCTAGCAAGAGTGAACATAAGGTCAGCAGCAGCCTCAAACGTCATCGGTCCGAGGCAGTACGTCCAGAGCCTGTCAAGCTGTATCGGAGTGAGGAGCCTGCTCAGGTCGATATCGTAGAAGGGCTTGCTGGACAGGAGGATGTGAGCAATCTCCGGCTCCATTTCCCTGTAGTTCACCGGGAGGCTGTTGAGAAGCTTATGCTTGAACTCCTCTCTCGCTCGTTCCACCATTACACCAACCCTTTCCGTGATAGGCTTCAACACTAGAATAGTGTACTCGCCGCTCACAGGGTTTCTGTCAGGGCTGATGTGAAGGGGTGTAAACCCGTTCCTAACCCAGAAGCGTAGAAGCTCCTCGCTCACGCCGAACCCTGAGCCAACCCAGTCGAGCCCGCGCTCCCCAGCCTCCTCCACCAGTTTTCCAAGCGCCCAGGACCCTATCCCTTTTCCCTGGGCGCTTGGATGGGTTGCTATCCTCACAATCCTCCAGCCCCTTGTAGCGGCGAAATCAATTATTCGGATATGTTTCAGAAACCTATCGGGGATAATGTTGCCCGGTATTTTAGATCCTTTCAACAACTCCTGCGCTGTTGCCTCGTCAATAGGGCCCTCCTCAGCAACCTGCATAGCGCACACTATTTTACCGGTTTTAGTTTTGACAGCACGGATAAGGTGGTGTGGAGCATCCGCTATCATGCCGAGGTCATCGGGCTCATTCCTGTAGTGGGCGAGCACGTATATGCCGAAGAGCTCCCTGAGCTCTTTCTCGTTTTCAAATAGCTCGGCTGGCTCGTACTTCACATATATGAGGTCTTTTTTCTCAATTGCTTCAAGATCCTCCTGGGAAAGCTCAGCTGGCTCAGCATCAAGCAGGAGGGTATCAAACTGCCACCTCTCAACTGGGTCGTTCAAACCATACCTTATAGGCTCAACCATTTCATACTCTATGAGCCTAGTGCCCTGGTGGCTTCTTATTCTTTTCAGAAATCTTACCGTGAAGCCTCTTCCAGCTCCTTCATATCCGTGTATTGTTGACGAGAAGATAATCCTGTCATGCGCCTCCCATATCTTGTATAGAAGGGGTACATGGATGCCGGCTGCCTCGTCTACAACAACAATGTCTCCACGTATCTTCGGGATGTTTATGGGCTCCCAATACTCTATGCTGAACTTTTCACTCCTCAACTCTATAACGTTTCCCTCACGCTTAACCTCCTCATACTTGTAATCAAGCGAGTCCAGGGCTTTCTTAGCCAGCATCATTAGTGATTGAACATTGCTCGGCTCAGGCGCTGTGACGAGAATTCTCGGCTTAGGCTTAACCCTCCTGAGCAGGTGAATTAATCCGACCACTCCTATTCCTATAGAGCAGCTCTTTCCCCTCCCCCTGTCAGCTGTTAAAACCATCACCGTCTTCTCACTCTTCCTAGGCTTCTCGAACAGGTTCTCCATTAGTTTTAAAACATTAACCTGATCCTGGGTTAAAGCATGTTCGTAAATTATTTTGGGGAACAGCATTTCCACAGGCAGTGTTATGCCCTCTCTACGTCCTGCTGAACCCAGCTTGAAGCTCAGCTTCTTAATTAAGCGATTGTTGTCAACATCGTATATGCATATCCCGTCATGTTTCAATAACTGTTTTTTAAACCAGGTTATGAAGACATGTCTCGGCTCAGGATACTGGGGCGTAGTCAAACCTACTTTAAAAATTGTTTTCAACCCGTCCCACGAGGACCATGGAGGGGCTAGAAATATTATAAGCCCCCCGCCTTCAACAATTCCGACAAGCCTGCCAACATCGTTCGGCTTCAAATCCTTGGTTAAATCCATTACGAGAAAGCTGAAGGTCATTCCCAAGTATTTATCGCTCTTCTCGTACACGCTGAACTGGAATCTAACCGGTTTAAAACCCTCCATTATTTTCTCGAAAGCCTTCTTCAACTCCTCCGCTTCAGGGAACTCGTCGTGGTAGATATAGAGCCCGTTAAGCTCCCTCTTCCCCAGCCTCATCCAGCGTTTCGAGTGGTATTGTATGAGTCTAGATGCGACAGCAGCCATTTTACCTGTGTCACTGCCTGTTAAAACATATAGGGCCCTAACCCTGTTCTCAACCAGCTGGTCAACGATCCTGCCATGACTAGTAAGTATTTTTAAAAAAGATGCTGGGATCTTTTCCGGCAATCAGAAAGCACCCAGAGAAGGTTTTACCCGTAGGGTAGGGAAACTCTTCTCACCGGGCCGCTCCCGCTCACTCTCTTCAACTCTCTTGCCAGCCTCTCATACATTTCAATATCTTCCTTCGAGAGTGAAGGCGGCACTTTCTTCAATGCTTCTATGAAATGCCGCATCTCCACCTTCTTAACGGAGGGCTTATCGCTCTCCCCGATGGACTCCCTTATAGCCATCATTGCAGCCTCCCTGCACACTGCCGCTATGTCCGCGCCTGTGTATCCCTCCGTTCTCCTTGCAAGCTCTTCAATGTTCACGTCCTCCGCTATAGGGGTTTTCCTAGTGTGGACTTTAAATATCTCAACCCTGGCCCTGAGATCGGGCGGTGGAACATATACTAGCCGGTCAAACCTGCCTGGGCGGAGAAGGGCTGGATCAAGTAAATCCGGCCTGTTCGTCGCCGCTATCACCACTACCTTCCTCAACGGCTGAATACCATCCATCTCTGTGAGGAGCTGGTTAACAATCCTGTCAACGACGCCGCTCGGGTCTGACCCTCTTGCCCCTGCTATCGAGTCGATCTCGTCGAAGAATACTACCGATGGCGCGACCATCTTGGCCCTTCTGAATATTTGTCTAATAGCCTTCTCCGACTCGCCAACCCACTTGCTCAAGACCTCGGGTCCTCTAACAGTTATGAAGTTAGCACCGCTCTCGGTGGCCACGGCCTTTGCTAGCAGTGTTTTACCTGTGCCAGGAGGCCCAAACAGCAATATTCCTTTCGGAGGCTCGATACCCATTTTCTCAAACACGGAGGGATACTTCATCGGCCATTCAACAGCTTCTTTCAGCTCTTGCTTAACGGTTTCCAACCCTCCAATATCCGCCCACCTCACCTCCGGAACCTCCACGAACACCTCCCTGATTAGCGAGGGCTGCACGTTTTTCATCGCTGTCAGGAAATCGTTCATCGTAACCTTCAGCTTGGATAGCTTGTCAGCGGGTATGGGTTGACCGATCTCTATCCCCTCTTCCTGCATGAATCTTCTCAGGGCACTAATAGCAGCCTCCTTCGCCAGCGCCGCTATGTCAGCACCGGTGTATCCGTGCGTTATATCAGCTATCTTATCCAGGTCTACATCCTCGCTCAGCGGCATATTCCTCGTGTGAACAGCCAGGATCTCTCTCCTAGCTTTTTTATCGGGAGGCGGAATCTCTATCTCCCTGTCAAACCTGCCCGGTCTCCTCAAAGCCGGGTCCAGGGCGTCCGGCCTGTTCGTCGCGCCTATGACTATTACCCTACCTCTCTCCTTCAAACCATCCATCAACGTTAGAAGCTGGGCTACAACTCTTTTCTCAACCTCGCCCGTAACCTCCTCCCTCTTGGGGGCAATGCTGTCTATCTCATCAATGAAAATGACAGAGGGCGCGTTGGCTTCTGCTTCTTCGAAAATCTTCCTCAACCTCTCCTCGGACTCCCCGTAGAACTTGCTCATTATCTCCGGGCCATTAATCGTTGTAAAGTAGGCTCCAATCTCGTTGGCAAGCGCCTTGGCCAGCAAGGTCTTACCGGTGCCCGGGGGCCCGTAGAGGAGGATCCCCTTAGGGGGTTCTATGCCGAGGTGTTCGAAAAGCTCAGGATTCTTTAAAGGAAGCTCCACAATCTCTCTTATCTTCTGCTTAGCCTCCTCTAAATCCCCTATGTCCTCCCAGGTTATCTTGGGGACACCCTCCCTAATAGCCTCGGGCCTAACCGGCTCCTCCCTGACTTCAATATATGTCCTATCGGTAACGTAGACTATGGGAGCCGGCTGAGTATTGGTGACCACGAACCTTAAAACCATGCCGAAGATAGGTATTTCAACAACCTCGCCCCTCTTCACCGGGTTGCCAATAATTCTCTCCCTAACATACTCTGACAAATCACCCATCACCGGCAACCTGCCCACAGGGGCAAGCGTGATCCTTGTAGCAGCCTCAACCTTTACAGGTCTAACAGTCACGTAGTCTCCTGGCGAAACCCCAATGCTTTTTCTAACATAGCCATCAATCCTTATCAAACCAGCATCCTCATCCTCAGGATAGGCCCTCCAAGCCTTTACAACCTCGCTTCCCTTGGGCCCGATAACCTCTATGAAGTCTCCTATGGTTATCCCGAGTGCTCTCATACTGGCTGTGTCGATTCTGCCTATTTTCCTCCCAACATCCCTCTGCCTAGCTTCGCCGACGCGTAAGCGTATTTCTCTATCAGACTTACCTTGTGAAGGCATGTAAAACACCTTGCCGTAACGCTAATATTTTGAATGCTTAAATAACATTTTAACTCTTAGGATATATTTAGTGAATCCAAATGGTTGAGAGAGTTAAGACAGGCATTCCTGGCTTCGATGAAATTTTAAACGGGGGTATACCAAAGAGGAACGTGGTATTACTGAGCGGGGGTCCGGGGACAGGTAAATCCATTTTCGGGACACAGTTCCTGTGGAACGGCCTCCACCTGGGTGAGGGAGGAGTATACGTTGCCTTGGAAGAACATCCTGTCCAGGTAAGAGTGAACATGAGGCAGTTCGGCTGGGATGTGAGGCAGTTTGAAGCCGAGGGGAAGTTCGCCGTTGTCGACGCCTTCACCGGAGGTGTCGGGGAAGCTGCTAAGAAGGAGAAATACGTGTTGAAAGACCCTGACGATGTCAACGAGCTTGTTGACGTGTTGAGAACTGCTATTAAGGAGATTAATGCTCAAAGGGTTGTAGTGGATAGTGTGTCAACACTCTACCTGACAAGGCCCGCTGTAGCTAGGAGCATTGTTCTCCAGCTGAAAAAGGTCTTATCAGGCATGGGGACTACTTCAATACTTGTTTCACAGGTATCCGTAACGGAGAGAGGGTTTGGAGGGCCCGGTGTAGAGCACGCCGCGGACGGTATTGTGAGGTTAGATCTTGACGAGGTTGATGGAGAGCTTGTGAGAAGCATGATAATTTGGAAAATGAGGGGGACCGCGCACAGCATGAAGAGGCATATTTTCAACATCACGGACAAGGGGATAATCGTCTATCCTGACAAGGTGCTGAAGACCAAGCGGTACTACCTTGTCTCAGAATAAAGTTTAAAACCTTTACACAATCCTTTTTAAATTGGATTGATTTAGCATGAGTAATTTGCTTAATCCTTACGGATTTTACCGACACGCGTGTCCAAACTGCGGGGGCGAGATAAGCGATCACCGGCTTTTCTACAAAGCCCCTTGCGAGAAGTGCTTAAGCGAGGACGCTTTCAAAAAAGTTTTGAAAAGGATTAGGGAGGGAGCTCTTCGAGATTATAGGAGTGTATTAGAGGCTTACTACGAAGGCCTAAAAGACCCTAGAGGCTTGAAGCAGTTGCTTGACGAGGAACTAGCACTTGGGGATTTCGAAGAGTTCTTTGAGAAAGCTACCAAGGGTAATAAGCTGTGGAGTGCTCAGAAGACATGGGCCAGGAGGGTGTTGAAGAACAAGTCTTTCAGCATAATAGCTCCAACCGGGACCGGTAAGACTGTTTTCTCTTTAATCATCTCCCTCTACACTGCATCGAAAACCTCTTCAAATGGAGGTGTGAGACGCGTCTACCTTGTCTTCCCAACACTTCCCCTACTTCTCCAGGCTGAATCCAAGATAAAACAGTTCGCAGTAAACGCTGGCTTGAAGATCTGTGAGGAGGCGGAAGACAAGTCCTGTCTCAAAATCCTAGCGGTTCATGGGAAGAGCGATAAAAAATCTAAGGAAGAGTTAATGGAGCGGGTGAGGAACGGAGATTTCGACATACTCTTATCGACGAGCGCGTTTTTCCACAAGAATTTTGAACTCTTGAAGAATAAGGATTTCGCCCTCATAATAATGGATGATGTCGATGCGGTGCTTAAAAGCGGTAAGGCTGTTAAAAAGCTCCTGAACCTTGTAAATGTTACAGACGATGCAATAAACGATGGCTTGAACCTTATTAAACTACGCCAGAGAATCGTGTTCTCCACTGGTGAGGAAAAGGAGAAGCTTTCTGCTGAAATAGAAGAGCTGGAGAAGAGAGTAGCCAGGGTGAAATCAGGGATTAAGACAACCCTGGTAGTGAACAGCGCGACTGGGAGACCCCGAGGAATATACCCTAAACTGTTCAAGGTATTCCTGGATTTCGAAGCTGGTTCAAAGCCTGAGGCTATTAGGAACATCGTGGATGCTTACGTGGAAGCAGATGACCCGGAAAATGCTCTTCTCGAAATAGCTAGCAAGTTGAAGGATGGCTTCCTGGTTTTCGTACCCGTTGACAAGGGGGTTGAATACGCTGATAGGGTTGCCGAGCTTCTTAGAACCAGGGGTTTGAAATCCGAATCATTCCATGCGAAGAAGAAAGTAGATGTTTTAAACGATTTCGCCCGAGGCGAGTTAAACTGCCTTGTCGGCGTTGCAACCTATTATGGGGTGATGGTTCGAGGAATAGACCTTCCTGAAAGAGTTAAATATGTGGTGTTCCTAGGGGTTCCAAGACACAAGTTCAGCACAACCCTTGAGGAAATCTCACCCAGCGACCTGCTAAGAATTATCACCGTGTTAAGGGAGATCGCGCCCGAGGATTCGAAGAAGGAGTTGGAATCCCTGACGGGAAGATTGTCTAATAGGTTGAAGCGTATTAGCCAAGGAGCATTATTCAAGTTGAGAGAAGACTTTGCTAAAAAATTGAGAGGCGAGCTAGTTGAGGAAACCCCTTTGATAAAGGACTTGGTTAGAGCGTATGAGCTAGCCCGAGAGTTGTTGAGAGATGAGGAGACCTGGAAGAAGCTGTCGAGGCTGGGCGATGTTGGACTGTTAAGAGAGAACGGGAGGCAATACTTGTTAATCCCGGATGTGGCAACTTATATACAGGCTAGTGGAAGATGCTCAAGGCTGTATCCTGGAGGGATAACGAAAGGCTTGTCTGTAATCATTGTCGACGACAGGAGGCTGTTAAACGGGCTGAGCAAGAGGTTGAGATGGGTTTTCGAGGGATTATCCATAACCGACCTCAGAGAGCTTGAGCTGGGAAAGCTGATCGCGGAGATAGAACAGGAGAGGGTGATTGTTGGGAAAATCCTGCGAGGAGAGTATCGCCCGGAGGGACAGGTAGACCTGATCAAGTCCGCCCTCCTCATCGTTGAATCTCCGAACAAGGCTAAAACGATCGCAAACTTCTTCGGCAAGCCTAGCGTGAGAGTCCTTGGAAGAAACCTGCAGGCCTACGAGGTCACCATAGGGGATTACGTGCTAACAATCGTTGCCAGCGCAGGACACGTTTACGACCTTGTCGTCGACCTACAGGAAAACTACGGTGTCAGACGGATTGACTCAAGATTCATCCCAGTGTACACCGACATAAAGAAGTGTGTTAACGGCCACCAGTTCGTGGATGAAGCCGATAAGTGCCCGAGATGTGGAACAAGCACGGTGGTGAGGAAGGCGGACATTGTGAGAGCGTTGAAAGAGTTGACGAGGGAGGTTGACCTGGTGCTGATAGGCACAGACCCGGATTCCGAGGGAGAGAAGATAGGGTGGGATCTAAGAGTCCTGCTGGAGCCTTACGCGAGAGATGTGAGAAGGGTTGAGTTTCATGAGGTTACTCGTAAAGCAATTCTCGAGGCTATAAGGAATCCGAGATCTTTCGATACACGGCTGATTGGGGCACAAATAGTGAGAAGAGTAGAAGATAGGTGGATAGGGTTCTCACTCTCGGGGATAGTGCAGAAGTATGCCTGGGCCTCATACTGTTTTGAAAACCTCCAAGATAAAGGACATGACTGTTGCAGGGAGAACAGAAACCTCAGCGCTGGCAGAGTGCAAACACCTGTACTCGGTTACATTATAAAAAGGTATAAGGAGAAAGAGGATAAGAGCCTTTACAAGTACAGGATCCTTGCTGATAAAAACGGTGAAAAAATCCAGTTCACTATTGACAGGGTTCAAGCAGTTAACGCCGGGTTAGTAAGCATCCTGGAAAACACCGAGAAAAGAAGGAAAAAGGATAGGAATTACCCGCGCTTGTTGGTAAAAGAGAAGGAAGTGATCGTGGAAGTTAAGAATCCTCCCCCACCATTCAGCACTGATGCTCTCCTTGAGGAGGCTTCAAGAAGCCTTGGATTAGCGACGACAAGGACTATGGAGATTGCGCAGGACTTGTTTGAAATGGGCTTGATAACTTACCATAGAACTGATAGCACAAGGGTTAGTGAAGCAGGCTTAACAGTGGCGAGACAGTATCTTGAGGAAAGGTTTGGCGAGAAGTACAAGGAGGTTTTCCAGCCTAGGACATGGGGGGAGGGAGGCGCTCACGAGGCGATACGTCCTACAAGACCTATAGATGCTGACCGGCTTGCCGAGCTCGTCAGGGAAGGTGTTATAGTGCTCACTGGAAGATTAACAAGGCAGCACATACTGGTTTACGACCTCATATTCAGGCGTTTCATAGCCAGCCAGATGAAGCCTGCAAAGATTGGAAAGCAAATCCTCACGGTAACGATTAACAGTGTTGAAACGGCTGTGGAGAGAGTTGTTGAAATCGTTGAAAAAGGCTACCTTGAAGTATACCAGGATGTAAGGATAGAGGCGAGGATCACTGAGGGCGAGGGGGAGATTAAGGAAGTAGTGGAGATCAAGCCCCCTATGGCTAGGTATCACGACGTTATCAGGTGGATGAAGGAAAATGGCATCGGGAGGCCTAGCACCTATGCCAAGATTATTCAGACCCTCCTGGATAGGAGGTATGTCGATGTTACCAAGAAACATAAGGCTTTGAGACCAACAGAGAGGGGTATGTTTATCCATAAGTTCCTGAACGAGAAGTTTGGAGAAGTAGTAAGCGTTGAAACCACCAGAAGGCTTGAGGAAGATATGGAAATGATCGAGAAAGGGAGGATAAGCTATATGAAAATCCTCGAGAAACTATACGACGAGCTACGCGAGAAAATCCTTGATAATCCTGTTACCAAGAGTTTAGAAGAGGAGTATTCTGAGAAATGCGGTAGAAAACAGTGATGCTGTATGACTAGCGGGTTTGAAATCATAAATACCGAGGAAACTGGCCACTCCAGGATAGGCATAGCTCATATACCCGTGGTACTTGACGGGTTAAACATGAATATTGAGAAAGCAAGGAGGATTGTATTCTACGCTAACGAGTTGAACATTAAGACAATAATCCTTCCCTACTCACTGCCCCATGGCCCAGTAATAGGTTTCTACAACCCCTTAAAGCTCAGCAAGCAGGAGTTGAAGAAACGGTTTGGTGTTTCGAAAACGCATCTAGTACAGAAAGTGTTCAAATTCGCTTCTAACACGTATGGAATAAATATTTTCCTGCCGGGCATTGTAGAAGTATCTGGGCACGCAATCTATCATTCAACCTTCCTCTACACACCGCACGCAGAGGACAATAATCCTTTTTCCCAGAGAAAAATGTTTCTATCTCCAGTTGAGGAGAAGCTTGGGTTTGCACGTGGAAGAAGCCTGTTTGTTTTCAACCTGGGCAATTTTTCCTACGGGGTTTTGCACGACGAGGAAATCCTCATACCCGAGCTACTTAGAGCGTGCAGGCTCCTAGGGGCTTCCACACTCATTCTTTCAGCCTCTCCGCTCCTCCAAAACATGGGGAAAACGGTTGAAATCGCCAAATCCCTCTCCTATATTTTCAACCAGAAACTAATCATACCCGGCGGGTTCGTGGTCGATAAGGAAGGAAAAACCCAGCATGTTACTCCTTCAATAGTTGTTTCCAAAGAAGGAGAGATCGTGGTCAAGTATGAACAGGAAACTCCTTCACTGATAATTGTAGGAGATGAGCCTAGTAAACCGCGGGATGAATTATCCGAACACGTCAAAGCTAAGTTATTTAGCTACCTTAAGGATTTGTTTAAACTGGAGTTGAATCATGGAAGAGAAGGTTCTCCCGGTTAAAGTCAACTCGATTAACGATCTCGTAAGGCTGGCTGTCTCAACGGTCACGCCTCAGGCTTTAACCTACATTATCAGGTTCCGGCTGAAAGATAAGATCGTGATCGGGATTCTAGGTGTTTTCAGGGATTATTACAAGTATTACGGTCTCCCATTATTTTACTACTATATTGTGAACCCTGCTGAGCACCCGATGCTTTCTGAGGCAAACTACGTGGTGGTTTCAACAAGTGAGGAGAGGTTTGAATTCGCCAAGCAGCCTAAGCCGGGTGTTTCAATACCGATTATAGGCTTGTCTGAGAAACCGCCCTTCATACCGGATCTGGAGTAAAAACATTTTTCAACGGAGTTTTTAAATAGTATTCTGCTACCTCAACCTTATTATCAATCTTTTACCCATTACGACCCAGTATTCTACCTCACTACCCTGCTTCAGCTTAGCCCGTAAATCCTCCTCAATACTGGACTTGTCCACTTCGAAAGTTTCAAAACTCTCCATATCCATTAACTGGAACTGCTCCCCCATGTCCGCGATTATCTGTCCAACTCTCTTATCAATGATTGGAACCTCTACTTGCGAGTCGGCTGGAGCAACGAGCGTTTTCTTGTTCCCTGTGAAAAGACTGATCGCTACTACGTTTGCCTTCGCGCTCCCATGCTTCCCTGTCTTCGCCTTTGAGATTTCAACTATCCTGCATGGTTCTCCATCAATTATTATGAAGCTGCCTGGTTTCAGGTTGCCGAGTGTTTCATAGTTCTTACTCATGACCTCCACCTAGTTAACACTATCCCTGGATATTATGGCTTATTAGAATATTAAAAGGTTTCCATCAAACAACCTTCATAACCACATACCTGTTGTAATCAACAATAACTCTGTAATATCCTCTGAGACGGTGGTCAACCGCTGGGTCCCCTGTGTCAACCCGGAGACGGTCAAGACTCCTTATTTTCGACTCGGTTGAAACTATTATGATATCGTTTTTATCAATCCCGCTGAGAAACCTAGGGGAGAATTGCTGATTCCCTCTGCCAAATATGAAGCCTTGGCCGCCGATAGGGGTTACTATGACTTTCACCCTGCCATAGTCCCTTAAAAGTTTCAGCAAATGAGCTTCCCACGCGTCCTTGTAGAGTAGCTTCCCGTTCAATACGACATCTACTCCCAGCATAGTGTACTCCAGCCCCAGAGCCCTTGCTATCGCTTTAACAGTTGACCCGGGGCCTAGAACATACACGGTGTCCTGGGACATGTTCTCGACAACGTACCTTGCTATGGCTTCTTTATTCTCCTCATCATCGATGCTCGAGAATAATGTTTTCCCTCCCTGGGTCATTTCCTGGTGGTAAACGGTTTTCAAATATCCGTAGAGGCGGATGACGAGTTCATCCCTGCGGAATGCCTCCTCGTCAATATCTAGAACTTCTCTCTCAACAATAGCTGCCTCACCTTTCAGGAAGGCTTCGAGTAGGGCCGCAGCAGCCCTCGGGTTCACGGCGAACACGCTACTATACATTTTAACCCCGCTCGGCACGCCGATCACCGGAACTGCTTGATCAATCGCGTCTGCAACATCGCGGGCTGTTCCATCACCTCCAACGAAAACCAAGAGGTCTATCCCTTTCTCCAACATTAACCTGGCAATCCTTCGCGTATCCTCTGCTGTAGTGACCTCGCCGATCTCTCCGACGATTTCAGCCAGCCTGCTCGCGTGCCTGCTTTTCCGAACAATATCTGCTCCCATGATCCCCGGTGCTGCTAAGATCTGAAATCCTTTAGCATTTACCTCGTTCAGAAACTGTAGCGCTCTCAGAGGAGACTCCGGCTGAGCACCCCTTTCCAGCGCGAGCTTGAAAGCGTATCCATCAGTTCCCTTGAGACCAACCCTTCCACCCATCCCAGCTATCGGGTTAACTAGGAAGCCTATCCTGTAAACCTTCATACCGTGGTCACATCCAGTTAATAAGGCTTCAGCCTAACGAAGCTGGTTTTCGAAGCCTTATATAAGCCTGGCTCAAGAATTGTGATCTCACTTATCGAGGAGTCCTGTGGAAGATAGTCTAAAATCGTGATCGAGCCTGCGGCTAAGGAGTCGGCAATCCTGAACGTGGCGATCTTGTAGTAGTCGAGAAGTACTTGATCACCGCAGGGTTGTCCAACCCAGTGGGTTAGGTACAGGTGGGGATTATTACCGAGCAGCATCATTAATCCAGTGTTGAACCCGTTGCAGGATGGTATGAACTCTTTTGATGAATCATAAGCTTTAACCACGCACTGGTCAAGCGCCTCTTGCTCTCCCAGGCAGTCTCCGATTTTTTCTATGAGGAAATAGCCTAGGAGCTCGGAGTCAACCCTGATCCATGGGTAAACTCCAAGGAGGCTGGCAAGCCTCAGCTTATCCGCTCCCCCGTTGTGAGCAAACCATGTGGCACCATTCTCTAATAGTGTTATGAATGGGTGCAAATACTCCTCGCCGTAGGGCTCGCTTCTGGAGGCTTTTCGAGAATGGATTAGCAGCACGGCTTCCTCATATCGTTTCAGCCTGCTCACTATGAGATTAATCATTCTCAAGCTCTCAGTGTCGAAAACAGGGCGAATCGATCTATGCTGGATGATGCTGGGCTTCCCTCCAACCAACCCTATAGCCGCTATCCCCCATCCATCATCGTGCGATAATGATTTTCCACCGCTGGCTTTCTCCAAATACCTGTCATGCTCACTGCTTTTCACGAAAGCCTCCATAATAAGCTCTAGTTTTTCCAAGCCGTCTTTTCCAAGCCACGCAGTGAGAAGTCTGCACATATTTCTCATCCATTAGTTTTAACTAATTTTGAATTAAAAAGATAGAGGTTTTGCCTGGACGTTGAGTTCTAAGTCCCCCAGGTATTTCTTAACCAGCTCTTCTACCACTTCTTCAACTGTTTTATTAATTCTCTCGCTCTCCCCATACACTCTCAGGACGGCTTGGTTGAACCCTGGATATAGGTGAAGGCTTGCGACAAACCTTCCCTGATACATCATTCTTATACTGTAAGAGTGTCTTTCAGCATATAATCCTCTCTGATTAAGCTCTTCCACGAGCTTGTTTAAAACCTTGACAGGTATTCCCCGCGGTGTGATCAAAAGTCATCGCCTTTCAAGCAACAACTAGGCTTTTTCATCGTATTAACCTAAGCTGTATGAGTGATTTTATATTTTCCAATACTCATAACAAGTAAGTGATGAAAGGGCTCGAAAGGTCTGATAGAGTGATGACCCCGCGCAGGATTGATACCTCATGAGCACGCTTGTGATAGGCATCACAGGGGCCAGCGGCATACCATATAGTGTTAAACTGGTCTCGCTGACCAACCTGTTGAGTAGAAAGTACAGCAACGTTTACGTTGTCTACACGATAGCGGCTGAGAAGGTTTCCATAGAGGAGACTGGACTACGGCTCTCAGAGTTTCTAAGAACCGTTAGCGGGTTGAAAGGAGTTTACAGCGAGGATGAGCTGGAATCCCCGCTTGCAAGTAGTAGCAGGCTTGTGGGAGCTGACATGGTTATCGTACCAGCATCGATGAATACTGTGGCAAAGCTTGCAACTGGTGTCCAGGACAACCTTCTCTTACGTGTAGCATTATCTGTTCTAAGGCTTAAAGGTAAACTGGTTATTGTGCCACGGGAAACCCCGTTATCCCCGGTGGACTTGCGCAACATGTACAGGCTCAGCATGGCAGGGGCTGTTATCCTCCCAGCCTCGCCCGCGTTCTACCATCAACCAAGAAGCATAGATGACATGGTTTCCTTCATAGTGGGTAAAATCCTTGACGCCCTCGGCGTTGAGCACGATATATATCGTAGATGGAAAGCTAGCTGAAAACCCCGGGTTAGAACAGCCTTAAAAACCCTTGTTAATTATCTTGCAAAATCTGAGATATCATAGTCCTCGATCGACTGCAACTCCCTGAACAACTCCTCGTCACTCACATGCCTCGTCTTCTTCTCCAAGGCCTTAGCACACCTTCCATCAGGCAGGAGCGCGTTTATCTTGCAACCAGAATACTGGCACTCGCTCCCTATGCACTCTCCGCCTGTAAGCCTGCAGTAGGCTACTCTCATGTATTTTCCGCGGAAAGGCTTGTTAAGCGTGAACAGTGCTGCCTTGTTGCATATGAAAAATGGGCAGAGCGGGTTGCAGCGATCCCCAAGCGGCTGGGGCTGGAGAACCCTCTCCCTCTGCTCGTAATCCTTCCTGGATGGCTGTTTCTGATAGTCGTCACGGGGCTTGTGATACCCTCTATGGTATCCTTCTCTTCTCTCGTATCCATGGTAGCTGTTCAAGTAGCATACCCCTCTCGCAACTTATTCAGACCAGCCCTTCCGATTATAACCGACTTGAGTAAATCATATTTCTAAAAAAGTTTAAATAGATTAGGCTAGGGTTTCCACCAGTCGAACTCATAATATTGAACTCCGCCATTCTCCACCACAGCCACTACCAGCTTCTTCCTAACCGAGTGAAGCAACCGCCCCATTCTCACCAGCTCTATAGGATCTATTTCCTCCCCACCCCTGTAAACCTGAACGCCGAAAGGTGCATGGTCTATTCCTGGGCCAAGCTTGTAAGCTAGGTAGTCACAGCCGAACTTCAACCCTCTCCTCACCACGAAGCCCCTGGTCCTCAAGTCTTTGAATACAGCGTAGAGCTCTGGAAATCTTTTTATCCTCTCCCTACCCCATTCGTAAAGCTCGCTGAAGCCTACCTCCCTGTTTGAGTAGAGGATTTTAATTCTCCCTGCTTCAACGAGATAGGCTGCCTCTATCAGTGAGAGCTCCAGGGGGCTGGAGATATTCCTCTCTCTAGGTTTGACGACGCCTAGGAAGGAGCCGAAATAACCGTCCCAGTAGAGTTCATTAGCACATTTGTAGTCAAGGACAACAGCTCTATTATGTAAGAGGAATCCTTTGCACTCTCCCGCTTCTAAATCCCTCTCACCAGGGCTAAGTACCGTACTTCCTCACCGATGTTTCTGAAATCGTCGCAGACGTCTTCAAGGTACTCTATAATATCTTTCAACACCATTAAGCCTGTCAAGTTGTTAGCTAGTTTCGAATACACGTGGAATGTTATCCTCCTGAACAAGTCGTCTGCTTCCTCTTCCAGCTTGACTATCTCGTTAAGATCGCTCATTATTTTCCTCGGAGCCGTTGTCAGCTTTGAAAGAGCCAGCTCTAGTGAATCCCTCTGCTTCCTGATGATGTTAGTCATAACTCTTATTGTTGACACAAGCTCCCTGTCTAATTGCACATTATTATCTTTCAACAGGACAATCCTGTATGCTACACCGTCGAGGTGCTGGATTATTTTTTCAAAATCATACACTACCTCAATATAGCTTCTAGAGTACCTCATTACCTCGCTACTCTTAACAAGATACTCCATTACTATGGTCTTCGTCTCCTCAGCCTTTGTTTTCACTTCAATAAACCTCTCATATAGCTTGTGGACATCGTTTCCATCAACATAAGCGTTGACAAGTGAGTCTATCAGCCTCGCAGCCTCTTCCACGATTCTCGAAAAATTGACTAAATACTCGACCGCTGTCAGCTCTGCCAGCGAGCTGTTTTCTACCGCGCTCATCTATCTCCCCGTTTTCTACTAATTTATTTGAGGGTATTTAAGAATACCATTTTTCAAAGTGATGAAGCTTGCCGAGGTTTCTAGTGGTTGACGCATTGGCAAGGGCTGAGGGGAGCAGGTACTCTACCTTTGACGTCGTCGGCTCCGGGCCAAGGGTTGTTGCAGGCCTCCTTGCCGAGAAATATGAAACGCTTCTTAAACCGTACGAGGAGGTTTACAGGAATCCTTCAAGCTATCTCGATTACGAATTCGTAATGGTCTCAGCAATGACTAGCGACAAGGTAGCTGTCAAGAAGCTTGTCTCAAAACTGCGAAGGAAAGGGTTCAAGGGTAAAATAGTCCTCGGAGGTCCTGTCAGTAGCGAGGGAGCAGATATACTGAGGCTTTACAGGGAAGCAGACTACCTGATAATTGGGGAGGCCGAGATACCCCTGCGAAAATTCGTTGAATGCGTTGTCGAAGAATCCTGCGAGATTAGCAAAGTACCCGCACTAGTTTACAGGGAGAAGGGGCAGGTCGTGGCCACCGGCCCACATGTGCACACCCCTGAGGAGTTGCTAAATATTGTGAAACCTTGGACCATGGTGGACAAATCTTACAAACCTCCCTCAGTGTTTCGCATATACGTTGAAGTGGTTAGGGGGTGCAGCAACTACCATAGGCCTCTCTTAAAAAACCTTGGATGCTTAGAGTGCTTTAAGTGTAGGGTTGGATCGCTGGCTGAAAGGCTTGAATGCCCTGCGAGCATTCCACCCGGGTGCGGGTTCTGCAGTGTCCCATACCTTTTCGGCCCGCCTAGGTCGAGGAATCCCGTGGCGGTTCGGAGAGAGGTGGAGGAGTTGATCGCTAACGGTGCTAGGAGAATAGTGTTAAGCGCTCCAGACTTTCTCGACTACTATAGGGTGGAAAAATGCGAAGCTGGAGTTCTGACAGACCCGTGCAACCCCCCTGCTAATATCGAGGCGATTGAAGAACTGTTAAGCCAGCTCGCATCAATCAGGGAGGTTGAAAAAGGATCCGTTACAATCAGCATTGAGAATGTTAAGGCATGCCTCGTGAACCAAGAGGTGGCTTCTCTCCTGGGGAAGTACTTGAAAGGCACAACCATTCACATAGGTTGTGAGACAGGGGATGCAGAGTTCAACAACCGCGTCCTGGGCAAGCCCATAAGCCCCGGAGACGTTGTCAAGGCCTCGAAACTCCTGAGCGAAAATGGTTTGAGACCTTACGTCTACCTAATGTACGGTTTGCCTTTCATGGATTCGAGAACCTACTTGAAAACTCTAAACCTCGTAGACGAGCTGGCCGGCACCAACGTGGAGAAAATAACGCTGTACAAATACATTCCATTGCCGCAGACCTCGTTCTCGATGAGGAGGCTCCCGCTAGGGTTTAACAAGGAGATCATATCGTTAATGAAAAAGCGTGTAGAAGAATATAATTATGCAATGAAGAAAACTCTTCAAGGGAGCACCGTAGAAGTATTCCTGTTGGAGACTGAGAGAGGTGTGTACGGGTACCCGGTCAAACATGGACCGGTTGTCTTCGTTGAAAAAGGACCCAAGTTCTCGGGAAAGATTGACGGTTGCAAGGCAAGAGTCCTGATAAAGGAGGTTGCCCCCAGGTATGTTAAAGGGGTTCTTCTCGAGATCGTAGAGTGCCCAGGAGCTGATTGAAACCAGTTATTAAACTCCTTGTCTTGTCAACACACTCCTTGCAAGTCGAGTTTTCAAGCTTTTCAAGAAGCTCTTCCAGCAAGTCTATTAAATACGGTATCCCGATAATCTTTAAGTAGCTATAGTACGCTCTAACGAATCTCCCCAAATTGCTCGTCAAATATTGTTTTGAGAATCTATCAGGGTTCAAGGATAGAAGAGCTGACTCCTCCAGTAGCTTATCCAGCCCTTTAAGGAAGACCATTACCCGGTTATCGTCTACTCCAACATAACCCGTTGCTACCTTAGCTTGTGAAAGAGTTTCCTCGTACTTGTCAACTAGCGACTTCATCAAGGAGTACAGGGATGTCTCATCAACATCATTGTCTCGATTTTCTAAGGGTTGCGATGCTATTGTCAGCCACCCCGTTCAACTTAAGCTCATCCGGGTGTACGTAAATAGTGTTCTCTTCCTGTGATTCAATAACCAGTGCTTTAAACATGAATTTTTTCCTACCGGCAACGACTACTTCAACGCTATCCCCGTCCTTAATCCCAAGCATTCCGGCAATAGGCTTGGGGATCTTGGCCAATGGCTCCTTCAAAGATTCATCATACTTTACCCTTAATCTTTTCTCGGAAAGTATCTTTTCTTTCTTCTTCAGCTCGGAAGCTGGCGGTATGATCGAGACTAGTTTTGAAATATCTGGTTTCTGTTGCCGCTCCTGAGTGTTCTTAACCTGTTCTCCCTCACTCATCGGATTCCACCATAATTATATATGTCATATCTTAGTTTTAGATTATGCTGGTTAAAAAACAGTGATCCCAAGCTTCTCGGCCAGGTGTTTCTTCAAGTCGTTTAAATGAACTCTCTCTTGCTGAGTAGTATCCCTGTCCCTCACTGTTACAGTGTTGTCTTCAATGCTCTGGTAGTCCACAGTTATCGCCAAGGGAACTCCTATCTCATCAACCCTTGCATACCTCCTCCCAATACTGCCGTCGTCGTCGTAAATACAGTTGAAGCCTGCCCTGACGAGATCCCAGTATACTTTCCTCGCTAACTCCACGATTTTCTTATGTTCGGGTCTCGAACCAGTCACCAACGGGAAAACCGCTACATGGTATGGAGCTATTTGCGGTGGGAGGGTTAGAACGGTTTTCTCCTCCCTTATCTTGAGGTTGTTTTCCAGCACAACGTAGAGAAGCCTTTCCAGACCGAACGATGGTTCAACCACATGGGGGATTATCTTGACTCCGTGGATTTTCTCAACCTCCTCTTTAAACGTGAAGAACTCCTTGCCCAGCCTTGAACCATTAACCTCTATGAAGCCTGCCTTCTCAAGCTCCTCGTAAAGTTCTGAAGGCCGCTTCTCTGACAGCTTCTTCATGAACTCGGAGTACTTGTCTCCGAAGGCTTCACGTATTTTTGAAACGTTTGGAAAAGCCTTTCTCACCGTCTTCTCCATAGGCTTCTCGAACCGTTTGAAAAAGGTTAGGTCTGCATTACTGAACATTATGTGTCTCTCCAGGTCGTACGTGGTCCTGTAGGCGTAGCCTGCTACCTCGATCCACCCATACTTCTCGGTCTTAACCTCCTGGTCAAATGTTTGCGCAGAGTAGTGTGCTCTCTCTTTTGGAAGCTTCTCGATAAACCTTGTTCTCGCGGGATCTATTCCAATATCCCTTAGGAACCTGCTTCCAACACCCATCCATAAAGCAAGCCATGGAGTCTTCACTACGCCGTTTTCTATAAGCTCTCTAACAGTGTACGTCCTAGGTTCCGAAACCCCTTTCTCCCTGTCCTCCGCTGTCAGAACATTCAGTTTTTCATCAAGGATGTCTTGAGACAGGTATTCGCGAATATCCTCGGCAACGGTTTCAGGGTCGAAAAAGAACTCTATCTCCATAATGGTGAACTCTCTCAGCCTGAGTAAGCCCTGCCTCGGCGATATCTCATTCCTCGCAACCCTCCCCACCTGAGCAATGCCTAAAGGTAGCTTATTCCTGGTTATTCTTAGAACATTAGCGAAATTCACGAACATGCCCTGGGCGTTCTCCGGCCTTAAATAACCCAGTGAGCCCTTGTAGGGTCCTATCTCTGTTTTAAACAGTAGAAGCGTGTAAGAGGGCTCGGCCAGCTCTCCATTACATACTGGGCATTTAACGTTTCTCTCGACAATAATCTTTTTGTATTCCTCAGGAGACAACCCCTCTGCTTCTACCCCGAGAACCTCCTTGAGAAGATGGTCAACCCTGTAGATCCTTCCACACTTTAAACACTCGGTAACCGGGTCTGTGAAGCTTTCCTCGTGCCCGCTGGCCTTGAATACGACTCTAGGATTAATAATAGGGGTCTCCACTTCCACAACCATGTCGTTTGAGTAGACGAAATGCTTCAGCCATAAATCCTGGATCCTCCTCTTAAGTAAAACACCGAGAGGGCCGTAATCGTAGAAACCGGCAACTCCCCCGTATATTTCGAAAGAACCCCAGAAGAAGCCTCTTCTCCTTGCAAGATCCATTACTGCGTCATAAATCTCTTCACTACTGCTCACTAAACCCCCCTCTAATTACGGAATGATAATTTAATTAACTTTATATAAGCATTTATAGCAGGCGGTGTTTGAAATGGGAGTGTTAGAGCTGCTGGCACAGGAAACCATTAGCTTCGCATGCCTTCCAAAGGCTCATTCAGGGTGGAGCCTGCTAGGAATTCCTTTCGACTCTACCACTACCTATAAGCCGGGAACCCGTTTCGCGCCCGATGCTGTGAGGTCTACATCCTGCAACCTTGAATTCTACAGCATCTTAACAGGGCTGATCCTTGAGGATGAGAGGATCAATGATATTGGAAACCTGGTTCTTCCACCAGGAGACGTTAAAGAGGGTTTGAGAATAATCGAGGATGCTGCGAGAGAGATTCGAAGCCTTTACCCGAATACCCTCCCAATATTCATAGGGGGAGAACACCTTATCACATACCCTATAATGAAAGCGTTCGGCAAAGACGTTGACACGCTAGTGGTTTTCGACGCCCACCTGGATCTTAGGAACGAGTATTTAAACTCGAGATACAACCATGCAACCTTCCTAAGAAGAGTTGTTGAAGAATTGGATTTAAACGTACTGCACATCGGGTCGAGAGCTTATAGTAAGGATGAGCTCGACTATGTAAGAGCTTCCGGGTTGAGAATGCTAAACATCCTGGACTTGAAGGATCTGGAAACGGTGAGTAAGGAGTTTAAAAACCTTGGCCGAACCTATATCAGCCTGGACATCGATGTTGTAGACCCAGCCTACGCTCCAGGGGTTGGAAACCCTGAGCCGCTAGGCATGGACCCCTTCACACTTCTACGAGTTATCAAGAAAATATTCGAGTCCGGAAGCAGGGTGATGGGCTTCGACCTGGTCGAGGTTAACCCGTTAGTGGACGTTAACGATGTTACAAGCGCGCTGGCCGGGAAAATCATCCTAGAAGTAATGGCGATGGATAAATCTATTAGAATTGCTAAATAGCTTTGACAAGCCTGTAAGGCTTAGCCAATTTATAAACTATCTCGTAGGTGCACCTGGGACACTTGACCTTGCCTCTGCCGAAAACCTTCATCTCCTCCGGGTCGAACACGTGGCCGCATCTACCACATCTGTATTTTACCATAGCCTCACCCAACCTAATCCAAGCCGTTATCCTAATTATAAATTTTTAAGGGAGTGCTAGATAATTATTATAGACACAAACAGGTACAGGTTGGATATGGTGATGTATTCGAGCCTGGACGAGTCTCTCTGCGGTGGACTTCCTCCGGAGCTGTGCGAGCAGCTATCCATAGAGCAACAGGTTATCAAGATAAGGCTTGACGAGAGGAAGTTTGGCAAGGAAGTAACAATAATAGAAGGGCTTCCAGACGATAAGAATCTTTTAAAACAAATCGCTAAAACCCTTAAGACAAAGCTAGCTACTGGCGGAACCTTCAAAGAAGGCAGGATCGAGCTTCAAGGAGATCATAGGCACAAGGTTAAACAAATATTGATTGACGAGTTTGGCTTCCAGCCTGAAAACATTTTGATACTGGACTAGCCCGCTATCAAACAGCGTTTGCGTCTAAACCAAAAATTTTCGCCAGCTCCTTATACCTGTTCCTCACCGTTACCTCAGTAACTCCTGCGACATGGGCTACCTCTTTCTGAGTCCTCTTCTCGCCAACCTCCAGGGCTGCCACGTAAACAGCCGCAGCCGCAAGCCCAGCGGGATCCTTGCCCCCTGTGACCCCGTGCTCCCTTGCCACGTTTAAGAGCTCGACAGCTCTCTTAACAACAGTGCCCGGCAACCCTAGTGCGTGAACTATTCTAGGAACGTAGTCGACAGGGTCGGTGGTGCCTACTTTAATATCCAGCTCCCTGAGAAGTAGCCTGTAGCATCTTGCAATATCCTTCCTCCCTATACGGGTATGCCTTGACACTTCATCAAGCGATCTCGGAACCTTCAGCTCCCTGCACGCAACGTAAACAGCTGCAGCTATCACGCTCTCAATGCTTCTCCCCCTTACAAGCCCTTTCTCAACCGCCTCCCTGTATATTCTAGCAGCTTCCTCCTTAACGTGTGATGGAAGGTTCAACAAGTCTCCCAGTCTCTCCAGCTCGTTCATTGCCTGCGCCAAATTCCTATCCATGCTTGTGAGTATCCTCGTCCTAGCCTGCCACTTCCTAAGCTTTATCAACTCCTGCCTCTTACCCATAAGCTTCCTGCCCGCAGCATCCTTGTTAGAGTAGTCGATAGCGGTTGCAAACCCCATGTCGTGAACAGTAGTGGTTAATGGTCCTCCAGTCCTAGCTCTCCTACCCCGCTCCTCCGGGGTGAAGGCCCTCCACTCCGGCCTCTCATCTATTATTTTCTCCTCAACAACCTCGCCTGTTTCCAGGCAAACATACTCCCCGTGCTCACTATCGTACACTAGTTTCTCATGCGGGCACGGTGGCTTCGGCTTCGACTCCTTGCCTGTTTCTACAGAAGTATTCTCAACATGGGTATCCTCCATAAGGAAACACCAGCCTTTAAATCTTTGAAATAATCCCCTTATAAATTTTTAGAAATACTTAAAAAATGCCTCGTTGAAAAAGTTTTTAAATCAGCCTCCTAAGTAATGAAGGTTAAAAATCCCTCTGGAAATATACTTCTATTGATAGCCGGGTCGTCTAGCGGCCAAGGATGCGGGGCTTTGGTCCGCTCGGAAGATACCCCGCGACCGGGGTTCGAATCCCCGCCCGGCTATTATTAAGTTAAATATTCTCCGGCGAGATAATAACTCACAGTGGTGCAGAGTTTGACGGAACTGGTTTACCAGCATGATTCTTATCTGAGAGAGTTGGAGGCCACAGTCCTCAAGACTCTTCCAAACAAGCTCATCCTGGATAAGACAATCTTTCATCCCAAGAGCGGTGGTGTTGATAATGACACGGGATGGGTTGTTCTCAAAGGGCTTGAAATCCCAGTGGTAAACGTATATTATGACAAGGATTCAGGATTATTGATCCACGAGCTTGAAAAAGGAGTGGATGCTCCCGTAGGAGTCAAGGTGTGGTTGAAGCTTAACTGGAATAGGCGATACAGGTTGATGAGGCTTCACACAGCTGCACACATATTATCGGCTATAATGTACAGAGACTACAACGCCCTTATAACCGGCGGAAACATCTCCGAGGAATACGGGTACGATGACTACAGCATGGAGGTTTTTGACAGAGAAGCATTCCTAAAGGCTGTTGAAAAAGCGAACGAGATTGTTAAACAGGCTCTGGAGGTAAGAATCTACTGGCTACCACGAGAGGATGCGCTGAAGATACCTGGCGTGGTGAAGCTGGCTGCTAAAATGCCGCCCTCCGTGGATAGGCTTAGAATAGTTGAGATACCTGGGGTTGACGTGCAGGCAGATGGCGGTCCTCACGTGAGGAATACGTTGGAGATAGGTGAGATCGTTCTCCTAAGGATTGAGAACAAGGGGAAGAATAAGAAGAGGATTTACTTCACCGTGCAACCCTAGGTGGTTTTATGGCATTGATCGAGCTGAAGCATGCAGGGCTGAAGGTCAGCAGGCTCGGTCTTGGAACATGGCAGTTTTCATCAAAACTGTGGGGTACAAGCCTGTCCACGATGCAGGTTTCACTGCTCTTAAGCACGGCTATGGCACACGGTATAAACCTGATCGATACTGCTGAAATATATGGGAATGGGAGATCGGAGAGGCTGCTCGGCGAAGCTGTTCTCAGACTCAACGCCCGGGAAGAGTTCGTAGTGGTAACGAAAATCGCGGGATTCCGCAAACCTGCTTTCGAAGAGTTCCTGAAAGCATTTAAAAACAGCCATAAGAGGCTGGGGTTTAAACCGGATATAGTTCTCCACCACTGGCCTCCTCGGAAAAAGGATGAAATATGCCGTGTTGTCAACGCTCTTGAATCCCTTGTGACCCAGGGCTACGTTACTGCTTACGGGCTGTCAAACTACGGGTTGAAGGAGCTGGAGGAAGCGTTAAGCTGTACTAAGAGAGTAGAGCCTGTTGCCAACCAGCTACAGTACAGCCTCGCGTACAGATTGGTGGAGAACGAGCTCCTCGACTACATGAGAAGAAACAATATAGCCTTATTAGCGTGGAGCCCTCTCGCTAAAGGAGCCCTAGCCGGTTTAACAAGGGCTAAGACGTTTGCCCAGAGAGTGGACAGCGTGTTTAAAACCGCTTCAGAAGACAGGGAGCTTCAAGACCCGTTGAACCAGGCGGCTGTGAAGCACGGCGCACCTAAATCAGCCGTAGCCTTAGCATGGTTGATTAACAAGGGCGCAATACCCATTGTCGGAACCACTAATCCTGCAAGAATTACAGAGTATGCTAAGGCTTTATCAATAAGTCTTGACAGCGAAGACATGGAGTTGCTTGATAAGTCCTCTGAGAAATACGTGAAGCACTGGGGTTTAATCTATAGGCAGCCCACCCCTTTCGCGTCAATGCCCCGCAGACTCCAGAGACTGCTCGTCGCCCTGATGCGGGGAATATAGCTTGAGAATACGGGTAACCCGTCACGTAGCACTTCTAGTCATCATTATTGGAGCGGGGCTGATAGTCAGGCTTTCCCTAGCTCCATACACGAGCGGTAGCGACATAGCCCAGTTCGCAGGCTTCGCTGATACTTTCCTATCTAAAACCCTTTGCTTTTTCAAATACTCCAGTACAGGATCGCACATAGGTGAAAACTGGCCGTATCCATGGCCATACCCGTACGGCCCCATCCTAGTAATTCTCTTATCAGTCCCGAGAATGCTTGCGCCGACACCTGTAGCCCATTTCTGGAAGGCAGGAGTATACCATGTGTACGTCCCAGTGGACTGGATCATCGCTTCTAAATCAGTTTTCATACTATTCGATACCTTATCGGCGTTAACCATTTACCTTATTGTTAAGCAACTATCTCCTCGGAAGGCACTGTTAGCAACAGGTTTTTACTACTTAAACCCTGCTACAATCTACATCTCATCAATATACGGAATGTTCGACGCGGTAGCGTTCTTTCCTCAAGCATTATCCATTCTCCTTCTTCTAAAACGGGGCATCGACTCTGTTAGAGACACTGTTATAGTGTCTGCTCTCGCAGGTCTCTCCGTCGCAGTAAAGCCTAACGTTATTTTGCCAGCACTTGTCATTGCAGCTTACGCTTGCAGACCTTTCCTTAAAGAGGTGAAGAGGGTGGTTGCCGGGGTTTTAGGCTTCGCAACCGGCTTGCTTATTACTTACATGCCCTTCGAGCTCTTCTGTCCTGGAAGCTTAATTATATACTACCAGGCTTTGAAAAACACTGGTACACCAGGATACACACCGCCTCTCTGCTACAGTTTCAACGGGTTCTCAAGCCTTGCAACCTATATGAATTCGAAAACAGGCGGAGACTTCACCTGGGTGACGTCGAACTGGTGGATCCCTGTTCTCATCCTATTCACTCTCCTCTTCTTGAAGCTGTTTAAAGAACAGTTCAGCATGGAGTCCGCGCTAGAGAATTTTTACATCTCATACTTGATATTTCTAACCACCTACTGGAGGGTTAATTATCAATACTTCGCCCCGATGATGGGTTTCACCAGCATGTACTTTGTCATAGACCGCTTCAATACTTACAGGAGGGGTTTGTCGATAATATACTCAATCTTCGTGATTATATGGTTCTTCATGTTTCCGGTGAGCTGGTGGGGGCATGCTCACATAGAGAACCCCAACTACTGGGTTATCAGCCTGCTGGATTCAATCTCCCTAATGGTTTTCGCCGAGGAAGCCTACTTACTGTACAGTATTTTACTGACTCTTCTCGGCTACGTCGTGCTCACGGCTTTCTTTCTGCCCTTGAAGCAGGAGTGCAATGGTCAAGTATCGAGGGATCCTCTAAATCCGGGGTAATGTCTAAGCCTTCCCTCACCGTTTCACATATCTCCCATGGAAACACAACCCACTTGTCAACTACTTCATAGTAGTAGTCAGGCTTAAGCGGGCTCCATGGCTTGACGAAGATGGCCAGGGACTTCAACCCTGAGTAATTGTATTTTGACAGTAAATCTACTACAGTGTTTATTGTTCTCCCAGACTCTATGACGTCGTCAACGATGAGGATTTTCTTATAGTCAAGCCTGGGAAGAGCCGTGAAAGTCACGAACGGCTTCTCCCCCCTCTTGTCAATCCCCTTGTAGAATTTCACGCCCACATAGCCTATCTCATCAATACCTAGTATGTCGCCAATTATTCTCGCAGGTATCAGCCCTCCCTTGACAATCGACACTATCGTGTCAGGGCTGTACTCCTCGAGAACTCTTTTCGCCAAGATAGACAAGGCTTTATGTATCTCTAACCAGCCAATATACCTGTACTTAATGTTGGAGACCATGGATTACTTTATGGAGGAGTAGATTTATAAATCAAGAATTTTCATAGATTCTCATGGGCGCATGACCAAGTATGTTTTCATAACAGGAGGCGTTCTATCAGGCCTCGGGAAAGGTATAACCACAGCCTCCATAGGCTTACTCCTGAAAGATGCTGGCTACACTGTTACCGCTGTGAAAATAGACCCCTATCTGAACGTTGACGCTGGAACAATGAATCCTTACATGCACGGCGAGGTATTCGTCACCTATGACGGTGGTGAAACAGACCTCGACCTAGGGCATTACGAGCGCTTTCTCAACACCGACTTGTCTAGAAACAACAACATAACATCTGGTCAAATATACTTCAGCGTCCTGGAGAAAGAGAGGAGAGGGGATTACCTGGGGCAGTGTGTCCAAGTTATCCCGCACGTGACTAACGAGATTAAGGATAGGATTAGAAGGATTGCGAAGGACTCGGGGTCTGAAATAGTTCTAGTCGAGGTAGGCGGCACGGTGGGAGATATTGAGGGTCTCCCATTCCTTGAAGCGATTAGGCAGCTCCGCGTCGAGGAAGGAGTGGCCAACACTATGTTCATTCACGTGGCACTAGCCCCGGTCCTTCCTAGCGGCGAGGTTAAGACGAAGCCTGTTCAACACAGTATTCAAGAACTGAGGAGAATAGGTATCCAGCCAGACGCCATAATAGTTAGATCGCTAACCTATCTCGACGATGATGCGAGGTATAAGATAGCCTTATACGGTAACGTGCCCTTGAACGCTGTGTTCAGCAGTCCCGACGTGGACTTCATCTACAAGGTTCCCTTAATCCTTCACCAGCAAGGTGTTGCAGACTATGTGTTAAACAGGCTGGGATTGTCTAAGAAGAGAGAGATCAGGCTTGATGAGTGGAAAGGGTTTATTAAAAACTATGAGGAATCAGCTAAGCCTGTGAAAATAGCCCTTATCGGAAAATACACTAAGGTTCGAGACAGCTACATCAGCATAGTGGAGGCCCTGAGACACGCTGCTGTCTGGGAAAAAGTCAGGCTAGTTCTAAACTGGTATGAGGCAACCGAGATTGAGCAGGGCATGCAAAACCCTGAGGAATTACTCGAGAATGATGGAGCCATCCTTCTCCCAGGATTTGGGAGAAGGGGGAGTGAAGGTAAGATCAAGGCTATAAAACTGCTCCGGGAGAGCGGTAAGCCAGTTCTGGGCATCTGCTTCGGCATGCAGTTAATGGTTGTGGAAGCAGCCAGGAACGTGCTAGGATTAACAGGTGCTAACAGCACCGAGCTGGACCCGGCGACTCCCTATCCTGTGATAGATTTGCTTCCAAGCCAGAGAAACATTTCAAGCATGGGGGGAACCCTTAGACTTGGTGATAAGAAGATAGTGATAGTGAAGAATACGAGGGCGTGGGAGGTTTACAACGCGCCCGAAGTCTATGAGAGGCACAGGCACAGGTACGGGGTAAACCCGAGGTATGTCGAGGTTTTGGAGAGGGCGGGGTTGAAAGTCAGTGGCTGGAGCGAGGAAGGCTTCGCCGAGATAATTGAGCTAGCGGATAACAAAGTGTTCTACTTTGGAACACAGGCACATCCTGAGTTTAAAAGCAGACCGCTCAGGCCCAGCCCCGTGTACAAATACTTCGTTAAGCAGGCGATCCAGGGTTACAGGTAAAAAATATTTGCCTTTCAAAACATTGTTAAAAACATACCCGATGATGAGCCGTCAGGCGTCTAGCCGAACGGTGAAGAAACCTCCGGCTTTGAGGGGCTTTTAAACATTATAAAAGCCCTACACAATACTATTTAGATCGGCCGGGGTGCCCGAGCGGTCTAAGGGGGTGGGCTCGAGACTTTCCGGCTTCTCCCGGGAGACCCACTGCCCCCTGCGGGGCGCGCGGGTTCGAATCCCGCCCCCGGCGTTAAGTTTTTCATGCCTGTTCTTCAACAATGTTTAAATATTTGTGGGGATAAAGTTAATGTATAAAAGTGGGGTTGGAAATGCGTATTTTTTATACGCGTATAGAGTGTATGGGGAAAACTCGTATTCACGGAGAATGTAGGAGTTTCAAATCCTTCCCACAAATAAATCCTGTGTAGGTGGTTATATGGTTGAACTCACCGGTGAACTACTCCTACAGGTGGTTATTGCCGCGGGGGTTCTGGCCGCAGTAGCTCTTGGATTGTTTACATATCTTATACTTGTAATAAAGCGAGTGTATAAGAGTATTGAAGATTTCAAAGGAATAAGGATTATAGAGAACCTTGACAGGGCTAGGAGAGTGGAGGTTGAAATACCGGGATTACTTGGCAGGATAAGCATTCCTTATGAAAAGCTCCCCGACTTCCTCAAAACAATCGGGATCCCTCCATGGATAGTTACTGGGCAGGTGGTCTCCGTTGAACAGAAACCAGCCAATCGTGACGAACGCGTTTTAAAAATATATGAGAAACTATCTGGGTTAGAGTTCTCCAGGGAAACGGGGAAGGTTAAATGCCCTGAGCACGGCTGGCAAGATTTTACGATTGATGAGGAAGGAAGACTCTTATGCAGTGCTGGAAACCATGTGCTATACGATCCTGTTCAAAAGCTTGCTGAGAAGGAAAAAGAGGTTGCAGAGCTGAAAGCGCAGTTGGAGAGGTTGAAGCAGGAGGTTGAAGAGCTTAAGCAAGCTGCTCAGCAGAAACCCGGCAAGGGTAGGAAAGAAGCTTCCACCGGGAAGGCCCCCTCCCGTGAAACCCCTCCCCAGGAGCAGCAATAGCTTGTTATACCCCTAACTTTTTATCATTTCTTTATTAATATAGCGCATAATTGATTATTATCCCACTATGATAATTTCAAATTCCTGGGCTAGAACGATTTAGAAGAGTGCGGGGGGTGGGATTTGAACCCACGCAGGCCTACGCCATCGGGTCCTAAGCCCGACCCCTTTGACCAAGCTCGGGCACCCCCGCATCATTTTGATTGGATAATTCAGGAGTTAATTTAAACTTAACCCAGAAAAGAATAGGTTAGCCTAGTTCCGCAACGATTTCCGACTTATCCTTGAGCACTAGGGCTCTTCCACCAGTGGGTTTCACAAGCTGTGTTCCACAGACCTTGCATCTCGTGGGGAAAGATGCGTGGCTGAAAACAATGTTTTCAGCGCCGCAGGTTTTACATATTACCTTGTAGAAGCGGCTTCGAGGCTGAGGTATGAGTAGTTTCCTCTTCCTCATACCTACTTACCCACCTCTACCAGCTCAGCCTTCTTCAACCTTATACCCTCGGTGTGGAAGGTATATCCGCACTTGGTGCATTTAAGCTTTAACACGGTCTTCTTAGTTACCTTGGCGAAACGCTTCTGCTCAGGCTTCCTTTTTGAGCCGTAGCCTTTCTTCTTCCTAGCATACCTTCTCTCTCCCTCGGCAAGGCTCCTTCTCTTACCGTGCTTGTAGATCGCTACTGAGTGGTCGGTGTGTGTCCTGCACTTGGGGCAGTATGTCGTTATTACCTTCGGTATCCTCATTCGTAAACACCTTCAATTAACTCCTTTAACGTGAAAATCCTATTAAAAATATTACCATCTCCTATCCTTCAAACCCATGTAGTAAGCCAAGTTGTTCGCGGCAACATGGAGAAGCAATATGAGCAGGAAGGTTGAAATAATGTAGCCAGGGTTTTCCGCGAACTCCTCAAAACCTACTGCAAGGTAGAAGAGCGTGGAGAATGTTACGAAGTCAAGCTGGTCGACCACCGGGAGCGGGTCGCCGGGTTTGATCCCCAGCCTCCTTTTAAGGAAAGCCCCTGCTAAATCCCCTAAAAGCCCGAAGAGGCCTGCAAGCCCCCCGATAATGTAGAAGGGGTTGTCGAAAACAATAGAGATGAGCGAGCTCGCTACGAAAGCATAGGTAACACCTATGAGCAAACCCTCCCAGGTCTTGTTCGACCCGAGCAGAGGTCTCCTGTCGACGAAGGCTCTACCGGAGTCTATTCGAAACACGCCTTTAACAAGTACTGGAGTCCCGTTAGCAACCATTACTGGGATGTAGAATTTCACCAGCCAGTACACATACTCCTCTATCATGCTACACCCACACTGCTCCCTTCTCATTTATTTCAAAGTAATTAACCAGGGGCACCTTATATTTTGGCTTGACAAGTTTGACAAACCTTTTATCCCTTTCAAACCCTACTTGAAACACCGTGTCGAAATAGTATTCCAAGAGGCTCATGCCGGAGGCTTCAACATCATCCTCTCCAGCCCGAACCTGTGCTGACGCCAATACTTTAAAACCCTTCTGCACGCTCATGCTTCTTAAAAAACCCAGTGAAAAAGTGAACTTTGCTAGGGAAGACTCCTCGTATGCAACCGCCCTGTAGAGAGAGTTGATGCTGTCTACGACCAGGATTCGAAAATCCATGTAGCTAAGCTGTAGGAACAGTTCCAGCAGCTTGTCAAGCTCGTGAACCTCTGCGAACAACGTGTTAGCATAGTTTTCAGCCTGCTTACCCACTTTCTCGTAGTGCAACGTTTCCTCAGTGGAAATGTAGAGGCAGGGGCCGTCCTCCCTGCACAAATCCCTTGTCAGGGTCAGCAAGATATTGGTTTTACCGGCTCCCGCTACCCCGTAGAACAAGCACATAGCGGACTTCGAAACCAGGTCGTGAATCCTTAATCCCCTGCTCCTTATCGCAATCCCCAATAGATATTATAAGCCGGGGAATATTAACCATTATAATGGTTTAAGAGGTTGCAGAAAAAACACCTTGTCATCGCCATCTACGACCCTGAATGGTTTATGCAGGTCCGGGAATTATTGAGGAAGCGGGGGGTGTTATTCAGCTACTACTATGAACCCGGTGAAATCCCGTTATCGAGCGTCTTCTACACCGATCACAAGGAGATTGCTGACAGCGTCTCCGAGAGAAAGGATTTAGAAGTGGTTTACGACCCCAAGCATGACTGCAGGAAGATCGAGCAGGCGGTTTTAGCCACATATCTAATTGAAAGCTTCCGGGAACTCGTCATAGGCGTTGATCCTGGAAAGTACATCACTTATGTCGCCCTAGGTGATGGAACCCTGGTAGACTATGGGAAAACCGATCTCCTCGGCTTCATAAAGGATTTGAAGTATTTTCTAGAATGCATTCCCTCGCGGAGCTTCCGGGTGAAAATAGGGGCTTCGCCTAAAGGATTAGAGCTGGTGCAGGTTTTAAGCAAGGAGTTTAGAATACCTTTTGAAATAGTATCCGAGGAGAAAACCTCCCCAGCTATTGAAAGCCGCGACGAAATCCGGTATATAGCCGGGAAGATGAAAAGAGGGCTTAGGCCTTTCAGGTTCAAGGACGTGTACGCGGCTTACCGGATAGCTTTGAAAAAAGGTGTTGAGGTGTCATGACACCCGAGCTAAGCGTTTCAAAAGGGGGCTTCTTAAAGGTTTACGGGCCTGTGAGCATACTTGTCAAGAAAGGCGCCATAGATGTTCTCGGAAAAGTATTCGTTGAAAAAACTAGGGTGATAGTTCATAAAACTAAAACCTACATAATCCGGGCCCTTGAGGATTCAGAACTGGACTTGGTGATGGGTGAAGAAGCCTCCGTGCAACCCCTCGAGGAAGACGACCCCTACCTTGCCAAGTACGCTCTCAGCCAGGAACTGGCCTCAAACCCTGGTAGACTAATAGTGCTGGTGGGCGGGACCGATAGCGGTAAATCATCTTTCGCAACCCTCTTATCAAACATTGTGTTGCAGAAGGGCGGGAGCCCCGCAATAGTTGATGGTGATGTAGGCCAGTCAAATATTGGACCACCCGGTTTCGTATCAGCTGGAAGGATTACGGAGCCCGTGCTATGGGTAGGGGAGGCTAAGCCGGAGAAGCTACGGTTCATCGGTGATGTAAAGCCTCACGTAAACATCTGGAAAATAATAAATGCTGTTAAAGAACTAGCCTCCGAATACTTCAAAGCCGGGAGCACTCACGTTATCGTGGATACTGACGGCTGGATCAGAGATGAAAAAGGGCTGAGGTACAAGGTTTCACTTATTTCAGCTCTAAAACCAGATGTTATAGTTGTTTTCGGAGCCGATATCTCCCCTTACTTCAGAAAGTTCAGCGCTCACGGTGTTAGAGTGGTAGAGTTCAATATACCTGCTACGAGGAAGGTTAGAAGCAGGGATGAGCGGAGGATTCTTAGAAGCATGAAATATAGAGAGTTTCTTCACGAGGCACCAGTAGTTAAACTCGATTTTGAAAACCTAATCATCAATGGTCTTCCCATCCTTGAAGGTGTTCCAGTAGATGTTGCAAGCGTGGAGAAATACGTTGAAGGAAAAATCTCTCACGCTTCACTTCTCCCAGATAAGCTCTACTTAGCCGGCAGTGTAAGAAGGGTTGAGGAGGAAGGGTTGAAAAAGGAGTTTGGAGTGGCTAAAATAGCTGTTTTCGAACCCGGCGCCGAGAGAAATCTCTACGCCGCCGTCTCCAACGGCAGCTTAGACTACCCTGCTTTAATCGATAAAATTGATTTCCAAGGGAGGAGGATAATTATTAAAACAAGGTTCACGGATAAGATTAGTGAGCTGAAGGTTTCAACAATAAAGCTCAGGGATGATTTCACCGAGGAGTTTTTGGAGGTGTTCTCTTGAACCCTCTACAGTTGATACGTGAAACAGCCCGTAAAGCCGGAAAACCCGTTGAGGAGTTAGGAAAAGTAGAGAGAGATTATGCAATCACCCGGTTAGCATCCTCAAACCGTGGAAAACTCTTCCTGTTCGAACTTGAAGGAACAGAGTTCACAGGCTACACCAACCTGGTGACTGCGAGGAAAGACGTGTATGCTTTGTTTGAAGCTACCACAGACTTAGAGGTTTACAGTAGAGTTATTAAAGCATTGGAGAATCCTGCACTGCTCGATACCGTGGAGTTCGACGACTACTTTGAGAGAAGGGACTACACGCTTGACTCGCTCCCATTCGTGAAGTATTATAGGGATGATGGTTCACGGTACTTGACAAGCTCCATATACATCATCTGCTACGAGAAGACGTGCAACGCTAGCTACCATAGAACCATGTACAAATCCCCTGCAGAAGCCCCGATTAGAGTAGTCCCGAGGCAGCTCCACTTCCTGATGAAGAAATACCATGATAGAGGCGTTGACGCCCCAGTCGCAATGGTTCTTGGGGCAGACCCCTATTTCGAGTTAGCAGCTGCGATGACTCCCCCGTTAGGCGTTTTCGAAGCATCCGTGGCAGCGGCAATGTCGGGCTACAACAAGGTTGTTAAAACCCCATTGTACAAGATACCTGTACCTGCAAACGCCAGCGTAGTCGTGGAAGGAGTCTTATCAAGAGAACTCGCCGAGGAGGGGCCTTTCACAGACATACTGATGCTCCTGGATGGTAAGAGGCTTCAGCCGGTTTTCAAACCAGCAGGATTCTACGTTAACAAGCACCAAACCCCACTATTCCACGCAATAATCCCCGGGTTATGGGAGCACCAATTCCTAATGGGCTTCCCTAGGGAGCCTTTAATATACGAGGAGGTTAGGAAAGTAGCCCCAGGGGTTGTGAAGGTCCGGCTAACCGAGGGCGGGGGCGGATGGCTCCACGTAGCCATATCGTTGAAGCAGAACTCCCCTGGCGAGGCGAAACTAGCAGGACTAGCTGCGATATCTGCCCACCCTAGCGTTAAACACGTGTTCATCGTTGACGAAGATATTGACGTCGACAATCCATTGGAAGTAGAGTGGGCGTTGGCTACTAGGCTTAAAGGGAGCGAGGACATAATAATCTTAAAAGATATCAAAGGCAGTACTCTAGAACCCAGGAGCAGGGAAGGGATTGGGGATAAGGTTATTTTCCTCGCTGTGAAACCATTCAATGAACCATGGGATAAGTATAGGAGGGTTGTTGTCGAGTAATGTATCTCACTCCTTTTCAGGAGAGAATGCTTAAAGGAGAGTTCGGATGGGTTTACGCTAAAGCGCTCGAGATAATTGTGAAAGTAGGCGAGGCCCTGGGCTCTGACAGACTTGTGGAAATCACACATGCACACGTATCCGGTGTCTCATACTCGAACATAGGCGAACCCGGGCTGGAGTTCTTAAGAGACTTCTACAGGGAGAGGCCAAGGTTCCGAGTCTACACCACCATAAACCCAGGCTGCGTCGACTACGGAATGCTCTCCCAGGTAATTGACAACAAGTATTTCAGCAAGCAGGCATTGATAGATGAAGCACTGGTTGGAATGGGCGGTAAGCCCGTGTTCACCTGCATACCCTACTACCATAGACCGCCGATGCCGGGCGAGCACTTGGCATGGGGCGAGAGCAGTGCCGTGATTTTCGCCAACTCCTACTTCGGGGCTAGAACAAACCGTGAGGGCGGGCCCTTAGCGCTGGCTTCAGCCTTAACAGGTTTCACATATCTTCACGGTCTTCATAGTCTTGAAAACAGGGTTGCAAGGGTTCTGGTCGAATTATCACCATTAATTGATAATAAGCCCCTATCTCTAGCCGGCTTGTGGATTGGGGAAAACATTAGGGACATCCCCGTTGTAAAGATTAGGGAGAAACCTTTACACGAGATTAAAGCTCTACTGGCAGCGATGGCGGCATCCGGATCCCATGCACTAGCAGTGCTCGACGGCATAACCCCTAGGGAAACTTATAAAACAGAGATAGAGGAAACCATTACCCTGGAACCTAGCGACGTGGAAAAATATGTTGGAGAGTTGCCTGGTCTAGGCGGGACTGTTTTAGGATATATAGGATGTCCCCACACGCATCCAGAAGAGCTTGTTGCTCTCAAGCGCTTACTTGAAAAATATCGAGAGCCCAGGAGGGGCAAGCTTCTCGTTACAATGCCACCTGAGCTTGCCTCCACCTATTCTCCCCTGATGAAATTCCTCTTGTCGCGGAAGGTGGACATAGCCTTGGGAACCTGCCCTGTCGTATCCGTGTTAAAGAAGAAATATGATTACATGTTGACGAATAGTGGAAAGGCATATTTCTACATGAGGAAGATACATGGGCTTAAAGCAGGTATTGCAGGCTTAAAGGAGATAGTTGAAAGCATCTACGCTTAATCACGATGGGGAGGGGGAAACGTGAGTTTGAAATGGAGGATTAAACGAGTGGTTGATGGCGACTGCTCCGGAGAACCTGTTGTTTTAAACCAGTACTTAAGCTTCTTCGGTGAAGTAGACCCTGTCAGAGGAGTTGTCAGAGCAGACTTTGGCGAAGTTGAGATGGCTGGAAGAGTGCTTGTTTTCAAGGGTTCGCGAGGAAGCACTGTGGGCTCATACATCATATATGCTTTGAAAAAGAACAACGTCCATCCATGCTGCATGATCGTTAAGGAGGTGGAGCCCATCTTAATAGCAGGATGCGTGTTAGCGGGCATCCCCTTGTTTATTGTCGAGGAGTTCGAAGAGTTTTCAACAATATTATCCAACAAGAAACTTGTTACACATAGGGAAGGGGAGGATTATGTCACGGTTGAGTAGAGGGTTTTTCATAGTGTTAGAAGGCATTGATGGTGCAGGGAAAACCACGCTTGCGAAAATGCTAATAGACATGTTTAAATCAAAGGGGATGGAGGCTGTTTACACTTACGAGCCAACAGACTCGCTAATAGTTAGAGCCGTTAAAGGGGAGTATTCTTCCTACAGGGATGCCTATGTTGACGCCTTAGCCTTCGCCCTCGACAGGCTTATCCATGTGAAAACCCTGATACAGCCAATGCTTGAGAAAGGGGTTTGCGTGGTCTCGGACAGGTATTTCTACAGCAGTATAGCCTACCAGTCAGCCATGGGGGCTCCCTTCGAGTGGGTTGTGGAAGTGAACAAGTATGCTTTGAAACCCGACCTGGCAATATATCTTGACATTCCCCCCGAGGTAGCCATGGCTAGGAGGCAGGGGCTCCCTTCAAGATTCCCCGAGTTCGAGGAGAAAGAGTTTCTCAACAGGGTTAGGCAGAACTATAAGAGAATGGTTGCCCAGGGATGGCTCTTGGAGGTTGACGCTACAAGAGAAGTGCAAGCAGTCTACTCGGAAGTACTTGAGAAGGTTAGATCGCTCTTTAGTAGCGGCATGGTTTAGGGCAACTCCGGGGGTTCACGGCGGCTTCGGCAAAGACTGCTTCTCCCGGCTGATTTCCTTCAATCTTCTAATTCTTTCTAAAACCTCGAGCCAGCCTATTATCTCCCTGGGATCCACATCCTCGCTCTCGCTTTGCTCCTTTATTATGTTGAGTGTTTTCTCCTCGAGCTTGTCTAGCACTCCTATCAACGTAATCCTTTCCCTTATCTCCTTGACTTCTTCATCGCTCTTAACCAAGTGGACTTTCCCGTGAACCGCGCAGACGATTTCTCCCGACCTAAGCTTGAACAACGGAAGGCCGCACCCTTCGACAGGGCATGTTAGCGATAGCATTGTTGCACCTGCTTTCAAGTACTCGGCCATGATCTTAGTATAGTCTTTTCTCTCACCCATTCCAACCATCTCTCCATAATAGTTTTATTAATCACACTCATATATGTTTATGAGGGATGGTTAACAGGTGATTATGATGGCGAAGGTGCCTGACAACGAGGTTAAGTTAAGGAATGCTATCTACCTTTTAGTTAGCATAGTTAACGACACAGCTGTTCCCAGGAATATTAGAAGAGCGGCCACGGAGGCTTTAAACCAGTTGCGCGATGAAAAACTGACCCCGGGCGTTAAGGCTGCAAACGCGATCAGCCTTCTAGACCAGGTTAGCCAGGATCCTAACATGCCTTTGAACACTAGGACTAAGATCTGGCAGATCATAGCAATACTTGAGACAATCCATGACTGAGGAGCCCTGGTCTTGACCAAGGTACGTGTCAGAGGGATATACGCAACCGCCCTCTCACACCTATTTTTGAAACACGGGTACAGGATTGTCCAGCCAAGCGAGGTAATAGCCAATAGGCTTAACATAGGCTTCGACAACTCTCCTCCCGATGCAACGGTGAAGGACGCTGAGGATGATTCAGTCCTTATCATAGGCAAACCCTCTGAGGCTAGGTCCATTTTCGACTTACTCTCAGGAAGTTTAAAGTTCGTCTTTAGGAAAGCCTCGAGGATTGAGGTAAACTCGATCTATCTTGGAAGAGTTGAAAAAACAGTGCCCGGGGCTTGCGTTGTAGATGTGGGTGATTTCAAGGGAGTGTTGAGGGATTGTAAAGGCTTGTCCGTGAACGATAAGGTCATTGTAGGGGTTTCCAAGCCCTCGTGGAGTGAGGGTGAGCTTGTTGAGCTTACCCGAGAGTTCAAAATGCTCGGAGATTTTGTCTCTCTCATCCACGGAAACCCTAGAATAGTTTTCTCCGAATACATCAGGGATAGGGTGTTGAAGAACAAGCTTTCCGCCATAGCTTTATCCAAGCTCATAGGCTCCGGGCTCGGGGTGAAGTTCAGGAGCAGCGCGAGGTTCGCGGACCCGAGGGATGTTGAGGCTGAAATAGACGCGTTGTTGGAGGAGTATAAGAGGTTGATGGAGGTGGCGAAGAGTGTTGGAAACCCGTGCAGGCTGAGAACCGGGGAGTTCATAGGATTAATCTCGCTAACAAGTATTGCGAAGAAAATCCTAGACCATGAGAGACGGGCAGTGACTCCAACCATGCCAGGGCATCATGAATTGAAAAACCTAGGATTTGGTGACGAGCTAGACCTGGTTGAAAACCTTGCTGGAAAAGGCTGTAGTTTAAGCCTTGTAGGGGGTAGTTTGAGAGAGTGGATTATCAGGAAAATATCTGAGACAAAGAGGTTTAGAATCCTACACTACTCGCCTGTTAAAGGAGTCAGGGAGCTCACCCCAGGGTTTCTCGAGCATTACAAACTTGTTCAAGGAAGGGCTTGCCTTGTTTTAGAAAGGGTTTTCACTAGTGAGGGGGTTTACGACGGGTTAGGCATTGAAAAACTCCCCGGTGACAGAGACTTGTTAATTATCAAGGAAGGCTCCTACGTGATAAGCCATAACTATTTCAGGAATGGGAACTGGCTGGGCAGCTACATAAACATTAACACGCCGCCGGAACTCGCGCCAGGAATAGTGAAATACCATGATCTCGTGGTCGACGTCGTGGTGAAGCCTGGTGAAAACCCTGTGGTGATAGATTTGGAGCAGCTTTCATTTTTAAAAACGAGGGAGGTTGTGAGCGAACACCTTTATGTTTTGGCTGAAAGAGTTGCCGACATGGTTATTAAGAATCCTGAAGCCTATGTCTGTGAAAATTATAGAGAGCCTGAAAAATGCCTAGCAACGGACTCTTCTAACACCTGAAAAAAATCAACCCTCTCAGTATCGGAAGCCATAAATTCGGGAAACAAGAACTTACTCAGTGGGAGCTGGTTTTCATGAAGACCCTGCACATCGTTGCTGTTTTAATTCTCATTACCTTAATTGCAAGCATCCTGTACTTCCACCTTAAAGATTTCGTCCAGGAGTCTGGGGAAGTAGAGATCCTCGCTAAAGAAGCTTACATTTCCTGCGGCGACTTGTACATTAAAGCAGTGTTTAGAAGTAGAAGCGGTAGCTCCATCTTGATTGATGAAGTACTTGTGGAAGGGGTTAGAGTCTCCATTAATGGAGGAATAGGCTTTAATGGAACCGCATATGTGAGAGTCGAGACAGAAAATTTAGAAGCCCAGGATATGGTTGCTTTAAACATCATCATCTATAATGCTTCTTCCAAGCAGGGAGAAAGTATTCCGGTTTACATCAAGGCTGGGGACGCTCTCCAATACAAGCTCAATGTAACAGTCACTAGGGCGTTTTGCTATGAGAACTTTGATATCAATATTTATGAAGTATACTACTCAGGAGTATTCAACATTGTGTTAAGAATAAGGAACATTGGGGATAACCCCGCCACCATAGACCAGGCATTTATCGATGGAAAAACCCTCAGCAAGGCTAATGCAAACTCGAATCTTCCACTACCTCTAACTTTAAGACCGGGTGAGGAGAAAACGGTTACGATATGGTTAACAACGGGGTATACGCATGGGCAAGTTATAGAGCTAAGGCTACACACTATGGGTGGTAATGAATACTCTAAACTTATAACCCTGCCGTGAGATATTCAATGATAATCCCTCGCTTACCTCCTTTCACTATTAAAGATGAGATTAAGGATGCGGGATAGGATCTGATAATTCGAAGCATACTCAAGGATTCCAAGGAAGGGTTCTTAGCTATATGTGTGAAGTGCGGGGGGTGGGATTTGAACCCACGCAGGCCTACGCCATCGGGTCCTGAGCCCGACCCCTTTGACCAAGCTCGGGCACCCCCGCACTATTAATGTGTTTAATAAGTTTGGGCTATAAAAAACATTGATATTTGAGGTTTACCTACTTCTTGAATAATATCCTGCTCAATCCTAATCCTATGGCTAGGAATAAGGTTGCGACTACTCCCGTGACAATGTAGTCTGTCTGCGAGATAATTTTTTCACTAGTGTATGTGGAAGTGTAAGTTGTCGTCGTTACTGATTCCAAGATCTGCGTGGTTGTTAACATGGTTGAATGCGTAACGGTTTCCGTCCTAGTCGTGGTCACCGTTACCGAGGTCGTTACGGGAGACGTAACTGTTTGAGTAGTAGTCGTCGTCTCAGTAACCCTTTCAGTAACTCTCTCGGTAACGGTTGTCGTCACCTGTTGCGTGTTTAGATCTATCCAAATAGGGTTGTTAATCGCCCTGTTATTCTGCATGTCGTAGGCGATTAAAACGATATACCCGTTCTCAGTCCCGTTAGTCGCCAGGGATGCTGGAACAGTTATTTCCAGAGTCTTGGACGTCGCTGACCCTAGAGGGATGGTTTGGATAATCCTGCCTCCTTTACCATATACTTCAACCTTGCTTAAGCCAAGTACTGAGAAGAGTTTAACCCTTAGCGTTACGTTCTGGGAGAGGGATGCTACGCCGACAGTGGTGCCCGGTAACGGGTCGGAGAACAGGAAGGGGCCGTAAGATATGAATGTCCTCCCATACTTTTCAGCCAGGGCTAGCGAGACAGGGTTGGGGCCGTTGGGTAGGTAGGCGACAAGCCTGGGTTTCCCGGTGTATGTCTGCATGATAACGTCGTGGACATCGCTACCCGCTGTCAAATATTTCCTTATATTCAAATCCCATAGCGTGAACATTTTCGTCAATGTCCTCTGGCTATTAGTGCCCCATGGACCCAGCTCCGCAGCATCCCAGTCCTCATAATACCCTCCAGGAATATTGTTCATCTCCTGAGCTATGAACAACCCGCCAATCCATGGGTGATTAGCCCTGACCATTATCGCTCCAGCCGCCCTGGCAGCTGTTATGATCTCCCTCATGGTTCCCCTGTAAACAAGCTTTGAAGGATCAACCACGGGATAGACGTTGAAGTGGGCCCAGTCAGGGGAGATTTCCACTCCGCACACGAACGGCACGCTACGAGCCTGCGTTATTGCCTGGATCACGGGGCAGTTTCCAACGTAGTCGTGGTCGCTGACGAAAACAATATCCAGTCCTGATGCAAGCTGGGCTGCCACGAGCAGGTCAGGAGGCGTCCTGCCATCCATCCAGTCGGAGTGGTGGTGGAGGTCTACCATGTACCATCCTTCATCAAAGGGTTTGATGAGGATCTCGACAGTTACATTAACATTAACAATTTGCTCACTAGCCACCGATACGTTGATGGTTTTAGCAGTGCTTATGAATCCCGCGCCCTTATCGATCGTTAAGTTATAGGTGCCTGGGGCTAAATCGATCACTGCCTTTCCAACATCGTAAACATCAGTGTACACAGTCGTGACGGCTAAGTACATGACAGGGGGCACGTATCCCCCGCTGACAATTATTCTCGCATCAGTCGAGGCCCCGGTGTCATTCCTAAACACTGTTAACACTACCCTGCCAGGGGGAACCACGTCGGTGAAGTTTAATTCGAGATCCTCGCCTGGCGCAACTGTGAGATTCTGCCTCGTGCTGGGAGCGTGTGCCTTAGCAAGCGCGAAAACACTGTAGGATCCTGGAGCTGGAAGGCTTAAAGTGTATGAACCGTTTTTCACAAGCCCCCAGCAATATGGTCTGCCGTTGGATTCGACCATTACCACTCCTTTAGCCAACGCTTCACCCTTACTTGTCCTGGCCTCCCCATGGATTGATGCTAGCCCTCCCTCCCTAATGGTTTGAACCGTTTCCGCTATCTTACATAAGTCCCCTTCAGGATACGCTATCAAGTATGCTTCGAACACTCGTGACTCGCCCGGGTTCAGTGTCACCTGGTAGAAGGTGTCTGCGAAACTGCTGTGGAGAGCTATATGGGTGTAGCCTGGCGAGTATAGGCCCAGAGCGTAATCCTCATGGTATGCTGCAACCCAGTCCTCAGTTATCCCGTAGCCTGCTTTAGGAGATGTTGTGATCCTGCCTGTTCCAAAACCAGGTGCGTAAGCCCACCCCCTCTTCAGCGAGACGGCTGGACCCATTATATGGTTAGAGTATGATACCGTGTCATTGTTCGTCACAGTTATGACTGTTCTCAGATACGGCTTGCCCGCTTCGAGAATGTACGTGTAGTTTACGGCTAAACCCTTCCACTGCCCCAGGGCAGTAATAACAGCCCTTGTGGAAGAATTCTCCACTATCTGGAAGCTAGTTATAGTTGCCCAGTTCCCCCAGTCGTTCAAGGGAAGGCTGAACTGTGCTAAGACATCTGAAGAACCGGGGGCGACCGGGGCAAGGTCTACAATGTGACCGGGCGGAATCCCCCATGGCGGGGTTGTTGAAATACCGAATGCTACAGCGATATACTCGTTCATTACGGTGATGTCTTCAGGACCCTTCGCCTCTCCCTCCATTATGGGAGTGGGACCTTTGATTACGATGACTCCGCTGTGAGTTCCTTGAAGGGTTTGGAGTGATCCAGCGAATCCTAGGATAATAGGTGTTACCAACAGTAATAACAGGAAGATCCTGGTTGAAGACATTCAACCACCTTATGAAAAATTTCTTGTTCAGAGAATAAAAATGTTTGAAACAAGGAGTGGCGGGGCCCGCTGTTAAGCGGGCGATCCATAGCGGGGGGTGGATTTCCACGGGCTTGACGCCCGCTTTGAACCACCGACCTCGGGGTTATGAGCTTCGCGGACAGGTCTATCGACTACTGTCTCCCGCGGGCTACCAGGCTGCCCTACCCCGCTGTTGTGCCCCGCCAATTATGATTTGATTAGAAAACAGTGCTTATAAAGATTAATGAAGTAAGTGAGTTAAGGAAAAAGTGTTCTTATTCGAAAACAAATAATTCCTCATCATACCTTCTATCGAGAACAGTGCCCGGAGGCAGTGTTTTTATCTGCTTCTTGCCTAGATACTCGGACAGTCTCCTCCTGGCTTCCTCCAAGGGGATTGACCCGTCAATCCAGTTTAACGGCACCTTGACGTTCATCGGCCTTGCTGGCACGATGTGACGGGTTGCCTTGTGAGCGAAGACCTCCCCTCTCAGCGCGACCTTGCGGACTTCTTCCTTTGTTATAGTAGGGGTTATCAGTGAAACCGTTACCTCTCCTTTTCTCGCTTTTTCAAGTGCCTCCTCCTCAGTTACGTACCCAACGTCGAAACCAGAGTTTTTAAGCGCGTGCTCTATCTTCTTCACCCAGTCGTATATTATTTTAATATCGCTTGCCGGGGAGACCACGCCTGAAACGCTGTCGCCATCGGTTACCGCTACTACAAGCTTTCTCGCTTTTAACAAAGCGAAGGCGTCGTCAATGCTTGCCACCTTCGTCATCCTCAGCCCTAGCCTAGATATAACCGATAATGCCTCGCTAGGACTGCTAGACTTCTTAAAGGCTGTTCTACACCAGGACCTGAGCTTGACCTCGGGGTTGTCGTAATCTATTAGGCAGACCGGCATGTACGGGAATTTCAGAGTCTGCGCAGCCGCAACCCGGTGCATTCCATCAAGCACTACCAGTGTCTTCTCATCAACTATGACAGGGTCTTTGAAGAAGCCGTCCTGCCTGATCTTTTCCACCAGTTTCTCATACATCTCCGGTATTATCTCTTCGTGAATATGGAGCTTGGACACTTCCTCCAGGGTAATCTTCAATACTAAGTGCTTCGTCTTAATCTCGAAAAACGACATAACGGGTCACTTCTTGAAGAACTCCACTATCTTCCTGGCAACCTCTATGCCGGCTTTCTCCTGCGCCTCCTTCGTGCTAGCCCCGATGTGAGGTGTTAACACAACGTTCTCGAGCTTCGTCAACGGGTGATCCCTTGGCAGAGGCTCCTCTTCAAACACGTCCAGCCCGGCCCCAGCTATCCAGCCCTCGCTAAGGGCTTTGACCAGTGCGGCTGTGTCCACTACTGCGCCTCTGGAGGTATTTATGAGTATGGCTGTCTTCTTCATCAATCTCAGCCTCTGTTCATTGATCATGTGCCTTGTCTCGGGCAGTAGGGGTACGTGAATAGTTACTATGTCAGACCTCTTCAACAACTCCTCAATGCTCACGCACTCAGCCCCCAGCTCCTTGCTCAAGTCCTCCCTGCAGGAGACATCATAGTAGAGTATGTGCATGTTGAACCCGTATTTAGCGATTCTCGCGACAGCGCTTCCGATGCGTCCAGCACCTATAACGCCGAGGGTTTTGCCTGATAGTTCAACACCCATCGCCTCCTTCTTAGCCCAGTACCCCTCCCTCATCTTCCTATCACTGAAGGCTATTTTCCTCGCAACAGCAAGCATTAATCCTACAGCGAGCTCTGCAACACTCTGGGTCGATGACTCGGGCGCGTTGATCAGTGTAATCCCTTTCTCTTTTGCAGCTTCAACATCGATATTGTCCAGCCCCACGCCTGCTCTCGCAATTACCTTCAACCTGTCCGCAGACTCTATTACCTTCCTCGTAACCAAGGGCTTGCTTCTAACTATTAGCCCGTCGAAGCCTTTTATCAGCCTCGCCAATTCTTCCTCGGGTGGTTCCTCAACAACTGATACTTCGAACCCGTTTTCCCTTAGAAGCTGGATTGCCTTCTCATGAATGCGGCTTGCTACAAGGATCTTCAACACTCTCACCTCGGGTTCACAATATGAGGAAGGGAAAATATAAAAGTATTGAAAAAACTACTTCTTTACTCCAAGGGATTTCAAGACTTCCTCTAGGTTCCTGAACAAGAGGTCTATGTCCTCGTCTGTTATATAGCCCATATGCCCTATGCGGAATGTGTCATCCTTTACTTTACCGTAACCCTTAGCTATTTCAAAACCCCTCTTCCTCAACTCCTCATATATAACCGGCCCCTTGATTCCCGGGGGATTGTATATCACGGTGATGGTTGGACTGTAGTAGCCTGGCTCGGCGAAGAGCTTGAGGCCGAGGTTGAGCGCGCCTCTCCTAATCTTCTCAGCCCTGTCAGCATACATTTTCAACCAAGCTTCTTTCCCACCCATCTTTTCGATGATTCTCAACACCACGTTCAATCCAATGATCTGGGGCATAGGCGGAGTCGTAGGTGTTGACCACTGTTTCAAAAGCACGTCCCTGATCTCCAAGAGGTCGAAGTATAATCCCCTCTCCGGAATATTCTTCGCCTTCTCGAACACGGCCTCGCTGACAGCTGCCATGGCAAGCCCCGGTGGAACACCAAATGCTTTCTGACTACTGGAGAACACAAGGTCGATACCCCATGCATCCACCTTAATGTCCGCTGCACCCATGGCGGAGACAGCGTCTACGAAAACCATCTTCCCCCGCTCCTTAGCAACCTTTGCTAACTCTTTCAACGGGTTGAGCACGCCCGTGCTGGTTTCATTGTAAGTGATCGTTACTGCTTCGACATCAGGGTTCTTCTTCAAAGCGTCGTCTAACTCCTCCGGCAAAACAGGCTTACCCAAAGGCTTCTCGAGGACTACAGGCTTTCTCCCATTCCGCTCAACCGCTTCCCTATACCTGTTCCCGAACTCTCCTATCACGGTCACCAAGACTTTGCCCCCGGGGGACACGGCGTTTCTAATACTGGCCTCCATGAAACCCGTCCCGCTCGAAGGAATTAGAAGTATCGTTGATTTCTCCGCCTCAAGGAACTTGGCAAGCCTCAGCGTTGTATCCTTGTGAATCTCCTGATACTCCTTAGACCTGTGGCTGAACATCTGTATCTTCATAGCCTCCAGGACTTCGGGGAAGCACGCGACAGGGCCCGCGGTGAACAATTTCATTGGTTTAGGCCACGCGATTTTTTCAACTTCCTTAACCACATCCGGGTACTTCATAATTCACGCACCGTTTTTGATTATCCAGGAAAAGGCTTAAATAGGATTCTAAAGGTCCCAGTCGCTCCACCTACATCATTGCTCAGTACGTCTCTGCCCGGTCATCCCTGATATTTAAGTTTAAACATATAATATTATTAACCTTGAGTGTTCGGAAGGGGGTAGTGGTTGAAAATATTCATGAAGCTTCCAAGCAATAGGTGGATACTTGTCAAGGACAGGCTGAAACAGGTGACGATTCGCTCGGGGAGGAAAACGACCAGATACGTTCTAGTCGGGGAGACGATGAAGGAAGAGCCGGTTTTCCCTGAGAAAAAATTCGAATCCCTCACAATCCCGTCGGGAAGAGTTAACAAGTTCGTGATAAGACTCCTTGACATTAGAAGCCCTCAGGACGCCATAGTGATCTTATCCCCGCTAGACCCTGAGAACTACCAGGTCGAGTTCACGGGGATTAACCCCCAGCTTATCAAGGATTTGATTAACAGCGTGATTGAATAAGAGGGTTCAAGCCCGGCTTCACGCAGGTTTAGGTTCCGTGAAAAACCTTCTTATCAAGATATTCCCATCCTTATCCCTACTAGCCTCTAACCTCTCTACAACAACCCTGTAATTGCAGACGGGGCATTTCAAAACTAGTGACACCCTGGCAACCCCGTTGCTCAACTTCTCCGATTCAAGCGTGAAGAGCATTTTATTCGCGTCCCTAGGGCACTTACCCGTATCCATCGCTAACACCTTTAGAATCAATTAAACATCCATGTTTTTATATTATCTCAAAATTAAATCTCTAAGAGGGTGTGCTCGTTGGATTTCACCGGTAAGATTCTGAGCATAATTCAAGATTTGAAAGTGGACGCCCTTATTCTAACAGCCCCGGATAACACCGAGTACTTCACAGGTGTTCCGACAATCGCCGACTCCACCCAAATCCTCTATGCAGATAAAAACGGAAGCGTAAAACTCTACGTTCCTGTCTTAGAGTTCTACAGGTTCCGGGATAGTTTAAAAGACAGGGCTGAAGTGTACGGTGTTTCTAAATCGATTAAACCGGATGATGCTGTAGTGGTCGATAAGGATTGGAAAGAAATAATTAACGATCTACTAAGAGAGAGCGTGAAAGTTGGTGTTGACAAATCCTTTCCATCCACTCTTTCACACTTGTTGACAGAGCTACCGGGCGAGAGAATCGTTGACGCTTCCGGCAGGATATGGAAGGAGAGAATGGTTAAGACAAGGGAGGAGGTTGACGTGATAAAGAAGGCTATTGAAATAACTTCTAAAGGCATATACACGCTGGCATCAATGGTTACTGAAGGAGTTACCGAGGCCGAGCTGACAGGTTACTTCGAGGAAAGAGTTAGAAGAGAGGGAGTCAGCCAATATGCTTTCGAGCCCATTATCTCCTTCAAGCCCAACAACAGCTACCCACACAACGTCCCAACATCCAGGAAGCTGGGTAGGAGCGATATTATACTAGTAGATGTCGGGGTGAAGTATGGGGGTAGGTGTAGCGATATTACAAGGATTTTAAAATACGGGAGGCTGGGCGAGGAGGAGAAGAAAGCTCTTGAGCTTGTGGAGCAAGCTCTCCACGTAGGTATAGAGTCCATACAACCAGGCGTTAAAGCCGGTGAGCCAGCGTTAAAGGTGGTTGAGTTCTTCGAGAAAAACGGTGTAGGGAAGAAATTTATCCATGGTCTTGGGCATGGAATAGGCGTGGTTGTTCACGAACCACCTTATTTAAGACTGGGGAGTGAAACCGTGCTCGAGCCTGGCATGGTCTTCACCGTTGAACCCGGGCTATACTATCCTGGGAAATTCGGGGTTAGACTTGAGGAGGATGTATTGCTGACAAAGAAGGGTCCTAGGATTCTGTCTGGTAAAACAAGGTTGATCATTGACCTAGCTCGTTAAGAGTGCTAATGCTTATCAATCTCTCAGGAGGGGATATCGCTATCCTGCCAACAGTGGTCACGTTGCTTGTGAAGACTTTCGAAGGCGTAACATCTCCTGTAATGCTGGCTCCGAGCCTGTTTGCGATTACGTAGCCAACCACTATGTCGGTGTTTCTAAGTTTTTTCGTTAACGAGATGAAGTGGTCTATTTTTCCAACCGATGCATAAGCTGATTCAAGCGATGCCGACCCGTAAACTCTCAGCCTTAACTTCCACCCGCGATTTTTAAAGAAATCACGCAGGTTCTTCAGCTCTTCAATAGTATCGAAATAAACCGATGCTATTCCAGTCCTTTGCGCAGGATATGATTCAACCAGTCTTCCATCAACATATACTTCGCGATTGATAACCCCGTACCATTCACGCGTGAAAATGTTCTCTACAACTCCTACAACATCTTCAGGAATGCTTTGAGGATTTAACTGCTTGTAAGGGAATATTGCCAAGGATACTGAAGCAAAGGGTACTCCCACGGAGTAGTTGAGGCTTCCATCTAACGGGTCTATTAGTACCACGTAATCCGGCTTCTCGCTCAACCTGTACAAGCCTTTTTCCTCGCTAACAACCCAGATGTTGAGACCTGTTCTACGCAGTTCCTCAACAGCATGCTCCTCGGCTACTATATCTATGCGTCTAGAAGTATCCCCGGTCACGCCTAAACCTATCACTTCAGAGTAAGCCGTGTCGCCATAGCACTCCCTGAGCAACCCGGTTAAGCTTTCAGAAACACTCTTGACGATTTCAAACAGTTCGCGGGCATTCTTCATCTAAATCGCCGGTTCTCATTGAACAAACATCATGGTAGAGCCGCCGCCGGGATTCGAACCCGGGACCTCTGCCTTACCAGGGCAGCGCTCCACCAGGCTGAGCTACGGCGGCCTGTTTAAAATTGTTTAGGAGAAAGGACTAAAATATTTAACTATTACTTTAGGATGGAGATTTATTAACTGAGGGCTGAATACTTTCAACAGGGCAATATGGAACCAATAGTGCTTGTGATAATCGGGTACTGCCTCGCGTTTTTCATGGCAGTGAATATCGGGGGAAACGATGCCGCTAACCCGGTGGACACGGCCGTAGGCTCCGGCGTCCTAACAGTTCGTCAAGCTCTCGCCCTTTTCTCGATAGGGGTTTTCGCAGGGGCTCTGCTACAAGGCTCGTTCGTGATCAAAACCATTGGGAAGGGCATCGTCCCCACAATACCATTAGCCGGAGCTGTAGCGACAGTCCTGGCAGCGGGTTCATGGGTGTTGATAGCTACTTTGAAAGGAATGCCGATTTCAACATCTCAGAGTATTGTGGGAAGTGTGATAGGCGTTGGCCTTGGAATGGTTCTTAAAGGCGAGCTGTCCCTGGGAGACTTGAATTTCAGTGTTCTATCCAACATTGTGTTAAGCTGGATAATATCGCCGCTATCAGCAATACTTCTCTCACTAAGCCTTTACACGGTTCTTCAAAAACGTTTAACAATGCTTGAAACCACTCCGGGAGGGAGGAGGGCTATTAAAATACTCATGATCCTCACACTGCTATTCTCAGCATACTCTTTCGGCGCTAACGATGTTGCGAACGCTACAGGGGTTTACTTATTTGTAACATCGAAATACCTTGGCTTGCCCGATGCCCACACAATGCTTGTTCTCGCGTCAATGGGTGCTGCAGGCATCGTGGTGGGCGGCTGGAGTATCGGTCGTAAAGTAATAGACACTGTTGCGTACAAGATAACGAAGCTCGACTACGGGTCAGGAGTGGTTGCTGAAGCTTCAAACTCTCTTACCGTTTGGCTATTCACAACTATTCCCTCGTGGCTAATAGGCTACGGCATGCCAATATCAACCACTCACGCATCAGTCTCATCTATTATTGGAGTAGGGTTGGCTAAGTACGGGAGGAAATGGTTTCAAGGCAGTAAAAGCGTTGTGTTAAAGATTGTCTTCTCCTGGTTGCTAACTCTCCCCATAACTATAATAATCGGAGCAATACTTTATCATATTATAGGGCTCCTGGTGGGGGTTATATGAGCACCTGGTTCTGGACCTCCAAGCAGATGGAGAAGAAGATTCTTGAAGACCATTTGAAACATGTTGAGAAAGTCGTAGAGACAGCTCGGGCGCTAGAGGACTCTATCTCTCATGTGAAAAATCGCGACCTCAACTCTTTCAGAAAAGATTATGAAAAACTCTCCTCGCTTGAGAGAGAGGCCGATGTTTTCAAGAGGACTCTCATGAAGGAGGTTAGCCAGGTCTTAATCCACCCCATAGACAGGGAGTACTTGATAAATCTGACACTAAACATTGACCAGATCGCAGGCTACTGCCGCGCCGTTGGAAAAAGAATCCTCATACTCATGGATGCTTCAGAAGAGTTGGAGGAGCACGTGATTGAATACATCTCCACCGTTTCTTCTAAAATAAGGCATATTGCCGAGCTCATCCTATCCGCTCTTCAAAGCCTGAAAAGGAGTGCCCAGGAGACGATAGAATACACTAATGAGATTGAGAAAATAGAGGAAGAGGTTGACGACTTGAAGCTCGAAGCGTATAAGATAGTTCTTAAAAAATGCAATGAAAAATCCATAGAGTGGTGTATTCTGAGCAAGGAGATTATCGACACCTTGGAAGAGGCCACTGACAGAGGAGAAAGGGTTGCCGACATTATCAGAATGCTTGCTGTATCTTTAAGCTAGTGTAAGTACCTCCATATCTTTATATTCTTAATTTCTACATAATTTTAACTTAGATTGGAGAGTGGTTTGAATGCCTATTATTGGCGCATATGTTATATTTTCCACGAGTGTGACGATGGAGCCGTTAAGCCTTCTAGGATTCATGTACGACCTTCAAACATTCTTCAAGAATGTCAAAAACGTGAAAACCCTTGCTTCCAAGGAGGGAAAAGTTTCGCTTCAAGCAAAGGTTAAAACATTCCACGGGTTTGACCGCGAGCTCGTGTTCGACCTAAACGTGGAGAGCGTTACTCAAAACAGCATCATCATAAAAGGGTCTGGCGAACTGGCCGATTTCGTGTTGAAAGCCGAGGTGAAACCAGCTGATAAAGGGAGCATGGCGGATATACGCATTAACTGTGAGTCGAAAGAAGGCGGTGTGTGCAACAATTTCGTATCACTACTTTACTCCGGGCTGTTAGAATTGTTTGAGAGACCTCCCAAAGTTTCTGTTAAACCCCCACCAATTACTGTACCGCCAACTCCTCCAACACCGACACCAGCCCCGGTTAAACCTGAAGCTCCTGTTCCTACGCCGGCACCAGCCGCGCCAGCTCCTAAGAGAGAGGAAGAGGAGTATCCTGTTGAAAAACTGCTAGATGAGACATACCTAGCGGTTCTTATGCTTAAATCAGACCTTATAACCACTAAAAACCTGAGCCCGGGATGGACGATTAACGATCTCGTTAAGACAACCCTGGAGTCGATAAGGGAGATTGCCAAATACAAATTGGCATTGATAACGATACGCGACCCGTTGAACAGGATGAGCGTAACCATACCTGTTTCAAGAGCCGGGGACTTCATGGGCTTCGTAGGTGTAGTGGATAACAAGCCATTGAAAGGATATACGAGCGACCTTGAGAAGACCATGCCCATAATGACAAGAATGCCTGTTACCATTAGACTATGGGGCGTGAAAGAACTGGTTTAACCCCAAAATTATGTTTTATTTTAAACGGTGTTTTTACCAGTAAACCTTGCCCAGTTGCTTCAACCATCTTCTTTAACCCGGAAACTAAGGCCACTGGCTTGACCAAAGCCCCACCAGTGGAGGAGTGGTTTGGTTGGGAAAATAAAGATATAAGCCCTTTTCAACCTTGATACTTTTGAAGGGCCCGAGCATAGAGCCGTTAGGCAATGATGACCCCAGGCCACGTGAACTGTTGGAGGTGGCCCGGGTAGCTCAGCCTGGATAGAGCGCCGGGCTGTGGAAGCCCGTGATGAGGGGCTTGCTGAAACCCGGAGGTCCCGGGTTCAAATCCCGGCCCGGGCCCTTATTTTAAAAAATGATTTAAACAACATGTTTTGAAACACGGCTGGGTAACCTATTTCTCTCTGAGAATCACTATACCGTGTCCATTCTTTATGCGAGCAGCTATTGACGACCAAGCCCTGAACTCGTGAAGACCGTCTTTAGGCCCTATGTAGTCAACCTCGGAGTTGCCGCCTACGGCCACGTCGACCACCTCTGGTGTTGAGGAGAGTATTATGGTCTCCTTCTCGCTGATGAGCGGCGTAATAACAATGTTGGATACGAAGGCTTTAACCCTTTCCAAGGTGGTTAACCCTGTTCTAGAATCAACTCTTAACAGCTTAGCATACCTGGCAGGATTAATTATCATCATAATATTTTTATGGAAGCCTGAAGACATCAGGGTTGAAACCGCTCTCGCAACATCGTTAACAACCTCATCTCCACTCTCCCATGTGCCGACATCATATGTGATGGTTTCCTTACACTCGAGGAGCCGTTCCAATACAAGCCTGTCCTCAGCTAAAACCAGCTCCCTAGATGCTTTGAAGACATCGGGCAAGCTTAAATCGCTCACGCCTGACAACCAGTTGTCGACTTCTCTCCGGCTGATTAAGAAGTTAACCGATACTTCGTTTAAAGGTATAATTATCTGTTTACCTGGCTCTCTCTCAAACACCGTGGATGAAGCCCCTTTCCCAAGCATTATCACCGGCAGGTTGTTCCTTATCAAACTCAGCTCTTTCACCGTGTTTCTAACCTGAGCCTTAACAAACTCCTCGAAATCGCTCCAAGATTTCGCGTTCCCCTTCCTCACGGGCTCAGCGGAACCGGCTGTTTCCACCCCTGTTATCTCCCGCACTTCTTCAGCACCCTTCTCCAACTCCTCCACTTGTTCAGGATCCATGTTTTTAAGCATTGCAAGGAATTCTCCAACGTGTGTCTTCTCCTCTAAAGCCACGTCTTCAAATACTTTCCTAACCTTCTCATCCTCGATCGAGCTAGCCAACTGTAAATACAGGTTAATCGCGTCTAACTCAGCAATAATAGCTAACCGTAACGCCTGAGCCACCTCGCTACTCGACAGCTTTTTAGATGAAGGAATGTCTAACGGGTTCTTGCTTAACATTATATCCCCATTCTAAATAATGGTTGCATGCCCTTATTATTTGTGACGTCTAACTAACCATTTCACATTGTTTCTATTAAGACAAATTTAAAAAATTAACCAACATTAAGCACAGGTAAATAGTGATGAGCCTGCTCGAGTTTATACGCAAGGATTAAGCCATTGATGTAGTGTGAGCGATCCTGGGTGGAACCTGTCAGGCAAAAATGCTTTTCCCGATAAGTTCAGAGTTAGCCTTCGCAATGATCTACAATGGATCGTTACAAGGGTTGGGTCGGTATCAGAGCCTTGTTATAATTGTGAGGACGGTACTGTGTGATTTTGTAGCCTTAGGGTTGCTGATAAACCCGGTACCCTTTCTGGTGAGAGCCGGGTTGGAAGAAGCCTCCCTGAGCATATAGTCTTTTTCCCCATAAACCTATAACATATTCTAGACGGTGAGGTAGTTGAGGATAAAGCTGATCGCTTTCGACAGCATGGGAGTTAGATCAATGGCTACTTTCATAGAAACTTCCGAAGGCACGTTTTTCATTGACCCTGGAGCCGCCTTGGCGCCTAGGAGGTATGGTTTACCGCCGCATGAAGAAGAGCTGAAGACTCTGCGAGAAAAACTCCACGCGATATATGACTATGCGAGAGAATCGGACTACATTGTCATTTCACACTATCATAGAGACCACTACCTATACCGGGTGGGAGAGGAAGAGTACTACGCGGGTAAAAATCTTCTCATCAAGCATCCACGAGTATTCATAAACCCTAGTCAGAGAATAAGGGCTTACGTCTTGCTAGAGAAAATGAACGTGAAAAACCTTGCGAAATCGATAGTGTACGCGGATTCAACCAGTATGAAGATAGGCCGGGTTTCACTGGAGTTTTCACACCCTCTTTCACATGGACAATGCGGTTCAAAACTCGGATGGGTTTTAACCACCGCGATAACCGAGGAGGGGGTGACCGCAATCCATGCTAGCGATATCCAGGGCTGCCTCTGCCAGGATTCTTTCAACTATTTAATGCGTAAGAAACCGGATTTTCTAATAATGAGCGGGCCACCCACATACCTAGGTGAGGATCAGAGGGATTTCACAAACCTTGAGACGCTGTTAAAGAATATCAAGCAGAACACCGTTCTAATCCTTGATCACCACCTCCTGAGAGACCAGCACTATAAGAAGTATTTTGAGAAGCTGGAAAAGCTGAATACGAAGGTAAAAATCAACACCGCAGCAGAGTTTATGGGTGAAGAGGTTAGATTGTTAGAAGCTAATCGCAACATCCTCTGGAAAAACCATGATCAGAGATGATGACTTGACTGTATTCCTGAATTAGTTAGATCTCGAACAGTACTTTCAATGAAGTATATTGGGTGTTAACCTGCGCTGGATTGGCTTCTCCCGGCTATTTCACGGTAGTACTTAACTATTTGCGGGTAATCTCTATCGCCCAAGCCGTTGCGACCTGCCAGGTGGTACATTGATGAGACGGCATCAGACAGGAAGGAGGGTAGACCCTTGTATTTTAAAGCGCTTGCTACGTAAGAGTAGTCCTTCCCCGCATTGTCCACGGTGAACCTTGGCCTCGAATCTCCGAGAGCCCTATCCCAGTACCTGTTTAACACTGGCTCGATCCAAGTGTTCTGGGAAACCCTTCTCAGCACGTCTAACTCGATGTCCCATGATGTGAGCAGCATGATAGATTCTGCGAGAACCGCGGGGAGGGCGAGTGCTAAATTGTTTAAAGCCAGCTTAACCACCATCGCCTTTGGCGGTTCTCCAATGTAGTGTATCCGCTCGCTGTAAAGCTTTAAGACATTGGTTGCTTTCTCAAGCAAATACTCCTTGGTTGAAACCATTGAGATCAGCCTGCACTCTCGCGCCTCACTCGTGCTTCCGAAAACAGGTGCTTCAACATAGTCAATTCCTTTTAACCCGAGAATCTCCATAGCCTCCAGACTGGTAGAAGGTGTGACGGTGCTAGCGTTTATGAAAACTTTTCCAGCGATCTTCCCGCTCTTTGACGCAATGCTGAATAATACTGTTCTCAACGCTTGATCATCCCTTACAAAGGCAATCGCGGCTTCAACATTTTCAACAAGCTCTGAAGGAGAATCGTATACTCGGGCCCCTAGCCTCCTACCTAGTTCTTCAGCCTTTGATCTTGTCCTGTTGAACAATGCTACTTCTACATTTCTACCCGTCAAGCACTCGGCTAGGCTGGACCCCATGTTTCCAGTTCCAATTATTCCAACAATCATCATAACACCTACGATATAATATGTGTTGGGGTTTACTTAACTTTTAAAATCAGATAATTAATTTTCGCATTGAATGTTTTTCAATAAGTAAACCAGATGCGGCAAAACCGCTTTCAAACGGTTCTTCCATGTTAACCAATATTTTCCCGTTAAAACACCATATTGTAATCAATATTGCTTGAAAAAGACTTGCATAAGGGATGAGAACGTTATCAGCGCGTAGGCTAGGGTAAGGTTTGTTGAAGGAATCTGCCCTAGAAAGAACACGCCCCAAACCGCTGCCAAGACCGGCTCTAAAACGCCTATCAGGGATGCTGTTGAAGCCTTAACTTTCTCAAGTCCTTTGGAGAGTAATAGGTAAGGTAGAATCGTGCAGAAAATTGCTAAATAGATCCCCGCGGCAACCGCGGCGTAGTTTACAACTGTCTTCACGCGGAAACCTGGAACAACAAGTGTGAGTATTGTGGTTATTAAAGCTGCGTACGGCATTGCCCCGAGTGAAACATTCAACGCGCCGTTTCTCCTGGAGTAGTTCCTCGCGATTGAAATGTATAAACCGTATGATATGCCGGAGCCTAAGCCTGCTGCAAACCCTGTCAAACCCTGCGACTCCTTACAGGTTTCAAAACCAATCATTGATAATGCTAATAACAATAAAACAAGTGATAGCGCGTCAAGCCGGCCCGGCTTCTCACCGTATAGCAGGGATCCCAGCGTGCTCCACAAAGGAGCCGTGTAGAGTAGGAACGCGGCAACCCCTACGCCTGCAGAGACTGCTGAGAGCGAGAAAAGAATGAAGAGGGCTCCGAGGAAGACGCCTGATATTATTGATGAAAAGCTTCTACTTCTAAATACTATCAAAGACACGGCCCCAGCCCCCCAAGCCCTCACCAGGGCGGCTAAAGCCGGGTCAGTGCTATACACGCTCGCAACCCCTATGGTGCTCCATAGGACTGCGGCGGATAAAACGTACAGTTTGTGTTTCACCACTCTCATTCCTTTGCTTCCCCTAAAACTCCTTGTGTTTCATTATATACCCTGTCACAGGTGTAAGCTAAAACCTAGCACTTAACTGTTTCGATGCATTATGATTATTTAACCCTACTACTAAGTTTTATAAGATTCGAATCAGTGATTATTAGAGAGAAGGGCCGCCGTAGCTCAGCTCGGCTAGAGCGCCGGACTCATACGGGTTGTAAACCGTGGTCGTGAGGCCCAGGGGAGATCCGGTTGCCCCGGGTTCAAATCCCGGCGGCGGCACTTCTATTCCTTCATCCTTATATAACAGCTGGATCTTAGTATTATATGGTGAGTATTTTGAAAGCAGTGGCTCGAACAACTATAATACTCGTCCTCATAATTGTTGCTGCAGTGGCTGGAGCCTTAATATACTACTACTCTACTCAACCCGTGGCCGAGTGGAAAATAGGCATAGTTTACGATATTGGCGGTAGAGGGGATTTAAGCTTCAACGACATGGCATACCTCGGAGGAAACAGGGCTGCTAAAGATTTCAACCTGAAGCTTGTTGAAGTCCAAAGCAAGAGCGAGTCGGACTACCTGCCTAATCTCAGGAGCCTTGCTAAATCAGGTGATTACGTTGTTATAGTGGCTGTTGGATTCTTAATGGCTGACGCAGTAAGCCAGGTTGCAGAAGAATATCCGAACCAATTATTCGCTATAATCGACGCAGTAGTGGACAAGCCTAACGTTTTAAGCGTCGTGTTCAAGGAGCATGAGGGAAGCGCCCTAGTAGGAGCCTTAGCAGCCATGGTTGCACACTACTACAACTACTCAGCCGTGGGAGTAGTCCTCGGCATGGAGATCCCAGTGCTATACAAGTTTGAAGCAGGGTATTACTGGGGGATAAGGTATGGTGAAGCCAAGTATGCTGAGAGAGCAGGCGTGAACATCACCCCGTTGACAATACTTTGGACTTACACTGGAAGATTTGACGACCCTGCTGGAGGTAAGACCGCGACCCAGGCCCAGCTAGCCCAGGGAGCCGGGCTGGTGTACAATGTCGCAGGCGCGACAGGGCTGGGAATATTCGAGGCTGTTGAAGAATACTGTGCTTCAAGAGGCAGGACTCAGGGGCCGCCTTTCGGCATCGGTGTTGATGCTGATCAAGACTGGATTAAGCCGGGCTTCATAATTGCGAGTATGATGAAGAGGGTGGACGTTGGCGTTTACACAGCTGTAAAGAGAGCATTAGAATATAGAGATGGGAAAATCCAGAAGTATGGAGGCATTCTCGAGCTGGGATTAGCTGAGGGCGGTGTAGGCGTGAGCAGTGTGGAAGACCTGGATACTTTCCTGAGCATTGCAGAGCAAGCAGGTAAGACTGTGAATAAGACGGATATTATTGCCAAGGTTCAGGCTCTACGAAACTCCATCCCATCCTGGATATGGGAGGAGGTTGCAAAACTCCAGAACGAGTTGAAGACGAATAAGAATATAGAGGTTAGAGGCGTTAAGTTCTCAGATATCGAGGCGGCAATACCGCTCGACGCTTCCGAAATACAGCAGATAAGGCAGGCTCTCGGAGCTTAAACTTTTTTTAAACCTACAAGCCTTTAAACCTATGTAGATTTTAAAGCAGGTGTTTAAATGTCTAGCGTAGAGTTTATCGTGGAGATGCTGGATATTTGGAAAACCTACCCCGACGGGGTAAGAGCGCTTGAAGGTGTTAATTTACGGCTCAGGCGCGGGGAAATACACGGGTTGCTCGGTGAGAACGGGGCTGGGAAGACAACTTTAATGAGAATTCTCTCGGGGTTGATAAAACCGAGTCGTGGAACAATAATAGTTAATGGTAGAAAAGTTTTCTTTAAAAACTCGTCGGAAGCTCTCTCACTAGGTATTGGAATGGTTCACCAGCACCCAGCCTTAGTGCCTGTTTTCACAGCTAGGGAGAACATTTACCTTGGATTGAAGTCGAGTCAAATCGATGACGCCAAACTTGAGGAAGTAATGAAAAGCTCCGGCCTCATAGTCCCGCTGGACGTTAAAGTGGAGGATTTATCGCTCGGATTAAGGCAGAAGGTGGAGATCATAAAGATGCTGTACCGGGGGGTTGACGTTTTAATCCTTGACGAGCCCACTACTAATATGACTCCGATAGAAACCGAGGAGTTGTTCAGAAGCCTTGTTAAATTGAAGAATGAAGGGAAAACAATCGTCTTCATCTCGCACAAGCTTAGGGAAGTACTACAGGTCACCGATAGGGTCACGGTTTTAAGAAAGGGGAAGGTTGCGGGAGAGGTTGAAACAGGGAAAACCACTCCTGGAGAACTGGCGAGGCTGATGGTTGGCAGAGAGGTTTTCCTGAAAATAGAGAAGAAGCCGAGAGAGTTTGGGAAACCTCTTCTAGAGGTTGAAGACTTATGGGTTAAGGGTGACTTAGGACAGGATGCTGTTAGAGGCGTTACCTTCAGAATCCATGAAGGAGAAATATTCGGGATAGCGGGGGTTGAGGGGAATGGGCAGGTTGAGCTAGTTGAGGCTGTTACTGGATTGAGAAAGCCTTTGAAAGGGAGAATAGTTTTCAACGGCATGGAGTTGAGGGAGGCAAACCCGTTGCTGCTCTACAGTAAGGGATTGGCTCATATCCCGGAGGATAGGCAGAAAATGGGTTTAATACTTGAAATGAGCTTGTGGGAGAACAGCATCCTAGGGCTTCACACCACTAACGCGTTCACGAGAAAGCTAGGAGTATTCAACTACGAGAAAATATTTTCATATGTTGGTAAAATTGTTAAGGAGTTTGAAATACTCGCCCCTAGCATCTACACGCCTGTGAGAAGCCTCAGCGGCGGTAACCAGCAAAAGCTAGTGGCAGCGAGGGAGTTATCCAAGAATCCTCTGCTAATCGTGGCTAACCAGCCGACAAGAGGCCTCGACGTAGCTGCTACTGAGTATATTCGTAAACTACTCGTCCAGCTCAGGGATGAGGGTAAAGGTGTTTTACTTGTTTCAAGCGATCTCGACGAGGTACTGGAGCTTAGCGACAGGGTTGCAGTCATGTACAAGGGGGAGTTCATGGGGGTTGTGAAGCCTGGTGAGGTAAGTATTAAGGAGTTAGGATTAATGATCGGCGGGTACAGGTTGAGCGAGGTGAGGGCAGGTGAAGCCTAGTTCAATCCTTGGAAGCATTGACTTGTCGAAGCTTGAGGATGACATCGTAGAAGTTGTCTTCGCAGTGTTAGCAGGGTTCGCAATATCCGGCTTATTGATGGCTGCTGGAGGATTCGACCCGATCAGAGCCTATGTTTCATTATTTAAGAGCGCGTTCGGCGACTTATACGGTGTTTCAACCACGCTGAGTTTCGCAACACCTTTAATGCTGACCGGTGCGGCCTTCGCGGTAAGCGTTAGAGCAGGCGTCTTCAACATCGGGGCTGAGGGGCAAGTGTACATGGCGGCTCTCGGCGCGGTGATCGTGGCATCGTTATCGCTACCCAGCGAGCTGTACTTAATTGCCGAATTCCTCTTCGGGGTCTTGTTAGCGATTACATGGGCCTCGATAGCAGGCTTCTTGAAGTCTCAGAGAGGGGTTAACGAAGTCGTGTCAACAATCATGCTGAACTGGACTGGCTTCTGGATAGTTGAATACGGTAGAACATACGTGTACTTCGACCCTGCAGAGCCTCAGAGGACTATCAAGATACCTGAGGCGGGTAGGCTACCGCTCCTGGTACCGGGGACGGAGCTTTACGCTGGCATAATCATCTCGCTAGTAGCTACAGTAGTCGTGTACGTGATAATGTGGCACACGTCGCTGGGATACGAGATCAGGGCAACCGGTCTCAACCCGATCGCGGCTAGATACGGTGGCGTTGAAGTCAGGAGGTCAATGCTTTACTCGTTCATAATAGCTGGTAGCCTAGCAGGTCTTGCCGGAGTCATGGAGGTTGCTGGAAGACCTCCCCACTACGCCATCACCACAGGGCTTTCGAACCTTGTAGGATTGGGGTTTGACGGGCTCGCTGTCTCGCTCATCGGGAGAAACCACCCATTAGCAATAATTCCAGCCGCAATATTCGTGGGGGCTTTGACAGCAGGCTCGCGGGGTATGCAAATTGAGAGCGGGGTACCGCTTGAAATGGTGAAGGCTGTTCAAGGAATAATAATCCTCATACTAGCTGTGCCGGGGCTTGTTAGAATGTTGAAGCAGTGGAGGGGGAAGAAATGATTGATGCTCAGGCAATAGTTAACATACTAATCCAAACCTCCTATGCTGCAACCCCGTTACTCCTGGCTGCTGTAGGGGAAATAATCGGGGAGAGAGCAGGAATTGTAAACATCGGCTTAGAAGGCATAATGCTCATCTCAGGCTTTGCCTCAATAGTGTTCGCATACATGTTTCAATCACCGTTTGCCGGGGTGGTTGCAGGGGTTTTAATAGGAGGGTTTATTGGGCTGTTACATGCTTTAATCACTGCCTACTTAAAGGGCGACCATGTAATTAGCGGTATAGGTATAAACCTTTTCGCATCCGGCTTCGTGCCATACGGGGTTGAGGCGGTATGGGGTGTTAGAGGATACTTCACAATCCCCGCAAGCCTCAAGGTTCCCCGAATACCTGGGACAGACCTGTCCCCAATATTTCTCGCTAGTTTAATACTAGCACTAGGGTCTTACTGGGTATTGTTTAAAACACCCTACGGGTTGATTTTAAGAGCCTGCGGTGAGGAGCCCAGGGCTGCTGAGTCGACAGGGGTGAAAATAGAGCTGACCCAAGCCCTTGCCTCCACGATTACGGGATTATTCACAGGGCTGGCTGGGGCTTTCCTAGCCATAGACTGGCTGTCCTCGATAACCAAGAACCTTCCCGCGGGTAGAGGGTTCATATCGCTGGCTATTGTTAACTTCGCCAACTGGAACCCCCTGCTTGGGGTGGTTGGGAGCTACTTATTCGGCTTCTTCTGGGTTTTGATAGGGTGGTTGAAGCTTACTCCATTGAAAGAGATGATACCGTTGCCTTTGATGGAGACCATACCCTACATTGCTACCCTCGCTGTCACCGCGGGAGTTATAGGTAGAGCCAGGCCTCCCAGGTTTACCGGAAGACCTTATAGGAGGGAGTAGCGTGAAAACATTATGCTTCTCCATAGCCTCATCCTCCATTGGCGTTAATTACTCTCGGCAAATTGAGAAAAAAGTACGTGGTATGTTGAACAGCGTCAACGCTAATATAGCATACGATGGAATACTGGATTCTCCCTCGGCTGAAAACATAGAGGAATGCCTGCTCAGAGTAGTGTTCATAGCTACAGGGGGGACGGAGAAAATCGTTGCCGCGACGGCTGAGAAGTCGCGTTTCCTCATCCTACTAGCCCATAAATACTACAACAGCCTTCCAGCAGCAATAGAGGCTTCGTCACTGCTTAGGAGGAACGGGTTCAAGCACGTTGTGAAACTTGTCGAACCTGTTGAAGAAACAGTAGAGGTTTTGGAAAAGGTTTTGAGAGTTGCCAGCGTGGTCGACAGGTTTAGAAGTGCAAGGTTTGGATTAATCGGGGGCGTGAGCGACTGGCTTGTATACAGCAAGCTGAGCCCTGATACGCTTCGGGAGAAGCTGGGCTCGGAGATTGTTGAAATACCTGTTGAAGCTCTTGTTAAAGAGTATGAAAGGGCTGGTCCCCTCGAAGATTTGCCAGGTGTTTGGGAGAAGGCTGCCGAAGTACATGTGCCAAGGCACGAGGTTGAGAAGGCCTTGAAAATATACGTCGCTTTGAAAAGTATAATTGAAAACTACGGGTTAAGCGGGATCAGCATTAAATGCTTCGACATTATTCCTTTAACAGGGACAACTGCCTGCCTCGCCCTATCCCTGCTCAACTCTAACGGGTTCCCAGCCTCCTGCGAGGGCGACCTCCCCCTCCTTGTTTCGATGGCTATGGGTGAGTGGATCTCTGGTAAGCCCGTTTTCATGGGTAATCCATCCTTTATCGAGAACAATGAAGTAGTCATAGCCCACTGCACCTCGCCTCTAATAGGAAGGTACTTGCTTCACACGCATTTCGAAACAGGCAGGGGAGTAGGAGTCAGGGTTGACTACCCGGTTGGCGGGAAAGTAACGGTTTACAGAGTAGACTCCGATCTCGAGGAGGTCAGGATAGGGGTTGGCACAATACTAGCTCACGAATGGAGCGAGTCCTGGTGTAGAACCCAGGTTAGAATCGGTCTCTCAAACCCGTGGATGATTGTTGAGGAACCTATAGGAAACCATTACGCACTCCTACTCGGCGACCACGGCTCGGAACTAGAGATGCTTGGGAAGATTCTAGGTTTGAAGGTAAGGTATATGTAAAAAACTACTTTGTTTTCCTTGCAACGAATGGGGTATAATCCTCTACGGAAGAGGGGTCGTACCGGATTCTTGAACCTTTCTCAGCTGATAGATATGCGTGCATCATTAACTCTACTACAAGCCTCCCGTCATACCAGTTCTCATAGGGGAGTTTACCGGCTAGGAAGGATTCAACCATGTGGGCGTCTTCAGCCTGATACCCATAGGTGAAGGCCTCGTCGGGTAGGACAGGCATCAATCCTTGCTCCGCGTTCTGTTTCTCAACAAACTCCTCACTAGCCGGTATCTTAATGTTCCTGCTTATGAATGTGAACAGTTCAGGCTGGAGAGTATTGATTGATAAACTGTACTCCGGGCCCAGCACTTCAAAGGTGAGCCTTAATCCAGCGCCCACGAACGACCACGAGGTCCTCGCCTCGGTTACAACCTCGTTGCCGTCTTCATCCCTGTATTTAACCACGGTCAACGCGTAATCCTCGGCAGGCTCCTCAAGGAAGTCAACGTTAAACCTTTTCTTCAAATCATCCGCGTAAGGCTGCTTAACCCATTTCAGGAACGCTGTTTCACCATAGATTTCCACCGGCTTCAGCGAGCTCTTAGGCTTGGACGGGTCTAGTAGTAGGTGCCTAGAGGCTTCTATACTGTGGCATGCCATATCTATTAATACTCCCCCGCCCGATATGCTGGGAACCCAGAACCATGAATTGTGCGGTCCGGAATGCTCCTCCGCAGCTCTTGAAAGGTAAGGTCTTCCCGAGTACTTTGCTCCGATGCTCCAGACTACTTCCTTCCCCTTGATAACAGACGGCATGAAGACCTGGTTTTCCAAGTAGCCGTGAAGGAGGCCTGCCTTCTCGACAAGCCTGATCATTTCATTAGCCTCCTTCATGTTCCTGGCCAAGGGTTTCTCGATAGCTACGGCTTTAATGCTGCTCTTGCCCTGGACGACTTCCTCAGCAATAATCCTCGTAGCCTCAAGATGCAGGTTGTTGGGAAGCATTATCCACACAGCGTCAATATCTTTATCTGAAGCAAACTCGTGCATGTCTGTGTATATCTTAGGACGCTTAAACCCGAGCGACTCTATGAACGAGGCTAGTGATTTAGCAGACTCCTGGCTTCTCGAGTAAACGGCTGATATCTCCGCGTTTCTCACCATTTTAAAAGCTCGGGCATGGAATTTTGCAACAAATCCTGAGCCGAGGAATCCTATTCTCAGAGAATTGTTTCCTCCCATCTTAATCCCATTTTAAATTTTGTTTTACTTCACTAAAATACTTGATTGTGATTTTCAACGAGGACTTTACACTAAGTAAGGCGTTAGAATGATCGATATGAGCAGGAACCCCAATACCACCATTAACACTATCACTAAGGTTTTGAAGTAGTTCTTGATCAGCTCCCTGGGGGCGGTAGTGTGAGACGGGATTAGAGTGAATATGACGTAGCCGAGCGTGCTGACGAGAATTATGCTCCATCCAATAGTGTACAAAGTCTTGTCGACAGGCTGGAAAATTAGTACGAGGCTGATTAACCCCATAATGATCAATAATTCCTCAATAAGCCTTCTGTTGACCTTAACCACTGCCACCACCTACGTCAATCCTTTTACTACTGTCGGGGTCGAAGAAAAGTATTTTGTCTAACGGTATGGAACACCAGACTCTTTCACCCTCCCCGATCGATAAGTTGGAGAAGATCCTTGGATCCATTTTCACTTTAAATTCTGCGCTATCCGACTCAACATCTACAACATAGTAGGTTCCCATGAATTCGATAACTCTGACAACCCCTTCAATGACTGCAACACCATCCAGCCTCGTGACAGGGGTTTTGGAAATCTTGACGTGCTCGGCGCGGAATCCTGTTAAAACCTTCTCATAACCTTTGCTCTTCAAATCCTCCAGTATTCTCCTCTCGCTTAAAACCGGTTTTCCGCCTATTCTCAAGGAGTCCTGCTCAACACTTGCCTCGACGAAGTTCATGCCCGGCTCGCCAAGGAACCATCCAACGAAAACAGATTCTGGATGATCGTAAACTTCCGACGAGGTTCCAACCTGCTCTACAACTCCGAAGTTCATTACTGCAATCTTGTCCGCGAGGGTTAAAGCCTCTATTTGGTCATGGGTAACGTATATTATTGTTTGCTTAAGCTCTTTCTGAATCCTTTTCAACTCAGCTCTCATAATCACTCTCGAAACCGGGTCTAGGATGGTTAATGGTTCGTCCAAAAGGTATAGTTGCGGCTCCTTAGCGATCGCCCTGGCCAGTGCAACCTTCTGCTTATCAGCAACACTTAACCTGTCAACGTGAGCGTTGAGTATGCTTTCAATCCCGACTAGCTTAGCGATCTCCACCACTCTTTCACGTGTTTCGCTAGGGCTAAGCCCTCTCGACCTTAAAGGTAAGGCGATATTGTTGAAAACCGTGGTTGGATAGAGAGCGTAGAACTGGAAAACCATGGAGACATCGCGAATCTCTGCAGGCACATCGGTAACGTCTATTTCGTCAAATAGAACCCTTCCCTTGGTCGGTTTTTCCAGCCCGGCTATTATTCTTAAAAGAGTTGTTTTCCCACACCCGCTGGGGCCTAGAATAGCGAAGAACTCTCCATTGCTTATCTCCAGGGAAACATTTCTCAAGGCCTGAACGCTTCCGAAGGATTTTGAAACATTATCTATTCTAACACTAACCATTCGCTTCACCTCACTAATGCCCCGGTGTCGAGGTTGTAGAAGTTTAATCCCTCCCTGCTGATGCAAACCTCGACTGGTTCGTTGAAATCTATGAGGGGTTTCTCGTACTTCAAGGCTTTGAACAAGTGATTCTTGTACTCTGCGAAAACGAGGAACTCGCTACCCCTGTACTCGTATCCGAGAAACCTCCCCTTCAACTTTAAGCCGTCGCAATTCTCAACTGATTTCTCAATGATGGCGGTATCGGGGTGGGAGGCTAACACTATGTTCTCTGCTGGGATTTCCTGGAGATCTCTTAAAACACTCTCTGATATTGCAATGTCCAGCTCACTCATTATTACTGTTTTACCGCCCTCTGCCTTCTTTTTCACGATTACCTCGTTGAGAATCTTACCGGTTAAGTACCTTGCTATGTCGAGCCTTGAAGGCTTGTAGTATAGTTCAACTGGTGTGCTCCTCTGAACCACCTCGCCTTTTTCAATGAAAACAACAGCATCCCCTAACGCCAGAGCATCCAGGGGGTCTGAGGTTGCTAATACGAGCGTCTTACCAAGTATTGTTTTAAGCTTCTTAAACTCTGTTCTCAAAGCATACCGTATCTTAGCATCAAGATTCGAGAACGGTTCATCCAGCAGATATATCTCCGCTTCCTTAGCAAGGGCCCGTGCTACTGCAACCCTCTGCCTCTCGCCCCCGCTGAGCTTGTCCGCTCTCCTATCCAAGAGGTGCTCTATCCTCAAAATACCCGCTATCTCTCTTACCCTCTTGTCAATGAAATCCTTGGGCTTCTTCTCCGCTACCATAGGAGACGCGATGTTCTCGTAAACCGTCATGTGCGAGTAAAGCGCTAGTGTTTCGAAAACCATGGAGACTTTTCTCTCATATGGGGGAGTTTCATCAACTCTAACACCATTAATGTAGATGCTGCCTGAATCCTGCTTCTCCAAGCCGGCTATGATTTTTAAGAGCGTTGTTTTCCCGGAGCCAGGCGGCCCCAGTAGCACCAGCAACTGGCCTTTCTCCACTTCGAATGAAACGTTTTTCAACACCTCCTTGCCCCTAATCTTTTTAACAATCTCTGAGACGATCAAGGCTTTCTCCATAAAACTATCTCCTCACTGTTCCAAAAGTGAGTCCTCGCAGCATGTGTTTCTGAAGCCAGAAGACCAGTATTATTATCGGGATAATGTATATTACTTCTATGGCAGCAACCCTGCCCCAGTTGAAGCCCCTTTCCCCTCTTATACTGCTCAGCAGTACTGAGGTTGGCTTGGTGTCTATTCCGCTGAGGAGCAGTGCGAAGAGGAACTCGTTCCATATGGTTATCGCGGCGAAGGCTGCTGATGCCGCTATCCCGGGGATAACCATCGGTAGCACTATTTTGAATAAGATGTACATTGTTGAATGCCCATCTATCATCGCGGCTTCATCAATATCCTTGGGCACGTCATCTATGAAGCTCTTCGTCATCCAAACCGATAGGGGGAGAGCCATCATTCCGTATACTAGGATTAACCCGAGGTATGTGCCTTTCAACCCTACAGTATAGTACATTATGAAGATGGGGATTATCAGTGTTATAGGAGGCATCATTCTTGTCGATAAGATGTAGAACATTAGGAGGTTCTTACCTTTCACCTTAAACCTTGAGAAAGCATATGATGCGAGAACGGCGAGGGCCAGCGCCAAGCCTACTCCGCCAGCCGTTATGATTGCTGAGTTCACTATCGCTGAGTAAGCACCGTACTCATATGCTTCTACGAAGTTCTCTAAGGTAGGCTGCGTTATGACGAAGAACCCGGTGAACATTTCAGCCCTGGGGCGGAAGGCAAGGTTGAACATCCCGTAGATTGGGAGCAGGTAGATAACCACAATAGTGATTAGAATCCCCAGCTTCAGGTATTTGCGAATCTTGTAGACCCGTGTCTCCCTCCTATAATCCCTCACTCCTTCTCACCTCCGAGAACGTATCTCATGAAAACATTCGTCATGAAAATCACCACGACAAGGACCAGGTAGCTCATCGCCGTTGCAGAACCAAAATCCCATCTTTCGAAAGCGAGCTTGTAAATGTAAACCGATATTAACTCCGTTGTAGAGCCCGGGCCCCCGGCAGTTAAGACGTAAATGGAGTCGAATGTTTTCAACGCATCCATGAATCTGAAGATTAACGCTATGGCTAGCATGGGCTTGATGTAGGGAAGTATCATGTATCTGAACTTGTACCGGAATCTTAGAGAATCAACCCTGCTCTGCTCTATCAGGTCGCCTGGGATGGAGCTTATGCCCGCTATCAGGAGGAAGGTTATGAAAGGAGTCCATATCCATGTTTCAACCGTTATCACTGTTAGCAATGAATAGGGGATTCCTAGAGGGCTGATCTCGTTGCTGAACCATAAGACCCGTGTGCCGAGGACTGATTCCAGGAAGTTGTTTACTGGTCCAAGGTTTTCATCAAACATGTACCTGAAGAATAATGCTGAGGCTATGGGCGCGATCATCAACGGTATCATGAAAACCGTGAGCAGTGTTCTCTTCCCCTTGAAATCCTCGAACATGAGGAGTGCTACTGTTAAAGCTATGCCGAATTGGAAGAGGAGGGAATAGAAGAGGAAGGTGCCAGTCCTCTGCAACCTGTCCCATGCCTCAGGGCTAGTTAGCATTGTAATATAGTTTAAGCCGCCGACATACCTAGGCGTTTCCCTAATAATTATTGAGAACCTGTGGAAGGAAATGCCTAGGCTCCATATAAGCGGGAAAATATTGAAAACTAGCAAAACCAGGAAAGCTGGAAGTATTAGCAGCCACGGGTTCACCATTTTTCCTCGCTTCAAATAGAAGCGCGCCAAACCCGACACCTTTTATAGTTTTCTAAGCCTTCGCACTTAATAAAACTTAGACTAAGTTAAACATATAAATGTGTATGGTGTAGATACATATTGGTGGGTATATTGAAAACATCCCTGCTAGTGGGTATTCTAGTTATAGCTATTATTATTGTCGCTGTTGCCGCCTACTATTTGACGCAACCTCCAGCTAAGGAAGTAACCATCGTTATTCTAAGCCCTGAATGGGAGCCTGGTAAGATAATGGAGCAGATGGCAGCGGATTTCACGGCTTATGCTCAGGAGAAGCTTGGGTATAAGGTTAACGTTAAATTCGACTTCACTCCATGGGGTACCTATTACACGCGTGTAACAAGCATTATGACTGCTAAGAGTAGCGAGGTAGACATTATTTTCGCTGATAGTCAATGGCTTGGAGAGCTGTATGAAGGAGGCCACATAATATCTTTAAAGGACTACATACTCAACGATCCTGATCTCAAGTATGCGGTTCTGAACGATACTTTCGAGAACCTTGTATACTTCTACACTGCTTACCCACAGGGCAGTGACAACTACGTGGCAATACCCGGGTATGCTGATGCAACCCCTCTCCTATACTTCAGGACAGACCTCTTCAACCACCCGGATGAGAGAGCCGCGTTCAGGGCTAGGTACGGGTACGATCTGCCGACAACTTTGGAGGAGTGGAAGAACTTAGACTGGGTTCAGTTAAAAGACATTGCAGAGTTCTTTACAAGGAAGGCTGGTGAGACATTGGCAGGGAAAACGTTGACAGAGGACTTCTACGGCTTAGCCCTCGTATTGTCCAGGGACTACGATTACATCTCATGCTTTTTCCTGAGCGTGTTCTGGAGCTGGGGAGCGGAGCTATGGGATCCTGTAACTAAGAACCCGGTTAACTATATCAACAGCACTAAGGCTAAGGAGGCTTTAACATTCTTCGTCGACCTCACCAACTACATGCCGCCGGGCCCTGCAACCTTCGACTACGACAAGGTCATATCCCTTTATGCACAAGGTAGGGTTGCAATGACGATTCTATGGCCATCAATGGCCCCGGCATTGTTCGACCCCAACACATCCAGGGTTTATAATGCAACCGGGGTGGCAATACAGCCTCATCACAACGGCACGAGGTATACCACGCTGGGAGGCCAGCCATTAGTGATAAGCTCGTACTCGAAGAATAAGGAGGAGGCTAAGCTGTTCCTGAAATGGTTCTACACTGTCGCTTACAAGGAGTACTCTATGAGAGTGGGGTTCACCGCGAGGAAGTCGGTGGCGCAGGATCCCGAGTTCCTTGACTCGAAGCCGTGGGCAAGAGTTTTCACCGAGGCTGTGAAGTATGCGAAAGACTTCTGGAACGTCCCGTTCTATGGGCGGCTGCTGGAGGTTCAGCAGCTGTATTTGAACATGGCTGTTGCAAGGGAGGTTTCCCCTGCTGAGGCTTTGGATATTATTGCGCAGAGGCAGTGGGAGATTATACAGGAGTACAAGTAGTTTCTTTTTTAACCTGTAAAACCTCTTTTAGAGGGCTTGTTCGCTTATATTTCCCTTCTTAAATGTTTTTCTATAGGTCGGGGTTTATTGGGGAATAGGATCAGCCTGAAGTATCTGATGGGTCTTGGATTGCTGAATACTGCTTATTCAATGTACGTTGTGATCTCACGCCCTCTCTACGGGAACGACGTGTACGGGGAGTGGTTTGTCTTCTACCTTGTAAGCGCGGAGTACACTCCCGCTCTTTTCTCCTTCATTGTAGGAGGCTTGAGCGATGTCTACGGGAGGAGAAGGGTTCTCTGGCTATCGCTCCTTGGAAGCTTACTGCTCTGGCATCTTTTCACGGTTGAGAACTGGGTTTTGAAAATCCTTGCTGTTGCAGGGTATGCTTTCTCACACAACCTAGCAGTGACCATTGCGTTAAGCAGTGTTTTAGAGGACAGGGTTAACGTGGGCAGGAACTACTCGTGGGCAGCGCTAGCCGGCTCGACTGGCTGGGCGTTAACTACTACAGTCGTGTAGTCTTCCAATTCGTCAACGGCAAGCCAGTTTTAAAACCCGGATACGGGTACACCTGCACTCCCAGAGGATACAGCCCTGCTGGAAACCCGTGCAGCGATTTCGGATGGGAGGCTTATCCTGAAGGACTCTACCTACTGTTGAAAGAACTCTTCAACCGTTACAGAGTCGACTTGATCGTGACTGAGAACGGGGTTTCAGATAGTAGGGATGCGTTAAGACCTGCATACCTTGTCTCCCACGTCTACAACGTGTGGAAAGCAGTAAACGAGGGAATACCTGTGAAAGGCTATCTCCACTGGAGCCTGACAGACAATTACGAGTGGGCCCAGGGGTTCAGGCAGAGGTTTGGACTAGTCATGGTCGACTTTAAAACAAAGAAAAGATATCTCCGCCCTAGCGCTCTAGTGTTCCGTGAGATAGCGAGAACTAATGGAATACCGGAGGAGCTGGAGCATCTCGTAATGATGCAGTAAGCTGTTTCACAGGTTGATGAGAGCCGGGGGCGGGATTCGAACCCGCGGTGAAACGGGTGTCCGTGAACCCTGAGCGCTTAATAGCCCTGCAGCCCGCCGCCTTAGACCGCTCGGCCACCCCGGCTCAATTCTACATTAATGTTAAAGGATTAATTAACTTTTACGTATAAGATTCCTAATACTCTTATTACTCGTATAGCATGTACTTATTTTTCACTTAGATTATCGGTAAATATATAAAAACGTTTTGTACATAAATTAAATATTGTATGATAATTACAAATGTATTAAAAAAGTGGTGATATACTCATGCCCAATATAGAGAGAAGGAAGGTTCAAAAAACAGGCTCATCATCGTTTATAATCACACTTCCAAAAGAGTGGGTTGACGCTGTTAAGCTGAAAAGCGGCGATCACGTATATGTCTACGAGTACGAGGGGAAGCTCGTAATAATACCGCCTGAAATGGAGGTGTTTCAATCACAGTCAACAATCAAGGTTTCAGCAGACATCCCGACGGAGCAGGTTTTCAGAATGCTGGTCGCGGCTTACTTATCCGGCTACAGCAATATCACAATACTTTTCGACCCCAGCTTGCCCAATCTCGCAAAGAGAGTCAGCGATATAAAGAACCTTGCAAGGGTGAAGCTCGCAGGCGTCGAGGTTGTCGAGGAATCCTACAACGCTGTAACTTTCAAAATACTGCTGAATATTAAGGAGCTCCCAATAGTGAGTGCTCTCCGCAGGCTACATTTAATTGTGAACAATATGCTGCAGGACGGGGTGGAGGCGTTACTGAGCAATAACAGGAACCTGGCTGAAGCAGTCATTCAGAGAGATGACGAGGCAGACAGGTTCCATCACATGATAGTTAGGGAGCTGTCAATGGCTTTAATCGATGTCAGAGTCCAGCACGAACTAGGCCTTTCAAACATTATCGAAGCAATGAACTACAGGATTATAGCCAGGAACCTTGAGAGAATAGCTGATCACGCCACCAACATTGCTAAAAGATTATTGAGAACTGAGAAAATAGCTAGAGTAGACATGGTTGAAAACATTTCATACAAGGCCCTGGAAATATTCAACAAGGCAATGGAGGCTTTATACAGCCAGAGTAGAAGAGGTGCTGAAGAAGTCATCCAGGGCGCGAAAGAGGTTGTCGAGCAGATAGACAAGGTTCTATACGAGGATATAATCCCGGCTAAAATGGAGGAGCGTGAGAAAGCATTCCTAGTAATGGTATGCGACAGTTTAAGAAGGATCGTAAGATACTCTAATGGGATAGCAGAGGCTTCCCTGAACATTAAAGCTTCTAAATCACCCGAGATAGAGGTTAAATAGGTTTAAAACTCCCCGAGAGAATATTTTTCAACGTGTGACCCCGGTGCCCATGCAACGCCCCCGAGTACCGGGGGAAGAGTGAGCATGGGTCGGGTCACTCCCGGCCTCAATCCTTTGCCGTGAACATCACGGTTTAAAAACAATCACCGTAAGCTAGAAAAGGCTATCTTCTCCCTTCCCTGCTCTTAATATACAAGTCGTCCTCGGGGCCGGCCTCAACCCTTTCCGGTATGACCGTTTCTTCTTCAACAGTGAGCTTTTTCTCCCTAATATAAACCAGTAGCAGTTCGTCCGGCACGTTATCCATCTTGCCTATTATGTGAGTCCTTCCCTGGGTCTTCAGCCATTCGATGAAGTCTTCTTCGAGGCCGGCGTTGATTATTAGGGAGATGAGTTCTCTCCTGAATGAAGGATCGAGTCTTAGCTCACCCACTGTAGGAGACACCTACTAATATATTGGTTTTTGAAACTTAATAACGTTATCGAGGACGTGTTACCATTTAACTGTATAGTCTTACGCGGAGAATACCTGCTAACCCGTTGAATGTCTTGTTAAACCATTCTGATTCTGGAACATCACTGCTGAGAACCAGCGCCTTAGCCCCGCCCTTCTTAGCCAGCTCTAGCCACTGCTCAACATCCTCGCGCTCCTCACTAATAATCAGCACTGCAACCATCCCCATCTCCAGAGCATTCCTAACCTCTTCCTCACCGTACACGATAAGCCCGTCGTCCTTTGCTAGGTGTAGTTTGAACTCTTCAATGTATTTTAAAAGATCTGCATACTCCTGCTCCTTCAGCAGGTCTCCAGCCTTCAAGATCATTTCCCTGAGGCCTGCCTCACCCTGATACCCTACATCTATCAGCTCCGGCAGGACAATCTTCTTCAGCCTGTAATCCAGGTAGTCCTTCTCCAGGAAGTCGTACTTCGCATAGGCTGGGCCGCCTACTAGAATCCCCTTCAACTTCCCCTGCTCGTGAAGTGGTAGGAAGACTCTGTTAGCATGCTCTCCAACCCTCTTGTAAAACTCTTCAACCATTTGCTCAATAATCCTGTCGTACCTCCGCTGGCTCTGACCACCCTTCTCATGCTTACCAGGGATGTAGTCCTCAAGCTCCTCGACAATCTTCAGCCTGTTTCCTTTAAGCATGCCGATCGTTGCCGCATCCCTTTCTATGAGGAGAAGCCCAATGATGTTGGACTCGGAAACCATCTCCTCGAGAAACTCTGTGTGGAAGTGCTTATCGGTTCTGTAGAAATATACTGGAACCTCCTCCGGAGGGATCAGCATTACCAGTATTGATTCCCCGGTATCCGGGTTCTCGCCGGCGAACAACACCAGCCCCTTGTCCGGGATCTTCGGGATCTTGCTGAGCCTGTCTATAGCCATTGAGAGAGCTCTTTGAACAGCAGACTTGGTCTTCTTCAGCTTAATGTTGTCTGTGATGGATAGCTCCTGCCTCAGCATGTTTAAGACATCGCTAACGGGTCTTCCAGGAGGGACGTACAGGCTGAGCAGGATTGTAGCATGTGCCTTCCACTTTTTAAGCTCCCTAACTATTTCTCTAAGCTTTTGCTTATCCACGCGCATTGATTCAAGCTGTTCCTCACTATAGCTAAAGACTCATCCCTTGAACACCTTAACGAACGTATATATTTCAGGTTTTAAATACGTAACGATAACTAATAGGTTAAAGGTTGCTGCATTGCCCTCAACGCTGGCGGCTAACTGGAGGAAAATCATTGCCACGCTGTTAATGGTAACCCTTGTAATACTAGCTTACAGTATCCTGACAGCCGGGTACGAAGGATTTAAAGACCTGGTCTCGTGGAAAGGGTTGGCATCCTTCACGGTTCTCATGGCAGGCTGGTTTATCTCAGCGGTGAGGCTGAAATATCTTGTGGGAAAAATCTACGGTTACAGGCTTAGCCTTAAAGCTTCTCTGAAAGCCCGCTTACTAGGAGGTTTAGTCGCGAACATCACCCCATCAGCCATAGGCGGGGAGCCGGCTAGGGCTGCATTCCTTAGAAAAATCATGGGTAAGGATATAGAGGAATTGTACGCGCTAGCTCTCTACGAGGTCTACTACGACGTGATACTTGTCAACACAGTGGCCCTAATACCAGCCCTCCTCTACATCCCGGTTTCAATCCCGGTAGTACTTGTCGCATCCTTCATGGTTACCTCATGGCTGTCAATGAGTTATTTTATTAAACGGAATAGTGGGCGCTCAAATAATTCACTCCTGCTGAAAATATCCGCAAGACTCCCCGCATTCTATGAGAGGTTTGTGAAGTTTTCAAACGGATACAGGGAGATATCGTCTAAAATAGGTTTCACCGGGGTGCTCGTGCTGGTTGCGCTGACAATAGTTTATAACACAACCTGGGGCTTAGCTATATTCTTCCTGGCAGGTGGCAACTACCTACTAGAAGGCGTTATAGCATACTACTTCATGATGAGCATGGGTTCAATACCCACGCCCGGTGGAAGCATATCTTCAGAATACGGCTTATCAATCATTCTTCCACCATCCATCGTTGTTAGCTACAGAACTCTTTTCTACTATTCAACAATCCTAATAGGATTCGTTGTTGCCGCTAGAGAGCTGGCTCAGGGAAACGGGTGAAAACGGTTTAAAACTTCCAGAACGTATTAACAGACTCGTAAGCTTGGTGATAAAGAGTGAGCTGCCCGTTTTACCACAATGGCTTATGCTATAACCCCTCGGTGGTTTCAACATACGGGAGGCCCTCCAGCGTCGTGGTTAAACAGGAAACATGCACTACTAAAAACTATAGAGAGTGCAGCTATTTTGCCGACCCCCCGGAGCAGGAGGCTCCGAGAGAGGTTTACCCCATCATTCACAAGATAGCCTGCACCGTGTTCAGCGAATGCCCTAACTTTCTAGTTAAAAGGTTTGGAGAAGAGGATTGCGTAGCATATTGCAAAGCCATTGAAAAATACATCCCTAGAAACAGCGTGTCAAAGTGCGTAGAGCTGTGGAGGACATGCCCCTATCTCTCGCTAGCCAGTGAGAAATAGGCTTGCCCCTACCGATATTGGAGAAGCCTAGTTGAAAACCCATCCTGCTACAGCAGGGCTGATCACTTTAAACAGGGCTAATTCATTATTCAAAACTAAACCTTGATTCTCACGCCACTAAACGATTGTGTCGGCTTCCCACGCGCTCACAATCCCGTATGGCGCTTGCGAGAGCTCGCTGAGATCTAGAGCAAGCGTCAACATGTTCAAGACTTCGCTAAGGCTTGGAGGTGTTTTCACAACTATAGGGGGAAACCCTGCTATTTTCAAAACAGGAAACTCGACCTCATCTTCCCAAACAATTTTCAACTCCAATTTGGCGGAGTTGGCTTTGCTGAACGCTTTTACGGCTTGGCTAACGATCTCTACGGTAAACAATGATAGGAAGTTCTTGGAAACAATCAGCTCTACCTTCAATTCACACTCCCCATTCAACATCCTTTTAAAATCCTTTTTAAAGGAAAGGTTTTATTCTCCTAGATACAAAATATAATCACAGGGGTTTCTATGAGTGAGCCAATCCAGGAAGCGAGGAGACCCGTGGAGGTAATTGTAGACCTGTCCAATATTCCAGTGAAGCCGGTGGGGAAGAAGGAGATTCAGCAGTTGGAGACCGCTTTAATCATAGGGACATTGTTCCGCCCAGAGATAGTGGAGCTGTTAAAAGACCCTGTTGAGAGGGCTACATGGGTTGACAGCCTGGCTATTGCTGCATCAGCGCTGGCCAGGAGCAAGGCGGGGATGATGGTGCCTCAAATAGCCGAGGAACTGGGTAGGAGCGAGACAACCATTAGGTCTCACCTATCAGGGAAGACTAAGGCTGGAAAACTGGTGGCGGAAACATATGAGAAGCTGAAAGCCGGGGAGTTGAAGCTCTCGTTCCCGTTTGTAAGCGGGTTCAAAATCGAGGAGGAGAGGGTGAAGAAGCTGGAGGCTGAGCTAGAGGAGGCAAGGAGGGAGAACACAATGCTCAAATCCCAGTTAGAAGAGGCTAGGAAGCGAATAGTGGAACTCGAATCCTTGATTAGTGAGAAGGAAAAACTAATAATTGATCTAAGCGAGCAGAACAAAGCTCTTTCATCCAAGAACCAGGATTTAATGAACAAGCTGGAATCATTGACCAGGCTTATAGGAGAGTTGAAAAAGCTGTTAGAGTCCGCCGGTTTTTAAACATTAATGGTTTGATAAGCATTAGGGGTTGTTTTGAGAATAGTAGTTGCAAGACTCGACTATAATGGAGAACTAGTGGAAATCTACCCCTTATCCAGCATATCTAAGAAGGAGATGGATGAGGTTGTTGAAGCATCGAAGGATGTTGTCAGATCTCACTTGTTCTTGTCGAAAGAGCTTAAACGTCCCCTTCCCCGCAGCATTGTAATAGATGCAAACATTTATGAGATAACAATAGTGTTTAAACCGAAAGGAATCCTCGTCTTTGCATCGCTAAAGGACAGTGTACTGAGTACTCAAAACCAGGGCGCAATCGTCACCGCGTGAAGAGTCTCCTAAAATTTTCCTCAATCTTTTCCTCAACGATTTCTCTATCCAGGTTGTGAAGCCTTGCTAAAAGGTCTAACGAATCACTGATCAGCTCGGGGTTTAAGCTAAGGCTTTTATACTGGTATGGAGCATCACTCTCTGTTAACAAGTTGCTTAACGGGGTTTTGGAGATTATCCTGTAATGCTTCTCCTGGATCTTCCATGAAGGGTTTACACCGATAAAATACCCGCTATCTATCAACTCCTTGATAAGATCCTCGGGGCCAGTATACCAGTGGAAATATGCTTTCTCAACCCGCCATGTTTTAAGCATTTGGAACACCTCCCTGTGCGTCCCAGCTGTGTGAAGGTTCAGGACTAGATCGTACTCCCTGGCATAATCTAGGAAGATTTTGAAAACCTCTCGTTGACGTGGAAGCGTCTCCGGGACAAACCTAGAGTCAAGCCCCACCTCACCTAAGCACTCAATATTGTTTGAAACAGCTATCTCCATGAGGCTCCTCGCCTCTTCAACGCTTGAACGAGCAATATTCCATGGATGGATCCCGACGCAGGGCTTGATGAAATGGAACCGCCTGGAAAGCTCAATGGTAGCCTTACTTGTCTCCACGTCCTCTGCAACACATGCAAACAAGTGGCTTCCAGAGTAGTGGTCCAAGTCTTTTAGCTCGTTGCAGTGAACATGCATGTCAATAAGCATGGGTTCACCATTAGCTCAAGCACTAGTATTTTCCAATTATGGATTTAAAACCTTAAACCTCTCCCTTAATAAGCCCTGCTGGTTCTCAAAGAGACGTTGTTTAACAAGGGGGTTAGCGGTGGAAGCTCCCTGCAATATGGGAGCACGGTCTCACTTATTGTATCATCGTGTAAGTTTCGTCATGCTATTAAATCCTGTTTACAGAATTATTTATTAGACCCAGATGATGAGTTTGCCGAAACCCGAAAAACATTGATGTGGTGTCTCCCGATACCTGATGGTGAAGCAGATGGGTATTAAACTCGTTATACTCGACTACGACTTAACCTTTGTGGACAATTACGTGGACTTCTACGAGGCCTATTCGAGTACTTTAAAAACCTATGGGTGCGAGCCTCCTGGTTTCGACAAGTTCATGGAGATGTTGGAGCATGATATGCTGGAGGATAGCGTCCCAGCGGGGATAAGTAAGGATGACTTCTGGAGACTGTTTAGAAGGCTTTACGTTTCCAGGCACGGGGTTTTGAAGAAAGGATGTAGGGAAGCATTGATCGCTTTGAAAACCAAATATCACACTAAGACGGTCATAATATCTGGAAGGGAGTCGAGCCCCAGTTTTATATGGATGGAGTTGAGGAGGCTGGGGGTTGATGAGTTCATAGATGAGGTCTACACACTGCAGGATCTGGTTTACCTGAACGGGGTGGAGGAATCACTCTTCGACAAAACCTGGCTCATAAACTACGTCATGAGAAAGCACGGGGTGCAGCCGTGTCAGACGGTTTTTCTCGGAGACTACATCACAGACTACGTCAGCGCCTTGAAGAGCGGCGTTTACTTCATAGGGGTTAATCAAAGTGAGGTGAGAGGAGGATTAATGAGAAAGAAAGGAGTAAGCCTCGTGGCCAAAGACTTCTACGATGTACTCCTCCACCTCTCCTCTCTCAACCATGTCATGTGCTGAGATACCTTCCCTCACTGTTGATGTATGCTTCCCCTGATTCCAAAAGATTGTTTAAAGCCCTCCTGATCTTGTCCTCGCTGGCTATCCCGGATAAGATAGCGTGGATCTCCCTGAGGTTTAAAGGCTTAATCGAAATAAGCTCCTTGATTATCGAGGCAAGCTGGTCCTCGTTCGGAGCCGTCATCAAGACGATGTCGTCATCCTCGTGAAGTATTTTCAACCTTACTCTTCGAGCCAGCTCTTCTATCTCCTCTTGAGTTATTGAAATATTGCCCAATTCCAACACCATAAGCCTTTCTCGACTCAGCTTTAAATTATAAATTAAACAACCGTATAAATGTTATTGCCCACAGGTCGGGAACGGTTGATCAACCTCATACTTCAGTATGATAAGAGAGTCAGGTACAGCTTGAACGCGATCCTAGCCTCGATTGACAAGCTTGGAGTCTCCAGGGTTTTACTATCGAAATCCTTTGATGAAAGCCTGCGTCACGCCTCCTCACCCCCGAGAGGAGAGAAATGCGTTTACGCAACATCCCTTCTCACAACCATGCTCGCCGACGACTCCTACTTGATAAACCTAGTTGAAACGGTTAAAAGAATCCGTGAGAAGGGGTGCTTAACGATCGTGGGAGGTCCACACGCTTCTGGAGACCCTTACGGGTCCCTATCAGTCTTGGGTTTCGACTTCGCCTTCATAGGTGAAGGTGAGAAAACCATTGCGGACTTTCTCAGCGCTTTAGAGAACAATCTCGACGTGCACAGTGTGAAAGGCTTGGCCTACAGGGATCGTGAAACCGGAGAAGTCTCGTTCACCGGTAGAGGGAAATCCGTAAACCTGGATGACTACGACCCGTTCCCATACTGGAGAGGTATCGTGAACCCTATAGAGATCACGAGAGGCTGCTCATTCGGATGCTTCTACTGCCAAGTCTCCTACCTTCACGGCTTCACTCTAAGACATAGGAGTGTCGAGAAAATAGTTAACTATGCTGAGATTTCGATGAAGCTTGGATTAAAAGATTTAAGATTCATCTCCCCAGACAGCCTCTCCTACGGCTCACCGTATTCAACAAACCCTGTTAACATGGAGAAGATCGTATTTTTAATGGAAAGCCTTCACGCTAAAACCGTTCAATACGGGGGAAGAATATTCTTCGGATCCTTCCCCAGCGAGGTTAGGCCAGAGCATGCTCAGGAAGATGTTTTAAGAATTATACGAAAATATGTTGCCAACAAGGAGTTGATCATCGGAGGGCAATCAGGGAGTGAGAGAATGCTCAAGCTGGTTAAAAGAGGCCACGGAGTTGGTGAAATAGAATCAGCTGTAGACTCAGCGTTGAGAACAGGCTTCACGCCCAGCGTGGACTTCATAGTAGGGTTTCCCGGCGAGACCGAGGAAGATATGCTTTCCACTTTAAAACTGGCTGAAAAATTAGTTGGTAAAGGAGCTAAGATACATCTCCACTACTACATCCCCCTACCTGGAACACCGTTAGGGTTGAAAAACCCCTCTCCCCTGCCTGTCAAGGTTAGAAAAGAGTGGAGCAGGCTCGTGGGTGCTGGAAAGGCTTACGGCTCCTGGTTAACTCAGGAAACCCTTTCAAAGAAAATCATTGAGCTATACGAGAAAGGCTTCGTATATCCAAGGAAAGCGGGTCTTGCCAGCGCCCAGCTTCTTCATCCTTCAGGCTGAAAAACCTTAGGTCATCCCCATAGAGAATTCTTTGAAAAAGAGTTTTAAAACAATTTTATTATTTCTCCAAGCCAATAATCATAGTGGGGGTGGGTTTTGAACCCTGTTCTCCAAAAAGTTATGGAAACTCTTCGCAAAAACATTGAAGAATCCTCAAAAGGGGTTATTCTTCAAGTAAGGGTTGAACCCGGTTCCGAGCCCGAGGGTTTCACCATAGAGTCTGATGAACTGGTTTTCAAAACCTCCGAGCCTGCTGAGCGGGGACGCGCTAATGCTTCGTTGATAAAGTACTTGTCCAGGGAGCTTAAGATTCCTGTTTCAAAGATCGATATAGTGTACGGTCAGCGTGAAAAGTTGAAGAAGATCCTTATAATGGATGAACCAGCTGATAAAATTGTTGAGAAGCTTGCCAGGGTTGTAAATCTCATCTAATCTTTTCTCAAAATCGTGAATAGAGGCGGGCTGATCCACTCGCTTTTACAGCGCGGGCACCTGGAGGGTTTTTTAGGCTTGTCGAGATCTTTGAAAACATACCCGCACTTCCTACAGTAAGGAGGCTCCATACCAAGGTATTCTCTCCCTTTCGAGCGGGCTTTAACTGTTCTCGCAATATGCTCCAGGTGCTCATAAACATCTCTAGGGGTTAAGTCCTCTAAACCGAGGAGGCTGATGATCTCCTCCACGCTCAAAGGCTTCGAAGCCTTATACAGGAGGGTGAGTATTCTCTCCCTAGTGGTTGACTCCTCATTCTCCACGCGTACCACCCTCTTAAAACTCTTTATACTTTAACGACATGTATATACTATATGGTGATGGATTTATGGGTAAGAGCTGGGTTAGAGAAATCTATGCTAAAAAGCTTCAAGAAATGATTGAGAGGGGGGAGATCTGGGAGATAAGGAGGTTGAACGGCCCCACAGGCCCCCGCGCGCTTGTGAACGGTAGGGAAATGATCATTCTATCCTCAAATAATTACTTGAACCTAGCTAATGACCCGCGGTTGAAAAAAGCAGCCGTCGAGGCGATGGAGAAGTATGGCTGGGGACCGGGGGCTGTATGGGCTATTGCAGGTTATCATGAACTCTTGGACGAACTCCATAGAAAGATAGCGGAGTTTAAGAGAACAGAGGCCGGGCTTGTCTTCCCAACAGGCTTTGCTGTTAACGCTGGCACAATCCCAGCAATCGTGGAGCAGGGAGATGTTATTTTATCCGACGAGCTGAACCATGGAAGCATCATAGACGGGATAAGGCTTTCAAGGGCTGAGAAAGTTGTGTACAAGCACTGCGACGTGGGCGATCTTGAGGATAAGCTTAGGCAGGTTCACGGGAAGTATAACAAGATACTCATAGTCACAGACGGCGTCTTCTCGATGGATGGCGACATAGCGCCTCTCGATAAAATAGTTAAGCTGGCCAGGGAGTTCAACGCAATGGTGTACGTTGACGATGCCCACGGTGAAGGAGTGTTAGGAGATGGGCATGGAAGCCCTGCACACTTCGGCGTTGACGAGGAGGTAGACTTCCACGTGGGCACGTTCTCTAAAGCCCTTGGATCCTCGGGCGGCATGATAGGAGGGGATTATGAGGTCATAGAATTCATTAGAAACAAGGCTAGAACATGGCTCCTCAGCACAGGATTCCCTCCAGCGGTGGCAGCAGCTAACTTGAAAGCTCTCGAGATAGTGATGACGGAGAAGGAGAGAATCAGGAGGCTGTGGGACAACAGGAACTACTTCAAGAAAAGGCTTGATGAAATGGGGTTCAACACTGGTAAGAGCCAAACGCCAATAGTGCCCGTGATAGTCGGAGACACTAAGAAGGCGAGGGAGCTGGCGAAAATGCTCTGGAACGATGGCATCTTCGTGGTCCCAATAGTGTACCCAATGGTGGCGAGAGGGACAGAGAGAATTAGAAACCAGGTTAACGCTGGACACACGATTGAAGACCTAGATAAGGCTTTAGCAGCCTATGAGAAAGCCGGTAGAAAACTCGGACTGATCTAGGTGACGCAACCTATGAAGAGAATCCTGGTTATTGGCGCAACAGGACAGATCGGCACCGAGCTGGTTCCAGCTCTACGCAAGCTATACGGGAACGATAACGTGGTGGCTGGATACCATAGCAAGCCGCCCACAGGCAAGCTGACAGAAGGCCCTATAGAGCAGGTGGACGTCCTGAGCAGGGAGTCTGTCGAAAAAGCTATCAAGAAGTACGATATCAACGAAGTATACCATATGGCTGCAATCCTGTCAGCTGCCGGGGAGAAAAACCCTCAGCATGCCTGGAGGGTTAACATGGATGGATTATATATCGTGCTCGAGCTGGCGAGAGAGTATGGTTTCAGGATCTTCTGGCCGAGCTCCATAGCAGCTTTCGGACCAAGCTCTCCAAAAGTCAACACCCCCCAGGTAACCATCATGGATCCCACAACAATGTACGGGATCACAAAGTATGCTGGTGAACTGTTGACAAGATACTACGCGTACAAGTTCAACGTTGACGTCCGCGGGGTGAGATACCCCGGGATTATAAGCAGTGAAGCCCTTCCAGGCGGTGGGACCACTGATTACGCTGTGGAAATATTCTACTACGCTCTTGAAGGGAAAAAGTACCGCTGCTACCTGAGGGAGGATACAATGCTTCCAATGATGTACATGCCTGACGCTGTGAAAGCAGCTATTCAGCTAATGAATGCTGACAGGAGCAAGCTGACGATTATGAGCGGCTACAACGTAGCAGCTTTCAGCTTCACTCCGAAGCAGCTAGAGCTTGAAATCAAGAAGTACATTCCGGATTTCAAGGTAGAGTACGCCCCTGACTTCCGCCAGAAGATTGCTGATTCATGGCCTAAATCGCTTGACGATAGTGTGGCGCGAAGCGAGTGGGGCTGGAGCCCTGACTGGAGTTTTGAAGCCATGGTTAAGGATATGTTGGGCAAGCTTGCATACAGGCTTGGTAAGACTGAAATTTTGGAGAGAATTAAGTAGTTTCTCCAACCAATATTTTTACCTGATTAGAAGACTCAATACCTCCTCGAGATCTTCCACAACATATTTAGCATGCTCACACGCAATCCCGCACGGCTTGACAGCGATAGAGATGCCTACTTGCTTGAAAACAGGGATATCCCACTTGCTGTCTCCAACATAAGCCACACTCTCCATTCTATACCCTTTGGATTCAGCGAGCTTTTTAATTACAAGCCACTTCTCCTTTAAAGGAACCCTGGCAACACCCCCTGGCACCAGCTCGTCATTAACAAATAACACGTCGTTGAATAAGCAGTCGCTAACCCCGAGCTCCCTGCAGATCCGGGAGACGAGGATGCCTATGCCACTGCTCACCACGGCGACAGGGTAGTTGTTCCTGAGCAGTTCACCTACAACTCTAGCCGCTGATTTCTTAGGCTTAATCTTTGAGAAAGCCTCCTCCACATGGTGCTTCTTGATAGGGGAGCCGAAGCTGTGTATCATCAGTGATATATCTATCTTCATCCAGTCTAGATAGCTTATCAACCCTTTCTCGTATAGTTCAGCGAAATACGAGTTGTCACGGCTACCGAAGAATTCGTGTAGGACCCGCCAACTACTATTGTTCTCGGTTAGGACACCGTCGCAGTCGAAAACCACTAGGGGCTTCATAACTTACCTATCACCGTTTTAAAATCATCTGGCTTAAGGGTAATTAATGATTACAGATCTAACGCGAACTAGGGCATTCGAGAATACTCTGCAAATCCCTGGACAAGAGGCTGGGATCGTCCTCTTTGAGCTCGATAACCATGTTAACCACGATCTTTTTCCTGTAAAACTTGATCTTCGCAAACCTGCCCTCTCCTAGCTCAACCCTGACCTCTTTCCTATCAGGATCCGACTCCATGTTAGGATACTTAGACTTCAGTAATGTAATCAACTCCCCTATGCTTCGACCCCGGTTATTCTTTCCATGACTACCTGCCTTATTATTCTTCAACATGCTTATCCTCGACTCCAAAGCCTTTGAGACTTCGACATAGTCGCGGTAAGCTTCCAACGCCTCCTCGAGTATTTTCACCAGCGCGTTTCTAAGACCATATGTATCGAAAACTTTGACCAAGTTATTGAAGTCATCGCTCATTAAGAATTCAGCTAATTTCTCAACATCCCCGCCATAAATGCTGAAACCGTATTTTTCCTCGCAATCATGTATGATTTTTCTTATCTCATCCAATATTTTGACATGCTCGCTCTTCCTAACATCTATAACCTTGCTTAGTACGGGGTTAACTATGTGTCTTGTGAAGTCAACGCTCATTAATCCACCGTGAAAGATAATATTATAAACCTTTTTAATACATTAGAAAATACAGTTCATAGCTTGGGAATGGGATTAGAGTTTGACTAGACAGCAGAAAAAGCATAGTTGGAACCCGTATACAAGTGACGTGCAGAGGTTCAGCATATACCCGCGGATTCAACAACCAAAGGATGAATCATTAAAACCTGGAATGATCCTAACAGTCGACATAAACGATGTGGATCAGAAAGGAAACGGCATAGTCTCCTTAAAAGATACAAAGATCATCGTCTACGGGGCCAGCCTGGGGTCAAAGGTCAAGGTCAGAATCTCAAGGGTAGCGGGCGATACAGCCTACGCCGAGATCATTGAGACTTTGAGTGAAGCTGATGAAACATACTAGGAGCAGGGATCCCTTCCTCACAATATCAAGCAAGATAGGTGTGGAAGAAGCCAGCATTCTCCGGCTTGGAGAACCCGTTGAAGGAGAAGTAGCGTGGAAGATAAGAGATCTCCTAGTGAGGAAGCATGACTATCAAGTATTGTATGAGAATGAAGAAGTAGAGGAAGACGAATGCTACTCTTTCGCAATACTTATTGAATCCCGCTACCTCTTCTACCTCATTAAAACCAATGATAAATCAGTAGCTTACCTCAAGGAATACGTTGAGAAAGAATGGGAGAGGATAGAGAATATTCTCGAGGATAACGTAACCCGTTGCGGATTGGAAAAGCAGGGTGTTTAAAAACTATTTTTTATAGCCAATCTTCCTAAGGAAGCTGTGACGCTCTTTTTTATCCTCCTCGCTTTCAACACCCAGCGGGGAATACCCGTCAACCACGCCTATTATAGCACTCCCCTGATCGGTATCCATGACTATTACCTGGACAGGGTTAGCCGTGGCAACGTAGAGTTGCACAATCTCCTGAATGTTTTTCAACTGGTTGAGAACGTTTATAGGGTACGCGTTTCTAATAAACAGGGTAAAAGTGTGTCCCGCTCCAATAGCTTTAGAGGTTTCAATAGCCTGGTTAACGAGCTCGGGATCGTTGCCTTCGTATCTTATGAGTCTCTTACCGCTTGCCTCGTTGAAAGCTACCCCGAACCTTATTCCCGGAACCGAGGTTACCAAGGCCTCGTAAATGTCTTCGACAGTCTTAATGAAGTGGCTTCTGCCGATTATAACGTTCGTTCCCTCAGGTATTTTAACAGTTACGAGGCGTATGTTGGCAGACATTTCAACACCACGTTATATACTTAATAACTTTTAATCTCATAAAACTTGTTAAACCCAGCCCGCAAGATTTAAGGGTGTCTTGCTTTGAAATTTATCGTCAAGCTCAACCAGTTAAACCCTGTTGAAACGGGGGATGATTTTTTAAAGCTGAGAGTTTACAATCTCGTTAACGAGGACTGGTTTGAAGTAGAGCAGGAGGTCAGCAGCTCAAACATAATGGATAGGATGCTTGAAGTAGCCCAGAACACTATAGTCAAGCATAGACCAGAGAACAACTACTTGTTCGTAACCGTGGAATCACCCGGGCTGTTACTAACCCTTGGGGAGGGTGAGACGGCTTCATCTGAGACAATAATATCTCCTAAGCCAACCACGTTGAAAGCCGTCAGGCTGTATAAGTTGGACCAGGAGGGGAGGCCTGTACTGGTTCATGAGTACAAGCCTCCCGGCGAGGTTTTCGTATATGATGGATTCGTCTCAATCCCGGCAACTATGAGCTACGATTTCATAGTGGTGGAGACATCCGAGGATTGGAGGCCGATGTTTCCAAACGAAATCGTCCTACCACCTGTGAAAGAATCTGTTAAAACCAGGAGGAAAAGGAAAAGCTCGACTAGGATGAGGAAGAGTAAAGCCTTAAGCGGTGTTAAAAAGCGTAGAAAGAAGAAGAGTAGAAGAAGGAAGACACGTAAAAGGTGAGAAAAATGAGCCTCCCCCACATAGTTAATGCTAAACCAGGGGATATCAGTAAAAACGTCATAGCTGTGGGAGACCCGGGAAGGGTTGAGCTTCTCGCAACATTGTTAGAGGACCCCAAGGTTGTCAACAAGCATAGAGGATTGATCGTTGTAACCGGTCACTACAAGAATGCCAAAGTAACCATTGCAACGCATGGAATGGGGTGTCCCAGCGCCAACATAGTATTTGAAGAACTAGGTCTACTCGGGGCTAAAAGAATAATCAGGCTAGGCACAGCAGGGGGTTTGCATGAAAACGTTAGAATAGGGGATGTAGTGGTTGCAACCGGGGCAATGTATGTTAACGGGGGATGCGGCCTAGCCCAGTACATGCCGGGTTACTGTGGAGCATCATCCCCGGACCCCGTGCTAACATACCGGATTATCAGGGAGTTGGAGGGGTCAGGGCTTCCTTTTAAGAAAGGCCCCTTGTTCACAAGCGATGCTTTCTACGCTGAAAGCCCTGAAATGGCTTCCAGGTTGAGCAGGTATGGTGCTCTCGCAGTAGAGATGGAGGCAGCCGGTCTCTTCACCCTCGGATGGATGAGAGGGTGGGAAACAGGGTGTGTTGTAGTGGTTAGCAACGTACTCCACGGGAAAGACCCTAACGCCGTGTTCTTGACCACGGCGGAGCTTGCTGATAAGTTCTCGAAAACTGCCCAAGTCTTAATGGAGGTTTTCAACAAGTATTATGGTGAATCCTGATTATGCTGCCCGAGTTGAAAATCTATAACACCCTTACTAAGACCATGGAAAGGATTCAGCCGGTTGAGCCAGGATTACTGAAAATGTACGTGTGCGGACCAACAGTTTATGATTCAACCCATGTAGGGCATGGAAGAGCATACGTCATGTATGATGTTTTCAAAAGATACTTAAACTCGCGGGGATACCACGTCATCCACGTCATGAACATTACCGATATCGATGACAAGATTATCAACCGGGCCAGGGATGAAAACCGTGATTGGATGGAGATCGTTGAGACCTACACTAAAGAGTACTTGGAAGCTTTGAACAGCCTCAACGTCCAAGTAGACCATCACCCAAGGGTTACACAACACATTGACGAGATCATTGAGTTCATCCAGAAGCTTATAGAGCGAGGGCATGCGTACGTTACACCCAGCGGGAGCGTATACTTCGACGTAAACACCTACGAGGATTATGGGCGCTTATCGGGAAGACTGGTAAAGGAGGCATGGAGCCAGGAACCCGATTTCCTGTCCGAGAAGAAGAACCCGTATGATTTCGCCCTTTGGAAGGCCGCTAAGCCGGGTGAACCCTTCTGGGAAAGCCCGTGGGGCAAGGGGAGGCCTGGATGGCATATCGAGTGCAGCGTCATGAGCACCAGGTATCTCGGTGAAAGATTCGATATTCATGGAGGTGGAACCGACCTCATTTTCCCACACCATGAGAACGAGAGGGCCCAGAGCGAGTCAGCGCTAGGGAGTAAGCCGTGGGTGTCTGTTTGGATGCATGTTGGAATGCTCATGGTTGGAGCCGACAAGATGAGCAAGAGCTTGAAAAACATTGTACCTATTAAAGAGGTTGTAAAGAAGTGGGGAGGTAGAACCCTTCGCTACTGGTATTTGATGAGCCACTACAGGAAGCCTGTATCGTTCTCCGAGGAATCCTTAGAGATTGCTAGCGAGCAATTGAAAAGGTTGAACCAGGTCTCAAGCCTTCTTCAAAAACTGGGGAAGGAGGCTGTTGAGCCTCACAAAGCATCTGATGAAGACTTGAAGATACTTAGAAGCCTCTTGAAAACCCACTATAGCTTCCACGCGGCTTTAAGCGAAGATTTCAACACGCCGGAAGCCGTGGCATCTCTTAACGAGTTTACCACAATAGTCTTCAGGGACATACAGCATAATCCAAAATACATCCTTGTCAACACTGCATTCAGGATCTTGCGGGAGTTTGACAACGTTTTCGGCGTGCTTGAGACTCCCCCGGAGGCTCTCGTTGAAGAGGATGTAGACTCCTACATCAAAATCCTTGTTGACGTTAGAAAGGAGTTGAGAAACAGGAAGATGTACGACCTAGCAGACATGATTAGGAGCGAACTAGGGAGGCTCGGTGTAACCTTATCCGACAAGGGGCCTGAGACAACGTGGATACGTGTTAAGAAGCAAGCATTAAACAAGTAGTTTGCAATCCTTGCCTAGGCCAGGAAGGATTTAATTCTCTCAACATCCTTTTCAAAATACGCGTCCACGAACCTGGCTGTACCCTTTTTCCTCATTGACTCGAGACTATTGAAAACATTCACCACCGCGTTCGCGAGGTCTAAAGCATTGCATTGATCAACTTTCACCACCAACCCTGTTTGATCATATCGAGTATTCTTCGCTGACTGACCACAAGCTATGACCGGCCTTGAATCGGTTATCATCATTTGGAAGACAATATTAGATAGCGTGTCGTTAACCCCTATGATCCCCATTATAGACTTTTCCAACAGGCTCACAGGGTTCTCGGTGAAAACATCTATGATGAACGGGTTGAAACAGGGCTTGTCGGGCGCGTTCACATTTATTAGCAGGGAGGTAAAGCCTATTTTCCCTAACTCCAATATTAAGTCCTCTAAAACCCTGCACTTATCAAACCTGGTAACTATGGCGCCATCCCTCGGGAGAGTGTCGCGCACGAATATATGTTCCACGTTGAATATAGGAATGAGAACGTGCTCAAACTCCGGGTAAAGGGAAGAGTTAACCTGATGTTCAACAGGCGTGGTTTCAACGAATAAGACAGGTAATTTCTTCTTGTGAATGTTTAAGAGATACCTCTTGACCTGGCTGGAAAGGTGATAGGGGTAATTCTCCACGGGCTTAACAAATACAACTAGCCTGCCAGAAACAGTGTTGGAGTATGCTTTGAGAAAGCTTAGGAAAACCTCGGTTAAACCTCCCGCGTATATTGTAGTGTTGTCTTCGAGAATATCACCCCCCGAGGCAAGCTTCTCCAGCCCAACTTTCTCGAAGCTTGCTCCCGCCTCCCTCAGAAACTCTTCGACAAGCCAGCAGAATAAGTCATCTCCGTCACAAGCTAAGTAAATCATTTCTAAAACCTGTTTCTCACAATTTATTATTGGAACAAAGTGGTTAAAAAGATGAAGAACAACGGGTTTCACGAGCTTGAAGGATTCAAGAAACACCTACGGGAGAAAATTAAATCGTTAATGACTGTTGAAGAGGCTGAGAAGGCTTCACGCGACCCTCACTCTAAGCGTCCGCCCCGTCCATGCGGGTTAACAGTCCACACGGGAATAGGATGTCCTTTCAAGTGCGCCTACTGCTACATTTACGATATGGGCTTTAAAGCTGAAATCACCGAGTATCCTTTAACAGGCATACAGCTCGTCTACGCTTTAAGCTTGAACAAGTATTTCATCCCGGGCCCAAACGGGACGTTCATAGCACTAGGCAGTGTAACAGAGCCCTTCCACCCCATCACGAAGGAGAAAACGATTGAATACATAGAAGCAATTAATAAACATCTGGGGAACCCGGTCCAATTCTCCACGAAAATGTTCTTAACAGATAGGGATGTTGAAAGATTGAAAACCATTGACCCCTACCTCTCTCCTCTAATCAGTGTTTCAACAATGACTAGAGACAGGTTGTTGGAGCCGGGAGCCCCTCCCGTTGATAAAAGATTTGAAACCATTGAAATACTCCGCAATCACGGGTTCAAGCCTTTCCTCTTCCTAAGGCCGATCATCCCCGGTATTACGGAGAGGGAGTATAAGAATATGATAGATGCTGCTGTTCAGCACGGTGCGGTTGGAGTTGTCGCCGGGACGCTGAGGATCACTAGGAGGATACTGGAAAAACTTGAAGAGTGCGGAGTTGACACCACCGTGTTGTTGAAAAGAGCTGGGAGAAGCCCTAGAGAATTTGAGAACAATGTTCAATACGATGTTAGAACTGGGGATATTAAGATAGAGATAGCGAAATATGCGTTGAGGAAAGGCTTATTGTTCCTCCCCTACGCCTGCATGGCGAACATTTTCTCACACGGCTACAAGTGTTGGAGGATGAAAGCCATGGGGATTGAGCCCCCGGCTGAGGAGCCTCCCGAGATTATCGGGGTGGAGGAGTGTGTCAGTGGTGAGGAGGTAAAGGTGAAATACTTGGGTTTTGAAAACGGTTTCATCAAGGCCAAGGTTGTCAAAGGGGATAAGAAGATTGTTGAAGAACTGTTGAAATACAGGTTTAAATCATGCGTCAGGCTCTATTAGAGACTACTGCTTAGCCTGCTTCGAGACCTCGTTCACGAGCGCGGCTATATCGTTCAATCCGGTAATGGATGAAACCGGTGTTTTACTCTTCACCAGCACAACCTTACCAGTAATCTTCTCAACCGCCCTGATCAAGTCTCCTTCTCGGGTATGGTAAACATCTAAAAGCACGAAGCCGTGTTTAACCAGCTCACTAGCCAGTAGCACGCTCGGGTTTTTAGCCATGATCTCACCAATCCTTATTAATCAATGAAGAGATTTTAATCTTAACAGGGATTTAAATCTTGCATCATACGGTTTTACGCTACAAGGAAGCATGCATAATAGGGGAGTACTCGCCTGAATACTTCCATGTGAAAGCTAGAAACTACGAGCTTGAAGTTAGGCCAAGAATGATATCGTTGACGGGCTGTGGAGACGTTTCCGTGTCAACCCTCCACCGTGGAAGAAAGAGAGCTGTTTACGTTTCACACCAGGTAATTGAGTGTTTTCGAAAAGAAGAGTGCAAGGGTGATGTGGAGAGCGAGGTTAATACAGGGTATTTCACAGTGAAGGCTACCGCCACCCCTCACGGGGACTATATCACTATTCTAACCCCCGGCTCTTTCCTATCAGACTACATTGTCATTGGAGAGGACATGACGTATATTCAATTACCCGGGGGAAGGGATGTATACTTTGAGAAGCTGACGGGCTTGTGCACGATATACATTGTTTAAACAAAGATCATTCAGCCTTTAAAGCTAGCGTTCTTCAAGCATTTCAATAACCGTAGATCTCTCGGGAGTCACGCCCCTTATAGCGTTCACAACATTCTCATGGTTAAACCCTGAGGTAACTATGACCTTGGCACCTGTCTTCCTGGAGAGCTCGCTCATCGACATGATTTTCGAGTACATGCCCCCGGTAGCATCCCTTGAAACATCGCTTTTCAGTGACTCCAGCACGGCGTTTAAATTACTGCTGTCGATACGCTTTATTAGTTCAGGAGTTGAGCACTTCTTGGGATCGCAAGTGTACACGCCTTCCACGTCCGTTAGGAGAAGAATTCTTGAAGGCTTTAAAATATTGGCCACGACTTCGAAAACTTTTTCGGTTGAGAAGATTTCAACAGATCCGTTCTCCGTAAGAATGCACTCCCCGTGTAGCACGGGGATAACCCCGTTGCCCACTAGGTTTACCAATGGTGGAGTGAAAGCTCTAAGCGAGCCCTTCCCGTAGCCTATGACCGCGCTTGTCTGCAGGCTTGTAACCGGTATATCGTTGAGCAATAAGTAGTCCACTATCAGCCTGTTCAAAAGCCTCGTAGCCTGCTGGCACTTAACCATTAACTTTACAGGATTCTCTAATCCATGCTTCAACACTGCGTGGTGTGCGAAACTACCTCCCCCGTTGCCTAAGACTATGCTTACTTCTTTATGGGTAGCCCTTAGTGCTTCAGCTAAAGCTTTAAGTGCTTCATAGTTAACGGATACAGGCTTGTCCTTGAACGTTATGAAACTACCTCCTGCTTTTAAAAACACCACATCCCTGTTCAAACACGACACCACTCTGGGAAGGTTAATATATCATTGTGTTTTTATAGATTAAACGGTGTTACGAGTAGAGATGGGTCATAGACTGGCAGGGTTTTTGAAAAACCATGTTGAAATAGTGGTTGCTAATGTCATATGCGTATTACTGGCTATTTCCAGCTGGAATTACTACGATGTGAGATACTTTCTCGAATGGTACACATACTTTTCCTCTGGGAGGCTTCTATACGTCTATGCTTCATCTGTTTACGATAAAATCGCGTACCCGCCTTTACCCGTCCTTATTTTCGTCTCCGCGCACCACGTGGCTGTGAGTTTAACCGGGAACATTGAAGCAATAAGGTTAATAGATAAACTCCCCTTGATTCTATCCTTCAACGCGATATACTTTATCCTTAGAAAACAGTATGGGAGAAAGGCTGGCATGCTTTGGCTGGTAAATATTGCGGGATACATTATAATCAGCGGCTACCAGTTCGACCTTATAGCAGCCCTATTCCTCCTGCTCGGATATGTCGAGCTAACCCGGAAGAATTTCCTCAGGAGCACTGTTTACCTGACCCTTGCCACACTTGTAAAGCAGGTTTTAGCCGTCTTCATCCTCATCCCGCTACTGATTAAGCTTAAGAACCGTGATTTCAATGGATTACTCCACGTGGTTTCCACAGCCGCCGGGGTAGGCTTAGTATTTGTCACGCCTTTCCTGCTTGCCGACCCTTACGCGTTTATTAATAGAGTATTCTTCTTCCACGCTGCAAGATACCCTCAGGAGCTAAGCCTGTTCGCCATCCCTCTATATGCGACATGGTACAACGTTAACGCTGTCCCGGCATGGCTGGTATGGATCTGGATAATACCCTTAGCGATTTACACTCTCCTGGTTTACTTTTACTTTCTTAAAGAACCGGTTTATGATGGAAAAGTGCTTTTAAAATACTTCATCACTCTGTTAATAGGCTTACTTGTTTTCAACAAGATAGGGGGTTTCAACTACTTCACATGGCTTGCCCCTTTTCTAGTTGTTTTCATCATGGAAAACGCTCCACGTTCAGGCAACCACTTGTTTGAAACACTCTACGTGTCAATACCTATAATATCAAGCGTGATCTACTACGCGTCAACCCTGTTCGCCGCAGCAGTGGTTAGCTCTGAAATATTCATGGTTGAAGACCTGAACTGGGTCTCCGCTGAGGAAGTGATTTTAAGAAGCACGAGCGCTTCCTCACTCCTCTACACACTAGTCCAGGCGTGCAGGTCTAACCCGCTGCTGAACATCCTTTTCACTATGCTGAATCAGAGCAAGCCGGTTTCCCAAATATTTTTCACATTACTGTACAACGCTTACCTCATCTACATTTTAAAAGAAACTTGGGCAATCGCGAAGACCCGGTGATAACGGTGCTAGTCTTCCTCGGAATCGGCTATTCTCTCAAGCATCTAACTCTGGAAGCCATAGAATACTTGGGCAAGGCTGATAAGATAGTGATTGACAGGTACACATCGCTCTACGAGGACGACCCAGCGGAGTTGGCGAAATACACTAAGGGCGAGGTAGTCTACGCTTCTAGGAAGGATCTGGAAGGAGAAGGAATGAGCAAATTAATCGAGGAGGCGCGCTTCAAAACCATCGTTCTAGCCGTACCCGGCGACCCGTTTATAGCGACGACCCACGACTCCCTGCGTGTCGAAGCGATTAAGAAGGGGGTTGAGGTTAAAGTAGTTAACTCCATCTCCGTTCTAACCCTGATACAGAGTAGGCTTGGCCTTCAAGCATACAGGTTTGGTAAAACTGTGACCCTAGTGTATCCGGATTACTTCAAGCCCTACTCAACCATTGAAACAATATATGAAAACCTGAATAGAAGGCTTCACACAATCGTCCTGCTCGACCTGAGACTAGAGCATGGGAGAGCCATGACCATACACGAAGCGGTTGAAATATTGTTGAAACTTGATGATGAGCTGGAAAACAAGCTTGACAACTCGCTAGCTATCGGGGTGGCCAGGCTTTCATGGAGGGATGAGCGGGTTCAGGCTGACCTGCTGCCAAGACTGGTGAAATACGATTTCCCGCCTCCTCCCCACAGCCTGGTAATAGTTTCAACCCCGCTCCCGGTTGAGATGGAAGGCTTAAAACTCATATGTAAGCTTCCAGAGTGAGCCGGTGTAATTACCGGTCTAAATAATCATTTCCCTAAATTCCTAAGCGATTTTTATTAAATCCTGCTTGATAATATTACAGTTTTGATGGTGTTGGACAAAATGTCCAAGCTTATCCCAGCACTAACAGTTATTACAATACTTATGTGCCTCACACCCCTAACCGCGGAGTCGACGACCCTAGTAGTTAATGATGCGTTGGGGAGGAAAGTTGAACTTCCAAGTCCTCCTGCACGGGTTGTTTCACTAGCACCTTCCATAACGGAGATCCTCTTCGAATTAAATACTCAGCAATACATCGTAGGGGTTGACGATTTCTCGCAAGGGGATTGGTATTTAAACATAAGCTTGTTGTTGAAAAAGCAGAATACTCCTTCGGTTGGAGGTTACTGGTGGAGCACTGTCAACATTGAAACAATATTGAGCTTGAACCCTGACGTAGTTCTCGCTGACAAAGGCGCTCACAAACCCCTTCTCGAGGTGTTCCAATCCTACAATGTGACTGTTGTTTTCTTGAACGGGGGTTCGGCAAGAAGCTTCAACGACGTGTTAAGCGATATTTACTTGATCGGCGAAATTTTCAACTCAACCGCTGAAGCACAATCCCTCGCTGACAGGTTGATAAGCTCTCTTGAAGAGGGGAGAATGCTCCTCGAGAAATACCGTGGCCTTAAAGTGCTCGTAGTAGTGGATTTCTGGCAGGGAATATGGGTTGCGGGAAGGGCAACCTACATCGACGACGTACTAGCTAGGCTTGGCCTGTCGAACGCTGCTTCAACATACGGGTGGAGTGCAGTAAGTATTGAGAAAATACATGAGTGGAAACCAGACGTCATCCTAGTGGCTACGTCTTATGCTACACAGGAAACTGTTAAGGAGGCTGGACTATTTGACCTAGGCGTACCCGTTATTGTTTTGGGCCAGGAAGAAGTAGACATTATATCGAGACCTGGTCCAATGATCGTGAAAATCCCTGAAATCCTGAACGCGGCTTTGGCGGAGGCTTTTGATTCTTCAAAACCCACTAACACCGATGCCTATGGTTTAAGGCTCAGCGAGAGCTTCGCGCTCATCCTACTGCTTGCAGGATTCGCGTTAGCATTCATGATAGGGTACTATGTAGGGAGGAAGTAGCTTGAAACAGGAACTAAGGCTGAAAACCGGCGTAGCGTTTTCAGTCTTCATCGCCTCGATAATTCTCCCAATCGCTTACACGTACTTCTCAAGCGTTAACCAGGATGTATCAGATATCATACTCTCGTACCGTTTCTACCGTTCAGTCTACACGGTACTAGCGGGGATAGTCCTGGCATCATCGGGATGCATGCTTCAATCAACTTTTAGAAACCCTCTTGTAGACCATCACATACTCGGGGTTGGAGCAGGAGCATTATTCGCTGTATACCTAACCATTCTCATACACGGATACTCCAGCATGTTTATTATCGCCCTCGCCGCCTCGGCCGGAGGCTTGCTCGCGCTCTCCCTATCGGTAGGGATCGCCGAGGTTATGTCGGGAAGCGATGCAGCATACGTGCTGTCAGGGCTTGGAGTGACAAGCATGTTCTCAGGGCTCTCCATTCTCCTACTCTATTATGTTGCGCCAAGGTATGGACTTGCCTCCCTGATGCTGACCGGGAGCTTCGTGCATTCAAGGAAGGAGATGATGCCCTATGTTCTCACGCCCGCCGCAGTGATGATCATCTCCTACTTCGCCTTGGCTAAAAAGATGAACACTGTGGTGATAGGGGATGACTACGCGTTGCAATTAGGGGTTAATCCTAGAAGAGTTAGGCTGACCACTGCACTGATAGTTGGGGTTTCCTCAAGCCTGATTGTTTCAATTTTTGGAATGATAGGCTTCATAGGTCTTGTAACACCGCACATGGCTAGGCTCTTTTTAAAGACAAGCGATAACAGGCTGATTACACCATTAGCCATGGGCCTGGGCTCCCTCTTACTCTACGTCACCGACTTGTTTTCCCGAACCATCGCTGCAGGAGTAGTAGGGGAGATACCTGCTGGAGCGGTAACATCGGCAGTTGGAGCCCCATTCTTCCTCACACTACTTATCAAAAGGCTTAGAGGTGTTTAGCATTGATCGAGTTGAGAGAGGTTTCGGTGAGATATGGGAAAAACCTCATAGACGCGTTGAAAAACGTAACCGCCGTGATACCTGAGCGTTCCGTGTCCTGCGTCATGGGTCCTAACGCTTCCGGTAAAACCACCCTGCTTAAGGCAATAGCCCAGCTAGTCGATTACAAGGGGATAATCGAGTTCGACGGGAGAGACGCTAGAAAGATTGTTAAAACCTTGAGACGAGTCCTCGCCTACGTGTCAGCAGTAGAGGTTAGAGACCTTCTAGGCGTAACAGTGCTGGACCTTCTCGTTTACTCGAGATACCCTGTCTCCGATAAATTCTTAACAAGCATTAAAGATGTGGAGGAGTCAGTCAAAACCGCTGAATCCATGGGTATTAAGCACCTCCTACGTAGAAGGGTTAACGAGCTCAGTAGCGGGGAGCTTCAAAAAGTTCTCATAGCCTCAGCTATCGTGAGAAGCCCGGAAATCCTTCTCCTCGACGAGCCCGAGAGCCATTTAGACATGCGCTCTAAAATATGGCTTTCAAGATTCTTGAAGAGCATGTCTGACAAGATAACAATAGTGTTGTCTACTCACGACCCTTACTTCGCATCCTTGACCTGCGACTACTTAATGCTCTTATCCCGTGGAAGGCTGGTTTTCTCGGGTCCCCTTGACCAACTACTCCGAAACCCGGGGGTTCTTGAAGAAGTATATGACACGCCGTTTACTACTGTTGAAGTAGGGGATTACGAGGTATTGATTCCCCTCCCCTTCAAACCACAGGGTTAGAAGCGTTAAGCAGTGAAAATGGAGGATCGTGCAGAGCGGCTGAAGTCCTGTATCGGTGAATTCTTTAAGGAGATGCACATAACTGGGCTAAAGAGTGGATAACTACAGAGTCAGACCTTATCCCCTCGTAAACCCTCCAGACAACAACCAAGGAGTTCTCTAACTCTACCCAGCTGTCTCCCTCGAGAATCTTACTTACGTAATCGGCGGGTACGCGTGGAAAAATTATGCCGCGAGCAGAGCCTAACGAGACGCCTATCATCCAAATACTACTAGACGATCCTGTCCCAATAACCAGGTAGTCTCTTAGATCAACAATCCTGGACGCGGCCATTTCTAAGAGATGTGTGGATAGCGGCGCGTAAGCAGTTATATGAAACCCCTTGTTGTTGCTAATAGTTTTGATCTCAAGGGTATTGAACAGTTTCTTGAGAGACTCCTCAATCACGCCCCCGGAGTCATCTATGAGTCCCCTAACTCTCAAATACTCGATTATTTTCCGAACCCTTCTCTCACTCATTTTCAAAACTTTAGAAGCCCCAACTCTCCCCAAGCCCTTCCAACTGTGTGCTAGCAAGACCTGGAGGAGTGTTAGCTCGCTGAACCCTTGGACGTTTCTAAGAGCTCTCAAAGCTTCTATAAAATCACTGCATTGAAGGCTCATTAACGGCCTCCCATGACGGTTTCAACAACTTCTGCACTGTTTAAAACCTTTGCGCCCAGCACCTTCCTCATGTATTCTAAAGCGTACATGTGATCGCTCTCGGAGAAGGCTGCGACAGCGTCAGAAACAACTATGATGTTGAACCTCTCGTAGAAGGCGTCGATAGCTGTGTGGAGAACACATATGTGCGTGTGGATCCCGGTTAACACAACCGTGTTAACCCCTAGGTCCCGTAGCACATTAGCCAATCCTGTGTCACGGAAGCCGCTGTAAGACCTCTTCTGCAAGACCAAGTCCATCTCACCAGGCTGCAACTCCCTCACTATTCCAGACTCCTCACCATGGGTTAGTGCGTGAGGACCCCATATCGATAATTCCCTGTCAAACGGAAGATGATTATCTATTAAGTAGATCACGGGAATGCCATGTCTCCTAGCGTTCTCAGCAAGCATTCTGATAGTGGGAATTATTGCTTCCGCGCTGGGGCTTCTCAGTCTCCCGTGGACAAACTCCTCTATCATGTCAATGATGAGTAGGGCGGGCTTCATGGTGACCACTATATGAATATTAAGACGTAACATCTTATTATGTTAACGAATGATGAACGACTTCGGTCGCGAGCTCTCGGCGATGAAGAACCGTGTGAGGGCTGATCATTATTGATCGTTTTTTAAGCAGGATGCTTACATACGAGTATATACGGTATTTATCAATTATTAATGTTTTTAAATCCGGACATGGATAAAAACCGATTGGTGAAGTTATGAATTCACTTGCATCACTATACGAAAATGACCCCGTATACCAGATGGCTGTTAAACAGCTTAAGGAATCAATCAATATTCTTGGTTACCCCGAGGAGTATGTTGAAATACTGAGACACCCTGAGAAGCTTGTTCAGGTTAGAATAACGATTAAAAGAGACAACGGTAAGCTTGAAACATACCTGGGCTGGAGAAGCCAGCACAACAGTGCTTTAGGACCCTACAAGGGAGGCGTAAGATACGGTGAAAACGTTACCCCAGGTGAGGTAGTCGCACTATCTATATGGATGACCTGGAAGACCTCGCTTGCAGGACTACCATACGGTGGCGGTAAAGGAGGCGTAAGAGTGAACCCGAAGGCTATGAGTCCAAGAGAGCTGGAAGAGTTGAGCAGGAAGTTCTTCGCAGGTATTGCAAGAGATGTGGGCCCCGACGTCGACATCCCAGCGCCAGACGTCTACACCAACCCGCAGACAATGGCATGGTACTTCGACGAATACAGCAAGATCGCAGGCTACAATGCATGGGGAGTTGTAACAGCGAAACCCGTGGACCTAGGAGGGTTGAACGCCAGAGTCGTGTCCACAGGATACGGCACAGCGCTAGCGGCAAGAGAGGCGGCTAAGAAGGCTTTAGGAACGTTCGAGGGCAAAACCGTTGCTGTACATGGTTTCGGAAACGTTGGAATGTACGCTGCTAAATATGCCCAGGAGTGGGGTGCGATAGTAGTAGCGGTTAGCGACAGCAGCGGGTACATCTACGACCCCAAGGGTATTGATGTGGAGGAAGCGATCAGGGTTAAGAACGAGACCGGTAAGGTGACCAATTACAAGAAGGGTGATGTAAAGGTTTCAACAAACCACTTAGAGCTCCTGGAGCTACCAGTTGACGTTTTAATACCTGCCGCCACCGAGAACGTTATAACGATGGAGAACGTTCACAGGATTAAGGCCAAGGTAATCTCAGAGGGCGCAAACGGACCTACAACTCCTGAAGCAGATATAGTTCTCCACGAAAAAGGAGTCGTAGTCGTCCCAGACATCCTTGCGAACGCTGGAGGCGTTACAATGAGCTGGATTGAGTGGAGCCACAACAGGATGGGTTGCTGGTTAACAGACGATGAAGCGTTAAGCAGGCTTGACAAAATGATGACCATAAACTTCCACAGAGTTTACGACGACTGGCAGAAAAGGTTCTCGCAATACCCGATGAGAATTGCCGCCTACGCCATAGCTGTTGACAGAGTAGTAAAAGCAATGAAGCTTAGAGGCTGGATCTAGGGCTTTTCGCCACGCCTATAAACCATTTTCCCGTTTTTTAACCTTATCTCTACAACTCTGTGAAAAGGTATTTGATCCTCCCCGGTGAAGATGTAGCCTCTTCTTACATCAGTTATAAACTCGCCGGGCACCGGCTTCAAAACGTCAACCCCTTCATCCCTGTATTTAACGTAGACAACGTAATCGTTTTTACGGCCTCCGAAGAAAATCTTCTTCAACCATTCCTCGATCTCTCCCTTCCTCCTAGTCAACATTCCACCACGAGATACGTTAAAAGCCGGGTTACTATTATATTAGTTTAAAATAAAAGGCTTGGTGAACCTGTTTGAGAAAGAGAACTATTGGAGCACTACTGATGTTTTCAACAACTGTTTTCATGGGTTTCTACACATACCTGTTATTCTTCTCGAGCAAAAGCCTCCAAGAGGTTACGTTGAAAATTACAATATACTCTCTAGTGTTCATATTCGCGGCCTCTCTCTTTCTAATAGGCTACGGGTTCTTTAAAACCCCCACGTTAACCCCTCAGGAGGTTAGGGAGAGAATTAAGAGAGCGAATACGGGTAAGGAACGTGAGGAGATGCGGTAGGAAATATTACTTCTCCCTGTAGGCTAGCTTATTGAGGAGCCAGGTTAAAACCTCCTTCGCTTCACGGTTTACTTCAACAGCCTTCTCAACCTCTCGCAACGCCTGTGAGACCAACTCGTCTATGAGCTTCAAGTTGTAGTCTAAGCTACCGGTTGATTTAACGATCTCCCTTACTCGTTCAACATGCTCTTCCGTTATCCTCTCACTAGGCAGTTCGTCATACACTTCCTCGAGAAACTCTTTATCACTGCTGGAAGAGAGCTCGTATGCTTTTATAATGAGAAGGGTTTTCTTCTTTCCTTTAACATCACTTCCACTGGGCTTCCCCGTGGTGCGCGGGTCTCCGAATAAGCCTATTATGTCATCCCTAAGCTGGAAGGCTATTCCAGCCGGCATAGCGTAAGAGGAGAGCTCGTTTAGAAGCCTGTCAGTGTACTTTAAAGAGGCTATGGCGCCTAAATGTAAGGGTAACTCCACCGTGTAGGATGCTGTCTTCAACTTGTGAACAAGTAGGATATCGTTTTCACCCACCCTAGCTAACGGCAGATTGGAGTATAGGACATCCAGGTATTGGCCGTAAGCAACCATTCTCAAACCTTTAGAGTAAGTGGTGATAAGTTTTACGAAGGCTTCGCTAGGGAGCTTGAGCATGGCCAGGTTTTCCACGGCTGTTGCTTCAAGATAGTCTCCGACGGTAATTGCTTGTGAAACACCGTAGTGTGTGCAGTTTGACGATGTGCAAGCCTTCAAGCACTCATCCCTGAACCATGCGTGCACGGTTGGACCTCCCCTCCTCAGCTCATCCATATCCATGATATCGTCGTGGACTAGGAGGTAGCTCTGAAGCAATTCAAGCGCTGCCATTAGCTTTGAAATAGTTTCGACATCTCCTGAGCCCCAGGTCCTGCTCCAGTAGCCCACTAAGGCTAGGAAAGCGCGAATCCTTTTCCCCCCGCGTAAAGTATAATCTCTCGCAATAAACGGGATATTGTTTAAATGAGGGCTTACACCGCCTGCTTCTCTCTCAAGCTCGTTGAAAACTTCACTTAGCCTTGACTCAACGAGTTTCACGCTATAGTTCAACAGGTTGGAAAACTCTTCCATCAAATCATCCCGTTAAGTATTGATTACTATGGTGAGTTATTAAGCTACTTGCTCAGTATTGATTTAAGCTCCCTTACCACTTCAAGGTTCTCCTTATCGCCTAGCAACTCCCAGAAAATCCCCTTGGGTCTAACCATCTCTCCATCAATCCTTATCAGCTTAGCCGGTGTCGCAACATAGTCTACCGTGTAGTCATGAGGCTCCAGTGGAACCTCGTCAACGATTTGGAGGTCGTGAATGGTTGTTAAAATAGGGGTTTTCTCGTCGAGAAGATGCAGTTCTCTTAGAATAGCGTACTCGAGCTCTGAGTAGCCGCCTCCCTTCCCAAGCCTTCTACCCTTTAAGTCGACTGCGACGCATCCAGTAACAACAAGATCTACTGGGGGAATTTCTCTCAGCGAGACCCTCCTACCATGCTTGAAAGCTCCCTTAATAGTTGTAGCCTGCCGTATACGTGAAGGCTCTATTGAGCTAGGCTTCAGCACTAGGAAGCCGTTCAACAGTCTAGGAGTCGCCATTACAAGAGTCTTCCCCTGCCTCAACGCGTGCTCTCTTAAATGGGCCTGGGGCGAGTCCGGGTTGGACTTCACGACTTCAGCATTCTCCCACACTTTCAAACTCAATAAGCGCTGAGCAGCCCTTTCAGCCCCTGCAAAGTTAGGTATTCTACCGTAAACAGGTCTCGGAAACAACGCTACATTCTTCTCCTCTAGCAACCTCCAGATTCTCTCCCGAATAAGCTGCTTCTGCGCCTTAATGTTTAAAGTCATCTCTACCTACCAGGCTCTCACATATTTAATTATGTGTGGGAATTATAGGTTGTTGTGGTCTAGATGCCGGGAAAGCTACAGATTGCCCTAGATCTCCTGGAGCTTACGAAAGCTGTTGAAATATCTACTAGGATAGTTTCCGCAGTCACCTGCGAGAACATCTGGATCGAGGTGGGCACGCCTCTTCTGAAATCCTGGGGCAAGATAGCTGTGAAAGCCTTGAAAAACATAACAGACTGCTTCATAGTGGCTGACACGAAAACCATGGATGTTCCCGAGGTCGAAGGCGCGACCGTCTTCAGCGCTGGAGCAGATGCTTACACTATACTCGCGGTTGCTGACGACGAAGTCGTGAAGGAAGGGGTCAGGTTTGCACACGAGAGCGGTAAGACCGTGATAGCGGACTTGATAAACCATCCTGAACCGTTGAAAAGAGGCATTGAGCTAGCTAACTACGGCGTCGACGTGCTACTGTTCCACATCGGTATCAGCGTTCAGAAAGCCCGCGGGGTTTCTGCGAAAGACTTGATCAACGAGGTGAGGGAGCTGAGAAGACTTGTTTCATCCAGGATAGCAGTGGCTGGAGGGCTGAAGCCAGGCGACATAAAGCCGTTGATCGACTCAGGTGTTGACATCGTCGTGGTAGGCGGCGCGATAACTAAGAATCCTGAGCCGGAGAACGTTGTTAAGCAGATACTTAGAGAAATGGGCTATGATTAGAAGGACGGTATGTTAACTATTTTTCCAACAATATTACTCTCCTTTACTTCCTGATACCTTCTACGGTGCTCTCTTATTCTTTCGAGAAGGAGGTCCAAGGCCTTCCTCTTGCACTGCCCGCATAGAATCCTGCCGCTAACGCAATCATCGTATACTTCCTTAAGCTTCTCATCATCATACAGCAGGTGGTAGAGATACATCTCATAAACCGTGCACTTCCACGGCTCACCCCCCAGCCTCCTCTGCTCCTCAGCCGTCGCCCGCCCCCCTGTTAAAGCGCTTACGAACTTCTTCCTAACCACTTCTTCATCATCGTCTAAATGGATAGCGAACTCCGGCCTGCTCTTACTCATCTTATTGCCGTCCAGCCCTCGGATAAGCTTATGGTATATAGATCCCGGGCGCTTCAAGCCTAGCTCTCCTTCAAACCTGTCGGCTATGTCCCTCGTCAACCGAAGGTGGGGGTCTTGATCAGCACCCACAGGGACGAGAACGTTCTTAAACCCCCCGTAGGAGTCTAGCTGCAAGTGCAGGATATCCGCTGCCTGCGTTAGAGAAGCAATGATTTTACCCGGGGACAGCTCCCCATATATCGCCTCCATTTCCGCCATAGTTATTTTCCTGGAAAACATCTGTATCAGACGATAGTATTCCTCCTTCATAGAGGTTTGGAAGTAGAACTCTGTTCTCTCCGGATCTAAACCCCATGCGATAGCGTGGGCTATGAAGTCCACACCGTTTAAAATAGTTGATCTCCTATCCTCCCTCCTCACCACATATGCCTCCGCATCAGCGATCGCGATTTTAACGTGAGCCCCTAGCTCCTGGAAGAACCTTAACTCCTCGTAAACCATAGCAGTGCCTAAGTGAGGCCTACCGCTCGGCATGAATCCTGTGAGAGCCGCTACCCTGCGGCCAGCCCTAAGATCCTCCAGCCACTTGTCAAAATCCCTGTGCCCGAAAACCACTCTACGGGTGAAATACGGGTGTAGCCTGCTCATCAACCCGTAAACCTCGTTAATAGGCCGTATCCCGAACTCTTCCAGCAATTTCTCATAATCCTCTATTGCGAAATGCCCCCAGGGGTCTAGCCTAGCGCTCATCCACAATCCTCCTTAGCATATTTCAATCCTTAACAAGCCATTATAACCTTAACAGGAAGCCAGCAACCCGTGGAAACGGGGAAACCCGCAGAGATGAATGATCCGGCTCAGTCCCGGAGATTCCTCATCACACATCATCCTGGACTAGGATCCTTCATCGCCTTCATCGATCAAGAAAAGTCTTTGTAGACTTAAATACTAGGTGGTTATAGCTTTCGCGAGGCCAGGAGGAGTGTCGATAGGTCTATTAAACCCTACCCCAAGCCTGTATGCGAGCAATTGGATTGGAATGCTGGATATGATCGGGGAGAGATACCTTGGAACGCTGGGTGTTTGAATAGTGACGCTGTCGCCAAACCTGCCAGGACCGATCACGATGGGTTTAGCACCCTTATTGCGGGCTTCCTCCAAAACCTTAACGTACAGTGGTTTAGCCTGATCCTCCGCGGGCTCTATCAGTATCATTGGGAAATCATTGGAGATCAACACCATGGGTCCATGCCTCATCTCGCCAAGCTGGAATCCTTCAGCGTGAATTATCGCTGCCTCCTTAAGCTTCAATGCGCCCTCGAGAGCAAGGGGGTAGTTTATCCCGCTGCTCGCAACGTAAGCGCTCTTCCAGTCATAGTCCAGCTGAACAATACTGGTCACACTCTTGTCAAACTCCGATATCTTCTCCTTCAACAATGCGGAAGCATTCCTAACCTCGTCAACTATTCTCCGGTAATCATCCCGAGTGGTTTTACCTGTGAACATCCCCGTGTAGGATGCGAAGAGAAGCAGTGTCGCAAGCGTCGCAGTAAACGACTTCGTCGCCGGCACCGCTATCTCCGGCCCAGCACCTATCGGAAGGTAAACGTTAGACTCCAAGGCAAGCCTTGACCCGACGTTGTTGGTAATCCCTATAACCACAGCCCCTCTCTGCTTAGCAAGCTTAATGCTCGATATCACATCGGAGGTTTCACCGCTCTGGCTTATCGCAATAACCACAGTGCCGGTCTCAACAGTTTCCAAAGCATAGTAGGGAAACTCTGCTGCTGAAACCGGGTCAACACTCACACCCGCTAAGTCGTTAAAGTAGTAAGAACCTATCATTCCGGCGTGAAGGCTCGTCCCATTGGCAAGTATGAAAGCATTCTTCGCACCGTACACGATCATTGATGCTAAGCGGAGATACTTCTCCATTACCGCGAGCAAAACCCTGTTTAAAGCCTCGGGCGTTTCATATATCTCCTTAAGCATGAAGTGGGGGAAGCCGCCTTTCTCCCCAGCCTCGGCAAAGTGCTTTACCCTTTTACCCTGAAGCCCTGAAGGGGTGATAATGCTTCCGTCAGCGATCCTTACTCCTGAGAAGCCTTCAGCATCCACCCAGCCCACTGTTCCATCCTCAACCACGTACGCGGTTTCAGCGAAGCCGTATAAAGAGGGGATGTCGCTTGAAAGGAAGTAGCAATTCCCCCCTGCACCGATGACCAATGGCTGACCATTCGCGATAAAGAATATCTTCCTATACGGCTCGACAAGAAATGCCAGAGCGTACAACCCTTTCAACTGTCTACTCAGGTTTTGAAGCGCTTCTAACACGTTGACCCGCTGGTTCAACTCTTCTTCAAGCAGGTGGGCCCCTACCTCCGTGTCCGTCCTCCCCTTGAACTGGTGCCCCCTATCCTCGAGTACTCTTCGAAACTCCTCGTAATTCTCGATTATGCCGTCTCCTACAACGGCGATTCTACCGGTGCAATCCAGCAGGGGATGAGTATTCTCTAAGACAGGCCAGCCCCTGCTAGCATATCTTGTATGTGCAACCGCGACGTCCGAGTCAACGTTTAAAAAGCTTAATTGTGGAGCAATCTTCTCTAAATGCCCGGGTGATTTCAATACAACGATTTTATCCCCTCGTAGAAAAGCAACACCAGCTCCGTCATAACCCCTGTAGACAAGCCTCCTCAAGCCATTGTACAAGACGCCTTCAGGTATTCTCTCCTTACAAACCGCGGCAAATATACCGCCCATGCCCAGCCCTCAAGATATATATGAGGAATAACCATATTTATAGTGAAACAATGTGTCTCCAATAAGCGCGTCATGGAGTAAGATGCGGGTTGCCCCGTGTAACTTATGTGAGAATACTAGGGGAGGATAGAATCCGTCTCTCCAAGGGATATCTCGGCTATGACGAGTTTGAAGGTTTGACAATGAGGGTTCGCGAAACCCTGTTTCAATACTATCTGAAGCATGAGGGGCTCGTATTTCACACAATGAGCGGATTCTTCACGGTTCTGCCAGGAAATGCTAGCGAGCTGGATGAGAAAATGGTTTACCAGCAGTTGAACCAGATGGTTGAACACGGGGTTTCATTCGTATCTGTTAGCCATAGTAAACCATACACTACACTGCTACTTGCTTCGAAATACTTGTTCGATAAGCCTGGATTCACCTTTTTAGCGGGAGAGACAGGTGAAGTGGTGATCGCGCTCTTCGATTACAGTAGTGAGCTACCTCCCAATGACCTAGCCCTCAGCGTTTACGTTAGTAAGTACTATTGTGCTGAAATCTCTAAGCTAATGTTTAGAAACGGAGGGTTGCTGCTAGAGTGCAGGGATGCAAGGTCGGTGGGTCTGCTAGATCCTTCAAGCATTAGCGAGTTTTTAAGCCTTGGGCTTGACTTCAAGGTGGGTATAGGTAAAGCGGTGACACCCCTCCAGGCTTATGTGAAAGCTCAAAGATCACTTGACCGGGGAATCCCGTTGGTCGAGTAATGCACTTCTAATCCCTTCCTGTTTGAACTCGAGAATGGTTAAAGTGATGAAAACCGTGAAAACAATGAGCAAAGCAATGTAGGAGAACGGGTCAAGGCCTTCAACCCAGTCCTGAAGACGAGTGTTGTTTATCGGCTGAGTTATCCTTGTCAGGGTTTCCTCCATTGAACTCAACTCGTTGATTCACGCACCCATCTCAGGTAGTCCGGGTTGCCCGCAACAACCGGTATTGCTATGATTTCGGGGACACTATAAGAGTGGATTTTCCTAACCTCCTTGATAAGGGATTCTAGTTTTTCAAAAGTAGTCTTAACAATTAAGAGGAGCTCTCCACCCTCCTCAACCTTGCCCTCCCACCAGTATATGCTTGTAACATCTCTTACAATGTTAACGCATGCCGCTAACTTAGCCTCGACAAGCATTCTGCCTATTTTCAAAGCCTCTTCACGCGTGCTTGCTGTTATTAGGACAACCACCCAGCCACCCTCCAACACCAGCACCCTCCATCCTGAGCAGATTATGATGTCAGATCTGGGGCCCGTTCATCGCTACCGCTCCCCGGTAATACCATTCATCACTCACTATACTTTCAGTATTCCCCGGTTATAATGCTTCGCTCCCGCTGGCCCCAGGCTCGACAACCGTTAGCTTCTCCCTGGCCTTGTTTGACCTGGCGAAGCCCAGGTAGATGTTGATTATTCTAAGTGATTGATTAACCTCCTCATCCAGAAAACACCTGGTTTCAACAACCCTGCCGGTGACAACCACCCCTCTTATCTTCCTGAATCTCTCCTCTCCACACTCCACAACCTCAGCCTTTTCCAGCAAGCCAATCATTGCCAAGGCCTCAACATATCGAAGTGGACAGTCTTTCTCACACGTAATGTAAATGTCAAACTGACTTGAAGACTCCATGCAGGCTTCGACCCCTCTGCTTGTATTAGAGTTATCTACGTAAAATATTATTAATATTCCCAGTGCCACAAGTTATCCAGATACCCTGAACAGTTGTCTAGAGTCCTATTCTTTAAAAACATTTCAACTTCGATAAGAAGAGTGAGCCTTAAACTGGTGGAAAATATGAGTTGGGCAGGAATCAGACGTGAGGAAACCATTGGCGACAAGTTGAGGAGACTCTTCACCAATGACAAGGAGCCGATTGAGAAGAAAGCGATTGTTGCTCAATACAGGGTTAAAACAGCTATTGGCAGGATAAATGGTTACATCGAGAAGCTCTCAGAAAGGGACCGTGAGTTATTTGAAATCATCGTGGACGCTTTGTCAAGAAGGGATGAAGTAAGGGCTAGAATGTATGCTCGCGAAGTAGCCGAGATAAGGAAGATTACCAAGCAGCTGTTAACCGTTCAATACGCCTTGGAGCACGCTGCGTTGAAGCTTGAGACCTTCGTGATATATGGTGGAGCTGTCAACGAGGTTGCGCCAGTACTGGGTGTTATGAAGGAGGCGCTTGGAATACTGAAGGGTGTTGCACCGGACATTTGGATCGACCTCCAATACGCTGTGAGAGAGCTTGAGACCGCGATGGGTGCAGGGATGGTCGACCTGTCGATAGAGGTTGGCACTGGATTGGATGGCGAGGCTAAGAAGGTGTTAGAGGAGGCCAAGGTTGTGGCTGAGCAGAAGATTAAGGAGAGGTTCGCGGAGCTTCCAAGAACTATCGGTGTTGGGGAAGGAGAAGCCTCGAAAACAACTGCTACTCCTTAAAATCCTTAAACACTGATTTTTCCAAGCTTAACATTTAAACTCTGGATTAGTTTTTTATTAACCACGGTTTCTAACTCATCGACCAGGAATTTTATGTCATTGTATTTTTCAACATAGTCTCCCCTATTGTAAGGGTCGAATTCCACTGAGAATCCTTTAGAAATTACTTTAATCCTTCCAGGCGAGAACAATGCTTTAAACCTGCCGGCTGAAACCCAGACCTCGCGGTTTTCGGGGCTGAAGGAAACCATGAACCTCCTAGGGCTTGCCTTAGCGAACACTACCTGATTCTTTAAAGCATAAGCATAGAGATAAGGAGCTAGTTTAATGCCTTCCCCGCCCCCCTGTAGCAACTGTGCTTTCTCGCCTAATGCTTTAACAAGTTTTCCAAGCATCTCAACATCCTCCCTAACTCTTGAAACAAGGCTCACAACCTTACGGTTCATCTTGCCAGACTCCTTTAGCACATTACTCGTTATCTTCTCGGCAATGCTTAACAGGGTCTCTGAAGCGATCAAGAGTCCGCTTGAAACACTCGTCATAGTAAACACCAATGGTTTTAAAATAACTCCCACACCTTATAAATCTCATCAACAATATCAGAGTCTATTGAAACGGTCTCGCTTCCCTTCCTCAGCAACACCTCGGGCTTCTCCGAGTCTTCAACCCAGCCTATAATGTTAAACTCCTTGCCGCTCTCCGCTGCTACTTTTTCCGCTGTTTTCAACCTGGACTCCGGCAGGGTTGCAATGATGCACCCACTGCTCAATATTCTCAACGGGTCGAGACCCAATGAGGAGACTATCCTATCCACCACCGGGTCCAACCTTATACGGGAGGCGTCTACGACGACTTTTTTACGGCTTGCCACCGCTAGCTCTCTCAGAGCCTGGATCAACCCGCCCTCCGTGACATCGTGCATGGCGTTAACGATGTTTCTAAGCCCGAGGGCTACTTTCACGACGCTGATATTGTACATGTAGCTCTTAGCGATCTCGATGAATTCAACCGGGACATTCTTCTCCAGCAACTTCTCCTCCCAATCCCATGCTAGAACCCCCGCGCCCTCTCCACCTATCTTCCCAACCACGACTACTACATCGCCGGGCCGGGCATCCCTCGTCAATACGACCCTACCATTGGTGTACCCGATAGCCGTCATCACTATTATGGTCCGCTGGAGGCCGGGAGTAACCTCTGTGTGCCCGCCTACAACCACACCATTAATCTCCCCTAGAGCCCTCCCTATATCCGTGAAGATCTTCTCAAGCTCCTCCATGTTTAACTCGGGCGATACGAGTATTGTGGGCAGGAACCACCTGGGGTGAACACCTCTCACAGCTAGGTCGTTAGCCGCGACGTGAACAGCTAAGTACCCGGCGTGCTCCACACCGGTTGTAATCGGGTCTGAGTGAGTCACCATGAACCCGTCTCCAAGCCTTACAACCCCGGCATCTTCTCCTTGAGACGGGCCTAGAACCACGTCCGGATCTTTAACAGGTAGTTTTCCAAGAAGCTGGGACATTGTCATCCAATCTAGCTTACCGGTTTTCAAAACCATCAAACCACCACCTGTTAGGGTTAATGAGGAATTTATAAGCAGTTTTAACACTCTTGTTCCTGGCGAAGCAGTCCCGGCATATGTAGGCTACGTTTGAAACCTGGATCATACAGTCCTCACATCCCAGCCTACCGCATACTACGCAGTAGCCTACTGATAACTGTTTCCCACAGAGCTCGCAAAGCGTGAGAGAGCATACTTTGCAGATTCCTCGCTGATCATCGAAGTCCTGCCTGCACACCCTTCTACCGCACAACCTGCATGTGTAGACCGCGTCGTTAACCATGCAGATCTCGCATCTCTGTTGCAAAGCATTGCTCATGGAGGAGGCACCTCGTAGATTTTCGAAACATTGTCAACGTTCAGCTTGAACACGGTTTCCTCGGAAACCTCACTCCTCTCAAGCTTCTCGTTGAAAAACCTGGGAATCTCCCACGGGTATGCTGAAACCCCGGGCCGCTTAGGATCATCTATAAAGTCGGACTCTACCAGGAACCCGTCGAGCCGTATTCCAGGCGTTCCCAGGATTTTCTCCAAGCTAGTCTTAACCGGGAGGGTTGCCGGGAGACCGAGCACGCTGCTCCACAATCCTGTCTCATAGTTAACATGGTGGAGCACCACCCTGTTGCTCTTGCAAGGGATTTTATCAAGTATTTTCGCAATGTTGAAAGCTGTTGCCCAACCCCCCTGCTCAAGGTGTAGGTGGACGAGGGCTTGGTGCTGACAGGCTAGCTCCAGGGCCTCCATCATTATCGTCTCTGATAATACCAGCCTCTCCGGACTCGTGCCGTAGTGCTGCCGCCCAACCTCGCCTATCCCGTGGATCAGGCCCTTCCTTACATAGTCAATTATCAAGTTGAGAACCTTCACCGCCAGCTCGTAAACCTCCTTCTTGCTGAGGCCCCTTCTCAAATACTCGTCTACTTCGCTCGGGTGGAATCCTGCTAGGGCTACAACGCTCAACCCCTCACTCCTAGCGGACTCCGCCTCCCTTACAAGCAGGTCAAGGGTCTTCCTGTAGGAGTCGACCGATATCTCGGTGAAACCGTAATGGTATGGTGGGAGAGAGACAAGCGATATGAACCAGCCTCCTTCCTTCTTAAACTTCTTAGCTACCCTGCCCGCCCCTAAGCCTTGGAGAGGGTTTGTGTGAAGGTGTGAGTCAGCGTACAGCAATTCTTAAAACCCTCCTTGTTTAAATGAGAGTTTAAACTAATAATATAGGTTTGGATGCTATTATGGAAGCTGATGAAACGTTTGAGCTGAAAATACGGGTTTCCCGCGATACTTACGAGAAGCTGAAAGCTTTGGCGGAGAGGAAGGGTTTCACGGATGTCTCAGCCCTTATAGAGGAAATCGTTAAGCAACAGGTGCTAGGACCTGAGGCCGCTAGAGAGGTTGAGCTCGAGAAGCTGAGGCAGAAGCTTGAGCGCAGGCTCCAGGATGAGCTGAACAAGTCCCTCTCAGTTATTGATTCTTTAAGGAGACAGTTAACCGAGCTTTACGAGAGGGTTGACCATATCGAGAGCGTTGTTAAGGAGTTGTCTGAGAAAAAGGCTGAGGCGAAACCGCCCCCGCCTGTTCAACGGGGTAGGGCTTATAAAACAGGTATTGAAAGGCTTAGCGAGGATAAAATCCTGTTCGAGAGCACTCTCCCTCCCCGGATTCAACGGGATGCTTTCTTCTCCTACCTTGAAAGAGAAGGGGCTGTAGTGTTGAAGCTGAGCAGGGAGAGAATAGCCGTGGACAGAGGCTTCTGGGAGGAGTTCAAAGAAAAGCTTTTCAAAACGGTTACAACGAACAAGGAGGATGAGATAAAGCAGGCCCTGGGGGAGAAAGGGTTCGCGCTCTGGAGAGCCCTTTACGATGACAACCTCATAATCTACGACCCTAAGACAAGGGTTTGGAAGCCTTTGTTCAAAAACCCTGAGTAGGGGTCTGAGTTGCTCAATCAATACTACTACCGCGAACTACTGAAACATGTGAATATTCTCGAAAACGGTGCTATACTGCTAGGGGAGAACATATCCGTTGACGGTCATGGAGGCAGAAGGATAAGGGTAGTGACCCACGCCCACTCCGACCATGTAAATCAGCTCTCGGACAGCGTGAGAGAATCGGAGATTATACTAGCCACACCAGTTACTATTGAAATGATTGAACTCTTGGGATACGTGGGCAGGTCTCTTAGAACACTGTTTAAAATGAAGGCTAAGGCGTTAGAGTACAACCAGGTTTTCTCAACAGGGGTTGAGAAAGTAACCCTGCTACCAGCTGACCATATAGTAGGCTCTGCACAGGTCATGGTCGAGTACAAAGGATATAGATTAGGATACACCGGCGATTTTAAGCTAACCAAGAAGACAGCTGTAATGAAAAACCTGGATGTCCTAGTCATAGAAGCAACCTACGGTAATCCCACGCATCGCAGGCCTTTCAAAGACTCTGTACCAGGAATTCTCTACGAGCTGGTCAACTACGGCCTGTCATACTACGGGCAGGTGTTCATATATGGGTACCACGGTAAGGTGCAGGAAGCCATGAAGATCCTCAGGGAGAAAGGCGTGAGCGAGCCCTTCGTGTTAACTGAGAAGATTTACGAGATCACTAAGGCGCTTGAGAAATACGGTTTCAGAATAGCCAATGTTTTCAAGGAAGGCCCTGGGAGAAGGTTTGAGAGAAGCGTGGTGTTCAAACACATGATGTCCGCTTCAAGGCGCAGGCTTGACGGATCAGCCCTTCACATAGTCTTAAGCGGCTGGGAGTTCCGCGAGCCCTTCAGGAGGGTGGATGACTACACGTACCTGGTAGCCCTCAGCGATCACAGCGATTTCGACGATCTAGTCCAGTACGTGGAGACGGCTAAACCAGGCCTTGTCGTAGTGGATGCGTCGAGGAATGGGGATCCTCAAGGGCTTGCCTCTTCCCTCAGGGAGAAGGGTTACTGCACTGTCACGCTTCCCGGAGATCAAGAGTCGCAGATTGAGGAATACTGCTTATGACAAAACACATTGTAGTGAAACATCATATGATTAACACAATGGTAATGGGGCCTGGCGGAAGCGAGTACGTTACCATAGAAACAGCAATTGCTTTCGCGAAGAAAGGGTTTGAAGCATACATTGACTCGTGGACCCTTCGAAAGCCTGAGGATTTGCTAAGGATCACAGGATTCTTCGGCATATGGGTTGACGAGTTGGAGAACTATGATATCGGGCTAGGCGAGCCGCCCGGGAAGCCTGTTTTAACAGTAAACACTAGCGGCGACGCTATTTCAGGTATCGGAGATGTAATATACTTCCACTACCCTAGCCTAATGCCCCACGATACATACTATCCCGGGGTGAAAGGGATTGGAAGAATCGTTGGAAAAGCCTACTCACTCATAAATGCTGTGGCATTCCCATTCGTGTTTAGAAGAGCTAAAGCATTCGTGGCCAACTCCTCATTCACTGCAAGGTTCCTCAGAAGATACTACGGAATAAAACCTTTGATCATACACCCCCCAGCCAACCTTAAACCGCTTCTCATCCAGGAACCCCTGGGCTTTTACGAAAGAAAACCTTACGTATTAACAGTCTCCAGAATAAGCCCTGAGAAAAAGCCCGAGAGAGCTGTCGAGCTGGCATCGCTACTGAAGAAGAAGAAGATTGGTGTGAAGGTTGTTCTAGCAGGCTCCCTCTCAGAATACAATAACGACCTGTATCGCAATTTAAAAAACACTATAAGTAGCGAGGGTCTCGAAGAGTCTCTTGAAATCTTTCCCAACGCCCCGAGAAGCGAGCTTCTAAAATTATATAGAGAATCCCTTCTCTACATCCATCTAACCCCGAGGGAGCATTTCGGGATCTCAATCGTGGAGGCAATGGCGGCTGGAACACCCGTTATTACCCCTATAGATAGTGGAGGGTGGAGCGATATAGGGAACTACAATCCCGATATTGTCAAGCCTTATGAAACCCTGGAGGAGGCTGTTGAGATAATAAGCAGACTAGCTGGCAATAAGGAGGAGTGGGAAAAATTAAGCAGGAACGCGAGAACCAGGTCGTTCTTCTTCGACAGGGAAACATTTCACTTTAAAGTATATCAGGCATTAAGAAAATACATTTATTATGGATGATTGGAAATTGCGGACCTGACACAGGAATGATGAGGAAGAGCCGTTCTGAATATACTCCTACGTCATACCCGGATTAGATGAAGGTGAAAAACCTGAACCATCTTAAAAGCTCTCGCCAGCGAGTAACGACTGATGCACGTAGAGTTGACGCATTGAGGAATAGTCTGAGTCCAGCGTTCCCAGGCCTTGCAGAGGCTTAGCCGAGATGTTCTCAGCGAGGTTAACGCCGAGTTTTAAAGGTTTCCAAGCGTTCTCAAAGAGTTCTTGGTGGTTAAAATCAAAACCCTCGTATCCTCCACAAGCCTCGCAGCAACATCTACCTTGTGCCTCAGCCCAGGGGTTATCGCGTCAGGGTAGTCGAGACGCTTCAGGCTCTCATAGATTGCCTCCATGATCCTTAAATAGCGCGTTGCTTCTTCAACCAGTGCGCGGTCGAGAAGATCTACAATGTACCTTCTAAGCTCTCCCACAACATCCCCAAGCCCCTGCAGGTAAGCAGGTATTGGTACATCGATCTCCTCGAGAGACGGCATTCTCCCCTCCAACACTAAATGATACACGATGACCGCTTCCGCGAACTCGCTTAAAGCGTTATAGGAAAGCCCAGAGTATAGTAGGTCAGGATGCTTTGATAGGAGAGCGAGAAACTCCTCCTTCCTAGCCTTAAGGCTCTCCAGGATTTTTACGGCATTCTCTACTCTTTTAGCATGAACTGATGAGATAAGATCGCCTGACAGCCTGACAATCTCTCTCACAAGCCTGATCGCCTCCTCCCTAACCTTATCCTTCTCGTCAAGCATTTTAGAAACAGTCTCAATATCTCTCCTTAAAACACTCAACACCTGTGGCTCAAAACCCATGGTAACACCGTTTTAAACTATCCCTGGTAAAACTTATAAGAAGCCCTTAATCTAGATTAAAAATGGATCCCGCGGTAGCTCAGCGGCAGAGCGCCCGGCTGTAGTGGGACCACAGTCACCGGGTGGCCGGGGGTTCAATTCCCCCCCGCGGGATCCATTAAAAAGCTTTCTCACATACTATCCAAATCGATCTTTGCTCATTGAAAACCCTGAGCTCAAGGACTTGGAATGGGCCCGCGGGGACTTGAACCCCGGGCCTCCGCCTCTCCCAGGATGGCTTGTAAGGGCGGCGTCCTAACCAGGCTAGACGACGGGCCCTTTAAACAAGTATTACTTTTCACCGGGAATTAAAAATTTTCCACCATGTTTAAAAACCCCTCCCCTCATACTGGTGGTTTGAGAGTGGTATTTTGAAGCCTGAAACTCAGAGCATTATTCTATTCCTTTTAGGGATACTCCTTATCGGTCTAGGGGTTGCGCTGGCTCTCGTTCAGCTCTACACCTACGTGCCTAGAATTGTCTCAGGAGGGCCCGAGGAGGCTTTATCAGGAATCCTGTACGAGCTTCTGGGCCTGGTTGCTAAGTTAGGATTCATAGGATTGGTGATCTACGGGGGCTCTGTCTTGCTGAGAAATGGGGTTCACATGCTCCTGGAGCTACGTAGAATTGAGAAAGGTGTTCCGCAACGTTCGGAGTCTTCAAAGCAGGGTTAATAATCCTATTGTTTTTCACCTTGATCGTCTTGATGTCTCCGCTCGCGATTTTCGTCACCGATATTTCAGCCTCAAACGGGGAGATAATCGGGTTGGAGCCTATTAGAGATGGTGAGTACTGCGGTGTAAGAGTCTCCTACGAGGGGAACGTTAAGCTGGTTGGATTCACATTGTGGATGGGTCAGTCGGAAGTAGTGATTGGAGACCTGGAGAAGGGTTCTGTGCGGGAACGCCCCGTGGACTGCGACGTGATGAGCGAGCCAATCAGGATCTCTTTCACCGTAGCGGGGCTGTACCCTTTTGAGATAAGATTAAACACTACAGGTGGGCAGCCATGAGTGATTCTTTGAAAGACACTGCGATGAGGGTTTCGAAAGAGCTAGCGTACGGGGCTGTTCAATACGTGTTATACCTAGTGTTAATCCCTATGTTGATGAGTAACTTTGGACTACCCGTAGGCCTAGGGCCCTCCTGGCTGGCAGTATATTTCGCCATCGTGATCGCTCTCTCAGCCATAAATGCGGTAGTAGCTTCAAGCCCTGTCTCAATCGGGTTCAAAATACTTAGAAGCTTAGTGATAATCTACGTGTTCCTCGTAGCTACTAACTACGGTGTTGCCGAGATCTCAATGGATAATGTGATTGTGAGTGCTAACTTTTCAATTATTATATATACTTTAGCATCATTCCTTGCCATATACTCGGCAATATCCTCGCTGGACGAGATGCTGGGGATTATCGAAAAATTTAAATAGAAAAGTAAAGATTTATATATAACCAATGTGGAGAGGTTGGTGGAGATGGCTGAGAAAACTGTAGACGAATTGTTGAAAAAATATTTCAAGATAAGCGCGCCGAGAATTATCATAGGTATACTGATGCTTCTCTTCGGCATAGTCATATGGATATGGCCCGACCTCGTAGCTTTACTAATAGCGATATATTTGATAATAAACGGGGTACTAGTTCTGATCGATGAATTGTTGAAGGGCAGAGTCTTCAAATCTTAGAAAGAATCAATCCATTTTTCCCCAATCTTCTCCACCTAAAAACGTGTAGCAATTTACGTTAAAAATTCGAAGCTTTTTTCCTACCTTCCACCCGGCTTCGGGAACAGGAGTATCTCGTGAACCTTCACATATAATCCAAGGTAGACATATCCTCTCTCGCAAATTCGGTATCGCTTGACCCGTTCATCAGGTTCTCGACGTATAAGCCCGTTCGCCTCTAATAGCTTTAAGATCCTGTTGCATCTGTCCACTGGCAGGTTAGCGCTCAAGCATAGGGCTGTCTTACACATCTCACCATTCCTGCTTAAAACGGTTAAAATATCGTATACGATGTCGTGAACACACCTGTTTCTCCTCGTGATGGCCAAAAAGCCTCCACTCTTCCCCGCTTGTTTAAACGTTGCAATCCAAGGCGATGCTCAGCTTATCGGTTTTTCTCAACTCCCCTACCCGGGATTTATCGCTCAGCTCGGCTTTCACAACATACACTAGCACTCCAACCGTGGCCGAATCCTCTACAACAGCCTCCTCAGCTTCCAAGTAATCCACCTCTGCACCTCTGCCAATCCTCACCTGCTTGCCCACCACTCTGTCAACCGAAGCGTTTCTCGCAACCACCACGTTGCAGCCTACCATTAAGCCGTGAACCTCGGATTTCCTGCCAACCTCTACCTCTCGACCCTTGAAGCTACCGCCTCTCGCCATCCCATATATCTCAAGCCGATTTGCGCGAGCCTCGCCGGCTTTCAAAGAGCCTGAAACGCTTAGGTTTTCAGCCTCAACCTTTTCAGAAACACTTAATGATCCTGAAACCTCTATTTTACCTGCCTCGACGTTTTTCTCAACAGTTAGGGAGCCTGAAACCGTGATTCTACCCGACCTCAGCACGCCCGTGATCCTCGCCGACCCGCTTACTTCGAGGACATCTGTTTCAAGATCCCCCTCAACACTCAGGCTTCCAGCGATTGAGAGAGTCCCAAGCTTGACAGGTCCTTTAAGCTTAACACTCCCTCCTACGGATAAGTCTCCAATACCCATTCAACACACCTGTTTAACGAGTCTGCTGTTTGAAATAAATATTCTTGACTCACAATTTGTGAGTTAGGTCGTGGGGGTAAGATTTTTCAAGAAAGAGAGTTAGGGACCGCCTAAATAATTTAGCCTGCTTTAGTTGCTGTTCTAACAGCCTTCTTCGGCCTCAGCGTGCCCTTGGATTTGCATCTCCTGCACTTTGTAGCCCCGGGAGGGTTTAAAGCACCGCATCTCCTGCAGACCATTTTGTTCAAGACTCTTGCCTGCACTATTTTCAGCAACTCCGGGTCGTTAATCGGCATTAGCAACCACCCTTATCCTTTGAATTAGAACACGTGTTTAAAAATATTGGGTTACACCGTTAAACCTATGCTTCTAAGCCTCTCCCTGATCGTCTTCTCCTCGTAGCCTGGGAAGCAGCTTATTGCCTCCTCCACAACCTTCTTGTTGAAGCCTGCTCTCTCAACCTGTTTAAGCCATCGCTTCAGCTTGTCAAGGTCAACCCCCTGCCTAGCCTTTAAAACAAAGTAGTGCTCCGGCCTCAAAGCCCTGGCTCTCACACTGCCCACGGTTAATGTGACAGACAGGTTTAGCAATTCCTCTGGTATTTCAAGATCCATGAAATTCTCATAGAACTCAACCTCCACGGTCTCCCCGTTCACAGCGCATATCAGCTTAGGGGTGCCGAGCTCGGTTGAAGCAACCTCCCACCCGTTCGCCTCCGCGAGGGAGGAGTAGAACTCCTGCTCCCCTAAGGGGCTGGGGGCTAGGACGAACAAGTCTACATCCCCCTCAAGCGTTTTAAAGCCGAGGTGTAGCTGGACAACCGTGTCCCCGATCAACACGTAGTCGACACCGCTCTCGCTGAGCCGTGAGAGCACGCTGGCAAGACTGTCAACGCTGAAACCCATTAGACCATCCCCCTAGCTGTAAATATAAATCGGATTAGGCAAATATTAAATAAGCCTGGTGTGAAAGACTGTTCAACTATGAAAGAGCTGTCCACGCCCAGAAGGTTCTGGGGGAAAGAGTGCTGAAACAGGTAAGCCGGTTTCCCAAACTAGAGTTCTCAAGGGTTAGGCTTGTAGCAGGACTCGACTCCTCCTTCATCAACAGTATTCAAGTCGCCGCGGCAGTCGTGTACGATGTCCGTGAAGACATCGTTGTCGAAGAAAAGGTAGTCCGCAGGGAGGCGGCAATCCCTTATGTTCCAGGGCTCCTAGCGTTCAGGGAGCTCCCGGGCTACTTGAAAACCCTATCCCTCCTTAAAGTGAAGCCGGATATGCTACTGGTGGATGGCCACGGGTTAACCCATCCGCGAGCCTTCGGAATAGCCACACACCTCGGGCTCGTGGCCAAGACCCCGTCGATAGGGGTTGCGAAGAAGCCTCTCCACGGAGTAGTTGACGGAGAAGGCTACATAATAGCCCACGGGCTTAGGCTCGGGAAAGTAATTCATCACGGCGGACGCCGCCTGTACGTGAGCATCGGGTACGGGTTAAGCCTTGAATCAGCCGTGGAAATAGTTGGGAAACTGTTGAGGGAGGGAAGCCACCTACCAATACCCCTCCACCATGCAGACAGGCTTTCAAGAAAATATAAGAAGGAAAACCCGTAGGTAAGAGTTTGAAAGGGCCCGTTGCCTAGCCAGGATAGGGCGCCGGCCTTCGGAGCCGGAGGACCCGGGTTCAAATCCCGGCGGGCCCGCATCCACCGGGAAATTGAGATTATTCAATGTTTTACAGTTCTCCACGTTTTCTCACCTCCCCCGCTAACCCGGTTTCTTCGTGCCAGCCATGGCCAGTGTTAGGGGAAATACTCCTGGCTCACAATGGGTGATGCTTGCTGTGAATTATGGTTGCTCTTAACGTCTCAGCTTTGCATGAAGGATTTTGGCAACAAAGGTTGCAGCCACCATTGCAGCGCTTACCACTGCCGCAGCTACGATGCTTTGATTCTTGCTTTGATTAACCGCAATGCCAAGTAAAGCCCACACGACTACTAAGCCGAATGCTATGTCTTTCCTGGTCAATGCAACCAGCTCCGTGATCAACAGAGCAATTATTATGATTGTAACAGCCCATGCCTCAGGGCTTATCCCGAAACCGTCCCAGTTGATTGAAACCAGTGTAACAGCCACGTTTGCTATGGTAGCAATGGTAATCCATCCAAGATAGATGCTGAAAGGCACGTGAAATCCTATTTTAATCCGTGCTGGGAGCTCAGATGTTGCAACGCCTAGTCTGAGGTAAATAGCTATTAAACTAGCTAGGAGCAGGAACATGACGGCAACGGATGGAACAAGGTACTCAAACTGCCAGAGGAATAGCCAGGCTGTGTTCAATGCGCAGCTAGCTGCGAACAGGTAGCCTATTCTCTCCCTTAACTCCTCTGCTTGACGGTTTGAAAGTGCTTGAGAATAAACAAATATTTCGAGCAGTACATAGATAACCCCCAATATGGCGAAGACATACCCGCCGGGGTCACCAAGGTCGGATACGCGTCGGAGACTTGAGCAGTAGTCTTACCGCCAATAATTGTCGTGCTACCAGCCAGGAAGTTAACAATGACCACGACCGTGAAAGCTACAATGTTCAACAATTTCAAAATGTTTGAAGCCATCTATAACACCAAATATGTCTTCCACCACATATTTAACCTTGAGCACAAAACCCTTGTACCTAGTTGTAGTATCTAAAACAACCTCGGGCTATTCTTCTTTAAGAATGGTTGTAGCAACCGTTCTATAACATCTTCAATCTTCCTGGGCTACGTTATCATGTCTAGCGAGAACGCGCAAACCTTTACTCTAACATTATCAATGCTTCTGGATGGATTATTCAAGTGATTCCCTAATTCATCCTCTTTCTTATTGTAATCCTTCCAGTACTCGTGATCAAACAGGTTTGTTTTTGACAATAAGTACGACTCAAAGATTATTTGTTTTAAGTTTTTACTCCAAGCGGGAGGGAATCTAGCTGTCCGGCAGGTATACATCTATGGCCGTAACTTCCCCGTTCCTGATTTTCAATGCAAGGTTTCCTCTTACTTTGCACCCTGGTATCTCAACTCTCTCACCGTTCTCCAAATGTAGTGTTATTCTTGCTTTCTCGAGGTCAAGCCTCCACGTATCCGCTCTGCGCGGGTTGTGGTAGGTTACTCGGCACTTGCCGAAGAGGGTGAACCCTGCGTTCCCCTCTTCGTCGAAGAGCCACCCCGGTAGAGCCGGCTTAAATTCTAGCACTAGCTCCCCGTTCTCCATTGTGAGCAGTTTGCCACCAATAAACATGTTCTTCCATATGCTGAGGAACTCTGCGTTAGCCCCTGTCAGCCTTGCCACAAAGCCGGCTCCATGAAGGGATTCATCAGGATAGGCGCTGCTGACAATGAAGGATGAGTTTTCAAGCGGGCTCCTCCCGTAGACGCCCGGGTCTAGGAATGCGACCACGACGTTTCTGAAGTCCTGGTAGAACTCGTCGTAAAGCCCATTCCTGATGAGCTCGAGCATGTACTTGTACTCCATGTGAAGCCATATAGACTCGTTCTCCAACCATCCAGGCGGGAACGCCCTAGCCCTCCCGATCTCCATTGGCTGGTCTCTAAGCGGGGCGTTAACCTTGTACATTCCCAGCTTCCTATCATATAGTTCGCTCTCCCTGACCTTCCCGTAGATCTCCTTGAGAGCATCTTTGTCTTTTACAATCCTGAACTGCTTGACCACGCCCTCGAGGAAGAGAGGCATCCTCTTCTTTTCAAACTTGGTGATCCTGACCTCCCCGTCCACCCCCACCTCATACTCCACAGGCTCGTAGTAGTAATACATTGGGAGCAGCCCATCATTCTCATCCATGGCTTGCTTAACACCGGTCCACAGCTTGTCTCTCAGCTTCTTCAACCCGTCAACCAGTTCCCCGGCTTTAACAGCTAATTCCTTACCTTCAAAGCCCAGCCTGGTCTTCTCCCTATACTCCTCTCTGAGCTTGGAGAGATTGTCCCACAGCCAGTGATCCCTTCCCCCACCGCTCATCTTACCGTATTCTTCAAGCAGTTCAAGCTCCTTCCGGTACAGCTCCCACACTTCGACAGGAATTCCCAGCTCCTCGCCAGGGTATTCCTGGAAGGACTCGGTCAGGAAGTCCAATAGCCTAACCAGCTCTGCCGCCTCCCCAACCGATGAGCCGAACAGCCCCGGCAAGCCGTTCAAAGCATCATACCAGCCCGGCTTGCCGGCTTCCATTTCTATTCCAACACCGGCTGGGTCAAGGGTTGCGAACTTTACCAGCGCTAGGTTTAAGAGCTTCACAGCAAGCGTTGTCCTATATATCTCACCCCTCCCTCTCTGAGCCCTCATCAAGTGCTTGAACTCCCATCTCGACTCTATCAACGACTTCTTCTCAGGGTCTTCGGCAAGCGAGCCGTACTGCCTGATCCTACCTCCCTGAACAACGTATCTCTTGCTCCTGGGGAGCACCACCATTGTGTTGTCGTAGTACGTGTAGCTACGGTCTCTGAAAAGGAGGTCTCTCTTCCTCTCGGGGTACACCCCCAGGTAGCTCTCTATCAGGTCCAAGTTGTAGGTCCAGTGATCCACCCAGAAGCCCTCGCCGTGGACAGCGTCTACTTCCTCCTCGCAGTGCTTGATAAGCCTCCTGAGGAACTCGTCATCAGGAACTTTAAGCCTTATCCCCTTCTCCTCTATAAACATTGAGAGCTTACCGGGCGTGAAGGGCTCCCTCAGGAACTCCGCTAGTAGCTCTGGCTTATCCACCAGGTCTTCGAGCATCTTTACATCAATGTTTTTCAAACGGTATTTCACACCATTTATCACCAGGGGATTGTAGCCGTCAGTCTGCAACAGGTTTACGAAGAACTTCACATCGTAGTCTCGTATCTCAGGGTGGAGGAAGACGTATTCACGTCTGTTCTGGTTAACATCCCTGTAGTTAGCGTTCCCTGTTGAATAGTACTCGGGAGTCATGACGAAGTAGTTGTAATCCCTCTCCTGATCCCCATGCTTCCTAAGGTAGAGATAGTAGACGAGGGGCTTCTCCTCATCGAGCACGAGAGGGTAGCCTCCTCTCAGGACATTGTCCAGGTAGCATTGCTTAACATACTCGTCGAAAAGCTTTGAAGAAGTCTTCGTGGAGACATCCTTCACTATCTCCTCTAACACTGCATTTGCCTCGGCACGCTTCCCCTCAAGGTATTCTGGATTTGTGAATTTCCCAACGTACTCCTCAAGCACCGCCATGCTCGGAGCATAGCCTATTACAGTGTAAAGCTTGACCACCCCGCCTGGTTCAAGCCTTGTCTCAACAGGTGAGAAGGCTGACGGCGGCTTGTTGAAAGTCACCTGTCTTCCACCGGCCCACTCCCTCAAGGGTTTAGCAATGAAGTTTACAGGTTTAAACAAGGAGGTGTCGCTGCCGAAGACCAGGTCAGGGTCGACTATGGGCTTCAGCAACACGCTCCTCCCATCCAATACAGCGATGGAAACGTAGAAGTTGCCCTGGGTTAACTCCTCAACCCTGGGGACATCCTCCGTCGAAGACCTCAGCTTGAAGAATGGAACCCCTTTGTCGAGGTTGTAGACCTCCATCCAAGCTTTAATCGTTGTAAGCATGTGTTTTAAAACCCAGTCGTTCACTCCGGAGGGTACTATGAAGGGCATGCCGTCGAGTATTTCAACCCGTCTAGCGTCGGCGGAGAGGTTCTCAACGACCACCCTTCTCACAAGCGCTGGAATCCTCTCCAGTGGGATTGTATAGCATAGGATGTTGATCTTAAGGCCGAGCTTATCGTTAACCTCCTCTATTTCCAGCTCGCCCCTTCCTATGTACATTCTCTGAATGATTCCTTCGCCAGGCATGGTGAAAGGCTTGTGGAAAACCCCTCGTCAGGTAGCTTTATAAATGTCCTGAAGCCATGGGTCCATACTCTTTAGTACGCTATAACAGCGGAGTCGAACTCCATTATCGGGTGATCCTTGTCCTGGAATCCGAAAGAGCTCACGCATTGCGCCCTATTAACGTAGAACACCCAGAGGGGAATGCCCTTCTGCCCTGCTATGCCCGGCAGGAAGCTTGCGAAAGGCCTGAACACGTTGTAGTTCTCTATGTAAAACCTGCCCCTCTCGTCGAATCCGTGCCTCCCCACACGCCATGACCTATAAATAGGGGATCACAAGGGTCTGTTAAAAATGAGGACAGTTTAAATTTTTCAACCTCTTCGAATAAGGAGTAACCCGGTTTTGAAGTTAGGTATTTTTTTAAAAAAAGTGTATCTTATATTAATTAGAGTTTTGGGCACGGTGTAAGGAGTGGTGCTCGAGACCACATACAGGGACTACACGTACAAGTTGACAATAGGGTTCACATTCATCTCTCTCCTGCTCGGGTTAACGATTCAAACTGTTTACAGAGACCTTTTCTCCTCCCTCGTAAAGCTAGCCCTGACTGAGGAGTATAGTTACATCCTCGTCGCGCTTTTCTCCACGCTTTTCGTGATATACCTCTCACTGAGGTACACCGGGTTCTCCTACGGTTTAAGAGTTAGCAAGATACTTGCATCAATTTTACTAGCCCTACTTTCCCTGTCGATTTACCAATTCTCAATCATCGATCTAGAATACAGGGTTCAGTTACAAGCCTTAAGCTTCTCACTCTTCTTCATAGCTCTCGTAACCCTGGTGTATGAGCCGAACACTCCCGGAGAGCTAATTCCGCTTTTCACACCTCTCCTCCTAACTCCTCTGCCGGCCAGCTTTCTCGACTCAGTAACTCCTGTCCTATCCAGGTATGTTGGGAGGCTGGTGGGCTTTATCGCAGGGGTTAGAGTGGTTGAGGCCCCGGGTTTCACCCAGCTAGAGGTGGTTACGTCAACAGGGGAGACAGCGATCCTGAGCGTTGAGGCTGCGTGCACCGGGATTGTAACCGTGAGCTCGCTGATCGCTATAGCACCTTTAATCATCTACATGTTAACATTCGGTGTTGACAAGCCTCTTAGAAAAGCTGGCATTTCAATAGCTGCTGTAGCCGCTTCCCTCTTCATAGGGATACTGGGGAATATCATAAGGGTTTTAACAGTGGTTTACATGGCTAAATGGTTCGGGGTGGAGCAAGCCTACGACTTCTTCCACTACTCCCCATCCCTGATCTACTCCGCAATCTCCACAGTAATAGCTTTCAGGATTGTTGAAAAACACGCACGGTTTAGAAAAACATTCTCGAGAATTCTGGTTAAACAGGTTGGAGAGAGAGTTACGTGGAGCTATGTTCTAGGAGTCTTCGCCGTGTCAATAATATTCACCAGCATCTTCACCGCGGCGGCTGTACACGCTACGGGAACACCTCCGGGTCAATCAGTTGGTATCCGCCCAGGAAGCGTGGAGGAGATTGTTGAAAACCCTGAGAAGTATCTTTCAACAGGAAGCATCGCTTTCACCAGTAAGCAGTATGATTCCTTCCTGACAAGAGTGCTCGGCGCTCTCGCAGTGTACAGGGTGGGTATTAGAGCTTTCAACGAGTACTACACTGGATATGTTGAGGTCGTGGACACCCCTGCTAGACTACATACCTGGCAGCTATGCCTCACACTCCAAGGGTACAACATCCTAGCATCCTGGGCTGAAGAAGTAAACAATACGAGGGTGGTTTTCATATCACTGGAGAAGCAGGGATGGAGAGGGGTTCTAGCCTACACCCTGCTACCCATCCCTGCAGGAATCGGCAACGCTGAAACCACTGTTTACATCAGGGTATCAGCAATGAAGAGCGGGGAACCAGGTAGCCTGGCCTCCCGGTTAACCGTATTGTTAAGTGAGCTGTCCTCAAACACCATACCGTACTCCAACCGGTTTGTTGGACCAGACCTCATCACCATATCCTCTGCCGGCACGTATTTAATACTAGTAATCCTCATAGCCTATATATCAGCAGTGCTTCTCATAGGTAGGATGCGTAGAACGCGTGGTGAAGTTTGATGAGCGAGGCGGTGAGAATGGGGTTCGACGAGGTAAGCCGGGAGATAGGCGACTTACTCTCCGAGATCTCAAGGGTGTACGTGGGGAAGAAGGAGCTCGTGGAGCTATCGATAGGGGCTCTATTGTCAGGCGGGCACTTGCTAATAGAGGGCTACCCTGGAACAGGTAAGACGCTCCTAGCCAAAGCCCTTGCAAAAGCCATCGGGGGAACGTACAACCGTATACAGGGACACCCAGACGTGCTACCCAGCGATATCCTAGGGTTCCACATATACAGGATCACAGGGGAGAGAATACTTGTAAAGGGCCCCATATTTACCAACATCCTTATGTTCGACGAGCTCAACATAACTCCCACCCGGTCCCAGGCCGCACTCCTGGAGGCAATGCAGGAGTACCAGGTTACTATAGAGGGTGTCACCCTTCCACTTGAAAGACCTTTCACCGTCATAGCCACCCAGGTTCCCGAGAAAATCTCGAGCGGTGCTTTTAAAGTGTTGGAAACCCTTCTCGACAGGTTCACGCTGTCTGCACCCAGCTATTACAACCCGCCTGAGGAGGAGCTGGAAGTATTGAGAAGGTCGGATTACATAGTTACCCTTCCCATAGAGCAGGTGACAACTCCTAAACGGGTTTTAGAGGTGTCGAGAAGGCTTCACGAACTAGTCCACGCGAGCGATGAAATCCTTGACTACGTGGTGAGGCTTGTCAACTACGTGAGAAACCATAAAGCCGTTTTGTACGGTCCATCACACCGTGCAACAATAAACCTGCTCAACGTGAGCAGGGTGATGGCGCTTATCGATAAGAGAGATTATGTCATCCCCGACGATGTCAAGAAAGCTTTCATCCCGGTGGTAGCGCACAGGTTCAAGCTTGGCGAGGAGTTCGAGCTGGAAGGGTTGACAACCCAGGCTGTAGCGGAAGAGGCTTTGAAAAATGTCCCAGTCCCCAAGTAGGCTTGTCGACCTGGACGTAGCCTTAATCTCTGCTATAGCATTAGCAAGCATTATCATTAAAGCCGGGGTTCTAAGCCAAGGCTATTTTGCAGGGCTTGCCTTATCAATTATTTTGATAAACCTCCTCTTCCTTGCCCGTATCCCCGCCGAGCTTAGCGATTTGCTAATTGTTTACTCAGGGATCCTCCTTGCTACGTGTCTATGCGAAGCACTCGTGGATTATTTCCCCGGCTTCAATGTTGAAATAGTGTTATCCACGGCTTACATTTTACTAATACTTCTTATTCTAAACCAGTTTCACGCTAAGGAGGGCTTCAGCCATGTTGCAACCCCACTTCTACCTGTAGGGGTTCTAGCAAGCATTATAGCAGGGGTATACTTGGGTGTCGATAAACCTCTTCTACTCATCGTTCTCGGGTTGATCGATGCTTTCTCAGCAATACCTGTCTTCGAGTCTAAGAAGCGGGTTGAGCTGAAGCTTGCGATCACCCTTCTAGCATTCCTCACGCTCTACTCCCAGCCATTCGTGAACATGGGGCTCCCCGCCCTACTAGTACTCCTCGGCCTCCACCTGGCTAGGAACGCTTACATTTTACTTGCGAAACACCGTGCCGCAGGGCTCATACTAGTGTTTGACCTGGCATTGAGACCCTTCGCGGTGGTGCTGGCATGACACAGCAATTGCTCGTGCTAGGGTTGAACATGCTTATAATAGCGGGGCTCTTAGCTGCCTACGGGCTTGCAACCGGCTATAACAATTTAGTCGGTGTAGCGGCTTCGCTGGGAGTGCTAGGGGGAGTGTTCATAGCGTACAGTAGGATACCGCGAGACCCTGCTGTCTCATCTCTCCTAAACTATTCGAAAATCCTGGTGGAAGGGGTTACGAGCACTATTGAAGACCTCGACCTGCTAGATGCCAGCTTGTGCATTGTTACAAAAGGGAGCGAGGTGCTCGCAGTCTACTCGAAGATACCGTGCCCTAGCAGGGTTGACCCGGGCCTCGGGTTCGCCGGTGGCTCACCCTACCTTGCAATACCCCTTGACATGCCTGTGTTGGAGTTGGTGGAGTCGTCCACGGGGGAGCTGGATACCATAGAGAAAGCTTTGCGAACCATCGTGATTGAGGAGCTAGGCATGGCTAGGGATGTAGGGGTTTCCGCAACCGGGAACATCTACAGGGTCTACGTTAGCGGGCTGGCTGATGCGTTGAAAGAGTATGTGAAGTACCCGGTTGACCCCTACTCGATCATTATTGCGTCAACGCTGGCCCGGGCTGCAATGATTAATTATCTAAGAGTTATTGAGAAAACTCAAACGCTTGATGGAGTATTGATCACGCTGGGTGTTGGGGAAGTTGCAGGATAGGGTTCTCGCATTCATCTTCATGTTCACAGTGCTCACGGCTGTTTCAACCCTCTCCCTGAGCCTTATCAGGGAGGAGCGGGTGGACTTCTACGCCTCGTTAAGCATCCTAGCCTACTATGTTTCCTACGCTCTAACCCGTCCTGCCACAGGGTACAGGCATGTCAGAGTCCTTAACATTGCGCTCCTAGCATTGTTCGCGCTCATCATAGCTTACAGGGTTTACGGGGTGCTTGCTGCGTGAGACTCGTTGCAACGGTCGCTGTAATACTGCTTGCAACCCTCATCCTGCAGACACTTCTTGTTGAAACCCTGAGTACTCCTCAACCCGTTACCGACTGCACCTACTTGTTAGCTGTTTTTAAGAAGGTTTTAACCGAGGCTCTGGACGGATCCCCCGTTGGAGAATACTATGCGAGAGTAATGCTTGAAACACGAGTAGAGCCTACTCTTTCAAGCCTGCACGAGAAAGTGTACAGGGCTTTCCTCAAGTACTACAGCCTGTTATCCGGCGAATACGAGGGATCTGAGGCTCTTAGAATCCTAGGAGAGGTTTACGAAGGAGTCGACTCTGTAACCCAATACCTGCAACGGCTCCACTCTTGCTCTCAGGATAGGGAGTCGGCTTACGCATTAAGAGCTAGTGCAGAGCTGATGCTGGAAGAGCTGAAGAGCAGGATATGGGAGCTTAAAGCAGTTATCTCGCAGAGAGACTCGCCTCTCACGATCACCACTAACCGGGACACTTATAGAGCAGGGGAGGACGTGCTAGTTACCGTAGCCGTGAAAAACTCGAGCTGCATGGTCAGCAACATATACTTGTCCACCGGGGTAGAGGTATTAGGTAACACTATTTTCCAGTGCAACTCCACCGAGTGCAACGCCTCAATCCCAACCCCGCCAGCCTACTTAGTAGAGAAGTATGTTGGGAGAGAAGGAGCAGTGAAGATCACGGTCATGGCTGAAGCAGTTTGCGGGGAAATGGTCTACAAGCCCTACAGAAGGATTACGGTGCTTTACTCCCGCCCGAGAATCGCGTTGGAGGCACCGTCAAAGATCACGAGAGGAGAATACTTAAACCTGACCATCTACTCTGAAACCTCTGTTGAAATACCGGGCATTGTGAGCGTTAGAAACCGGGCTGGGGAAACCCTTATTGGAAACATAACTGTTGCGCCAACCCCGCTGGTAATAGGTGTTAACACCTCAATGTACAACTTCACTCTTGGCGAGAACTTGATCAGACTCTGCGTTAACTCCACCGAGACAACGCTCTCCTACTGCATCGATAAGCCGGTGTTCTACGAGCCTAGGCATCCCCGCCTTGAGATCATGGTTCCATCAATAATACTCACCACGTATGGAGAGATCCCAGTATTGATTCAGGGAGACCCGGGCAATGATCTCCTCGTCGAGGTTGAGTCAAAGGGATTGTTTACAAGCAGGGTTTCCAGCATACTCAACATTAACTGTTCTCTACGTGTTCTCGGCAGCGTGCTCCCCCTTTCCCTCATTGAAGTAGTGGTCTCCGTAAGGGATCCGAGCGGGTACTACGATCCTTACAGTTACACGACTCGTGTAGTAGTCTTCAACACGTTGTCGTTAATCCTGACCCTCATCCTGGGCGTGTCATCCACTATCATCCTCCGAGACCGGGAAAAGGTTTTCTTCATCTTTCTGGAAAAGGGGTTGCGGAGAGGTGTGGAGAAAATGAGCAGAGGTATACGCGACCTAACACAGGATTTGCTGAAGCCCTATGTCACAGGCCTAGGCTCGGCGGTGGCTCTGGTATACTATAAGTTGCTTAGACGTCTGACGCAACGGCTTCCCCTAGCATATGAAACTCTCCGAGAACACTACTCTCTCGTTGTTGAAAACGTAGTAGGTAACAGGAGAGTCAAGGAGTTAGCGTGGAAGCTGCTAATCCTGGCGGAGAAAGACATGTATTCAAAGGAGAAGCCAAGCATAGAAGAAGCTAAAGAAGTGTACGAGAGTGTTCTAAGTGAGGAGGAAGCCTAGCCCTATACTAGCGTACAGCGTACTCCTAGGCCTGCTCACAGCTCTATCCCTGATAGCAGTGCTACCCACCAATCTCGACTACTACGTGCTGGACACGGGAGACAACGGCTACTCTACACTCTGCCATGAGTCAAGCCTTACCCTGTACAGCCTGAAAGAGCTGGAGAAGAACCAGGCTGAATCAGCACTGCTCGTGGTAGGGAGGGATAGGCTACTGGATAAGGGCGAGCTGGACTACGTAATTAATTTTTCCGAGAAAGGAGGCTTGGCGATTGTTTTCGGAACCCCTGAGGTAATCCTCCAACTGCTGAAGACTCTAGGCCTGGACGCTGAGCTGGAGGGATACGTGTACGACCCGGTTTTCAATGCCGGAGACTCCCGCACCGTAGTAGCGTGGGACACACGCTTGAACACAACCCTGGTGATCGACACACCGTTTGCTTTAAGGCTTCCAAGCACTCCAGCTCTCGCTGTACATCCAATTATATACACAAGCAACTTCTCATTTATCGACGAACACGGCGATGGCCTTTACACGGTGGGCGAGTACCTGGGCGAGGTTCCTGTAGGGTTTGAAATAGAGGTGGGAAGGGGGTTTATGCTAATAGTGTCGGCGAAAGGGGTTTTAACCAACCGCGTCCTCGAGTTCAACAGGGACTGGTTTTCAGCTGTAAGAGCGGGCAGGAGCATCCTTATAGATCAGTCATGGGTGAGACCCAACCTACTCCTCTATATGAAATCTCTTCTCCACGGGCAGCACGGCATATCCCCCTTCTACCTGGCTTTCATCACTTTAATAGCCACGGTGGCGATCATATATGTTGCTAGGACAGTTTACGCGGAGTAAGGCTGTAAAGGGTTTCACGGCTGTCCTCCTCGTCTCAGCCCCGTTTATAGCCAGGCTGGGCGTGGAGGGTTTAACCCTGGATGCTCACTGGTATATTGCAGTACTACCTGTGTTCATCCTCATGGCTCTCAGCAGGGATTCAAGGCTTCTCTTCGCAGCAGCAACAGGTGCCAGCTTCCTATCATCCTTTAACGGGAACACGGTAATCCTTATAGCCGCGTCCACCACAGCCTTCCTCGGGTTCCTCATCCTCTACGCGAAGGGTCGTGGAAGTATAAGGAAAACCGTAGCAGTAACCCTGTTCTTCTACACACCAGTGCTCATTGTTAACCCATACTCACTGGTACCGCTGACAGCCGTGGTGGCTGGCTTCACCGCTTGCTTGTTGAAGGAGAGCGCTAGGGTGGGAAGATCACGGGTAGAGGTTAGGCAGGCTGGGAAAACCGTGTATGCTGGTGGACAGGTTAATTACCTGGTTTCCATAAAGTGCCCAGGCTTTTTCAAGTACAGAGTGCTCGCGGACGGGCGTGAGGTGAGAAGCGGGAGCGCTGTAAACCAGGCGGATCTGGAGCTAGCGGTTAAAGCGTTGAAAGTAGGGGTTAACGAGACATTTGTTCAAGTAGTCGTGAGCGATGGTAAAGGGCTTGCAAGCACCGTGCACGGGCCGTTTGTCCTCCAGTACACCGTCATGGTTAAGGCGGTTCAGCTTCTAAGGGAAGCGGAGAGAATACTGAAGGAGTACGCTAGGTACATAGCGGCTCCTAGAATACTCGTGGTGAGGCTGGAGAAGGGTGGGGGCGTAGGGGAATACGGTGCTGGCGAACACCTCGTGCCCGATGGACTAGGACACGGATCGCTGGGTAGGGGGCTTACCGGTGGAGGGGGAGGCCCCGGGACTGGTGGTGAAGATCTTGAAAAACAAGCTTTCCTGCCTGCTGGTTTAGACACGCTTTACTTGGGAACGATGCAACATGGGGGTGAGGAAACGGAGCCTTCTTCAAAAGCTAGCATTATGGGTAAGCAACGCTTACGGAGCAGATTCCTCCTCGCAGCTAAGATGATGCGTGAAGTCGCGGAATACGTGTCCAAGATGCTTGCTCAATCCTATACAGGAGATTACGCAGGCGCCCGCGAATACAGCCCAGGTGACAACCCGCACCTGATTCACTGGAAGAAGAGTTTAAAGCTTGAGTTGGAGGAAAGCTTGTTCATCAAGTTGTTCACCAAAGAGGCCGAGGGGGGCGGGGGACGGGGCCTGGGGGAGAAAATCGTGTATTCGGATCTAACTGCAGCAAACCCGGTGGAGCTGGACTTGCTGGTAACTGCTACATACGTGGAGCTGTTAAGTGGGCTGAGGGGGAATGGAGGGTTATCCAGCGTTCACTTCTTCGTGAAAATCCCCGGGGAGGAGCTATACTATATTCATGGAAGTATCCTCGACGTGCTCGCAGCATTCAACAGTATCTTCCGGAAGCACGGTGTTAAAGCATTACACGATTACAGCACGTGGAGCAGGACAAGGACTATTAAGCTGGGGGAGGCAACGGGTTTCGTGGGCGAGCTCGAAGACTACTATAAAGGTATTGGAGCAGGATTAGCCGATGCCTTTAAATCCAGGGCTCCAGGAGTCAGGAACGTTACCCTAATATTTTCGAAACCTCTTGCCTACAAGTATGGAGTGGTAGCCACGGTGCTCAGGGATAACGGGTACTTCGTTAACCTACCTGGCGATTAGGTATTTTACTCCTCCCCAACATTCCAATATTACAGCGCAGGGGTTTCCATGCATAGGAAAGTGTTTGTGGTAGCTTTGTTGATGCTTGCCACGTTTTCGCTCAGCATGCTCTACACTGCTTACAACGAGGACTTTGACGCCAGGATCGCGGAGTATGTTGAAAGAATTGCGGAGCTGGAGGCTAAGCATGTTGATGCTAGCAGCGTTGTAGATAAGCTTAATGAAGCTGTTAAAGCATTTGAGCAGGGTGACCATGCCAGGGCTGGCTTAATCCTCAGCGAGGTTGACACGATGATCGCGGATCTTGAGGAGGGTTCTCAGCAAGCATACCTCCTCCACACAGCCTCGAAGGCTGCTTCCGTGGCTGTTCTCGCCCTCATTCCTCTCCTAGTTTACACTCTGCTTCCACGCGCTTACATCTACTTATGGTTTAAAACCAGGAGGAAGTGGGTTGTGAGGGAGTATTAGCATGATCATGGATGAGGAAGTATTCGCCGTAGTCCTCGCTGTCTCGATCATCGGTGCTGTGCTCGGGATAGCCTTGATTCTGAGGCCGGAGAACCCTGAACCCTTCACGGCAATCGGCCTGCTCAACCAGGACTGTAAAATAGGGGAGTACCCTAGCAATGTTCTCAACGGGTCGACACTGGACCTGTGCATATACGTGTTCAACAACCTGGGACGCACAGGGTATTTTAAAGTAGTCTACAAGATCGCAACGGGTGAAACCCTACCCTCGAACACCACGGAGTCGCCAGCCCCGGTTCTCAAGGAATGGAGGCTGGTTCTAGCTCACAACGAGTCGTGGGAAACCCCTGTTAAAATCCCAGTGTACTCCCCCACCCTTCCCTCCAGGGTTGCACTGGTTTTCGAGCTCTGGGTTCACAATACTGGGGAGGGCTGGGTTTACACTGGCAGGTGGGTTCACCTATACGTGAACGTTACACAGTGGTAGTTATGAAGCGCGAGATCACTCTAGAGGAGTATGTTGCGAAGCTAGGGAAGAAGAGCAGGTGGAAAGCGCTGAAAACTGCTTACGAGAATGCCTCACGTGGAAGGATAAGGCTGGTGGACCCCGATCCTCCTAAAACCCTTGGAAGCTACATCCTCAGGCTAGACTACTCCGCATGGTTCTGGACCCTGATCATCTTAACCATCGCAACGGCAGCCACAGTCTACGCCAGCGGCATCATGCCTACTCTAACACCGCTGAGGTACCTGCTCGGGACAGTATACGTTCTCTTCCTACCAGGATACGTACTCGTAGAGGCCTTGTACCCAGGTGAGGATGATTTAAAACCCCTTGAAAGACTCGCACTCTCAATAGGCCTATCCCTCGCCGTAATCCCCTTGATAGGCCTCCTCCTCAACTACACTCCCTGGGGGATCCGTCTGGACCCGTTGATAACAGCACTCACACTATACAACACGGCAATAGGCCTAGTAGCTGCTGAAAGAAAACACAAGGTTGTTAAGAAAAAACTCCAAGCCTACCCGAGCCCCTGAGCCAGCGGCAACCAATTGATGCAGTGGTTTCACGTCTTACGCCTCCCTAAACCCAGAGTAGTATAATTCCCTGGTCAGCTACAGAGAGGGCGGGCCTTGGACGTTTCCCAGTCGCGCAACCATTAAGATTACATAGCAGGGTTTTTCCACAGCGCTCCAAGCAGTCCCGGGCTGCTTGGGCAGATAAGAAGTCGGGAATGGGTGTTAAAAAAGGTTTGTGAAAGAGAGCTTACTCCTCTTCAATCTTCTTCGTATATATGTTACTAATGCTCCGCCGGTGCCGGCAACTGCTAGTGAAACGATGACGGGCTCAGGAATAGGCATTGGCTGCAGGGTTTCCGGATAATTGCTCGACACGTAGTATGCGACGAGATCGTTGCCCTCTACAGCAAAGACTACCACTGTTCCAGGTGATCCGCCTGGCAACACAACCATGTTCACCGGTATATTGCTAACGCTATCGTCTGTGCTAACCGGTATGACGAAACTCCCGATGCCGCCGTCCTCCCCGACCAGTGCCAGGAACAGGTCGTAGTTGCTCGTGCCGAGATCCCTTACCGAGTACGCTACAGGGAACAACCCTGCTCCTGCATCATAGGCTACTCTAACATAGCTGGAGCTCCTGTCAGCCAGGGAGACCAGGCCCGTGTTCGAGCCATCAGGACTAACCAGCGTGATGTTAACATAGCCTCTTGCACTGTAGGCAAGCAACCACTTCCCGCTACCTCCCGCAATCCACGGGTAATAGGTTGTAGCGGAACCATAATCATACAAAGATATGCGAGATACAATCTTAGTATCTAAATCGAAAACAGCGTATGCCAGCGCGCTGGAGTTTTCATTATAAGCGGTCAACAAGTAACGGCCACTACCGAGCAGTGCAGTGTACATTGGGTAGACGTTGTAGTAGGAGTAGCTACCAGTCATATCAGGCTCTGGCCCTTGATCACCGGTCCTGGAGTCAATGGTGTAGGTGAATATAAAGAAGCCTAATGTACTATGAGAATTTCCATGAATACCTATGATGTTGTGATCGGTTGTTTTATTCCTAGCAACTACGAGGAACGATTTGGTTACATTATCAAATATTAAACCGCCCATAACGTCTACTCCAATCTTTACGTCAGCCGCAGGTGCTCCAGCTAGATTTACATTAGCGAATCTGTTGGTATATTGGGGCGTCAAGTCTAAGAGGTTTAATGTATACCTGGATACAGAGGTGGTCTGCTTGCCGTAGCCTATAATCCACCATCTAGTGCCGTTGGAGTGTTCGAAGAATGCGACTAACGGATGGTTCTGATAAGTATCCAGGTAGATATGTTGTGGCTGTGTAGGAGTGCCTGTTACTGGCACGAAGCTGTACAGTACAACTCTACTATTACCACTTCTGGTGAGGTTTGTCCACGCTACCATGAAGCCTGTTTCATTAGCCGCTATGTCCAACATCCCGCGCCATACGTTGGCGTACCAGTCAGATCCCTTATCTGGACCGTAGTCGTAGCTGTTGACGATGTTCCCCTCTCTGTCCAGTATTCTAACATGCAGTGTATAGTCTCCACCGTAATCCGAGAATGCTACTCCAATGTAGTTTCCATCAGGTGTGACGGCTACTCTAACACCCCAGGAAGTACTGTTAGCTATTGCCCCACTGTGCAGGGGTATCCTGGTTATGGTTGGTAGTTTCTCATTTTGTATCGGGTATTCTATGTACAGGTTCCACTGTGAAGGATCAAAGTCGTTTGGATAGTCCTCTACTACAGCGTGGTTGTTGTCAATCATCCACTTGTTTACGTTTAACAAGTGGGTTGTGTTCTCCCTTACATAGGCTACTGCTATAACTCTTCCTTCACCGTCTACGCCCCCAGCTTTGTCTATGTCCAGATATACTACTCCTCCATGCTGTGCTAGTAGATTGGTTAAGGCCTGCTATGCCTGCTGTCCTTCAGAGGTATCAAGCTCCGGCGCGTCAATATCTGCTAGCCTGACAACCGTCCTGTACTCTCCCCCTACGTAGACCGGCGGGGATATGCAGAACGTGTCCCCGTCCACCACTTCTGTGACAACTACCCTGGCATGCGGGAAGTCGCCGTGAACGCCCACAGGATCTGGTGATGCTGCAAGCGGGGTTAGAGTTGTTAGCAGGATTAGGAGAGTTAAAATAGGGATAGGTTTAATACTCACGAGTATTCAACCTCTCTAAATATTATTTTAGGTATATATTGTATAAAAGCATTTAATATAAAATCCCAGGTTTTCCGCGAACCTTAAGCATCCATTCCTGAGCATTCAGGAGCAAACGCGTTTAGACGCCTATTTCCGGTAAATGCTCAGTGCTCTAAACACGGGAGGGGGTTTGTTGATGCTGAAGTTTACCCGGGATCAAGCAGGCACCTCCGTGCCGGGTTATTTCCCAGAATCGCCGCGTAATCCAGGGATTCCCCTTCTTTAAAGTTTCGTCGAAACTGTGTAATCCAGGGACCGGCCATTCGAAGTTTTCAACCGCTCTAAACATAGGGAATCCAGGCCTTCTTCATGTTTTCACAATGTATTTACTCCATACCTGATAGGCTGGTTTAGGACTGGAGGCATCCAGCCTTTCTTGGCGTGATTGCAGAGCCTGTATCAACACTTCTTTTTAAGCCTTAGAACACTCTTAGGATGGGGAACTAACGTCTCGTATGCTGATTTTGATGTGAAAACCTGGTGTTTAATGCTGGTGTTTTTAAGAGAACGCGGGCCCGCGGGGATTCGAACCCCGGGCCTCCGGCTTAGGAGGCCGGCGCCCTATCCTGGCTAGGCAACGGGCCCTCCTCAGTATTGGGATTATGTTGTCTTGTTTATAAGTGTTTACCTCGACAGCCCGTCACGGGATTGGGGAGTGTTCTCCATTACACCTTCTAAACGTTAATATAGCTTTGAATCGTAAGTAATAATAGAGGTGCATGTTATGATTGTCACGCCTTCATCACAGGCTGATTTAGCGGGTTCTTTCAGCAAGATGCGTGAAGGCCTTCTCTACGGTATCATAGGCTCAGTCTTAGCCGGGGCCTCCCTGATGTTCCTTCTCTTCGGGATGCTAGCCTCCACCGCCTCCAGCGGCGATGGAGGAGGTGCCTCAGCATTAGGGGTGTTGCTGGCCAGCGTGGTAGGAGTCTTAATAGGAGGAGTACTGTGGCTGTGGGGTTTCTACGGGAAATTCATCCCTGGGGTAGAAGAGCTTAGGAAAGCCCGGCCCGAGTACTCGACAGCCGCCACGTTGATCAGGATAGGCTTCATCTGGGGGTTAGTACTAGTCATCATAGGTGTAATCCTGACGTTGATATTGATTGGAATACTCCTAGTGTTAATAGGCTACATCCTGCTGATACTTGGATACGTTGGAATGATCATCCTATGCTTCAACCTCAACTCGAGCGAGGGCAACAGCCTCTACCTGGTAGCAGGCATCCTCCTCATCATAGGAATATTCATCCCAATCCTATCATTCATCGCATACATTCTCATGTACGTAGCGCTGGGAGACGCCGTCAGAAAATACAGCACCATGCAACCACCCCCGCCGGCAACCCCTCAACCCAGCCCAGCCCTTCCCCCGCCAGTATAATTTTTTAAACTACCTCCCAACCTTTCTGATAACGGGGAAACCCGTAGTCATTCTTAAGTTTTTAATAAGGTCATGGTTTATCATGATAGTAAGGAGGGGGCCGTAGTCTAGCCTGGCTAGGATGCGGGGCTTGGGCCCCCGTGACCCGGGGTTCAAATCCCCGCGGCCCCATCTCAAGGCTTGATGAAACCGCTAGAAACTGAGAAATGATGATCTTTCAGCGGACTGACCTGGAAACATTTAAAAAACCATGCGATATAGGGTTTTCACGGTTGAGACGGATTGCACGAGGCAGGCTTACCTGATGATTTAAGCTTTATACTCGGAGAGGTTAAATCCTTAAGCGTTGAGAAGAGGAGCATACACGAACTGCTCCTGGCAATGGCTGACACAGCCTTCCAGGGGAGGGCTTTAGGGGAGGCCTACAAGGTTTTGCTGGAAATGTTCAAGGACCCCGAGAACACTATTTTCCTAGGCCTGGCCGGCTCGCTCAGCACGGCCGGGATGTGGAGGATTGTGAAGTGGCTTGTGGAGCAGAGGTATGTTGACATCGTCGTCTCAACAGGAGCGGTCATTAGCGAGGATATTTTCGAGGCAATGGGGTTTAAATACTATAAAACCCTGCCCACCGTTGACGATGAGAAGCTGTTGAAACACAAGTACGACAGATTCTACGATACCGTGGCAAGCGAGCTGGAGTACAGGGAGATGGAGAAGCTCATAGGAGAGTTCGTCGAAACACTCCCGCCGGGAAAGCCCTTCTCGACCGCTGAATTCCTACACGAGTTCGGTAAATGGCTTAGCGAGAAAGGAATAGACTGCATTGTCTCAGCAGCATACAGGGCTGGAGTACCCGTTTTCTCCCCAGCCCTAGTTGACAGTGCTTACGGTATGGCAACCCTCCTCGCCTACAGGAAGGGACACAAGGTTGTAATAGACATGGTGAAGGATTTCAGCGATATTGTCGAGCTGGGGAAGCGCTCCAGAAAGCTCTCAGCAATATACGTAGGGGGAGGGGTTCCCAAGGACTACGTCAACCTCGTCACCGTGGCGCAAACCCTCATAGGAGAGTATGAGGAAGGGGTTCACGACTACTACAAGTCTCTCGAATACGTTGTACAGTTCACAACCGATGCGCCCCAGTGGGGAGGGCTGAGCGGGGCAACCCTTGAAGAAGCTGTGAGCTGGGGTAAGGTATCTCCTGTTGCAAGGAAGAGGACTGTTTACGTTGACGCTACAATAGCCCTACCGTTAATCTCTCACGCATTGTTGGAGAGCGGGGTTAGAAGAGCTAGGCCTTTCGACACCTCATGGTTCTTCCAGCGCCGAGGCTAGACTAGCGATAGAAGAATCGCTGCCACAGCCAGCGGGTAAGCATATTTCAGCAGGAACGCTACAGCCTGCTCTGGCTTATACCTTGGAAGGATCGAGTCAGCGACCACCAGGATTGTGAAAACCACTATGGTTTTCAGGTAAACCACGAGCGCTGAGGCCATCCAGTTTGAAGGGTCGGCAGGCCAGACTCCTCCTAGGAACAATACTGCAAATATCATTGGCATAACGATTCTTTCAGCGAACTTGAGGAAGAAGCCGAAGGCAAGCCTGGGGCCGCCGAGCTCTGTAAAAACCCCCCAGTATATTTCAGACTCAGCCTCCGCAGTGTCAAAAGGCTTAACCATGAGGGCTCCGAGCATGCCTAGGAAGCCCGATATTGTTGCAAGGATCATCGCTATTGATTCTGAAAACCCGGATGTCCAAGCACCAGCCGCTCTCAGAGAGGTGAGGTAGATGCTGAAATCGCCTCCTGTTCTCGAGGAGATTATCAGCGGAACTAAGAGGGATGCGGCGAAAACAGGCTCTGAGACGGCGAGGACTGCGAGGAACCTGGCAGCGCCAATGGTTGTGTAGGGGTTTGGGTGAGCCACTGCAAGGTATGCTATTGCAAAGGGAGCTATGAGGAGGAAGTAGAGCACTGCTATAGCATCGTATCTCGCATAGATCGGGCTGTAAGCCACGGGTAGTGCAAGCTGGGCTACTATTAAGACACCTATCCCAAGGCTTACAACGATTACAGGGCTGTGCATTAGCGAGTACTTGTTAACCATGTCCCTCTTAGCCACCAGCTTTAAGAGATCTGCTAGAGGTTGCAGTATACCGGCAGGGCCGGCATGAATAGGGCCCCTCCTGAACTGTATTCTCGCCGATAGTTTTCGAGCCAGCCACTGAGTAAATATTATTAGGATTATGGTGAAGACTAGGCCCGGGTAGACCAGCGCTTGGATTATGAGATCTAGGATGCCGGCCATCCACTACCACCCCAGCAGGAAGGATGCAGCGACAAGGGCTGCGAGGAAAATAAGCGCGAGCAGGTACCATGAACTGATTTCTCGGCTGAAGGATTCAAGCCTCAGCACCCTCCTCCCCAGCGCTCTCCTAAGAATGTCCTTGAGAATCCTGATCGCTGAGAGCCTAAGGGGTTCGTCAACAACGAAGCCTCCCATCACTATTAAACCTGATACATCATCTCTCTGCTCAGGTGTTTTAGAAGCGGCTAGTTTCTGAAAAACCACGTAGAAAACGAGATATACTGTAAGCCCTGTTAAGACCGCCATCCCAGTATATATTATGGTGAACTCGTACACATCCATCATAACCACCTGCTACTCGAAGATTTTAGATACGTCTTTCTCAAACACCTCGGAAACACTTTTCCTAGCCTCCTGGTCCTCGAGGGCCTGGGCGTTGATCCAGTGAACATAGAACAGCTTCCTATCCTCGTCAACATCGATCACCACTGTTCCCGGAGTGTTTGTTATCGAGTTCGCTATTGAGACAATCGAGTACTCGCTGCTAACACCGTAGGGAACTCTTACAATAGCTGGCTTGTATTTAGCACTAGGCTTAAGAATGAGCTTAATCACCTCCCAATGAGCCTTAGCCTCTACAACAGTGAAGTATTTGACAAGGTAGGCTACAGCCCTGGAAAACCTTGCTATCGAGAGCTTCCCAGGGTTTCTCACAAGGTCCTGCCCAAGCAGTAGCGACACGCCTAGGCCGGTTAGCAGGGCTATACCAACCTCTAGCACCCCGTAGGAGCCTGTGTAAACCAGGTATATTAAGGCTAGCAGTAGGGTTGGAATTATAGCGGAAACCTTACCCACCGCTCTCAACCTCCTTCAACTTAGTCGTTATCAAAGAACCATACTCCCTTGCAATCCGGATGGAGATTGCAGCTAGGAGCAGTAAGACTGATAAGCCGATGACTATTGCGGTGACTATCAGGACCTGTGGAACAGGGTCAACGCTTCCTGCGGAGAACATGGAGATTTGACCAGCCTCAGGGAACACAGGGTTCTCGAGACTTCCGCCGGGGTAGACTGGCGGGGTGGTTGACGATAGCGTGTAGCCAAGGTATACTAGGAGCACGTATATCGCGTCGCCGAGGATTGTGAACAGAGCCATTTTCTTAACCAGGTGGGGCCTGGAGGCGATGCCGTAGATAGAGAACCCTATTGTCAGGGTCAATGTGAAGCCTATATAGTACCATAAAGCCTCCTCGATCACTTGCCAACACCTCCCTTCTCAAACTCTGCGGTTAAATAGTAGAGTGCGAGAGTGAAGCCCGTTAAGACTGCAAGGTATTCGGCAATGTTATAAATAAATATGGAGCCCGAGAGTAGCATTTTGAAAAACGGGGTTTCTATGAGAGCTGGGTAGCTGAAGCCTGTCCCAGGCTTCCCCAGGTTCTGGAACAAGTATGCTTCCACGTTCACAGCTCTAGAGTATATAACTGGTAGCAACCCGGTTAAACCGATCAACGATACGCCGAGGGCTCTCAGGAATAAGAGCCTCTCGCCTTTGAACCCTAGCATGGTTAAACGCTGGCTTGAGAAAGCCAGCATTAAAATCAGCGGGGCTACGACAAATACCGAGCCGCCTTGGAAGCCTCCCCCGGGTGTTACATGCCCGTGGACGGCGACAGATACGCTTACAACAACTATGACCGGTGCGAGAATCCTTGACACAAGCCTAACTATCACTGTGGAGGCTTGGGTTTTAGCAATCGCCTGACGGGTTCCAGCTATTAATGAGAGGGATGCAACTATTGCTAGGAAGAGGACGCTTGTCTCGAAGAACGTGTCAAACCCTCTTTGATCCCATATTACTGCTGTAACAACTTCGAAACTCATTGAAGTAAGGATGGAGCTTTGGAGAGGTATGACTGTGAGAAGCGTTTCAGCTAAGCCCGTGAGCCCTCTTTCAGGGCTGAGCATTCCCAGAGAGTAAGCCAGCGTGAAAATCAAAACCCCTATCGAAACCGGGATTAAAACCTCAAGCCTCCTCATACCTCTCACCCTTCGAGAGCACGTAGAGAAGTATAACCGTGTTCAGCCCAAGGCCTATGGCAACGTAGGCTATTAGCAGGTCAGGCGCCAGGAAGATTGAAAGTATGAGAGCGTAGAACACGGATTCAACACCAGCCAACACCACGGCTTTGGCAACATCCTTCTCCTGGACAACCACTATTGTTGATATCAAGGCAAGGGTTGCAGCTAAGGATGCGAGGATAAGCATTATCATTTCTTCTCACCCTTCTCCAAATCCTCCCTCAACCTGTCCGCAACCACGCTGGGCTCAGCCTCCCTCGACCTGTAAACCCCCCTTGCAAGGGCATGGGAGCCTGCTGGAACACCCAGGGCTATAACAGCTGCAGCGACCAGGGATACCCCTGAGAACACGGCTTTAAGCCAGAATTCAACATCGAGCCCTAGGACTGTAAACGCTACGCCTATAAGCGGGTAGAAGCCTCCCCCGATGGCTCCTACGGTGGCAGCGTGGAGCCTAGTGTAGAACTCTTTAAACTTGAAGAAGCCTAAGGACGCGACTATGTCCAATACTCCGCCGACAGCGAGGAGACTGATGCCCAGGTAGAAAAGCAGTTGATCAATCACCTAGCCCACCTCTTCTCCAGGTATTTCGCAACGATAAGGTCAAGCAGGAATATCCAGGCGCCGAGCGGTATAACTCCCACTAACAGGTAGGGAGACCTGTAGTGCAGGGCGACAAGCATCATTAAAACGATCAAGTCAACCGTTAACGCGTCAATAGCTAGGACAGCGTCACCGAGGTTTCTCGAGGTGAAAACCCTTATTGAGTAAACAATCATCGCCACGGTGAACAATCCTATTAGAAACGGGGTTACAGAGGCCAGGGATTCCACCGCTACCATTACTCCTCACCCTTGCTTGTGGTTGCCTCGCCTTTTGAGAGAGCGCCCCCGCTGTAAGCCTTGGTGAACAATTCCTTGGTCACTGTAACCCTGCCCAACGGCTCCTTGAGCTGTAGAGGCTGTTTGAAAGTAGTGTCCTTGTTTGTGGTGAATAGCTCGTAGCCTGTGACAGTGGTCATCGAGAGAGCTCCTACCGGGCAGTATTCAACGCAAAGTCCGCAGAAAGTGCACTTTGAGTGGTCTATTCTCGGGAATCTCCTCCTAGGGTTCTGGGGGTAGTTGCCTTCAACTGAAACCATGTCTATGCATGCTGCCGGGCAGACCTGCTGGCACATGCTACAGCCGGTGCATTTAAGCATGTCTAGGACATGGGCTCCCCTAATCCTTTCTGTTTTAAACGGGTTTGACTTCCTCGGGACTAGACGGGTGTAGGGTTTGCTGGCAAGGTGTTTCAAGGATTTAACCAGTGTAGGCAACACCATGCGAATCACCTGTCCAGGTCGGGCGGGCAGGGGTCCAGGGATGCAAGGATCACGGGGAAGTCGGCAATAGTCACCTCTTCCCTGGAGACAATGTGGTCAACCACTGTTGTTAGAAGAGGCATTGACATGCTTCTCAGCCTCACCCTGTAGGGCTTCCTGCCTCCCTGGCTGATGATGTGGATCATGTACTCGCCCCTTGCTGACTCAACCCTGGCTACTCCCTCGCCTACGGGAGCGGTGAGCCCAAGCTTAACCCTGAGGGACTCGCCGGGCCTAACCTCGTCGAGCGCCTGCCTTATTATTGAGAGGGATTGATGTATCTCCTTGAACCTTACGACAGCCCTGTCGTAGGAGTCGCCCGATGCTCCGACAGGTACCTCGAACCTTACCTTGTCATAGTTTAAGTAGGGTGCGTGAACCCTTAAATCATACCTCAGCCCTGAAGCCCTCAGCACGGGGCCAGTAACCCCCAGGTTTAAAGCATCCTCAATCGATAGCTTCCCCAGTCCTTTCAACCTGGCCTTGAAAATGCTGTTTCCCAGTAAAGCTTCCTCCACATCCCTGGCCTTCTCCTCCACGAACTCTACAACGCGCGTTGTCTCCTCCTTAAAGTTCTCTGGGAGCGAGTACCTGATGCCTCCTGGTACGCTGAGGTTGTGGTAAACCCTGTGCCCGGAAATCCTCGCGAACCATTTCAGAATCTCCTCCCTAGCGGCGACAGCCCAGTAGGCCGGGGTCCGCAGGCCAATGCTCCCGCCTATGAAGTGGCTCCAGAACAGGTGTGATGCTATCCTGCCCATTTCAGCCTGGATCATCCTGAGCCATTTAGCGTTCTCAGGTATCTCAGCCTTGTAAATATCTTCAACGGCTAGCGAGTAGGCTATTTCAAGGTGGTCAGGGTCTTCGACGCAGAACCTGTAGCTCATTGCAACATTCATCTCCCAAGTCCTGTTCTCCATCATTTTCTCGAAACCCCTGTGGAGGAATCCCGGGACAACCTCTGCTTTAACAACCCTGTCACCGTCCAGCCAGAGTTTGTAGGCAATGTTGCCAGGAACCCCGGGGTGCTGGGGTCCGAAGTAGACTACCTGGTAGCCGCTACCTTCCATACTTGTAGCCTCCATACATTGTTTTAACCACGAAGCCCGCCGTGTCAACATCCTTCCTAAGAGGCGGGGGTCCCTCCCAGTTGCCTTCAAGTATCCACTTTCTAAGCAAGGGGTGGTTCTCGAATAAAACACCCATCATCTCGTAAACCTCTCTCTCAATGTAGAGGGCTAGGGGGAAGATGTCGTGCACGCTTTCAACGGTGGGATTCGCCCTCGGAGTGTATGTTTTAACCCATTTCTGCTCGCCTGTCCCAGGGTTTTCAAGAATATAGTAGAGCTCTATCACTCCTTTATCAGGGTAGTCAACCGTGTTGATGTTGATGAAGAGGCTGAACCCTTGATCCTTAAGCTCTTTCAAAACCATCTTTAACTTCTCTCTTTCAACGCTTAGCTTGCAGATTTTATGCTTAGCGGAGGCTTCGTAGCACTCGGGGTATGACGGGTTGAAAACATAGTTAACGGGTTCGCCCGCTTGCTTAGAAGCCTTATCCAAGTACTCCTTAAGCCACTGCTTCTCAAGCTCCTCATACCTTGCTATCTTCTCGAAAGCATCAGGCTTTATCCGTGAAATATGTGTCTCAAGCCCGGAGGTGGCGATTTTCCTCCTTAAATACTCCAGCATGCTGAAGTAGTCGTCAGGCATTGGCATGCAGCCTGGAACCCATCCCTCAACATCCACGAACTCGTCAAGCCTCTTGTAGGTGGCGTAGCTGTCCCAGTATAACCCGCCTGTTGCAGTGCAGTTGCATCCAGCCGCGACCAGCCTAGGCTCTGGAACCTGCCTGTACATGTTGAGGAATAGCTTAACCGTTTTCTTGGTTAGATAGCCCATTCCAACGTAGAGGTCGCTCTGCCTAGGGGTTGGTGCAGGCATGTACCCGTATCTCTCCCAGTCTAAAGGAGACATTACTATGGGAGGGAACTCCACCGCTCCGCATGCTGAGCAGTAGTGTATCATCCACATACTCCTGCTACGCGCCCATTTAACAAGCTTGTCAAGCAAGCTCATAGCGAACCACTCTCGCAGTACAGGATTCCGCTTATCTCTGAGAGGTAGTCAATCCTTCCAGCCGTTATCGAGTTTGAAGCCGATGAGATTAATGGTTCGATCGAGAAAGCGTAGACAACTCCGAGCACTATTGTGAGAGCAGTGAGGAGCAGTAGATAGGTTTTAAGGGCTTTGGGAACAAGCTTCAAACCCTCCCTTGGAGGAGCAAGAATCATCGCCGATACTGCTTTAATGAAAGCTGTTAAAGCAAGAAGTGACCCAGCAAGCGAGGTGAAAAGAGCTAGCGGAACAGTCACGTCCGCGTTCAAAGAGTTGAAGAGGTTTACGTAAACACCTAGCTTAGCGATGAAGAAAATGGTAGGGGGCAACCCTGTCACGGCTGCCGCTCCAACTATTAATCCAGCTTGAAGTATTCTCGAAGACCTGAGAGAACCCTCAACGTTCTCGAACACGTCAGTACCGTATGAACTCCTAACCCAGCCTGCCGTCAAGAAGAGCAGGGGCTTCACTACTGCATGGGCCAGTATGTAGGCTAAGGCCACTTCTACGCCAGGTGGTCCGAGAGACAGTGCTATTGCAACATACCCCGAATCCATTACCACGGTGTAGGATATGGTTTTTGAAAAACTCCTAGAGTATAGTGCTCCCAAACCCCCTACTATAATGCTGGCTATTCCAAGGATTCTTAAAGAGTATTCTAGAACAGGGTTCAACCCGTTTAAAACCGTGTAGACAATCCTGGTCAACGCGTAGTATGCAACTCCCTCGGAAACCCCTGCTAGAAGCGAGGCCGTCACCGGCCCCGTGGAGGAGTAGGCTGGAGGAAGCCAGAAGTGGAGTGGTACGAGAGCCTCATCCACAACCAGCCCCCAGAAAAGTAAAAGAGAAAGGGTTTGCAAGGCTTCGACAGGGTTTTGAGAAAGCCCCCTGCCACACGCTGCGAAACCCTGCTCTATCAAACCCATGTGGCCAATGTTCAGGGTTCCCGTGGCGAAGTAAATTAGAACAGCCCCCATGAAGAAGAGAAGCCCGCCAACGCCTGCAACCATGGCGTAGTCGAAGGCGGATCTATAAGATTGCTTAGAACCCCCCAACGCTACAAGACCGTACGTGGAAACCAGCATCACCTCCATCATCACGAACATGTTGAACAAGTCTCCCGTGTACAAGACCCCGGTGAACCCTGCCAGCAGGCCGAGGTATAGAGCTAAGTAGTACTCGTCGCTCTGAGGCTGTAGGACAGGTATTAAAGGATATAGGAGGAGTCCAAGCCCTGTCGCGATGACTGCTAGGAAAGCTGAAAACTCGTCGACAACGTAAGTAATGCCTATGGGAGGAGGGAAGCCTCCGAGCTCATAGTACAGGATCCCGGAATCCTTCACCGATAAGTAAGTTAATAAGGAGAAGATGAGGGATGCGAAAACATAGGCGAACGCGTAAATCCTTGAAAACACCTTCCCTGCTTTAAACACCTTGAAAAATACTAGAGTGAAAGCTCCGAAAACCAGGAGGTAAGGGGTGAGAGCGGGCAGTATGCTTACAGAGCCCATTAGGTTCACCAAACCTAACATTTCTTACAATAACAGGCTATTTAAACCTTATTTCCCGGAAAAACCCACGCTTTGAAACACTACATCCAGATTGTCTCTGCTTATTAGGATGAGTGCGGCGGCCGGGATTTGAACCCGGGATTTCCGGCGTGGCAGGCCGGCGTCCTAGTCCAGGCTAGACGACCGCCGCTTCAAATATATGAATTCCGACCTGGAGGTTTTAAACATTCATGATTGGTTAAAAAGTAAAAAATATTTAGGACTCACTAATCCTATTTTCATAAGGATGCCGCCGTAGTATAGCCCGGTCAAGTATGCGGGCCTTTCGAGCCCGTGACCCGGGTTCAAATCCCGGCGGCGGCATATCCTTGCCCGCCGCAATCCTGCTAAGCCTGGTTATCTACATTATAGAATCCTACACATGTGTCTGTATTCAAGGACCGGTCCCTAGGAACCAGGTGGATGGATAAAATTTCGCTCATGGCTCGCAAGGCTTATCGAAACAGATCCCTTATCTTTTCCGCCGCCTTGCTGACTTTGTAAAAATGTAATAGATATATTTATGAAAAGCTGAATCAATTCAAGAGGAGAGGCGTTTGTGATGATTGGAAAACTAATCTACTGCTCCGTTGAGCTTGAGCGTAAGGTTGCATCTCTCTACCAGGAGCTCGCATCACTCGCTGAGAGTGGGGAACAGTTTGCCTCGCTTCTTTTAAAGCAGATCGGGCTTGAAAGCATGGTTCACAGCGAGGTTCTCCGCTCACTGGGCGTGAGTTTAGGGTTGTACGAGGAAACAGGAGAGTGTCAAACACTAATTGGTGATGTTTGGAGTAGGGTTGAAGAAGCTTATTCAAAAATTAAGCAACCGGGAAAGGCTGATGTCAGAGGTGTTTTGAAAGAACTAGTATCTTTGGAGGGCTTTGTAGGGGAGGAGACGTATCATAGACTCCTACTACCATTACTGGAGAAAGTCTTGCAGGATAGGGATTCCCTTAGGTTAGCCAAGCTCGTGTTGGAGAAGATTATCCAGGATGAAGGCTTCCACGAGAAAGCTGTGAATAGTATTCTGAAATACTAGTTAGGAGGCTACGGTTTACTGGTTATCACGTTTTATTGATTAATGATTTCTCCCACGGTTTCTTGAAACGTTTTGGAGGCGCTGAGTTAAGAGTTCTCACTCGCTGGGAAATGCCTTCTTTAGAAGAGCTTTAAACTCGCTTCTAAGCTTGTTTAAAACCTCCTCGTTCAGCTCGATGGTGCGGGGTTCGCTACCTCTTCTCCAAGACTGGATAATTGGAACTGTACTGCCATTCTTCTCGACGAACCGGGTTTGGACAACCACGTCTGAAAGGGCTGCGTTCATCTCACACCAGTCTCTAGGTGTGCAGGCTCCGAATCTCATATTGGTGACCCCATTGTTCTTTGTCCATATCAGCTCGTTCACTAATGAGTTAAAGTAATCTTTTTCATCGAACAGTTTGCTGAAAACCTCTATCCCGTGGAAAACGATAACATCTGGCTTAGACTTCTCAAACTCTAATATTGAGCGGGAGTATAGTGATGTTAACGCCTCTCCAGCCGGGTTGACTGATTCTACAACCATGTACTTGTCAACCAGCCTATGTGCTTCCTTTCTTGAAATCCCTGCGTAATTTACAAGTACTTTCACAACGCTATCTAAAACCTCGTCCTTCGAGTAAACGTAGGATGTGAAAAACGCCACCATCTCATTCGAAACCAGGTAGTCGAGGATGAAAATAACTGGTATTGCTGACCGTGCAAACGGGTCGTAGGTGAAAAAGACTACCTCACCCCTCAACAGCCTCGGAATAACCTCCCTTGTTAGGGAAAGAGTGTCCTCGAGAGGGGTTCCGTCTCCTAGGAATATTCTCTCAGGAGCAGGGGGTGGAAAAACCCTGATGCCCTCACCCTCCACTATCTCGAATGGGAACTCCACCGCCCTAAGCGGGGCTCCCCGGATCTTTCTAATCTCCATCGCCCTGTCCAATAATCCGCGAACAACATGGTGTTTCAAGATGATGACGATATCGGATACAAACTCTATTGACCCCAGGTTAACTCTCTCCTCACCCATCGGTATCTCTGCAAGCAACACCGCTATCCCCCTAATGCTTCTCGAAACCTCGTAGAAAAAGTTCTGCAGTAACATCCTCTGCTCATCCTTGTTCTTCACTGGCTCGAGAAGGGCGTTTATAGAGTCAACTACGATGACTCTGTAAGAGTCCGAGGAAAGAAGAACCGATAACTCCCTTATCAAATCATCAACCAGGGTCATCATAGGAAACCTTACGTGTTTGAACAAGCCTTTCTCTTCAAGCCCTTCAAGATCGAGCCCAAGCCTCCTTGCATGCCTGTAAAGCTTCTCCTTGTCTTCTTGAAAACTAATATATAAACACTTATGTCCAATCCTAGCATTAGCGTGACACAACTGTAATGCGAGAGTTGTCTTCCCAGCACCAGGATGGCCGACTATGACCGTCAGCGTCCCAGGCTGGAAAGCTTCGTTAAACCTTTTGTCAAGCTCCTTCAAGCCGGTGGTAAAATCCAATAGTTCTCACGCCCACTTAATCCTAACCTGTATCAATATACTTATATAATTTAAAGAATTCTTTTATAATTTTTGATCGTATCCACTTTTAAAACCTTTGAAGCAATATATAAAAGTGTGATTTGCTTGCCACTCAAGACTATTGATAAACGACTGAAAAAGCTTGAAGAACAGTCGAAACGCATAGGGCTCGCCCTGAGGCACGTGCTGGAAGAATTTGTTTGCAGGGCGAACGCGGGAACTGGGTGCACCGATTTATTCGTCAGTAATCCCGGCAAGCTAAGGGATCTACTGCGCGAATATTACGAAGGCAATATTAATACTGTTAAATTCCTGGTGAGAGAGATGTATATAGTTCCCCTCCTCATTCTCGCAGATGAGGAATCATCTGGAAAGGAGGAGTTTTTGACGGAACTCTTCATCAAGGATCCTGATGCTTTTAAAAAAGAAGTAGAGCTTCTACTGGAAAAAATCAAGCCTTAAAAACCTATTTCTTAGAAAATCTCTCAACAGCCTGCTTAATCCTCTCCAACGCCTCGCTCCTACCCCTCCAACCAACAACCCTTACCCACTTGCCCTTCTCCAACTCCTTGTAGTGCTGGAAGAAGTGCTCGATCCTTTGCCTAACAGCCTCGGGGAGATCGCTCACATCCCTGATCCCCTGGAACCTCGGGTCTATCTTCTCAGATGGCACTGCAACTATCTTCGCATCCCTGCCCTTCTCATCCTCGGTTTCCAAAACACCAACAGGCCTGGCCTTGATAACCGAGCCGGGGAGGAGTGGGTCATAGGATACCACTAGGATGTCGACAGGGTCTCCATCCTCCTCAAGAGTCCCTGGTATGAACCCGTAGTTGAACGGGTAAACCATTGAGGTATAGAGGATTCTGTCTACGAAGAGCACGCCGGTATCTTTGTCCAACTCGTATTTAACCCCGGAGTTGATGGGTATTTCGATCACAACGTTAACTTCATCCGGAGCCTTGGATCCTGGACCAATCTTATCATACATGCTCATATAGCCCACCATTTCTTAAGAAAAAGATAAGTTTGACTAGATTAAAAAACAGTAAATACCTAGAGCCTTAGAATGAAGGATGATGGAATACCTTCCTTAATCACGACAGTTATCCTGTTGGGGACTTCGACACCGCTCCACGGCTCTAGAGCCTTCTTCAAGTTCTGAAGGGTTAGTATCGTCCTGTTAATTCTCTCAATAGCTTCCTCAATAACCTGTAGCTCTGATATAGGGTCTGGGTTTACGAGAATCTTCGCATCCTTCAAGTCTATGACTTTACCCGGGCCTGAAATATCCTCGCCTGCAAGCGTTTTCAACAACTCCTTCAGCTTCTTAGCCTGCTCGGCCCTTGCCCTAGCGTCCTCAAGCTTCTTCAAGTTCTCGGCTAGCTGCTGCCTTAGGGAGGCTATTGTTTCATCAATAGATTTTATCACTTCTGCAAAGGATGCATACTCCTTTATTATATACATTCAAATCCTCCTCTTCGTCTTTCGTTAATAATATAGTGCGGATTATTATAAAAATCTTTACGTAAAAACCTATCTTCTCTCCAACAGGAGTGGTATTTGAGAAGGCGTCTCTGCAACAGGTATGCCCGCTTCCTCGAGAGCCCTCCTCTTAGAGGGGTAGTCGCCAATACCCATTGAGATTATTGCGCCTGCGTGACCCATTCTCTTCCCTGGAGGAGCTGTCCTCCCAGCAATATACGCTACCACAGGCTTTTTCACCGGTAGGCTGGCGTAGTATTTTGAGAATCTTTCCTCAGCATCACCGCCTATCTCGCCTATGAGAACCACTGCTTTTGTCAAGGGGTCCTCGCTAAACATCTTGTAAACCTCTATGAAGTCGAGGCCAGTGACGGGGTCTCCGCCAAGGCCGACCACTGTTGAAACCCCCATGCCATGCTTGGCCAGCTCTCTTGCAACCTCGTAGGTGAGTGTTCCACTCCTGGATACTACGCCTACCGTTCCCGGGGTGAAAACGTGTGAGGGCATGATGCCCAGCTTGGCTTCGCCGGGAGTCATTAAGCCAGGGGTGTTAGGACCAACTATTACCACTCCCTTTCTTCTCGCGTAGTTGACAAATTTCAGCTCGTCGTGAAGCGGTATTCCCTCCGTTATAACCACTACTAGCTTAACACCGTTGTCGATCGCTTCGTAAACAGCGTCCGGGGCGAACCTTGCTGGTACGAAGATTATTGAGGCTTCAACCTCGCCGTGCTCCCTCACTATCTCTCCAACAGTGTTGTAGACTTGGACCCCGTGAACTGTTTGCCCCTTCTTACCTGGAGAGGTGCCAGCTATGATCCTTGTCCCATACTCCAGCATGAGCTTTGTGTGGAAGCTTCCCTCCTTGCCTGTTACTCCTTGAACAATTACCCTAGTGTTCTTTGAGAGGAGAATGCCCATGTCAACCACCTCTTGAATACTCGACGATTTTACGCACCGCTTCATCCATTTCAGAATAGACGACTATGCCTTTCTCCGAGAGGATCCTCCTCCCCTCCTCCTCGTTAGTTCCAAGCATTCTCACGACAACGGGTTTTGAAACACCTGTTTCAGCCAAGGCCTCGAGAATGCCGTAGGCAACCTCGTCACACCTGGTTATACCGCCGAAAATATTCACCAGCAGGGTTTTCACCTTGAAATGGGAGAGCAGTAGTTTAACGGCTTCCTTAACCCTTTCCCTCCCCGCTCCCCCTCCTATGTCGAGGAAGTTCGCAGGCCTGCCCCCGTAGTAGAGGATGGCGTCCATAGTGGCCATTGTGAGGCCCGCGCCATTGCTGATCACGCCTATATCCCCGTCCAGCTCAACATAGTTGAAGCCGAGTTCCTTAGCCTTCTTCTCGTAAGCCGTGAGGCCTCTCCCATACAGGGCTTGTAGCTCGGGGTGTTTGAACAAGCTGTTATCGTCCACTATGATTTTCGCGTCGAGGGCGACAAGCCTGTTGTCGCATGTTAGTGCGAGAGGGTTGAACTCGACTAGTTCTGCATCGTAATCAATCATTATCTTATACATGGCCGACAGGACCTGGTCTACCTGGCTGCTGAGAGACCATGGAACCTCCATGAATACTGCAGCTTCCCTACCCATGTAGGGCGAGTACCCGATGGAAGGATCTACGCTCATCCTCCTTATTTTCTCAGGGTACTTCCTCGCAAGCTCCTCGATCTCCACGCCGCCCATTGAGGAGACCAGGTAGGTAATCTGCCTCGTAGCCCTGTCAACAGTTATAGACACGTAGTACTCCCGGGATATGCAAACCTTCTCCTCAACAAGGAGTTTTTCAACCCTTTCCCCCTTGATCACCTTGCCTAGAAGCCCCCTCGCCTTCTCGTAGGCGTCACCAGGGTTTTCAGCTTTTAAAATACCGCCGGCCAGCCCCCTCCCCCCTACCAGCACCTGGGATTTCAACACCACGCTGCCGAACTCCTCAGCCGCTCTCACAGCCTCCTCAGGAGTGGATACCACTACTCCGCGAGGGGTTTGAACCCCATACCTCCTAGCAATCTCTTTAGACTCGTACTCGAAGAGCTTCAAGCAGAAACACCGGTTTCAAATAATATTCAGCTACTACTTAATAAAACAACCGGGAGGGCTGTCGTGGAGGTTTCAGAATCAAGGAGTAGTGCGGGGAGTGGGATTTGAACCCACGCAGGCCTACGCCACCGGGTCCTCAACCCGGCCCCTTTGGCCAAGCTCGGGCATCCCCGCTTCAAAATCATTAATTGCAGGAGGCCTTTTATAATCTTTAACTACCCTGGGCAATATATTGATTAATAGGGTGTTCTCAAGTGTATGTTGAAGTATCGCCTAACGAATACCATGTCCTCCATCCGAGGCCAGTATACTTGATAGTTTCCAGGAGCAGGGATGGAAGGCTTAACGTTATGCCTGCATCATGGGTTTCACCAGTGTATGACGACCCATTCCTCATAGCTGTTTCAATTTGGAGCGGTAGCCTCACACACGAGTACGTAATGGAGACCGGTGAGCTAACCATCAACATCTTAAGCGAGAAGCACGCTGAACTCGCCTACAAGTTGGGGACGGAGTCGGGGAGGGATGTTGACAAGTTTAAGAAGCACGGGCTGAAACCATATCCTTCAAAAACAATATCCACACCTGGTCTTGACGGAGTGCTAGGGTTTGTTGAATGCGTGGTAAGGGATAAGCTACGCGTTGGGGAATCCACGCTGTTCATATGTGAGTCGAAGGCTGTTCACGTTGATAAAGAGGTTTACGAGAAATACGGGTGGAACCTGTCGAAGACGAGCATACTGCTTCACGGGGCTGGTAAAAGCTTCACCACCACGAGCAGGCTTATACGGGTTTCCAAGTAGTTTTCATGAAATCCTTAAATTTGTAGCAACCATTAATATCTTATGTGATAGAGATGCCTAGGGTTCGAACCCAGCTGGTTTCATGGAGCGAGATCGTTGACTGGACTAGAAATCTTGCGAGAATAATCAGGGAGAGTGGTTTCAAGCCGGATCTCGTTGTGGCTGTTGCAAGAGGGGGTTTCGTCCCGGCAAGGCTCCTGTGCGATTTTATGGGTATCGACAATCTCGCAAGTATTCAGAGCCAGCACTGGACTGAAGCTGCCAAGGCTGAGGAGAAGGCTATTATAAAATTCCCCATGATCATAGATGCTGAGAATTTAAACATACTCATCGTGGACGATATCGTTGATACTGGTGAAACACTTAAGCTTGCGAGAGACTTTATCGCTGAGAAGTGGAAGCCTAGCAAGGTTAAAACCGCTGCACTCCAGTGGATAAGCCCTGTGGCGAAGTTCAAGCCCGACTACTACTATATTGAAGTAAAGGAATGGATATGGTTCCAATACCCGTGGACAAGGCTTGAGGATACCTACCAGTTTATCAAGAGAATGGTCTCGGAGACTTTCAAGGAAACCGGGAAAACAGAGTGGAGTTTTAACGAGATAGTGGAGGGTTTCAAGGAATGGTACGGTATCGACGTGGGCGAGGAGTACTACAGGGATGCTTTAAACGTGCTCGTTGATAAGAAGATTCTTGAATATGATGGTTCGAAGAAGGTATACAGGTTTAAGGTGTAGGATATGCTCGTGGAGACTAGGGAGAAAGCCTTAATCGGGGTAATAGGCGGGAGCGGAATATACGACCTCCCAGGCCTTGAGAATGTGAGGGAGGTTAAAATCTACACTCCATACGGAGCCCCCAGCGATAACATCATCATAGGGGAGTTGAAAGGCAGGACCATAGCATTCCTCCCCAGGCACGGCAGGGGGCATAAAATCCCGCCTCACAGGATAAACTACAGGGCGAATATCTGGGCGCTGAAAGCCCTGGGTGTTAAATGGGTTATAGCTTTCTCCGCTGTTGGAAGCCTCAAAGAGGACTACAGGCCCGGGGACTTCGTCCTCCCAGACCAGTTCATAGACATGACCAAAGGAGTTAGAGGGTTCACGTTCTTCGAAGGCGGTATCGTGGGGCATGTGAGCTGTGCAGACCCCTTCTGCGAACACCTAAGGCAGGTAATCCTTGAAGCTGCTTCACAAGTACCCGAGATCAAGATCCATCCAAAGGGAACATACGTTTGCATCGAAGGGCCGAGGTTTAGCACGAGAGCGGAGAGCAGGGTTTGGAAGGAAGTGTTTAAAGCAGACATCATAGGGATGACCCTGGTTCCAGAGGTTAACCTTGCGTGCGAGGCTGAAATGTGCTACGCCACCGTGTCAATGGTGACAGATTACGATGTCTGGGCTGAGAAGCCTGTGACAGCTGAAGAAGTGGTTAAAACAATGGGCGAGAACACTGTTAAAGCGAAAAAGCTGCTTCCGAAGATTATTGAGAGGCTTCCCGAGAAGCCGGATGAGAAACTATGCAGTTGCTGCAGAAGCTTAGAGACCGCTCTAGTATAGCTTTTTTCTCAAAGCTTATAGGGGACTTGGAGAAGGAAGCCGTAGCTCTCGGAGGCGTTATTGAGAGTTTCCTAGCCAGTAGTAGGAAGCCGTTGATAATAACTTATAATAGACAGGGGTACCTGCCTGCTTCAACAGCGTACTGGCACATAGCTACGGTAGACCCGGAGCTGAACACGCTGATAAGCGATATCCCCGCTGTTTCCCTGTACACCCTTGCCTACCGGGAGGGCTGGAGGGTTCTCGTCTTCGCGAGCAACCCCTACACCGGGTTGCTGAACACTATGCAGGTTTCAAGAATACTTAACCACGAGCTCCTCGCTGTAACATCGAAACCCATGGATGAGAGGGTTAAGAGGATTCTCGACAACTACGGCCCAGTGTATGTTGAGAGAGCGGATGAGCTTGAGGCCTCGCTCACGATGGCTCTAGGCGTGAACCATGCTCTCTCAAGCCTTTATAAGGACAAGCTTGAGGCGAGAGGTGCAAGGCTTTTCCAGCACAGTAAGGAGGGGGTGGTTCCCTTGATAGAGGAGCTCATAGAAAGATATTCCGAGCCCTTAACGAAAATTATTTCGCAGAAGGAGGTGCTGCTTACTTCAAGCAAGCTGATGGAGGCTCCAACATTATACCTGGGCGAGTCGTTGAGACGGATTGGCGTGAACGCCAGGTTTGAAAACGCTGAAAACGTAGCAGGACCCGGGTCAATAGTGCTCGTGTCAACAAGCGTGGAAGACTATTATGTCAAAGAACTCAAGTTTCAATACGCTAGAATGGGGTTGAAAACCATTGACCTATCTTTCAACACCGACCCCTTGGAAGCCGGTATTTACCTAGGGCTACTCTCGCTCTACATTGACAAATTAAGAATGCTTTAAAACATCCTCAACCTAGATTCTCTTAAGAGGGTTCACAATGTCGAGTAAGCAGAGTAAGAGAATAATTGATTCGGCATTAATAGCTGCATACGTAGGCGCAGCGATATCTTCCTTCAGCCTTGAGCTCAACTATGTCATAGCCGGCTCGCTAGTGATCCTAGCTTCCCTGATACTTATATTCAAATACACGGGTCAAGCCAGCAGAAGCGAGGCGAGAACCCTAACCTATCTCTCAGCCACCGTCATCGTCCTGGGAGGTCTCACCGGGATTGCGCTAAACAGCTTCTCAAGCATTGCGAGCGTTCTCTACACAGCTGGGTTAAGCCTGCTAGCCCTCGTCTACTCCTTAATGGTTTCAAGGAGGAGGAGTGCTTGAAGATCGGTATAATAGACTATAGGCGGGAGCCGCCGGGAAGCGTTAACGATCTTTTAGAAGCCGCTAGGAGAAGAGGTGTTGAAGCAGTCTATTTGAAACTGCCATTGATGGATGCGTTGATTGATGATGGGAGGATAGTTGTTAAGCAGAGAGATGAGCCTGTTAACATTGACGGGGCAGTGCTACGAGGAATAGGGCTGGTTATGAGCCTGGACGTGTTTGAGAAGAGGCTGGGGGTTCTTGAAGCACTTGCAAGCACGGTGCCCGTGATAAACAACCCGTTTAACGCTTTGATCGCGAAGGATAAGTGGAGAAGCCTGGTAAGGCTCTCGCTTCACGGCCTCCCAGTCCCGGACACGATGATTACTGAAAACCCGTTCTCAGCTATGAGGTATGCCCAGGCGAAGAAGAAGATTGTTTACAAGCCGCTAATGGGGAGTCTTGGGCTTGGCAGCGCCCTGATAGAAGACCCTGACCTAGCCTTTCAGACCACGAGGAGCTTGATGAACATTGGTGTTCCCAGCTATCTCCAGAAATACTTGGAGAAGCCGGGTTATGATTACAGAGTATTCGTAGTAGGTGGGAGGGTGATCGGAGCGATGAGAAGGGTGAGCAAGAATAGTTGGAAAACGAACATTGCGCAAGGCGCCCAGGGCGTCCCGGTGAGAGAGGAGGAAGCGCCGGAGATATTCGCAACGGCTGTCAAGGCTTCGGCGATTCTTGGGCTGGATTATGCTGGTGTAGATGTTGCGGAGGATGTTTCAACCGGGAGACACTATATTTTAGAGGTTAACGCGTTCCCCTACTGGGAGGGCCTGCGGGCTTCAACCGGTGTAAACCCGCCGGACTACATTATTGAACACTTGATAGAGAAGATTAAAAAGTGATCGTGTTAACTCGTTGAAAGATGCTGTTTTAAAGGAATGTTAACATAGTCTTTTTCAAGATGATGAATAGTAAACCGTCGGATAAGTGAAGAAGAGCTCTCATCCTGATTTCTAACACATTAATAATTCCTTATGTGATAAAGGATTAAATGGGGTTTGAATTGACCAGTGAAGTAGTTAGAAGCCTTATACACGGGGCTTTAGTCGGTTTAGGATCCTACTTCAAACCGGGAAGTCTTCACAGGTTGAAGCCTTTGAAAACCTATGATGAAGCATCATGCAACATTGTATCATCCCTCCCGCTTCTAGAGGAGGCTTTCTTGCTGGGGGAGAAGGTTAGGAAGGGTGAGCTAAGCTTTGCAAGCATTGAACTAGGGAAGATTATTGCCAAGCTTCTCAGAGAGTCTTACAGGTTCTGCAACACCTGCCACCCCTCGTACACTGTGCCTTTACTGGTGTTTTCAATGGCTATCGGCCACAGCAACGTTGTAAGCATCACGGCTGATTCAAGCAAGTTTAAGAGAAGCCTGGAGCTCATTCTATCGGTAAACAAGCCGGGAGAGGTTAAATCTGTGGTGGATGCTTTTAAAACTGTTGGAAGAAGTGACCTCTACGAGCACTTGTATTCAACAGGTGTAGATCAGCTAACACTTGTCAAATCCGGTGTCTCATTCAGCGAAGTATTTAAAACCCTCGGGTCTAAGCACCCGGCATTCACGCTTTTAGAATCCAGGGACACCCCGTTGTTCAACTACTTGAAAAAGCTCTCCGAGTACTATAAGAAGACAAGGGATTTGAACAACACGCTCGTAGCGTTCTACCTGGACCTCTCAGAACCATTCATGACCGCTGAAGCGAGGAAGCTTGTTGAGGAGGCAAGGAGCCTTGGCTTAATGACGAGCAAGGAGGGTGCTAGAAAGCTTTACGAGGCTGACCTACAATTAGGCAAGCAAGGTATAAGCCTGAACCATTTAGCTGACATCGTATCAGCCATGGGGGCTGTAGCGGTTTTCGAAGGATTCACCTAGGCTTGGCAAGCCAGTTTAAAATGCTTCTCCTAGGCTTAACCTCAATGACTAAGATTCTCCCCCTGCCTGGGAGGGAGGCATTGTAAATTGGTACATTGTTTACAACCGTGTACTCCACCACGGCGTTGTGAGCGTGGGCGTGGATCACAAGGTCAACCAGCTCGGGCTTAACCACCTCGCTCATCCTCTGCGAGGCGAGATAAGGATAGATGCTCGGCTTCTCCCCCTTTAGATTACTGTATGAGATGCCGTAGTGTGAGGCGAGAATGGTTATCTCCGCTGCTGAATCCCTGCATTCCCTTAAAAGGCCTGCTATTTTCCCGGGGAGATCCCTGTAGTACTCTAGAATCCCCGGTATGTTACTAGCCTGCCACGGGGTCGGCTTGTCCAAGGCTCCTCTCGTACCTACGATACATGTTTTAAACCTGTTTAAACCGAACACTCTCAACTCGTCGTTAAGCCAGGAGATTTCAGGGTATTTCGCGTAGTATTCTCTCTCAAAACCCCTGTACTCCTCGTTTCCAAAAACCCCTATCACCGGAACATTCTCAAACCTCTTCCTAATCGCCTGGTAAACAGGTGCGAAGGCCTCCACGTTATTCTTCTCGACAATGTCTCCGAGGAGGATGAAGGCATCGATGTTAACGGGAACCTCGCCTAAGGATTTGAGGAAGAGGGGCAGGAACTTTGGCGAGTGGACATCGCCAACAGCAGCTATAATCAACTCGCACACCTAATCGTTAATTTTAAAAAACTAGTATTATATCTCTCTACTAGAAGGTGTTTAACATGACCAGTGGTTTAATAAAAGGAGTCAACAAGCCGGGACATAAGGGATGGACAACTGAGAAGTGCATTATCTGCAAGACTAACATAGACTTGTACGAAGCCTACGAGGGGAACAATGCCTATTACTGCCCGAAATGCCTTAGCCAAGGGGTGAAGGCTTACTTCTGTAGCGCTGATGCTAGAAGGGTACACTACAAGTGCCCCTACTGTAAATCAGAGCTGAAGCCTTACTACCCGATTTAAATATCTATCTAACCTATTTAATCCGGCACACTATAATTAACCTTCTTGAAAGCTGGTTGCAATGACGTTTAAAGCAGACCTGCATATTCACTCGTACTATAGCGATGGCAGGGCAAGCCCCAGGGAGATTATTACCTACGCGATCTCCAGCGGCTTATCAGTAATATCTATCACAGACCACAATACCTTCCAGGGAAGCATTGCTGCCTTGAAAACCACATCTTCCTTTAAAAACATTTTAGTGATACCTGGGGTTGAAGTTCGAACGGACGAGGGGGACGTCCTTGTTTACTGCTACGAGGGGTTTGAATTCCCCAGGAGCCTCGGGTTACTATTGGAGAAGGCTCGTGAGAACAACTGTCTAGTGGTTCCGGCTCATCCTTTCGACGTTATGAGGCTTGGAATAGGTGATAAGGTCTTCGACTATAAAGACTGGAGCGCTATCGAGGTGTGGAATGCTGGCGCTAATACAGGGGCAAACAAGAAGGCTGTTGAGGCTGCGAGACTACTCGGCATCCCGGGAGTTGCTAACAGTGATGCACATATTGTTGAGCACGTCGGGGCAGCGTACACGCTTATCGAGGCAGGGGATTTAACGCTTTCAGAGGTTTTCGAGGCTGTTTTAAAAGGGAGGGTGAAGCCTGTCCAGGGAAGATACCCCTTTCGCTCAATGGTGAAGAGGATAAAGTGGAGTATTGAGTACAGGGTTAGAAAGCATTATTCTCGCTCAGGACTCTCTTCTGAAACATAAACTCCTCCGCCAATGCTAACCGCGTCCTCAGGGGCTACCTCCTCGTAGAACTCAACCGTCTCAAGCTTGTGCAAGTCAACGATCTCTTTCAACGCCTCCTCCAGGACGGATGGAAGGAACACCTTTATTTTCAACGGATCGCTAAGCCTCATGTTCCTTTTCTTCTTGTAACCCCAGATAGCAGAGTTAGCCTCCACTATCGCTTCAGCAAGCCTCGTCGACGCTTCAGCAAATTCCTCATCCGGCTCGGGGAATTTCTGAACGTGAACGCTCTCACCGTAGAGCTCCCGGTATATTGCGTCGGTGACGAAAGGCATTATTGGGGCTAGCATTCTTAAAACCCTTCTCAGGATGTAGTGGAGAGTGTGCCATGCACCATATTGTTCAAGCCTCGAGTACTTCTCATCCCTGTTGTACGCTCTTGATTTAACAAGCTCGATGTAGTGTGATGCGAAATAATCCCATGTGAAACCGTAGATTAGGGTTGCGGGCTCGTAAACATCTAGCTCACTATACGCCTTGTCCACCTGGACTAGGACCTTGTTGAACAAGGCGAGGGTCGCCCTGTCAATAGGCCTGAGCTCGTAGTCCTCGGGCTCCGGGAAGCTTGACACAAACCTTGCAATATTCCAAAGCTTGGTTGCGAACAATAATCCAGTCTTAATCAACTGCTCGCTGAACCTGTAGTCGTAACCGAGCTTACTGCTGGCTGCTGCCCAGTACCTGAAAGCGTCACCCCCATACTTCTCCACATACGGATCGGGATCTATGACGTTCCCCTTAGACTTATGCATGGCTTCGCCTTTCTCGTCTAGACCCATTCCCGTTATCCTGACCCATCTGAACGCTGGCTGACCTGTCAGCTGGTAGGTCCTGAGGATGGTGTAGTAAAGCCATGTCCTTATAATATCCTGCCCCTGAGGTCTGAGAGTGTTCCTGAAAGCCCTCCTGAACAATTCATGGTTTCTCAAATACCCTGTGACGTATAGAACTGAAATACTGCTGTCAAACCAGGTGTCGAAAACCTTCCTCTCCCCTTCAATCTCATCCCTCGGCGCGCCGCAAGCAGGGCAATTATCCCATGGAGGCGGATCCCTCCATGGACGGTAATACCTTCCCGGCTCTGGCAGTAGGACTGCCCCGCACCTTCTACACCTCCAGACAGGGACCTCTGTGGCGTAATACCTATCCCTGCTTATAGGCCAGTCGGTTGAAACACTGTTTATCCAGTCAATAAGCTTCTTCTTATGCATTAAAGGCTTGAAGTCCATCAAGTCAACTAGCTCGAGAAGCTCGCTCTTAAAATCCAGTTGCTTGAGGAAGTATTCTCGTGAATGAATTATTTGAACAGGTGTTTTACACCTCCAGCACACTGGGACGCTGTGAACATGCTTCTCTTTCTTAAGAAGCTTCCCCATAGACTCCAGGAGTTCAACAGCCTTACGCCTTGCATCATCTACTTTCAAGCCGGCGAGAACTCCTGCTTCACTGTTCAACCTTCCATCCTTCTCAATGATGATCACCGGGTCCAGCCCGAGGTCCCTGAACATTTTGACATCTACTTGGTCCCCGTAGCTGCAAACCATCACCAACCCTGTGCCGAACTCAGGGTCGACTTCATTGTACTCCAGGATCGGCATTTCGTGACCGTACAACGGGTTCACAGCATGCATGCCCTTGTACTTAACATATCTTTCATCGCTAGGATTATAGACTAGGGCTTTACACGCTCTAAGCATCTCAGGCCTTGTAGTAGCTACAAGCAAGTCCTCACCTGTCTCTTTGACCGTGAACTTTATGTAGTAGAGCTCGCCCTCCTCCTCGTCGTGCTCAAGCTCCGCGTCAGCCAGGGTTGTCTTACACCTGGGGCACCAGTTAACGGGTCTCTCAGCCTCGTAGACTAGGCCCTTCCTATACAGCTCTATGAACGTTGCCTGGGTTAGAGTCCTGTATTCCGGGCTATCTGTCCCGTTAACCCAGTACTGGAAGCTACATCCAAGCCTTCTCCAGACACTAACAATATCCTTTTCAGCCTCGTCGAGAAAGCTTTTACAAGCCTCGAGAAACTTTTCCCTCCCCTCAGGAGTCTTAGCTAGTTCGTGCGGGTTGACCCCGAGCCTCTTCTCGACCTGAACCTCAACCGGTAGCCCATTCCTGTCCGCGTAGAAGGGTACTAAGACGTTATAACCCTTCATCCTGAAATACCTGGCAATCATGTCTATTTGAGCGTAATGGGCAGCACCCCCTACATGCCATTTACCGCTTGCGTAGGGAGGGGGCGTGTCGATAGCTATGATCTCCCTCACATCCTCCGGTGAGAACTCGAAAACCCCTATACGCTCCTCCTCCCATTTAGCCAGAACTTCTTGCTCCCTCTCAATGCTCCACCTGGTCTCCTTCAACTTAGGCACATACTCTTCCATGCTGAAACCCTTTAAGCAGTAGTATCAATAATCTCACATGTATATAAGGATATAAAGAATTACCTGTTGAGAACACCCTACCTCGATTTCAAAGCCTATTAATCAGAAGACTTAGGGAGCGCCGTGATATACGTTGAGCTGGTGAAACTGTCGCGGAAAATCTCGATTGATAAATTAAGGTCGCATGGATAAGGAATCAATGATTCAATTCCCATGAATCCCGAAGCATGAACGTGGTAGTGTAAAGGAGTGGCACTGTATTCGTCTTGAGAAACATAATGAAGCACGGACTGATACTGGTGTAGGAGTCAACACTGCCGACCCGGCTAAGCCTGTAGGCGAGAATACGTGGGTTCGGAATTCGTTTTCAAAGCCTCACAATACTGCGGATCATTAATCTCTGTAGAAGCGTTCACTGCTCGCAGTTAATGTTGAAAGGGTCTTTAAGAGGTGGTTGACACTTTATCAAGCTCCAAGAAGCGTTGAAAACCTTTGAAACCTCCTCCTGCCCTAGCTCTCCTTTGAAAAACCATTTAACACTAATCGTTTCCTCAACCCCTGAAACCCTGACCCCTTCCACTATGATCTTCTCCACCGACAGCAGTGGTTCTCCAGGGAGTTGTGCTGGCGATATAGTTTTGAACAACAGGCAAACTTGTCCTTCCGCAACACATTTCTCCTCGTAATCTTTGAAAGGCCAGCCCTTCCTGTACACGTCAACAGATACTATGAAGTTCTCGCCTTCCCTGAAAACTATCACTCTGTAGTAATCGCTGAAGTAGTACTCGAATACCATTATCCCCGTATCCCCCAATATGTTCCACCAGTAGAAACTGCTGTTTAAACAATAAACTAGGAGACAGGCTTATATACTATCCCAAGGTTGTCAGCTATCTCGTAAGCCCGCTTCATCTCGTCCCTGCTCGGCCTCCTGCTTATATCAGGGTATTTCTCCGGGTACTTGGACACTAAGTGCTCCGGCCTATACTGCTCCATTATGTTGACTAGCACTCTGGGGGTGTTACCAGCAATCCATTCTAAAACCTTCCTAGTGCAACATTCAACGTGGTTTGGCAGGACCAGGTGCCTTATTATCATGTCGCCGTTCTCATAGGCTAGCTTGTGGTTTCTCGTAACAACCTCCCAGTAGTTCCTGACCCGGCTAAGCCTCCATGCACACTCGTTTGAACCATACTTGAAATCAGGCAGCCATATGTCTATAACGTCTGCTAAAAGCTTCATTGATTCAAGGCTCATGTACATGTTACTGTTCCATAGCTGAGGCGTGTTAGTTTCAAGATGCTTAAGGCTCTCCAGGATGAATGGTAAGTGAGGTGTTGGCTCACCACCTACATGGTTGATGTTTCGCGCACCCCTCTTCCTCAGCGAGTCCTGAATCCTTGCAAGCCTTTCAGGAGTAACCCGCTCCCCGCTCCTAGGGGAGACCTGGCTGATGTCATAGTTCTGGCAGAACGCGCACTTGAAATTACATCCCCCGTAGAATATTGTCCCGCTTGGAACCAAGGGGGCCTCCTCGCCCATGTGGTGGAAGTATGTGTGGACAATGCACTCCCTGTCGACAAAGCACACCCCGGGCTTCCCTTGAGCCCTTAAAGCACTACATTTCCTTTCACAAAGCCTGCAGGGAGAGTACAGCCTATAGGCTAAAGCCACTTTCACATCCAACAGGCTGAATGATGGCTTAACAAGATCCTCCAACCCTACACCGCCACTTCTCACTTCCTGCAGGATTCTTTTGAATTCTACACTAGCTTTATCATGAATCCTCCACAAATCATCAATCGACAACTCATCATTGTAGGGGTTCTCGTCAACAGGAATTCTTTTAGCGATAAGGAACTTAGCCGGCTTCAAATCCCTCATCACGCTGTAGTACCATGAAAGCCTTTCCCTAACCTCCTGGTCGTCCCAAACAAGGATCGCGTCAGGTCTAGCGTGGATTATTGAAATAAACCATTCCAAACCCATTAATCCACCATTTTAAAAATATGCTTTAACAACCCTTATGATTCTTAAAAACCCCGATCCCTAGGGCAGAGCAGGCGTCCCGGACTCCACCAGTAATTCGTTGAGAAGCCCCCTAGTTTTCTCCGCCAGCTCCAAGGCTTTTAAACGGGAGTAGTGAAACTTCACCTCACCGCTCAATTTGAATATCTTCTCGTCGAAATGTCTGAGAGTGTCCTCGAGAGATCGGCCGTTCCTACAGCTGTAGAGAAACACTCTGATGAAGCCCACGACGCCGAGAGCATCGAGCTTGTCAGCATCGCTCAGCACCAATGCCTCCGTCGACCCCGGTTGAATATTGTGATTCCTGGCGTAGGAGAAGCTGTGGTATTGTATGGCGTTAACAACTCTTCCTATCACAGCATGATCAATGCCTAACTCTTTCAACAACTCCTCTGCCAGTAAGCCTGAGTAGTAAGCATGAGGCTCACCTATGATTCTTCCCACGTCGTGCAACAGGATGATAGTCTCCAGCAACTCGCGATCCACCACAAGGTTTTCCGCTGAAACAATCCTCTCAGCCCATTTCAAAACCCTCTCCACATGGGGATATCCATGGTCGAAGTCGCCTCCCAGGAGAGCTTTAACCAGTGATTCAATAATCCTCAATACCCACCACCAGCACATTTCACAAGCTCTCTCAACGCTTCAACCGGTATTTCAACGCCGAAAGCCTCCGCAACCCTCCTCCCCGCCACCACCGGGTTCAAGCCTGAATCCTTTAAGACGCCTGCTACCAGCCATGTTAACGCATCGAGCTTCACGCAAGGTATTCCGGACTCCCTGCACACTATCCTCCACGCATCAGCCAGCCTCGCACGGTACGGGTCTCGCATGAGCTTCTCCGAGCAGGCTCGTTCTCCCCCGCCGCATTCTCTCACGATACAGCTCCAAACGCTCAGCTCAGCGTTTCTCAGATCTATGGGTAAATCCACATCACCCTTGACCTCTCTTCCGCATGAAGTGCAGACGTAGTTGTACATTTTAACAGCAAACAGTATTGTCTTGGAGAACCTGCTCGACGCTAGCTCCTCCGCAAGCCTATCCCTGAGTACTTCCAAGGACGAACAGTATTTCAATCCATCAATGCTTAAATCCCTGTAGAGTTTTGTATTGAAGAAAGATTTAACCCTCTCAATCTTCTGCTGGAGCAACCTGTTCCTATGCTTATTACTGAGCAGAAAACCCAGCATGACCGAGTCGGGCGAGCCCCTCGCGGATGCAGTGCTCTCCGCGAAATACTGCCAGTACTCCTCGCCCCGGACATTCAACTGGTAGCTAACCAAGGCATTAGCAATGACGAGCACAGCGGCCTGGTCGCACCCTTTCACCCTGGCTAATGCTTCCACAGCCCTGTACTGAGGGTCGTTTCTCTCAACAATTCCTACGAGATTGGTGAGAGGCTTGAAAATCCTTGACAACTCGTACGCTCTCTGAATGTCGATAAACATTATCTTAATCCTCACTGAATCCCTATCCCGCCTCCTTCTTTATAAGTTGCTTAAGAATTAAGCATTATGGAGGCGTGCTTAATGGTTGGCAACAACATTATGGTCGTTGCAGTGGGGAATGGGCGGGTTTCAAGCCTGGCTTCATCCGAGAAGCTAATTGTTTACGATATGGATACGAAGAAGATACTTGCAGAACTCCCCTCTCCCGGTATAAATGTCGACCTCCTAGAGGACTTGCTCGAAGAGTATGATGCCAGCATCCTGGTCTCGACAAGCGTGCCCGAGGAGCCTGCGCTGGCTATTGAGGAGGGAGGGGTTAAAATACATATTGTCAAGCCTGTTAAACTTGAAGAGTTTCTTGAAAACATTTAGAGGATTAAGCATGATAACTCATTTTCTAATAGACACGAATCATTTAAAGCTGAGGAGAAACATTGTTGACGTTCTCGCAGAGAAGGGGTGCGTCATAGTGTTTGACATTGCTCTCCAGCCCGAGCAATCGGCTGGGAAGCTAATGCTTTACACGTGCAATAACACCGTCGTCTACCTCGCGTTTAAAGGTGAAACACTCTTCATCGATATCCAGGGAGAGAATGCTACAGAGATATTTGAAGAAATAAGTAAGATTCTGCCCCCGGAGCACTCGTTCGTCCGACGGATTGTACGAGGATTTTAAACTAAAAATCTTTTAAAGAATCGCTGCACCGATTTTCTCGCTGAAGTTTAAAACCATTATTGAGACTAAACGCCCCTCTTTGAGTCTGAAAACCACGTCGCCATCCTCACTTAAAACCTCCTCGTCAGCATCCCCTATCTCCGTGGCAAAGTTTAAGTACAGTATGTCGTTTTGCTTATCGTACTCTATCCACATGTTGCCGAGGTTTTCGATAAAATACTTCCTCTCCACGTTAAACACCTATAGAGGGGATGCAACAACATCTGAGAAGTCAAGTGGTAGCGGCTGGCTCTTAGCCTTGTATTCATCGTACTTCTTCTCGAGAAACGCCTTGAACACTGGGCACGTGTCGAACTTTCCCTCCCTGTCGCACTTGGTCCCGAGAGTTATGAAGCACATCTTCGTCCTTTTGTCAAAGTACGGGCATATCTTGTGATACTGCTTAGCACTCTTCAAAATCCTGTTAACCCACTTCTGCTTCTCGTCCACGGGCTTCTTCTCCTGCTTATCCATTAACGCCTCGTTCAGCTCTTTATCAGTTATCCTTGTAGAGGAAGACACTTTAGCCTCACCTCTTCCACAAACGAATCTCTGGCTAGTAAATCCTATATTGTTTTATAATCTAATAAGGATTTCCTAGCTCAACTAGAACAGGGAGCTTCGGGATATGCAGGAAGGCCTGTTAAACGAGCTTAGACGCGTTTACGGTAGTTTAACCCTAAGGCTGGTTGAGTCTTTGAAGACGCCGCCTAGAAGGCTTTACATCCGGGTCAACACTTTGAGAGCAAGCATTGAAGCGGTTCTTGAGGAGATGGAGAGGGAGGGGGTTAGGGCTTGGAGGGATGGAGAGATTGGAGAAGCTGTTTACGTTGAGCTGAAGGGCCCGTATAAACTCCCCGGGGATGTTGAGAAAACTATAGTGGTGGATGAGAAGACCGCTGTCTCCGTGATGATGGGTTCCAACCTGTACAGGCCCGGTGTCTTGAAGGCTGACTCCTTCAGAAGGGGGGACATGGTTAGGGTGGTGTCGAAGCATGGGTTTTACGTCGGTGTTGTTGAAGCAACAGTGTCTTCCAGCGAGTTGTTCAGGATGAATAGTGGCTTAGTAGGGGTAAACGTTGCCTCCGTCTACAGCGCCCCGAGGATAAGTGAGCTCTCGGTTTACCGTAAGGGATTGGTTTATCCGCAAGGACTTCCGGCGATGGTTACTACGATATTTCTAGATCCTCGCGAGGGAGAGCTGGTCGTAGACTTGAACGCATCGCCGGGTGGTAAAACCGGGCACGTAGTCCAGTACACTAGGGGGAGGAGTAGGGTTATAGCTTTCGACCGGAGCGAGTCCAAGATTACGGTGTTGAAGTCGAACCTTGAAAAACTGGGCTTGGCAATGAATGTCCTCCCCATCCCGTACGACTCTAGGTATGCACACCTGGATTTCAACCTTAACGGAAGAGTTGACAAGGTTCTTGTGGACCCACCGTGCAGTAACATAGGGGTTAGGCCGAAGCTAGTTTTTGATAAAACTATGAGCGATGTTTCAAACAATGCCAGCTATCAGAAGCAGTTTTTGAAAACTGCTCACAGCTTGCTGAAGAAAGGGGGCATAGTAGCTTATTCAACCTGTACTCTAACGTCGAAGGAGAACGAGGAAGTAGTATCATACGCTGTGAGGGAGCTCGGATTTGAAAGCGTTGAAGCTGAAACACTGTTCACGCGGTGCGATAAAGTCTATTTTGAAAACATAGTAGGCTACAGATTCCACCCGTTAAACAGTGACATGCCTGGCTACTTCATTGCTTTACTGAGAAAGGCCTGACCCTTTTGATCTCGCTTCCGCATAACGGGCATGTTTTCTCCCCGGGCTCGCCTGGGACATACCCGCACACGGGGCATTTCTCCAGGTAAGCCCTCTCCTCTGAGATGCCGTAGGTCCTCAACGGCTTGAACCCGATTCTTAAGTGGAGTAGAAGGTTTTGCAGACTGTAGTCATCTGTGAAAACAAAGGTTCCGCCAGCCTCCTTAAGCTCAAGGGCTAGGGCAGCTACTTCAACATCAGTCTTCGAAAGCTTTGAAACCTCACCTATTGAGGTAGCATGCTTTAATACTTTTCCAACGAACTCTTTCCCCGGGGATTTAACAGTTATTAAACCAAGGTCTAAAGCCTCCTCCAAGGCCTCCTTGTTCTCGCGATCCTTCACCTCTTCCACTGCGCGAGGAGTCGTGTATAGTTCGATCTCATGCCTCGGCAGGAGCCTGTATATTTTCGCTAGAAGGGCTGACGTGTCCAGGACAGCTGTTTTAAACCTGGGGGAAGGAAACCCATCTCGACTCGATGACATTTTTGAGAAGATCCCTCCTGGGCTTGAACCTTATCACTCTAAGATAGTTGTTAGAGCCTGAGACAACCACCTCTTCTCCACGAGTCAGCGTCGCTATTTTCTCCCCGTCGAAAAACATTGATGAAAAACCCCTGCATGAAACCCTTACGTTTGTTGAAAAAGATGGAAGGATTATGGGTGGAAGGTTGAGCTGCATAGGGTTCAACGGGGTTATAATGATCAAACTGTTCCAGGCGTCAACTAAAGGTCCTCCCGCGGACAAGTTGTAAGCGGCTGAACCAGGCGATGAGGCGACCAGGACGCCGTCTCCTTCAAACTCTAGCCTCGAACTAATCCCCGGGGTGTTGATAACTATGGAGAAGCCCGTGATCCTTCCCTGATCTATTGAGGTTAAAGCGAGCTCGTTAATGAAAACCCTGCAGTCGCTCCCCCTACAGGCTTTCAGCCTCGGATAGTACTGAACTATGAACTCGCCGTTCAAAACATTCTCAACAATCTCCGGGAGAGGCATGGTAATCGGGTCGAAGAAGGCTCCACGCCTGCCGCAGTGAATAGGTAGGATGAAAGCCCCTGTTCTCTGAATAGTGCTGGATGCTTTGAGAAACGTTCCGTCTCCTCCAACCACGACGACGAGTTGTGTGTTCTCTATCTCAGCCGGTAGTAAATCGTCAACAGTGAACAATATGGTTTCAGACCCTCTGCTATAGAAAGCGTTCGAAAGCTCCTTAACCATTTCAATACACTTAAGCGTTGGCTTGTATATCAACGCTACCTTGGAAAACATTCCAATCCACGATCAAACATATGTTAAGCTAAGTAATATAGATTTTAATTAGCTGAGCATGGTGACTGGTTTGGGCGGGAAAGTGCTTTGCGTGGAAGTTGAAAAAACCCGCGCTGAGAAAGCGATAAAGGCTTTGAGGAAAACCGGCCTACTCCTCGAGGACTACTTAATAGAGAGGGCAGGTGACAAGGTACTCATACCTGTTGCTGAGAAGCCTGAATCCATCGATGAAACATTGTTCAGAGTTGTCGAATGCGCCCCGGGATACAAGAAGAAGATAGCTGTTAACCCTCCCTCATACGATTTGCTGGGAGATGTAGCAATTGTGAGGAGCAAGGTCTTGGAGCATAGAGCGTCGGAGGAGGTTGTGGATGCGCTTCTAAAAACTCATCCAAGGCTGAAAGCAATATATGTTAAGGAGGAGACTGTTGAAGAGTATAGAGTACCGGTTCTCAAACTCCTATGGGGAACCCCGGTTGAAGTAGTTGTTGTTAAAGAATACGGTTTAAGCTTCAAGATCAGGCTTGGAAAAGTCTACTATAATCCAAGGCTAACAGAGGAGCATAGGAGGCTCGCATCCCTGGTCAGGGATGGCGAGATCGTTGTTGACTTATTCTCAGGGATAGGCGGGTTCCCAGTCCACATTGCATCATTGAAAACCGCACTGGTCTTGGCAAACGATTTAAACCCTGTTGCCCACGAACTCTTAATAGAGAATATTAAATCCAATATGAGGAGGCTTAAAGGAGTCATCATACCGTTAAACAATGATGCAAGAGACATCCCTGATCACCTCCCGAGGAAAGAGGTGGCTCACAGGGTGATCGCAAACCTCCCTAAGGCAAGCCTAGGCTTTGCCGAAGTCTACGATCAAGTCCTCGCGCCTGAAGGCATCTTACACCTATACGTTCTAACAAGAGATGTCTACACCAGCATTGACGAGGTGGGCAGTGTTCTCCCAGGGTGGAGAATACTCAGCCACAGGCTTGTCCTAGAGTACTCTCCAGGCTCAGGGATTTACAGGTTCGATATCATCAAGCCTGAGCACGTATAGCTTAACCGTTAACACGGCGTCACCGCTTTTCAAACTATTGACCAACCCTCTATCTAGATCCCCGGCTGCCTTCGTCGCGTAAACCCCTATTGTCGCGGGCTCGACATAGCTACTTCTCCTGATAATGATTCTTCGAGGATCGGTAGCAGTAATTTCTCTCGAACCATGTGCTATCAGGTAGTCCTTAAACCCGCCTGCCTCAAGAACAATTAACAATATGTTTCTCGGAGACGTTAAGGCAGCCTTAAAATCACTGGACAGGTTTGACGCAGCCTTGTCAGCATTAACCCCTATTATGCAGTCCCCTCTCAACGTTAAATCACAATCCCTCGTTATCTCCAGCGTTGTCTTATGCTTAGCCGTAACGTTTGGGTGGCCCTTTGCGCGCACTATCTCGCTGGCAACTATCATCCCTAACCCCATGTTTAATTAAACCATAAACCTAATATTTTCAAAGGGATCGCGTTGAGCTTTCACGAGCAGAGGAGTAGAGTTGTCGAACTCCTAGTTGACTCAGGCTACTTGAGAAACCCCAGGATCATTAAAGCTCTCCTAACAGTGCCGAGGGAGTTGTTCGTCCCAGAGGCGATGAGGAAATACGCCTACCATGATACCCCGCTACCCATAGGCTGGGGTCAGACGATAAGTGCTATACACATGGTTGCCATAATGACCGAGGAGCTGGATCCTGAGCCGGGCAACAAGGTGTTAGAGATTGGAACCGGGTCGGGTTATCAGGCCGCTGTCCTGGCTGAAATAGTTGCCAAGCAGGACTCCGGTGGAGGACACGTGTACAGTATTGAGAGAATCAGCGAGCTAGCCTCGTTTGCTAGGAAAAACCTTGAGAAAGCAGGATACTCGGAAAACGTCACGGTACTGGTCGGCGATGGAACACTGGGCTACAGGGAGGCTGCTCCCTACGATAGAATAATAGTAACTGCTGCAGCCCCGGATATTCCTCCGCCACTGCTGGAGCAGCTAGGGGATCCCGGGATCCTGGTAGCACCGGTGGGGGACAGGTATTTCCAAAGACTCTTAATCGTTGAGAAGAAGAATGGGAGAATAAATAAGCGGTGGGGGATAGAATGCGTGTTCGTCCCTTTAATAGGCAGGTATGGATGGAGCGTGGAGGAAAGGTGGAAAAATTAGACTGGGGGTGGGAGAGGGGTTTGCTCCTGTGCAACGGGTTTCTCCGGCGGCTTCCACGTTAATCCGAGAATCCCTCCTATCAAGCCCAAGACAAAGCTTAGGTAGAATCCTCCGCCAACAGTGATCAGGCTTACAATAGAAAGGATTATCCCTATTATAGACCAGGTTTTAACCTTGCCGGGTTCACCACTACGAATCTTAAAAGCGGCAACGATCATTAACAAGCCAATTAACAAGGCTATTGCCCCGACTATTATCATCACAGTCCCTATCGCGAAAGCCGTGAGGAACCCCATACCGGTTGGAAGCGGCATTGATTCTTCAAGGGGAATCTCCGCGCGTAGCAAGGCCCCTATCGCTAATGCTAGTATCGCGAAGAGCAGTAGGATAATGCCTGAAAGCAACATCAGCACGAACGCGGTTGTGGGTTTTTCACCGCTCATGAGCTTCACAAAGTATTTTATGTTAAAACATATCTATAAACGCGATCCTGCCACTTCTTAGCATAGGTTGAGGATAGGGTTCGGAGCGGGTGGTTTTTCTCGATTTAAATGTTTTGAACCTACCTGTTAACAACGCGTAAGCTAGGAGGGCTTGGCAAACCACTTGCCCAGCCCGGTCTGAACTCCTTTAATATTCTCCTTGTATGCTTTAGTAAATCTTTCAAGCGCGTTCTTCACTCTATCCTCGCTAAAATCGTGCTCGTTAACAAGGATCTCGAAAACCAGTTTCTCATCGGGCTCCCTCCACTCTATCTTGTACGAGTCTGTAACAGGGGGTTGGAGGAAGTATTTCTTAATCTCTAGGACATCAACCTCTACGCTGGACTTGAGCAAGGCTTTAGGAATCTTCTCGATCGACCCGTATGTTTTGACGAGCTGGTAGGCTTTCTTAACCCCTATCCCTTCGAAGCCTTCCGGATTATAATCCGTGCCTACCAGAATCCCTATATCTACAAGGTTCTCCAGGGTCAGGTTAAGCTTGGAGAGCAACGTGTTAAGCTCTATCATCTCAGGCTTGACCTCGATGTATTCCTCTCTTCTCGGAAGCTTTCTCTTCCCGCTAATAGTGAGATTCCTTATCAGCCTGGGGGAGCCGAAGAGGAGGCTATCGTAGTCCTGGCTTGCGGAAGCGTAGGCGTCGCCCTTCTTAACAAGGTATGCTGCCTGGGCCTCACCCTCGGCTGGTGCCTGAACGTAGGGAACTCCGAGAGCGTCTAAGAGCTTTTTAGCCTCCTTAACCATCTCATCAGTCAGCTTCGAAGCCATCATCGCGTATCTTCTAGCCGCTTCCAAATCACCTGCTTCAACAGCAGCCTCATACTTTCTAGCAGACTCCTCCTTCAACGCTCTCCTGCGCTCAAGCTCCCTAGCTTTAAGCTCAGGGGGCTTCCCGTCAAACACGTAAACTATTTTCAAGCCTTCCTCAACAAGGTTTATAGTCCTGTAGAAAAGCCCGCTCAAGTGGCTCGTGATCCTGCCCTGGGAATCCATTAGAGGGGTTCCATCCGGCTGCCTTATGGCTGCTAGGAACTGGTACAGGGCATTGTAGGCATCTATCGCGATAACCTTCCCCTTCAATGAGCGCATGTTCTCAATAATGATCTTGGCATCCTCTGGTATGAGGTCTTTAAGGTTTACTCCCATGTCTCTCCCACGATCATTAAAATAGTTGTTTAAAACATTTAAAACTATTCACTTAAAAAGCTCGGGAAAGGATGGTGAAAGCCGTATAACGAATTCTTTTCCAACAGGCTCTACCTGGATATAACCCGATAGCTCCAGCTTCATCAAGGCTTTGTAGAGCTCCGCCTTCCCCACCTCGACCTCGTGCTCCTTCTTCAAGATATCTATCAGGTCGGACTCCGAGACTCCCTCCGGATGGTCGATCACGATCTCCAGGATCAGTCTGAAAAGAGGGGTAAGACGCCAGTAGCCCGGGTTATACTTCATTAACAACCACCTTAAACGTAAACCTGAGGCTTTAAGTGAGACCTGGGGAGTTGCTGCCTCGCCCTAACCCCCCATTCCAGGTAATATCTCAACATATTATCATTAATGCTTGGCTTAATAATCTCTAACGCCCTGTTGAAATGCTTCACTGATACCTCCTTAACGTTGAGGGATTCTCTCAGAGCAGACATGACCGCTTCCCTAACCACCGCCTCAACATCTGCGCCGCTGTACCCCTCTGTTCTCCGGGCGATCTCCCGGAGGTCTACATCCCTTGACAAGGGTATGCTTCTTGTCTGGATCCTGAGTATTTCAAGTCTCGCGTCATAGTCTGGCGGGGGAACATAGATGAGCTTTTCAAGCCTTCCAGGCCTCAGCAACGCGGGATCTATTAGGTCAGGTCTATTGGTTGCCGCTATCACAACGACGTTTTCAAGCTTCTGAATACCATCCATCTCAGTAATCAACTGTGTTACAACCCTCTCAGATACTCCAGAGTCCAGCTCGGCACCTCTCAGCGAGGCTATTGCATCTATCTCGTCGAAGAAGACAACCGTGGGTGCATGTAGCCTGGCTTTCCGGAAGATCTCCCTCACAGCACGCTCAGACTCTCCAACCCACTTGCTCATGATCTCGGCGCCGCGAACAGCTATGAAGTTGGCGCCGCTCTCGGTTGCAACAGCCTTGGCGAGGAGCGTTTTTCCGCATCCGGGAGGCCCATAGAGCAGTATGCCTTTCGGAGGCTTGATCCCGAACTTCTCGAACACCTCGGGCATTCTCAAGGGCCATTCAACACTCTCCTTTAAAGCCTGCTTCACTTCATGAAGCCCTCCTATATCGCTCCAGTGAACCTCCGGGACCTCGACATATATCTCTCTTAGACCGCTGGGTACGATGCTCTTATACGCGAACATGAAGTCTTCAAAAGTAACCTTAACCTTTTCTAAAACCTCTTCTGGTGTAGGCGGATTGGACTTTTCAAGAGGCACATACCTTCTCAAAGCATGCAGGACAGCCTCCTTAACCAGGGCGGCGAGATCAGCGCCGGTGTACCCGTGGGTCATCTCTGCGAGCTTGACCAGGTCGACATCCTCGCCGAGGATGCCAGATTTAACAAGCCTCCTCGTGTGGATTTGAAGTATTTCCAGCCTGCCCTTCTTATCTGGCATAGGTATTTCAATCTCCCTGTCAAACCTGCCAGGCCTCCTCAAAGCAGGGTCGACAGCATTAGGCCTGTTCGTAGCCGCTATCACTATGACGTTCCCCCTGCTCTCTAACCCGTCAAGTAAGGCTAGGAGCTGGGCGACAACCCTCCTCTCAACCTCGCCTATGACCTCATCCCGCTTCGGCGCAATAGCGTCTAACTCGTCTATGAATATTATTGCAGGGTTCTTCTTAGCCTTCTTCCTCGCTAGCTTGAAGATCTCCCTAAGCCTCTGCTCCGACTCACCGTAGTACTTGCTCATAATTTCTGGACCATTGATCACGATGAAGTACGCGTTAGCCTCGTTAGCCAACGCCTTAGCAAGCAATGTCTTGCCAGTGCCTGGGGGACCGTACAGGAGTATTCCCTTAGGCGGGTCTATGTTCAGCTTCCTAAACACTTTCCTGTACTTGAGCGGTAGCTCAACCATCTCCCTAATCTTCTCGATCACGTTGCCTAATCCGCCAATGTCTTCATACGTTACTCTCGGAACCTCCCCGACAGGCTCCTCGAAAATGTAGAGCTCTGTTTCGTCAGAAACTATCACAGGCCCCTTCGGCTTCAAGGTGACAACTCTGAAAGGAATGCTCATCTCCATTATGACTACGTGGATTTCATTATCCTCCATCAAGGGCCTTCCAATAATCCTCCTCTTAACCTCTTCCACCACGCTTGGGTCAGCGGGTGCGAAGTAATTGGTTGGAGCTAGCTTAACCACCTGGGCGTACTGTTTCTCAACCTTCTCCACGAAAACAACCTCGTTAATGTTCACGCCCGCGTTCTTCCTGGTAACCGGGTCAAGCCTTATTACGCCCAAACCCCTATCCTGGTCCCTGCTTGCAGCAGCTATCACGGCCGTCTCCGACTCTCCCTCAACGAGGAGGAGGTCTCCTTCCAATATACCGTGCTTATCCATTACCTCAGGGTCCAGCCTCGCTATTCCTTTATGTAGGTCCCTTCTATCAGCGTCTAGTACTCTTAGAGGTATTCTCAACTTATTCCCTGCCAAATCAAGCACCAGCGTTAACAACCTATAATGTTGAGTGTGAAAAACCCTTAATATAAGAAATTACTAAGGAAGCCTGTAAACAGCTTCAACCTCGACCTGGCTGATGCCTGGAATACTCATTAAAAGGTTCTCCAAGGGCTCTGTACCGCCCTCGGTTTCCTCAGGCATAGCTATTAACAAGCGGAGAGCTTTCAATCCGAAGGCTATGGGTTCCTCATCGCTAGCCTTCACCTGATATCCCTGCGGCAGGCTCTGCTCTATCCGGGCTTTCAACTCGTTCAACGGCGTCTCCACGTCTTCTGGGAGGATTTTAACCACTACAGCAACCTGAGCCATTCACACCACCTCTTCAAGGACCCCTGAACCCGCAGTTAGGGCAGGCGTACTCAACTGCTTGCTGCCTGCACCTCTTACATCTACGGATCAATACCTTCCCGCAGTTAGGGCACATGAACTCCGTACCATAGTCCCCGGGCTCCATGATCCTGTGGCAGCTATCGCACACCGGAGGTGACGCTGCTTCTTCAACAACGATGCCGGCCTGCTGCGTTAAACTGTACTGTGCAACCATGTAGCAACCACCATGCTTAAGCAATCAACAGTTTAAACGTGATTAAGGTATTAAAAATATTCCCTCAGCAACTTGCAGGCTCTTGCTCTTCCGCAGGTAAGTTATCGCAATTAGCCCAAGGGTGAAGCCAACTGTTACCGCTGCCAAACCCATAGGGGCAAGGGCTGGGTTAACCCTGTAGTATGCGCTTGTCGAAAGTAGTTCTAGGATTGCCACACTGTTGAAGAAGAAGGTCTCGGTTAGCTCAACGTACCTTATCAGCACGCCGTTGACATACTTGGCTGTAACATTTGAGAAACCTGTTGCTGCCTGATAACTCTCCGCGAACTCGCCAGTATACGAGGGGTTGGCGAAGAATCCTATGTAGGATGATGAGGGCTCAGCATCCAGCCTGTCAACACCCTTGCTATCCCTGAAACTGTTCTCAACCATCTCCAGGCTTAGGCCGAAAACCTCGCAGTCACCGGTTAATCTAATCCTCCTGTGATCGCCAATACTGTACTCCACAAAAGGATATGACACGCTCTCCACTCTAACCGTAAGAAAAACTTTAACCGTGCAGAACTGATTACTTCGTGAAAGCGTTACAGTGTACTCGTAGTTGAAGAAGTCTCCAGGGCCGTAAACAGGCTCCACGCCTTGCGCGCTAGCCGTTGAGGCCATGGCTAAAAATAGTAGTGTCAGGATTGTGAAACACGATTTAGCACTCATCAAGTCCACATCCAAGCATTGAATAATCCAGCGGGAACTAATATATGAGGAGTATTTAATAATTCTTGTTGAGGGTTTAACGGATTGAAACAGGTTATAATTGTTAGAAGCGATCTCGGGATGAGCAAGGGAAAGCTTGCCGTACAGGTTGCCCACGCGTCGGTGACAGCTGCTTTCGAAGCATACCGTTCGAGAAGGGAATGGTTTGAAGAATGGTGGAGTAGTGGGCAGAAGAAAGTTGTGGTAAAGGTTCCAGGCGAGGCCGAGCTCGTCCAGCTGTATGAGAAAGCGGTGAGGAGTGGGCTTCCAGCATCCTTGATCAAAGACGCTGGGCTGACCGAGCTGCCTCCGGGAACGACAACGGCCGTTGCAATAGGTCCAGCGCCTGATGAGGCTGTTGACAAGCTAACAGGCGGGTTGAAGCTTCTTTGACCTACTACCCTCATCCATTAGATTACGTGACTGGGTTGAAGCACGTTCTCACGCATCGGAAAATAAGCACCGAGCTCAAGATCACCCCTGACACGTTCACCGTGGAGGAGGTTGTCAACTTTCAAGAACTAGGCTTTAACAGGGAGAAAGGCGAGTACGCGGTATTCAGGGTCACTAAGAGGTCTATGGATACTTTACGCGTTAAAAGGCTTCTCGCAAAACAGATCGGGATTCCTGACTCCAACATTATTCACCTTGGGTTGAAGGATAAGGAGTCCACAAGCACCCAGTTCTTCTTCGTCAAGAAAACCCTGGTTAGCAACGATCTTAAGGAAATTTGTGGCGAAAACTACGCCGCTCTCCTAATAGGCTTCGCACGTGCGAAGCCCACGAGAAAATCACTAGTCGGGAACAGGTTTAAGATAACCCTGGAGGCTTCAAGACCCGGCGATTACAGTATTGCCGAGGATTTGCTCAGGCTTATCGTTGCTTCGGGGTTGCCATCATACTACGGGTATCAGCGATTCGGGGTTGAGAGGCCGATAAGCCACCTGCTAGGCAAGCAGATTCTTCTTGGAAGGGAGGACCGGTTCAGCAGGTTCTTCCTGAGAGAGCATTATCCATGGGAAAAAATGAACAGTGCTGTTGCAAGGATTAAAGGATCATTCCCGGGGAGACTGTTTTACGAGAAACTATATGTTGAATCACCACTATCCAAGGGTTTAGAGCTTGTGCAGAAATCAACGTCGAGAATCCTTGTGGAGGCTTACGCTAGCTACCTTTACAATCTTCTCTTAAACAAGCTGGTCGACACGTGCGGGTGGGGCTGTCTAAACAGGGTGCTTCCAGCCCCTGGCTGCGGTGAGGAGGGCTCAACGCTTTACACGGATCTCTTCGAGAAGGAGGGCTTAAACCCTGACAGGATTAGCGAGCTGGGATGCTGGTGGAGGACGGGGTTGTTCAAGCCATCCAACATCAGCTTAAAGCATGCCAACAATCTCCTAGAGATAGGCTTCTTCCTGAAACAAGGATTCTATGCGAGCATGGTGTTAAGGGAGTTGTTTAAGGAGAACTTGGTTTTAAAATAAATCTCTTATTACTCGAAAACAATCCTGGCCTTCCTGCCGGTTAACTTAGCTATTAACTCCTCGAACGTGGTTCTATTTTTCTCCAAAAATCTTCGATCCCTCCTCGGAACCCTTACGTTAACGATTTCCGTTCCATCGGGGAGCCAGACCTGGTTCACGCCGAGGAGTGATGCAGGACTGATCACCTGCTCAATAAGCCTTCTCATATCGCCTGTCTCAACAATTATTTTAACCTTAGCGTCAAGCTCCCTGCTAAGGTGTTTTGAAACCTCCTCAAGCTCGGCCTGCTCCACGCCGTCGCGGAGTATCAGTATGAATTGATCACCTGCCATGAAAGATTTCACATACTCCCCGTTCCTCAAGACCTTGTGCTTTTCCTCAATATCCATTAAAGCCTTCATCACTTTAACCTCATCAATATCGACAACGCCTGTCTCCACTTTACGCTGGCAGCTAGGGCATAAGATGCCGCTTTTAACGCATATCCTGTCCAGCGGGTATTTCAAGCTACATCATCACCGTATTACTCTTCAAAGGGATTTTACGATTAAACAGTAATTTAAACTCTTTTTCAAGGAGAAAGGAGGGATATAATTATTCCTGAAGAAATAAGCAGTGCTCCTCCAACAGTTCTCAGCGTCGGCTTCTCCCTGGACAGGAGCTTGACAGTTAGCTGGGATAGCACCGGGGTTAGCGCGGTGGCTACCGCAGTGGCTGAAACACCTAACTTGTTTATAGAGTAGATGAAAAGGAGCATTCCAATACTCCACCCTAAAACCCCTGTTATGAGCGAAGCCTTGATCAAAGGCTTCGAATCCCCTTTCCCAGGACCCCCTTCCACGATCAGGCCGGCGGGGATGAAGAAGACTGCTATGAACCCGAGCCTCATCACGGTGAGGGTTAAGGTGTCAGCGTATAGGAGGGCCACCTTAATCATAGATGTTGCAAGACCCCATGAAATAGAGGCAACAACAGCGTATGCAACACCCTTCACGTTAAACCTTCCCCCGTTGCCGTTTGAAGATGCTAGGACAATGCCTAGGAAGGCCGTCAAGCTGCCGGCAACAACCGGAAGCCTTAAGGGCTCGTTCAGGAAAACCGCCGCTACGAATTGGGAGACGAAGATGTACGTATAACTTATTATCACCGCGAGGGAGCCGCCGAGGAGTTGAATAGCTTTAGTGTATGAAGCGTCCCCTATTCCGGGCCCTAGCAGAGCCGAGGCCAGAATGACTGCGACACCAGCTTCCGTAAACCCTGGAAAGCCATGACTATTGATCAGCGCGAAAGGGATGAGTGATGCAAGAGCTGTGAGAGCCCTGAACCCGGTGAAAAGCACCGGCTTAATATGCTCCCTGTACTTAGAAATTACGGCAGGGTTCAAGCTCCACATCAGCGATGCCACTATTGGTGCGAGATAATCCACTTTAACCACCCTTCTTCATATGCATACTTATTCGCTCTTAAAGAATATACAGAAGAGACGTTTATACTTATACATTGTTTGAAATAATTACGTGTCAAGGAATCTTACAAGATGTGAAGGATTCCACAGGAGGAAGGGTTTCTTTTAAAATTTTATAAGACGTGGAGAGGTTATTACTAGCAAGTAAAAGGTGTAAATGCTTGATTGAGGTTAACAGTGTTTCAAAATCCTTTGGCAGGCTTAAAGCCCTTGACAACGTCTCATTTAAAGTGTATAACGGGGAGATAACGGGCTACGTAGGCTTGAACGGTGCTGGCAAGACCACAACTATTAGAATAGCTGTTGGAGTACTGCCCCCGGATTCCGGGGACGTGTTAATCGACGGCTTATCGGTGACGAGGGATAAGAAAAAAGCTTCTGAAAGGATCGGGTGGGTTCCAGAGCTTCCCATTTTTGAAACAGACTTTAAGGCGCTGGACTACTACGTGTACCTAGCAGGCTACTACGGCATACCGCCTACCGAGGCGAAGAGAATGGGGAGAGAGGCTTTAGAGATGCTGGGTCTTGGAGACGCGTTGAACATGAAGCTTGCCGCTTACTCGCAGGGAATGAAGAAGCGCTTCGCCCTAGCGGTCTCACTGATCAACGACCCCCCAAACTTCATTTTCGACGAGGTTTTAAACGGCCTGGACCCTAAGGGAATAGTTTTCTTCAGAGATCTAGCCGTGAAGTTTAAGAAGCAGGGTAAGGCTGTATTATTCTCCTCACACATATTAAGCGAGGTTGAAGGAATAGCTGACAAGGTAGTATTCATCCATAAGGGCAAGATCATCGGTGTCTACATGATGAGCGAGATCGTGAACATGGCTAAACCATCCCTGATCATGAAGATTGACAGGGTTGAGGAATCCCTCAGCATTCTCGAGAAGTATGGACGGGTTGAAACCAGGGGTGAGTACGTGGTGGTCTCAGGCTTAAACGCTTCCCCAAGCGTAATCGTCAAGGAGCTCGTGGAGAGCGGCTTCAGCGTACAGGAGGTTAGGAGTGAGGAGAGAAGCCTCGAAGAATTCTTCTTCAACCTGATAAGGGGGAAGGGTGAGTGATGTGAACCCCATTTTCTACGACTTTAAAAGAGCCTTCATACGTCCAGCAACGCTAGTGACACTAGCAGTTTTCATCCTGGTCGGTGTTGGGCTATCATACCTAGTATCCATCTCGCTTAGCATGGGTGCAGGATCTTCTTATCCAGCTTTCCTCGCAAAGCTTGACGTTGAAACCGGGGAGTTAACCATGCACTACAACATCTACGACTCAGAGATGAGACGAACCACAGCTAACGTCGAGGTAAACCTTCTAGTTGAGGAGAACGGGGTTTATCAAACACTGAAAACATTTGCTTTCCGGGCGGATGGCTACCATGTCGTTGAGACAACGCTGGAGTCTGACATCATAAGGTCGCTACCTGAGGATACGGGAAGGTTGCTTTTCGAAGTAAGATCATCAACGCCTTTCGGATTCAACAGTATAGTGGCACGCTTCATAAAGGGAGGCGGAGGAGTGCTCTATGCTTCCACCCCTCTTATCTACTTCTCCAGCCTCGACGGCACGAAGTCGGTGTATTCAGCAGGCTACGTGTTTCTAAAGAATGATGAGCTAACTATTTCAATGTTGATTGAGCCACCCGGCGATGGCTTCGAGCTATACTGCACGTTTTCCACGGACACAGGTAACGCTGGGCTTGAAAAAGCATTGTTAGCCGGTAATGTTTCAACAGGGCTTAATGTTTTCAAGACCAACGCATCGGAGCTAGGCTTGAATGCTTCAACTACAACTGGAATCATGCTCTACCTTAAAAACCCCGAAGGCCTTACCTACTTGAGTGGCGCATTACCTGTGATCAGGATCCAGACAGGGATTATTCAGCGACGTATTACAAACATCGCTCTCGGCACAGCCGGGCTCGGCTTATTCTCCCAATTCTTCCCAATAGTGGTTCTATACCTCGCATACACTCTCGTCGCTAAGCCGAAGGGGATTGGGGCATTGGAGTTCCTCATAGCCCGCCCTGTTACAAGGCTAGAAGTATATGTCACGAGGTTCACGGCCGGGGTTTTAACCGCTCTAGCTTCAACAGGGGTTTTCTTCGCAGCATTCAACGCGAGCATATTCTTGCTCACCGGCTACAGTATCGAGGCATCTTACACTGTGATACTGTTCCTAGGCGTTGCTGGATCACTCATAGCTTTCTACAGCGTCTGCTACATGCTTTCAACAGTGGCAAGCGGGGGTAAGTATCTCGCGGTCTCAATCATCCTGTACCTGTTCTTCACAATGATCATGGGGATCCTGGTATTCATCCTAGCATACTTCATGCACGGTTTCACCCCCAGGCTTGTCGAGGAGCTGCAGAAACTCCAGTATACTAGCTACTACTTCAACCCCCTCGGCTTAACAAGCTTTGCAACATATTTCGTAAACAGGGCAGAATTCCCTGATATCTATGCAGAAGTCTCTGTTGTAAATCCGTACCTAGTCGTTGCCGCTGGGGCCGCTTGGACGCTGGTACCTTTCCTGCTGGGCTGGACCCTGTTCAGGAAGGCAAATCTTTCAAGATAGTTTTCATAAGAGGAAACGGGTTGCTTGGTCATGGTTGATCTTTACTCCTGGCTTAAGAACATGCTGGGCACCGAGCTTCTATACCTTGAAGATTCATATTTGAAGACGGCAACAGTTAATCTTCTCGACTATGCCTGCGATAAGCCGGGCAGGTGCTACCTTGTCTTCGATAAGACAGTGTTTCACCCGAAAACCGGGGGTCAGGGAAGCGATACCGGCTGGGTCAAAGGCGAGGGCATCAAGTTCAGGGTTGAGAAAGCCCTCATGGTTAAGAACGTTGTAGCACACTACGGCAGGTTGGTTGAGGGAAACCTGCCCGTTAAAGGCTCCCAGGTGGTGCTTGAGCTAGACTGGGAGCCCCGGTACAAGACTATGAGGCTTCACACCGCAGGGCACATCTTGGACTACGCTGTGATGAAGGCTTATGGGAGAAATGTCAACACTCTCGAAGCCCAGCACGCTCCCCCGGATGCCTACATAGAGTACGATGCTAGGAGTGCTTCGAAAGAGGTTGTCGAGGAAGTTCTCAGGGAAGCTACGAGAATAGTGGAGGAGGCTCGGAGGGTTAAAGCCTTCTGGGTCAGCTGGGAGCAGCTTCCAGCAAGGATTTACAACGCTCCTAACCTTCAAAGACTTCCCAGGACAAGCAGGTACAGGGTAGTCGAGATTGAAGGAGTCAACGCAATCCCGTGCACGGGGACACACGTCTCTAACACAAAGGAGGTTGGAAGGATCAAAATATTGAGGCTTGAGGAAACCGTTAGAGGCTTCAAACTATACTACGATGCTGATTGAAGGAGATGGGCCCGCGGGGACTTGAACCCCGGGCCTCCGCCGTGTCAGGGCGGCGTCCTAACCAAGCTAGACGACGGGCCCCTTCCTATAATTAAGGACTCAAGTATTTTTAAACCCTACCACGCGGTCTTAAACCAGCAAGCATTGAGTGATGTGTGGTTAGGCAGAATCGTCTGCGAGCGATAATATTATTCACTACTACACGCGATTTCCAGCTACTGGAGTGTGATGTAAAGGCGAATGGGTTAGGAGTAAAAAATCATTTTGGTCTTCTAACTAACCAACCTACGAGGAATCCGACTATGAGTGTTGCAATAGCCCCGGCTATTCCTGTTGAAGTCTCAAGGATGCTTGTGGTGTACGTCTCGGTCTTAGTGGATGTTGTCCACTCAGTACTTACAACCGTTCTCGTCGTAGTCTCTGTCTGAGTCTCCGTTACAGTAGTGTATACCGCGTTGGTCACCGTGGCTGTGCTCGTCACCGTTGTAGTATTGGTTACCGTGGTGCTCACGGGAATCGTAGTGTACGAGGTCTGGACAACTGTGGTTGTAGTTGGGATCACCGTGTAGGATGTCTCCGTAACGGTTGTTGTATTCGTGATTGTTGAAGTAACCGTGGTTGGAATAGTCGTGTAAGACGTCTCTGTTACCGTTTCCGTAGTTGTCTCCGTATAGGTTTCAGTAACCGTAGTGGTCACAGTTGACGTAACGGTTGAGGTGACCGTCTCAGTCACAGTAGTGGTGTTTGTCTCGGTTAAAGTGGTTGTAACGGTTGTTGTCTCGGTCGCGGTCTCGGTCACGGTGGTGGTGGATGTGATGGTTTCGGTAATTGTCGTGGTTGTTGGAACAGTCTCCGTCACAGTGCTCGTAGTTGTAACGGTTGTAGTGGTTGTCACGGTCTCTGTTGTTGTCGTCGTCTCCGTGATCGGGGGGAGGTCGACGCCTATTCTGCCGAGGAACAGGTATGTGTCAGACTCGTTGGTTGCAACATTATATTCTCTGAACAGAACGGCGAATCCGTCCAGCCCGTCCACTCCAACCCTTACAGGCGTCGCGTTCATGGCTGGCGTGGTTTCAAGCGTTATGGGTCCGGTGAACCCTAGGCTGCTCTCCTTAACGCCTCCAACCACTATCGAATAGGTTGTGCCGTACATCATGCTCCATGTTACAATATAGTATCCCATGGGTGAGTAAGCTATTTTCACATATGCCTCATTAAACTCCTGGGTCCCAGCAATCCTGCTCAGGTTGAGCGAGGCTATTTCGCCAAGGCTCTCAATGTCGAGAATCTTGAGCACTACATCGTATCCTCCAGCACCAGGGGAAGAGTAGGCTACTGCTATGGTCGATGATCCAAGAGCGATCGAGGGATAGTGGCCCGGTCCAAGCACGATCCTTCTCAGCACTACTTCACCCCCCACCATCGCAGCCTCAGCGATGAACACGCTTCTCGAACCGTCCGAGTTGTAGGTGAACCCTGCGAAGACAACCCTGTTGTCTGAGACAACCACGGGAAGGAATGGTGAGTAAGTAGTGTCAGTCCTAGTGATGTTGGGCGCTCTCATCGTAACTATATCGCCCAGGGTTTCATTAGCCCCTGAAGTAGGGATCACGGGGAGCTGATACATGCTGGTCAGGTTGAAGAAGACCGGGTTCAGGTCTAACTCTCCAGGAGTTGAAGTATCGTTAACGTATAGGAAGATGAAGCCGTCACCCAGCGGCGCGATGTTAAGGGTTATTGTCCTGTAATCGAGCGTCGTGTTGGGAGGTATCAAGTAGGTTTTCACGAGTGCTTGGCTCGACAAGTCCACGATGGAGAGCATGAAGCCCCTGTACGAACCGTTGCCCATGTAGTGGGCTATGCCGAGAAGGTTGCTCACCGGGTTGTAGGCCGCAACAGGATGCTCGTCGTAAATCCTCGGAGTCTCGGCCACAGGTATGTTGGCTTCAACGCTCCCTGTCGCAGGGTCGATTAGGAAGAGTCTCAGATCCCTGTAATAGGTGGTGTTCGGGAATCTCGAGTACGCTAGCGCCAGCTTGCCGCCGGCTAGGACAAGATAGTTGTCGATTCCCAGGTTGTCGGTGAGCACGGTTTTCTCAGCCTGCCCGGTGGCAGGGTCTATCGTGAAGAACGTGATGTTTCCCTCGACATACGACCCATGGGTTACGTTTAGTATTGAGGTATAGTATTTACCGCCATAGTAGACCAGGTTTGGCTCTATAGTGTACGAGGCGTACGGGGTGTTGTCAACAGGGATTTTCACCCCGAGCGGGGTTTCGCTGACAAGGGGTTGATTCCTGACCTGTGTTCCAAGGGCTAGCGGTAGTATGGATGCTGTTATTAGTGTGAGAATTAGGATTATTTTCAATGCTTCATGCATTCAAACCAACCCTTAATCAATACTAACTTCTCAACGTTAATAAAGTTGAAAAGCGGAGAAGCTTGCCGAATCCCCCAATACTCACGTATGAATCTGCTAGTTAAACGCTATGGTTGAACAATTACCGATTCAATATATTAAGTTGGAAGCTGTTAATATTAGTGAGGTGTTACTTTATTGTCTAGTGGCAAACCTTCACCAGATCTCAGGCTTTACGAGAAGCTACTAATGCTGTTCCCCGGGTACAAGGGTTATAAGGAGAAAGAGCTTATCAGGGAGACCGACAGGGTTGTCAGGGATGAGCTTTACAGGAGGCTTAAGAAGAGCGTTTCAGACCTCAGAAGCTTTTACTCGCTCATAGTGTCGTCATCAGGTTCCACGCCTGTTTCAAACCGTGTTGAAAAACTCATCTACAGGCTTGACTCCCTGGCCGAGAAAACGAGGCACGCACCCTACGGGTACAGACCGCTTTTCCACGCTTTCAAGGTTGACGAGAACGTTCTGGACAAGATGCTGGAGCATGATTTAAACATGGGCGTGGTAGTTGAGGAGCTGAACAAGACTACTTCAAGCAAGCCGTCGAGCATCCTGGAGGCTGAGAAGTTCCTTGCGAGTATCGAGGAGCTTTTAGGGAAGTATGAATCCCTCCTGGAGGAGAGGGAGAGGATATTGTCCGGGATTGTGAGGTGATGATGCGTGAGCAAGACTAACGTTATAGAGTGGGTTAACCCCGGCCCCGAGGATATTTTATGGGTTTACCCGTACGAGGATATTAGATGGGGCAGCGTTCTAGTAGTGCACGAGTATGAGACAGCAGTGTTCATGAGAGATGGGAAAATATACGATGTCCTACCGCCTGGTAGACATGTTTTGACGACACAGAACCTCCCGCTTCTAACAAGGGCTTTCAGGCTCGTGGCAGGCTATGGTGAAACCCCGTTCAAAGCTAGGATAATCTTCGTATCGCTGAAGCAGTTCAGAGGGAAGTTTGGGCTGTCAACAAGGGTTAAGCTGGGTCCCCGCACCCTTTACATGACGGAGCTCCAGAGCTTTGGAGAATTCTGGTACAGGGTTGCAGACCCCGTCCTCTTCCTAACACAGGTAGCCGGGGCCGTGAGGGAGCTGTCTTCAACAGTGGTTGCAGACTTTATAAGAAACTACTTCGTGGAGACGCTGATACAGGAGATCAGCAAGTACAGCGCAATAGATATCTACACCAACCTAACCCAGGTTACAAGTAGGCTGAAGGCGGGAACAATCCAGGAGGCATTCGCGCAGAGAGGGTTAGAGCTCATTGATGTTAAAATAGCCGGGATAACCCTGCCCCAGCTTGAGAGAATGGAGAAAGAGGACCCGACCTATGGACTACCCCTCCTGCTCGCAATCCAGAAGGGAGACGAGGACAAGGTGTTGGAGATTGTTAAAACAGTTGAAGTCATGAGGGCTCTTGGGAAATCACCGGCCGCAGGCTGGATGGGTGCTCTCGTAGCCATGCCGACATTAATGCAGCAGGCTATTCAGCCTACTCAGCCGCAACAGCCTCAGCAGGCACCTCCCCAGCCAGCGCCAACGCCAGCCCAGCCGCAGGAAAGCCCCCTCGTAGCCAAGCTGAGGGAGCTGAAGAAAATGCTTGACGAGGGCTTGATAACCCAGGAGGAGTACGACCAGCTGAAGAAGGAGTTGCTTGAGAAGTATAAGAAGGAGATGTAGCCGTGATATTCTTCAAGAGTGAGAGGGAGAAGTTTGAGGACGAGTTAAACAAGGCTTTCAGCGATAGAAACAAGGGGAATATAGAGGGTGCTGTAAAGCACTTCCTTAACGCTTACGAGATCGCTTCTAAGTCGAACGACCCCGAGATTAACCGGAGGGCTGGGGAAACCATCTTCTACGCGACATTCTACGATGCGCTTTTGAAGAAAACCCCTGAAGCATTCTCGAAAGCCGCAGAGCAGTGTAGGAAGCTAGATCCCGCCCTCCCGTTAGATATTGGGATCGCTGCAAAGCCTACAGCGGGGGAGCTTGCGAGAGATCTCGAGCTGGCTTCAATGATCTTCAGCCTGCCTAGATTCAACATTAACGAAGCCGTGAAGATGGATGAATCGATCGCTCAGAAATATGAGGAGGTTGGCAATATTCTCCTCGGGGAAGGCTCGAGGAGGCTGATACTCGAGGACTTGCTGAACATTCACGACTCTTTAAGCTCGGTTGGCTTCAGGCTCCTAGGTTACGCGAGGATTATAAGAGCGTTGAAAATAGAGGCTGACAACCCCTCTAAAGCTGTTGAACTATACAGTGAGGCAATGGCGTATCTTCAGCAAGCGCCTCCCGAGGTTAGAAGCTTCGTGAACGATAAGCTGGGGAAGCTTTCGAAAACAACGAAGTGCTGGGTTTGTCACAGGGAGATACAGGGCGAGGAGATAAACTACATCTACATGCCGGCCTCGGTTAACAATTATATAAGGGAGAAATATGGGGGCGAGGCGTCTTTCCTCATAGCTGACGGCAAGATAGCTGTGTGCAGGGTATGCTACACCATGGTTTACAATCTAAGCGACGCGCTGGCTAAGAGATATTATGAGCTAGCAATGAAGGCTCTTCAAGAAGTCGAGGCAAGGTTGAACGCTAGGATAAGCTCGCTTGAAGTGAGAGTCTCAGCTATAAGGGTTCAAGTGGGAAGAAGATAAGGCTAGGATAGGGGGATAGCATGGAGACAGTTGTGTTGCGATGCACCAACTGCGGAGCCCCTCTTCCGAAACCCCAGCAAGGAGAGGAATGGGTTAGGTGCGAATACTGCGGCTTCCTCAACAAGATAGTGGACGCCACCCGCTATATTGAAAAACTCAGAGGCGAGCTTGAGAAGTGGATTAAGGAGTTACTGCCCTCCACCGCCGTCTCCACAACTGTTGCAGATATTGCTGCTAGGCATCAAATATTCCAGAGCCTGATAAAGCCGAAGCTGTTAATGACCAGGGCTAATGTTAGGGCGAAATACCTCCAGTACTTGTCAAACCCTGTGACACCTGTTCCACCTCCCACACCGCCAGGGGAGGAGCCGAGAGCGTTTTTCGAGGAGGCGTTGAAAGTACAGGCTGTCAAGGACTTCGCAGTCTCAGAAGAGGATTCAAGATTCGTTAGTGAAACAATAATCTACGGTAACACCGCAGGATACCTCCTCAACGCTCTGCGAGCACTATCGAAGTATGATGTAAAGTCTGCTTTGAAGAATATTGATGAAGCCTTGTCCGAAATTCCAGACGACCCTGGTTTCACGTTTGTTAAACAAAGGCTCAGCTCTATCAAGACAATGCTCGCATCTCTTGAACAGCTCTATGCCAGGAACACTTCAGCAGCACTTGACCTTGCGAAAACAGGTGTTGACCAGTACGCTTTGCTTCTCGAGAGGGTTGGGTCCTCGCCCATCCCGGAGGTTAACAGGGGTATTTTAGAAGTTGAGAAAATGGCTGCTGAATCAATATATCATTTATCAGACGCTGCTCACAAGTTCTTCACGGCTGGAAGAGATCCTTTGGAGATTGTGAGATGGGTTGAAGCATACATGAGTGTTTTCAAATGGCTGAGAGACACCTATAAGAGGCCTATCCAGGATCTTCTGGAGATAATGGTTAACCTCAAGAAGCTAGCATACGGGAAGACGGGTTCACCCGAGGTTAACGTGCTCCCTGGCAGGGGAGGCTTCTACGTTCCATTCTACGTGGTTGAGTGCAGGTTCTCGTTCGTCAAGGGCATTGTTTTCAGGAAGGGCGGGGAGTCAAGGCTCACTGTTCTAGTAGCCTCAATACCTCCATACGCTGAAAACCCAGTTCTAGACGTCCTAGGATTATACACTGGGAGAACGCCGCCTCCCGAGAAAATTGAGGAAGCACCCGGCTACTCTCTGGCTAAAGATATTGCTTCCTCAGCAAGGGTTTCAAGCATACCTGGAGAAGCCAGGGCTTTCCCCCCGTTCATATCCAGCGTGCTAGCCGAGAAGCTCGTGGACGGTTATATTGAAGCAGTCAACAACAAGTACAGGGGCAAGATAACCTTTGCATCCTCCCAGGCAGTAGGCCTGGTTTACATACCTTTCAACACGCTCGACCAGAAAACACTTGTGAACGAGAAAGGACTGGGCGTACGTCTCACAACCGAGTTAAATAACCTGTTAAAGCTAACTATATAGTAGAGTTGAATAAGTATGAGCGAATACCTCGTTCTAACCGGGTTAGCGGCAACAATGCTGTTCGCAATACTGACATTTCTGAGAATTAACATCGCTACAAGCTTCAGAGACTTCGCGGTCTTTATCGCGTCAATAATTTTAGCAATCGCTTCAACGCTTGCTGTAACAGGAGGGGAAGGCGTCACGCTAGCCGCGGGAATCTTCCTCTATGTTAACGCGGTTTGGTTCTACGGCGTGGGAAACGCTCAGCAGTCTGCGAGAAAAGCCTTCTTCGCGCCCAGCGCACCCAGGGTGTTCATCGGATTATTATTCTTCATCATCGCCACATGGATCGCCTTCTCAGGGATTGATTTAAGAATAACCTTGATCATTCTACTAGTATCCATCCTCTTAGCAGCCTACAAGGTTAGAGTGCTTGAGAAGAAGTAATTTTCAATCGTAGTGGGCCCGAGGGGATTCGAACCCCTGACCTACGGGTCACTCCCTCCAGATCTATCTCATCCCGTAAAGGTCGTCTGACCCATAGCACTGGATCTGGAGCTTCGACCGCTGGAGACATCCCCCAGCGTCCGCCGCTCTGCCTGGCTGAGCTACGGGCCCACTACCAGTCATCGAGTTCTATTATAACTTTAGGAGTCATATAAGCTTTTCCGCTTAAAACCATTTTAAGGGTTCAACGAATACTTCTTCACTTGCCGGCAGATGAAGAGGGAACCCGGGGATAGAACCCCCTCTGAACACGGTGTTGACAAGGCCCGCACAAGATGCCGGGTTGAAAAGGTGGTTGCCTTGGAGGATTGGGTAATCTACGCATTGCTAGATGCCTTCATGGCTGCGCTTGCAACGATTTTCGCTAAAATAGGGCTTCAACACGTGGACTCCCTCACCGGCACCGCCTTAAGGTCTATAGTAATGATGGTTTTCGCAGTAGCGGTCATGCTAACCTTCAGGGGAACAGGCTTCGTGTCAACAATTACTTCGAGAGAAGCACTTTTCATAGTGCTAAGCGGCGTGGCTGGAGGAGCATCATGGGTTCTCTACTTCCTAGCGCTCCAGAAAGGGGAGACAACGCCTGTGGCCATAATCGATAAGTCCAGCCTTCTATTCGTGATAGCATTATCAGTGATCATTCTTCACGAACAGCTTACCCTTAAGAAAGTCGTTGCGAGCGCGTTCATGATCGTTGCTATATACCTACTCGTTTTTTAGAAAACTTCTCTACTCCTGCTTTCCTTCCTCTCCAGCTTCTATTTTAGGAGGCTTGAGCCAGAGCTCCCTCATCCTCCTCCTCTTCAAGGTGAACGTCTCGTTCTCAACGTACTTGTAAACTGTTGAATGCCTCCTCCCCTGTATCAGCATTTCAATAGCTGTTTTAGCTATATTAGCTGTTTCAAAATCCCCAATGATAGCCACGTAAGGCTCATATATCGATATGAACGCACCGGTCATTTCCTCAAGAGTCCTCCTCGCCTTACCATCCTCGCCGATTATTCTCCCTAGAACCCTTGCCACATGGTTAGGCTTATCTCCCACGTACTGTCTAACATCTATGACCATTAACACCTGGTCCTCATCCAGCAACCTCATAGCCCTGTCAGGGCTGAAGCCGTAGGCTATTGCCTTAACTATATCCCTTGCCTTCATAAGCTCGAGAGCGGTGGTTGTGGGGAGGGCTGGCTCTATCACTACGCCGCCTGTTAAAGAATCTATCGTTATAGCTGTCCTAGTCTTCTCCTCTATCTCCTTCTTCACCCGGCCGTTATCGCCTATTAAAACCCCTATCCTCTCCAAAGGTATTTTCTCGTAGAGTCTTGTAACGCCTAGGATGAATCTTCCCTTCTCCTCTCCAGACATTTAAACAACCCCTCCAAAACCTCCTCGTCACTTAAAACATTTATCTTGGCTTCATTTTTGAAAAACCTGTTAATATTTCTAACATCCCTTTCGAGAAACTCCTTCGCGTTAGGGTGTGAGTAGTCGACAGCCTGGCTTACATCTATGATTGCTATGTCGAGATCAGGCTTAACCATTATGTTGAACTCTGATAAATCCCCGTGCACGAGCCTAGCCTTGCAGACAATTTTCTCCAGCTCCTCTAAAACCAGCTTGTAAATGTTTTCCAACTCCTCTTTCTCCAGCTCCTTGTAGGCTTCCACTAGCAATGGATACCTCTTACCCTCCTCGCCCAGGAACTCCATAACTAAAACATTGTTGAGAAACGCGACAGGCTCCGGAACCTTGACCCCTGCCTCCCTCATCCTTACAAGATTCCTGTACTCCTTCCTCGTCCACGCATAGATTAGCGCTCTCGTGTCACCGGTTTTAACCCCCTGAAACCTCGGGTCTCCGACAATATACTTCAATATTCCCTTCCTGAACTCTGCTGAGCTTGTTAGGTATATTTTAACAGCCAACGGCCTACCGTCTGAAGCGTAGCCGAGGTAAACCCTTGCTTCTTTGCCAGCACTGATCACGCCTGAAATCCGCTTTAAAACTCTTTTACGAATCAGGGAGACAACCGTTAGGACTGTGGATGTGTCGAAAACCTCCTCAACAGTCTCGTAGAGGTCTGCATCCTTGATTCTCGGCTCCTCTCCCCCTCTACGGAGAAGCCTGTCCACTTCATCGCTCATACGTATTCACTGAGAGCGTCAATGAACTCCTTGCTCAAAAAGCCCTTCTCAATAAGCTTGTTTATCTCGTTACGACCATACTTGTAAACCACTTCACCCTTATCCGGGCTGAAATCCCATAGTCCGACGAGAATTATGTCTCCCTCGTTAATCCACACTCTCTTCCTAAGCTTCCCCGGTATCCTAACCTTCCTGTCCACGCCATCCATGCATTTTGCCAGCAGGTAATCCCCGCCGAGATGCCTTATGACGCCGCAGACTACTGTATCGTCCCCGGGGAACGGTGTTTCTGCTCCGGGCCCTAGACCCTGGTCCTTCTTAGGCAAAACCTAATCACTCTCCCTTATCAAATACTCCTTTTCCTCTATTGACAATAATAATACTTCATCGCCGGCTTTTAAATGAGAATACCCGGGCTTAACCGGAACCTCTCTAAGCTCCCCCGTCTCCTCGTTGAGCAAGTAGACGTAGTTCTTGTCAACACTCGTCACGACATACCTGCCGCCTAGGTGAGCCCTTGGCAACGGCTTAATCCTTCCATCCCAGTAGCCTGACACCTTTGTCTGAACATGCTCTCCTGTTTCAAGAATCCTTATCTTCACCAGTCCTTTCGAAACCTCCTCGACAACGCCAACCTCACCCTGGTACTCGACCACCATGCCCTTGTGTATTGGCGGGATTCTCACGGACAGCGTTACAACACCCCTCCACTTACCCTCGTGAGCGTCAAACCGGGTTGACCTGAAGGACTCGGTTGTTGATGCCCCGTACTTCCTGCTCAGAATGCTTGAAAGCTTCCTGGCGGCAACAGGGTCTTCGAACTTGACGTCCACGCCTTCCCTCACAGTCTCAACCTCTGTGACGCTTGAAGCCAGCCCAGCCTTAACAATAAGCTCCTCAACCTCCTCAGCCAGCTTCTCGACATCTACCTCTCCCTCAACCCTTACCTGGACTAATGCTTTATGAGAACCTCCTGCCCTGGCTAAGCATGAGGGGCACGGCTTGTAGGTTATTTTAACAGGGGCTTCCAGCTCGTAGTTCACGGGATTGGTTTCCTTAATCAATAATTGATAGTTCAAGGTCACCCCGTGCTCGCTCGCGCTGATTTTATGGAGTGGTTTAACCACCGAAACATCTAAAACCTCCACTTCCTCCCTGAGGAAGCGCTTAGACTCCCCCATCGCGATTCTTCTTAAAACCTCGTTTTCTTCCAAAGGATGATTCCACTCTCCCTTGTAAAACCATGCACCGCACTTAGGGCAGACCGTCACCTCAAGCCTCGGCTTATCCTTGAATGGGGTGAGGTATTTAACATAGCATTCAAGACAGTGGTTTCCAATAATCTCCTCGTCCGGTACCTCTCTTCCGCAACGCACGCAGAACCTCATATGCAACACCTATAGTATTGCGAAGAAGGCTATTGGAACACCTTGAACTATGAGAATGGCATCAGGATGGATGAACCCCCTCTCTATTGCTGCTTTAACAATTCTCTCGCCAACCAGGTTGCCTGTTGTAGCAGTGGAGAGGATCTCCAAGGCTTCTTCAACACTTTTAAGCTCCCCCTTGTAGAAGAAAGGGTCTACTACGTATTTAATGCCCTTATCCGGGTCGACAAGGGTTTTTCCCAGAACCTCTTCATCGCACACTGACACTACTACTTCGTCGTCTGAAAACCTTACGCTTACATACTCCAAGCCGGTGTAGGCTTCCCGACCACCTTTCTCCTCCATCAAGACATCACGCGCTCTAGAAAGCCGGTAGCGTGGTCTCCGCGCCGCAGGCCTCGCACCTCATCACGAAAACCTTGCCCTTCTTAGCAAGCTTCGTGTGGATGGCTCCGCAGGTGGGACATTTAACGTATTTCTCAACGAAGACTTCTATAAGCTTGTTGATGACTGAGGCGTTGAACTTGCCCTGCAATAGCAACTGCCCAGCATCGTTGAGGAAGGCGGGAACACCAAGCTCCTTGACAAAGTATTTTTGAACAATATCTTTCTCCCTACCAAGAGCCTCAGCTATTTCCGAGAAATTGTGAACAATAGTTCTGCCTCCAACGATCAAAACCTCGGCCCTGGGGATTTCGAAAACCTCGCCGCTGCTCTTCTTAGACGGCAGTCTCTGAATCGCCCTGTCCAACAGCTCCTCGTAACTGTAGTCCCTGATACTCTTCAAAAACAACACCTCTCCAGGGAGATTATTGTTAAGAGGGCTATTTAACAATAATTCTGTTAATGGATGGTTTAATGAGGGTTTACGTGGAAACATACGGCTGCGCGCTCAACAGGAGCGATGAAGCCTTGATGAAGCATGTTTTAACAGAGAGAGGGCACTCTATTGTTGCCGACCCCTCCAGCGCTGACGTGGTAATAATCAATACTTGCACGGTTAGGCTTGACACGGAGCAACACATGTTGAAGAAAATAACCAGTCTTAGAAGACTGGTTCAGGAGAGAAATGCGAAGCTCGTGATTGCTGGATGCCTCCCCGCTGCACAGCCATACAAGGTGTTGAAAACCGCTCCTGAAGCCAGCCTTGTCTCCCCGCAGAACTCTTCCAGAATCCATGTAGCAGTGGAATCAAGCGGGAAGGTTGTGATGCTGGATGGGGTTAGGGAGAGAGACAGGATAGGACTGTTCTTCGAGAACAGGATTGCGCCAATACCTATTCAAGAAGGATGCTTGAGCAACTGCTCCTTCTGCATAACAAGACATGCTAGAAGAGTATTAGTGAGCCACACTGTTGAAGCAATCGTAAAATCCGTTGAGACCGCTGTGAGAATGGGCGCGGTGGAGATACAGTTGACGGGGATGGACCTGGGCACTTACGGAGTAGACCTGTACGGTAAACGGTGTCTCCCAGAACTGGTGAGAAGGATTTCAACACTGCAGGGAGAGTTCAGGGTTAGAATAGGGATGATAAACCCGGAGCACCTGCCACCAATCCTTGACGAGCTGGTTGAAGCCGTCAATTCTGACCGCAGGATCTACAGGTTTCTGCACATCCCTCTGCAGTCTGGTAGCGACAAAGTGTTGAAGGCTATGAATAGGAAATACACTGTTGACGAGTACAGGGGTTTAATCAAAGAGGTAAAGCGGAAAATCAGTGACGTTAGCATTGCAACCGATATAATAGTAGGCCACCCCTCCGAGGATGAGGAAGACTTCGAAAATACTTTGAAGATAATTAAGGAGTTAGAGTTTGAAAGAGTTCACTTCGCAGGCTACAGCGTGAGACCCAACACACTTTCAGCTGGAATGCCGAACATTCCGACACGTGTTAGAAAGGAAAGAATGCTCAGAATGCTTGAAACCGTGGAGGAGATGGGGCTTAAGGTTAGGGAGAAATATGTTGGATCAACCCTGCCGGTGTTTGTAACAGAGTACTCTAACACATGGGTTGGCAGGCTTGACAACTACATCCCTGTTATCCTGCTGGGAGGAGGCCTGCTCGATTATGGAGTATCTGTTGAAGCAGTAATTGAAAAAGCTACTTTCTACGACCTCAGAGGCAGGGTTCGGGGAGGGATGGGTTAAACATTCTTTTAGTAAACTTTCACGAAACGGACTTCAGGATCATACTCCTTGAATCTTCCAATCAATTCGGACATGAAATCAATGATCTCAATATGCCTGATACTAGGACCCGTGGGATGCGCTACAATCCTTATAGTAAATCTCGACGGGCCTACATGCCGTATAATGGTTCTCCTATCATCTATCCTGAAAACCTCCGGTTTAAAGCTCTTGAATAGCTCTATCAGCTTCCGCAAGTCCTCTTCACCTGTGATCTTCAAACGAACGTCAAACACCACGGTTGGTGTCAGCGGTTTCAACACGGCGTTATACATTACCGTGTTGGGTATCAAGTACTTCTCGCCAAAGACATCTTCGATCTCGCAGTATGACGATGAAATCTTCGCCACCCTCCCGTAAACCGGCTCTTTGAAACCGGGCAGTACTATTTCAAAATACTTGCCCATGATCTTCTTATCCATTTGAAGTGATAGGTAGGCGATAAACCCTCTTATCTTATCGATAAGCATGAAGACTAAGACAAGGGTCAGCCCCGCTATCGCTATAAGAGCCATGTGTACCTCTATGAACTGGGCTACCAGGACGAGGAAGGATATAACTATGATTGAAATATCCAGAATCCTCAAAACTGTTTCCTTACCCGTGACTGAGATCGTGCCTCGCATTGCCAGGGAGTCGAGGAGTTTTTTGAAAAGCACTCTAACAATGACTAGTGTGAGAACTATGATTATTGGGACCTCGAGCTTAGACAGTAAGTCCTGGATTAGGCTTGGCTCAGCCATGATTACCCCTTTATATTGCTTATAAAATCAGTTCCCGTAGCCATTATCACCAAGATATCTCCGGGTTTTAAAACATCGTCTTCAGAAGGCACTTTAAACCTGGTTCCGTCAAACATGAGTATGATCTTGCCTACCTCCTCACTCATTTCAAGATCCTTAATCCTGGATCCTGCTGCCCTATCCCCTTCCGCAACCCCTACGACATATAGGTCGAAAGATCCAAGCTTTCCCAGTAGAACAGGTGTCAGGACCGATGACATGTAGTCTGCTACAATGCTCGCCAAGATCTTAGGCTGCGTTATAGGGATTCCGAGCTGGAGCTCCCGAACCAGCTCGCCAATCTTCTCCTCGGCAAACCTCCCGATCCTGATAGGTACATTGTAGATTTTCGCTATTGCGAGAACCAACATGTTTATTTCATCACTATTGGTTAAGGCTAGGACAGCGTTTATCTCGTCCATCTTCACCTCTCGAGCGTAAACGTCAACGTCCGTTGCGCTCTTATTGATCACCAGGACATCGTACTTTGACTCCAGCTCTCTTTTCCGCGCCTCATCCTTCTCTATAACTATGATCTCGTTTTCCCTAGGGTTCAGCATTTTAATTAAGTTCTCAGCGAACTCGCCGCCACCGGCTATGAGTATTTTCATGAAAAACCCTCAGCTAACACTGCTCCAAGGTATTTTATTATTGGTGAACTATCTTAATAATTTAATAGTTTTCCTGCCCAGGATCCAGCCTACAAGCATGAGGAGTGGGAGATACTCCAGCCTTCCTAGAACCATCAGTAAGATTAAAACAGCTTTAACCCCGGGGGGCGCCGTGGCAGATGCGATCCCTGTGGATAATCCCACACAGCTCGCGGCCGATGCTGATTCAAACAACGCGTCGGCATAGTCGAAGCCTGGGAGCATGAGTTTTATAAGCATGGCCCCTGTGAAGACTGCTGTGAAATGTGTTAAAGCCAGTAAGAGTGCGGAAGCCACTTCCGAGTCGTCCATCACGTTTTCCCCTAGCCTAATCCTTGTCTCAGCCCTCCCACCTGTTACAATGCTTATTGACGCAGCCTTAAGCTTCTTCAAAATTATGAGAAACCTGAGCACTTTAATGCCTCCCACGGTTGCAAAGGTCATCCCTCCAATAAGCATTGAGAAGGTGAGGATAAGCTTCGTAGCGTATGGGAGTTGACTGATCGCGCCGATGTTGAAGCCTGTTGTAGTCATTGCGGAGATCGCGTTGAAAACCCCGGAGACTATTGTTTCAGAAATGTTTGATGAAATGTTATTGGATGAAAGCATGGATGCAGATGTGGTGGCGGAGAAGAACAGTAAGAGAACTATGTAGAGCTTGAACTCCTCGTTACGGGCAACCTCGCCCACATCCCCTCTTAAAAGCTTGTCAAGAAGGAGGAAGTTCGTAGCCCCAAGCACCATTACAATGATTAATGGAATAGAGGTTAAGGGCGCAGTGCGGTAGATGTGGTCGTAGTTAGCATCGTAGTTGCTCATACCGCCGGTGGCTATTCCGGTCATCGAGTGCGTTACAGCGTCGAAAATGTTCATGCCCGAGTAGTAGAGCATGAGGGCTCCGGCAAGTGTTAAAACTATGTAGATGTTGAAAAGTCTTCGCGCGGTTCGATACATTGAAGCCTCTATCCTAACCGGTCTCTCAACACCGTACATGAGTAGCCCATACCTGTAGAAGAAGGGGAACAATACCATTGCGAAAACAACGAACCCCAGCTCCCCGACCCACTGCATTAAAGCCCTCCAGAACAGTATGCTAGGCTTCAACTTCTCAAGCCCTGCGAGAACCGTTAACCCGGTTCCGGTGAACCCTGAGACGCTTTCAAAGAACGCATCGTACAATGGTATTGAAAGCTCAATAGACAACGGTATTGCGGAGATCGCGGGTAGAAGAGTCCACGCTAGAGTAGAGGAGAGAACTGCTTCAATAAATGACAAGCCCTCCTGTGTCTGTATTCTCGAAAGCAGGAAACCCCCTGTCATGAGGATGATTGAGAATGCGAGAAACCCTGCCGAAACCTGCTCACCGTACGCTAAATCTATCAAGGGCACAGAGGTCATAAGTGCGCCCAGCAGGGACATGAGAGCTCCCGTGGTTTTCAGAACATTAAGGCCCCGTAGCTCAACCATACGCGCTAACCATTCATAGTATACACCTCATATTGTAAAAAACGTTTTGTTGATTGAACTGTTATCAACCGGTGAGGAGTGTTATCATCGGCATGAAGGCTATCAACACTATGGAGGACAATAGCGTTAAAACCAGGCCAACCTTAGCCATCTCATAGTTCTTGAAGTATCCGTAGGAGTAGGCGATAGCGTTCGGGGGAGTGTTGGCTGGTAGGAGGAATGCGAAGCATGATGCTACACCAGCTACAATGCCCGTGAACCTTGCATCCATGCCTAGGGATCCTGCTATCGCTATTGCGATTGGGACGAATGCTGACGAGGTGGCTGTTATACTGCAAAATACTGTTACACTGAACCCTGCCACCAACGCTATTACGATGTTGACAAGATAAGGTGATGCCCCGGCCAGCCCTGTCGCTATAGCGTCTGCAAGCATTTTAACAATCCCGGTTTCCCTCAGACCTCCACCCAATGCCAGCCCTCCGGCGACGAGGAATAAAACACCCCAGTCAGCCTCTCGCGAAACCTCATCCCATGACAGTGTTCCAACCCCAGGTATCAGGTAGAGTATGATGATTATCAAGGAGGCTATGTAGGTCCAGTTAGGGAGAATAGGGTAGAACGAGTCCATAAGCCATAGAACCACTGCTACTCCGAAAATTGCCAGGGTTGTCTTCTGCTGTTTGTTCAGTTTTCCAATCTTAGCTAGCTCTCCTTCAACAATGCTTTTGCCTCCCGGGATTGTTTTGACCTCCGGAGGATAAAACAGTGTGAGGAGTTTCCATGCAATAATCGTTAATGCTAAGGCTATTGGAACACCCCACGCCATCCACATGGCAAAAGTGATGTCGTACCCTGTTGCTTCCTTAACATTCCTGATAGTAATGGGTACCGGAGGAGTCCCGACAGGTGTGCCTATCCCGCCGATAGTTGCCGCGTATGCAACACCGATCATCATTATCTTCCCCGCATTGCTCCTCCCCTTCTCCGCCCTTATCAGCTCCAGCATACCCACGGCTACAGGCGCCATTATTGCCGCCGCAGCCGTGTTAGGAATCCACATTGAGAGAAGGGCTGTGGCAAGCATCATGCCGAGGACTATCCTATCGGTTTGCTCACCCATGAATGAAAGAATCTTAAGGCTTAGAAGACGATCCAGCTGGTACTTTGAGAGAGCAATGGATATTACTAACCCGGCTAGGATCAGCATGTTGACATCGGACGCTATGTAGGACAATCCCTTCGCTAGAGGGAATACGCCGAAGACTATTTCCAGAAGGATTATAATTATGCCTGTAACAGGTATGGGCACGCACTCCGTGACCCAGTAGGCTATTGCCAATATGGAAATGCCTATCATTGCTTTCTGTTGCAGTGTGAGATCTCCGAGCGGAGAGTACGCTACTATCCCAACCAGTGCAAGCATCGCAACAGTCACAGCCAGTTTCCACTTATTATTCATAAGCATCCCTTAAGGGAACCAAGAATATTGGAAGGGTTGCGTGAAAATAAAAATATAACTCTAACTAAGCAACGGTCTCACCGTATTTCCCGCTCAACCACTCATCTTCATCTGCTCCTCGAGGCTCCTCGCCATCTTGGACGCGTCCTCCCTGCTGAACAACCCCATATCTGATAAGCGAGTTAAACACACCTCAACCCTCTCTGGGGTAGTGTTGGCCAATAGGTTTTTAGCACTAACCTCCGGCTTCATCTCCTCCTTGTCAAGCACTTGTTTAACCCAGGAGAAGTAGTTAGCGATTCCCTCGTTAATGTAGTGGATGAGTCTTGGCCCAAGCATTCCACCAGGCTCCAGGACCACTATTGTCGTAATACTTGAACGAGCAGTTCCATCCGAAACATACGAGGTGTATACAAGGGGGATTAAATGTATCTCCTCACTCTTCGACGGCGCGTTAATGCTGATTTCTTCAATCCTTCTCCCAGCCTTGACAAGCCCCTCTACGTACTCCTGGAGACTACTCCTAATAGCGTCAAACCTCTTACCAGCCTCCTGGATCAATGCTTCCACCTCTTTCTGAACCGCTTCCCTCTCGCTGAGAATCGACCTAACCTTGTTATTCTCCGCTTCTACAAGCTCGCTATACTTTTTCTCAACCCTTCTAACCTCGTAATCATACGATTCCTTAGCGTTCTCAAGCTCCTTCTCAAGATTCTTCAACGTCTTCTTCTGGTCGTTAAGCCTCTTCTTCAAATCCGAGGTGTCCTTGTCGTACTCCTTCGCCTTTTCCAACTCCTCCTCAAGCCTCCTAACGTTTTCACGAGTCTCAACTATCCTTTTCTCAACAGTCTCAATATTAGGTAGATATCTTTCTTTTACCGCGGAAAGCTCCTCATCCTTCTTTCTCTTCAATTCTTCAATAGCCTTGGCAACGGCTTGCTTTGTCTCCTCAATCTTTTTATCCATAATTCTCAGCTTCTCATCATATTCCTTCGAAATATCCTTCTTCCATTCCTCTAGAAGCTCTCTAACCTTTTCCAACAGTTTGTTAACGTAGTCTACGAGTTCATCTACTTCGCTCATAACCTTTCTTATCCTACTGGCAACCTCCTCGTGATCAACTGAGGGGAAAGGTATTTCTATGAACGGGACGTTGTAGGTTGTCTCCATCCCTATTAGCGGCTTCAACCCTTGCAGTAAACCCGGGTCTGAGACCACGTTGTCAAGCTCTACAACCTCTTTCCGCACCCCCGACCTAGCGCCCGCCACGTCCTGGGCAAGCCTGCTTAGCTTTACCAGTCCGTCGAGAAAGCTCTTCCCGGTCATTGCTGAAAGCTCTTGCAACGCGGAGTCCAGTAGGTTCTTATCCACCACGTTATACTGTATGGTTAGCCTGCTACTCCTGAGCGGGTCTATTAGGACGGCCATCCCCTTCGAGGTCGGCTTGACAAGGAGCGGGTAGAGAACGAGCACGACCGCGCTGATCCTCTCCCCCTTCCTCCTTAGGAATCCAGGCTTTTTCCTAAGCTTCTCCGAATAGTAAAGTGCGAAGCCGACGACCTCGTCATCCCCCAGTTTCTGGTAGGCTTCACCCGTGTGCTTGAGGAGGAATGGCATATATCTCTTCGGAAAAACATTGACGTTAGAACTCATAACTCCCACTAAAGTAAGTTTATGTCACAAAGACCCTATTAAAAGCTGATACTGGGGTAGGAAACTCCTATGGGATAAGAAGACGCCACAATGAAATAGTTCACTACTTCATCCTAATTGTTAAAACCTGTGCCTAAGATTCAACAAATTAACCACTCGCGTAAAGCCAGCACTTTACCTTTCTCCCAGCGGCTAATTCGATGAATGGAGGCTCCTCCTTAGCGCATTTTTGACTAGCGTATGGGCACCTTGGGTGCAACCTGCAGCCTGTGGGCGGGTTAGCAGGATCCCCTATCTCCCCTTTCAGGATGATTTTCTCGAACCCTAGCTCCTGGCTGACCAGGGGGATTGCGGATAAAAGAGCCCGTGTATACGGGTGTAGAGGGTTCTTAATGACTTCATCGCTGGGCCCTTCCTCAACCAGCTGGGCAAGATACATTACCCCTATCCTATCCGCTATTAGGCTGAGCAAAACTATGTCGTGTGTAATGAACAATAGTGATTGATTATACTTCTCCTTGAAATCCAGCAGGAGCTTCACTATGGAAGCCCTTATGGAGGCGTCTAAATTACTGGTGGGTTCATCAGCAACAATGTACTCCGGTTTCAACAACATAGCCCTAGCTATAACAGCTCTCTGCAACTGCCCCCCGCTCAGGTTAAAAGGCCTCCTGCTAATGAAATCCTCCGCTGGAGTAAGGCCAACGTTCTCCAGCATTGCCTTAACCTGTTCCATCGCCTCACGCGTCTCCAACCCATAGTGCACTATCAGGGGTTCTGATAAAGCCTCGCCTATTGTCTGAACAGGGTTAACAGCCCCGTATGGGTCCTGAGGGATTAGCTGCATCCTCCTTCTCAAAGGCCTCAGCTTGCTCTCAGGTAGTCCTGTAATATCCTGTCCATCAAACAACACCCTCCCTGACACCGGCTTGTAAAGCCTGAGCGTTACCCTCCCTAACGTGGACTTCCCGCTACCGCTCTCGCCAACCAATCCATATATCAATCCCTTGTCAATGCTTAACGATACATTATCAACAGCTCTAACCTTCTTCTTCCTGCCGAAAGAACCTATATCAAACTCCATCACTATCCTGTCAAGTTCAAGTAGCGGCATCAAGCTCACCCGCGTAATGGCATGAAGCATAGTGTCCAGGGGAAACCTCTCTTAAAACAGGCTTCTCTACTCTACACTTATCGGTCGCGTATTCACACCTAGGGTTGAACACACATCCTTTAGGAGGGTTTCTTAAATCCGGCGGATAGCCTTTTAAAAACCTAGGCAACTCCTTAGACGAGATCCTTGGGAGAGATGCGAACAAGGCCTTCGTGTACGGGTGGAACATTTCTCTCATCAAGTCATCCTTACCAGCATACTCCATTACCTCTCCACCATACATTACAAGGATTTTATCAGTTCTCTCAAGAGCGAGAGCGATGTCGTGGGTTATCAGCATTATCGACACGTTGTGCTTAACCCTTATCTCATTCATCAAATCCATTATCTGCTTCTGCACGATAACGTCGAGGGCTGTAGTGGGTTCGTCAGCTACCACTATGGAAGGGTTTAAGGCTATAGCCATTGCTATTGAAACCCTCTGCTTCTGCCCCCCGCTGAGCTGGTGGGGGTAAGCGTCCCTAAGCCTCTCAGGTATCCCTACCGCTGCGAGTAGCTGGTAGCTTCTAGACTGCGCCTCCTCCTTCGATAAACCATGCTCCATGAGGAACTCTACGAATTGATCGCTCACCTTCCTCAAAGGGTCAAGAGTTGTGAAAGGGTCTTGGAAAACCATGGATATCCTGCTACCCCTTATCCCCCTAAGCTCCTTGCTTCCCAGTTCGAGAATGTTTCTCCCATCGAGAATCACGGCTCCCTTAACTATTCTACCGGGAGGAGGCACCATGTTCATGAGCGCGAAACCCAGCGTTGACTTCCCACTACCGCTTTCTCCTACAACCCCCAGCATCTCCCCGCGCTTCATGGTGAAGGAGACGGCTGAGACCGCTGATACAACCCCGCTGGCAGTGTAGTATTTAACCCATAAGTCTTCGACTCTTAAAGCCTCCATTAATCCCTCCCCCCGAACTTTAGGGAAACGCCCTCGCTGAGCAGGGCGAAGCCTATTGCTAGAAGAGTTATCATGAGCCCGGGGAATGCTAGCAGCCACCAGTCTCCTGAGAGGATGAAGCCTTTACCCTTGTAGAGGTCGAAACCCCAGTCAGGCTCCGGGGGTTGGACGGTTAAGCCGAGGAAGCTCAGCGCTGCCTCGGTGAGCACGGCGTCGGCACTGTTCATGCTGAACACTACCATTAAAGTCTGAGTTAGGTGTGGAAGAATATGTCTTGTAATTATCCTTGAAGACGGGATCCCGAGGGCCCTGGCAGCCTCGATGAAGAGCTCGTTCTTCAAGCTCAACACCTGGCCCCTGATCATCCTGAAATAGGTTGGAATGTAGACCACCGCTATGGCTATGGCAGCGTTCAAGGGACTCGTCCCGAGCGCAACAGATAACGCTATCGCAAGAATCAGGGATGGGAAGGCGTAAAGGGAATCCATTACGAATGATGCAACCTTGTCGATAAATCCGCCGACGTAGCCGCTTAAAAGACCGAGGATCGTTCCAACGCTCCCGCTCACGAGCACGGATAGGAAGACAACTACCAATATAATCCTGCTCCCGTAGACGATTCTTGAAAACATGTCTCTTCCAAGATTATCCGTGCCCATCAAATACTCGCGGGATGGAGGGCTTCTCTCAGGGCCGACTTTCTCCACGGGAGAGTAGGGGGCTATGAAGTCAGCGAAAACAGCCATGAATGTGAAGAACGCTATCATGGCAAGGCCAATAATTATGTAAGTGTTTAATCTCCCAAGCCTCATTAATACCTCACCCTGGGATCTATCAATGCGTAGAGAACGTCCACGATTAAACTGGTCAACCCTACTATGAAGGCAAATATTATCACTACTGCTTGTATAGCAGTGTAATCCCTGTACATTACCTTGTCGACCAAATAGGTGCCTATGCCGGGCCAGTTGAAAGTCGTCTCCGTTAAAACAGCCCCTCCAAGCAGGAGGGCGAATTGTAATCCCGCGTAAGTTGCCACCGGTATTAACACGTGCCTGAAGACGTGGCGGGACACAAGCTCCTCCCTGACCCCTCTCGCATAGTAAGCTGTAACCATCTTAGACTCCCTGATCTTAACCATGTTGTTAAGCGTTAGCCTTGTGAAAGGGCCGGATAGGACGAGGCCCAGGGTGAAAGCTGGCAGAACTATGTGTTTCACAGCGTCCACAAAGGCTGGAATATTGAGCTGGAGTAGTGAGTCTATAGTGTAGAGCCCGGTGACAGGTTTAAGGTAGAAACCGGTGGATAATCTGCCGCCTGAAGGAAGTATCCTGAGCCATTGAGAGAACACCAGCTGGAGGAATATTCCCAGGGCTGGTATGAATATCACATATGTGATAGAGCCCGTCAGCCTCGCGAAGTTTCTAACCGACTCCCTCTCGCTGTTGCCTGCTAAATACCCGGTTCCCACACCTATTAAGAGGCTGAAAGCCATAGCCCACACGGAAAGCTCTATGGTTGCTGGGAGCTTGTCCGCTATATCGCTCGCAATAGCCCTACCCCTCACTATCATGGACTTGCCCATATCTCCTTGGAGAAAGTTTACCAAGTACTCGAAATACTGCTGGTACAACGGTTTATCAAGCCCCAGATCCTTCATAATAGCGATCAACTGTTCTTCAGGGATGTTCTTAGTTCCCAGCGCAGCTAAAACAGGGTTCCCAGGCAGTATCCTTAAAACTATGAAGACAAGAGTGTACAAGACAATGATCGTGGGAATTATTAGCAAACCCCTTATTAGCACGTAACGGGCCAGGCCCATTGAGAAAACCCCTTTCAACTCAAATCTTTAACAAGTTATAGAGGGTTAAATTTATAAATTAAATGGAACTGTAAAAACTATTGGTGTGGGATTTGAATAAAAAGATAATAATAGTATTACTCCTACTTATAATTATCGCCGCGGGAGTATTAATCTACGTATACACGCAGCCAGCACAGCCTGCTCTGGCTGAAAGGGTTGTCATAGGAGTTACCGATAAAGTAACCGATCTCGACCCTTCAAACGCCTACGATTTCTTCACGTGGGAAATACTAACCAACGTGATGGAAGGCCTGGTCAAGTATAAGCCCGGCACAGATGAGCTTATCCCCGGTATCGCGGAAAGCTGGACGGTTTCAGAGGATGGTGCTGTGTGGACTTTCAAGTTGAAGCAGAATGTTTCATTCTGCGATGGGAGAAAGCTCACTGCCGATGATGTTGTTAGAAGTATTGAAAGAGTGATGACTATTAACGGGGACCCTGCGTGGCTCGTCACAGACTTTGTCTCGAACGTTACTGCCTTGGACAACTATACTGTAAGATTTGAGCTGGCAACACCTGCAGCCTTCTTCTTAGCCGTAGCCGCGACGCCTCCATACTTCCCAGTACACCCGAGCTATCCCAACGAGATAGTGAGCGATGCAACCTGGGGCGGGGCCGGACCCTACTGCATTGCAGAGTTTAAGCGTGACGAGTACATAGTGTTAAGGGAGAACCCGTACTATCATGGCGAGAAGCCGAAGACTAAGGAGATTGTTGTCAAGTTTTACAGGGATGCTACGTCCCTAAGGCTTGCCTTGGAGAACGGCGAGGTCGACATTGCTTGGAGAACCTTGAGGCCTCAAGACTACACTGACCTGGAGAGGAAGCCGAACCTTGTAGTCCAGAGCATCCCGGGCACGTTCATAAGGTACATAATTGTTAATGTGAAAATGTCCCCAGTTGACAACGTCCTGGTGAGGAAGGCCATAGCCGCTGCGATAAACAGGACTGAAATAGCGTCAACAGTCTTTTACAACACCATGAGCCCGCTCTACAGCCTGGTTCCAGCTGGAATGTGGGGGCACGTAGATGCTTTCAAAGAGGCATATGGCCCAGGCCCAAACATCACTCTCGCCCGGGATCTCTTAATGCAAGCAGGGTTCAGCGAGGAGAACAAGTTGGTGATCGAGCTATGGTACACGCCCACCCACTATGGTGACACGGAGGCTGACGTAGCCACCTTGCTAAAGAACCAGCTAGAGGCTACGGGAATGATCACCGTCCAGCTTAAGAGTGCTGAGTGGAGCACGTATGTTGACAACGCCAGGAACAACAGGATGATGCTAAGCCTGTTCGGATGGTATCCTGACTACATAGACCCGGACAACTTCCTGACGCCATTCCTGATGACAGGTGCTAACAAGTGGACAGGTTCGCAGTACTCCAACCCAACGGTGGACGAGCTACTGAATCAGGCTCAAGTACTAGTTAATCAGTCCGAGAGAATTGAACTCTACAGGCAGGTTCAGAACATCCTTGCAGAGGAAGTCCCGTTCATACCTTTACTGCAAGGAAACCTTATGATAGTCTACAATACTAATGTGCACGGGATTCTGATAGGGCCGCCTATGCTAATGCCGTACTACACGATTTACAAGACAGTTCCCTAATTTTTCAAGCCTTTTTTACAAAACCCTCTTTCCTGTTGAATAGTGTTCTAGCTTGTAGAATTTTCTGCTAATTGACACGTGTCAAATTTAAAAAGGGATGAAACAATACCACATCTTGGTGAAAACCTTGAACCATGTTAGCAAGGAGAAGGTAGAAATCGTGAAGAATTTGCTTAAAAGAATCCATGAAGGAGAAAGCTATGAGGAGTTGAGGAAGGAGTTCTCGCATATTCTATCACAGATTACTCCCTTTGAAATAGTCACGGTTGAACAGGAGCTCGTCAGGGAAGGCGTATCCGTAAGCGAGATATTGAAGATGTGTGATATCCACCTGGATTTATTCAAAAACGTCCTCGCATCCAGGGAGCTCAAAGACATTCCCAAGGGGCATCCCCTGGACCTGCTAATTTCCGAGAACGATGAGATATTGAAGACTTCGGAAGCCCTCGGCCTTTACGCAGGCCTCTTAGCCCAAGCCTTGAAGAATGGTGATGCCGAAAATGCTTCAAAAGCCTTAGCAAACGTTAAATCACTGATCACTATTGCGAAGAACCAGCTGAGAAGCCATTACAGGAAGAACCAGATGGTTCTCTTCCCTTACTTGGAGAGGAGAGGCATCTACGCTATTCCCAGGGTTCTATGGGGTAGGGAGGACCAGGTTATTGTAAAGATAAGGGAGTTGCTGAGTTTGCTCGATAAGGTTGTTGTGAACCCGTTAAGCGAGGAGTACGCCAAGGTTTCGGAGATTGCTACACAGCTCTCAAGGGATATCGCTGACCTAGTGTTCCGTGAGAACAAAATCCTCTACCCAGCACTATGGGTTCTTTTATCGGAAGGTGAGTGGGCAGGGGTTGACAAAGTGGCTGGAAAACTAGGCTTCTTCGTGAAGCAGGATAAGCATGAGTGGACGCCGTCTGAGGAGCCGAAGTATCCGTATCAAGTGGTTGCGGAGATAACCCCTGAGCAGGCTGAAAGACTTCCTGAGGAGGTGAAGGGTGTTATCGGCTCTACGAGTTTTCAACCAGATGACTACTCTGTAGTGAGAGAAGGCGATCTTGAGTTTGAAACAGGCTTCCTCTCGCGTGAGGAGGTTGAGGCATTGTTTAAATCCCTCCCACTTGAGATCACCTACGCTGACGTGAACAATAGGGTGAGATTCTTCAGCGAGAGCAGTGTTTCAGGAGGATTTCCTCGCGCAAAAACCATTCTTGGGCGCAGGCTTGAATACTGCCACCCTCCCAGGCTTGAGCAGTATGTTGCAAGAAATGTTGAAGCCTTGAAAACGGGCAGGGAGAAATACAGGGTTTTCTGGACGAGGCTTGGGGACAGGATCATAAGGGTTTTACTCGTAGCTGTGAGAAAGCCTGACGGGGAGCTACTCGGCGTTGCAGAGATTGTGGAAGACTTCACCGAAGTATTGAATAATCCTGAAGAGATCATGAAGAAGATAGTGGTGTTGTAGTTTGCCTAAAAACATTTTCGAGCTAGCATACCGGTATGTTGAACCCTCGATTAAAAGACTCATAGTGCTGAAGCTCGTAGAGAAGAATATTCCACCCATAGCTATAGCGGAGAAGTTAGGGGTTTCACCATCCCTGGTTTCAAGATATATGAAAGGAGAGAGAGGCATGTTCCTCGATGTTTCGAAAAACCCAGGGATCATGGAGAGGGTTGAGCAGGTTTCCGAGAAAATAGCCCGGGGAGAGCTTGAAGGAGTCAGTCTTCAAATAGAGGTTAACAAGGTTGTGCTGAAAACCCTGGCCGACAAGCATGTTTGCGGGCTACATAAATTGGTTGATGAAACCGTAAACCCGGTTACCTGCAACATATGCCCCACGCTCTTCGCCGAAGCCATCAAATAACTTTGAGACGTCGCAGGTTCTGAGGCCGTAAAATTGAGGTTAAAAATATAAAACGTGAAACACTATTAAACAGGATTGAAGCGGGCCCGTTGCCTAGCCAGGATAGGGCGCCGGCCTTCTAAGTAGGCTCCGAGGAGAGCCGGAGGCCCGGGGTTCGAATCCCCGCGGGCCCGCTTCAAGGTTTCCCACGCCTCAAGCCCCAGCTACTCCGTTTCCTCTTAAGAAGACAGTGATTTTTAACAGTGTCCTGATAAGTATACCTGACAGCGTGGTGGATGTTGAGAGGTCTTGTAATCGCTGGGTACGGGGGACACGCCGGCTATGCTTTCTCAGCGGCTTACGAGCTTGCCAAGCATGGTGTGGAATTAGACATATTGCTTCCAAAAGGCTACGAGCACCTGTCCAAGAAGTTCACCAGGCTGGGGAAGTTGCGTTACGCCGTCCTCCCTCGAAAGCCGCTGGAGCCTTTCCACCGTGGAATCCACAGGTGGCTGGCAGGGTTTGCCAGCACAGCATGGCTTGTCAAGGAGAAGTATGATTTCGTCTTCGCTGCTGGCTCCAACTTCTCCATACCCGCCTCAGCATGGCTTAAGCTGTTTAAAGGCACGCCGGTGTACGTTGTTGAAGATGTTAACAGGTTTTCCAAGCCTGCTAAAGCTGTTAAAATCCTTCACATGCTGGGAGCCAAGGTTCTCCTCCACTGGGAGGAGCAAAAAGCGCTTTACGATGATGGAATCGTTGTTGGACCTTTACACGAGCCCGCACTCCACCAGCCTAGTGACGAAGGGTATTTGCTGGTAACTCTTGGAACACTGGGATCATCAGAGGTTTTCGAAGCCGTGGTAAGACTTAGCTTTGAGAAAGTGGTTGTTCAAACTGGCGACATAGATCCCACCCCCTTCATCTCCAGGAAGCCTCACTGGGTTTTCTTCAAACATGTTGACGACTTCCACAAGTGGCTTGCAGGGGCATCAGTGGTTGTCACCCACCCGGGCACGACCGCCGTCACCGCCAGGCTCGCGTATGGGAAACCCGTAGTGATAGTCTACTCTAAAAGGCATTCACCGCTCTATCCTAGAGAAGACGTTGAAATGCTTGCATCCAAGCTGAAAGCGGTTTTCATAGACCAAGTAACTCCTGGTAATCTAGAGGCTGCTTTACAGGAAGCCGCCAAGCTTGAAAAACCTTTATACGAGAACGGGGCTCGGAACGCTTCAGAATTCATATTAAGGGATTGCTTAAAAACATGAGTCATGAATAAACTCTTCACCAACCCTAATCACAAACACTATTTCCCACCAGCTATGGCTCCACCTATCAATCCTCCAATGCCTGCGAGAACGGCTGTGAACACGAGGAGAATAATGAAGGCAAACCCCACGACCCACCCTATTAAGGCTCCCAGTACTCCCGCCAGCAACCCGCCGAGAACTGTTAGAATAATGGTGAGCAATATTCCCCCGAATAATCCCCCTATGAAGCCTGTTAGGAAGCCTCCACCAGCCCCTTTCTTAGCGACGATCCCCCCAGCTATTCCAGCTAGAATCGGCCCTATCACAGGTATCCATCCAATCACTATTAACAACAGGAATGTTACGAGTATTCCTCCAGCATACCCCATCTTTCCCCCTCATATGAATATTCTGCTAAAACCAGTGATAAGCTTGACTTGTAAGGGTTCAAGCCTTTAAAATAATGGAGATTGTCGTTGTGGAAACGCCTGGCGTGTTTCTATGTAACCCATCCTAAGATTCAACAGTATTGCCGAATTAAGCCTATTCACCGCGTATAGCGGTGCTCCCTTGCTTTTAACCTGTTCCCGCCGGATTTCTGACAGGGGGAGAAAATGAGTGACGGGTCGATTAAGGTTGAAGCATTAATGGGTTCGCTTCAGAAAATACATGAAGTATCGCTGATAGCGTTCATCTCAATCGGCATGGTTGTAACCGGGTTTGCCTTAACCATTCTGGCACCACCCTTGTTAAGCGCGTTGGAGACCGGTGCTTTCTCCATAAGGCTAAGCTTCTTTAAAGCCTCGCTAGATAGGCATGTTGACGTAGCGATTATGGGTGTATTCCTGCTCGTGGCAGGGCTCACCATATTCATGCAGGTGGTTGACGAAAGCCTGCAAGATAGTCTTAGCAAGCTTGCCGAGTTAATCCCGGAGTTCGTTACAAGCGTCAAGCTTGTTCAATACATGAAGCTGGGGATTACTATATCGGCCATAGGACTGGTCGCAATGGTGATAGGTGCTTTCAACTATTTCCTAACAGGGCTAATGCTTGCTTTCACCGGAATAGCTTTAGCACTTTCATGCACGGTGGGTCCTGGTGACTCAGACTACTGTAAATCAGTACCATTCCAGATGAGATTGTTGATCGGTGGCCTGCTGATCCTGCTTGGGATCGCATCTTTCACGACAGCGCGGGTTTTCCCACCCACCGTGTTAACCATGGTCACCGGGGTGTTGTTAACCATGCTCTCAAGCATCGGCTTCTCAATACTTCTCGCAGGTTTAGACAAGGCGTTCGAGTCTCCAACGCTGTGGGTTGCCAGCCTCATGTCGCTCACCGTAGCTCTAATCCCCTTATCCTTCCTGATGCTGTACTTGGAGCTGCCTGAAATCGTTGCGAAGATAGATAGAAGCTATCGCGGATAACACACCATCCCTACTCTTTTCTTAAACCAGGAACCAAGGAAAAGTGTTGATGGAAAAAATCAATGCTTTCTAGTTATTGCAAAGTAGAGTAGGGTTGCAACAACCACTCCTATATACCAGCTCAGGCTTGTCGGAAACGGTACGCCTCCTACGATGGTTATATCGCCCATCACGTAGCTGATGGCGTATATGATGATTATAGACATCACGTATGTTAGGATAGCGGCCTTGTTGTACCCGTCTCCATACCAGTAGCCCTCGGGACCATTCATGTATAGTTTCCGCAAATCATAGTTCCCCCTAACCAAGTAGTAGTCTGCTATCATGATTCCTGCTATGGGCCCCAGGATCAGCCCGTAATTGCTAGTGAATGCTGAAACATAGTTGATGATGTCTGGGCCCTTCTCAACAGCCCACCATGGGGCGAGCAGGAAGCCTATGAAGCCCGCTATCACGACCGCGCTACGCCACTTCATTTTGAAGCATGATGTTAGAATGTTCACTAGTGCTGGAATGTTTGCCGTGATATCAGTGCTGAATGGAGCTAGGGACGCGAAGACCTGTCCAAGGACTATCGCTATAACCCCTGGCGCAGTGTAAAGTATTATCTCCTGTGGTGTTGAATACCCGGTGTACATAGTCAAGTAGTAACCCAGTATCGATGCTACCACAGCCGTTAACACAATCCCCGTTAACGGGCCAATAATCAACGCCCTTAAACCTCTCTTGTCAGCGTAAAGCCCTCTGGAAAGATCGGATATGTTAAGGCTCATAGTAGCCCAGAAGTTTGTTTGAATAGCCAGGTATAGTGCGAAGCTTCGGGGGAACAAGCCTGCCCCACCACCCCCGGTCTCAGGGATTTGCTGAGTCGACAGCTGCAGGGTCAGCCATATGAAGTAAACCAGGAGCAACGGCCCGGTCACGTTAACCACTCTGGCAATCATCCCAAGACCCTTAGCCGTCACGATCGTTGCGAAAGCAACGTATAATGCTACAACGAAGACAACGTAGCGGAACGCTGCCGAAGCTATTGCAACAGGATCCCTCCCAGCATATCCGAGAATGTACAGGGCAACCATCAGTATTGCTAGCGAGCCACTGTATGCTTCAATACCGTACCACCCAGCCCCGACAATCCCCCTGAGAACCACCGGTATTTTAGAGCCCTTAAAACCCCAGCTAGGCCTCAGCTGCACAGGGTAAGGTATGCCATACTTAACCCCTGGAAGACCGTTGAGAAACAATATCACCGTTGTCGCAAGATTCCCCAGCAATGCTCCGAGAGCAACCTCGGTAACGCTGAGCCCTAGTTGAAGCCCTATGGATCCGAGGAAGAACAGTGGGATACAGACGTTCATGCTGAACATCATCCAGGTGAATGTTCCAATACCGTAGAGCCTCTTATCTGAAGGTATTGGTAGAAGAGATTCGTTTTCCACATAGCCAACCGGTTTTACATCCTCGGGCATGAGCCCACGCCTACTAATGCTGGGATAAGCTATTTAAATATTTCGCCGCACGCTGTTCGCAGGACTCGTGCCAGATTAAGCTTTTTTGAAAGAAAACTTATAGTACACTTGGTGCTACCGGTGGCGGTGGAGAGTGCTGAAAAGAGGGCTTCCAATCACAGAACAATAGTTGTACTTGGCGTGGTTGTATTGCTATTAGCCGCTGGCTGGGCTCTATACTCAACTATTCTACCCACAACACTGGTGCAAACTACTAAGGGAAGCGTGTGTGACTTGTTCAGGGAGAAGCATCTCTCAACGATCACGAGCTTCAGCCCTGAGCTACGTGAGCATGCTATCAGCATTCTCGAAAACTATAGCAACCCTAACATAGTCTTAGAGAATACAAGCTACTACATACCGGGTGGGAGAGCGCTTACAATCTCTTTTTACGCAACCTCCGGTGCAACCATCAAAACTAACATCATTGCAACAATATATAACGTACTTATTGAAATATACGGTCCAGGAGGTAGCCTTATTTACTCACAATTGACAAACAACTCCTCATACTCTTTCAACGCGTCTGCGACAGGAACATACGTTTTAAGAGTAACTAACAAGCTCCTCCGCACGGGTGTGCAGGTTTCAATCCTGCTTCAAGCAATAGTTCCGGTCGACATAAATGACCCGGTTTTCAAAATAATGGCTATCGGACACTGGGTAGGCGTCAACGTTAAATACGTTAGCGATCCAAACGGTCTCGAGTATGTAGCATCTCCTCTAGAAACACTGAGGATCGGGGCTGGAGACTGCGATGACTTCGCAGTGCTTATTGCCTCTCTTTACGAGTCTATCGGCTTAGACGCCGTAATAGGTCTCGTGGACACTAACGGTGACGGGGCGGTTGATCATGCGGCAGCACTAGTCTTCGTCAACCAGGACCCCGACAACCTGCTGAAAGCCGTGCAAAAGTATGATTTAGTCTTCAACACGAGGACTTCAAGAATAAGCTACTTCTCCGGTTTGAAGAATGCACAGACGGGTATATGGTTGTTAATCGATCCTCTTATGGCCGGCGTTAGGGATGCTCCCTGGGACGTTAGCCACGAGCCATACATTCTAGAATGCTATGTTGACGCTCATCTTAAAAAGTAAGGTAGTTTTCAGCATGTTTTCACTGCTTACCACTGGCACAGATGGTTTTCTCTACGGCTTCTAAAACCTTGTCCACAGCCACGCCGTTTAGTTTCAGGGTGATGTGGTCGGAGCGCCCTCCTCCCTTAGCCCCCAGGCTTCTCAAAGCCTCAGCGGTCTTCAACAGGTTGACTCTTTTCTCAGCCGCCTCTCCAGGGTCTAGCGCGATCTCAACCATATCTCCCGTGAAAACTACTGCCAGGGTCTTATGCTTCAGTGAAAGGTCTTCCAGGACTGTTTTAACGAGTTTTTCATCCCTGACCGGTATCTCTACCATCGTGGTTTCAACACCGCAGACAACTCTCTTAGTGTTTAAAGCGTTTGAAACGAGGGCGTCAGCCAATACTCTTCTATAGGTGGCGACAGCTTCCTCGAGCTCGCTCAAGCTCTCCCTCAGCTTGCCGGCTGCTAGGACTAGATCCTTATGAGTGGAGCCCATTGCCTCAAGCGCTTTCTCCTTCTCCTCCTCCATGCTCCTTGCTAGTTCAACAAGCCTTGTCCCAGCAACATACTCGAGCCTGATCACGCCGTCCTGGATTCTCTCAGCGTTAATTATTTTAACACCCCCTATTTCGGAAGTGTTCCACAGGTGTGTGCCGAAGCATGCCTGCGCATCCCATCCAGGTATTTCAACGATTCTTAGAACAGGGGAGTAGACAGCTCCTCCCTGATATATCTTTAGCCCGTACTTGGACTCGGCTTCGAACTTGCCCATGTAGTGGAATCTAAGCTGGATCCTGCTGTCAATAATCTTGTTAGCCAGCTCCTCTATCTCAGCAACCTCCTTCCTCGTCAACGGCTTGTGATGAGTTATGTCAAGCCTGCCCTTCTCAACGGTTTTCTCAGCACCAGCCTGCCATACGTGATCTCCGAGAACCCTTCTCGCAGCTGCGAGAACAACGTGTGTTGCCGTGTGATGTCGCATGAGCCTGTATCTTCTAAACCAGTCTATCCTAACCTCTACCTCATCGCTAGCTCTGAACCCTGGTTTCTCGAAGAGCTCGTGCACTATTACGCCGCCTATCTTGCCAACGTATTTCACAGGGTAGGCTTTACCGTTGAAGACTAACTCTCCTGTGTCGTGATCCTGCCCGCCAGCCCACGGGTACATTATGGTCTGGTCTAGGATGACATAGTTCTCCAGAACCCCGAGCACCCTGGCCTTAATGCTTGTTACATATGGATCCTGGTGGAAAACCCTCACAGTCTCCGGGAAGCCTTCCGCCCATTTAGCAAGCTCCTCAGGGAACTCGTGCTCCTTCTCCTTCACCAACGGTGCGGCGGAGTGCCTCTGCGCAATCTTCGAGTAGAAGTCTCCGGGAACGCTTACCTCAACGCCCTTCTCACGGGCTCTTTCAACAACAAACTCCGGCGGGATCCCGTGGGAGTCGTAAATCTCTATTAAATCCTCCTCTCCGAGAGCCTTCTTCCTCTTCAAATGCTTGTCAACTATTTCAATACCCCTGTAGACAGAGTCGACGAACTTGTTTGCCTCTAAGCCGACCACGTCTAAGATGTAATCCCTGTGCTTCTCGAACTTGCCGTAGATGTAGTCGTTCCTCCAGTACTTTATCTGCCTGTCAACAAGCTCTTGAGCAATGTCTGCAAGCCTGTTAGACTCAACACCCAGTTTCACAAGGTTTCTGAAAAGCCTTCTTAAAACCAAGCGGGCCAGGTATCCCTCGCCGCTGTTCGATGGCACAATGCCGTCGGAGAGCATTAAGCTTATTGTTCTAACGTGGTCGAGGCTCCCGTACAGATATATTATTTTGGAGAACGAGGCGAGGTGCTCGCTAAAACCATGCTCCTCGAGAGCTCTAACATACTCTGCCACACTGTTCAGCTCTTTATCGCTTAAAAGGTAAACAGCCTTTTTCAAAACCTCGTGAGGAGGCTCCTCAACCCCTAACACATCCTTGTACTCGTCCACCAACCTCCCGTATATTGCGTGGAAGCCTGTTGGAGACTTCTGGGTAAACCATGTTATCCTCTCAATACCGTATCCGCAGTCCACGACTAGGACAGGGTTTTCAACATACTTACCGTCAACGGTCTTATACATCATGTGGACGAGAGTGGCTAGCTCCATCCCGTCGACGAGAACCTCCGGGGCCGGCCCGGCGTTACCGCCTCCCTCCCACCACCCCTCCTTGAAAACAAGGTCTTCTAGATCGATCCCGATCTCCTTGTTGAAGAACTCTATAGTATTGTCAATTATGCCCTCTACCCAGTAAATCATCCTGCCGGGCTTGTTGAAAGCATGCATCCCGCCCATTTCAAAACTTGTTAAATGCCTCCCGAAGGTTAAGCCAACATTGTCAATATCGCTTAGCCTTATCGAAGGCTGTATTATTACGAGCGGGTTGTGCGGCGGGTCCACAATACCCTCTGTCACAGCGGGCTGGAAGACTATTATTGAGGCGATGTTAAGGTATAGGTCGTTCCTCCACCTGGCTAGAACCGGGTAGGGATCCACCACCCCATGCCCCTTGGAGACCAGGAAGTTTATAAACTTCTCCCTAACCTCTTGAAGGCTCAGGGGCTTAACCCTCTTATAGTCCTTGTAGAGAAACTCATACTTACTGCATGGGCGGTCGGGGCAGGTATCCCTTGGCACAACGCTCCATATCACGCCTTCCTCGCACTTCTTGCAAACATACTTCTCGTAGCCGTATTTTCGAAGATAGTCAAAACTTATTTCTCCAGGCATTGAAACACCTCAATACTTGGTTATACTATGTGTTAGAATAATTTAAATCGATTCTGAAACCAGGAATGATTTGTTTAAATAGGGGAGTTTAATGATGGAAAACTCCTTACTGTTTCCAATACGCTGAAAAACCGTTGCTTTACCCGAACAGTGCGCTTAAGCCTTCTGCAAGAGTCTCCTCGCTAACGCCTTCCTCCTTCTTCTCCTCTTCCTCAGCAGGCTTCTCCTCCTTCGGAGGAGCCTGCGCGGGAGCCGCCTGAACAGGGGCCGCTGCAACCGGCGCTGCTAAGGCCTGCTCCAGCACTTTCGCAATATCGATGTTTTTGAGAGCCGCTACTAGGGATTTAACCCTGACTTCGTCGACGGCGACCCCGGCTGCTTCTAAAACCTTCTTAATGTTTTCCTCGCTTAATTCTTTCCCAGCCTTATAGAGTAATAGTGACGCATATATGTACTCGATGGCTCACCACCTCTTCCCACATTAAACATGTATCACATCTTAAATAGATGATGAGGTGTTTTAAAACTATCTCTTCCCTTATCCGAACAGTGCGCTTAAGCCTTCTGCAAGAGTCTCCTCGCTAACGCCTTCCTCCTTCTTCTTCTCCTCTTCCTCGGCAGGCTTCTCCTCCTTCTTCGGCTTAGCCTCCTGCACCTGTTGCTGGGCAACCCTAACCTCTATCCCAAGCTCCGGCGCGAGCCTTGAGACCTCGTAAGCCAGTGCCTGGGCCTTGGATTCGGCAGCTTTTAACACTAGTTCAACGGTTTCAGGCGTGACATACCCTGCTTCAACAGCCAGGGCTGTTGCCTGTCTAACAGCCTTGGACAGCACTAGCGGTAGCACCTCAGGCTCCGGTAGCGCTAGCTCAACAGCTATCTTCAAAGCATCCAAGCCAGCTGCCTTAACCAACTCAACATACTGGTCAATGTTCAGGATAAGGCTTTCACCAGGTATCAATACGCCGTCATACGCTGCCTTAAGCCTCAGCCTTATCTCCTTCAACGCTAGACCGAGCTTCTGCAGAATGCTCGACAGCTCCGGCGAAACCACATCCCCTGGCTTCGCGACAACAGTATCCTTGGCAACATGTATTACGTTAGCCTGCACCTTGGTCTGAATCTTCAACTTGCCGAAAACACTAAGCATTGGGCCTGGGGGGATTCCAGTGTTGCCTTCAGGAATTACGATCTCCTTGTCTGTCTTCTCCCCGGGCTTGTAGTAATCCATGGTTACAATGTTGTGTATTTTCAACGCCACGTCGAACGGGTTCTCGTTCGTGAAGAACACTATGTTCTGCCCTGTCAAGACATCCTTGAAAGCCTCGGGGTCTATGCCCACCTTCTCAAGCGCTATTGCGAAAAGCTTCGGCTTAACAACTCTGACCTCCGCGATCTTTGCAAGCTTCTTCCTCAGCCTCTGGACATGGCTGGCTGGAACGCCTGTTAGATCGCCAATGATGAAAGCCCTGTGAGTTTTCAACAACCCTACAAGCTCCTCTAACTGCTCCGTCTTCCACCTGGGGTATGTTCTAGCTACTGCTGACATATCCACCACCTACAGAACCTCCACTGCTGGACCCATCGTGGTCTTAAACAATATCCTGTCAACATTGCCCATTCCGGCGGGGAGCTTAGATTCTAGGAGCGATAATACGCTGGATGCGTTGGCTGTTAAATCCTCAACGCTCATGTCCTCAGTACCTATTGCAACGGATAACTGCGGCTGCTCCTTAGTCCTAACCACCACGGAGTTCTCATATCTTTTTATAAGTGTTGAAATATCCGCAGAGGGAGGCATTGGGACAGGGGGTTTTCCGCGCGGACCAAGAGCCGGTCCCAGGATGCGTCCAACCTGCGCCATCAGGTCAGTCCTGACTAAAACCCAGTCGCACGTGCTCGCTATTTTCTTAGCCTGCTTCTTACCTATGGACTGGAGCTCGCTTGATGAAATCACCATGAATGCTCCAGCAGACTTCGCCTTCTCAGCGAGCTCGCCATCAGCTACGACGCAGATCTTCTGCCTCTTCCCCCTCCCCTTCGGGAGCGTAACAGTCTCCCTGAGCTTCCCAGCCTGGCTCTTGGGATCTATATCTCTTAAAACAACCACCATTTCAACAGTCTGTTTAAACCTTCTCCCCTTACCCATTTCCAAGGCCTTGGACAAGGCTGCTTTAAGCTTCTCGGTGTCAACCGGCATTAGGCACCGCCCTCCCACTCACTCTCATACTTCTTAAACAATTCATCGTAAGCACCCTCATCTATCAGCCTCTGAACCTCGCGAGGGTCTTTACCCTCGACGGTAATGCCTATGGATCGCGCTGAGCCGAGAATAGTTTTCACGGCAGCCTTCAAAGTTTTAGCGCTGAGCTGCTCCTTCTTGGCGATGGCGATTTTTATGGCTTGCTCCAGAGTTATGTTGCCTATTCTCTGGTGGCCCGGGTCACCGGTTGGCTGCTTAGCCCCTGCCTCCTTTAAAAGCAGCGCGGTCGTGGTTGGAATGCCTACTTTAACCTCGAACTTCTTCGTGTCCACGTCTATGGTTATTTCAACAGGTACTGTTAAACCCTCGAAATCCTTGGTCGCATCGTTTATAGCTTTGACTACTTCGGGAATGTTGACTTTGTAAGGGGACAGCGTTGGCCCCAGGGGCGGTCCAGGAGTAGCCCTGCCGCCCTCAACCATTACCTTGATGGTTTTCTTAGCCATTCCTACTCACCCTTCTTAACCTGCTTCACGTAATCACTCGGAATAGATATCGGGATCGCGAAAGCTGCTTCTAAAATATTCACTGTAAGCATGTTTTTATTTCTATCTATGCCTGTAACCTGGGCTTTCATCCCTCTGAAAGGCCCCCTGATAATCTCGACAACGTCGCCTACAGATATGGATTCGACCACGGGCTTAGGCATGATCAGCTTCTCCAGCTCCTCGAGCGATACTTTAACAGGCCTTGAAGCCTTGACATACTTCACTTCCGATGAAAGCCTGTAAAGGGATGCAAGCTTTTCTACCTCGAAGAACACGTAACCCCTGACGTTCGGGGGTATGACAATGCTTGCAATCCCCGGGTCCTCGCCCTTGGCTAGAAGCTCCTCCGCCCTGCGCGCGATAACTAATGCTACGTCCAGCTCGCGCCCCATCGTAGTCCTCACAGCAAATATCTTACCAGTGCCTGCTGCTTCCTCTGCCCCGCTCAAAACTCTTCACCCGGCTGGAGGGGGGAATAGGAAAGTGTAGAATAAAATCCTTATCACAAAGGATATGCCCCCCACTAGGGCCAGCCCTAGGAGGCTGAGCTTCAAGGACGTCATGTAGTCATCCCTGCTCGGCTTAGTCGCCAGCAAGAGTATCTTCCTCCAAGCCTCAACCAGTTCCCTCAGGTTCATTACTCATCAACTCTCTAATCCGGCAAAATCTTGTTGACGTATTCATAAACGTTAAACGGCTTTAAATCTTTATAGCCCTGCCCAACCCCTGCGTAGATCACTGGCTTCCCAAGTATGTACGCAATACTAAGCGGTACCCCGCCCTGCTCGTAAGCATCAACCTTTGTGACAACGACCCCGTCAACCCCTACTGCGTCGTTGAAAAACCTGGCTTGCTCTATCGCGTCGTTACCGGTTAAAGCATCCACCACGAGTATTTTGAAATGGGGTTTAACAATCCTCACAACTTTCTTCAACTCGTTAACCAGATCCACGTCAACATGCATTCTCCCAGCAGTATCTATCAACAGTGCGTCAAAGCCCCTGCTGGATGCGAACTGTATGGCGTCGTAAGCCACGGAGGCTGGGTCAGAACCGTACTTGCCTGTGAAAACAGGGATTCCTGTTCTCTCACTATGTATCTTCAGCTGCTCCTGCGCTCCAGCACGGAAAGTGTCCGCAGCAACCATTAACGGCTTAAAACCGTTCTCCCTTAAGAGCACGGCTACTTTAGCAATAGTGGTTGTCTTACCCACTCCGTTAACGCCTAGGAATACGAGTTTGCAGGGCTTGTTAGCCCTTGCGACATCGAGGAGGTTGACACTACCCGCTTTCTCGAAAACCTCTATTAAAATGTTCTTAAGGACGCGCTGAAGATCCTCCCTGCTCTTAACCAAGCCCTCATCCACTGCTTTTAAAAGCCTGGCTGAAATCTCTTCTGCAACCTCGTAGGCCACATCGCTCGCAACTAGCTCGAGCTTTAACTCATCAATAAGGGATTCAAGCTTCTCTCGCGAGAAAATTATCGACGAGGCTGAGTCAATAAACTTTCTAAAAGCTTCTTTAATCTTCTTGAACAAAAGCTAGCCACCAGTGGCTTGGCCTCCCGAGTCCTCGGGTTTCTGAGCCTCGGCATACATCTGGTTTAGAATACCCTGGATAGCAGAGTACTCGTCAAGCGCTGCCCTATACCTTTTTTGAAGCTCGTCGAGCAACCTGTTAACGCTGGCAATCCTTTTCTCTATCACTTCAACAGCCTTATCCCTACTAGTTTTCAAGTAGTAGCCAAACCCTATGTTAACCAGGACGCTCCCTGTCCATCCCTCCCTGATAATCCCCGGCACCAGGACGCTTGACAGCCTGTCAACGACTACGAAGCCTTCTCCTCCCGCTTCGGGAAGGCTTTTCAAAGTCTCTGATGCTAGCTGAAGCTCCCTATACTGTGTCACGTAGTTGTTGATAGTGTTGGATAAAACAGTTATATACTCCCTGAGCTCTGAGGCTCTTGCCAGGAGCTCCTCCAGCGTTATCGTCTTCTCGCCTTCCGCCTGCTCACCGCTCATGGCTTAACAATCCTCGTCGCTCTAGCCAACTCCCTCACAACCACGTCGATGGATTCCTCAGGATTTATCTCAGTGATGCTCTCGATTCTTATATGGTATCTTTTAAGCTTGTGCTTGCTACCCATCAAGCTGTATATCTCCTCGAGCGCGTCGCTCTCGTTAACGGCTCTCACATCTTTCGTAAAAACCTGCCAAGTAGGGAGCCTGTCATGGCTGATAAGCATGTATCCTTTAACCCGGTATGTTTTAACCGTGCTCACTCCAGCTCACCTCCCAAACCCCTCTTAATCCTGAGTATTTCGGGGCCAGTTGTGTTGCCCCCGACCACTATTCCCTTATTATTAGCTAATACCCCGCTCCTTATATATGGTACTCCTGCGTTAACCGTGGCCTTCTCAGCCTTAATCTTTAAAACATCTAATAGGGTTTTAAAATCATCTTCAACGAAGCCTGGGTGGACGGCGCCGCCGAGATCGTTTACCACGCCGAGGCTGCCAGGTATTGACAGCTTCATTAAATCCTTCTCAACCACTTCGACGCCGAGAACGTCCGAGACTTTTTTCTGAGCCTCTCTCTCGAGCAGGGGGCTTGTTATACACCCCTTATTATTGCATAGGAGTAGGTTGCCAAGCGCTGTGTGCCTCGACCTCACTACTTCAACGCTGAGCTCGTGCTCCCTAGCCTTCTCCTTGATCAAGCTGAGCTCTTCTTCGAAAACAATGTGCGGGAGAATTATCCCGTTGTCGTTACCGTTAATGAAGACCCCGTTTAAAATTGTGCCGGCTATCCTCGCCTCTACAATATCGACTTTAAGGGTTTCGGAGATTGCTGCTAAGTCGTCACGCCCGATTCCAGGGGGTAGGATGATGATCTTGTTATTGGTGAACCCGTATACTCCAATGTTTGAGTTTCCGAAAAAACTCATCCTGATGATATCCATGTTCACACCTGGGCTTTAAGGGTTAGCCGGATGGTTTCGGCGTGGCAGTTTTTCTAGCCAAAAAAACTTTGGCAACCTTATTCTCCTTGTCAAGCCTTACCTCAACCACGACCTTCCTAGGAGGCTTCTCCCTGCTTCTAGACCATATGTAGTCGTTCACCGCTGGGTCGACAATAATCTTCTCCGCCTCCTTGAAATGCCTGGCCACGTACTTCTTAACCAGCCTCACCGCGCGGTCAGCCCTGTTAGCCCTCCTGCCATAGTAGACTTTTCTCAAAGGAATTACGTGAACGGCTTTAACAACCTGACCCTGCTCGCTCATGGTGCCTCACCTAAATATTCTTAAGCTTACTCCTCCTCCAATTCCTAAGCCTGAAACCTCTTCTAACACTCATCCTGGTTTTAACAGTGACCCATATTGGAATAGGCTTATTACTCTTATCAGCCGCGGCAAGCCTTAGCTTGCGAGCCAGGTGTTTGAAGCGAGCCATAAACACCACCTACTTCCTCTTAAACGTTATGCGTGTTTCCCTCCGGGAATGCTCATATAATTCTGATAAAATCTTCTTTAAAAACTCATCAGTAACGGGAACAGGTATACGCCCGGCCTGGGCCAGGGCTATTATTTGTTGCTCAAGGGCTTCAGCCAGCTCAGGCTTGACAAGCCTGATATTGTTGAGTCTTTCACGAGCCTCAGGAGTTAGCAGCTTCCGCATCACAGCCTCTATCTGAGCCCTACGGGCCTGCTCTTCCTCCATCCGCTTTTTAAGCTCCATCATCTTCCGTTGCCTAATAGCCTCCAACTCCTCGTCGCTGTACCCGTAATCCTCCATGATTCCACCGCTGAACCTAGCCTAGTATCCTAGCCCGTGCAGACTCCGGCAGGTACTTCGCCAGCTCAGGGTTCCTCCTAGCCTCCTCAACCATGACGTCGTACGCAAGCCTGTCCAGCAAGGCCTTGCCCTGTGGAGTAAGCACCCTTCCCCGCCGAGTCCTCCTCACCAGCCCGGCGGCTTCAAGCTGTTGAAGAATCTTCCTAATAGCGTTGCCAGGTGCCTCAACGCTTCTCTCAGGCCTCACGCCCCTGTTCTTCCTCCCACCATACTCCCTCCTAAACTCCGTCAACCCGGTGGGAGCAGAGTTCTTGTAAAGCTTTCTCAATATGCTGGCAGCCCTAATATACCACCAGTTTGGATCCACCGGTGGCTTCTCCTTGTGAGACCCTGTTTTCACAAACATGGCCCATGAAGGCGGCTTAACCTCTGGAATATTCTCCCTAATGTAGTCAGCCAGCCTCTCCAACAGCTTCTCAGCCGGTGCTTCCAAAGCATTAACCATTGCATCCACACCTGTAAATCTCTGTTATTTGATTAATCCTTTTTAATATTAATACCCGGGACTTCAACGATCCTTCTTCACAATTATAAAGGTATATCCCTTAACCTCTCTGAGAACTCCTCCAACAGCTCTCGCAACCTCCTCCGCGAACTCCTCCCGGTTGAAACCTGGTTCAGCCCTAGCAGACTTTAAAACCTTAACCTTAACAACACCCTGCTTCTCCAGCCTCCTCCTAACCTCCTCGAGAAGGGATTCCGTCACACCCTTCTTCCCAATTCTAATGTCAACCTTACCTCTCCTACGCTCCTTCAACCTCTCCCTGAAGTCTTCACCACGTACCTCCTCATCCATCCACATGCAAGGCATGATACAACAACCCTCGATACTGACCCATCACTCCTAACCCTAACCCGGGATGTAACCCCGGGGATCAAGGGTATCTTACAGCTTCTACAATAACCCCTCCTAATATATCTTGGAGGCTTAACCCTTGCCTTAGCCGAAATCTTCAGCATTATCTCAACATACCTTCTAGCGAGCGCGTAATCCCCCTTTCTCGCCTGCTCCACCGCGAGCTTGTATAGAAGCACTATTCTTTCACGAGCAATCTCTCTTAAAACATTCACCCTGGACCTGGGCAATAGTTAGCAATCCCCTCGAAGAGTTCATTATCAAAACTATTTTTGAGCTAATGCTTAAATATTGTTTACAAGGTCGTTGCGATGGGGAAGCTGAAGATAGCAATTCTTGAAGCTGGCGTAGAGCTCGTTCCAAAGGAGATTTCAAACCATCCTTCAGTAGTTAAGAACGCGGCCAGAAGGGGGAAGCCCCCAACACACACTCTTCTAGACGTGAGCATACACTACTCCGCCATGCTGAGAATCCGCGACAGGTTTAAGAGAGGGAGGCCTGACATAGTACACGTCACCCTTCTAGAAGCATTGGAAAGCCCCTTGAACAAGAAGGGCCTTCTCGAAATATACGTGCACACGTACGATGGTAAGGCAATATTCATACATCCCTCTACAAGAATACCTAGAAACTATAACAGGTTCACAGGCCTGATGGAGCAGCTACTTGTCGAGGGGAAGGTTCCACCAGGGTCTCCTGAACCACTACTTCAAGCCAAGAGCATGAGGCTCCCTGACCTGGTGAGAGCCGCGGGGGCAAGAGGACTCCTACTTCTCAGAGAGGAGTGCGAGAGGGAGAGTGTTAGAAGCGTGGTGGTGAAAGCCTTAAATAACGCCCTCCTCATAGGAGTCGGCGGTTTCCCGCACGGGGATTTCAGCCAGGAGACTCTCGAAGCAGCCGACTACTGCTACTCCATATACGAGGAGTCTCTGATGACGTGGGTGGTAGCATCAAGGCTGATATCAACGGCTGAGTTGCTAGCGAACATCCTATAATAATATGTGATTCATGTGATCATTATTTATTTATCTGTTTAAAAAACTGATCAATGTTTAATAAAAAGAAAAAAACTTTTAAACCACCACACTAAGAGATAATTCAGAGTTGTGGACGCATGCAGGTTGGTTTGAGCGAGAACCTCGTGAAAGATCCTTTGGAGGAGTACATAGCCTGGAATAGTCTTGAGGTTAACGAGAACGCTAACAGGTATTTAGGACCGGGGAGCTTCTTCGCATGGCTCCTTGAGGAGAAGATCAAGTACGAGTCAATCCAGCTTCTCCCCAGGCATATTGCGAGGGCACACATGGATGGTTTAATATACATTCACAAGCTCCCTCACAGCGTCTACATCCCCTACTGCACAGGGCACAGCATAAGCAGGCTTTTGAGAAAAGGGCTTAGAACACCCACGGTGGTTTCCAGACCTGCCAGGCACCTTGACACTCTCGTAGACCATATTGCAAACTACTTGATAACAGCCCAGCACTACTTCACCGGGGCACAGGCTTTCTCAAGCGTTGAATGGTATTCAGGACCCTTCATCAGGAGGGATGGATTAGGCTTCAAGGATGTTAAACAGCAGATTCAGAGGCTACTGTTCAACCTTAACTACCCTACCAGGATAGGGCTTCAAACACCCTTCACCAACTTCACAATAACCATGGATGCTCCGAAAAAGATGATGGAGGAAGATAGGGCTGTTTACGGCGGGGAGGACGCAGGGGTTTTAGGCGAGTATGAGGAGGAGGCGAAGCTGTTTCTCAAAGCACTCTCACACGTCCTGCTTGAAGGAGACTCTGTTGGACAACCATTCACATTCCCCATCCCAACCCTCATGGCAACCGCATCATGGATATGGGAGGACCCTGAGCTACACGAGCTAATATTCAAAGTAGCGGCGAAGAGAGGGAGCTTCTACTGGCTCAACACGAGAATGGTTGACCCAGACGCCAGCTTCGCCCTGTGCTGTCGTCTAGCAATAGATAAGAACGAGCTGAAACACGTTTTCAACAATGGCTCAAAGTTCTCTCTTAAAAGAGACCTCGGGGTTGCCAGGGAGGATTACTGGAGCAGGATTGAGAGGCAGAGGTTTGGCGGGCTCTGGGCTATGCCTGATGTAACCGGCTCGGTCAACGTTGTGGATATCAACCTGCCGAGGCTTGCCCTTGAGGCTCGTGGCGAGGAGTCAAGGTTCTGGGAGCTCTACGAGGAGAGGCTTAAGCTGGTTAAGGAAGCCGTTGAATGGTTTAGGAACAGGTATGTCTCTATTTTGAAGCAGGCTCCAGGATTCTACGGGTTGATAGCAGAGTATATGGAGGAGTTTCCCTCAAGCCACTTCAACACTGTCGGCATCATAGGGCTTCCCGAGGCATCGGCAATACTCATGGGTGAGCCTAAGCTATGGCTTGACGGGAATAGGAAGGACTGGTTGAGAGCGGCCGAGCTCATGAGGAGGATGGTTGAGTTCGCTACTGACAGGGCTAGGGGTTGGATGAGGGAGACAGGTGTCCCATGGAATGTGGAGGAAGTGCCTGGAGAGTCAGCCGCACCCAAGCTGGCTCTCAAAGACATGAAGCTCTACCCTGAGCTAGCCGAGTACCTCCCAGCCGAACCCCTCTACAGCACCAGCGTCGCCCCCTACTACACCGACTCCATGACCATTCCCGACAGGATTGAGGTTGAGGCAAGGGTTCAGAAATACTTCACAGGAGGAGTAATGATGCATCTCTTCCTGGGAGAGGAAGCGGATCCCGAAGCTCTTGCCAAGCTGGCTAAGAGGATTGTGGAAACCGATATTGTCTACTGGAGCTTCACCCCCGCTATAACACACTGCAACGACTGCGGGGCAACAGTAACAGGGCTTTACAGGGCTTGCCCCAAGTGCGGTAGCGGTAATGTCGACGTGTGGAGCAGGATAATAGGCTACTACAGACCCCTCAGGAACTGGAACCCGTACAGGAGGAAGGAGTTCTGGCAGAGAAAACACTATGGGCTTTAACTCTTCTTTTTCACTCTTCAACTTCACCAAGCTATTCTAGATGAACGCTAATGACCTCGCTCATATACTCCTCAGGCTGGAAGAACGTCTCCTTGATAGACGTGTACAATTCCGTATCGTTCACCCTTTGGCTCTGTGGTTGCAACTTGAAATGCCCCTTCTGCCACAACTGGAGGCTTGCAGAAAACGACCCAGGGGTTTGCAGATGGGTTAGTATTGACGAGGTTGTTGAAAGCCTGTCAGCATCGCTAATGTTCATAGACTACTTGCACGTAACGGGCGGGGAGCCCTTACTGCAGTGGCGGCCCCTGTCCAAGCTCTTCCAGGAGGCGGGGGATTCTCTCGGAGTTAAGAGAAGCTTGAACACAAATATGACTTTGAAAGAGCCTTTTAATAGGCTCCTGGAGGCAGGCCTCGTAGACCATGTTGCAACCGATTTAAAGCTACCGTACCGTGAGCTGTACGGTCTCCCAGCAGATGTATCGGATAGGCTTTGGGAGAACTATCTGGAAAACCTGAAGCTAGTGTCAGAGCACGACATACCCTTGGAGCTCAGGATCCCGGTTTCCAGGCTTCTTAAGCCTGAGGTTTTAGAGGAGTCTTTAACCATTATTGGGAAGCACCTTCACAAACTCAGCAACCTCGTCATTATCATCCAGCCTCTGATGGGTCCCCCTGTCACAACCCCTAGGAGTGTTGAATGGTGTGTTAAAAACTGCGCAATAGACGGTGACTTCCTCTCCTTGCTAAATGATGTGTTGAGGAAACATGGTTTTACAAAGATTGCTGTGAGGGAGGAGCCGGCTTAACAGGTTTTTCACGATGCTTTAAAACAAGCACCAACCCTACAATCACGAGGATTACGCCGGCGAGCGCCCTAAGCCTCTCATCAACCCATACATAGCCCCACCATCGGGCTAAATCCTTTACGAGATCACCCATCACGCTAGTGATGATTAAGCCTCCAACCACTAGTAGAATAATCCCTGCCACTAGAAGAGGCTTCTCGTCTACAGTGCGCTCTAAACGAAGTGGTTGGCTCGGTGCAGGAGGTTGCTGAGGACCAGGCTCCTCCGGGATTATTAAGCATGCTACAAGGTAGAGGATCAATCCGGGAGCAGGAGCCAATACGGTTACGGCAACCCATAGAAGCCTCACGATAGTGGGGTCTACCCTGAAGTATGAAGCCAAGCCGCCGCAAACCCCGCATAAGATTTTATCGCTCCTGGACCTGTAGATTTTCCTTATCTCGCTCATGGTATCACACAACTTTACTCATAAATAGCATATTAATTATGGTTATTATAAGTAGGTGTGCGTCAAGAAGCCTTAAAGGGTTGTGGAATGAGCAGTATCCCCGGGGAAAACCAGTATAGGCATCTCCCGCAGGCTAGGCTTGTGGCTTGGCTTGACCAGGCTGACTCCATTATTGCATCCGCTGCTAAGCTGACAATATCCCCTAAGGACTTCACGGAAATACTTGAAAGCCTCAGCAACGAGAGGAAGGATTCATGGATACGTGAGCTTGTCTCAAGGGGTCATGGGAGCCCTTTGGAGCACAGTGTTTACGTGTTTGAAATCGTCTGTAGCAGGGCGTGTAGTCATCAGCTGGTTAGGCATAGGCATGCAAGCTATTCTCAGCTGTCGCAGAGATATAGCGATAGGTTTTTGAGAAGGCTTGTTGAGAAGGCTTCAGCCCTTGTCAACTCCCCGGTTCCAGAAGGCTTTGCTGAAGCCGCCGGGGTGCTGGAGGAGGCTGGGGGAAGCCTGAGTGATTTCAACACCCTGCTGGATCTTGTCAGCGAGGCATACGTGATCCCTCCAACCATGGTTAAGGCTGGCGAGACCTGGTTCTTCAAGCATCTTTTAAAGGCAACAGCCGCATACTACAAGGCTCTCGCATCGCAAACACCCTACGAGGATGCCAGATACCTGCTCCCCCAGGCTGTGAAAACCCGTGTACTAGTCTCAATGAACGCTAGGGAGCTCCTGGAGGTTTTCCTCCCCCTGAGAATGTGCTCCCGTGCTCAATGGGAGATTAGAATGATAGCCTGGGAGCTGAGGAATCAGCTGGTTAAAACACACCCTGCAATCTTCTCCTACGCAGGACCACGCTGCGTGCTAATGGAGAACAGGGTGAGAAACAACCCATGCAGCCTCAACGATTACTTAGAGGGCAAGTGCTCGTTCACCATTCAGAGATGCCCCGAGCTTGTCCCAAACGATAAAATCCCCTCCTGCTTGAAAAACGCTGTCAACAACCCCTCTCCCTGAAACCTTTCTCAGGCTACCTATATTCCTGGCTGATTGAAAAATCGGCCACTCCAGCATTAAATCTTGATATAAAATTTTAAATAATCGTGCGTAAAATTTACATATCGGTGGAGGTAATGCGCACCCTCCACGCGGTAATAATAGCCGTTCTCGTAACCGCTATAATTGTTGGCGGAATACTATACTACTTCCTATCAACGGCTCCCAAGCCGAAGGCTAACCTGTTGGAAATATATCACTGGTGGACATCCGGCGGCGAGAAAGCCGCCATAGACGCCCTCGTAGCAGTATTCCAGGAGAAATATCCCGACGTGGGCGTTATTCAAAGCCCCGTTGCTGGAGGAGCTGGATACGTGTTGAAAGCAGTAATGAAGTCAATGGTGGCGGCGGGGGAGGCCCCAGACTCGTTCCAAATCCACGCAGGATATGAGATGAAACCATATATCGATGGAGGCTACCTTGAACCAATAGACCACCTATGGGCTCAGCAGGGATGGGAGGAAGTCTTCCCCGCCGTAGTGAAGGACATGGTTAAGTGGGGCGGGCATTACTATGCCGTCCCATTGAACATTCACAGGGCCAACGTCCTATGGTACAATAAGAAAATCCTGGAACAGCACAATATCGACCCCGCATCCCTGGAGACCTGGGACGGCTTCTTCGAGGCTTGTGAAAAACTCAGAAGGGAGGGTATCACATACCCTATCGCGATGGGCGGTATTGGTAAATGGGAAATAGCGCACGCGCTCGAGCAGATACTGATAAGTCAAGGAGTTGACTTCTACCAGGACTTGATAAACGGCAAGCTCTCAGACCCTAACGATCCAAGGCTCGTCAACGCGTTCAACATCTTCAAGAGATACATGGATTACGTGAACCCTGACTATGCAACCCTCACCTGGGATCAGGCTGTTGCTAAAGTGATTAGGGGTGAATCCGTCTTCACAATCATGGGAGACTGGGCTAATGGAGAGTTCCTCGTAGCTAACAAGACGTTCAACGTGGATTATGGTGCAATACCTGTGCCAGGAACGAAGGGGGTCTACGTGTTAGTTGTCGACTGCTTCCAGAAACCCAAGGGTGCTAGGCACCCTGAGAACTCTGAGAAGTGGCTAATAGTGGTTGGGTCAAAGGAGGGCCAGGATGCGTTCAACCCGATTAAGGGTTCAATACCAGCTAGGCTCGACGCTGACATTAACAAGTACGGCCCCTATCAGAGATCGGCTATCCAGGACTTCAAAAACGCCCAGTACATGGCTCCCAGCATAGTCCACGGTAGCGGAGCGCCTGAAAAGTTCGCGAGCGCCTTTAACGACGTGGCAAGCGCTTTCGCGTCGAACAGGAATGTTCAGGAAGCATGTAATGGCATAATAAACGCTATACAGGCCGCGAAAAACGAGTATGTTAAAGAATGGAAGCTCATTCCATAAAGTTTTTTTTAAACCCTCCATAATCAACTATAAGATAGGGGAGATCGGGTGGAGAAAGGCTCCCTTTTCCTCGTAATTTTTCTCGCTTTCACGATCACAATAGCATACTTCTTCATCTACGGGCTTATAGGGTGGAACACTTTCTTATCGCTTTCAGAATCCACTGGTTTAACCATGGAGTTCAGGTTTTCAGGTCTCGAACAATACTACAAAGCCCTTGAAGACCCTGTTTTCTGGGTTTCACTTAGAAACAACATAGTTTTGATAACGGTTTTCATCCCCATAAGCGTGGGTGTTGGACTGCTGGTGGCAATCCTGCTCGACATTGTGGGCGGGAGGTTCGAGAGTTTCTACAGGAGTCTATACCTGCTCCCGTTCTCACTATCCTTCGTAGTCACAGCATCAATGTGGGCTTGGATGTACAACTACTCATACGGAGTAATCAACACCCTTCTGGGACAGCGTGTTAACTGGCTAGGGGATCCCGAGATCGCTTTATACAGCGTGATAATAGCGTTAACCTGGCAGTTCTCGGGGTATGCGTCACTAGTCATGCTGGCTGGGATTAAGTCGATACCGGAATCCCAGCTCCACGCTGCGAGAATAGATGGGGCTTCCCCGCTACAAATATACACCAAGATTGTTCTACCCCAGATAAAGCCATGGATTCTCTCAATCTTCGTTGTTCTAATGGTTTTCTCGCTTAAGGCTTTCGACTTCATATTCGTGCTCACCAATGGAGGCCCGGGTGTTTCAACATATGTTCTCGCACTATTAATGTATAGGAGAGCGTTCTTTGAAACAGACTTCCAGTACGGTGCTGCACTAGCCAGTATCCTCTACTTAATGGTTATGGCCATTGTTATCCCGTACATGATAGTCTCCTTGAGGAGGGGGCAGAAGTGAGGTTTCCAGGCAGGATTGTGATTTACGCGATCCTTACATTGTTCGCGCTGTTCTACCTACTCCCGTTCTGGACGGTTTTCACAACCGCGTTGAAGAACGATATTGAAGTTAGAACATCCATCCCTATCGCCCCTCCATCCCAGCCCACAATAGATCCCTTGGGGAGAGCTTTAAACGCTATTTCACAAGGGCTTCTCAACAGCTTGATTTTCACAAGCGTAGCCACCGTGCTCTCAACCATGATAGGCTCCGTTAACGGTTTCGCCCTGACGAGAATTAGGTTCAAGTACTCGGATCTTGTCTTCTTCCTGCTGACTCTTGGAATATTCATACCCTACCACGCAGTTATTATTCCATTAATAATTGTTACCAGGAACCTGGGATTGTTCAACTCCATACTGGGTATGTCAATTGTTCACACGATCTACGGCATCCCGATATGTACTCTCTTCTTTAGAAACTTCTACGGTGAAATACCGGAGAGCATTATCAACGCTGCGAGAATTGACGGCGCAGGCTTGCTGAGAATATACTTTAACATAGCACTACCCGTCTCATGGCCTGCTTTCGTTGTAACAGGTGTTTTCCAGTTCACAAGCATATGGAACGACCTATTGTTCGGCTTAATACTCACAAGAGGCGTGAATCAGCCTGCTAGCGTCGTGTTGGCAAACCTCCTCGGCACGACCTCGGCTGAGTGGAATGTTCAAATGGCTGGAACCCTTATCTACGCCCTACCCGTGATTATTGTGTACGTAGTTTTAGGAAAATACTTGATTAGAGGGTATCTCTCAGGGGCGGTGAAGGGGTGAGACCGTGGTTGGTGTATCGATCGTAAACCTGCACAAGAGGTTCGGGAAAACCGAGGCAGTGAGAGAATTCACCCTGGAGATAAGGGATGGGGAGTTTTTCGTCCTGCTCGGGCCGAGCGGGAGTGGGAAGTCAACAGTATTAAACTGTATAGCGGGAATACTGAGGCCTGATAAAGGGGAAATCTGGATTGGCGATAAACTAGTCGCCTCAGCGGAGAAGAAGATATATATTCCGCCACAGGAGAGAAACCTAGGAATGGTTTTCCAGGATTATGCCTTATACCCCCACATGACAGTGTTCGATAACATAGCATTTCCCTTGAAAGTTAGAGGAGAAAGCCCGGAGACTATTAAGGATAGGGTTACGAATATTTCAGCCATCCTAGGTATTCAACATTTATTGTCTAAGAAGCCGGCGCAGTTGAGCGGTGGGGAGAGGCAAAGGGTTGCCTTAGCGAGAGCTTTAATCAGGAACCCGCCGCTACTCTTAATGGATGAGCCTCTCTCAAACCTTGATGCCAAGTTGAGGGTTTTGATGAGGGTTGAGCTCAAGAAGATACAGAGAGAGTTCAGGAGCACCGTGGTTTACGTTACCCATGACCAGGTGGAGGCTATGAGCATGGGCGACAGAGTGGGTGTGATGTCGTCCGGCGTTCTCCAACAGGTGGCAACCCCTGAGGAGATTTATGAGAAGCCGTTGAACACTTTCATAGCAGGTTTCATTGGAAGCCCGCCTATGAACATGTTTAACTGTAGGATGCAGGATTTTGAAACAGGCACAGTTCTATGCGAGTTCGGAGAGTACAAGCTCCCGGAAGCCTACGGTAGGATTGCGGCTGAGAAGAAGGTGTTAGAGATAGTTTTGGGCGTGAGGCCGGAGCATGTTAAAGTATCGGTTTTCAAGGAAGAAGGAAGCTTTCCAGGGAAGGTGATGTATACTGAGAAGCTTGGGCGTGAACTAGTGGCCCACTTGAAAATCGCAGACACTCGTTTAACAGCTATAATTCCTCCCGAGCAAGCAGAGGTGGCCTCCAGGGAGGAGGTCTGGATCAGTTTCCGCGTGGATAAGCTACATGTTTTCGAGAAACAGTCTGGTAAGAACCTGCTGAACCTGTGACCCCATCCTTAAACAACAAGTTTTAAAAATAAAGCCATCCCAATATTAATTGTGAGTCCTATGTATGTCTGGGCCTTAATAGTTGTCCTAGCCTACCTGTTACTAATGCTTGGGGTCGGGTTCTACGCTGCTAGGTATAAGGTGAAAACTGCTGAAGACCTTGTAATAGCTGGCCGAAGGGTAGGATTATTATTCGTGGCTGCGTCGCTCTCAGCCAATAACATCGGCGGAGGAAGCACCGTGGGCGTGGCTGCTAGGGCGTACGGGGCATGGGGGCTGTCCGCTGGATGGTACATTATGACAGCTGGAATAGCAATGATACCCGTTGGCTACGTCTTCTACTACATGAGGAAAACCCGTGCTTGGACCCTTCCACAAGTCATATCTAAAAGGTTCGGCGCCCCCTCCCACCTAACTACCTCCATTCTTCAAATGATATCTCTCACAACCCTGACGGCTTCGCAAATACTTGCGTCGGGAACTATTTTCTCAGCCCTAACAGGCCTCTCCTTCGAAACCGGCGTGCTCTTAGCAACAATCATCACCATCCTCTACACTATTCTCGGCGGGTTATGGGCTGATGTGATGACGGATTTCGTGCAGTGGCTCATGATAACCCTGGGAATGCTTGTCGCAATACCGTTTATACTAGCCAACGCAGGAGGGTGGGAAAGCGTTGTTGCAAGGCTGCCTGCCGGACACCTAGACTTCTTCAAGCTGGGATACAACAATATTCTGAACCTGACGTTCATGTACATAGTATCTTTCATAACCGGTGCTGAAATGGCCTCGAGAGCCCTTGCGTCCAGGGATGAGAAAATCGCTCTGAAAGGATCAATACTTTCGGGAGTCTTAATGGGCGTGTATGCCTTCATACCAGCTTTAATCGGACTGATAGCGCTGGCCGAGCTTCCAGGCATAAATGCTAGCGAAGCATATGCAAAGGTAATGCTTGGATACGCGCCCGAGCCTGTTGCAGGAATAGCCTTAGCCGCCATTCTAGCAGCAACCATGTCCAGCGCTGACTCAGACATGCTGGGGACAGCTTCAATATTCGCTGTCGACATATGGAAGAGATACATTAGGAAAAACGCTAGCAACAAGGAAATACTGATCCTGACCCGTTTAGGAGTAGTTGTTGTAGGCGTACTAGCAGCTTCAGCAGCCTTGACAAGGTTCGACATAGTGACGATCAACACTTTCGCGTTCATGCTGAGATCCGCGGGACCCTTCGCGCCCTTCGCCCTGGGCTTGATAATGAAGTATGTCACTAAGGAAGCGGGGATTGCTGCGATAATTACCGGGAGCATTGCCGGAGTCTACTGGAGGCTTGCTGGTCAGCCGTACGGGATCGGGGATACCGTGATCGGCGCCCTTGTAGGAGTGATCACCTTCCTAGTATTGATAGCCATCGGGAAAGCTCTCGGGAGGCCTCCTGCCCCGCCACTGGAGGAGGTTGGGGAATAACCCTACCCTGTTTTTCTCCTTTCTGCTTCAATATTGTTTTTAAATGAACAGGCTCTATAAATACCCCTTAGATGCTGCCAAAGGGTGTTTTGAATGATTTTGAGCGACTGGGATATTAAAGTCTACCTTGAGAAAAAACTCCTCGCTATAAGCCCTCTCTACGAGGACACGGTAAGGGAGAATGGTGTGGACCTGAGGTTTGGCAACACGTTCTGCAGGTTCAAGGCCAACGGAAGCATTCTAGACTCCAAGCTGGTTAACGTGGGAGACTTCCTGGAGTGTGTAGAGGTTGGTGACGAGGGCTTCGTGATAAATCCTCACGAGCACGTCCTGGCGACAACTCTTGAATGGGTTGAGATGCCGATAGACCTGGTGGGTCTCGTCAACTTGAGGAGTACTTTCGCCAGGCTCAACCTGTTCATCCCTCCAACCGTGATAGATGCTGGCTTCAAGGGGAACATTACCATTGAAGTTATAGGCGGGAATGTCCCGGTGAGGGTTTACCCTCTGCAACGGTTCCTCCACATAGTCTTCTTAAGGACGAGCAGCCCTGTCTACAAGCCCTACGAGGGGAAGTATCAGGGGCAGGTTAGTGTAACCCCTCCCAAGCCTGACAGCGGTAAGTAAGCAGTCCTCTTCCGACAAGGTTAAGCAAGGTTTTAAACCCCCATTAACTATTAAACGAATACCTAGGTGCCGCCGTAGTATAGCCCGGTCAAGTATGCGGGCCTCTCGAGCCCGTGACACCCTAGGTCCGTTCGAGAAGGGTGCGGGAAACCCGGGTTCAAATCCCGGCGGCGGCACTTCTCCCTAACACTCAAGCAGTACAGGAAGGTCAGGGTTCTCTAAAACAATCCAGCCCGATTCGTCAACCATGTACGTGTTAATGGATTTGAAAACCACTCCTTTCATGGAAGCATTCATCACGGCCTCAAGTATCCTTGGGTCTCCCCTGCAGAACGGTTTAAACCCTTTGACGCGTGGAAGAGCCGCGATGAACACGACGAGGGGCTTGTACTTCTCAGCGAACCGTGCAAGGGTTTCAATCTGTCTCACTCCTCTATCGGTAGGGCAGTCCGGGTATGATGCGTAGTTATCTACTGTTCTCAAGACACTGCTCTTGAGCTCTACAAGCCTTTGCAGACCGTGGCATTCGATAAGGTAGTCTATAACCTCTCCCTCAATCCTATAGTTTCTCTTAACGATGAAGCAGTCCTTAAGCCATGGAATCGAGTTGTCCCGTACCAGTGATTCGAAAACCCTTTGCTGGCTGATAGTGTCTACCACAGCGTATCCATCACCATCTTCAACAGCAATAAGCCTGTAGCTGAGCCTGGGGCCTTTAATCCTGGCGAGGAGGGATTTCCTCCCATTCACCAGGTATTCTTGAAGCCTGCCGGTATTGGTTAAATGAGCCTTCACCGGGGAACCATCTACCTCTACTTCAACCGTGAACCTGTTAACTCTTTTCCTCAGCCAGGCCTTCACCAACCCCTCCAGTTTGAGAACTCTCAAGCCCACCCCTCCCTGCCCTGAGTTTGTTGGCTATTTTCTTAATTCTCTCGTAAATCTCCCTCCTCCAAACTATAAGGATTGTTAGAATCGCTAGCTGCCCGTAGTCTACGTATAGGCTACCCCCGTATGAATCATGCTCAACCACTATTAAAGGGAGCACTGTAACCTTAGCGTACTTCGATATTATGCTAATTACCGTGTAGTGGAGGATGATTAACACGAGGCTGAGCCAGGTGACCACATACCTCCTCCACCCTTTCACACCGGCTAGCAGTATGAAGGCAAGTATTGCAAGCAACAGCACCGCTGAAACTTCCTGTAGAAAGTAAACGTTCGTGCTGGCTAGTGAAACCAATTAATTACCCCCTTCAACCCTTATAGTAGACAGGTGTATTTTAACTTATGAAGGCAATGCTCCTGCGCAACCCAGCCCCTGTTGAAACCAATCCCCTGGAATACGTTAACGTTGAAACCCCTTCTCCGAGGAGCGAGGAAGTCTTGATAAAAATATCGAAATGCGGCGTCTGCAGGACAGACCTCCACATAGTCGAGGGCGAGCTACCTCCTCCAAGACTCCCATTAATCCCTGGGCACCAGGTGATAGGGAGAATCGTTGAGGTTGGAGACGCTGTTGAAGGCGTGGTGCCTGGCGAGCTTGTGGGTGTTCCATGGCTGTACTACGCATGCGGTGAGTGCAGGTATTGTAAAAGGGGTTTGGAAAACCTCTGCGATAAAGCATTGTTCACAGGCTACTCTGTAAACGGGGGTTATGCTGAATACATGGTGGCACACTACAGGTTTATTCATAAAATACCCGGAGGGCTCAGTGAGCTTGAAGCAGCTCCCTTAATGTGCGCCGGAGCCGTAGGCTACAGGTCTTTAAGACTAACCGGCCTCGTGGGCTCGGACGGGGTGTTAGGCTTGTTCGGATACGGGAGCGCGGCGCATTTAATGCTTCAAACAGCTAGGAAGCTGGGGCTACGGGTTTACGTTTTCACGAGCAGTCCGTGGAAAATAGAGCACGCGCTTAAGAACGGGGCTGAGTGGGCTGGGAGAACGGTTGATGAACCGCCGTCAAAACTTGATGCTGCAATAGTTTATGCACCGGCTTCACAAGTGTTCGTGGAAGCTTTGCGGAAGGTTGACAAGGGAGGCAGGGTCGTACTAGGCGAGATATACATGACCCCTATAGAGAGGCTTGAGTATAGGCTACTCTGGGAGGAGAGGGAGGTTAAGACTGTTGCAAACGTGACGAGAAGGGATGTGTCCGAGTTCCTCCAGCTCGCGGTTAAGCACGGGATTAAGCCTGAGGTTAAAGCCTTCAAGCTCGAGGAGGCTAATGAAGCGTTGAAAGAGCTTAAACACGGTCGTAGCCTTGGTCAAATAGTCCTAGACGTCTCCTAGGCTGGGAGCTAGATGACACCGGTCTTGCTTCTATCCACTACACCCTTCCTGCCCGCAACCTCCTTTAGAACTAGGTATGCTATGTAATCAGCCCGCGCCCTTCTAGCCATAAATCTTTGGATAACATTCTTCATGCTCTCGGATAATTCCTTCCTCTCCCTAGCCTCTTTCAAAACCAGCTGAACATCAGCTGGCTCAATCCTCGGCTCCTTCTCCTCACCTGTTAACAAGGATTCAGGAGTGAATGGTTTAACAGAGAGGTCAGCAGATTTTTCACGCAGGTCTACAACTTTACCAGGCTCTTTTTCAATGAATCCTGCAAGCATCCTTAGGTTAGCAGTTCTCAACTGCTTGAGAACCATGCCCCTGTCCTCGACGACAAGCTTGAAGTCCTCGTAGAGGATTTTATCCAGGACCTCTCTCTCAAACTCTAGTATTGCTTGCGGGGGTTTAACGTAAGGTATTGGGGGATAAAGCTCTACCACCGCTCTTGACAAGCCCCCGTCATAGTAGGCTAGCGCCACGAGAAGGCTCGGGGAGAGAGAATCCTCATCCAGTACTTCACTAATGATGCTGAGTGAAAGGGTTTTCAACGCTGGGCTGGGTCTCGGTATGAGTGTCTCAACGCCTTCTATCACTGCCCGGATCTTCTCCTTGGCCAGGACGTAGTCAACCACCCTGAGCATTTCCGCTTTCACAAGGCTCCAGTTAAACTTCAGGGAGACTAGGGTTGAGTAGGCAATATCGTCTATCTCGGATATTAGAATCCTGTCTAAGTCGTCGAAAACGTATTTCTCAACATCCCTTCTAACGCTCAACCAGTCAAGCCTGTCTATGATACCGGCCGCTACGGGCTCGTGGAGCGAGAAGTACTTGTACTCCCCTAGCTTGACGACATCATACATTATTGTTTCAAAAGCTATCCCGTAAAGCCTCCTAAGCAGAACCATCAGCACTGCGAGAGCAAGCCTGAGGAGCTCGGAATCCTCGCTCATTTCAACATCGTAGATGTAGCCGTATGTGAAATCCCTGTACTCACCCCCCGTTGGTGTTGGAACGTAAATAGTCTTCTTATCGTAGAAGACCAGCGGCGTGTCGTCAACGCGGACATACCTGGGCCTCTCAGACCTCACAGTCCAAATACATCTCTCAGGTATCTTCCTATACCTGCCGAAACCGTTCCTGGGGACGTAGACCACGCAGAGCTCCTCGCTCGTTATCCTACCTGTTAACAAATCCTTTATGAGCGAGGGCTTCTCCCCCCAGTTCATCTTCAAGTACTTGTACTCCTCCGCTGCCACTGAGAGGGCGTCATGGGAGTAGAAGTCAATCTCCTTGATCGGTTTCTCTATCACGCTTTTAACGAGCCTGGAGGTTTTCCCATACTCTATGGAAACCACGAGCGCGTCCTCGGAGTAGTCGATGCATCCTGGCTGGAACTTCTCGATCAAGTCTACGTGTCCAATCGGCTCCAGCGGTCTAAGCTCCCCGTTCCTCTCAATATACCTCTTAATCCCGTATGGCGGGGCAAACTCGTAGAAGTTCATCCTCTCGAAAACCCAGTCCAACAGCTCCGTGTTCACCCTATCCTTCAACAGTATCCCGGCCTTGGACAGGGCTTTCTTCTCCAGCTCGTTCAGCTCTCTCCGATACCATGGTGACTTCAGCTTCACCGTGCCCGTGAACAAGTAGATGTAGAGGTTTTCCTCGTTTACAAGGGTTTTCTCAATGCCCAGGCTCAGCCATTTACGGAGGGTTTCAAGCCCGTTGTTCAGCAACTCCCTATCCCATCTCGTGTACGGGATTATAACCGTCTCCGCATACCCCAGCTCCCTCCTCCTCCCCTTCCTCCCCTCCCGTTGATAGAACTCCCGGACATCATCTGGAAGACCGAGGTGGACTATCCTCCTTATCGTGCCTATGTCAATGCCTTGGGAAAGGGTTCTCGGAGAAACCACCACCTTCACCAACCCCTTCCTCGCCTTCTCCTCCACCTCCTCCCTCCTCGCCTTTGAGATTAAGTGGTGGTGGCTTGCAAGCGGGGCCTCCTCCCCAGCATACTGTTTAATGCTTCTCACCAGCTCTTCCGCAGAACTAATGCTTCTCGTGAAAACAAGTGTTACGTAATCATCCTTGAAGAACTCCGTTATTATCTCGGCAGGGTTCACGCTGATGCTTGGAACGTTGTAGCCGAGGCCCTCAAGTATTGAAACAACCCTGTAGGCTTCCTTCTCAAACGACGAGTAGTCTTCGACAAGCTTACTGTAAGCGGCCAGCTCCGGATGTGTCCTAACCGCATCGCTCCACAACCTCCTAACGCTGTTGTAGACCTCCCTCATGTTCTTGCCGAGCACTATGTAGTAATGGTTGGTAATCCTGAACGCCTCGCCCTCAACAACCCGGTACTCCCGCCCCGTCGCCTTCTTCAGGAACTCTCCCATATCCTCCGGGTTGGAAAGAGTTGCAGTTAACACTGCCACCTGGGGCTTGACATCGCTGATATCGCTGAGGATTTGCAGAACACTCATCAATAAAGCCAGGCTTCTCGGATCGTAGAAGTCGAGTTCATCAATAACTATTAAGTCGAGCCTACTGTATAAGCCGGCTAGAACGCCCTGTGTCTTCCTTAAAAGATACTTCTTCAAATCATGCATCAGGAATGCTGGGTTAGAGATGACGATGTTCGAGGATCCAATGGCTTCCCTTAACCATGGCATCCCATGCCTTTTCACGTACTCCTCCTTCTTAATACTGTCTATTTGAATACTCCTCCCATCAACAAGCTTAACGTATTTCTCAATCCTCCTTATCTGGTCATTAGCCAGCGCGAGAGTGGGGTATAGCGCTATGGCTTTGAACCTTTTATCCTCCTTAATCCTGCTCAAAGCATAAAGTATCCATGCCTCCGTTTTCCCGCTACCCGTGCCGGCTTTCAATAAAACGTTGAAACCCTTCATCAACGCCTCATGTGCTTCCAGCTGATGCTTGTAGAGTAGTTTATCCCCCAATTCTATTGATGAAAACTCGGGGAGAACATCCTTAAACCTAAGGCTTGAGTATGAAGGCTCGACAGGCGGGTCTGAGAAGAATATGAAACTATACCCTTTTGACTCTAAAACATTTTTGGCAAACAAACCCATTATCCCCAATCCTTCGCCTTTAAATCAATAAGTGTTTAAACCCTAAATAATTATGGAATCAGTTGCTCAAACCTTTCCGGTTAACAATATGCTTGCCAACCTCTGGTAAACTTCCCCGTCAGTGATCAGTGCTCTAAGCTTAGAGAGGACTTTGTCAACATCGTATTTAACCCTGATGATCCTGAACTCCATGGTCTCGGTGTCGAGCAAGCCGCATGACGCCCTTGGATCCCCATCCCTCGGCTGCCCGACGCTCCCGGGGTTAACTATCCTCACATCTCCAAGGCTAACATCCATGGGTATGTGGGTGTGGCCGGAGACAACGAGTCCTGTAACCCTGCCGCGAAATCCGTGGAGGGTTAACGGGGAAGGGGTAAGCATCCTCATGTAATCGTTGAAGGAGAGGTCGGGGAGCATGTAATCGTAGAGAGGGTTCCGTGGGCTACCGTGGACGATAACGGCCTCCAAGCCTTTTTCAGCAACTCTTTCAACAGGACTGAGGCTCTTAAGCCATTCGACATGCTCCTTACTCACTTTTTTCATTGAAATATTGACTCTCGTGTAAACGCTAAGGTCATGCGTCCTCTCACCACAGCCGCAGTCAACCCCGAAGGCTACGGCGTGATCATGGTTCCCGCGGAGAACGTGCCTGGGGCTGAGCGATCTAACATAATCTATTACTTCATAAGGTTCTGGGCCATAGTCGACAAGATCCCCTAGAACCCAGACCTCATCCCATCTTGGAACATTATTCATCAGCGCTTGCAACGCGTCCATGTTCCCGTGAATATCGGATAACACGAGTATTTTCAGATAAAATCACCGTTAAATAATAACTTGAATTTGGATTAAAGGGTTATCCGTTAATGGCGGGGTTTTTATACTTGAATTATTATTCAAATGAGTTGTGATTCATATGAAAGAGTTGATAATGTGCGTATGCCAGGGCACCTGCCCCTCATTTCAGAAGATGAACGTGTTTGAAGTAGTGAACTACTTCCGAAGAAATAGGAAGGTTGACTTCGCTCTCATTCACCCCCAGCTGTGCGCAACCGATGGTGATAACTTCTGAAGTGAAAGATATAGATTTGTAAACTGGAAGAGTGCACCTGATAGAATTGAGAGATTTCCAGATGCAATAGAAATATATGTAAATGGTGTATTAGAAAAAGTAGATGTTGATAAAATAGCTAGAAGAGACTTCAAAGTACTAGTAGACCCTGGAAACAATGTAGGTTCACTAACAACAACCCTTCTACTCAAGAAACTAGGTGTTAAACCAGTTGTTGTAAATGGAAACCTAGATCCACACCCAGCTAGACTACCAGAGCCAATACCAGAAAACCTAGTAGAAACAATTAAATTAGTAAAACTATATGGATGCGATTTTGGAGTAGCACATGATGGCGATGCCGATAGAGCAATGATTATAGATAATGAAGGTAGATTTCAATGGGGTGATAGAACAGCGCCACTACTAGCTGTCGGAGGTGCCAAGGAGGTTTATAGGCCTCGGCGACTTGAAAGAAGACTTTCTAGTCATAGCAGTAGACTATGATGCAGTCGTCAAAGAAGAAGTAGTAAACACCGCTGACGTCTTCGTTGTAGACGATAAACAACAATACCTAGCAACCAGGGCAAAAGGCCCATACTTCAAAAACTACCCTGATAAAGTAGAACTAGACATGGGAGACATATGCACCAGGAGAATAGAGTACTTGAAGAGCAAACCAAAGAAAGCAGCAGTCTTACTAGAAATAGCATCACACGACGTCGTAGTCACCAAATTAGCATATGAAAAAGCAGTCAAACTTGGCATTGGAGCAACCCTACCACTCTAACCAGCACAACACGGCTAGAGTTAACACGTCTACACCGAGTACATGCGCCTCCAAACCCCAGCAAGACGTGTGAGTTGCTCTATTGTTCTCATTAAAACATAAAATCCCTTAGCGAAACTCTTTCCTCCAAAGTAGCTTACACCCTTCTTCTCAGCTTTAATAAGTGAGTAATTTGGAATAGGATTATATATCAAGTAGCTTTTATCTTTAATGTATGGAATTAATGAATGTATTAGGTTCATTTGAGCTCTACTAACAAAAATTAGGGCATCCGCCATTATGCCTAGTTTATTATAGTACTTCCCAAATACTTCGTTCATCAAAGAAGAAGTTACGACGGAGACTATTTTTCGTCTCCTTTCAAGTATTTCATGGAGTATGAAAGATCGTAGTGTTGCAGGTCCTACTCTATCTCTGGCAAAATCATACATTAAGGATGTAGAGCATGCAATGGAGTAATTATGTATATGGGCAACAACTGGTTTTTATGCATTTTTGCAATCGGTATTGCACTATACCAACAGCCTGGAATATAAACTACATCGCTTTCTTTAATCAGTTTTTGATTAAAGTCTTTCAATAGAATTCCCATATTAACGAGTGTATCGTACCTGCTACCGAGCGCTATCTTCATTGGAATTCTAAATATCGTTAGATTCTTGTTCACTAATTCCGTAGATGGTTCGCCGGGGAATTGACGAGTTACAACTTTAATCTTAATTCCTTCTTCCTCACTGAGTAGCTTTAAATACAACCACGTTGCTAATTCAGCACCTCCACCGTGAGGATAGAATAGTTCTGAGAATACTGCCATTTTCATATTTGTACGCCATACATGAAATTGTTAATACGTCAAAGTTTTCTAAACTTCTTAGTTTTCAAGAGACGATCTCTTATAACATGCAATATTATAAAATACAATTTTTTCTCAATAACATCTCGACTGTATCTAGTAGCTATAATGTTTTGTAATACTTGACCCATGTGTTTATACTCGTCGTAATGTTCGAGTAAGTGTCTGACTAAATAGATGAATTCTTGTTTATTTCTAGCCAGTAAGGCATTATTCTCGTTAAGTTCAGGTATGCCCTCTCTCAGAAATTTAGTACCGACAATAGGTTTACCAACAGCCATAGCATCTAACACCTTTACAATTATTCCAACACCTGTCCAGATGGGACATATGAATGCGTCAACAGTATTTAAAACTTCGTATATGTCTGGAACAAACCCTAGATATTTTACTTTTCTGTGGAGAGGTCCAACTAATTGCTCGATAGGAACTGGGCTACGGCCACATATATATATTTCTACGTTTTCTATGTTATCAATCGCTGGTGCTAATTCATTGTTTATAAATCGTAGAGCTTCAACGTTTGGCTCGTAGTTGTAATTACCAAAGAAAAGTAGAGTCTTTTTACCCTTGGGAATAGGTATGTTCGTGGAGGGATTCATTATAGCTCTTTTTACTTTTTCGAGATCTATAAAGCTTGGAATTACATATATTTTCCCAGGAGGAACTCCTTGGTTAATGTAACATCGTCTGTCAAATTCCGAAACAACCAGTAAGACCGAACACTTTTTCGCCAAGAATATGTCTAAGAACGTTATGTAGAGTCTGTAATAGAGGGGATTTCTAAGTCTTATACACTGTAGGTATTTGTTTCCATGGCTATCGTAAATAAAAGGTACTCTTAAAATCTTGGAAAGTATAAATCCAACCAATGCATATTCCGGTTCTTCACAAAATATAAGTGTTATGAAGTTTCGTGAACCCATCTTAATTCCGTTTAAGATCATAATAATTCTCTCTGTAATCCATTCAAGAATCCATATAATTCCATATACAATTCTATTCTTATAATAGATTGAACGACGTCTACATAGGGGCTTCAATCCCACTAAGTCAAAATATTTTGACAAAATTCTAATTAGTGAAGGAACTCGTTCACTTGTTTTGTCTTCTGTGAATGGGATGAACATAATTTTTATTCGTTCTTTCTCAGACAGGATATCTTATCACCGCAAGTTTTTACTTCGCGCCATATAGTTAAATAATCTCAGTGCTAACTTATTAATGCGATGAAATGCCTAAATAGTTCAGCCATAAATGCAAAGTAAGCTACATACATATAAATTATAAATTTTGTAATACTAACATTTAGATACTACTTGCCATCCAATTTTCGGATAACGTACTTTTGATCGTATTTTTAAATCTAAGTAACAATGATGAGGCTAATAGTATTAAACCTAATAATGGCTTTCTTGTTAGCAAAAACACGAAAAAGAATACAATGCAAAGTATATGAAATAATACGCTGATAGTATCTTTTAACATTGCTCTTCCGTATTTAATAAATGCACGAGCCCTTGAAGCGCCCATTTTCCAGATAATCTTTTAATGTAAAAGGCCGTGATTGATGATATACTACGGCTTTCTTGTTATAAACTATTTGTATGCGATGTTTTTCCACACGTAGAAGAAAATCTCGATCTTCGCTGCCAATATCAAAAAAGACCAAACAGTCCTACGATAGACAGCAATTCACGTCTTATTGCCATTATAGCAGTAGTATATTTCGGCCTACTCAGGTAAATTAAGTCGTTAGGCTGAAGAAGTCTATTTTTCTGATAGTCGATTTTCTACGCAATAATAGTTTGCTAAGCCATTTGTTCCCAAAATAAGAAATTGTTGAATCATTACATCTTTCTGTGTTATGAATACGCTGCATATGTTTTCTATAAATTGTGAATATACACGAGCATCTGTGTCAATAAATGTAATGATATCAAATACAATGATATTGCCTATAGAAGCTCTAATCCCGATGTTTCCGGCTGTGGCATAATGACTTATGTTTTGAGAAGTCCCTCTATATCTTGAACTACTATTCTTATTAAATTACCGCTATTAGAATTCATGAATAATTTGATCGCATCGATTATTGTATCTTTAAGTGAAGGTACATCGACAATTATTTCGTGGGTTTCCATGTTTGTTTAAGTAAAGAGCATAAGGTATAACCTATCGTCTTTTATGCGTTCTTTGCTATAATATAACACCCACGCATATGTTTTCCACAGTCCCAACCATCTAAATAACTAACCCATGTAATCTTTTGTTTTACCTTTTATTTTATTACGGAGAGCTATTATTATTGCTTCAGCTAAACCCTTAACGGCATGTTCATACGTGTAAGCGTTTTCTACGATTTTCTTAGAAGCTAGTCCCATCTTTTCTCTCAAATCCTTGTCCAAGACTAAGCTTTTCAGGGCATTATATGAAGCATCTACGTCTTTTTCTGGAATGATATAACCATTAACTCCATGTTGAACTACGTCGGGAGCAGAACCAACAGCTGTGGTAACAATAACGGGTTTTCCAACTGACATAGCTTCAACTACGCCTAAAGGCCACTCCTCGGGTAGTTCTAGTGTAATTGAAGGATAAACATAAATATCTGCCGCCAAGAAATAGCCTGGTTTAACATCTTCGGACACGGCACCGATAAATACAACGTTTTTCACTTTCAATTCTTTACATAGGTTTTCTAAATTATGTCTTTCAGGTCCATCTCCAGCTATAATTAAGACTACGTCTTCAACTTCTCTCTAATTTTGCAAATGCTTTAATTAAATAATCCACACCTTTTTTCTTTATCAATCTACCAAAGTACAATATGATAACTTTACCGCTGAATTTATCGCGAATACGTCTAGCAGACTCTATATTTTCGGGAGTCGGTTGAAGTATACTTGTATAGAAGTGCACAATTTTGATTTTTTCTCTAGGTATACCTAGTGATCGCCAATAGACATACGCTCGTTTACCTGGACAAATTATTAAGTCGGTTTTAGAACACATCAATTTATTTATGGGCCACATTAATTTAGAGATAAGTGTGCTAGGCCAGTACCAGTGCGTTTCTTCAATTATCACGGGAATACGTAAAAGCTTAGCCATGAGAAATGCTGGTATAGACTCTAAAACAGGAATACCTGTCGTAATTATTACATTAAAACGACCTTTCAATATACAATGTATAAGACCAAGAAATATTTGAAAACCATCTAAGAGATAAACGCGCCTAAAGCTAATTGGTAGTTCACGACGCTTAGTCCAACTCTACGAAATAACATCACAAATCTCTCTCAATCTTATAATAAGAGGTGATTCACCTTTAAGGTAGTACCCACTAGAAAAACGTGTGATGGGAGGTGAAGAAATAAGTAATATCTTTGGTCTTCTGCGCATTCTAGAGCTATTTAAACCTCTCGCATAATTGCTAAATAGATTAATCACCTCGCTTTTATATATCACTTTGAATATAGAAATTTAAAGCTAAAAGCCGGTTAAAACTAAGAGATCCAGCAATCCACCTATAGCTGACACCATCGTTGCTGCAATTAACAGTGTCAAAAGCCATTTTTTACACCTGGTATTCAATAATGTTTGCTATAACCTAGGTTGTTATAACTGTTGATCGTTCTATGATTACTGAATTTCTGTAAGATAAATAAGATAAACATTTTATTAATGATACCTAATTCATTAGCTTCCTCCAATGTAAGAGTATTGAAAGTTATTATTTCATCTGCAACAACATTATAACTTTTACTCCTAAGCCAGCTCCAGCTATAATTTCCGGTATACCACCTACGTTGATGCTATAACTTATTTGTTGTATAATATATTATAACATAAACTCAATTAATACATATGGCAATGGTCCTGGAATTAATGAAGAAACCACTATATACGTAACTTTTTTACAATCTTTAAATATCTGAGAGTTTAATTTTAGGCATAAGATTAATTACAATATTATCTAACTCTCGTAGCATGATGTTTCTCTAAGATTTTTGCCATATAAAATACAATATTAGCACTCGTATCCCAAAGAGATTTTGATGCTTTCATTAGAACATAGAAGCTTTTAGTAAAAACTTTTTCCACCAAAATAACCTATGCCTTTACTCTTTGCCTCTATATATGGTAGTTCTGGAGAGCCTTGCTAAGCAGGAACGAGTATATTGATAAAGTTGTTGTAGCAGGCTGCGACCCTGTCATGCAGAAGAAAATGTTCGGCTGGGTGTTTAAGGAGTTAGGGTTCGACGAGTCCAAGTTCGTCGGCGTTGAAATAAGGAATCTTTCAACCGAGGAAGCCATTAAGGCTATTGAAAACGCTCTTTAACCCTGGTGAATACTGTGGCGAAAAACTGGTATCCAGTAATAGATTACGAGAAGTGTTCCGGATGCCTCACATGCTTCAACTTTTGCCCTCACGATGTTTACGAGGTCCGGGGGGATGGGGAGCCCTTAGTGGCTAACCCTAGTAACTGTGTAGAGCTCTGCAGAGGCTGCCAGAAGATCTGCCCTAATGAGGCCATAAGCTACAGAGGGGATTTAGCTACTGAGTAATCCCGCGGGGAAGGTTCTTTTAAAACATTCTCAAATATTGGATCATTAAGGGATTGAAAACTTGTCAACGAAATCGGTGAAGGTTTCCGAGATCCTTAAGGAATTAAGGGGGAAGGGAGCATGCAGGATCAGCGAACCAATCCCCCTTAACCATGATTTAGATATTAAAATACCCGGGAAAGAGTTGGAAGGGTTAATCCATGTTTTCAAGCAACTCTCAGACCCTACGAGGCTTAAAATCCTATCACTACTCTACTTAAACGGCTCCCTACCAGTATGCATAATATCCTACGTGCTAGGTCTTGATCAAACCCTGGTTTCACATCATTTAAAAACACTGCTGAAGGCTGGGCTGGTCCAGTATAAGCGTACTGGAAAGTATAAAATGTACTCGTTAACTAGTCTTTCAGAAAAGGTTTTCACAGTGTTTCCAAACATATTATCCACACGTGAAGAGAGGAACCAGGTGTAGGTGTTTAAAACCGGGAAACCACGCGTGGATAAAGCCGTGTTGAACAGCTTCGAAGAACACGGGAAAGAGGAATTAAGCAGGAAGTATTAAACACCATAACATGATGAAAGTGAATGTAAAATACTTCTAATCCTCAAACCTTTGATCTTTAAGGATTGGATTTACGAGGAAGATGAGGGATTAGTTTCCGGGGAGAACGGTTAAAACCTATTTAGAGCGCTTGAACAATAGGATCGTATCATCTAGTAGAGGTTTTCGGCTGAGCATGGGAATGGGGAAAGGTGCTTGAGATGGTGGATGAGAGGGCGAAACAGGTTGAGGAAGTGCTTTCAGGCATTGAGGTTCCAGGTTTCGACGTTGACGTTATAAGAGGCGGGCTGGTCACTGGTTTCAGGATCTCATGGGATGGTAAAAAATAATAGTCTTCGTAAGCTTCAGGAGTTTCCAACCCGGGTGCTTGTTCTGCAAATTCTTAAACAATGTTTTATGGGATGCAATAATAAGTAAGATTAGAAACCGCCTCAAAGAGGTTGGTTTCGACGAGGTGTATGTTGTGGATGAAACCATGAGGAGTAATTTTTCACTCCCACAGTACTGAAGGAAAAACAATATGTTTTCAAAAACCAAGTGTAGAAGCATTCCTCTAAAACCTGAACGTGCTGGAGTTTAGAGAAAGCCGGGATTCACACATTGGATCTGTGAAGCTTTCGATGGAGGATGCGGCGGCCGGGATTTGAACCCGGGATCTCCGGCTTGGAGGGCCGGCGTCCTAGTCCAGGCTAGACGACCGCCGCTCATTATTATATGTGATTGGGTTCTTGTTTTAAAAACTTCCCGGTGCAGGCTTATATAAGGTTGGTTATTCCTGTATTTTAAATAGTGATGATAAGAGGGTCTCTTGAGCAGTTTGCTGTGATGAGAGCCGGAAATCCTGATCCCTAACCACTCCTGTATCGTTCCATAAGGGTTTTCGAAGCTTCCTCCAGCTCCTTGAAAGTATCTATCGCCTTCCAGAACACGTCAGTGTATTTCACCGTTCCGAGAACCCCGTCCCTCGCCATTGCGGGGAATGCTGTTTTCTCAAGATCACCCTTCTCCGGGAAATACTTCAGAGCCTCCGGCTTTAAAGCGTATACTCCAGCGTTAATCCAGTAATCCTTAAGCAAGGGTTTCTCCACGAAACCTGTAACCATGTCGCCATTTATTTCTAAGACGCCGTAGGGGCTTGGAAGAGGTATTGAAGCTATAACGCCCAGTAGTCCATTAGCTGACTCAAGCTTTTCAATCAGGAGTTTAGGGTCTAAATCTGTTAATATGTCCCCGTTGACCACGAGGAAGACATCAGTCTTGCTCAAAATGTGCTCAGCGTTTTTAACAGCACCCCCGGTTCCCAGGGGCTCATCCTCAATGACATATGTCACCCTGACCCCGTATTTTGAACCGCTCCCAACGTGCTCGATCATCTTCTCCTTCTTATACCCTACCAGGAGGACCAGCTCGTTGAAGCCATGCCTCCTCAACCATTCTATCTGCCACTCTATAAGGGTCTTATCCCCGACCTGTACCATTGGCTTAGGCACGTCATTGGTGAACGGCCTCAGCCTCTTACCGTAACCACCTGCCAGGATAGCCGCTAACATTGCAACACACCAAGCATAATTTATAAATTACAGGTGCAGAGATATAAAGCTAATAAACCCTGAAACCCTAATGATTTAATAGGCCGCCGTAGCTCAGCTGGGAGAGCGCCCGGCTGAAGACCGGGATGCCCGGGGTTCAAGTCCCCGCGGCGGCACTTGCTTTGCTTTATTAAACCCTCCCTGTTTTCTTAAAAATAGGCTGAACGGTGTTCCCTGATGGAGTTGCTACTGGTTTCCATGACCAGCCACGGCGTCTCAGAGTATGTTGAGGAGCTCGCAGCAAGGGTTTCCAGCATCCTGTCCGACTCAGGCGTAAGCCTTGAAGTCAATGTTTGGCCCGGAGTATTCAAGCCCTCTCTTAAATGCTTCGACTGGGAAAGGGCTCAGTACGTGGCTCAGTGCCTGGTGGAGCAGCTTGAAAAGCACTTCACAGTGTTCAAAGCCGGTAGGAGAATCCTCGTGGTCGGTATCGGCTACCTGGACGGGTATGAGTACGGGTTAAACTTCGTGTTCGGCGAGGCAGTTCCCTCTAAAGGAGTTGCCGTCGTGTTCTCGAAGAGGCTGAGGCCTGAGTTCTACGGGGAGGCCCCGGATCCTGGCAAGTATTTGGAGAGGCTTGTGAAAGAGGTTGTTCACGAGCTAGGACACTTGCTCGGGCTTAAACACTGCGGGAGCGCGACCTGCGTCATGAGGTTTAGCAACAGCGTTAGAGAGGTTGACGGGAAGACCGCGTTCTTCTGCCCCCAGTGTAAATCACTGCTTAAAACCTATATGTCGAGCACGAAGTAAGCCGTCCACTTGTCAACATCTTTGAGAATCCTCATTAAACTATAAGTTGGTGATTTAATCTCAACCCTTGCCTCGTGAACGAGCGGGTTGAAAACCTCGCCTCTGCACACACCCCTAACCTTGTATTCCTCGCCAGCCTCCTTCTTCTCGGCTTTAAACTCCGTAACCTCTACCTCACTGCACATTATCTTCTCAGCATAGTAGAGTATTAGGAGGTTTTCAAGCCACTTGTAGAGGAGGCTCTCCAGGTCAAACCCCTCTGCCTCAACAATCCTCTCAACACTCCTGCCAACCGCGGAGGTGTCGGTCATTGCTTCAAACAGCGCGAGCCCCGAGTTCTCGAACAACTCTATAACACTCCTCCCGTGAGCCTTAACGTACACATCGCTCATGTGTTCCAGGAATTCGAACCTCCCCGGAATCCCTCCAACCGCTTTCTCAATCATTTAAAACACCCTGGTTCAAACCCGGTAATACTTATAATCCTTTCTAAACAATATATTTTCAAAACTCTTGAGGAGTCCTACATGCCTGAGAAATTCGATTTTGAAACATACCACGAATATATTGACAGGTCTTTCAAGCCAGATCCTGATTCTCATGTCATCGCTGTCTTCAGGATTAAACCGGCTCAGGGCTTTACGATAGATGATGCTGCGGGAGGAGTGGCTGCTGAAAGCAGCACGGGCACTTGGACCACCATCTATAACTGGTATGATGCAGAGAGGGTTAGGAGGCTTAGCGGGAGGGCTTACGAGTTCCTAGACATGGGAGATGGTTCATGGATTGTTAAGATAGCGTATCCTGTCGAGCTCTTCGAGGAGGGCAACATCCCCGGTTTGCTCGCCAGCATTGCTGGAAACATTTTCGGAATGCGGCGTGTGGAAGGGCTGAGGCTTGAAGACATATACCTTCCTGAAAAGTTTCTCAAAGATTTCAAAGGACCCTCTAAAGGCGTTGAAGGCGTCAGGGAGATCTTCAAGATAAGTGATAGGCCGATCGTAGGCACTGTTCCGAAGCCGAAGGTTGGATACTCTCCCGAAGAGGTTGAAAAACTAGCTACTGAGCTGTTAATGGGTGGTTTAGACTATATTAAAGATGATGAAAACCTTACAAGCCCGAAGTACTGCAGCTTCGAGGCAAGGGCCAGGGCTATAATGAATGTGATTGACAAGGTTGAGAAGGAGACCGGTGAGAGGAAGGCTTGGTTTGCAAACATAACAGCCGATGTGAGAGAGATGGAGAAGAGGCTTAGGCTGGTGGCTGACTACGGGAACCCCTACGTCATGGTTGACGTGGTAGTGTCCGGCTGGGGTGTTCTAAACTATATCAGGGATCTCGCAGAGGAGTACGGGCTAGCCGTTCACGCTCACAGAGCAATGCACGCATCCTTCACGAGAAACCCGTCCCATGGAATATCCATGTTCGTGCTGGCAAAGCTTTACAGGGTTATCGGGGTTGACCAGCTCCACGTTGGAACAGCGGGCGCTGGGAAGCTTGAGGGCGGAAAACTCGACGTTGTAAGGTGTGCGAGAATATTAAGAGAGGAGAGGTTCACGCCGGATCCGGAGGACCGGTTCCACCTCCCCCAGGACATGCACCATATCAAGCCGGCAATGCCTGTCTCCTCAGGCGGGTTACACCCAGGGAACCTGCCTCCCGTGATCGAGGCGTTGGGGACTAACATAGTGCTCCAGGTGGGGGGCGGGGTGGTTGGACACCCTGATGGACCTAGGGCCGGCGCAATGGCTGTTAGACAAGCGCTCGAAGCCGTTGTGAAAGGGATACCTCTCGACGAATACGCTGAATCACACAGGGAGCTTGCCCGGGCCCTGGAGAAATGGGGGTTTGTTAAACCAATATAGTTTTTTAACTCTCCTGGTAAACGTATGCAATATCTCCTATTACCAAGTAGTATTTCCTATCCTGTTCGGAATATATGACTGGCGCGTCAACCCTCCTAGCCAGCGCGTCAAAATCCTCTGCACTCTCCACGATGACTGTTTTAAACCGGTACTCGTCTACACGTGCTTTCACAATCCTTCTCTTAAACTTCTTCCCTCCCTGTGTTTTGAACACCCCGTAAGACCTGAGGGAGGTGTAACCCATTACCGCTGCCAGCAAGCCGGTGGTTAGTGTTGAAATGGTTGCCACGCTTCTAACAGTGGATACTCTAACGCTAAATCCTAATGGGAGGGTCATCGTGTTTTCAATGGTTTTCTTAACTTCTTCACCGTAGGATGAGGTCAAACCGCCTGTAGATATTTCCAGGAGATTGTATATCTTGTTGATGCTTAGCGCTATAAAAGGTTTCAACTCGTAGGAAGCGTTAACCCCTGTAGAGTATGCGGCATGAATCCTGAGGCTCAAAGTAGTGTTTGCGTCAAACCTCCACGAGCTTACCCGAACCTCCTTGTCTATAGCGTCCACTAAGCCTTCCAGCTCGCTGATGTTGAAGGAGCCTTTAACCACAACCCCCTCGCCCGTCTCAAGGATCTCGGGGGTTATTGCGAAGCTTTTACTCCACGTTGAAGTAGTTATTAAGAGGGCAGGTTCAACACTGTACGTAATGCTTGAAACCGGGCCTTTCGCTGTGTTATTGTACACTGCCCAGGATAAGTTGAAGACATAATCAACTTTCTCCGCCAGGGAAAGGTAGACTGTTGAATAGGTCACCACAGTCGCGTAATCATATATTAGCGAGGGCTTGACGAGAACGCTGTAGTAGGGTTGGGAATTGATATCCGCTGTCTTGTACGAGTTCTTGTAGGTAATGTAGGGCTGAAGCCTATAGCTCTCGGCGAGGTAGAAAGCACTGGTAGCAAAGACCAGGATAGACACAACTGTGAGAAGTAAGAGGAGGCTTTTAACAACCTTCCCTGAGAATAAGCGGTTTCTAGATAGGATTTTGCTCAAAACAATACAACTCCTTTCACAACATGGTAAACGTAAACAAGGGATAATAAAGCAAGCATCAGGGATACTAGTGATGAGAAGCTGCGTAGAAAACCCAATAGAATAACTGTCGGCAACCCTACCAGCGGGATCACGGCTATAACTTTTCCAACAATGCTACCGCTGCAAGCCCACAAAGGATCGGGGCTTTCATTAGCATCCCCCCTTGTTACGAAGCAGTTGTTGCCTGATGGCTCAACGATCCGGTGAACAATAAGGCTTGAGTCCCCGGTGAAAACAATGACATCCCCTGTTTTCAGCTCGCCGGGTGAAACCGGTATTGCTACAACAACATCTCCAATATTGATTGAGGGAGTCATGCTGCCACTGCCCACTGCTAGCAGTCTCACCCCGAGGAGGAAGGAGCCGAGTAGTAAAATCGATAGCGCGATAAGCATGATTGAGAAGATTTTTGAAGAAGGTTTTCGAGCACGATATCCTGCAGGGACCGGGGCAGGCTTAGCCAGGGCGTACAGGGATCCTGAGAGCAGAATAGTCTGCAATGTTAATGTGAGAACACTTGTAAGAAGAGATGTAGAGGCAGGTATGACAGGGGATAGGTAGAAGAGACTAGCATAGGTTAATGCGTTCAATAACGAGGTTTTAAACCCGTACCTCCACGCTATGATCGATAAAACCGTGCTGTATGATGCAAAGGCAAGGTATTTTATAACCCAGTTTAAACCGGAGGGCACGCCCTCGAAAACATACGCGTATATGACTGCTAAGGGGAGTGCTGAAACAGCTGTGGCAAAAACAGAGTGGGAGTGTAAACGGGTTTTCACCGTGAGGAGGATTCTGGAAGACTCCGTGAAAAACACAGCTGTTAAAACCAGCATAGTCCTCAAGGCGAGCGTGAGAGGCGTTAAAAGTAAAGTGTTTAATCCAAACCCCCATATCAAGCCTGCTACTAGGAAAGATGCCAGGTATATAATCAAGGATAGAGCGTTGAAAGAATGCGACAAGTCCTCGCTCAACCCTTTCAGGTAGGAATAGTTCACGCTAAAACCTATAAGAAAAATCACTGAAGGAATTAAGTAGTATGCGTTACTGTAAAGCATTTTGCCCGTGAACAGAATAATTAGGGCTGAAAAGACTAGGGAGAAATATATGAATTGGATGTTTTCGATAAAAAAAGATCTGCTCATTTACACGCGCCTCGCAGGGGCTACTCTGGCCCTTGGATTGGGGTAACTGTGGACGGAGTATAATACTCGTTCCAAGCTATCGCGTCAAAGTATATTGTGAATGAGAGCGAAGCTCCCTGTGGAGCTGTCTGCAGTATTGTCAAATCGAAGCTTATGTCTGCTGACTGACAAGGATGTAGTTGCTTCCCGAAGTTGTCTCCCCACCATACTAGTATGTCGGGGTTTCCATCACCGTCCAAGTCAACTTCAACGCCTTGCTGCAGCTCACCCTCGTTTATCTCATAGTATTCGTGTCCGTCGAAGACAACTCTCCATATTTTCAAAGGTATTGTCCCATCATTGTGTACTTTGAAAGCTATGTGAGTATAGTACCATGGGTAAACGTTCACTAGGGTAACATTCATTGTGTCATAGTCTCCATCGCCGTCAGAATCTATTAGGGTGACGCTAGTGCACCCCACGTCCTTGTCGAGCTGGATGGCGCCTGGCATTGGGAGAAGGCTTGCGTTCCAGTCGTTCCCTTTGAACATTCCATAGCCCGGCGGAAGACCGCATGCGTCCAGCCAGATAGTTGGACCAGGCACGATCTCCCAATCAAGCTCTCCTGTTGACACGTAGCTGTTTGCTTTCAAGCTGTCAGTCCACATGGCTAGTCCTACGAGGACTGACACCCCTACGAGCGCTATGCTTAACATATACATTATGCTTTTATTCATTTGAATACACCTTATTACGTTGTTACGCTATGGTTTAATGCTTGCTATGAGCAAGCATTTCTCTCTGAAAAACTATGGAACCTCGTTCCACTGTGCGAACGTGAATTCCAGTTCGAACGAGTATGTTGTTAGCTCTTCGGCTTCCTGGTTCACAATTATGTGTATCCCTATAGGCAGGGATTCGCCTGGATGTATCTGAGTGTCCTCTGGAATGTCTAGGTAAACCGTCAATGGTTCCTCATCGTACTGTAGATTAGTATAGTTCAATAGTTTAACAGGTATCGTTCCAATATTACCAGCGTATAGTGTTATGAACGGTGCATAACCGGGGTATGCGTTGACCAGTGTGATGTTAACCTTGATAACGTTTTGCTCGTCATCGTAGATCTCCGGCGTTACAATGCACTGCGCTACATTCTTACCTTCCTCGTTATGGAAGGGTTCGCCAGCCTGGGGGTCTGGGCCCTGGTCCGAACACGTCCACTCGGTCCAGGCAACTCTTACCTCGCCAGTCTCGATATAAGTGTTTATCCACAATGTCTCCATCCACATAGCTGTTGCCACTCCTAGAGCTAGGAGCATTAACCCTATGAAGGTTAAGCCCATTATAGTTGATATAGATTTCATACATTACACCTTTCGGTTTGGGTTATTGTAAGCAGCTTTTAAAACACTAGTGCAGAAGTATTATGTATTAACCATATGTATTAACTATACATATTAAACCACTATTATCCTAACCCTTCTCTCCGGAGAATTGGATGAGGCTAGCCTTTCAACTACATCTTGTATTCTCTTGTTTCTCAAAACAATCAATAAGGGCATGCCCGTGTCGTCTGAGACAAGCAGTGAGTACGCGAGATTTCGAATTAAATACTGGGAGACAACTGCCTCGTTTAAAGATACTAGAAGGTGTTCAACACCCCCGTATCCCACTGTGAGGTGGATGTATGTTAACCCGGTTTTACCTATCACCGACCTGTAGGAAACCGTGAACTCCTGCGAGCCCATGGTCTTCTTGAAAACATCCCTGTAGAAGACGAGCTCGTCGCTCAGCAAATCCCTCTTACTGTTCAATACATCGTTGATGTTTTTCAACTTTTCAAGAAGTTCTATCCCTTTAGGGGTGATCGCGTACGCTATGTTCCTGTTATCTTCAAACCTTTCTACAAGACCGAGCTTTACCATCCACTCCAGGTACTTGTTAAGATTGCTACTGTTCAGGTTTGAGGCATAGAGGATATGGGTTTTAAGAGCTTTCTCCTCTCTTGCTATATAGTCTAGGATTTTTTCAACTATGTCGATTCGCGTTCTATTACTCAAGCATTAAACCTTCGTTAATCATTTAAATAATAAATGCATTTATCTACCTATAAAGCTTCCGTATATCTAATACATTTTAAAAAAGAAGTTAGTTATTTTTTATGAGAAATTGTTTAATCAACCATCACAGTGTATTTTAATAACCTGAAACTATCTCCACAGTGATCTCAGCATTGCTCAGCCCGAGCTCTACATAGAGCCATGCAACCATTTTATAACCTGGCTTAACCAGCACAGGATACCCTGCTAGGTAACCGTTCACGGGTAGGTCAGAGCACCTAACCCCTCCCCAGTAGGGCATGTAGCCTATGCCTGTTTTAACAGGCTCATATAGGTATGATATTGGGGTTAACTCGTATTCTCCTGAAGTATCGTTGATCTTGACCTCTATGTTCTCCAAGTAGAGGCTGGCTTCCTTATTATTCTCTATTACCAGCCCTATCCACAAGTATTCAACAACCCTGCTTCCAATAAGTATGTGTAAGGTGTCGTTGCTTGGCGACAAGAATGTTAAATCATAGCCTAGGCATCCATCACATCTGTAGCGTGCGAAAACCTTCCAGGACCCTATCTCCAAATACCCGGGGAACATGTGGATGTAGACGTTGGCTTTCAAAGTATCGCTCCATAAGCCATACCCGACGCCTATTAGTAGGATTGAAAGCAGGAACATCATGACTATGAAAACGTTTGTCAAAATACAAACACCTTGGTTTAAGATCACGCTTCAACTATTAATAAAGCAAGCGTATCTTTCATACATATGGATAGTACTCATCCTGGTTGAAACATGTTCCAGGACAGAAAGCACGCGACTGTTAGCAGTAATTACTCATTTCCTAGTAGCTGGGGCAAAGATATTTATTGGAATATGTTTCAAGTTTAAATTAGGGTTTAACCATGCCTAGACGGTGCTGTCATCGCTGGGGACGGTATAGGGTTAGGGCGCAGGTCGAGAGTAGCCTGGGCGTCACGGATATTTTCTACCTGCCTGTGAAGCCCGTTGCCGGCTTCAACCCGGGTGAGTGCGTTGAGATCTATGATTTCGAGATCGAGGCTTTCTCACTGGTTCACTACCAGGGTTTAACCACGGACGAGGCCTCGGAGAGGTTGAAGCTGTCTAAAACAACTTTTTGGCGAATACTAGAGCAGGCAAGGTTTAAGCTGGCTAAAGCGCTCATCGAGCATAAGCCTATTAGGGTTGTTTCGTCGAAACAGGAGTCGGGAGGGTCGAGTCCGTAGATTGAAATATGTTTCTTATTTCAGCGGAAAAATCCTTAAATATATAAAGGTATTTGAAACATATTTCTAATACGGTGTAAAAATGGATTGGCGTTGGATAAGGTCTTGGAAACCACATCCTGGAAAAGGGCCGTGGAGCAATCTACCACCCTGGGAGAGACCAGGCTGGTATTTCGGAAGAGGATGGTGCAGGCTGTGGACCACTACTCCGCTTCCACCGGTAAGCAACGAGGATGAGGCAAAGTATCTGGAGGAGCTGAGGAAATACCTAACCGAAGTCGTCTTGAAGGAAATAGATAAGAGGCTTGAAGAGCTCAGGAATAGGGAGGCAGGGTTGAAATGAGCAGTGAGTCCTCTAGCATTCAACCATTCATGGTAGCCGCGCCAGTGGTAAAGGTTGGGAGCGAGTACTATTTAACCCCTCACTTTGGGCGGGCGCCCTTCTTCGCCATAGTTCAGGTAGCAGGGAATGATTACAGGATTCTAGAGATTATTGAGAACCCCCATGTAAGGCATGAGCATGGCAGGGGGAGCAGGGTGATAGAGATGCTGACTTCACGGGGCGTAGACTCCGTAATAGTGCTCGGAATAGGTTATGGAGCATTCCGCTTGCTAAGGGAGAGCGGTGTTAAAATATACTATGTGCCGGTGGAGGGTGCTACGGGAAGCTTGGTGCCGCTTGGCAAAGCTGTTGAAATGTTCGTGAACAAACAGTTGGAGGAAGCATTAGAGCCCAGGGAGCTTGATTAATAAAATTCTGCTCGAATCGATCACCTAAACTCGAACTGGCTCAGCATTTTCAACCTTCCTCCTTAAACGCTTGATTAAAAATGCTACTGCCGCAGCCAGTATTAAGGCGAGACCTGCGATCACTATGTAGGGTATCCAGCTGTACATCTTGATCAGGAATATGCTGGTATCCACGAGCTCTATCTTAACACGGCTTACAATAACATCGCTGGACTCCTGCTCAAGCACTGTTAAAACACCCCTGGTGTAAGAGACTCTTGCACCATCGCTTGTCGTGTACTTGCCCGTGTACGAAGGATTTATCAACACCTCCTTAGACTCAGGGGTGAGGGCTGAAACATCTCTTTCAATATTTGTTGAAAACGTAAACCCGAGAAGCAGGAGTGCTGAGATTAATTGGCATTTCTGCTCATCGCCTTTCTCAAGATTTTCAAGCGCTAGAGAATACTTGACAATAGTGCCGTTAACATCCTTAACTGTGAGCCTGATCCTGTACACGCACTCGGTTCCTCCAATATTCAGGGACGCCCTGTAGGAGGCCCAGTCTCCCTGGTGGTATACAACGTTCTCAGCGTTCACTGAGACCGTTGCAGAAACTGTGAGCAATATTGCGAACAGGGTAATTGTAAGCTTAAACCATGCATGCCTCACTGGTAGACACCCAGCATTATTAACAGGCAACGTACATAAAAAGTGTTTCCAGAACTGAACACTATCGTATCTTTTTATCAAACCATCACTGATCTGCGTTGTTCCCCCACTCTGCATGGATAGGGAAGTTGTCTATCTCTTAATCTCAAACAAGCCCTGTGTTAACCTGGTTTTAAACCATAACATGATATTCGATAATTGGTTGTGGCATGTTTGTGGGAAAAGTTTATTAGTAAAACAAAACAAGTATCAACCATTAAAGGAGGCCTTATCAATGTACTATTTAGTGAAGACTAGGCTACTCCTACTACTCCTCCTACTAATAGGTCTCACGGCTCTCGGATGCGCAAGAATAACCCACGGTAGAACCATTAATGTACCAGGCGACTATCCCGAGATTCAAGCAGCCGTTGACAACGCTGAGAGAGGAGACATCATAATAGTCTCAAGAGGGGTGTACATGGGTTTCACAGTATCGAAGAGCTTAACGATAATTGGCACAAGCCCTGCCGAGGTAGTTGTAAATGGTAGAATAGTTGTTGAAGCAGATGACGTTCACATCTCTTCTCTAAAGGTTTTACTGGAAAACCCTACTTCAGGCCTCGACTCAGCGGTAAAGTTGTTTGGCAGGGGGATAGTTCTAGCCAACATCATCGTAGAGAGCGGTGCTAGCGGTGTTCAAGTGGGTGATGCAAGCCGCACGGAGGGGGTAGTCTCCCTGGAATCTGTTCAAATAAGCGCCGGCGGGGCTGAGACATACGGTACTCCCTCAGGCGTGTGGGGGGTGTGCAATAGTTTAACAATAACCTACTCAACAATACAGGTGTCAAACGGCATAGGCGTGTCAGGTTGCGGCAACACCGATATATTTTCAAGCAGTATCTCTGCAGGAAAGACGGCCTTGAAGATTGGAGCCGGAACGGTTAAATCATCCGTAATATCTTCCACAAACGAGAACGCAGTAACGCTCACGGGATCAAACGCGTTTGTAGAGGAGAACGAGATAACGGGGAAGATAGGGATTGATATACCTCAAACATCTTTAAGCAGCAACGAGATTAGAGGAAATAAGATAACAGGGAGTGACATAGGAGTTAGATTGGTTGGAAGATATAATATCATCCACCACAACACCATCAGCGGAAACCACGCGATCCAGCTACACGGTGACTATAATCAAATATCATACAACTACTTATCAGGCGGTAGAGGTGTTCACGCGGCTAACGGGCATGGAAACACCATATCCTTCAACCTAGTAAACATGACAGGCTGGGTTGGCATTTACATGTCAGAGTATACTTCGGAAAACCTCATATTCGGCAACACGTTTTGGTACTGCTACAACTATAACGCCGCGGATGACAGCGGGTTCAACCAGTGGTACCTGGAGAATGAGACACATAGAGTAGGGAACTACTGGTATGATCACACGGGTCCGGATGCCGACTCCGATGGAATAGTTGACCAACCTTACATCATTCCCTCTTCAACAGGTAAGCAATCAGTCGACAAGTATCCATTGGCGAACCCCATCATCCCACCATACGCATCGCTAACTGCTACCACGTCGAGCACCACCACCCTAACAACTTATTCGCCGACGACCACTAGCACGGAAACCTCTCAGACAAGTATGACGGAACAGGAGGCCCCAGGTGGTGAAACAATAACATATGTTGCAATATCCGCTATAATTCTGCTAATGCTAGCCCTGATCCTCTTGTTTAAAAAAGTGAGAAGATAGTTTAAATAGCCCTAGACACGTTTTCACGTCTAGGGCCTTTCTTGAATGCTTAAGCGTTAAACCAGCATAGGTTAACGGCAATTAACTTCCCTCGGGGTGAATACGTTTACCTATTATGAGCGATAATGACAAAGTCGTGGCCCCTTAACGATTTCATCTCGACATGGTTATTGCTGGAAGCTTCCCTGAACAATTTTCCTACACAGTCTGAAACATCTGCCTCCTCCCCTGTAAGGTTGAACAACCCGGTAACTTTATCCCCTTGCAACCATCTCTCCACAACCAGTACTTTATCGTTGCAGAGCCATGTCCGTGTGAAGCCATACCTCACTGCTGTGTGTTTCCTGCGTGTTTCAACAGCTTCAAGATAGGTGGTGAGAACCTCCTCATCCCATTCTCTACGATCCCACTTCATGAGCCTCCTGTTGTCCGGGTCGTTCCCCCCTTCAAGCCCTACCTCATCCCCGTAGTATATTGCCAGGGAACCCGGGAGAATGTTCAACAGGTTTATCAACAGCTTCAGCAACGTCTTATCTTTTTTCACTAGTTCAATGATTCTCGGAGTGTCGTGTGAGCCTAGGAGGTTGTAGAGCATGGTGGCTTGGTAGACGGGGTGGGAGGCTAGGATCTCCCCGATTTTCGCAACCATTTCCCGAGGGCTGAGATCGCCCTTAACAAGCGTTCCCAGGAGGATGTATCTGAGCCAGTAGTTCATGTAGGAGTCCATGTAATCCCTGTAAAGGAACGGGTGGTCGCATACCTCGCCGATGATGACGACATCCTTTGAATTCTTCTTAACAGCCCTGTAGAAGGCTTGCATCCAAGTATCCATTACACCGTGCGCAACATCTATTCTAAAGCCTCTGACGCCTCTCCCAATCCATGATTCGGCTACGTGGATGAAATACTTTAGGGTCTCAGGGTTTTCATGGTTAATCCTGGGCATTGCCCAGACAGTGTAGAAGGCCTCGTAGAAAGGCCTCCTATACCCTGCTCTAAAAATTAGGTTCCTTAACCCTTGATAATTGCATTCCTCAATCAACTTGACAGCCTGGCTTAAGAAGTCCTGGCTGGGTTTTTCAAGAAAGATGAACCAGTCCCAGTAGTCGGATTTCTCACGCCTGGTGAGAGCGTCCCGGAAAAACTGGTGGCAAACCCCCATATGGTGGAGTGTGATGTCAAGAACTATTTTTATGCCCTTCTCCTCGGCTTTCCTGACAAGCTCTTCGAAATCCTCAATTGAGCCGAGGTAGGGGTCAACGCCAAGGTAGTCTTTAACATCATACCTGTGGTAGCTACCGGCTGGAAATATTGGGGTTAGATAAATAGCCTCGGCTCCGAGGCTGACAACGTGGTCGAGCTTCTCCGTAACACCTTTCAAATCCCCGCCTAAATACCCGTGGCTCCTAGGAGCGGTGTCAGGCACTTTTACAGGGGGATCGTTTGACCGGTCGGCGTTGTAGAAGCTGTCGACGAAGATGTGGTAGTACACTGCGCCCATGTACCACGCTGGCTTGTCGAAGCCTTTAATATCGCCTGTGTAAACCTGAATAGGCTGCACCCTCTCCCCTACCCCGTTAAAACCATACGAGAACTCCTCCCCAGGGGCCTCGAGCCTGAAATAGTATGTGATGGCTTTCCCAGGCTTCTCCACAGGGACGTTGTGTTCGAAAACCTTCTCAAACCCTGTCTCATAAACCACCGACGCATCGTATTCTTCATTATTGACGACCAGTATGGATTTCAAAACCTTAACACCGGTTCTAAGCCTGAAAACATAGTGGTCGAGATGCCTGTGCAGGAATACTTCATCATTCTCATCGTGAACCACGTAATCCCTCGGATCCACGGGCGGCTTCAACTCCAGCCTACTCCCTTTGAAAGCGTTCTCCTCCAGCGTCATAACGTTTGGAAGGAGGATTGTATCCGGGTTTTCAGGGTCTAGGATGTTGGTGAAATCGTTGTCCACGACGAACCCGTAGCCATATACTCCTGGAAACAGCTCAAGAACAGTGAAACCCCTGCCCCCTTTCTTGGCAAGCCTTTTGAAGCCTGGGAACCAGCTTGTGAAATTACCTACCAGGTATATTCTCCTAGCGTTCTCGGGCCATTCACGGGAAAACTCTACTAGGAACCCTCTGGCACGCCCACTACTTATCATCCTCCGCCCTAGGAGCCTGAACAATCCCATCACTCCTGGCAATTTTAAGCTGTCAAAGTAATTCATATTCATCAACGGTAATTAAACGTTTAACTATAAACCAGTATACCCTCTAACAATATGTCAACGCTTCAATAATGTTTAACAATGACCTCTGGAAACCAGGGAGGCCCGTCATTATCTGGGAGTAAGGCAGCGCCGGGGGCGGGATTTGAACCCGCGCGGGCGTGCGCCCACTGGCTCTCAAGGCCAGCCCCTTAGACCGCTCGGGCACCCCGGCTCCTATTATGGTTCTAGGTATAGGAGAATATAACCTTTTTTACTACGGGCTTCAACAACCCTGTAGGTCTCCGCCGCCTTTCTCCTCAGGTAGTCACCTCCTCTGGCTAGAACAAACTGTGCGAACCCTCCCGGCGCTAAATGGTTAGCCGCTCCCAGCACTATTTCCTCAACAATCCTCATGCCTGCTGACAAGGGAGGGTTGGAGTATATCGCGTTGAAAACCTTATCCTTTACAGGCTCATACCTGTCTCCCTGCAGGATTAAAACCCTGTCCCTAACCCTGTTTAACACCGCGTTGTGCTCGGCTGTTTTAACGGCAAGCGGGTTCACATCTGTCATGTAAACCCTGAGCCTCGGGTTGAGCTTAGCTAGCACAATACCTATCACGCCGTACCCGCATCCGACATCTAAAACCTCTCCCTCAGCAGGGGTTTTGATGTTTTCAAGCAGGAGCCTCGTCCCCTCGTCCACCTGCTTGCCCGAGAAAAGGCTCGTGTATGAGACGAACTCGAAAGTGTGCCCGTGTATTGTGAAGGGGATTAAAACCTTCTCTCCGGGTTTACCGGGCTTGAAATAATGCATTAGCTAGCCCTTTCCACCGGTCTTCCAGAACCTGGGGTACACGCCAGTAGGCATTAAAACCCTCTTCGTCTTTGCAACTATGCCTTTCTCCATCGAAGCTATTTCGCGAGCATTCTTCAACGCCTTGGCCAGGGCGACCAGTTCTCCCTTAAGCGTGAAAACAGCCACGGTAGCCCCTGCTGAAACGTTCTCGGTAAGCCTTACCACGCCGGGGGCTGCTAGGCTTGCTCCGTGAGCGATCGCGTCAACAGCTAAGTCATTGATCACTATCTTAGGAAGGTGTGTCACCGCTGTCTCAACTGGCAGGATTATTCTTCTAAGCATCCTCTCATCTTTTTCAAACCTCCAGAGGTACAGTGCCTCGCTGACATCCTGGAGTTTTACAAGTGTTTCATCCTCCCTGTAGGGGCCTGTCCTCGTCCTCCTCAACTCCCTCATGTGAGCCCCTACCCCGGTGTATAACCCAATATCGTGCGCGAGCTTTCTCATGTATGTTCCAGGATCGCATGAAGCCTTGACGAGAGCGAACCTGTCCTTGAAGTCGATGAGCTCTATCTCGTGAATCCTCCTGGTTCTCAAAACTCTTTTCACGCTTGACCTGAGGGGCGGTCTCTGATATATTTCGCCGGTGAAGTATTTCAATGCTTCAGTAAGCTTCCCGATCTCCACGTCCCCGTGGAACTGTATCACCATCACGTACTCCTTAACCGAGTGGACGACGTTGCCAATAACCTTTGTGCTATTGTCCAGCCCTACCGGTAAGACACCGGTCACCTTGGGGTTTCCCCGCCCCGCGCGGGCTCTAGGGTACCCCCGTGACCGGCTTTGTCAATGTTGAACAGCTTCTTAACCCATGCTACAACCTCGTGGCTGGTTGGGCCCGGAGGCTTATCCAGGTTTATCACGCCGTACGATATGTGTTCTTCAATGCTTCTCTCGTACGGGAGCTTCCCGTGTGAAGGGTCTGTTTCAACATCTCTGAGGATTATCCACTTATTCTCGTAGCCGGCTTTCCTGGTTATGTAGTCTATAAACTCCACGCCTTTAGCGGCTAAGCTCATAAAACATGAACACCTTGTAAACAAAATATTTTGTTAACAGCTTAAATAGGAGAGAGCTTTGGCTTAACAACCTGTGTCATAAAGTCTGTTAAGCCTGAGGTGCCGATGGCTTTTAAAACATCCTCGTCGCTAGCGCCTTTCGGGATGTTCACGATCTTGTCGGTTGGCTCAATATGCTTTATATTGGTCTTCCTCCTCCTAACCCCGGTTAAGGACTTGGGGCCTGTCACGATTACGAAGTTTTCATCAACAATGTCGACAACCACGCATTTACGTCCAGCCTCCCTACCAGCAACCTTAACACATATCCTGCCTATTTCAATAGCCGGCATGGGTAAACACCTCTATATATCTCCTAATCGTTTAACCACGATCTCCCTTTAAAACCTTATCTATAACAGTCCTAATGATCTGAAAGGCCTCGTCAACCCCTATTATCTTTGTATTGATTACGACGTCGAAGATGGATAGGTCGTCGAGGTCTATGCCGTAAAACTCCATGAACCTTTTCCTCTGTGCGTTCTCCCTGATAATTGTCTCCCTGTAAGCCTTCTCCAAGGGTATGTTATCCCTGCCTGCAATCCTGAGGATCCTGAGAGATACTGGCGCGGTAACAAGTATTTTAACATCCATCATGTCCGAGACAATCCATGCTGAGAGATGCCCGTCCAGTACGATGTTGTCCTCCCTGGCAACCTCCATGGTCCTCCTATCTATTTCCAAGTCTATCCTTGGATCCTTCACGGCCAGCAGGCTGAGCTCCTCAAGGGATAGCCCCCTGGATCTCGCGTACTCCCTGAATATCTCGCCCGCGGAGAAGTATTTCAACCCGTAGTGCTCCGCAATCTTCTTAGCCTGAGTAGTCTTCCCGCTACCCGGGGGGCCGCTGACCGCTATTCTAACCAAGACCCGTGGCACTCTCCTTTAGAGTTGGGACAAGGCTGGCTGAGCCGCTACAGCTGCGCTCTAACCGCTTCCCTCAGCCCTCTTGCAAGGCAGTCGGGGCAGACAACGCCGCCGTACATTCTCTCAGGTCTCTTCTCGGTTTTAGCAAGCTTGGACATCTTGGAGGGCCTGAGCGAGGGGACACCGTTCAAGGGTTTCCCGCAAACCGAGCACTTGGCAACGCCTGGCCTCCTCTTCTCGTAGTGAACCACTACCCTGCCGGACGGTGTTCTAACGCTTACCCTTCTCCAGCTCCTTGTCCTGAGCATTGGGCGCGGCATGAGTGATCACCGTAAGCAGGCTTAGCCTATTGTTTCATGAATATTGTAAGGATTTCTTAAATTTTATGGAGGAGATGGCTCCTCGGAGAGCTTAACCTTCTTGTTAACGAAGTAGAGGGGTAGGGCGAAGGCGAGAATGGAGATGAAGGTTACATGGGTTGTGAAACCCCCCTCCTCTAAAGGCACTGAGAGGAGGGGTATGGCCACGGGTATTTCAACCCATTCAACACCCGTCCATGAAGCAATAGTGATAACGGTTAGCAGCATTAAGACATACATGCCTATGAACACTGAGAACTGTGTTAGAAACAGGAGGAGCATCCTCCTCTTAGCTGTTTTAACCATGAGCCTGTACCTCCTGATCCGCCTCACATCGCCCTTGCTCCTAGGGGTTTCGGGGATTTGAACGCTCCTGTAAACCTCGACCGCTTCCTTAAAGTATTCGAGAGACCTGACCTTCCCGATTATGAAGCCTATGCTTAGCGAGAAGAGAATGCTTGTGAAAACCACTATTGAAATTATCATGACTACTCTCCAACCAACCGCTTGAGGAGCGGGTAGGCCTCAAGCGTTCTCTCGTAAGCTATCAGCATGTAGTACTGTTGAACAATGCCTATGGCTAGTAGGAGACCGGTGCCGGTTCCATACGCGCCGAACACGTCCGCCGTGACCGCTATCAACGCTACTATAATGCTTGACAGCACTGTTAACGGGTAGATGTACTTCGCCAGCATGCTCTCCAGGATTTTCGGATTCCTCCTCATGCCGGGGATTTCGAAACCGCTGTTAACAAGCTCCTCAGCCTGCGCAGCAGGGCTGAGCCCTGAAACCTCAACCCACATCAACCCGAACATTATCGCCAGGATCACTACTAGGACAGAGTAGACTATTATGTGAACAGGGTCCGCGAACACGCTGTAAAGTCCGTTGGGGGATGCCAAATAGTAGGCTAACCCGCCGATCAACCTCCCGTTCTCATCATACTTTGCAAGCAACTCGACAACCCAAGCCGGCAGGATCCCTCCGAGATATGTTCTAAAGATGGTTGCGAACACCAGGATGTTAGCGTACAGGATGCCCACGAACAGTATCGGGATGTTTGCAACGTAGAGCAGTTTCAACGGGATCCTCGACTTCACAGTATACATTTTAGGTGTTGAAACCGGTATCTCAATCTTCATCGCGTCGAGATATAGTAGGACGAAGATTATCACAATGGTTGCCATAAGTCCTGTTAAATCCCTCCCCCCAGGCCGGATCAATATGTCCCCCAGCCCGCCCCCTGCCTGAATCCTCGATATCACGTAAGGTATGAAGCCAACGGGCTCCACCCCGCCTGCTTCGGTTGAAAGCGTGAAGGGGCTGAACAGGTTCCAGAAGATTGTTGTGGCAACACCTGACAGGATGAATAGTGAAACCCCTGAGCCCAGCCCCCAGCCTTTCTGAATCATTTCATCAAGCATGATAACCATATATGATGCAAGGAACAGCTGTGCCCACACTATTAGACGGGTGGTCCAGGATGCACTGCACTGGAGGAAGGGGTTTCCGCCCGTAGGGTACCAGTACCTGCAGGATAGCACGTACATGGCTGCCTCGAAGCCTGCTAGGAAGACTCCGAGGGTTTTCTGTGCAGCAGTGAACTTTTTCCGGTTCTCCGGGTTGGTTAAATCTAGATCTATGAGCTTAGCCCCAACTAGGATCTGCATTATCAAGCCCGCTGTCACTATAGGTCCAATCCCGAGCTCCATTAAAGTACCACGGTTTGATGCGAAAATTATTTGAACCAGGAGGATCTGCTCGGGACCGGCCTGTACAATACCGTACAAGGGGGTGTTAGCCATGATCAAGTAGACTACCAGGGCTATTGCCGTCCAGAAAAGCCTCTCGTAGAGAGAGGGCTTTGTAGACGGCTTGACAGCAGTGGGCATGTAATCAGCAATCTTAGCCATTACGTCGAGCACTCCCATCGCCGACACCGTTACCTCTTAGTATTCACTTCTAGACTCCTTAATAATACTGATAAATCGTTTAAATACCTAATTCCGCACGCTGAAACATTGAGAAATGCCTGAGGCAACCGTTAACTTGTGAGGAGAAAGATGTGCGTAGGGAGTATTGAATGATGCTACTCTAAAACCTCTACCCTACCGCCTGCCTCCTCGATCTTCCTCTTAGCCTCCTCGGAAACATACTCAGCAATAACCTTTAGCTTCCCGGAAACCCTTCCTCTCCCCAGCACTTTGTTATAACCCATTTCCACAGTGTTAATCACTACTAGCCCGTTCTCAACCACCGCCTTACCCTCCTGCTCAAGCCTCCTGGCTATCTCGTCGAGCTCGCCAACGTTTATAGCCCTGACCTCTTCCCTAACGCTCCATGGTGAGGTGAACCCGTGCTTCCCGTACCATCTGGGAGCGTTCTTTATAACCCATAAGTACTTGTGCTTGTGCATTCCAACAGCTCCGAAGCCGCCTCTTGAACCGCTCTTCCTGTGCTGGCCAACCCTTCCCCATCCCATTGTCCTGGTCCTGCCGCGGAGCTTTCTGGATTTTTTCTCCTTTCTCACAACCATTCCAATCACCCTAGATCATTTTCATTATTAAATCGTTAATCGCCTTACCCCTGTAGCCTAGCTCCCCGCTATTCCCTACTGATTTCTTAATGCTCCTCTTAAACCCTCCTCTCGGCGGGTGCATTCTGAAAACAGGTTTAACCAGGCTGTCTATCTCGTGAAGCCTGACACGCCCCTCTAGCAACGCGTCCGCTAACCCTTCTATCCCGCCGGTTATGCCTAGGTGTTTCAGCTTCTCGTTAACGTACTCATCGGTAAGCTTTCTGCCGCCGATGGTTCTCCCCCTACTCCTCAACAGTTCGATAAGGGTTTCCCTTGAAATCTCGCCCCATGTGACCCAGTCCTTGACGGTTTCCAACACGCCTTTCAGCCCGGGAAGGTCTGACGGGTAGATGACCAGGTGGTATTTCCTGTGAAGCCTGAGCAGTTTCAACGCGTGCTCGACGTCGGGCGGGGTGTCCGCCAAGCCCCTGAGCCTTATTATAGCGTAGAGTTCAGCAACCATTTAAACCACCTCAGCCTTTCAACCAGTCAACAGGTGTTACAAACCTGTACGTGTTCCTTAAAGCATTCAACGTTGCCTTTGCAAAGTTCAGGGATGTCCTTGTCTCGCCAAAAGACTCCGTCCACGCATCCTTGATACCGGCCATTCTCAAAACCACTTTACCAATATCTCCGGCTACAAGCCCTGTTCCCTTAGGCGCTGGCTTAATAATGATCTCAACGCTCCCGCTCTTCCCGGTAACCGTGAACGGGACGCTGTGAGGCTCTCCGCACCTGCACTCCCAGCTCCCGCACCCTCTCCTGATCGGGGTTATGTTGAGCTTCGCGTTCCTAATCGCCTTGGCCAGGGCATCAGTGTACTGCTTAGCCTTGCCTGAGCCCACGCCCACGAACCCGTTGCCGTTGCCTATTACTACGACAACCCTGAACTTCGTCCTCCTTCCAGCATCTGTCATTTTCTGAACAATGCCAGCGTCAATCCTCTCGTATTTGAGATCGGGGAGGAGGTAGTCCACTATCTCCGGCTCCAGCAATGGGAGGTTCCTGTCGAATATCTCCTTCAAACTGGTGATCTTGCCTTCGACAACCATCCTGCCTACTCTGGTCCTGGGAACCCATCTCTCCAGGGCAACTTTGTCCACCGCGCTCATAGCCATTTAAATCACCCCTTCACCCCGCAATCCTTCATAATCCTCTCCTTAACCTCGTCGAAGTGTGAGGGAAGGTCAACGGGGTTTAAACCGTTAGCAAGGTATTTTGAAAACCTCTTCTCTAATAAACCCTTCTCGCTTAGTATTTTAGCGTATTCTGAGATGTGCTCACCCCTAATTCTCTCCTCAGATGGGACCACTTCCTCGCTAACCGGTACTTTCAAGCCTGCATCGTTAGCTGCTTTTATCGCCGCATATACTATTGCCCCCTTCCTCGAGGAGTGCAGCCCGATGTCAGGGGTTGCGAACTCAACACCCTTCTTCAAAGCCCTGCAGGCAGCAAGCAAGCCTGTTAAGTAGGCTGAGGGCGTGTTGCAGGTGCCTGCTTTCCACCCATACTTTTTAACCAGCTCCCTGGAGTGAGCCGCCGCTATAACCACGTCTCCCTCAGGCTTCGCCTCGATGATTTGAACCCATATGTAGTTGAGCGTTTTCCTAACAACAAACCTCGGGTGTTTGGAAAGTATCATGACATATCTCTTATAGTAGTTTGTCTTACCCTCCCTTCTCCTCCTTCTCGGAACCTTGTACCTTGGACCCTTCGCCATTCAGGACACCTATTTAACCTCCTTCAAGATCTTGTTCTCCTTCAAGTAGAGCTTGAGGGATGAAAGGTTCTTGAAAGCACCGCCCTTGGCAAGCCTGTAGAGCCTTCTATAAGTCCTCTTGTCGATCAAGTTCTTATCCCTGAGGTATCTGAGGAACCTTCTAATCTTCCTAATCCTTCCCATCCACGCCTCCTTCTCGCCAAGCCTTGCTGTTTTAACACCCTTCCTCTTACCCTGACCCCTCCTCCTGCCCTTAGCCCTCTGGGTTTTCCTAACCTTCGAGCTAACCCCTGCGATCCCGTGTACGGGTTCAACCCATATAGCCCCGTCCTTCACCAGTCTCTTAACCTCCTCCCTCGTTATCGCGCCGCTTACCTCCTCAGCCCTTGACGGGTCAATCCTTATCCTTGAAACCCCTACTCCAAGGATCTCTGCTGCAAGCCTTTTCTGCAGGGATAGATCGCTCATTGACCAACACCTCCCATGGTTGAAGACTGTATGATTCTCGGCGGGTTAGCAATCCTGAAGCCCTTGGACAATGCCGCGTTGAATATTTCAACCCTCTTCCTGAAGCCAACCGTACCGGATATGTATATTATTGTTGTAGCAGGGTTCAGTCCTTCAAGCTCGCTCACATTGTGAACCACGACGGGTTTCAAGCCGGTCGGGTGGAGGCCTCTCGCTAGGCTTGGACCCCTGTAGCCTATCTTAACAACCGGTGGGAATCCTTTAAGCTGCCTCCTCATCTTGTTATCAATACCCTTGGGCTTCCTCCACTTGGGCTCGTTCTTGAACTTCGGCTTCTTCCACCATAAATGCCTGAGGAACTCCGGCCTCTCCTTGTTCATCTCATTCCTTAGCCTCAATAATCTCTCGAAACCGCTGCTCATACAGCCTCACCCTTCTCGTAAATAAATATTCCATCTGAGAAAACACGCCTATCCCTATCAGGTATCTTCGTAGCCCTTTCAATGCTTGCAGCTGTCAACCCAACCTCCTCAATGTCCAGCCCTTCCACTATCACGTCGCTCCCGCTGACCTTGACCTTGGCGTTCCCGTAGATCTTAGCGATCCTGTCGGCTTTTTCTCCTATGAAGTTCTTTATCCTGACAATCCTGTTCTTCTCGTCAACCACAACCGTCATTGGGAAGTGCGACGAGATTATTTTCAGCTTGTACCGGTACCCCTTTGTCACGCCCGTGATCATGTTTCTTATATGAGCAGCTATCGTCCCTGCCAGCGCCTTCTTCCTCCTGTCAGCGAGGAATGCTTCGACAACAACTCTTCCATCCTCAAGCCTTATCGTAATATCCCTTGCGTAGGAGAAGTCCCTTGACAGCTCTCCCTTCGGGCCCTTCACAACCACTTTCAAACCGTCAACAGTGACTGTGACGTTCTCGGGGATTTCAACGGATTCCGCGATGTGAAGCCTCCTAACCATGCGGGCCACCTCAGTAGCAGTAGGCTAGCAGTACCCCGCCAGTCTTCTTTTCAACAGCCTCCTTGTGCGACATAACGCCCTGGGATGTGCTGACTATTAATATCCCGATGTTGTAGGCTGGCAGGTATCTTTTAAGCCACTCCGGGAACTCCTCGAGCTCCCTGTACGAGACAGGGTGCCTCGGCTTAACAACACCTATCTTGTTAATCCTTCCGAGAAGCTGTACTTTTATCTTCCCCCATCTCCCGTCGTCAATATACTCGAACTCGCCGACATACCCTTCTCTCTGCAAAACTCTTAGAACGTTTAAAACCAGCTTAGACGCTGGCCAGAGCACTACCTCGCTCTTCGCCCTTACCTCAGCGTTCTGTATTGCCGAAAGCGCGTTTGAAAGCGTGTCCATGACCACCATGGGTTAAACACCTCTCCTCCTTAAATCCACACACCACCTTTTTAACTGTACTTCTTAAACCCTATCGTCCCCGCTACCTCGCGGAAGCACTGCCTGCACAGGTAGAGCCCGTACGCCTGGATAACAGCGTCTCTCGAACCGCATCTCTGGCACTCCTGGACTCCACGCCCATACTTGTGTATTTTAGGCTGTTTGAACTTGCCCATCCTACTCACCCACTATTTCAATGCCGAACTCGTTTTTCAGGAAAACCATTGCTTCAAGCTTGCTCACCCGGTGCCTCCTAGGAATCCTCCTCTTCCTGCAACGCTTCCTCCTCATCACCCTGTACCCGGGTCTCTCAATAGTTATAGCGACATCCATTCCGAAAACACCTATCTCGGGGTCGTACCTTACCCCTGGCATGTGTATGTGCTCCTTAATCCCCACGCTAACGTTCCCGTAGTCGTCGAAGTAGGATGCTTTAAGCCTGTAGCCGAGGGTCTCGAAAACCTTGCGGAGGAACTCCCTGGCCTTGTCCCCTCTCAGCGTGACTATTGCAGCAATGTTCTCGCCCTTTCTAATGTTAAAGTCCTTGATAGTCTTCTTCGCCCTTCTCGGGACAGGCTTGGCACCGGTCAACTCCTCTAGGACTTTCAAAGCCTTTGGAAGCTTGTCGGTCTCAGCCCCTACTCCAATGTTAACCGTAACCTTGCTTATCCTGGGCTTGAGCATTGGGTTGCTATTCCACTTCTCAATAATCTTCTTCTCAACATCAGGGGTTAACACTGTTGCCGTGGACATCACCAAGCACCCTCGGGAAGCGTTATCAACGGCTTATCAACACCTATCGGGAAGATGTAGTCAAGGCTTGTCTGAACCCTTGCCCCAGTCTTATCCTCAATGGTTACAATACTCCTATGCCTTCTCATACCCCTGTGGATTGAGACAATCCTGCCAACTCTTCCAACGTTCCTACCACCGGAGATGATGGCGATGACGCCTTCTTTCAGCGGGATGTAGTTGAGTATTTCCTGACTGGGCACCGATATCTGGAGAACGCCCAGGGTTTCGTAAACATCTTCGACAGGGTTCCTGGGGTCGTTAACCCTGATGAGAATGTTCCTGCCGTCGTGAAGGTTTAGCTGGATGTGCCCGTTTTTAACCGTTGTCTTATCCTCTATTCTGACAAGCTTGAACGATGCCTCCTCCCTGGTGATCTTCACCAGGTCGAGGACTTTAGAGGGGACTGGGACTACTCTATAGTACTCGTTAACACCTACTACTTCAATAACATCCATCATTCCAACAGGGAACTTGTAACTCCTCCTAACCTTCCCGTCTACTTTGAAATATCCTTCGCTTATCAGCCTCCGAGCCTCCCTCCCTGTTTTAGCAAGCCTCAGCACATCCCTTACGACAAGTAGGAGCGGGATGGACCTGGCTATTGCGTGAGGGCCGGGGCTGGGTTTGACAACCCATTTATACTCCTTCCTAAGTATCGGCCAGTACCTCGGGGCTGCTATGGCTTTTAAATGCCTGGTTCCACCCATACTACCCATGACTACTCACCCTCCTTCTTCGACTCCTCGGTCTTACCCCTCCGCCTCTCAACGATTTTGAGGCGGAGCTTGTCGCTGAGATCAAGCTTCGTAATCATGACCTTGCTGGGGTGGATTGGAACGTAGACAGGGGTTCCATCAGCCTTCTTCTTCTGAACCCCTTCTATAAAGATCCTCGCCCTCTTCAAATCCACCCTGACAACCTTGCCCTCAGCTCCCTGGAAATCACCCCTCATAACCAGCACGGTGTCTCCTTTCCTCACCGGGAGCCTTTTAACACCGTACTTCTCCACGAGCTCGTCGCTGAGCCTTGCTGTTAGAAGCTTCCTCCTCAAGTGCAGGGGCATCTCGGCGAGAGCCTTCCTCTGCTTGCCTGGTTTATGTGAAGCTGTGACAGCCATAAACACACCTCCTAAATAATCATTGATGCAAGATTAGCTATCTGGGGCCACCTCTCCGCTGCCTCCCTCGCGATAGGCCCCCTGATCTCGCTTCCCTTAGGCGTTCCCTCAGGGGTCAGTATAACCACAGCGTTGTCCTCGAAAGCAATCCAGGTGCCGTCAGCCCTCTTGTAAGGCCTCCTCTGCCTCACAACTATTGCCTTAAACACCTGCTTCCTCATCTCCGGGATCCCTTTCTTAACGCTCACCACGACAAGGTCTCCAACGCCTGCTGGGGGAACCCTCCTCAGCCTTCCATGATAGCCTGGCACGCCGATTATCATTACTTCCTTAGCGCCGCTGTTGTCAGCCACCTTGGCTACTGTTTGAACCTGAAGCCCTGTGTTAACCCTTCTCCTGGAGAAGGCTGGCTTGCCGGCTACAGCTCTCTTAGCACCCATCAGACACCACCTGCCTTCTTAACCACTGCTAGGACAACGAAGGAAACAGTCTTAGAGAGGGGGCGGGTCTCACCTATTACTACAGTATCACCCTCCCTTACCTCTATGCAGGGCGGGAGGTGGGCGTGAATATGCTTCTTCCTCTTCTCATACCTCATGAACTTCTTAACATAATGAAGGTAGTCGTGCCTCACCACGACCATTCCGTGAGCCTTCCTCTTGCTCACAACCCCGGTTAGCACGACCCCTCTAACCTTGACATGCCCGTGCCACGGGCACTTAGGGTCCTCGCAAGTCCTCTCCGGCGGGGTTAAGCCCTCTAAACCTATATTGTTAACCTGAGCCCTGCTCATGCAAACCTACCTCAAAACCATTTTAACACGTTCCCAAGGTCTACCCAATATCTTAAACCCTTTAATAACCACGCTTCCACCATCTGGAAGCGTGAACTCGAAAACACCGTTCTCCTTGAAAACGCGTATTCTGCGGGAAGAGTTCTCGAGTACAAGGGTCTTAAGGGTTTCATCAACCACCACTCCCTCGAAACCCTTGACGGATGGGTCGGAGTATTCTACGACACGAGCCTTAAGGCCTATGAGCTCGTGGTATACTAGGTTACTGCTTCTCCTCTTCAACAGGAACCTCCTCCTTAACCTCTTCAGCCTGTTGCCTACCCTTTGCTGATTCCTCGCGCATAACCGTGAGTATTCTAGCAATATCCCGTCTAACATTCCTAATCCTGGCAGTGTTCGTCAAGGTACCGACCTTTGACTGAAGCCTGAGCTTGACAAGCTCCAGCCTGAGCTCGTTAAGCTTTAACAGCCTCTCCTCCGGAGCCATCTTCCTTATCTCACTAGCCTTCAACTACACCACCCTCCTGGGAGCCCTCTGCCTCCCCGCCTGGCTGCGGGGCCGCCTGCTTCAAAGCCTCAGGCTTCACAGGCTTGACCTCCACGTGGTCGGGGAGCTTTATGCCGGGTTTAACAATCAATACTTCAACACCGTATATACCGGGCTTGAGCAATGCTCTTGCAACAGCCCTGTCAACAATGTATTCAACGGGTTCGCCAGCCTTGTATATCTTGCCAACCCTCATCTTCTCGTAAGTAGCCCTCTCTCCTCTCAGCTTACCGCTGATTATTATCTCAGCGCCTACTGCGCCAGCATCCATAATCCTCTTCAACATCCCCATCATAACCCTTCTAAACGGTATCTCCTTCTCCAAAGCCCTGACAATCCTGAAGGCGACAACCCTGGCGTTCAAGTCGGGGTCCATCACAGGTGAGACGGTGATGTTAACGTTCTCTAGCCCGAACCTTGTCTGGAGGATCGTGGTCAGCTTCTTGATAACGCTCCCTCCCCTGCCTATTAGCCTGCCAGGGTACTCAGCGTATATCACAACCCTGTGGCCGGTCGGGGTCCTGAAAACCTCCACCCCGGCGTACCCGGCGTCCTTGAAGTAGTTCGCGAGGAACTCGTCTATCATCAGCTTTTTCAAACCATAAGATAGGAAGTATGATTTAACCCTTGGCCCCACCATGCTACCCCACCTCTTTAACAATTACCTCGACATTGCTCAATCTCCTGTACTTAGGGGTTGCCCTTCCGAAAGCCCTTGGCATATATCTTTTAAGAGTGAGCCCTTTGTGAGCAGCTATGTGGATTATCACAAGCTTCTCCTTGTCCAAGCCCTTGTTCTCAGCGTTTGCTTCAACATTCCTTAAAACCTCGAGCATGTACCTGGCACCCTTCACAGGGTACCTGCCAATAGGCCATTTAAACCTGTCAGCCAGCCCTTTCTTATGGCTCAGCTTGCCCGTGTACCTTCTGAACGGGACTGCCTGCTTCATCTTCAAAACGTCTTCCAGGAACCTTATAGCATCTTGGAGCTTCATTCCCTTCAAGGTGTAGGCAATCTCCCTCATGTACTTTATCGACACGGGAATATCGTACCTGGCTGCTTTAGCAATCTTTGACTCGTCGAGAAAGCTAACCGAGTAGTGCCATGTAGGCATGCTCCCACCTACTTAGCGAGCGCTACGAACCTGCTGCTACGGGTTGCCTTCAACCCGGGCTCCCCGTGGGTTACCTTCTTCGTGGTAATGCTGAACTCTCCCAGGTAGTGCCCTATCATCTCAGGCGATATCTTAACGGGGACGAACTCCTTGCCGTTGTAAATAGCTATTGTCAAGCCGATCATCTCGGGGAGGATGATCATGTCTCTAACATGTGTTTTAACCACGCCCTTCCTGGCAAGCTCCGGGTTGCTCCTAACCTTCCTAATCCTTGCGAGAAGCCTGATCTGAGCCTTGGTCAAACCCCTCTTCAAACTCCTCCTCTGCCTCGCGGGCAGGAGGTTTATCAAGTCATCCATCGGCATGTTGAGCAACTCTTCAAGAGTGTAGCCTCTATACCTGAACTTCCGCCACTCAACCGGCAGGTCCTGTAGACTCAGCGCCAACCCTGTTCACCCAGCACGTAAGCAATATGTTATCTAATTCTAAGCTAGACTGTATTTTAAACATTTAATTTCCTTTTTAAAATCTTTGGTATCTTCTCAGGGCTCGACACTACTTCAACCAAGCATCCAGCACTCCTCATCAACTCGACAACCCTCTCGTCAGCCTGGGAAGGAGTTATCACGACCACTTTCACACCCTTCCCCGTGATCCCGGCCGCCTCAACCCACGGGTCAACATCCTGCACTGTCTGCTGAAGATCGGTGAACAAGACGATCCTGCCGGAGCCTGTTTTCAAGCTCAGCCTGTAAGCCTCCCTGAGAGCGCTGGAGATGTTGGTGTATCCTTTAAAACCCTGCTGGAAAAGGTTCTCCAGGTAGTTTACGAGGAGCCTTTGGGTTTTCGCCCCCGGCGCTCTATATATAACGGGCTTCTCCGAGAACATTACAACCCCGCTTAAAACCGGGGTCAGGGATGCCAGGGAGAGAATGGACCATAGGGAAAACCTTGACATACTCCCGCTCACGTCGACAACGCCTACAACCCTAACCCTCCTCTCCCTCCTCCTGTAGACAATCGTCTCATCCATTCTAACATGTTTAAACATGGTCTTCCTAACATCCACCCTGCCCCTCCTCGCTGAAACCCTCCATTCAGCTGAAACGCCTCTGCGAGCCCAAGCCCTGTTCAAGATCATGCAGCCTATTTCAACAGCCCTCCTCAACATGCTGGGCTCAACCTCAAGCCTCCCCCTGGTTGAAACATACTCCCACAGCTTGTACGATAACGCCTCGAGAGCTTCAGCAGGGTCCTGCCTGGCAATAATTGTTATAAGCCTTCTGGAATCACCAGCCTGCAAGCCCTCGTGAAGCCTCCTCAGCCCCGGCTCCAGCGCCTCCGGGTTCACCCTGGAGGCCAGGTACATTGAGTAGTCGAGGTATGAGGGGTCTCGGGTGAGGAGGTAGGCGACGTAGTTCATGAGGGATTGCCCGAGAATGGTTTTCGAGCGCAAGGGCTCGCCAAGCCTGTCAGGGTTTCCAATACCTGCTAGTGAGAAAACTCCAAGCTGGCTCAGCAACGGCTCGTAGCCAGGGTTCTTGTATATCTTGTCGATAATCCTCCACCTATCCCTCAACGAGAGCTCCTCAAGCCTTTTCGCAAGCCGGGACATATCATCTCTAGACAGGAAGCTAGAGTCAACCTGTGGAAGCATGTAGGGGAGTAGCGCGCTCGCTTTCAGCCTCGGTGAAACCCTGCTCACAACTCTCTCAATCCTCCGGTACTCGTTAAGGCTAGGCCTCCACCCAGCGTTCAGCCTTGATGCGATTTCATGGTCAATCCTCTTGTCAACCCCCGGGTTTCTCCCGTAGAACCTGCTGGCAAACTCGACTATCTCATCCCTTGACATCCTCTCCAGGACACTGCTTGAAACAATCTTGCCCCACAGCTGGCTGGGAACCTCTCCAAGGTACTTGTTTAGGTCTTTAACGGTGATCGAGCCCCTGGCCCCCATGCTTCTTAAACGCTCAGCATCTACGACGAAGCCTCCGTTGCGGCTTCTCCGGATAACCCCTGTCTTCCTATACCAGATATACTCCAATACCTGCTGAGGCGTTGAATCCTTGCTCAACAGGTCTGAAACCCTCACGGTCCTGGATCTTGAAAGCCTCGCCTGGAATGACTGGTCGAGGCTGAATGATGCTAAAACCTCCTCCCCGGTTTTCTCCACGGGCTTAAGGCCGAGCGCGCCCCGGAGAAGGTCCTTGTACTGCTCCAGCTGCTCGCGACTCCTCAGCAAGCCCTCCAGCGTGAGGCCGAGCTTGACGTAAAGAATTATCCTGTCAACGGAGACCCCGGTTGCCCCAGCTCCTTTGAAGGCTTCCCGGATCCAGTCCTCTATTCTCCTAGAAAACTCTTTTTTCAAAGCCTCGGGTGATTCTTCACCGTAAGACTTCATTAACCAGTTCCTCGTCCTCAGGGTTCTTGTAAAGGGTTGACAAGCCGGCCTGCCTCAGCTCCTCATCCCCAACCCTCTCCCTACCCCTTGCCTCCGCCAGGAGCGCGGCCATGGTTAGCCATGTGACCGTGTCTGATATCCCTGGCTTGTAGTTAGCCTTCTCCCTTAGCTTGTTGACAATGGATAGTGCTTTCAAAACATCATCATCCCTTAGCTTCTGGAACAGGGAGCCTAGCTTAAGCCTCACTATCTCGTACTCCTCCTCGATGCTCGGGTATTTGAACTCAACCCTCACAACCCTTCTCAGGAAGGCATCGCTGAGCTCTCCCTGCGCTATGTCAAGAGGGTTGCTGGTTAAGACTACTTGGAACTCGTCGCTCTCCTGGCTGTAAACCTTCTTCAGCTCCGGTATGATAATCCTCCTCTTATCGATAACGTCGAGCAGCATGTTCTGGAACTCCTCACTACTCCTCCTTATCTCATCTATGAGGACCCCTGTCCCCATGATGAGTGCTGCTAGAAGCGGCCTCGGTATGAAGCTCTCCTCGTTGAAGCCTTTAGCCATTGCCATGGCAGGGTGGAAGTCGCCTATAACCCTGTACTCGTCATAGTTCTCGCTACATGGTAGTATGAAAGGGGTTTTACCAGCCCATAGGTAGAGTATGGCCTCGCCTATCTCGGTCTTCCCGGTTCCGGGAGGGCCCTCGTAGAGAACAGGCCTATTATTCATGAATGAAGCAATCGTCAAGTACACTACATAGGGCTTGACAACGAGCTTGAACTCGCTTCTCAAAACCTCTATGATCTCCTCAGGATCCCTAACCCTTTCCCTGCGCTTGACAACGGGCTCGTAGGTTTCGAACACTTTCCTAACCACTGGATCGTCTCGAGAAATAGTTGCTGTCATTTGCAGAAACCTTTCAGGAAAATCTAAGGGGAAACCCCTAATTAATCCTTAGCTTGGAAAAAGCTGTAAAGCCTAACCCTTCCTCCTGCCAGTTCTCCTGGCAGCTATGTGCCCGACCTTCCTGCCCGGAGGAGTCATCCTTGAGATTGTCGAGGGTCTTCCAACATGCTGGTGGCTTCCACCACCGTGCGGGTGGAACGCAGCGTTCATCGCCACACCTCTAACCCTAGGCCACCACCTGGACTTAGCGCTCCACTTATAGTATGACGCGCCAGCTTTCAGCAAGGGTTTCTCAAGCCTTCCCCCACCGGCTACAACGCCTACCATGGCCCTTGCCTCGTTCGGCACCTCAATGATCTTGCCGCTGGGGAGCTGGACCTGGGTCTTGCCCCCGGCTCTCCCAACTATTATAGCGTAGGTTCCACTAGACCTCACGAACCTTCCGCCATCGCCCGGGTTCTTCTCAATATTGCATATCTGGGTTCCCTCGGGTATTGAGCCTATGGGCAGTATGTTGCCGTGAACGGGTTTCGCAGCAGGGCCTACTTCAATAACCTGCCCCTTATACATCCCCTCGACAGCTGGAACGTAGAAGACCAGGCCGTTCTCAAGCTCTATCTCTGCGAGAGGCACCCACCTGCCCGGGTCGTGGATGAAGTCAGCTACCACTCCCTTAAACGTCTGGTCGAACGGTATCAACGGGTATTTCGCCGGCGCTACGTGAACGTGATCCGGTGTCCTGAAATTAGGGGATCCACGCCCCCTTCTCTGAATGATAAGCCTCTTACCCATTCAAACCACCCCTAGATCAAGCCTATTTGAGCCGCCACGTCGCTGGCCTTGTACTCCGGAGCCAGCTTGACGTAAGCCTTCTTCTCCCCCTTAGGGGTTACAAGTATCCTGACCTTTTCAACCTTAACGTTGAACAGTGTTTCAACAGCCCTCTTCACATCCTGCTTGCTAGCGTTGATATCCACTATGAAGGTTAAAGTGTTCTGCTTGTCAATCATGCCCAGGGCTTTCTCGCTCTGAACAGGCCTCACTATTATGCTGTAAAGCCTTTCGGTCTCACTGCTCACAGGAACACCACCTCGAACTTCCTGGCAACCTCTTCGAGAGCTGTCTTCGAGAAAACTGTAAGCCTCCCGGGCACCCCGCCGGGCGCCAGGTGCAGTATCCCCAGGTTCCCGGGTGTCGCAATATCCACGCCAGGGAAGTTTCTAACAGCCTTGGCAAGCGGCTTCTCATAGCTTGTGAGGACGAAGAGTATGCTCTTAGGCTCAACATACCTGCGCCCCCTCATCTTGCCCTTACCAGCCCTGATCCCGGTGCCCTCCTGGCTTCTGACAACATCATCCCATAAGCCTAGCTTTGAGAGCCACTCCCTAGCCTGCTTCGAATCGCTTATCTTCTCCTCGGCATCATCCAGGACTATGATGGGGAGCGTGTCAGCTGTGAACACATGCCCGCGGGCTTTAACCAGCTCAATCCTTGAAGTAGCCGCTAAAGCTGAGGCTATCGCGTAAACCCTCTCCTTCTTGTTAACCTCCTCGTGAAGCTTTCTCTCAGGCGTTGGCGGGAATGCCAGGTGCCCCTTCCTAGTGCTAACCACGAACCTGGCCGTTCCATTGGGGAGTCTCGGGACTCTCGCAATACCGTAGCCAACTCCCCAGTACTTGGCGGTTGTCCTCCTGCCAGCCATCGGGTCCCTGCCCTTAGGCTGGAGCATGGCTGTGAAAGCTGAGAGGAAGGCCCTCCTTATCAAGTCCTTCCTAACAGGTAGCTGGAACACCGGGGGGAGTTCGATACTGCCGGCCTCACCCCCCTCGGTGTTGAAAACCTTCACCGTTAACCTGTCAACCTGCCTGGGAACCATTAAAGTCCAAGTCATGGGCTACCACCTAAACACCTTGCTTACTCTCAAGGTTTAAGTACGTGATCCTGGGAGGCTCTATCGGGAGCCATGCAGGAGGTCTAACAGGGTGTCTCAGTATCAACAACCTCTTGGCAGGGCCGAACACCGTGCCCTTCAGCATCAAGTAGGGTCCGTAAACGAGGCCGTAGTGTAGGAAGCCGCCGCTGGGCGTTACCTCAAGACCGTTCAACCCTATCCTGAGGACACGCTTGTTGTAGTCGGTTCTACGGTGGAATCCTGTCTGACCAGCCTGCGGAGGCTCGCTCATTGTTCCGAAAGCAGGGCTCCTCGACCCTATCTTCCTAGCACCCTTCCTGTGCTTATGCCATCTCGGAAGCACTTTCACGCCAAACCTTTTCACCACGCCCTGGAAGCCCTTGCCCTTGGTAACCCCTATCACATCGATGAACTGTCCCTCGGTGAAAACATCCTTAGCCGTTACCAATCCGCCGAGAATGCTCTCCCCGTACTTCACAACTTCCTCAACCTTTCCCCCGCCTATCTTTATCTCAACGATCTCAGGCTTCTTCTTACCGAAGCCTGAGAGAACAGGTATTGTTGAAGCCAGCGCTCTAACCTCGACAACGTTGCCGGTGAATACTTTCTTGAAAGCCTCCTCCCAGTTGGTCTCCACGAACTTGAACCCGTACTTACCTGTTGGATCAGGTTTTACAAGGCCGTGGTTGAGCTTCCTAAGCCCCTGCAGGTACTTCCTGACAACGCTGTCAACACTGTCGGTGAGCAAGGGGTTCTTGCTGTAGTATTCCTCGTAAGCCCTCCCCACTGCTTCAACAGGGCTCCTCCAGGCCTCGCCGAGGGAGACGAGGCCTCCCTGCTCTCCAAAACCGTAAGCACGTAGCCCAAGGATAACCATGGGCGGGGCATCCAGGATGGTTACGGGCGTGAAAACCTCCTTACCCGTGAAAGGAGTGTGAGGCCTGTCCTCAACCATTAAACCATGGGTCATGCCAGCCTTGTACGCGGCGAAGCCCAGTAGCACAGGCTTCGACACTACACCGTGCTTCTCAGCCTCCTTCCCATACTTCTCCAGCACCAGCTCAGCCCATGTTTTAACAGGCCATGTCTTGACGCGGGGAGTCAGCTCCTCCGCTCTCTTCCTCGGTCTAACGCCAAGGCTTCCGCGTCTCGGCGCGTGCAGCTTTCGATGACCCATTAGCTTCCACCTTCATGGATGGATTATTATACAGGTTTTAAAGCATATTGTTCAATCTAATTTTTCAGATCCTTTTTAATTTTAAAGCATGGTTTACTAGTCCAAGAGTTATTATTAAAGCCTCCTCCGTTCTCACAGTTTTAACTTTTTGACCGGGCACAGTGTTCCACACGTCTCCAAGCTCCTCGAGCCTGAGCCCCTCAGCACCAGCTATATCGTGAAGCCCTCTCCCCGGGGATCCGAACAGTATTAAAACCCTGCTACTGGATGCTAGGGCTGAGAGCTCGTCGAAGCCTGGGACACGCCCATACCTGCTAGTCGCCACGATCCTCGCATCCCTGTTGCCCTCTACAAGCTGCTTGAAACTATCCGTGAACCGGAGCTCAGGCCCCTTGTAGAAGTCCCTGTCCACACACTCAGCAATCTTCTCCTCGGGATCCACTATCCTGATAACTGTCAACCCCTCCCTGCACTCACCGGTTGCGTCGAAAACCCTTGAGGAGTCAATATATACTTTGAAGCTCCCGCTCTTCTTGAACACGTATCCAACTCTTTCATCCCCGGGTTTGAGCCCGCGGGGGACGTCGAACCATTCCAGGCGGATGGGAGGGAGGATTCCAACATGCTTCAGGACGGGGCTTCTCGGCACAAGCCTCCTTCTCAGGTAGGGGGGTGTGAAGAAGTACTCCCAGTGCTTCCTGATCAGCCTAACATACTCCCTGTGCGCAGAGAGATCGGTCTCGAAATCCTTGTAGAAGAATGCTCTTGAAACCCCGAAAATCCCTAGGATCCTAGCTACTTGATGGATCCTGAGGGTTTTTAAAAGAAGGGTTGACTCCACCCGGAGAATGCTCGTGGGGACTGCAACGTCTACCTCGGTCATTTAAAACCCTATTGCTTCTCCTTAGCCTGCTTCTCCCCGGGCCTGACTTTTTCCTTGGTCATGAAAATGGTTGTTCTCTGCCTACCGCCCATCAGCCAACACCTCTCTGAAACCACTGAGAGTTTTTAATGCTTTGAAAGGGTTTTAAATCACGAGCTGTTTAAGCCCATGGGTGTTTTAACCCTTAATAGAACGGGAGCCGCCTCCTCAGTGTTAACGTAGAGTGCTTCCCCAATCCCCAGCTTCATGATGCGCTGTGCGTATTCAGCCCCAACCCCTGTCGACTTAACCACTTTCTCAACGTAGTCAGCGTCAAGGGAGCCGAAGAATACAAGGTTTGAAGCATTCTCAAGTATTTCTCTCGGAACATCCCCAGGGTTCTGAGTAGCTATTACAACGCCAACCCTCCAGCTCCTCCCCTCCTTAACCAGCTCGACCAGTGAGCGGAGCCTGCTAACCCTCCACGCCTCATCGATCACGAGTAGGTTGCTGAAGCCCTCCCTTCTTGAAAGCCCGTTTCTCAAAACCCCTATCACGATGCCAGCGTACACGTTTTGGAACAGTATGCTCCTGCCCTGGAGCTGTAAAAGCACGTTCTCCTTGTGAATGCTTTCGAGAAGCTCGTATCTCGGAGGCCTGTTGAAAAGCTCGAACAATGGGAGGAGCACTGAGCCCTCGCCCCGGTGGAGGAGAGCGGTGATCCCTGATCCCTCGACTAGTTCAAGCGCTTCGAGAACCCTGCCAGGATCCGTGTTCAGGGAGGTTGACAAGGAGTCAACCACTATCATCCTCCAGTCAGCATCGCTCAGCCAGCGGGGCTTGTGGGCAAGGTTCACCACAACATCCTCGGGGGTTAAAACCCTCGTCAACCCCTGGGGGAGGTACTTTGCCAAGTCTCCTTTGAAGTCTATGGAGAGGGTTTTCAACTCGTCGAATACGCTTGCAGACTCTATCAAGGATGCGAGCAGAGCTGTCTTCCCCCTTCCGGTTGGGCCTATGACAACCATGTGCTTGTAGAGTTGTTCGACAGGTATTTGAACAGGCCTGTTATCCCTCAGGTCAACCCCTAGGAAGACACCGTCCGTGAACACGCTCTTCTTCTCAGGAGGGAACGGGTGTATGAAGCCAAGCCTCCTCGATTCTGAAACAACGGGTTGTATATTGTTGAATGCTTCAAGGTTGAGGTCCAGTCTTAAAATCCTCACCAGCTCGCTCTTCGAAGCCCTCCTCAGGGTTAAGCCGTAGTATGTTTTGAAAACTCTTGAAACAGCTGACTCATGGTATTCGAGAAGAGACCTAGCCTCCTCCACGCTCCTTGCGAACACCCTTATCTTGACCAGGAGGACGGTGCTGGTGAAGGGTTCGCCTTTAAGCAAGGCCTCGTAGAGCTTGCTCAGGACTTCAAGCTTCACCCTGTGCTTAACCCTGCTGTGCTCATCCTGCGACCCCTCCAGCTTGACCCTGGTGTTCAGGATCTCGTTGACAAGCCTTCGGGCAAACCATTTCAAATCAACCTCATCCTTGACAATCCTTACCTCGGAGTTAACCGGGAGCTTGTCGAGTATTGAGGCAAAGGTTTCAACATACTTTCTCGCCGAGGACTCGTTGAAATCCCTGACAGAGTAGTCCACGCTGTCGCAGACAAGGATCCTGGACACGATCACTCCCTTCTCCCCAAAGAGTGTAACAAGATCCGGCGGCTCTATTCTCAAATCCCCGCTCACGAGGCCAAGGCTCGACTTAATCCTCTCTATAATCTTCAACACCAGCCCACCTTGAAACAAGCTCGAGGAAAACCGCTGTTGAAGCAATAGCTAAAGCAGCACCATATTCACCGTTCAGAAAACACGCTAGGGCCAGGATCAGGGATAGTGCTGTTAGAAGTAGCCGAGGATTTCTCAAACCCCTGTGAAAAACCTTGCCACGCGTGGTGAGACACCTCCGAGAAGTCTTGCAACCGTTAGTGAAATAGTTGCAAGCATGGCTGTGTAAACTAGCGGAAGGATCATCAGGTCGACAACTGCGAGGGAGACCCAGTATATCATCGACTCCGGCTCGAGAACGTTGACATCTATCAGCGATGCAGTGAAGTAGTGCTCGTCGACGAATGGTCTAGCATACCCTTTAAACCACGCGTTAACAGTTATGTTTGACACGCCTGAAGGTATTTCGAAAACGGTTTTCAACAAGCTTAAACCGCTCCATGAAGCGTTAACCCATCCCTCAATCCTTGAATTGTTGACAAGGATTACGGCGTTGTCCCCGGACTGTATGAATGCTTCAACGCTGCAGGAGCCTCGTGTTTCAACAACCACGACCGTGCTGTTCCCCTCCTTGGAGTACGACACCGGTTTAGCCTCGCAGTTGAAGAACAGTATCCTGTTAACCCCTATGGAGGCCGCATCCGGCAGCTTCAGGGAAGCGTTGACCATTCCGTTGACAGCGTGCTTCGAAGGGTTGAACACTACCATGTACTGCTTGTCGGCGAACCCGAGGACAAGGGTGTGCTCAAACCTTGGGAACCCGCCGCTGTAGAAGGATTTGTAGACAGCTCCTTTCTCGCTGACAAGGTACCTGTAGATTAAATCCCCCTCCGGCCCGTAACCCTCAACGACTGCGTAGCCGACGGGGTTGTTGAACATGTCCTTGAAGAGTAGGCTGGCCGTGTAAACCTCGCCCTGGTTGTACGGGATGGGGGGTGTTCCCTGCGAGACTTTTTCAACGAAGACGGGCATTAAGGGCGCAGCGGTTGAGAAAACTATTGAAACCGATATCACCGCTGCCCCCACGCTCCTGGTTAGCCTGAAGGGGACTGCGTGGAGCATTATGCCGAGAGCTATCAGCATCTCCCTCAGCCTGTTAACCACACTGCTGGCGGTGTAGATGACTATGATGGTTGTTGAAACAGTTGCGAGGTGGCTTGCCAAGGGGCTTATCAACCCTGTCGAGATGAAGGATAGCCCGGACCTGCTGAGGAGTGAGCCTATGATTTTCAAAACACCTATCATGGCTAGGAGCTCGTTAAGCCTTGTTAAAACCCACGCGGTGTAGTACTCCCAGTCAACCCCTAGGAGGACGCTTAAGTATTCCACGAGCCACAGGAGGATCCTGAACGAGAAAGCAAGGATTGCGGAGTAGATGCCGTCCATGATTAAAGCGTTAGCAAGCTTTTTCAAACCGTAAACAGGTATTGGGAGGGCTTTGAGCAGGACGCCGAGGTAGTATGAGAGTACTGAGAGGTAGAAGGCTGCTACGAGAAAGTCCATGGGCAACCCGTTGCCATAGCGCTAGGTTAAACCGTGGGGGGCGGGGGCATCGGCTGGTAGACCACTGATACCACGTACGATATGGCAGCGAACACTGTAGTGCCCATTGCAAGCCAGAATGCAGCCCACACAGTATCCTCTATTATCCTCGCACCAGTCTTCTTAACCCTTATAAACGGTAGTGGAAGGCCTTTCAAAACCCAGCCGACAGCCCAGGAAAGCATGAAAACCACCCATGCTAACCCAACAATCGCCAGGGTAAGGTTTCTCACAAACTCCAGCATGTCCAAGCCTGACACCGTATGTATCGCATTTAGATTACGAGGCGGGTTGGGTGAAACTTACGGGATAAAATACTGTTTTCCAATCAAAGCTCTCAGGGAGATAGGTGTTGCTGATTGAGGATGTGGCCTAGGGTTGCGAGAATATACTGGGATCCATGGCGGAACATACCTGTTGTCAAGCCGAGGCAGGAGGAGATAGACCTTTACTACGTGGTGAGGCTGTCGGAGCCCGGGGACGCGCGCCCAGCCTTCCAGGGGGATCTTGAGAAGCTGGAGAAGGCTGTAACCCATGAGTACGGGAGCCCCGAGCTATACCGCAGGTTTTTCGAAAACCAGTTCGTGCTTTTAAACAAAACCCCTCACTGGGACCATATGTGGGAAGTGGTTGCCTCAGGCAACGTCCTCGGCCAGCTGTACTACGACCCGTTCCGGGAGAAGTGGAGGTTCAGGCTAACCTACTCGGGAGCCGTGCTCGCCCTCGAGGAGAAGCTTGTCAAGGATCAAAGGGTTGACGGCCCAGTCTACACGGGCAGGGTGGTGGAGGCCTCCGGGGTTAGCGACAACCAGGTCGTGGTGGTGGATTCCAGGAACAGGATTAGAGGCCTTGCTGAGAAGTACGGTGACAAGCTCGTGATCGTTAAAACATTCCACGACAAGTCAAGGCCAGTGGAGACCAGCGGGAGGGCGGCTAGCATTCAAGACGTGTTGAAGCATAACGAGGAGGGGTTGAAAACCCTCGAGGAATCTTCTAAGAGGTTTCTCGAAAAGCTTCACGCAAGGTACAGCCTGCCCGTGATAATATCTTACAGCGGCGGGAAGGACAGCCTGATAGCGCTGGACCTGACCGTTAAAGCCCTGGGCGGGGGTGAAATGGTTTTCAACGACACCGGGCTCGAGCTCCCGGAAACCATCAGTAATGTCGAGGAAGTCTCGGAGAGGTATGGGCTAAAGCTTCACGTAGCGTCCGCAGGGGACGTGTTCTGGCGGGGCGTTGAGGTCTTCGGCCCCCCGGGGAAGGATTACAGGTGGTGCTGCAAGATCGCGAAGCTGGTTCCAATAGCGAGGTTGACAAGGGCCCTGTGGCCTAATGGAGCGTTCAACATTGTCGGCCAGAGAGCTTACGAATCGCTCGACAGGGCTAAGAGCCCCAGGGTGTGGAGGAATAAGTGGATACCACACCTGGTGACAACATCCCCTATACAGTACTGGGGGCAGCTTTCCGGCTGGCTCTACATTTTCAAGTACAACCTCCCCTTCAACAAGCTCTACTTGAAGGGTTTCGACAGGCTGGGATGCTTCCTATGCCCCTCGAGCACTCTCGCAGAGTTCAAGGATGTTGAGGAAACATACCCCGAGCTCTGGGAGAGGTGGAGGAGGCTTCTCGAGTACTGGAGGAGGAGCTTGAACCAGCCTGAGGAGTGGGTTAAGCTTGGATTGTGGAGGTGGCTGACGCCTGCTTCAGCTAAGAAGAGGATTGCACGGCATGTTCAAGGATACAGTATTGACTGGAGGGATGAGTATAGGAGGAGGCTTCTCGCAAGCAGCGTCAACCTTGCACCCGTCTCGAAAACCCAGGGGGAGGAAGGGTTGAAACTATTTTTCAACAGGAAGGTTGTCAGCGACGGGTACAGGAGTGTTCTGAAAGCTAATACGGAGGGAATCGGCTTCTCATACGGGGAGGGAGATGGCGTGGTCGAGATCTCAACCCCTAACACTAATATTATTATAAAGGAAGATATGGTTGAGGCTAAGCCCTTCGCCCCTGGCGAAAGCCTTGAAGACCTTGTCGATGTTTTAAAAATAATCTACAGGATGTACGGCTGTGTTAAATGCGGGAGCTGCATACTGTGGGCTCCGAGAGGGGTTGCAAGGCTCACTCCCCAGGGACCAGTGCTCGAGAGCAGGGTTGACGAGAAGGTTAGGAGGCAGTATCTTGAATCCTGCCCTATAAGCGATCAGCTGGTTGAGAAGGTTGTTGTCCCGCTTATACTGGACAGCCCGAAAGCTTTCAAGAGGCCTTCGAGGAAGCGGTTGAAGTTCAGCTAAGGGCTATGCTGGCGGGGCGGGTAGGCCTGGCTCCTGCTTTAGGACTGCTTCTTCGCGTCAATGTACTTCTTCGCTTTCAAATACTTCTTCTCGCTCTCATAGATCTCGCTGAGAAGGTCGCCGCCGCTGCTGACCTTGGAGAGTATTCTAGCAGCCTCGGAGGCGCCGACGCCTCTTGCTGAGAGAGCTAGCAACGCTGTCTTCCCGTGCTTGTAGAGTATTATGGCTCTCTTGGCAAGGTCTTCGAGAAGGGCTTGCTCACTACTGGTCAACCTCTCACCTCTCCTAGCCTTGGCGATAACCTTTTTCTCCTCCTCCCCATCAGTCTTGACAAGGGCTAGCGTAGCGGTTTTGCACTTGGGGCAGACGTACTTCTCCATCTTTGCCAGCTCCCTAACCGTCCCGGATACCTCGTACCCGCATCTTATGCAGAGGAGTCTGGCACGCCTGTTGAAAAGCCTCTCAGCATACTGCTCCCTGTCTAGGGTTATGATGGAGGATGCGACCGGGATCTCGATGTATCCTAGGAGCTCCAGGTGTCCCTGCCCAAGCTTCTCGAAATACCTTGCCTCAACCCTTACATCCCCCCTCGCAATCCTCTCAGCCAGCTCTGCTGCTGAATCAATATCGTAGTCTTTAACCAGCACCTCCCTGAAGGCTTCATCACCTATCACGGTGTCTACAAAGGCTTCGAGCATTGTCTTGGAAACCCTTGTTTCACCAGGGGTTATCGCGCCGAACCTCTGCCCAACCTGGAATATCCTCCAGTAGAGAGCCTTCCCGTTCCTCGCAACCTGTTTGAGGAAGTCTCTATCAAGATAGCTCCCCAGCCTTGCCAGCGCCTCCTGGACAATCCCGGTCACCTCTCTCGGCGTGTGGTATCCTTTTATCCTTAAAACCAGCGTGTAGGGTGATGAGTATGATTCAACATCCACGTGTGGGAGCCGGTTCTTGAGAACGGTTGCCAGGATTTCCCTTAAAAGGTTGTTAACCTTGCTTCCACCGTAAACAGTGACGAGTACTGACCGCAACTCCTCCACGTAGTCCACGCATATCTTCTCCCAGCCGCAGAGGTCTTCGGCAACCTCAACCCTTGTCCTCCCCGGGGCGGAGGCCGCATAGTCGCCGGGTATTTCCCCATGGGTTTTCAAGTAAGTGATAAGCCTGCCCACCTCCTCGGCGACGTCGTATTCAACCGGTATGTTCTCCCCTTCCCAGTGGGGTATTAGGGCTTCCTCAATGCTTGCAGCTGTTTTCTCAACGTACAGCTTGGCCTCGGCGTCATCGTAGCCTACAACCCTCCACGCGTTGCCCCCGATTATGATGGTGTCGCCGGGGTTCACGTTTAAAACCACGTACTCCTCGTTTAAACTCCCAATCCTCCTGTTGCTCGCAGCCTCGACGACCATTACATCCCTGCTGGAGGGGATCATGGAGGTTTTGTAGAGGTAAATCCTTGTCTTCCTGGTGTGCCTGAGGATCCCGGCTTCTTCTCGGAGTATCCTCGTGTAAACCATGTAATCCACCAGCTTCTCATACTCCTCAGTTGTCAAATCCTTGTAGAGAGGGTGTTGCTTTATCTCGGTGTAGAAGCCCTCCTTGCTGAAGCCTTCTTTGAAGAGGAGTGATTCAACAGCCATGGCGTAGGCTAGGACGTCGAGAGGGGAATATATTATCTCTTCCTTCTCAATCGCTTTCTCAACCGTTCTCTTAGCGAGCACTAGGGATTCGAGGAAGTGTATGGTGTTATCCATGCTTAGGACAACGCCCTTGGACTCCCCCGTGAGCCTGTGCCCGCTTCTGCCAACTCTCTGCGTGAGCCTGGTAGCCTGCCTGGGCGACAGGTACTGGATTACGAGGTCTACGTGGCCTACGTCTATGCCGAGCTCCATGCTCGAGGTTGAAACCAGTGCTTTAACTTCACGCTTCTTAAAGGATGATTCAACGCTCTCTCTGTGGCTTCTCGAGAGGCTACCGTGGTGTACTTCAACCCTTAGCCCGGGGAGCCCGAGCTTCTCAGGGATGGTTTTCAACAGGGAGCCAAGCCTCTCCGCCAGGGATCTCGTGTTTACGAAGATTAACACTCCCGCGTGCTTCTCAACGAGCTCTATTATTCTCGCAATCCTCGCAGCCTGTTTCTCATCGCCGATAATATTTTTCACCTGGAAGCACAGGTCGCTGTTGCACTCTGGCACCTCTACTGTGATGCTCATCTTCTTAACCGTTGAGTCCTCTACAAGGCTTGGCTTCTCCCCCCATGCAAGGATCTCCCCGGCTCTCTCAGGGTTTGAAAGGGTTGCTGACAAGGCTATTTTCACAAGTCTCCTCCCAAGCTTCTTCTCGAGCAGGAAGCTTGTCGTGAAGGCGAGCAACCCTCTCTTGCTCTCGAGGAGCTCGTGGAACTCGTCGAAAACTATGAACCTGAGGTTTGCGAGGCTGGGGGCGAGCTTCTCGTTAACCATGATGTAGTTGAAGTTCTCCGGGGTTGTGACGAGTATGTGGGGCGGGTTTTCAAGAATGGCTTTCCTAACTGTTTCAGGGGTGTCGCCGTGTTTAAGCGAGATCTCGAGGCCGAAGCATTCTGCAAGCTTTTTCAAACGCTTCTCAATATCCCTGTTAAGCGCTCTAAGCGGGGTGATATATATGCATGCAATAGGCTTCAACCCCTGCTTAAGGATCGAGTACATCACAGGGATTACAGCAGCCTCGGTCTTACCGCTCCCGGTCGGGGCAACTATGAGCGTTGAAGAATTCCTGAGAGCAATGCTTTCAAAACTCCTCCTCTGAAGCTCGGTGAATCTCTCATAGCCAAGGCTTTTCAAGCACTCAGCAATCTTCCCAGGCATTTCAACATCCAAGCATACATATCCATATAACCCTTTTATCCTAATAAGGGCGAAGTTGGTGGCGGAAAAGCTCTCAGGCAGATCTCAGCAAAGTCAAAGCGTTTCCTGACTCCCACCCTACTCTTACTTGGGTTCCTCCATTCAATGGGATTTGAGCAACAATTTACTGGAATGAATGCGTGCCATGGAGTAGGATTAGGGTTGAGTATGAAAGCGTTAAACTGCCAGGGATATATGTTGACGAGCTTGCCGAAATTTGCGTGTTGCTAGGTATGTCCCTGCCTCAGCGCCTCTCGCTAATAGTACATGAAACCTACCTAGCCGTGAAGCAGGCAGATGAAAACGTGGACAGGAAAGCCGCCGAGAAGATTAAGGAGGAGGTTAAGTTGCAACCTAGCCCTTGGCAGTCCGGCCTCTACAGCACGTTCGAGCGGGGATGGAGAGGGGGGATAAGACCGCCTCCGTAACGGATGCATTAGGGTTCCCCCTAAACCATGCTATTAGCGGAAACCTCGGTTTTTCGGGAAAACCCATAGCGAAGCTCTTAAACCCACAGCGACAGAACAACAAGTAGAAGCAATTAGAAAAGACTAAAAGAATTGCGAATCCCTCCACCTGGAGCACTACGTAAAGTGCATTAACCTCTTCGCTGGTCATCCGCTGATGAAGGCAGGGACGAGTGCGGTAGATTACAGCGGGAAGTGCATGTTAACAGTAAGCGGGTTGAAATACATTTTAGCGAAATTTGACATGCCGATGGACTGGGCTTCACGCACAACGCTATATTCGACTACGTGCACGATCCTGTACCCTCGTTCCCAGGTGCGTGACGCGGAAGTACTACCAATCACCTTCTTTCACGCTTCTGCACTGGGTAGAGATTGTAAGGGCATGACCACCCTCTACGCTATAATAAGACACTACGACATCCACTACAGCGGAGAAGTCAGCGTTGCCTGGCTCCTGGACGGGTCGTTTTGGAGCGACAACTCCGGGCACATAGCGGTCGTAGTCCTCTTGGGAAACAAATACATCGGCATTCTAGATCCGGCCGGCAGGGTCATGCTCAAAGGCACACCTAGGGAATCGTTTACACGGTACAGTGAGGAACGGGAAGAACACGGCGGGATAAAAACGGCCAGGCTCTTCTATGTAGACCTGAACGGAAACATTAGAATAGACGTTGGGGACTTGCTGGAAAACATAATAGCTTTCATCGAAGCGAACTACTAAGCCTGGTGTGAATCACTTTTTATCGAAAAAGTGATTACTAATGGTCAGGGGGGATGCTTGGAGAATCAAGCCTGCGTGAAGACTACCCGTGAATGTATTGTGGCAATATTGTTTATCTCCTTTATCTTCCTCATGGGAGAGATATCGTTGTGGAGTGAGAACAACAAGCTGCAAAAAACTCTATATGATATTACACAGACATATGAAGACTACACCAGCTTCGATAGAGCACTGCAGAGGTTTTTAACACTTGAGGAAGTCCAAGCCACGAAGCAGTATGTAGAAGTGGCAGGTGTTTCAACCTATAGTGGTTGGGAGTCCTATGAGAGGCTCTACGAATGGGTTGTCTCAAATATTAAGTACGCTTACGACCCGGAAATCCCCGTTCCAGTATGTGAAAAGAGCTCGGAGTGCTACTTTGTCTATAGACAAAATTATGTTCAGCCACCCTCTTTTACACTGCGCCGTGGGCAGGGCGATTGTGAAGACATGGCCCTACTGTTATACGCAATGATGAAATACTATGATATTTACTATCTTGGGAAAGAATATCGCATCTGGCTAGCCGATATAGATTTTAAAAACTTCAAGAGCGGGCACGTCGCCGTAATAGTGCCAATGAAGGGAGGATATGTCGGAATATTAGACCCTGCAGGCAAGTTCGTAGACGTTGGCCCCGTAAAATATGTTCTCGAAAAATATGATGACTGGTGGAGTGATGAAGGAGGAATTAAAACAATTACTCTCTACAGAGTAGAAGTCTTGAGAGGAGAATATTACGAGGATGCCAGTGGATCGTTTGGAGACATAGTAGCATATATTATCAAGTCAGTTACATAGGTGTGGACGGGCCACTAGGAGAAGTATTAGCTTTCATCAGCGGACTATTAGAGTCGGTGCGGGGTGTTTTCACGTACTTAATGTCTTCCTCGTGCTGATAAAGGTTGAAAACCCTTTTACACATATGTGAGTCGCGGATGCCGCCACGTACATGACGGAACTTCATGGGAGTATACGTGTTGAAGTAGTGGGATTGTTCAACAAGCTTTTGAAAAGGTTCTAAAGCATTCGAAGAGGGTGAACTTAGGCGTTTTCCTACTGCATGGTTTCAAGTTTCTATAGGCTTCCTATTACTAATACCCCACGAAGTATTGACGCATGCTCAAATTGAAAAACGAAGTATCCAGCTGGTGTTCTAATTAGTATTCTGGGAGATCGTGAGGCGCTACTTGAAGAGGGTGGAGAGTCCGCGCCTATTCACATTAATCAACAGACAGGTATGGAACGTGATATATGCCTTCATAGAGCGTTATCTAAAAAAGAAAACGAGTCCAGATAACATAAGGCACTCCTACGCCTGACAGCTCTCCAAGATCAAAACCTTAAGGTGCTTAGGAGCCTGCTGGGTCACGGCGACTACAAACCCTTCAGGTATTACCTAGAGGAGAATCAAGAAGTGTTATCTCGGGTCCAGCACCCATGAGTACGTTGCGAATCTTAACTACTCGAGGGTTTCGAGCTCTGAGGAATCATCGATAACGAGGCCGGCCTGTACGAATACGCTGGATCTATAACTAAGATCTGACCGATGAAAGAGAGAATCACGCACCGAGGAAACACTTATACTAAAAACTCTATCACCATAAATTCGTCATGCAATCACTAGAGGTCTTGCTTTAAGGAAGCGATCACAGCATGGTTAACCTTCGGTGGTGTAGTCGATTTCCACCCGTCCCCTCTCAATGAAGCCCTCTATAACGGCTGCTACCACATCTTAAGTTCTTCGCTTCTTAGATAATACCACTCCTTTCTTCTTCAACCACGCGAGTACCTCAGGGAAGGTGGCGGGGCCTGCGGTCTTGGGTTCTTTCCACTCATTAGACACGAAGGTTATTACGAACCTTCTAATACCGCCTTAAGTATCCTCATACACCTTGATCTTGACTGGCACCACATCAATGTACTTCCTTACCCTAAAAATCCTGCAGCCCTTGTGCTTAAAACTCACAAAAGCATACTTCTTAGCATAGTTGAGAATGCTCTCCACATCACACTGATCATTCGCTCCCATACCTTATCACTCATTAAAACTAGAAGGATGGATAAAAGTTATCAATCCCAAGCATATATTATCCTGAACAATTACAATGTTTTAAACAGAACGGTTGTGCACGTGATTCAAGGGTTGAAAGGGATTAGGCTTTGAACACGAGGCTTGCATACGCTCTAATACTCGCCAACACCTTGTTCCCTATTATTCTTGAGCTCGCAAGCACCGCCAACCCTCTCCGCTTCTACGCTTCCCTGGCGAGAATACTTGTCTTAGCAACATACTTCACCATCCTTCTTCTAGCGTCCAGGAGGGTTTACGCAACCGTCCTGAACACTTTTTTACTTTCCCTGTTAACATATGATGGTTTTAAAACTCCCCTGGAACTCTTCTACGCGATCCCCTTGTCAATAGCTATTCTCTACTTCTCATGGTCTAAGAGGCTAGTGGTTTTAAGCCTGCGAAGAGAAGCTGAGGATTTTAGGAGCCTGCTCGCCTTGATCAAGGGGGTGCGGCGCCACGGTTCGGCTGGGTTGGCGCCCTTATTTCTTAGCTCAGCATCCGTCTCCCTCTCGCTGGTTGCTGTGGTGTATTATATTCTCGGAGCATCGGTCACGCCTCTGATGATTATTGCATGCCTACCCTTCTCCATGGTTACAGGGTTCTCACTGCTTTTAACCGAGTATTCTCCTCGGAGGACTGTTGAACTAGGCTTGGCATCCGGGCTGAGCACTCTAGCACTGATACCTCTCGTGCTTGAGGCTTCTCACCAAGCTGGTGGAGAAGAGGTCGTGTTAGCAGGCAGTAAGCCCTCCGCAATGTCCCTGAACCTTGGAAGAGCTCTAGCACAGCTTGAACACGGCCTCCCGGTTGACGAATACAAGGGTTTCCCCCAGAACTGGGTGAGCCGCAACCAGCCTTGCTGGTATTGGAGAAGGGTTCGGGGCGATATCAACCTGCCTCTTCAATCCATGATCAACACTCATGTAGTGATCGCAGGGGCCTCGGGGACAGGTAAGTCCCTCCTTGCTAGAAAGCTGTCAAGGGAGTTTTCAAGAATGGGGAAAACAGTCCTGATCATAGACCCGCACGGAGAGTACAAGCCCGAGGACGCAGGGCTTGCTGAAGCCAGGATTGTGGACGCATCAGAAATCTTCCTAAACCCTCTCGAGCTCGGGGGCTTAAGCCCCTTGGAGAAGTCTAAGGAGTTTTCCCAAACCCTTGCAACCCTGTTCGGTCTTGGACCGCTTCAAAGGATTGCACTGGAGGAGCTCCTGGTTAAAGCGTATTTGGAGAAGGGTATCGATGTCAACGATCCCTCGACATGGGGTTTGCCACCCCCCAGCCTGCAGGATCTTGAGAAAGCCTGTGCTGAACACTTAGATCCTCCAGAAGAGTTTGCACGGATATGCCCCTACGTGAAAATGCTTGCACGCTACTTCCCGAAACAGTCTCCTGTGCCGCTTGCCTCGCTACTAGACAAGCCGGTTATACTCAGACTTAACAATGTGGCCAGCGACTTCTCCCGGGCAATCCTTGTTGAAACCCTCCTCTACTCAATACTTTCAGCCATGTACGGCAGGAGGCTGGGGGACCTGGTTATAGTTGTCGACGAGGTCAGGGCTGTTCTCCCGGGCGGGGTTGGCGACAGGATATTGTCAAGGCTTTTTTCCGAGAGCAGGAAGTTCGGGATATCCCTAGTGGTCATTTCTCAGGATGTTAAAAGCATTCCGAGAATACTGCTCAGCAACGCTGGGTTGAAAATATTCTTCAACATTAACGAGCCCGAGAGCCTTGAGTACGCTGTTAAATCGGTAGCAGGTGTTTCAACAAGCGATAAGGAAATGGCTGTTTCAACAGCCCTGATGAACCTGAAAACCATGGAATACCTGGTCGATATTGCAGGTTTGAACAAGGTATTTATCGCCAAAAACCCCGTATCAACCCATAGATAAAACAAATCGTAATCATCTGTAACGGGTTTTCGATTCAAATACGCAGACTATTCTTCCATCTCTGCTCCGGGGAGCTGCATCAGGGTGGTGAGCTAAGCGAGATCCTGTTTTAATCTCTCGCCCGGCCCTTGAAAAAGCGAGCCCCTTTCCATGATTTCAATAATCCATTGGATACGCAGTCCCTGAACCCAGTGCTCACTATTTTGAATTAACACTTAATTTTACACTAGTTATTTGAAGCCACGGGTCCGGATTGAAAAAAGTAAGACTTCGAAACCATTTTAGAGAATATTCGCACTAAACAAGCCCATGAAGATTTTGTAAGAAAAAGTTTCGCGAAAAATTAAGTCTTCTTCCTCCTGGTTAGTGAAGCTGTTGCAACCACTCCAATAATTCCGAGTACAGTGATCATTGCGAGAATCATCTCGAGACCGGGGCCTGTGGTAGGCATTGGCGGGTTAGCTAGAGGCAACCAGTCAGCATTGTTTTCATCAATCTGGAACGGGCTGTCGCATACTCCATCACTATCGCCATCTTTGCAAGTATCGCTGAACCCTGTCCCGTACGGGTTGCCCCAGTAGTTTCCGCCGAGATAGTTGCCTCCAACAATATTCCTCTCAGCAACCCTAGTTGTATTCCAATAATTCCTGCCCGCATCCTCAAGAACTACGTTTATTGAATTATTGAGAATATTGTTGAATATCATGTTGTATCCTGACGAGGAACGCACGTATATGCCGCTAAAGGTGTTTAACGAGATAGTGTTGTTTACTATTATGGTTTTGTTTGAAGCTACCAGCTCGATGCCATCATCACCATTAGACGATATAGTATTACCCGATATCTCATTATAGTGTGAAGAATACAGGTAAATGCCGTCAAAAGTGTTTAACGATATAGTATTGTTCACTATTGTGATTTTGTATGAATTACTTAGGCGGATACCGTACACACTGTTTGACGATATAGTGTTACCGGATATTTCATTAAAGCTTGAGGAACCGATGGAAATGCCGTATTGGTTCAATAATATAGTGTTTCCTACTCCCTTGTTATTGCTTGAACCCGCCAGCTCGATGCCGTCTTCGCCATTAGATGATACAGTATTGCTTGATATCTCATTATAGTGTGAAGAATCCAGGTGGATACCGTCCACATCATTTGATTCTATAGTGTTGCCTATTATCGTGTTATTGCCTGAATCCCGCAGGTGGATACCGTCGCCGTTATTTAACGAGATAGTGTTACCGATTATGGTGTTAATGTATGAATCGCCGAGGCGGATGCCAAACACGGTGTTTAATGAGATAGTGTTACCGGATATTTCATTATAGCTTGAAGAATCCAGGTAGATGCCGACGTCATTAGATGTTATATTGTTACTTGTTATTTCGTTATGGTGTGAACCACGCAGGTAGATGCCGTTGTCATTTAGTGATATTACGTTATTCACTATTTTGCTTTCAGCTACATCAACCAGGTAGATTCCATAATTGTATTTGCTTATCTTTAGATTTCTTATGGTTACGTTGTATGCATTCATAACCCTTACTCCCTGTGCTCTCTGCCCGATTCCAAGACCCTCTATGCTGAACCCGTTCCCATCAAGTATGACCTCGTTTGCGAAGATACCGATGCAGTAGTCTTTCCCGGATTGTAGCCCGTAGATGTTGCCTGTGAGCACGTACACACCACTACTCCGTATGTCCTGGCATCCCTGAATCTCCAGTGCAGACACAGGCTGCCAGTGAGGCATTATCAAGAACAACATGAACAGTAAGAATACTAAGCCGGGAAACAGCCTCCTCATACTGCTCCCCAACAACCAGCTCAATACAAATACGGATTGAAAGCATTTAAGTCTTTAAGAGCGAATTTTAGACAAGCCATAACGCTTTAGTATCTCTGTGGATGAAACAGTTGTAGCTGAATGCTTACCCATCGTTTTCAGAGACTACTCTGCATGGTGCGGGATAGCCTGCGAGATGTTGGACGTGTTGCAGCATAGGGGTGTGAGCAAGGTCCGCTGAGATGATTAGGTGTTTGGTGGAGAACTCTGCAACGGGTTGAAACGTGAAAGCCTTGACTGCTCGAAACTATTCAGCCACGGGGCCCGAAGGGCTTTGGGATGCGAGAAGTTAGGAGCACCCTTGTTGAAAAGCTGGGAACCTGTTGATGAGTGCGCGGTGGAGATTGAGGAGTAGAAGGGTTAAACAAGGTATTTATTGCCAAAAACCCATATATCAACCCCTAGCCAGCTGTGGGTGGTTGGGATGCTTTTAGAGGAGGAAGAGGGAGAGGTTTTCGAAGCAGAGGAGGTGGAGGCTGAAGCTGTAGAGGAAGGGGAGGAGAAGGAGGTTGTTGAGATAAAGGTTGAGCTGCTTAAGCAAATGCTCAACATCAGTAAGATGTGGCGTAGAGTGCTTTCGGGAGAGGCAAGCATTGACGAGTTGAAGGAGACCGCTTCTTCAAGAGCCGTTTTAAAACCTGCCCCCCGCGCTCCGCGGGGCGGGAGGAAGAAGGCTTCAACCACTAAGGAGAAGTCAAAGTCCAGGAGGAAGGGGAGAAGCGGTAAGAAGCGGAAGGCTAGAAAGACTGGGAAGTAACATCCACTTTCTCGAAACCAATTGTTTTCAACGCCTCAATAATAGTGTTTAGCTCCACCCTTCTGTCGAAAACTATTTCAACACTGTCTCCCCCATTCCTCAGCAGTCTAAGCTTTTGGATAACCGTCCTTCCCTCAAGGGATTCCCTCGGATCCTTAGGGACGAATATGTAGTCCTCGAACCTTCTCCTGGAGTAGCTGTAGTATTCCTCGAAGCTTGCGACAATCCTGTACGCCTCGCTTAAATCCCTTGTCGAGCCCTTCACATCCTTGATAGCTGTTAGAAGCCTTAACGCGTCATCCCTGCTGAGCGTTACCCTCGCGCTCCTAGCTATGTCTATGACTACCTTAACCTCTTTCATGAATCCCACACTTAGGTTTAAAGTAGTGAAAGGGTTATAACTATAGGTTACCTTAGAAATAATTGCTGAGAGGTGTCTGCTTGTTCAGGGCTGTCTACTCTAATGCTTCGAAAATGAAGTATGTCGCGCAGGCTATCGCTAAAATCACTGATGAAGCACCATTCTACGCCACCCCCGACGCGCTTGAGGTTAAGGTTTTAAGCCCTGATAAAACCATGATGACCATTGTCAAAATCCCCGGGATCGCCTTCGACGAGTACAGTGTGGACGGGGAAGAATTCTTCGTGATCTCCTCAATGGATTTCAACAGGATTATAAGAAGGTGTACAAGGAACGATGTAATGGAGATGGAGCTGGATAAGGAGCATTCTGCTTTGAGAATCATATTCCGCGATAAGAAAACCGGTCTTGAAAGAACCTTCCTCCTGGAGACAAGGCCTAGGCCGCCTGAGCCTGTCCCCGAGATAAACATCGAGCTAGGCGTCACGGTTAAAATAGCCTCCGACGACTACAGGGAGCTGCTCGGCGATTTGAAAACCGTGGGCGAGACCGCTGTCTTCACAGTCCAGGAGGGGAAGCTTATTGTTAAAACAGGTGAGCAGCAGAAGGAGTATGAGGGTGTTTTCAGCGAGGGCAACCCGCTGATATACTTGTCGTCAACATCCCCCAGGGTTCAGGCTAAATACTCTGTCGACCTGCTCCAGGCAACCCTGAAGCCTATCTCGGCTGCTAAACAGGTCACAATATACTTCGATAATGACAAGCCGATGAAGATTGAGTACGAGATAGCTGGAGGCGGGACAATAATCTACTGGCTAACCCCGAGGGTTGAGTAGCTAAGCATTCTTTTTACCGGGCTTTTCGAGAAGACTGGTCAACTCATCTATTAAACGCTTCCTCTCCTCAACGCTAACCCCCGCCCTAGCCTGCGTAACCGGCTTCGCGGGGAGGGCGATCCTCCACGCGGGGGCTGGGCAAACACTCCTCTTAACGCACAGGATGCAGCAGTGAATATCGACTAGGACATCCTTGTAAAGCGTGCACTGCCTAACAGCCTCATACCTCCCGCAAACACTGCACCTCTCCCAGTAAATCGTCACTCCACAATCCCCCACTAAAGAGTAAGCTCTCCCTAGGTATAAATCACTTGCTCATTAAAAACTCATTTACCCGAATGATCGGGTTTGAAACCAAACCTGATTGCTTGGTTTCACGAACTAAAAACGCGGAATTTATAAAGGATTAAGTTGATTGTAATAATCAGGTGAAAATACGTATCTCAAAACTATAAGCATATTATTAATAGTAACATTCTTGTTAACTATTCTAACACCCGCAACATTAAACTCGTTGTCAATCGGTAGCGAGCCGAACAACGTCTATACTACCCCGTTGATCGCCGGACAGTACATGGTTGTTGGCGAAGTAGACGTGTGGACAAGCGTTGTGAATGATTCCCTAATCCTGCACGTGCTGTACAATATTACAGACCCGGCATGGTATCTCACGGAGGCTCATCTAGCAGTAGCCACAAGCCTGTACGACATACCTACGACCAGGACGGGCAACCCGATACCTGGCAGGTTCCCCTACAAGGCTTACGGATTATGGGATCAGAGCTATGAGTTCACTGTCAACCTGACCGAGATGTTCGGTATTGAGTGCCCATTTGAAACAACCCTCTACATAGCTGCTCACGCAGTGGTTGCTAAAGTAGACGAGTATGGTAGCATAGTTAAAACGGAGACAGCATGGGGTAATGGCACGAGGTTCACGAACAGAGGAAACTGGGGAATGTACTTCACGTATACGGTAAGCTGTGAGGCAGGCGGAATGTGCTACTTAAACGATGACGCTGAAACTTCATGGGCTTACGGGATGCCCTTCCCCGGTGCTAGCTGGGCAATGTACGTGGTATATAATGGTGGAGAAGTAACAACCGATTTGATAAGGGCTCAGCACTACGATGTTGGAGACGTTTACATCATGGTCAACGGGCAGAACATGGTTATCAGCATACAACTAGATGATGGTTACTCGATATCATACTATCACATACATGTTGCAACCAGCCTGGATGGAATACCCCAGAACAGGGCTGGGAACCCGCAGATCGGTTTATTCGAATACCAGGGCGAGTACACAGAGATAACGCCAAGCATTACGCTGTACTTACCACTGGACGAGGCAGAGCAGTCTGCGGAAACTCTCTACGTAGCAATACACGTGGGTGTAGCCACTTATACTTGCAGTAGTTAATGAGAAGTTGCGTCGTATAGAAAATTCTTTTTCCCCACACCCTATTACATCCCTTTGATAAATTCTCTTTCTCGAAAAAGTCAAAATGTTTTCTACTTAGATAAACCCTGGTCTCGGAGACGTTCTCAACAATAACGCCTTGGGGATGGGGCGAGATTGATTCGTGATCGGTGAGGTCACGGTTTAAAGCCTTCGAACTAGGCAATGCTACGATATGTTTAAAAAGTATATACTCATATATACATTACGGCTCGGTGTTTACTATGATTCACGAAATAATCTTCTACGGCAGAGGAGGTCAAGGAGCTGTCACCGCAGCCAACATACTGGTTGAAGCAGCAATGTACGAGGGCCTCAACGGCCAGGCATTCCCGTTCTTCGGTGCTGAGAGAAGGGGTGCACCTGTCACAGCTTTCGCAAGAGTAAGCGATAAGCCCATTCTCAAGCACGGAATGTTCAACACCGCGGACATCCTAGTAGTCTTCGACCACGGGTTGATCTCCTCGGGGGTTGTGAGCAGGGTTAGGCTGAGGAGAAACGGTGTCTTAATAGTTAACACGCCTGAGCAGGAGCTCGACCTGTCAAGGATCGCGGCTGAAGGAGGCTTCAAAGCCTACACGGTGGATGCTACAAGAATAGCACACGACTTGAAGCTGGTCATAGCCGGGTGGCCTGTCGTGAACACCGCGATGCTTGGAGCACTGGTGGGGGCTGTGAAGCTGGCGAGCATTGAAAACGTTAAGAAAGCAATCGTCAACTACTTCGGCGAGAAAGCTGGCGCTGTCAACGCGCAGGCAGCCGAGCGTGCTTACGGAGAGGTTAAGCTTGTGAAGGAGGTGTGAGCTAGTGAGTGTTGAAACAGTTAAACCCGTGCACGGGAAGCTACCTATCACAACACCGGCGAAAGGAGTGGCGGGCAAGACAGGGTTGTGGAGGACTGAGAGACCCGTTGTAGACAACGCTAAGTGCACCAGGTGTTTCACCTGCGAGATCTACTGCCCCGTGAACGTGATAAGGGTTGAGCCTGAAACCGGGGTCTCCATAGACCTGGAGTACTGCAAGGGCTGTGGCGTGTGCGCGGAAGTATGCCCTGTGAAAGCTATTTCAATGGTTCCCGAGGGAGGGTGAGAACATGGGTGTTAGGAAGGCTTTAACAGGCAACCACGCGATCTCCTACGCGGTCAAGCTTGTGAGGCCGGAGGTTATAGCAGCATACCCTATCACCCCGCAGACAAGCATTGTTGAGAAGCTCTCGGAAATGGTTGAGTCAGGCGAGCTTGACTCCGTGATGATAAGGGTTGAATCAGAGCACTCAGCGCTTGCCGCGTGCTACGGGGCAGCGCTGGCAGGGGCGAGGGCTTTCACTGCTACGAGCAGCCAGGGACTGCTCTACATGCACGAGGTTGTCCACTGGGTTTCAAGAGCCAGAATACCGATGGTGATGGCTATTGTGTCGAGAACTATTAACACCCCGTGGAATATCTGGCCCGACCACAGCGACTTCATGGATCAGAGGGATGCGGGCTGGGTAATGGCTTACGCAATGGATAATCAGGAAGCCCTCGACCTAACCATTCAGGCTTTCAAAATAGGCGAGGACCCCGAGGTCTACCTGCCGGTTATGGTGGGTATTGAAGGCTTCATACTAGGGCACACCACGATGCCTGTTGAAATACCTGACGAGGAGCTTGTGAGGGAGTGGCTTGGACCTCGTAGGCAACCATACGTTGTCGACGGCGGCTCCCCAATAGGTGTTGGAGGCTTGACAATGCCCGAGGAGACCGAGGACATATTCTACGGCATCCAGGAATCCATGGAGAGCGCTAAGAGAGTTATCGAGAGGGTTGACAAGGAGTATGGGAGGCTTTTCGGGAGAAGCTACGGCGGGCTAACCCAGTGCTACAGGTGTGAGGACGCTGACTACATAGCGGTGGCAATGGGTGCTTGGAGCGGGGATTTAATGGAGGCTGTGAACGCTTTAAGGGAGCAGGGCTACAGGGCAGGGGTTGTAAGGATAAGGTTCTACAGGCCCTTCCCCCACGAGGAGATATGGAGGTATGCGGGCAGGGCTAAGGGCGTGATAGTTTTCGACAGGTCGATCAGCTTCGGCGGCTGGGGACCAATATTCACCGACCTGGTCACAGGCCTCGCAACATACACTGACAAGCTCCCAGCTCTAAGCAATGTCGTGACAGGGATCGCGGGAGTAAACATCACCAGTGAGGATTTCGAGAGGATTGTTAAAAGATTCATTGAAACTGTTGAGAAGGGCGGTAAGCCCGTTTTCTTCGAATGGTTTAAGAAGAGGTGATAGCATGTCCCAGCAGAGACCCAAACCCCCAATACCCTACAACATGAGGGATGCATTCCTACCAGGCGACGCAGCCTGCTCCGGATGCCCCATACCCATGGGTTGGAAAACAGTTCACGCCGCTCTAGGCGGGAAAGTAATCTACGTCATACCGGCATGCTGCTCCTCCGTTGTCGTGGGAACATACCCGGGTCAGTCGCTGAACGCAACCATAGTGCACGTGCCCTTCGCGGCAGCCGCCGCGGTGGCCTCAGGCATTGCTGAGGCCTTGGAGAAGAGGGGGATCACGGATGTCCACGTCGTAGCGTGGGCTGGGGACGGCGGCACAGCGGACATCGGCATGGCTACTTTGAGCGGGGCTGCGGAGAGGAACAACAACATGATCTACGTAATGTATGATAATGAGGCTTACATGAACACGGGGATTCAGAGAAGCTCTTCAACACCGAGGGGTGCGTGGACCACTACAACCCCTGTGTCAGGGAAGGCTGAGCAGAAGAAGGATGTTGCGAGAATCATGATAGCTCACAACATACCCTACGTTGCAACCGCGAGCATAGCCTACCCGCACGACTTCTACAGCAAGCTGCAGAGGGCTAAGAGCATTAAAGGATTCAAGTTCATACACCTCCACGCCCCCTGCCCTGTTGGATGGAGGTTTGAACCCCAGTACACTGTCAAGATGGCGAGGCTGGCTGTTGAAACAGGCTTGTGGATACTGTACGAGTATCAGAATGGTAAGATAACCCTGTCAGGGCCGAGCAGGCCCTACATGGACCCGTCTAAGAGGAAGCCTGTTGAAGAGTACGTTAAGATGCAGGGAAGGTTTAGGAACATAACGCCTGAGGCTCTTGAAGAGATAAAGAGAAGCGTTGAATTGAACTGGGAGTGGGTTAAGAAGTTCATGTGAAGCAGTAGTGTTCTCAAATACTCTTTTTCAACAACCACATCCTTAGCGCGCCTCCAGGATGGTTTGCCAGGATTCTCCTACGCAATCTTAAAATGTTTCAAGTTATCGGCATAAGTTTTGACAAGGCTATTATAGCTATGGTGAAAGCCACCATTATCCCTATGAGAACATGGGGCTTCAGCTTCAACCCTACGTCGCTTTCCTCGTAGAATCTAACCAGTCCCGCTGCTGAAAGCAGTGCAGGCCCCTCCTTCTTCCTAGACTTCTTGCTCAACCCGCTCAGCCTCCCCTCTTATTTAATTCTTACATGCTTAAATAATTATGGTGTTGGCATGAGGATTAGGGATGCGCAGGAGCTTATAAAGGATAAATACTTCGAGAGGGATTCTGCACGGGGGTTGTTCGCTACCTTCACATGGTTTAGCGAGGAGGTTGGGGAGCTTGCCGAAGCCCTTCTCAAAATGGATCACAAGCTTATCGAGGAGGAGGTTGCGGATGTACTGGCATGGCTCCTTAGCATTGCAAACCTGGTGAATGTTGACGTTGAGGATGCTTTCAAGAAGAAATACGTTGCTAAGGGGACTTGACAGCCTTCACAATTTTAACCGCTAGCTCAGGGTCTCTCTCCACAATGGTCCCTGTCACAAGCACGTCCGCGCCGGATCTAACCATCTCCCTCGCCTGCTCGGGAGACCTTATACCTCCTCCGACAATAGTGATGAGGCTCGTGTACTTCTTAACCATGGCTGGGAATGACAGGGGAACGGTCTGCTGAGACCCGCTTCCAGCCTCCAAATATATGTACTTGAACCCCATCATCTCGCCTGCTAGAGCATAGGCTAAAACCACCTCAGGCTTCCCAACAGGTATTGGCTGAACCCTACCCATGTGCGATACCGCGGTGTCAGGGTATACTACTATGTAGCCTGTTGGAAGCGGTTCAAGCCCGTACTTCTTGACAAGGGGTGCTGCGACAACCTGGGCCATCATCAGGTAGTATGGCTCGTTAGAGTTCATTAAAACCATGAACAATACTGCATCGGCACGCGGGGTTAAGCAGTTGATGTTTCCGGGGAAAACTATGACGGGGAGCCCCGTCTCCTTTAAAACCCCGGCTACCTCGCCAGCCTCCTCAGGGGTGACGCCTATGCTCCCGCCTATTAGGAAGGCGTCGGTGCCTGCTTCAGCCATAAGCCTCGCTGTCTTCTCAAGCCCCTCCCTTGTGAAAGGCTTGTCAGGGTCTACCAGGGTGAAGTGGAGTTTCTCACCTCTCGCTATCTTGCCGGAGATGTATTCATGAACCCTCCTCAACCCCACCAGCCTCCTCCGCGCCGCCCTCCTCTGTCTTAGGCTTCTCGAAAGTAACCTGGACTTTGCCCTCCTCGAACAGGTCTATAAACTTGTTGTAAACGTCAACAGCCTGGTAGAGATCAGGGACTGGGTTGGGATACTCTGCCCTCAGCCCGCATCGCCCACAGCTTATCTTAGCAATCTTGAACCCTGCCTCCTCAGCCTTGGAGAACTCTACTGAAAGAGATACTGACCCGCAGTTAGGGCATTGGAACACGCTTGGGATTCTCACTATCCTCTTCTGAATCTTCCTCCTCTTCTTCCTCCTACCCATTTAATACACCGCTCGCTGATCTCTAATCACTCCTGTAAAGTATATAATGCTTTCCTCAGCGTGGGGGATAGGTTTTTCTCAAGTATTTCGAAAACAATCCTTACACAATCCTCAGCGCTGAGCGAAACCTCCCTCTTCTTACCCAGCTTAGCGGCTAGCTCCAGCCCTACCAGGTGTTTACAGGCAGGCGTCTTCTTAGTGGAGGCAGTCCTGATCATGAAGTCCTTGCAGCTGCAGAAGCTTCTTGGAACAAGGAGGTAGTCGCCTCTCGGCCCAGTGTAAACCCATATGAAGCCGTTGCTGGAGCCTTGTTTACAGGATAGTTTGACAAACCTTTTCTCGTAAACCTCGGCCAGGATGCTCTTAGCCTCAGGGCTCTCCGGGGTGATCGACTCCAAGTATTTAGCAGTATCCTTTACGTCCAAAGTATCATCCAGCCTGAAGCGTTGAGTATGGGCCCGCGGGGATTTGAACCCCGGGTCACGGGGAGTTCCGCCTTCAGCGGCTTCTCCAACAGGTCCCGAACCCCGCATCCTAGTCCAAGCTAGACGACGGGCCCGTCTACTAATCGTTATTAGTGTAGAAGGGTTTTTAACGCTTTAACCGTGGGAAGAATGTTTTTTAAAAAAACTAGACGCGGGGCTTCACTGCTTCAATGCTTCCCCGAATCTTTCGAGAAACACTATCTCGCTCAGAGGCTTCCTCTCCTTTGCCACAGGCTGCTCTCCCGGCCAGCCTATTGCGAACAAGCCTATTGGGACATAGTTTTCAGGAGCCCCCACGAGCTCCAGCACCTCGTTAACATTCCTTAAAGTCTGAATCCAAACGGCTCCCAGCCCTGTGCAGTGGAGGGCGAGCCAGAAGTACATGGCAGCGAGGGACCCGTCCACCATGTGTGAAACAGGCGACTCATCCTTGCTCGCTAGGACGAGCACTGCTACCTTAGCGTTAAGCAAGGGCTTGGAATACCTGAGGATTTTAGCAAGAGCTTCAATCCTGGAGCGCTCCCGTATCACTATGAACCTCCAGGGCTGCTTGTTGCCCGCGCTCGGCGCGTACCTGGCAGTATCGATCGCTTTCAACACGAGCTCTAAAGGCACTTCTTCATCCTTGAAAACCCTGATGCTACGCCTCTTGAGAAGCGGTTCGAAGCATGCATTGCTCAACCAACACCACCAATTACTAATACTACTGCTTGAAGATAATTAACCATGTCCTTCTACCCAAACCTCTTTTTTAGAAAACCATTCTAGCTCTAACGGGGACTCTCCTTAGAATTTTCAGGTTTAGATCAATTAGTTCGCGGTGAAGCCTCTCTCCCGCCTCCCTAAAGCCTTGAATAATTCTAATGAACGGGTTGCTGACGGTTGTCAAACGGAGCTGCACGTTCTGATAAATATTTATGTTTAAACATATAATTCTGTCCGACTCTATGTTCCAGCATAAGTAGTTTTGCAAAGCCCTTGATGTAATCCGGGCTTTGTACATATTTTCATCCTTTCATATATATTTTATTATACTTGAATCCCTTTTAACTCTTCCCATACTCTTTAAACAAGATCTGGAAGGGGTTGAAAGTGTTGGAGCAGGCTGTCTAGTGGGGTTGAGAAGAGCCCACTATTTTCTTAAGGTTCTCGGGGAAGGGGGGCTTGACAACTCCTTTCTCGGTTATTATGGCTGTTACGAGATCCGGGTCGGTTATGTCGAAAGCGTAGTTTAAGGCCGAGGCCTCCTCCAGGGTTATCAGCCTCCCCATGACATACTTCACCTCTGCCGGGTTCCTCTCCTCTATGACCACGTCCTCGATCCTGCTGTTCAAGTCTATCGTGCTTGTCGGCGCTGCTACGTAGAAGGGGATGTTGTTTCTCCTGGCAGCTAAGGCTATCATGTATGTTCCAATCTTGTTTACAACATAGCCCTCCCTGGTAATCCTGTCCGCTCCAACTATGACGAGGTCTACCATTCCCTTCCTCATGAGGAAGCCCGCGGTATTGTCCGTGATCAGGGTTACCGGTATCCCCTCCTTCACCAGCTCCCAGACCGTTAGCCTCGCCCCCTGGAGGACGGGCCTGGTCTCTGTTGCGTAAACCCTTATCCTCTTCCCCTTATACCATGCTACTCTCATAACAGCCTCTGCTGTTCCAAGAGCAGAGGTCGCGAGGGCTCCCGCGTTGCAGTGTGTCAGGATTGAAGCATTGTCGGGGACCAGCTGGGAGCCGTGCTCACCGATCAAGTAGTTCGAGTATATGTCCTCCTCCATAATCTTCAGAGCCTCCCTTGTCACGTCCTCCGCAGCCTCCAGCGGGGTTGCTCCAGCGCTCATTCCCGCGAGCAGTTTCTCCCTAACCCTTGTGAGAGCGTGGAACAGGTTGTGAGCTGTTGGCCTCGTGGCCCAGAGTACTGAGACTGCTTCAAGCGTTTTAGAGTAGAACTCCTCCCTGGGCTTACCTGTCAAGGTCCAGGCGTAGGATGCTACCGCCAGGGCTGCCGCAACACCTATTGCCGGAGCCCCCCTTATCTCCAGGTCTATGATTGCCTTTGCAACCCTCACAGGGTCGCTGCTACACTCCACCTCCTCCGAGTGGGGTAGTTTCAAAGTGTTTATCCAGCATGTTTTCCTCGAGGATTCATCCCACCATACAGCTCTAATCTTAATAGGGTATGGTATGTTCATGAAGCATCATCACGGGTTTAAAATAATTTTACAGCAATATAAACGTGGGATTTCATCCCTTAAGCAAGGGGTTGGGTTTGGAGCAACAGGTCACTATCTACTTCGACGAGGGCTCGTGCAACGGGGTTGTCAGGGAGGGGAAGGTTGTCGACGAGCTTGACGGTAAATGGTTTGGAAGGAGAGATGGGGATGTGCTTGTTCTCAGCCTGGTGGAGATAGCGTACCTCCTGCTCGGCGGGAAGGCTGTTGTAAGAGTCGGCGGAGAGGAGGCTTCAGACCTGAACGCTCTTGTCAGCCTGCGGCACGAGTGCTTCGCAGAGTTCTTCTGGCCCATGCTCACCGTTTACAAGGATTTAAGGGACAGGGGGAGGCGGGTTAGGCCCCTGGGCGGTAACAGCTTCCTGGTTAAGGATAAGCTGGGCGATGTGAGAGTGGTGTACGTGCTGGAGGAGAAGGCGTTGGAGAGTACTGAGAGCCTTGTCAAATACGTTGAGGCTGCTAGGAGCAACTCGCTCCAAGCCGTCTTCGCAATCGTGAGCCTCCAGGGTGATTTAACATACTACGAGGTTTCAAGGATCAGCCCTGTGGTGGGTTAGAATGGTCTCGGATATTCTCAACCCTCCGCGCGGCATGAGGGATTTAACAGGGCCTGAAGCCTGGCTGCACGAGTACTTGGTGAACACTTTCAAGAAGACTGCTGTTTCAACAGGCTTCGAACCCGTTGTCACCCCGACCGTGGAGTATTTCAAGCTGTTCGAGGCTAAGAGCGGTGAGGAAGTTAGGAACTCGATGTATGTTTTCCAGGACAAGGCTGGGAGGCTTCTAGCGCTGAGGCCTGAGGTAACCGCTAGCGTGGTGAGGGCTTACCTGAAAGAACTGAGGAGTGAGCCTAAGCCTTTGAAGCTCTACTACGTTGCCCAGTGCTTCAGGTATGAGGAGCCCCAGCACGCCAGGTACAGGGAGTTCTGGCAGGCTGGTCTCGAAGTGATCGGCGACCCCGATGTCAACGCTGACTTGTCAGCCGCGTTCACCGCTAGCGTCTTCCTCGACGAGATCGGTGTCGGGCACGAGTATGTCGTGGGAAGTGTAGCAGTGCACAGAGGGTTGATGAAGGGTTTAGGAATCCCTGAGGACGCCCAGGACCACGTCCTCCACTTAATAGACAAGGGCTTGGTTGACAAGGCGCTGGAGGAGGCTTCAAAGCACTCGAGCAGGGGTGACCCAGGCCTTCTCAAAGAACTCTTGAACACCCCTCTTGACAGGCTGGAGGGCTTCATAAACGATGCCAGGGAGCTGCTGGGAGGGGATTACGAGAGGGTTTTGAAAGAGCATGCGAGGCTCCTGGAGTTCACCGATGCGTTGAGAAGCCTCGGCTACAGGGTAGAGTACAGCCCCTCCCTTGTCAGGGGGCTGGCATACTACACAGGCCTCATATTCGAGTACAAGACTAAGGCGCTTGGGGTGAGCATAGGCGGCGGGGGAAGATATGACGGGCTGACCATGGTTTACGGGGGAGTGTTCGAGCACTCCACAGGCCTAGCGCTAGGCCTTGACAGGATAGCCCTGGCGCTGCAGGGCGTGAAAACCCCGGGAACCGGGGGCGGGGTCGCTGTGATCCTGTCGAGCAAGGTGCCGGTGTCAGAGGGCTACAGGGTTGCGGGAGCCCTGGTTAAAGCAGGCTTCAAGACAACTGTTTACAGATCCCCCGGCTTCTCCAAGCCGCTGGGGCATGCCGCTAGGAAAGGCTACGCCAGGGCGGTGATCATCGGGGAGAGGGAGCTTAAGGAAGGGTTGGCTACTGTGAAAAACCTTGAAACAGGGGCTCAGTCAATAATCAAGCTCCAGGAGCTCCTTGAAAACCCGGTTAAACACCTTGCCTAAGAATGCGTGGCCAAGGAGTGAACGCTTCGTAACCTTTAAAGCTAGCCTTCAAGGGTGTTAGTGCAGGAACTCGTGAGATGCTTTAAAGCAGGGATTATTTGAAAAACTTGAGAGTTGAGGGAGGGCTTCCTCAATCCTCAGGCATCATTAGGTATTTTGATGCTTCCTCGTTCAGCTTCTTCCTCGACTCCGCGTATCTTCTCCATTCCTCATGCACTATTATGTCTCCTCCCCCGCTCTTCCTGGCTGACTTGTCTATTTTAACTATCGCTGGGACAGGGGTCATCATGCCTAGGAGTATTGCCTCGCCAACGTTCAGGCTTGGAAGCAGCTCTAGGAGCTCGTCGCTTAGGGTTTCGCTCGCGCTCTGAACATATCTCTGGTCCCCGGGCTCAACAAGCCTTAGAATTATCTTGTTGTTCGTCTGGCTTAAAGCATCCTCGTCAAGCTTCTTAGGCCGCTGGCTCACCAAGCACAAGCCTACGCCGAACTTCCTGCCCTCCCTGGCTATTTTACCGGCAATACTCTTCGTCAAGGTCCCCCTGTCCGAGGGGAGGAGGATGTGGGCTTCCTCAATGACTGCGAGAACCGGTACAGGATAGCCCTTTTCCCGGCCGCTTGAAACGTGCTCCTTCCTCTCCCTAAGGAGCCAGTTGAGGTAGTGGTGGACTACGACGTCCGCAACCTCCTCGGAGACACCGCCAAGCTTGAAAATGTTTGCCTTACCGGGTACTATGGCTTCCTCAAGGTTTATAGGTGCTGTCGGCGTGATAACTTTCCCACTATACTCTTCCAGGAAGTCTTCAAGCTTTTCTAAAACCTCGGAGAGAGATTGGTCCGCCGATTTCTTACGCCTCTTCTCATCACCCTTACCCCTCTTCTCATCGTCGATACGTTGTTCAAGAGCCTCCTTGAGCTTGTCTAGGAACTCTTCAGGCCTCTGATACCTGGTATTCTCTACCTCCCTATAGGCCTGCCTGAGGAATCTTCTCTGTTTGTGAGCCTTCTCATCCAGGTGGAGTAACCTGTAGAACTCGTGCAGGGTTAGGCGGGCAGGGTGGATCTTAGGCTCAACGAAATACGTGCCCTCCTCTCCTGCAACCCATCCATACTCGTTGTGCATGTCGAATAGTACTACTGTCCCGCCTAGTTCATTTACAATCCTGTCAACCAGGACTCCTACAGTGTTGGATTTTCCAGCCCCTGTAATAGCCAGTATTGCAAGGTGTCTTGAAACTATCGCGTTCACATCCACCGATACTGGGACGTCCCTGTGGTTTACAAGAACCCCTATCCTCACCTTCCCTCTCACATCCTTCGAGAAAATATGCCTCAGAGTATCCGCGTCAGCCTTGTACACGGGCGCCCCGGGTCTCGGCGGGTATGAAGGGGTTTCAACAACACCTGAGTTAACCAGTGTGTCAACCCAGCTGAGTATCCTAGCCCTCCCGATGATGTATTCCGCCATTTCACCCCCGTATAGCTGAGCCTTGCTCACATAATCCGGCTTAACCTGTTCCATAGATAGTAGCGGGTTGCCTATGAGTGATTCTTCAACCATTCCCAGGGCAAGCCTCTCGCTCCCGTTGCTACTGTATGATACTAGAACGTATTCTCCAACCCTCGGGGGCTCCGAGGCTGTGAAGGATACCTTGGAGTGCGAGGTTTCACCTATAATGTTTCCAAGTTTGATCCTTCCCCCGCTCACAGATCTCCCACCACTCTCCTCTGGTTTAATCGATCTCGACATACCACTCACCCAATACCTCTCTCCCCGTTAAAGAAGGGAGTATGCCGAGTGAAAAAGCGATCTGGTTTAAATCCTGCCTCGTCACCTTGACAAGCTTATCAACCTGGATAAGCGGATACGGATACCCATTGTAGGATTCGCCCGCAAGCATGTCCATCACACTCTTAACTACTTCGCGAGCAGTGCTTGCTGAAACCGCTGAGCCTTTTCTGAAAGGTATTTCAAGCTTGAGCACGGGCCCGTCCTGGACAAGCCTAACATAGGTGAGTATGATGCCGATGCTTTCAAAGTAATCCCTTACATGCTTCTTCAATACACCCTCTGATGGAAGAGTTTTAATAGTCTCCACCTCCTCCACTATTAACGGCTTGGAAAACCCTGGTGTACGCGTGTAGTTGCTGAAAACCGCCATATCGGTTGGCCCCGATAATCTCCCCTCGAAGGCTTTCCCGACCCTGGTAGTCTTCAGCTTTCTCAAATACTCCTTGCTCCTACTTCTCTTGGACACGTAAACCAATCCCCAGCCCTCTACCATGGACTTATCCAGCAGAAGCCTCAGCGAAAGAAGCTTCTCTACAAAGACTGTGAAAGCGGATGCCGCCTCAAACACGCTGTCATCAATGTCAGTGAACCCTATCCCTCCTTTCTTAACCTCTTTAAGGATTGACCTAGAGATGAAGGGGTCGCCGAAGTACCGGTCTGCCTCCTCCAGCTCCAACGCCTGCTCCCTTATCTTATCTAAAAGAACTACTACTTCGTCAAGCCCTATCAACCTCTCCACCGCCTCTATCCCCCTCCTAATACCTATTCTCGTAAGAGGGTCTGGGTTTATGAGAAGGGATATTATGCTACCGTCTATGAGTACCAGCTTGCTTATGGATGCGAGAGCTATCTTCGCCTCGCATATCTCTCTGAAAGCTCTGACAAGCCCGTCAGCATTCGCCGCTGTCACAACATCCACGTCCCCTATGTACTTATGCCTAACCGATGACTGGTGCCTGGAGAGAGCGTATGCTTTCACACCGTAGATGCTGGTGTCGCGAAGCTCCATGCTTAGCGCGCTCCCGTCAACTGCTGTTATGGATTCAGGCTGGTTTACAGTAGGGGTGTACTCAACCCAGTTCTCCTCCGCCATCGCCCTGTACTCATCACTGCTTAACTGCTGGATTGCCCAGGCTATCTCATCCTTCTTCCTCAACGCAAGCTCTAACAGGTATTCCCTCAAGCCTCCTCCCTCTCCACTCTTGAGTACTCTGTATCCTCCTCTTTTCTCACCGCATACACTACATCCGCCGCATCCCTAACCTCAACATCGTGTGTTACCACTATTAACTGAGGGATTCCTTCACCACCCCTGAACTTTTTCAACAGATTGATTAGCTCGCGCCGCCTCTCCTGGTCTAAATACTCGGTTGGCTCGTCTAAAGCCAGGAAGCCTATTCTCCCTCGTGTAACTATCTGGTGAAGCGCGAGAAGCCCCAGTATGCTTATGGCTACTTTCTCCCCACCGCTCAACTGGGGAACCCCGAGAACCCTCCCCCTTGCCCCGGCTAACTCTACTTGGAGCTCGTAGTTTTCATCAAGCCTTACCGAGTAGAAACGCAGGTTGAACACATCGCTCCAGCTCTCCATCATTTTCGAAATTAAGTCGACATAGTATCTTCTAAGATACCTGGGAACACCGTCCTTGTGGAATATCTTCTCCCTTAAGTAATTGATGATCATGGCTTTCCTTATCGCTTTATTAATTTCTTTAACCAGGTTCCTCAGGTCTTCAAGCTCCTTCTCAACCTTTTCAAGCTCGCTAGTGTAGAGTTTAACATGCTCCGTGCTCACTTCAATAATCCTTTTCAACTCCTCCAGCTTCTTACCAGCTTCCTCAAGCTCCTTGAGGGTTTTCTCCACGCTCTCCAGCCTGGCCTGAACCTCGACCCGTGCCTTCTCAAGCTCCTTGAGCCGTGCACTTATCTCCTCGACCTGTTTCCTGAAATCCCTTATATCCGCCTCCAGCTTCTCCTTCTCAACGCCTAGCTTAGCAAGATCTAGCTCAGCTTGTGTAGCCTTCTTAAGCTCCTCCTGCAGTATCTGGACAATTTCTTCACGACTCCTCACAGCTAACCCGAGCTCCCCGGCAAGCTCTGTTGATAAACGGGTGAACTCGTTGCTCAACCCTTCTATCTCCTTGTTCAAACCCTCAACCTCTCCTTTGAGCTGACTATACGTGTTTACGTCGAAGTTTGCTACAAGGCTTCTCCAGTTGGACAGGTGGCTTCTATACTTGTTCAAGGCTTCCTCAAGCTGTCTAACCCTTGCCGAGAGTTGCTCAGCCACTGCCTTAACCTGCTTCTTCCTCTCTCCCAGCCTCTCCAGCTCAGCCTTCCTCCCAGCTACTTCCTTCAATGCTTCAACAACCTGTTTCAAACCCTCCAGCTCGACACTAGCCTGGGACTGCCTCGTCCTCAGCAACGTAATCCTGGACTCGAGATCCCTCAGCTCCTTCTCCAGCTCGCTGAGGTGTTTTCTGAAATCAGCAAGTATCTCCTCCTTCCTCCTCCCTTCCAGGGGCCTCTTGCACACGGGGCACTCGGGCTGGGGGCTGGTTTCGAGAAGCTCTATGCTTTTCTCAACCTGCTGCTTCAAGGCTTGCTTACTAGCCTCTTCCCTCACGGTTTTCTCCAGCTCAGCGGTCAGGCTGGCAAGCTCTTCCTCAGTCTTCCTCAGCAGTTCTTCAAGTTTCTCAACGCTTTCCTCAGCTATGAGCGGCTCAATCCTTGAAAGCTGACTCCCCCTTACAACATCCCTGATTCTTTCCCGGAGCTTCCTGATCTCGCTTACAAGCCTGCGCTCCTGCCCCTCTATGCTCCCCAGCTCCTGGTTTAATGCGTTAAGTTTTTCAAGAGCACTGGTTTTCTCGCTCTCCAGGCTCCTGACCGCTTCCTCTAGTTTCACGAGAGACCCGTGCTCAGCCTCGAGCTTTTCAAGCTCGCCCCGGACTTTCTCAAGGGCTTTAAGCTGCTCCTCCCTGGCTTTGAGAACCTCCCTCTTACTCTTCTCCTCCCCGTGGATCTTGATCAGGCTGTTAACCCGCTCCTTGAAGGATGGGGTTTTTACAAGCTTCTCCTTCTCCCGAATCTCTCGTTCAACCCATGCAAGCCTTTCCTCATAATCCGCTATCCTTGAGAGGAGGGATTGCAAGTTCCCCCTCAGGCTTGACGCTGTCGCATTGATCTCGGAGAGTTTATTACTCAGGGATTCCTTCTCAGCCCTCGCCTTCTCCAGCTCTAACGCCTTCTCCTCAAGCCTCTCCTCCCTTATCCTCCTCCTAGCCTCCTGTATTTTACGCTCATACTCGCTCTTCTTCTGCACATACTCCTCCCTTCTCTCCAGGAGCCCACTATGCTTTCTCAAAACCTGCTCGCGAATGTTCTCAACCGTTCTCTCAACATTGGCTCCCGGGCATACTTGGTAGGGGGTGCTGGTCTCGGGGCAGTACTCCCGGAGTTTCTCGCTTATTTTTTCATACAGGTCAAGCCCTAGAAGCTTGTCAAGTATCTCCTTCCTTTCAGAAGGGCTGAGGGATGCGAAAACCTTTGTCAGCTCTCCCTGGTTTACCAGCACTATCCCGTCAAGCTTTGAGGTCTCTATCCCCAGTATCTCAGCTAGCTTCGCGTTTACATCGGTTGCTCTATCCGCTATCACTTTACCCTTTCCCTCCCTCAACTCCCAGAGCATTGCTTTCTCCGATGCGCCTGAAGGGATCAGCCTCTCAACCCTGTATGTTTTACCCTCGTGTTTAAACTCAAGTATTACTTTCGCACTACTGTGTTTTAGGTTTACGAGTTGTTCCTTCCTCCTGATCCTCCATCCATTACCTGTTAAAGCATAGTATATTGCTTCTAGAATGCTTGACTTGCCCGCCCCGTTAGGTCCAACAATAGTGTTTACTCCTTTCTCAAACACCACCTCTGTCTTATTGTGGCTGAGGAATCCTTCAAGAACTACTTTCTGAAGAATTAGCGTGGATGATTCCGCACCAGCCTTGTCCAGGTCTCGTGAACCGGTTTGATCAAGAACCTGTGTAGTTGCACCCATAGGTCTCACCTTTTAAAGTAGTCCGTGATCCTGGATGGTTTGTGAGCACTGGGCTCGCTTACCCTACCGGGCTTTGCCTCCTCTAGTTTAACGTATTCATCCGGTATCCCGATCCTGCTCCAGAAGGTTGCCCTAGCCAATTCCTCTATAATCTGCTCCACCGCTTCCTCATCACCCTGCTTGAAGGCTTCTTTCAAGCCTTCCACATGCTCTGCTAGTTTTTTAGCCTCATCAGGGGAGATCCCTAGCTCCCTGGCCAGGAAGTCCGCGAGCGTGTCGAGCTCTCCTCTTGCTTGCTGTGTTATCCTGCTTGCTTTCTCAAAGGTTTCCTTCACGAGTTCCCTCACGAACTTGTGGAATATGAGTTCCAGCCCGCCTTGGAGCCTCCTCTTCTTCTCATCGACTATGAAGCCTTCTATCCTCTCGAGGCTTACCATATCCCCTGCCTTCACGAATATCTTGACGTACAGTATTCCCTTGTTACCCGGGTTAACCTGCTTCGCAAGCCTTGCCAATGCTTCAGCTATCTTAGGCTTCCACTCCGACTCAGCCACGCCTGTCTCCACGTATTCGAAAGGCGTTGCCTCCACTTTAACCGTGTGCACGACAGGCTCCTCAGGGGTGAGGTCAACTATGTAGAATCCCTTACCATTCCTCCTGGCTTCCTCAACCTCGTCAATGTCGAAAATATCTATGCTCCCCGGGTACGCTATCACCTGGCTCCTGCCATCGATAACTCTCTTCTCGATTATTCTCCGGTGGAGATGGCCCATTGCAACATACCTTGGTGTTACAGGGATGTTGCTTATACTGAGACCTTTCTCCAGTGGGAAGTAGTTTTCAATGTTTTGATGCATTATCAGCACGTCGTACTTGCCCAAGGCCCTATCCATTCCCTGAATGTACTTGTACAGGGCTTGCCTACTCTGTTCACTATTTTTGACGTTGAAGTAGTTGAGCCCTGCGAAAACATACTCCCTCCCATCCTTCAAAGCCTTCTCAGCGAAGAATATCTCCTTCCCCGGCGTGTACACGTTGCTGAAGAGCCTGAGAAGCTCTATTGGTGAGTCATCTCTTTGCGGCCACCTGTCGTGATCGCCTGGAACAATGAAGACTGGTTTACCCTCACTAGTTATCCTGCCAACAATGTCTATAGCCCTTTTCAAAACCCTGTTAGGAAGGTGGTGTTTATCATCAAAGAAGTCTCCAGCGAAAATAAACGCGTCAACATGCTCTTTAAGCGCTTGCTCAACAGCCTGCTCAAAGTGATCGATAAACTGCCTCATGGTCTCAGAGATGTTGTAAAGAGTTTTCCCAAGATGAGTATCAGCAAAGTGTGCAACAAGCATTTCCAATCCCTAATTACTAATAAGTTATAAAGAGGTTCTGATAAAAACAAACCCTCCAGCCAAAAACCCCTATCCATAAACCCTTCCTCTCCCAGTCCTTTCTTCTATAACTGCTTCAAACTCTATGGAACATACAGAGTAGATCCCCGTCTCTAGGTTTTTCCAACCATTTTCAACCCATGTTTATGAGAAATTTTGTTTTTCCTATTTCATCTAAGTCTTTTCTAATTGCTTCAATAGAATAATTGAACTCATAATAGCAAAGATCGCTATCTAATAGTCTTCTCCAGCGAGTCTGTCGTCGATCTCTACATCGTAAAAACCCAACAACCAATACATCCTAACACTAGCCATCACAGGAAGAAGGGCGTGATGAGAAAAGGATTAAGCCTCAGATTAGAGGGTTATTTCGTATTCAAAGATTATGGTGACGTCTCCACTGTTATAACTTATACTCCCAAATTTAAATTTGACATGATCGCCAGGAAGGAACTCATTTCCAAGTTTCAACTCCACTATTGCATATTCTCCTGGACGTGTTGGAAACGGTGACACGGTTATATCTCCACTCCTTCTTATCGTTGATTGATCAACCCATATTGCTCCCACATACTTCAAAGTGTTGTTATCATTCCACACTTCAACTCGGATAAAGTTTAAAGGCATGTAACTATCCGCAATATTGGCTACGATAAGAGTGATATTCCATCCATCTTCTGTTTTTTCAACAAAGTAGTTGTATAATTTAACTAAAGGCTTCGTGGTTTTTGTGAACCGAGCCTCTGGATTGGGGACAAAGGTTTCATACATATTGTCATTTATCATAAATTTCACAACGGTAGTTTCAAACAAGTTGGATGATGAAAGATTGAGAGCGATGCGTGTTGATTCTCCTGGGAGAATAACTATTGGACTCCATGGTCTCGTCTCATCTGAGAGGCTACAACTCTCCCATATCAAGCCATTGGGGTCTGTTTTACGTGATATAGAAATGAACCACATTTCAGGACTGGCAAATTTTGTTATAACGAGAGGAACAACTCCTTTATTCTCCACAGTGAAAGTATATCTGAGATAATTCCACGAGGGATCTTCAACGAGTTTAACATCTTCCACTCTCACTTCAAACATGGGTTCAACCAATCCTGTTGTTTCAAAGTATCCAGATATTAGTGGAAAAGTTTTCTCATATTTTCTTCCATCAGCAAAATGAAACACAACATTAACATGATCTCCCTCTGTAACATTCATTATCAAAGCTTTAATTACCACACCTATCTTTGAACCAGCAGGTATCACAAATACATCCATATTGGTTCCATTGAAAGATACGGAGAAAGGTTGTTTCCCGTTCACAGTTACACTCTCAATTTCAACATCCTTATACTTGTTTTCAATCACCATCGCAAAGATCCAATTATACTCAATCCAATTATACTCATACCAATCCACATTTTCAACATACGCATAAACAATACCAAAGCCATCCTCGTTCACGGGACTGATGGTCACTGTCCCAGTCTCGGTCTCAGTGTAGGGTGTACTAGTCGTTGTTGATGGGGAACCACCAGCACTTCCACTGGGCGTGAAACCCATGGTTAAGATCAGCACGGGTGTAATAACACTCACTATAACTAAGACCACTATGATTAAGAGTAAATCCTTCCTCTGCACGGACAACCCGCCCAATAATTACTGGAGGTAGAGGAAGTATTTATCTTTCAATCTATTTTTATGGCTTCGAAGAAGATGGGACACGCTAATCAACAAGACAGATCTTTCAGTCTCTTATGATTGCTTCAATTCTCATATTAATAGAATATTGAAGATACGATCCTTTCAGTCTTTTTTGATTGCTTCTGGTCATTGTTTTGATTGAGTGGGGTTATGGGGTTTTCTACGGGTTTTCCGGAAAACCAGGGCTCCCCGTTGACAAGCCGTCCGCGACGCCCTGCTGGAACCGGGGGGTTCTAGTCCATGGCGGGAGCCCTTCTCGCGGTCGATTTTCCGGACGGTTTCTGCGGGGCAAGGGCGGTGGGGGCTTGGGTGTCTTTGTTTATAAGCCGGTGTAGTTAATCCTATGATTAGGATTCACGCGTGGAGGCGTTTCCTATGGTTAGTGTTAGAGTTGAGAAGATAGGGGATTATGAATGGGTTATCCCTAGAGGAGCTAAGCCGTGCATGCTCACCGATGCCTTGGTGTTCGCTGACGAGTACTTGATTAAGAAGATGCATGAGGATTTAACCCTGGAGCAGGCTGCTAACGTGGCATGCCTCCCCGGGATCAGGCTGAAGTCTTACGTGATGCCTGACGGGCACCAGGGCTACGGGTTCCCAATAGGCGGCGTGGCGGGGTTCGACATGGAGGAGGGTGTGATAAGCCCTGGTGGAGTAGGCTACGATATAAACTGCGGGGTCAGGGTGTTGAGGACTGAGATGGATGAGGAGGATGTGAGGCCGAGGCTTAAAGAGATTGTGGAGGCGTTGTTCAGGAACGTGCCAAGCGGTGTTGGCTCAACAGGGCATTTAAGGCTTAGCGTGAGCGACCTGGACGAGGTTTTAAACCACGGTGTTAAATGGGCGGTGGAGCACGGGTTCGGATGGGAAAGGGATATGGAGCATATTGAGGAAAGAGGGAGCATGAGGGATGCCGACGCGAGCAAGGTCAGCAGGGTTGCTAAGCAGAGGGGGCATGAGCAGCTTGGAACACTCGGAGCTGGAAACCACTTCCTCGAAATACAGGTGGTTGACGAGATCTACGACCCCGAGGCTGCTAAAACCCTGGGTATAACCCGGGTGGGGCAGGTAACCCTCATGATCCACACCGGGAGCAGGGGGCTGGGCCACCAGGTTGCGAGCGACTACCTGGTAACCATGGAGAGGGCTATGAGGAAGTACGGGATACAGGTCCCTGACAGGGAGCTTGCCGCAGTACCCTTCAACTCGCCCGAGGGCCAGGACTACTTCAAAGCTATGGCCGCGGCCGCGAACTTCGCCTGGACTAACAGGCAGATCATAACCCACTGGGTTAGGGAGAGCTTCAAGCAGGTTTTCAAGAAGCCCCCGGAGGAGCTGGGTCTCGAAATAATATACGACGTAGCCCACAATATAGCTAAGAAGGAGGAGCACGTGGTCAACGGGGAGAAGTACAGGGTTGTAGTCCACAGGAAGGGGGCCACGAGGGCCTTCCCGCCGGGACACCCCGACATACCCGCGGACTACAGGAGCATAGGCCAGCCCGTATTAATACCTGGTAGCATGGGCACGGCCAGCTACATACTGGTTGGGACAGCCCAGGGGGCGAGGACATGGTTCAGCGCCCCGCACGGAGCGGGCAGGTGGCTGAGCAGGGGTGAGGCGATAAGATCCTACAGCCCTGAGAAAATAACCGAGGAGCTTGCGAGGAAGGGTGTTGTGCTGAGGGCTGCGACTAAAAGAGTGATCAGTGAGGAAGCCCCCGGAGCCTACAAGGACGTGGACAAGGTGGTGTTGACAGCGCACAAGGTAGGGATTGCTAGAATGGTTGTAAGGATGCGCCCAATAGGAGTTGTTAAAGGATAGTCAGGGATAAGTAGGCAAGCCAGCCCAGGGTTAAAGCCAATCCTGTTTTCTTCACGGATGAAACCATTAAACCCCCGCCTGAGGCTGAGGCAACGGCCACCGACCCCACAATGCTCGAGTATACCAGCGGCGCCACGGCACCGGGCGGCTGGCATGGCGGGCCCGTGAACCCTTTCAGCATGTAGGCCATGAAGGATAGGAGGAGCCCTGTGAAAACCGCGTAGAACAGGTAGAGCCTCGACCTCTCCCCACACCACTTCCTCGACTGGGCAATGTGTCTTGAAAACCTGGAGACGGTGGAGGCAAGCGCCCTCGGGAACCCGCTGTACTCCAGAGGGGTTGACAGCAGGGTTATGAGCCTCCTAGCCAGCGGCGGGAGGGGCAGTGTGTCAGCCATGGTTGAAGCGTTGAACCCGTTCAGCATTGCAATCCCAAGGAGCTTGTGAACCAGGTTTCTCGACGAGTAGAAGCCCGCTGTAAGGGATGCGTCAACCGGGACCCCTAGGGCGAGGCCTGAAACAGCCTCCTCGGCTAGGAGGACGGCCTCAGCCTCAACTCCTTGGGAAGCCCTAACCCTCTCCCTCAAGAAAGCGTGGAGTGTTAAGGCGAGAGCAGTGTGAAGCACGAGGCCTTGAAGCCCTGTGAGGGCGAGGAGGGCTGTTGCTACCACTGCAAGGTCGGCCGCAGCCATGTATGGCGGTTCAGGGGATAGGATGGTTTCGGAAACCCTTCTAGCAATCAAGTATCCTGCAACGCTTGTGAAGACGGTTGCGGCAACAGATACTGCAGGGTTCAGGGAAACCCCTGGGAGAAGCGTGAAAACTGTAAGGGTTAGGACGATTATGAGGAAGCCTTCGTAGAAAGCATCGATATGTGTGAAAAGGCTTGAAACCCTTGCCCAGTGCTTCTCCAGCTCCTCGCTAAGATACTTCTCTACAAGGCTCATGGTCCCCCCTGTTGACACTAAAACCTCCCCGTACTCCCTGAGAAGCCTTGACACTGTTGGGGAAGGAGTGAGCTCGGCGAGGCTTCTGAGCGAGGTGTAAGGGTCTCCCGAAGCCTTCTCCAGGAACACGTAGAGCCTGGCAAGGGATGCGTAGTCTCCTGGGACGCGGATTCTTCTACTAGCCGAGTGCTCGAACAAGTCCATGATCCTGAGGCCCGTGGACTCGAAGGAGGCCAGTGTTGTCAGGAAGTCGAGAAAGCCCTCCTCCAAGCCTCTAGCACTGATCCTGCTCAGCGACTTCTCCAAACACCACGCCCTCCTCAAGCCTTCCACGCGAGATAGTGCTCCAGGAGCTTCTCGGATAGCTTTGAGTGGTGGAAAACCTGCTTGGAGACACAATCCTCCAGGAAGGAAGCCTTCTCCTCAAGCACCCGTAGAACCCTCTCCTTATCGCCGTATCCCTGAAGCCTCTCGGATAGGTGTGCTAAAACCCTGGGTGTTAAAGACCCGCAGGACCCTGGTGTAGAGCAGAGCTCACGGATCTCCGATCCCTCCCCGAGCTCGCACAAGGCTGAAACCCTTCTAACCCCCTGGTTGTTGGAAACCATCACTATTGCTGAAATATTCCTGAGAAGGCTACGCGGTATGGATATAGGGGGTGCTGTCAGCCTCTCCACGACAGACCTCGGGTTGTCGGCGTGAATGGTTGTTAACACTCCATGGCCGAGCCTGGATGCCTGGACGAGCAACCTGGCTTCAACCCCTCTCACCTCGCCGACAACTATGTAGTCAGGCCTCCTCCTGAGCGCGAACCTTAACAGGTCGTAGGAGGTTATGCTGGCTCCCTGCTTACCGGCTAAATGCCTCTCAACAAGCGGGTCCCAGAGGCCTGTAGAACCGCTCAGCTCCGGGGTGTCCTCGATGGTGACAACCCTTCTTGAAGGAGGTACGAGGGTTAGCAGTGCCTGGAGGAGGGTTGTCTTCCCGGCTCCAACACTCCCAGCCACGATCACCCAGCCCTTCGACTCGAGGATGAGCCAGAGGTATGCTGCAACAGCCGTGTTTAAAACACCCTCCGCTATCAGCCTGGTGATGGTTACAGGGGCTCCGGGCCTCCTCCTAACCACTATGCTACTACCGCTCCTCGAGACCTCGTCGCCGAAGGTTAGGCTAACCCTTAAACCCTCCCTTGTCAAACCCTCCGCTATTGGGTTGTGCAGGGATATATGCCTCCCCGATCTCCTCGCGAGAGAGAGGACCAGCTTGTCGACGAGGCTGCTGCTCACGGTGATGTTGGAGGGGAGCCACCCGTACCAGCTGTACTTGGAGTGGATGACGTGGATCCTCCCGGTCTTCCTGTCTAAGCTGACCTCCTCAACGCTCTCATCCATTGTGAAAGGGTATAAGGGGCCGTAGCCGCTGGCGATCTTCGAGTAGTTGTAAACCACCTCCGCTCCGGGAAGCCCTGCATCCTTGAAGCCTGCTTCAACGCTGAGCACTAGCCTGGATACTTGTTCAATAACAGCAGGGGTTATAGGCGGCTCCTCGACAACATACTTCAGCAAGCCACCGTTCCTGACAATCCTTGCCTTAATGTTGAAGGGGAGCTCGTACTCCTCCAGGATTAAGCCTTCAACACCCTCCTCGAGAGAGTAGCCTGTTAAATACTCCTCTACAATCCTCTTCACAACCCTGAGGGAAGCGTCTGCAAGCCCTCCTTTTCCCGCTGGGGTGGGGAAGGAGGTTGGAAGGATGGTTTTAAGGTTTTGAAAAAACCTTTGAAGCATGTGCAAGCCTGCCCCGCTGCGAGGCTACTTGAATACTTCGAACAGCTTCGACGGCTGCCCGTCGTAGTATATTCTAAGGTAGAGGGGTTGTGAAGCATTTATGTTAGCGGTTATGTTGCTAACTACTATGGCTACCTTACCGCCAGCTGGAATGCTGACTCCACTGATATTTGTTTCGTTAATGGGTTTCCCGTTCTGAATGAGAACAACCTTCTCAACCCTGACAGTCTTCAACCCGGTGTTCAAAACCTCCGCGTACAGCTCTTTCACAGAGCCATAGTCGTAGAGGGCTACGTACACTGCTTCAACCCCTCCGCTACTACCGCCCCCGGCTAGGTAGCCGTAGACGTAGTTGTAGAGTAGGACTCCCCCAGCGATCGTTAACGCGAGCAGCAGAGCTGTTGCAACCAGGCCGGACACAGCCTTCACGCCTGACACCATTCTTGAGGAAATGCTTGAAAGAGTTCAACGTGTAAAAATTTAAAAACACGGAGGGCTCGGGGGAGGGTGAAAGTTTTCCCGGGCCAGCTTGATCAGCACTTGTTCACAACAGTGTCAGGAAGCCTGCCCTGCTTGATGAACCCGGCAACTGATTCGGCAACAAACCTCGCCGTCTCCGCCAAGGCCTCCCAGGAGAATCCTCCAAGGTGAGGGGTTAGTACGGTGTTTTCAAGCCTAGGCAGCGGGCTGTCCTGCGGGAGGGGCTCCGTCTCGAAGACGTCGAGGGCCGCGTAGATCTCTCCCTGAGCAAGCCTTTCCGCAAGAGCTTTCTCATCAACTATAGGCCCTCTCGCAGTGTTGACAAGCAGGGCTCCTTTCTTCATCCTGAATACCCTGTCCCTGTTTATCAGCCTCCTTGTCTCAGGGGTCAGCGCAACGGTTATTGCCACCACGTCGCTGGTCTCGACAAGCTGGTCTAGATCCATTCTCTGAGCCTCGAGCGCGTGCTCTATCTCGGGCTTAGCCCTCCTATCCCAGTAGACTATTCTCGCCCCGAAGGGCTTGAGCCTCCTGGCCAGCGAGGCCCCTATCCTCCCCATCCCCACTATTCCAACCTGCTTACCGCTCAGCGTTCTCCCAATCAGTGTCTGAGGGGTCCCGGCAGTCCACTTCCCTTCTCTAACATACCTGTCGCCTCTGACAATGTTCCTGTAGTGTGCAAGTATTAGAGCCATGATATGGTCTGCAACAGTCTCCGCTATGTAGTCCGGGGCGTTGGCTACGCATACCCCTCGCTGCGTGGCAGCCTCTATGTCAACCTTGTCGAGCCCTGAGCCCTGAACCATGATCAGCCTCAGCATCTCAGCCTTCTCGATCAAGTCCCTGGGCACAGTGTTCCACGGGGCTGCCACCAGGACTACTGCATCCCTCAGCTCCTTCTCAAGCCACTCCGGGGGCGCCTGCCTCCCAGGGTAGTATGAGTAGGGGATGCCTTCTTTTTCAAGGATTTCGAGGCCGTTCCTAGGGGGTTCAAACATATATACTGCCTTCATGAGTCAACACTCCTCGAGGAAGCCACATGAATACTTTATTGGAGACTGGATATTTAAAGCAGTGGGGAAGCTACTTCCTTACAGCCCTGGGGACGGTTAGCTCCTTGACAAGCCTTTCATGAAAAGCCAGGAACTCGCTGAGAGTGCTCAGGGATAGGTCGTATGCGGCGGAGACAATGTTCTGTCCCGGGTAAGTGGCGATCATGGTTACAGGCAGGTTAGAGCTCGCTACAGCCCCGGCTACCTTGTCGTAGAGGGATTCATCACTGTAGAATACTATGTAGTCGTAGAATCCTCTAACCTCTCTTGAAAACATCTTGTCAAGCCTGTCCCCCACGCTGTTTCTGAGAACAGTGTTGTCAACCCTACTGTTCTTCTTAACCAGGTAGACCTCTCCAGCCACAACCCTGTCGCTCGGGTTGAAGGCTATTTCAAGCCTGTCCCTCCTACCCGCGATCTTGGCGAAGGGGTAGTATAGCAGGGAGTGCCTTGGGACTGTGGTGAGCAGTAGGTAAACCCTGTGCTTGCCTGGGAGGACGTACCTGGCCTTGAAGCCTACGATGTATCCGAGCCACTGGTACTCCTTGCTTGAAGGGTTGAAGTGCTTTTCAAGAGCTAGCACCACATCCCTCAGCAACACTATCAGCCTACGCCTCTGCCTGAAAAACCATATGGCTGAGGCCGCGCCGAGGATCGCTATCAGAATTATCACGCCGTAAAGCGAGAGCAAGTCTTCAATGCTCACCCAACCACCTCGACAAGGCTTTCAAGCTTCTTAACATCCTCGAAGCTCTCCGTGGGCTTTCCGAGATAGTTTATGAGGACGAGGGGTTTTTTAATAGAGGAGAGTTTTTCAATGAAAGCCTTCTGCTGCTGCTCCACCCCCATTCTCCGAGCCATTTCAGCGGGGAGGATCTTGTTGAGCACGAGGGCTTTAGCGGGAGCCCCGAGCCTCTTCTCCAGGAAGCTAACAGTCTCCTCCATCTCGTAAACCGGCAGAGGCTCCGGGGTTGCAACCACTACGTAGGAGGTTCTCGCAGGATTCTTCAACACGTCCATGAGGTTTGAGTACCGCTGCTTCATCTCGAGGAGAATAGACAGGGCCTTATCCCTTGCCTCAGCCTCCCTCCCCGTGGTTCTCGCGATAACGTATCTCAGGGAGACAATCCTCTCCCTAACCTTGATCAGCTTGTCAAGCCAGACCATGTAGAGCAGTGGGAGGTAGAGGGTTCTAAGGGTGACGCCTGTGGGAGGCGTGTCAACCACTATGAAGCTGTAGTCCCGGCTGGAGTATACGCTGTCTAAAACCCTTAGGAAAACCTCCTCCTCAACACCCGGCATGTACTTGACAACGTCCACCACGCTGTCAACGTTTAAGACTGTGAGGGATGGTAGAAGGTATTTGAGCATGCTGGAGTACTGGTCAGCCTGTCTGGCAACCTCCTTTTCAACATCCAGCTGCCTCACAGCCAGGTTTTCCCCGAGCACGTGCTCCCTGTCGACAACCTCCTCCCCAATGTACTTTGCCAGGTGTTTGGCCGGGTCGAGGCTTAGAACCAGCGTCCTCCCCAGCCTCGCAAGCGCTGCGCCGAGGAGGAGGGATACTGTGGTCTTGCCGACACCCCCCTTCCCTATCACAACCACCACGTGCGGGCAGCAGGAGTATGGCTTGATAAGGTCTTGAAGCACTACCACTCACCTCCCAGCGACGACATTAAATCCCCTAGCACATCCTCCCCTCTGAACCCCCGGGACTCCAGTATCGACACCTCCTCCTTAACAGCCTCCAGGAGCTCAAGGGAGAGGAAGACAGGGATTGTTTTAACGCCTACCAGGGGGCCGAAGAGCATTGTGAGGAATGCGTTCTCCAGCTCAACATACTCAGCCTGCAACGCCTCCACGCTCTGCTCGAGTATTGCCTGGTTAAACCCTTTGATGAAAAGGAGTAGCTCCCTGAGAAAGCTCCTTATCTTTTCCAAAACCATTAGCAAGCACCGATGAGAATTATGTTGAAAAAAGGTTTATTAAGAAAGGACTTATGCTTTCACGCTGGCATGCCTCAGGGATTTAACGAACAGCAGTATCAGGGCGATATCCAGCGCTAGAGACACAGCTACTATGAGACCTGTAGTAGCAATATAGAGTGCTGGCAGGCTTGGCACAACGAGGAGGAGCCAGATGAAGAGTGCTGATGTAACCGTCACCCAGAGGAACACTGCCGGGGCCATGATCAGGAGGCTGACCTTACCCCTGACCTTCAAGACCGCGTAAACCCATAAAGCCTCGGTGAGCAGTGCTATTGCCGCGAGCAACTGGTTTGTCCCTGCGAATGCTGGCCATATCAGCTGGTAGGCATATATCAGCCTGCCTGTCAACGGGTCCGTGACCTGCGGCAGAGCCATTACCGCTCCAAGCAGTATCGGTATCAGGGATGCAATCCACCTGTTGGCTATCACCTTGTGAACGCCGGGCTTCCTGGGCTTAACCCAGTCGAACAGCTCCACCCATGCAAACCTTGCCAGCCTGTTAGCAGTGTCGAGCGTTGTCAGCACGAATGCTGAGAGAGCCCATGCGGCAAAGGTTGAGAATCCTTTGTACAGGGCTGGGAAGTTCTCAACCCCTAGGAGCTCGACCACATGAGCGCTTGCACTAGGCCGTAGGATGTGTAGAACCTGGCGGTTCCAGCCAGGTTTAACACCGTGGGCGTGGCCGTCACGTTAAGCCCGGAGTTCAGGAGCGTGGCGGTTGTTAAGCCAGCGTTGGATGCGAAGGCTGTGAAATCCCAGACTATGGCGGCCGGAAGTATTACAGCAAGGGATGAGACAGCTCCCTCCGTCAACATTCCACCATACCCTACGAGGAGGGCGTCGAGCTCGTTGGCAAGCTGCTTAGACGTTGTCCCCGAACCTACTACGGAGTGGAAGCCTGACAGCGCTCCACACGCGATCGTCAAGGGGACTGTGGGCCAGAACCATGCTATGTCAGCCCTCGCTGCCTCGCCGATCGCCCCGATAGTGGCTCCCTTAGCGACGAAGCTGGTTATCAAGGGGCCGGTCAGCCCTATGAGAGGTATTGCTAGAGGGGCTAGGATCGCCAGGGCTACGAAGCCCCACAGCAGGTATGCGTTCAAGTAGTCCCTAGGCTGGAGCAGGAACCATACCGGTAGCGACGCCGCGATGAAGCTGTAGGCCGCAAGTATAACAACCCATGTCTGATACGGGACGGGCGCGTCCCCAGGCATGACTAGCTGGGTGTAGTAGCTAGCATATATCAGCACCACCTCGAGGACGAGCGCTATGACGGTTGCCTTCTTAACGTTGACCCCGAACCTGTACACCATCACGCCGAACAATAAGGCTAGAGGCATGTAGAAGACTGCAACCGTGGCTGCTGAGGGAACGCTTATGAATGTTGATGACGCAACGCTGAGGAATGCTGCGAGAACCAGGATCAGGGCGAACCAGGTGTACGCTAGGAATACATACCTCGCCTTCTTCCCCATCGTGGACTCTGAAATACTCATCACCGATAAGCCGCCGTACCTGACGCTCGACATTATTGCAAGGTAGTCGTGGACTGCACCGATGAAGACGTTGCCGAACAGCACCCATATGAGCGGGAGCCCCCAGCCCCAGTTAAGCGCGAGCGCTGGACCGGTGATAGGCCCCGCCCCGGCGATCGATGCGAAGTGGTGGCCGTATAGAACGTACTTATTGGCTGGAACATAGTCGACGCCGTCGAACTTGGTCAGCGCAGGGGTCGGCCTGTTAGGGTCTGCCTTTGTGACCCGTTGCTCAAGTATCTTCTTCCCGTAGAAGACGTATGCCAGCACGTAGATAACGAGAACGATCACGAGGATGAGGATCGGGTACATTAACACAACACCTCCTACTTCTGCTCCAGCTTAACCCCTGTCTTAGCCTCTACGAACTTGCTAATAGCTGATGGAACCTCTCCAAGCCACAGGTATGGTCCAACAAGTATTAAGATGAAGCCTGCAACACCTGCTGCAATCGCTATATCCCCTTTCACGACTCCACCGGTTGATATATAGGCGTAGAATATTATTGCTATGGCGATGATGGTTATGAGTAATCCCAAGACCTCCTTGGGGCTCACGTAATCCACCTCTCCAAGTAGGTAATTTATCCACACGTAGTATAAATATCTCTCGTTAAAACCGGTTGGATGTAGAGGTTTTCAAGCCCTGGTTTAAGCGGCAGGCTCTTGAAGCAGCGTGCGGGGCTGGGAACCCGTGCTTTTGTTTTTAAAGAGTATTACTGGATAATAGATCAGAGTTTACAGGTATTTAGGGGTTTGCCTAAAATGTCTAACAGCGTTGAGGGCGTTGAGAAGTACAGGGCTATAAGCCCCGCTGAGTTTTTCTACAAGTACAGGGAGATCGCCGGCTTCTCCAACCCTGTTAGAGCACTCTATCAGACTGTGAGGGAGCTTTACGAGAACGCTTTAGACGCTACCGATGCTCACGGAATACTCCCCGATGTCAAGATAGCTATCAGGAAGGTTGACGAGATCCAAGAGTACTACAGGGTTACCGTTGAAGACAACGGGATAGGGCTGCCCCCGGACGTGGTTCCAAACGCTTTTGGAAAAGTATTGTTCAGCAGCAAGTATGTTTTGAAGCAGACCCGGGGGATGTACGGGCTCGGTGTTAAAATGGCTGTGCTCTACGGGCAGATGACAACTGGCAGGCCTGTTGAAGTAATCACGAGCAAGCAGGGGTTTAAGAGGATATACTATTTCAAGCTGAGGATAGATGTGAACAGGAACGAGCCGGTGATCCTTGAGAAGGGGACGTGGAGGAAGACCAGGGACTGGCATGGGACAATAGTGTCTATAACGCTCGAGGGCGACTGGGCCAGGGCTAAGCCGAAGATCATGGAGTACCTGCAACGCTCAGTAGTGGTCACCCCTTACGCGAACATCATATTCATAACCCCGGAGAACGAGATAGTCTACTACCCCCGGGCGATAAGCATCCTGCCCAGGCCCCCGGTGGAGGTTAAGCCACACCCCTTCGGCGTCGACCTCGAGATGTTGAAGCAGATGAGGGATTTGAACACGTCGGAGACCGTTAAAGACCTGTTGATCAAGAACTTCCAGAGCGTTGGGGAGTCAACAGCCACTGAGGTTTTAAGCAGGGCCGGGGTCGATCCTTCGAAGCCGGCGGGCTCCCTGAGCGAGGATGAGCTGCTCAGGATTGTGAACGCTATCAAGGGGTTTGAAAACCTCAGGCCCCCCTCAGCCAAGGCTATTTCGCCGCTGGGGAGGGAGATTATTGTTGCAGGCTTATCCAGGATGTTCAAGCCGGAGTTCGTTGAAGCCGTGACGAGAAGGCCGCAGGTCTACCACGGCCACCCGTTCATCGTGGAGGCGGGGGTTGCTTACGGGGGAGGCACGCCCCTGGGCGAGGCGGATAAGCCTGTAATACTTAGGTATGCTAACAAGATACCGCTCCTCTACGACGAGGGCAGTGATGTGACAACCTTCGTCGTCAAGGAGGATATTAACTGGGCTAACTACTCGATAGTTTTCCCAGCACCTCTCGTGGTCCTGGTGCACGTGTGCAGCACTAAGATACCTTTCAAAGGAGTTGGCAAGGAGAGCATTGCCGACGTGCCCGAGATCAGGAGGGAGATAAGGCTTGCCTTAATGGAGGTTTTACGCAAGCTGAAGATATACCTGGTGAGGAAGGCTAGGGAGGAGGAGGTTAAGAGGAGGGTTGTCCTCCTCGCCAAGTATATTCCCGAGATAGCTAGAAGCCTCCACACGATCGTGAGAGGGGAGGACGGGATCAACCAGGATATCCTCGAGCAGAGGCTTGCTGAAATAGTTGCTAAAAGGGCTGGGATACCGCTGGAGGAGGTTGTCAAGAGCCTTGAAACAGTCGAAATAGGTACTTGAGGGAGGGGTTTATGGTTACCAAGGCGGACCTGCAGGCAAGGGCAAGGGCTAGCGAGCTTATGAGGAGGAGGTTTCTCGAAATATCCCAGCTAATCCTTAAAGGAGAGAGGCCTGTTCTCGTAATGCCTAAGAGAACACTCTCCAACACCATCTACGACCACAGGCACAAGCTACTACTGCTCGGTCCCGAGACGTTGAAGAGGAGTTTCACCGATGTCAACGAGGCAAGGAAGTTCATGCAGACAATGCTGATGGCTTCGATAATCTACGACTCCCTGGTCAACAACGAGTACCCTACGATACGTGACCTCTACTACAGGGGTAAACACACCATCTCCTACAGGGATATTGACGGGAAGGTGGTGCATGAGAACAGCTGGGAGGAGCAGAAGGAGTCTGACAGCGTTATAAGAGATCTTGAAGTCTTCCTCAACGTTTTAAGAGAGGAGCTGCTCATCCTCAGCAAGGAGAAGGGGAAGGTTGTCGGGAACCTGGTGATCAGGAGCGGCGACGACACCATAGACTTGAGCAGGATGGGGCATGGAGCCTACTCGATCGAGCCCACGCCGGACCTGATAGAGTTCAAGGATGTTGACGCCGAGTACGTGCTCGTGGTGGAGAAGGATGCTGTGTTCCAACAGCTCCACAGGTATGGTTTCTGGAGGAAGAACAAGGCGGTACTGGTTACCAGCGCCGGGCAGCCGGACAGGGCTACCAGGAGGTTTGTGAGAAGGCTTAGCGAGGAGTTGAAGCTCCCCGTGTACGTGCTCGCCGACAGCGACCCCTACGGGTACTACATCTACAGTGTTTTCAAAATAGGCAGTATAACCCTGTCCTACGAGAGCGAGAGGCTTGCAACCCCTGGGGCGAAGTTCATAGGGGTGATGATGACCGATGTCTTCGGGGACGCCCCGTTCAGCGAGGTATTGGCAAGGCTTGACAAGGGCTTCCCAGGGATTTCGAAATCATCCCTGGCAAGGCTTCACGGTAAGAAAGCCTATCTCGATGAGAAGGAGAGGAGGAACTATATTATCAAGGCTAAGCAGAAGGATGTTGAGAGAGCTGTCGAGCTCGTCGGCTACGAGGTAGCCGAAGTCTGCATGGACGAGGGTGATTTGAAGAGCAAGGTTAAGAAGAGGAAGGAGGGGTTGACAGGCTACCCTTGGTTCAGGAGCCCCGAATGGGTTAGGGAGCTCTGCATATTCTTCAAAACCCTCAGCAAGCTCGAGATCGAGGCAATGGCTAGTAAGGGGCTTAAATTCCTAGCAGACAGCTACATCCCGGAGAAGATTGAGACGAAGGATTGGATAGACTAGGGTTAAAACCCTTTAAACACAAAGATTTAAGCGATGATGAGGAAAACGGGCTTGACGCGGAAGGGATGAGAAAACCTGTCTCATCTGAACCTGTTAAACAGGTTTTTCAAAACGAGCAGTGCTTGCACACAGTACAGGGAGAGCGTGGTTGATAGAATACTCGGGAGAATCCTGGGTAAGACATCGTCTGCAATGAGGATGAAGGATGAAGCCTGGATGAGGCATGCCAATCCCTGGAGCTTCGCAACCAGGCCCCCCACTATTCTTCACAATTGCCTGCTGGTCTCGCGCGTGGATAGGCTGTTCTTCCTAATCCCCTTAGCGGTGATCGCGGCGTGGACGTTTCTAAACCCCAGGGTTTTCCCAAAGCCCCGTTCAACCCGCAACCGGGCTAGCAAGGGTGTTTTCGGCGAGAGGATAATGGTGAGCAGGAGAGAGTACTGTGTTGAAATACCAGAGCACCATGTGAAGGCCGCATTCGCCTTGACAATGCTAAGCCTTGCAGGAGCCATCCTCCTGTTCTACGGGATAGTGGCGCTCGAGCCCTTGACCACCGTGGCAGGCTGCATCACCGCGTGTTTTGGCATGCTCTGGTATGTTGACAGAATGGTCTGGCTGTTCGAGGATTTGAAGGATCACCCGGTTTCCAAGAACTGGGTTTACTGAGTGCTGAAGCACTGTAGCTTGTTATTAAAGCGGGTTCAGAATAAATACTAAATAATGGTTGATCCCTGTGAGCACTGTCGAGCTGGTTGTACATCCAACATGCTTCTCAAGCTACAGGCTGCTGAAAACACTCAGCGAGAAAGGCTTGTTAAACCGTTTAAGAATCCTGGTAGCTGATAAGCCAGGGGTTGGTTTCGAGAAGAAGGCTTGGAGCGTGCCCTGGCTCCTGGTTAACGGTGAGCCAGCCGCGGCAGATCCTTTGGAGCCGTGGGAGGTTGAAGCCGTGCTGGAGGGGAGAGGTCTCCAGCCCCCCGGAGACCTTGCAGAGTCCTTCATGACGAGCGTGATGCACAGCTCCTACGCCTCCAGCCTCGTGGTGCTGTGGGGGTCGCTGGAGCCTGTGCTTGACAAGGGTTTCGCCAAGGCTGTTTACAGGGCTCCTCTCACCCATGTAGACGTTGACAAAGCCCTTGAAAAGGTGAGGGAGAAGGCTGGGGAACTTTACGATGAATGGGTTGACAAGCTTAGGAGAACCCTGGCAGTAGCCTTCACTAGAGAGCTCTACTGGTTCTCCAACAGGAAGCTTACAGCAGACAGCCTGGTGCAGGCATCGAGGCCAGAGGTGATCGGGGCATGGCTCCTCGCCAAGGCAAGCATTGGGAGAGTGGGGCTTCCCCCGAACCCGCTCGGCGCTGGAGCTGTTAACGCCGGAGAGATTTCGAGCTTTATATCCAAGGGTGCTAAGGGAATACTGAACAAGGTTGAGAACGAGGCTGAAGCACTATTCAACGACAAAGAGTACTGGCTGATGATAAGCCGGCTGAAGAGCGGGAGCTGGTGAAAAAGGAGACTGACCACCCCGGAAGCCAGGGGGCTGTAAAGCAACTATAATCACGCACACCAGGGTCAGAGTCAACTACTCACCCACGTTGAGCTCAGCTTGTAGAATACTGGGCTATACCAAAAACACCGGCACTGGTCCAGCGCCTCCACAAGCCAACTCAGCAGGAAGTTCGCTGGAAAATCGATCGCGGATAGGGGTCTAGTCATGGATCTAAAAATTTTGTTTCAAGCAGGGCTTAACGGACGGCACATCAACGAGAACCCCCGGTTTTCCGGAAAAACAGCCGCAAACCTTAAAAACCCCAGCCATCAAAACAACGACTAGAAGCAATAAGAAAAGACTGAAAGTTCATCAACATATCCACATTCCTCATGCTCCTCAAACGAAGCAATAAGAAAAGACTGAAAGATATTCTATGGCACTGATAACAAAAACGAATATACTTGAAGCAATAAGAAAAGACTGAAAGCGACAATCCCTCGCTCTACATTGTTCCCGAGAGATTCGAAGCAATAAGAAAAGACTGAAAGTAAGAAAACACTGAATTCACGTGTTGTAAGATTGAGAAGCAATAAGAAAAGACTGAAAGATAACAGTTTTCCAGCAATTGCTTCACATATTACAAGGAAGCAATAAGAAAAGACTGAAAGTAATAGTATACATTACTGCGAGTTCTATGCGCCTCAAGAAGCAATAAGAAAAGACTGAAAGTGCCGATGACGTGTTCTCCGGCAATCATTATAAGCCGGGGCCAGCATTATCTCTCTACATGTTGGAGGCTCCTATACACATACCCGGTTCAGCCGTTCTAGTAGTGGATTACGGGGGACAGTACGCTCACTTAATAGCTAGGAGGCTGAGGGAGCTAGGGGTTCCGGCGGTTGTTACCCCGTACACCAGGGTTGGGGGCGTGGACTTGTCTAAATACTCTGCGGTAGTCTTATCGGGTAGTCAGAGGAGTGTTCTCGAGGCTGACCCGGCAGTGCTGGACTCAGCCCGGAGAGTACTAGGGGATGCTGAGACACCGGTGCTGGGCGTTTGCTTCGGCCACCAGCTCATCGCTAGAATCCTGGGAGGCGTTGTCGAGAAGGGGTGTGGAGAGTATGGTAGGGTTATGGTTAGGCTGGTTGAGCGGGATGAGCTTTTCAACGGCTGGGGAGGGGAGGAGTATGTGTGGATGAGCCACGGGGACTGCGTGTCCAAGCCTCCCCCGGGGAGCAGGGTTCTAGCAGTCTCCGAGAACGGGATCGTTGCGGCCTTGAAGATAGTGCTGGGTGGGAGAGTTGTTTACACTGTACAGTTCCACCCAGAGGTGTCGCACACGGTTAAAGGGTTGAAGCTCCTGGACAATTTCGCACGCTTCGCAGGGGTTGAGAGGAAATGGGTTAGGGACTACTACTATTCTCTAACGGTGGTTGAGCTCGAGAAGTACAAGGGTGTTGAAGGACCCGTGGTTGCCGCGGTCAGCGGGGGCGTTGACTCAACAGTGGCTGCAGCTCTCGCTAGGAGAGTGCTCGGAGATAGGGTTGTACCGGTGCTGGTTGACCACGGGCTTTTCCGCGAGGGGGAGGTTGAGGAGGTTGTTGAAAACCTGGCTAAGGCAGGGCTGAAGCCTCTCGTACTGGATGAGAAGGAGAGGTTCCTGTCAAGGCTTGAAGGGGTTGCCGACTGCGAGGAGAGGAGGAGGATCATAGGCGAGGAGTTTGCTAAAGTATTCGACCAGGTTATGGAGGAGCAGGGGGCAAGGGTTTTCATCCAGGGGACAACCTACCCGGATATTGTTGAGAGCGGGGGGACAGGGGTTGCTGACAGGATTAAGTCACACCACAATGTTGCAGGACTACCCTTGTGGTTTAGGGAGAAGTACCTTGTAGCTGAGCCTTTGAAACACCTGTATAAGGATGAGGTCAGGGAGGTCGCCAGGATGCTGGGAGTCCCAGAATACTTTGTTAAAAGGCAGCCGTTCCCAGGTCCAGGGCTGGCTGTTAGGGTTGTAGGGGTTTTCACCAGGCGGAAGCTGGAGATATGTAGGAGGGCTTCCGCAGTGGTTGAGCAAGTGCTGAGGAGGCATGGACTGCTCGACAAGGTTTGGCAAGCCTTCGCGGTCGTGGGTGATGACAAGTGGGTGGGGGTTAAAGGGGATGCGAGAAGGGTTGGCTACGTCGTGATCGTGAGGATTGTTGAAAGCAGTGACGCGATGACAGCTGACTACTTCAAGCTACCTTACAGTATTCTAGACGAGGTTTCCAGGGAGATCACGAGAAGCATTGAGGATGTAACCATGGTTGCCTACGCTGTAACAACCAAGCCCCCTAGCACGATCGAGCCTTGCTGAAAACCAGGGTGAGGCTGCGTGGAGGTTGTCTACATACCCTGGAGCAAAGCGGTTGAGTACTGCTACAAGCTAGCTTCAACCCTTCTAGACGCTGGCGAATCCCCTGATACAGTGGTGGCTGTTTCCAGGGGAGGGCTTGTCCCTGCTAGAATAGTTAGCGACGTGCTAGGGGTTGACGAGCTCGTGGTTTTAAGATCCAGGCTCTGGGGGATAGGCGGGCGTGTGAGGGAGGAGCCTGAGATCAAGGCTCACGAGGAGCTGGCCCCGGCGGGCAAGAACATTCTCGTCGTGGATGAGGTAGTGGATACTGGTGCAACACTGACCAGGATTGTTAGGCTGCTGAAAGGGCTGGGGGCGGCTGAGGTTAAAACAGCCGTGATACACTACAAGGCGAGCAGCAGTTTCAAACCAAACTACTATGTTGAAAGAGTTGAGAAATGGGCCTGGATATTCTACCCGTGGAGCTTCAGCGAAACACTCTACGGCCTCGCCAAGCAGGGAGGCGGGGATGTTTACGAGAACGCTTTCAAAACACTGAGAGACATAGGAGCAAGCGAGCTCTACATGGACCCATTAAGGATAAAGGCATCGCTGAAAAAGTATGTTGACAAGGTTGAAAAACCTACTTGAGACACGGTTCCTTACAGCGACCATGCCAGAGCTGTGCATCGAGAAGCTTGAAGAAGTATAGGAGTGAAGCAGTGAGGAAAAGAAGCAAGCGGTTAATCCTTAATATTACATATTTTCTGATCGCTTCAAGTCGTTGATTTGATGACAGGATATTAAAATTTTCTATGGGTTTCCCGGGAAACCAGGGTTCCCCGTTGACGAGCTGTCCGCGCAACCCTGCTGGAACCGGGGGGTTCTAGTCCATGCGGATGGTTTTCCAAGCGGCTTCCACAGGGCAAGGATTGGCCCTTATTTTGCAGCCTAAACGTCTTTTTCTCCGAATACTTCACCCACACGGTATAGAAGATTTTCCCAGACTTTCAGATTCGTGAAAAGCGGGTTGAAAGATTAGCGTAGCAGGTTTTCTACTTCTATTACTCGGACTCCTAGTGCTTCAAGTGCTTCCTCTATGAACCTGTAGCATTCTCCGAAAGCGTTTCTCTTCGAGTACACTATTACCGCGTCTATGTCGCGCAGCCTAGCCAGCTTCATCAGCCTTGCCAAGCCGTTTCTCTCCTGCCCTGTGTAGTCAATGTCTCTAATCACCTCTACAATCCTCCACTTAAACCTCACCGCTACCTTCTCGCAACGCCTCACCTCCTCCTTAACAGGGATGAGTTGGGAGATCGTGAAGGAGGGGGTATGATCTTCTCGCCTGACACGTGCCTGTAGACATATATTGCAACCCTGGAGGCTTTAACCCCGGGGTCGCGGAGAACGGGCTGGAGGGCTTTAAGCTCGTAAGCCGGTATCAGCCACCTCCTCCTCATCCTTACAGCCCCAATCCTGCCTTCCCTAATCCACCTTCTAACAGTCCTGTCGATAACCCCGAGTAAACGCGCAACCTCCCTGGTTGAGAAGTATGATTTTCCCAAGGCTACTTCACGCTTATCTATAAAAATATATGTTTTAACGGACATTTATCCTTTAATTCCCGAAATAGTCGGCAAAGAATCGTCTACAATAGAATATACCTGTTGATGAAATTTAAAAAGCATCCGCCGGTAGAAAAATAAATATTTGCAGGTGGTTATATAGTGGGAGATGCCTCCACACGGCAGCCAACACTTCTCGAAGCTCTCTTAAAACCTGTTGAATCCAAGCTGGCCGAGGAGTTCAAGACTGTTCTCGAAGAGTTGGCATCGTTAACACACTACATGAATACTTCCCGAGACGTGCTCGAGTTCACCGTTAGGCTTACACCTTCGAGCAGGGATGCACCACAGCCTTCACTATGGACTAGTAGAAGCCCGTGCAACATGATAAGCGGCAGGTATGAGCCGGACACCAGGGAAATGATCATCTATGTGGACCGCTTGCTGATGGATCAGGAGTGGTTCAACCTGGAAAACAAGGCTAGGATGACCCTGTGGTATCTTCTAATACGCCACCTCCAGCACACCGCGCCCCACCTAACCATCAGCGGGCTGGTGACTGAATCCGCTGACAAGCCTACGGCATGGGAGGTGGAGGCGTGCGTGCTGAGCACTATGTTGTCGAACACGGGCTATTACCGGTTAATCACCACCGGTCATAGGATTGTCTACACTAGATCGTTCCCCCTCCTAGAACTATACACGGAGAGTCCTCTGAAAAGCGAGAGAACCCCGCTCTTCCACAGAGTGAACCAGCTGGCCGGCACGCTTTCACGGGATATTGAGAAGCTGAGGTATTTCATCGCTGGGAAGCCTGTTTCGAGAAAGCTGGCTAACGACATCGGCTTAGAATGGACCCTGTATGTTAAAACACTAATGTTCTGCAATAACGCAGTTATTTTAGAAAACGTTGGAGGCGCCATATCCCTAGTCTACTCTAACACGACTTACGAGTACTATTGCAACGACGTGGAGATAGTGCTTGAGGAACCCGTCGAGGTGAACACAGCCTTGCTTGAGGAAATAATACTCCATCCAGGAGGGGCTGAGCCAATTGTAGAATTCATCAGCGGCGGCGAAGCAGTAAGGGTTAAGGCAAGCGTCAGGCAGGGCTATGGGGATGAAGAACCCCTAGTCTTCAGCAACCTGGGGGAAGCGCTCGCCAAGATCTCGGAGGCTAAGATACCTGTGAAACTCCCCAAGCCAGTGTGCCGGAATCTAGGAATGTGGGATAGACTGTCCTACCCGCTACCCAGGCTGATAGTCTATGGGGAGGTGTACCGACTTGCCAGCATAAGCCTGCTGCTCTCCCCCGGCTCATGCCCCGATTACAATGCTGAAGGAAGCCCTTAAAAGCAGCTACGAGTAGGGTTGGACACAGCCGATACGCGGTCAATGAAGACAACACGCCTGCAGAGGGTTCAGGGATTTCAATATGTTAACGCCGAGGCTTCTACGACCGATAAATCTACCGACACAAGTAAACCTGTGATAACGCTCCTAGAGCTAGAGGAAACCTCGAAGACCCTTGGAGCGTGGAACTTATTAGAATTAATTAATCCCCTGCGAGGACGGGGAGTAAAGAGGATTGGGAAGCCCTGGGTCTGTAGAATCTTCAAGCAGGTTGATAAGCTTTAACATGTTAGACTCCGAAACCAGTTTCTGAAAACAGCACGAACTAGCACTATCTGTAGAACCTTCTACTCTCCGGCTAAAATGCTTAAAATCCTTACAACTGTTCGTAACAAGAAGTATATCATAAGCAACAATAACCTTAATCAACCCTGTGTGAATACAGATTATATCGAGATGGGTAACCCATGCTTAAAGTTATACCGAAGAGTATTACCGTAAAAAACTTCAAGTGCTTAAGAGATGAACACATTCCTTTAACCAGTGTAAACATAGTTGTAGGTCCTAACAGTAGCGGGAAAACAAGCCTCATAGAAGCCCTATACCTTTTCAAACTAGTGCTTAACCATGTGCAAAACCGCGTCCCCAACCCCTTCCTCTACTGGTGGAGTTACAGAGACGCCGTGTGGAATCACGATGAAAAACTCAATATAGAGCTAGGCATGGAATTCTCAACTACCTGGAAACCCGAGAAAAACGAGTGGGAAGCCCTGAAGGAGGATTGGGGAGGTGAAATCCTAGAACTTAGTAAAGTTAATTACAGGATCACTTTTTCGGGCCGCGGCGGCTTTAAAATACTCGAGGAAAAACTCAGTATACCCACAATGAATCTCGAGTTAGTATGTCGTGAAGGAAACTGCACATTTAGCTATGAAGATGTAAAATGCGGTATTGACCTACACAAGCATGGATACAGGTATGTCTTGGAGTTTATACACGATTCCTTCAGGTTACACTCTTATGAGGACCGTGAAGACTGGAAAACTATTATCGAGGACGTCATATCCGTTTTGGAAGATCACATTCTCCTCTTAAACCTGATTCCGGAGGAGCTGTTTGAGTCGAAACTTAATAAATCGCCTCCCGTGACTGAAATAGCTACTGCTCTCGTAAGTCTCTACATTTTATTGGATAGAATGGTTATTCTATCTCCGGAGGCTTCGTTTAGAGCTCGCGAACCGGCACGGGTAACTAGGGTTGTGATTCCCTCTCCTTTCGGCGAGGATTTAGCTCCTTTCCTGTTAACCAGGTATGGTGGTAGAGTACCGGAGGCTGTCAGGTCTTCTATTAGCTACATACTTGATTCCCCCGATATTGATGTAAGGGTTGTTCCTACCACCGATGGTAGGGTGTTTCTAGAGGTTGTAGAGGGCGGGACAAGGTTTAATCCTCCATCTATTTCCAACGGGTTGCTCAAGGTTTTGATCATAGAGTTGGCTCTCGACATAGGTAGTCCTATTATTGTTGTTGACGAGTTTGAGAATTCTCTCCATATCAAGGCAATACACAGGCTTCTAGACGATGTTAGAAACAGTGATAGCGTGTTTATTGCGACAACTCATTCCCCAGCAGTCATAGACCTCGTGAAACCTGGTGAAATCATTGTTATGGAGAAAAAAGGTTTTGAAGCCCACCATAAACGCTTCGAAGACCCGGAGGCTTTAGCTAAGAGGTTGAAAGAACTCGGCGTTACCTTGGGTGAGTATCTTGCATACATTGCTCCATAGAGTCAAGGTGTTTGCAGAGGATAGTTACGGGGAAGAAGCTCTACGTATTTTATTCTCCAAGCTATACGAGCTTGGGAGGATCAGCGCGGAAGTACATGTTAAAGTTATGCCGGGACGGTGCAATGCTAAACTCAACCGTGTGATTGAAGCTTCCTGTCACGAGTACGATAAGGTCGTACTTTTAATCGATGGTGATGGAGACCCTGAGACAGCTGAACGCAGGGAAGAAGACCATTTACCGAGAGAACAAGGTCTTGGAGCTAAAGTAGAATTAGTAGTTAATGACTACGAGATAGAGGAGTGGATTCTGCACGCACTCTACAACGAGAAACCGGGTGGCAGAAAACCTAGTGAAAGACTTAAGGAGCTGACTAATGGATGGTATCGGAAGAGGTTCCTTCCAAAGCTCATAGAGAAGATTGTAGATGATAGTGAAGCCCTGGACAAGCTTCTTCGCTACAAGGCGGTTAGGAAACTCGTTAACGCTATATCATCGGTGCAATACTAACATAGTCATGCACCGAGGTTAAAGTTGAACCCTGGAGGTCTGTTTCTACAAGAGGTATACAATACGGCTGGATCAACCCCTGTAGAAACAGCCATGTCCATGCGCTATTGCAATATATTTGAACGTCGCGCTTCCTCTCGAAAACCCTATCTTCAACAGGTTTAACGGGAGAACCAGGCTAAACCATAGTAGACGGGGGCGAATCCCTCTTAAGCTTAAGAATCCCCTCCCAAGAAGGCTTGTGTAGAGAAGACCTTATTTAAATTCTCATATGAATTATGAATATGCTTCTAAAGTTATAAGACACGGAGCCTTACCAGGTATTGACAAGTGTTTTTAACAGGGTGCAGGGCCTTGTACAGTGACTGTATTATGATGGTTAAGCGGGTGCTTGGAAATCACAGAGAAGGAGAGTTAATTCGCGATAAATTCTTATTCACCCTCTTCTCGCGCTACAGCAAGTTCCATGAGAAAACCAGGGGTAAGCGAGTAGTCGGCTTTGAAAAGTCCCGTAGTTTACATAGACGGGTCCGTGGAGGCCATACTCTATACGCTGTGTTGGAGGATGGCTCCCGGGTTGACTGGTCTTATAGGAAAGCGTGCGAGGAGTATGCTAGTTTAGGCTCTTCTAAATCCAGGATTAACGATGTGATTAGAGCGTTTAGAGAAGAGGTGGAGCCGGATATTGGGAGCTTATCAAGTCTAGGATGCAGCCGGATGGCACTATACTAGCAGATGATGGTAGATGCTACAAGAGAAATGAGGTAGAAGTACACCATGAAGGCAAGTCATTCAAGGACATACTAGAGGGGTTCTTGAGACAGGAGGGCCTCCGCCTCGAAGACATTAAGCTAGAAGACATAGGTGAGGGCTATAGGTTAGCGGATAGAGGGCTGGCTCAGAAGTGGCGTGAGTTCCACAGAAAACATGCTCACCTCCTGATACTACCAAGGAGGTTACACTTGGAGAAACACGGACAAAAACAAAAATAGGACGCATACCCCATTCCTTCATGTAAAGAATCCTCTAGAAGCCTTATTCAAACCCGTCGAGTCCAAGCTGGCCAGGGAGCTCGCGCCCATTCTCGAAGACATATACTTTCTGACAAAACACGTTAACACCTCCCGTGATGTGTTGAAGTTCACGGTTAAGCTTGAAGTTGCCGGCCGGGACGTGTTGAACAGTCAGGCATGGCCTCGGGGAAGCCCTTGCAGAGCTGTAGGCGGCGTGTATGAGCCTGGAACCGGGAGGATGATCATCTACGTGGACCGCGTCCTGGAGGAACAGGGTGAAAACAGCCTGTTCAAACCGGTGGAGATGACCCTGTGGTATCTTCTAATACGCCACCTCCAGCACACCGCGCCCCACCTAACCATCAGCGGGCTCGCACCGGGCTCCATGGATAAGCCCACGGCCTGGGAGATGAAGGCTTGCATACTGAGCACTGTGCTCTCAAACTTCTTCCGCGTAGGCGTGGACCCAGCCTTATACAAGTTGGTCTTCGGCCGGACATGGCCGCTCGTGAAAACCCTGCTAGAGAAACCCCGTATAAGGGATATGAGATCCCCTCCCAGTAAGGTTGGGTTTACACCTCCCGAGAGAGACTCTTCTAGACAAGGTGAAACACCTGGCTTTCGAGCTGGAGAGAGAGTTTGAGAAACTACGCTACTTCGTCCTGGAGAAACCCATTGTATGGGAGCTGGCCAACGACTCCGGCGTGGACTGGAATATATATGTTGCGGCGCTGAGGCTCTCCCACCACCCGGTTGCACTGATGAGCCCTGGGGGCAAGGTGGTGCTGGAGTACTCGAGGAATGGGGTGCACACACACTGGTTCAACTGGGTAGAGGCGGTGCTTGATGAGCCTGTTGAAGTAAGCACGTCCAGGCTCGAGGAGGTGGTCTTCCACCCGGGGCACCCGGAGCCGGATGTTGAGCTCGCAGGCCCCGACTGGAGTGTAAGGGTGAAGGCTAGGATCAAGCCAGACCCGAGGGGTGAGGAGCCCCTGGTTTTCAGCAACCTCGGGGAGGCTATTGCAGAGCTGTCGAGGGCTAAAATACCTGTGGAGCTATCCAAGCCGGAGTGCCTGAAGAATTGGAGGTGGAATGAGCTGGTTTACACGCTACCGAGGCATGTTAACTTGAAGGAGAAGGTGTACCGCCTGACCAGTGTGAGGCTGATGCTACCGCCCGGCGCCTGCCCAGAGGATGAAGAAGAAAGGGGCCGCGCAGGGTGGTTTTAAGTGGACCACGAAGAGTGCTTCGAGAGCGAGTTCTACACCGGGATAGTGTACGGGGTGGCGGCAACCGTTATCGCCATCCTGGTTCTATTGTTCCTGGTGACTCGTGACTACTTTCAGCTAAGCCAGGGGCTTGCAGGCTTGTCGGAGGGCGCACTGATGGTTATCGGGGCCGTCTGGGGGAGCGGTGCAATGCTCTCCCTCCGCGTGAGGAAGGGCGGAAGGATCTGGTTCATCGGCGGAGTAATCGCTGGGACGATCATAGTCGTGGTTGTCGCAGCACTAATACTCGCCATTCTCGCATCAGCCAGCAGTGAGAAGGAGAACAATGCAGGATGATGCGCATAAATACGTGTTAAGCTAATAATAAAAGTGGTGGAGTTCTTGAAGCCTATCGGTGTAGTTGTAAGCGGTTCCTCACCCGTCAACGTCCCCATCCATGTGTACAAGGGCTGTGAAAACCAAGTCATGGAGGAAGCCTTCGTCATAATCAAGGATGACGAGAAGAACACGGATTACTTTGGAGTTATACGTAGCTTAAGGATGAACGACCCGTTGCTCAACCAGTCGCAGAGATCCAGCATCATAGACAACCCGGAGCTGGCTAAGCAGGGGAGGGAGGTGGTTTTTGAAACCTCGTACGTGAGAGTGCTAGGGGTTCTCCAGCCAAACGGCCAGCTAACCCCTCCGAGACAGCCTCCGGCGCCGAGGAGCGAGGTCTACCTTGTCGAGTCACCGAGGGATGTAAAACTCGCGCTTGAAACCGGCCTGGAGCTGGGGGAGCATAAGTTCAGCAGGATAAGAATACCGTTGAAGCCGGAGGCGCTTAAATACCATGTAGGAGTGGTAGGGGCGACAGGCACGGGCAAGTCTAAGCTGGTTGTAGCCCTGGTGAACGAGGTACTCGAGAAAACCGACTGGAAAGTATTAGTGTTCGACCACTCGGGGCAGGACTACGTTAACGTGCCGGGGTTCGAGGGTAAAGTGTTAGACGCGTCCGAGATCACGCTGGACCTGGAGTCCATAGCCGAGTATTTGAAAAAAGAAATATCGGCTAAGGAGGCGGGAGAGGATGCGCTATACGTCTCGCTCATCCTGTACATACTGAGCAAGGGTGATCTGCGTAAATTCTCGGAAAGCCAGGACCGGTCTATCACCGAGTTTGCTAAGGGCGTTGAGGGGAAGGTTGAAGTCAGCATTAGTGAAAACAAGGTGGGAGAGGCGTTGGAAAAGATGCCCGTGCTGCTTGAAACAGTTGATTTAGAGGAGGAGATGAAGAAGGTTAAGTGGGAAACTTCATCACTCGTAAAGCTGTTTGAGACCGTGATAAATATCGTGGCGGGAAAATCAACCAGTAAGAGGAAATACGTCACATTCATGTCGTTGCAGAAGGAATACATTGAATCCTTGAACAAAAGGAGAATCAGCAGTAGAGATATTCTCGAGAGGCTGGAGAAGGACAGGCTGGTTGTCTTAGACTTGAGCACCGTGAGGCAGGAGGAGCGGAAGTATGTGGTCTACTCTGTTCTACGCAGGATTTGGGACCGTATTGACGAGGCGAAGAAGCCTGTGAACACTCTAGTAGTTGTTGACGAAGCCCACAACTACGCCTGCTACCAGGGCTGCTACCCTTCAAGCAGCATTATCGAGAGGACTGCCAGGGAGGGGAGGAAGTGGGGTCTCGGGCTCGTGCTCGCCAGCCAGAGGATGATCGACTTCAGCACTGATGTAAGGAACAATATCAACACGTTCTTCTTCAGCAAGCTCCAGACGCCTGGAGACTTAGACAATTTGAAAGGTGTTTTAGACCTTGGAGGAGTAGAGTACGACGACCTTGCCATATTGGCGACCAGGGAGTTCTACTTCGCCGGGCTGGGCAACCCGTTGAAGTATCCTGTGTTGATCGAGGTGAAGCAGGTCTGAGCGTTGAAGAAGAAGCAGGCGTAGTTCCTGAGATACTAGCTGGGGAGCTCGATAATCTGGTTGATAACATACTCGAGAATGCTAGAAACATTGGGAAAACCCGCGAGCTTAGAGAGAAGTTGAGCAGTCAGGGCTTGATCAAGAAGTTTCCCGAGCACGGTGGAGGGGCTTGCACATACGCTGTTGACTCAAGCTATACTGTCCCACCCATAGAGGTGGCAGGAGGCTACATCTGGATTATACAGGTTGCAGAGATAGTAATGGGCGTTAAATGCAACACCCCGCCAACGCTTAAAGCATATGTAAGCTACCACCGCGATAGAGACTTAGCTGGTGTTCAAGCCAAAGTCCATGAGCGCAACGCCCTCTTGAAAGCACTGAAGGATAAGAAGAATGGGCAGATGGAGTTCGATATAGCGATAGTGGATGGAGAGATCTTGACGAGATATGGGGAAGAAGAGGATTCATCTCTCCCTAGCGAAGCCCGTGAACTCGTGAAGAAGGCGGAAGAGTTAACGAGAGAAGCCCTCGACCTAGCATGGGAGACTGATACACCGTTAATTGGTGTTTTAAAGAGGAGCTACTCCGGCGATATTAGAATTATTCATGAACTCTTCGATATTGGATTGAGTGATAGGGTGATCGCTTCCATAGTGCTAGACCATGGCGAATACTTTACAATAGGTACTTACAAAGAATTCTACGACGAGTTTAACCGGAAAATTAGAGAGATACTGGATAAAGTAAGCGATGAAAACATTGCCTCGAGAATACAGGCTAGATATGAATGGATTGGAAGAATAATTAGAGCGTATAAAGGATACGTTGGCAGAGTTAAAGTAGTCTTCTACAAGCCTGCTTTGAAAACAATTAATCTAGCTGTGAAAACAGAGATCGCGGAAGCACCCAGCTGGAGCGTGGAGAAAATAGTTTCGGCGCTCTCAGGAATCACCGGCAGCACCGGGTTCCCACTACCGCTCGACTACGTTGACCAGCTCTCATACGTGAAGTACGATACTAGGAGGCTCGTGTACGAGCTAGTGTACTCCAAGCTCTCGCAGAAAGACATGGAGCTTGCAAGACTACTCTTAAGCCTGGTAAACCCACAAAAACCCGTATAACCAATATTTTTACACGCCACTTTAACCTCCTCCACTAACCCCCGTAAAGAAAACACATTCCACCTACTATCCCGTAACCCCAGATTATATCGCGTAAGCACAACAAACAAGTCTTATACGATGTGAGAAGAAACCACTTTTATATTTCACCCTCCACATTGATTCACAGAGGAGTTCCTGGATTTGGTTAAGGAAAACATTTCGTAAGGGTCTGTATTAAATTCAACTAACCAATATTTCAGAATAATAAAAGCTAGAAAGAACTAGGAAACATGCATGAAAAACCAGAAATTTAGTTAAAGCATTGCATTAATGGATCCACTAGAAGCTTAATTGTTTTCCACGGGCTACAATGTTTATTGGTGCCTTGCAGCAATGTGTGGTCACAATCTCGCAACAAGTAGTTATTCAACGCACATTAACACTCGAATTCAACTAAACTCCTGTTTCTTTCATTCCCTATCTCGTAAGGATTATAGTCGTTTCTAATCAAAGATCCACGCATAGAATTCGTTCTAAATATATTTTGATTCGGGGTTATGGATCACTAGTGCTTATAGTCTCTAACTAACTGTTCTATAACGCTGTTTCTAAGTGTGAAAGTAAGAGTGTTCACCCCGCTACTTCATAGTGGAGCAGCAGACAATACCTTGTTGAAAACCAAGAATCGTGCTAAAGGAGTAACTGGTGCCAGGGATTGTTTCAAGGGTTTTAGCAGGTGAGAATTTATAACTTCGAGAAAGTAATAATGATGAAAAGAGAGAATACAACCAACTTGTAGAGTTGTAAAGACGAAGGGAGTTGTGGGAATTGGTTGAGGAAATACTCCATACGTTCTGGAATGGATTCTTGGAATCAATTATGAAAATGCTCCCCTTGCCCGAGGGAATATTGAGATGGTTCATACTTATCCTCGTATTTACCAGCCCTTTCATACTAGCTTTCCTATGCTTTTCCTTTACCGAAGCTTTCAGGAGGCGAAAGGGGTTAGTCACGGTAATAATACTCTTTCTCACTACTTTACTTTATGGATTGGTAAACATTCTCATGGGAATACTCCTATTTTTTATTTCTGCTCTCTTGATTATAGCGGCTGAAGGAATCGTTAAAACCCGGTGGAAAGGGTTAGTCACGGTAATAATCTTAATCGCTATTTTGTTTTCGACTGGATTGATTAAGTGGGAATGGATTGTTGAGTGGGTGAAGCAGATTAGATGGGAATGGATAGCTACGACAATGTTTTTCTATGTTTGGGTTTCGATCCTCATTTCAGACGACGAAATGAGTAAAACTACGGAATTGGAGAAAATGCCTGAGACTTCCGTTGTCTGCCCTAAGTGTTACGCGATGGGTGTAAGATTTGTCGTTCACGAAGTAATGGATCGGAATGAACTTATGCGTTACTCAGTAGCCTACTGCCCTAACTGCGGCTTCACGGTTATCACGGATGAAAAGGCAGAATACGTCCGCCACATTAAGAACGGTAGTCGTGAACAGGCAAAAGAGCTTGCCAAGAGAATCCGTGAATACAGAGAGTTCGCACAAAAGCTAAACTTAGATGAACTCGTCGAAAAATTGAAGAAAACGCCTGAGACTTCCGTTGACTGCCCTAAGTGTTACGCGATGGGTGTAAGATTTGTCGTTCACGAAGTAATGGATCGGAATGAACTTATGCGTTACTCAGTAGCCTACTGCCCTAACTGCGGCTTCACGGTTATCACGGATGAAAAGGCAGAATACGTCCGCCACATTAAGAACGGTAGTCGTGAACAGGCAAAAGAGCTTGCCAAGAGAATCCGTGAATACTTTCAACACATTCGATGCGGAGAGATAGAAATGCGTCTTAACCTGGAAGAACTCGTCGAAGAATTGAAGAAAATGCATGGAACCCTCGTTGCCTGCCCTATGTGTGGTAGACCGGGTGTAAAATACGATGTCTATGCGGAGACGTATCTAGGAAAGCCAATATCCTACCTCGTAGCCTACTGCCCTAACTGCGGCTTCACGGTTATCACGGATGAAGAGGCAGAATACATCTGCCACATTAAGAACGGCAGTCGTGAACAGGCAATAAAGCTTGCCAAGAGAATCCGTGAATACTTTCAACACATAGATAATCTTTTCGAAGAGAAGATGAAGTAATAGCTAGAAGTCTAGAGCAGTTGTTACGAAGTCTTCACATCCAGTAAACCAGCCAGCTTAACACATACTATTCAACCGGGAGAATGTACGCTGCTTGTCAAGGTTTTATGCCTTATAATAAATTCTTCTAGACACTCAATGCTGAAATCCATCTTCGACTCCAATCCTAATCTCGTATCGTAGATAATTATAGGTCTGCCCCACAAGGGAAACCTGTCAGCTGTCCATGACTGGATTTTCAACATCGTAATGCTCGGAACGGAACAAGGCAACAGAGCGGTGATGGTCGGTCTCAATCATGTTGACTTTAGCAAGAAATATAACTGCATAGTTGTATTGAAGCGTGCTTCAATAATATGTTTCGCCGGGTTTAACATCCAGTGTTTCAACACGTTCGATATCCATGATGTGACCAGTACTCTTCTTTATCCCCTTTCTAATTAACTCGTCATTCTCCCACAGCTTTTTCTCAATCTGCTCACAGTTGACCTGGGGCCTAGAACCAGAATTATCCGACAACACCCAGTTCTTATTGAGAAGGAAACTAACACTTATTCTCCTCATTACTGTGCAACTACTTGTTTTAACAACGAGAAATCTGGTTTTAGAACACTTTATGAATTTAACAAGCCATTAAAACACTAAAGCTCAACTGATTTCCAGTTAAGGCCTAAGGCTATGGCAATAGATGTTGCCCCAACATTAGCCGCGCCCAGAAACTTCGAAACCTCCGGGAAAACATAACCCAACATCACCTCAGCAACCACAGCGTCAGAAACTCCTCCAGCATTGAAAGCCCCGAGACTTCCCACATCTCTACCTCGCCTATAACGCAATCAACAGAACAACGTTTAAAACCAGATGTTATCCACTGCTTTTCCATGATTGCGTAAGTGGAAAAACAAGTAGAATTTAGTAAACCATAAATACACTGGTAAATTAAACCTCTCATCACCCACTTTTCGAAACATTCTGGAGGCATTGAACCCGTAAGGAGAAGGAATGTGTCATGGTGTGAAACCCTTGGAACCCTTGCATATGTTTCTAGGATTTTATAATCTCCGCGAGTCATAGCGAGATACGGGTAAATCATAACAGCCAGGGAGAAACCCTTCCACCCTCAAGGATGCGCTCAGCCTTAACATCATGTCAAGAACCCTCCTGGAAAAGCTTAAGCAAGGGAAGAAACCAATTAAAAATCCTTCAAGAACAATATGAATCTAGAGGATGCTGAAGCACTAGTAGCAGAAAACGTTGAAAACGCCCCAATCTAAAACAGCAACCATGGAAAGATGTGTTAGATCGGGCGGATAATTCAGAGTTACAGACAGAGGCCCGTTGTGAAAACCCTACTCACCTACATCATCATAGCAACCATCATAGCCGCGACAGCATCAAGCAAGCTGTTGAACAAGACCTGGACAAGCACCTGGAAATAATTAAACCACTAGACAACAACGGATTCCAAGACAATAATGAGAAACGATTTACCCAGCAAGTAAGCAACAGTAAGAATCTCTTGGAAATCCAATCCTTTTACTAACTATTTAATGGAGAAAGCATTAGACGGGGAAATAACCAGTGAAGAATTAAACCACACGATCAACCTAACCACCCTGGTTAAAGGATTATACAACGAGGTTCCCAAATTCTACTTCATAAAATACGATGAAATCTACAGACCCTACAAACAATACATCAATGATACGGTTCAAGTAACCGATCACGCTTTCAATCTAGGGTTAAAACTATGTTTCGACAAGGAATCAACCAATAACGCAACAGTAGAAGCAATCACATACTACAACATAGTCGTTGAAAAAGACAACCTGCAAGAAGATCTAGAAGCTAGATTTATTAACAAAAGGAACACGGGTCAGAAATACCGCAACAACCTAGTCGACTTCGAACCAACCACAATAATAGACGCAACCGGCAACACCATCCTAATAGAAAGCTTCGACAAAGCAAGAGACACGTGGATGATAACCCACCTGTTAAAGCAGAAGTCCAAGCTAGTAAACCAGCCAAAGAAGTTTGGGTAAACAAAATGATACAGCAAGTTGCATGGAACATATTCGACGACAAAAACGGCCTATCATACCATGATGGGAAAATGTTCTCCAACAGATAAAAACGAGTGGCAAGTAATCCTAGGCTTCGCGACTACATGGACAACCTGCCATCAAAAATGGAAAAATGGTTTACCAATATTCTTCTTCTACTGGGATTCCGATTTATTAGAAAAATACCAGACAATATTAATATAGAACTGTCACCCTGTTTTATCTCAGGAAATTTACCGAACAAGGCTTTCAACAGGGAAACCTACGAAATTGATGCTGGAATAAACGCATCTAAACCTTTCATTAAAAGACTGCATCAAATGTATGACATGGTAGTAATCGCGTGGAAAACCCCGAATCAGAAGAATACGAATACGCCATGATAGCAGACAGCAGGACACTTTATTTGACTGAGTTCAGGTGTCGTGTTAGCGATCCAGTCTTATTCCTAACACAGGTTGCTGGAGCATCGAGAGGGCTTTCTCCACCTGCAGTAGCAGACTTCATTAGGAATTACTTCCTAGAGGACTTTATACAAGAAATACGTAAGTACACGGTTATGGATACTTATTCAAACATAAGCGGGGTTGTAGCCGGGGTAAAAGCAGACATTATCTACGATGCATTTAAACAGAGAGGCCTTGAATTTTATATGTTTAAAAATGATATTGAAATAGGTGGTGTAAGTCTCCCAATGTTAGAGAAGATGGAGAAAGAAGACCCGACACATGGTCTTCCATTACTCCTTGCAATTCAAAGAGGCAATGAAGACAAGGTATTGGAGATGGTTAGAACAGTTGAGGTTATGAGGGCTTCGGGTAGGTCACCTGTAACTGGATGGTTGGGTGCTTTGATCGCTACACCTGGATTCCCCCAGCCAATGGTTCATCAGCAAGAGCAACAAAGAAGGTCACAGATAATTGAGAAGTTAAGAGAATTAAAACGAATGCTCGATAAGGGATTGATTAGACAGGAAGAATACGAAAAGTTAATGAAGAAATCATTAGGAAAATACAAACAAGAGATGTGATAATACATGTTTAAAAAATGGTTCTTTAAAAGCGATGTTGAAAAATTTGAAGATTTAATGAAAAAAGGCTTCGATGAGATCAAGAAGAGACAATTTAAAAAAGCTGCAGATACGTTTCGCGAAGCATATGAAGTAGCAAAAAAATCAAAAGATCCAGTATTGTTCGGCAAGGCAAATCTGGCTCTATTCTACGCGTTATTCTACGAAGCTCTACATAACCTACATAAAGGGAAACCCACGTCTTTTAAACAAGTAGCAGAACAGTGTAAAAAACTCGAGCCTAATATAGAGCTAGACCTGGGATTAGTCAGTAAAGTATATCCGCTCGAACTCGCACGAGAACTAGAAATTCTAGCCGAGTATTACGATCTACCCTCATTTGAAATCAATAAAATCAAGTCCATGGATTTAAATACAGCTGAGAAATACGAAAGAGTAGCTAATATACTACTCTCCGAAGGAAACAAGAGACTGATTCTCGAAAACCTTGTAAACATTCATAAACCACTAGACGTAATAGGGTTTAAGCTACTAGGCTTCTCGAGAATAATCAAGGCCGCTAACATAGAAGAAGAAAACCCCCTCAAAGCCAAAGAATTATATTCAGAAGCTAGCACCCTTCTTCCTCCAGATGATCCGGAAGTCCAAAACATAAAGGAGTTTATTAGTGACAGGATCTCCAAGTTAAAAAGCGATGTTGAAAAATTTGAAGATTTAATGAAAAAAGGCTTCGATGAGATCAAGAAGAGACAATTTAAAAAAGCTGCAGATACGTTTCGCGAAGCATATGAAGTAGCAAAAAAAATCAAAAGATCCAGTATTGCTTGATAAAGCAGATTTAGTTTTATGCTACGAACGACTCTACGAAGCTATACACAAAGCCATATCCAAGAAAAATACTGAATCCCTTATGGATGCAGCCGAGCAATGCGAGAAGCTCGGTCCTGCAACAGAGTTGGATCTAGGACTAGTTAACAAGGTTCGTCCCCCTGAATTAGCACGAGAACTAGTCATCCTAACTATACTACTCAGCCTGCCCCCACTTGAAGAAGACAAAATCAAGTTAATGAATTTAGATGTCGCCAAAGAATTTGAAAAAGTTGCTAATATACTACTATCTGAAGGACCAAGGAGATTTATCCTAGGGGATATTGTTGGTATTCACGATTCATTAGACGTGATAGGACATAGACTATTTGGTTATTCAAGGATAATCGTGGCTGTTCATATCGAAGAAAAAGAGCCAAATAAAGCCTTGGGATTATACTTAGAAGCTAGCCCCCACCTTCAAGATACTCCGGAAGCAATGAGGTTTATTAATGACAAAATCTCCAAGTTGAGTAAGACGACTAGGTGCTGGATCTGCGATAGAGAGATCCAAGGCGAAGATATAAACTACGTATACCTACCAGCCACGATAAATGAATACATGAGAGAACGTTATGGAAAAAACGTGCCGTATCTAATCAATGGAAACAACATTGCTGTCTGCAAGGTTTGCTATACTATGATACATAATCTAAGTGATGAAATCTCTAAGTATTACTACAACCTGACTATGGAGAAATTAACAATGATGGAGAAACACATTTATGAAAAAATAGACGAATTGATATCAATAATAGAGAAGATAATGACACGTCTGGAGCACATAGAAGAAGATATGAAGAACATGGAAGAAGAACGTACACGGTGGGAAAGAGAGATAGAATGGCGCATAAGTGAAATAGAAAAACGTATTGGTATGGATCACTACTAAGGCTAAATATATGCCGGAAGTATACAAGCTTAGATGTACAAACTGCGGACCCCTCTTCCAGATCCCAAACCAGGTAAAAACTGGGTTAAGCACGGGTATTGCAGTTATATAGATAAACTCGTTGACGTATCAAGATATATTAGTGATTTGAAAATAAAGCTCGAGAATTGAATCAAGGAAATACTTCCGCCAACCTTAATTATATCAACCATCGCGAGAAAAGAAACCTTCACCGAGGAAACATTGTGGGATGCTATTTGGAAGGAAAGCCCCTGGCATGGAACCCCAGGAGGTTAACCATAATTTAAAAAGTTTTTAATTTAATTTACTTAAATATCCTACAACCCTAGCATTATGGCTAAGGCTCCTTTCCTATACGCTTCAATCGCCGCATTCAACTGGAAGAAAGAATTGAAAAAGTTTTCAAACCCTTCTCCACCTCCAAATTTTTCCATCTTCCTTTTTACAAAAATTATTTCATGCTCTTTAAACTTTGAAATATAATAGAGATAATTTTTCAACCAAGCAGGGCTTGACCGAGGTCTGAATGGGTATTAAAGTGAGGCTTGATCATTTGGGATTACCGCTTGTTTTAGGATCCGTCCGCGGTAATTTCTTCATCCCGTTCTGGTCTTTTGGGGGCAAGTTGTCGTCATCTTGTTTAGGATTCTCCTAACTCCCTTATATTGTTTGAGAGGATTGCTTCCTACTGGTTTTTACTGGTTTTCCGGAGTTTTTCAAGGGCTTGGTCTGTCAGCCTTATCTTGCCGAGTATTTCAAGGGCTTTCTCAATTGCTTCCTCCTCGCTCCCGGCTCTCACGTTTACGATTATGTTGGTTCCTGTGACGCTGACCCTGTATCTCTCCGCTCCCAGGAAGAAGTATTTCTCAACAACTACCAGGTCTTTCTTAGACACCACTGGGGCATTCACCATGCTCTTTTAAAACCGCCTCTATAGATTCTTTCAAAACCTTGTAGGCATCCCTGAGGCTTATGGGCATTGGCTTGGTGTCTGCTATGATAGGCATGAAGTTTGTGTCCCCAACCCATCTAGGCACGACGTGGAAGTGGACGTGCCCCGGGACCCCGGCGCCCGCTGCCCTCCCTATGTTAGCCCCTATGTTGAAGCCGTCTGGGTTGAAGGCTCTCCTCAACGCTAGGATTGAAAGGTTGATCAGGCAGAAAACCTCGGTGAGGACGTGAACCGGGAGCTTCTCAGTGCTCGCTTCGTGAGCATAGGGGGCTATCATCAAGTGGCCCGAGTTGTATGGGTAGGCGTTCAAGGCTATGAAAGAGTGCCTCCCCTTGTAGACTACGAGCCCCTCCTCCTCGCTCATCCTTTGAAGCCTGCAGAACAAGCACTCCTCCTCCTGGTTCCTGGAAACCTTCCTCACGTATTCAAACCTCCACGGGCTCCACAGAATCTTCAACAAGCACCGCCTGCCTCGGCTCTTATTAATGATTAACTGCCTTGTTTTAATAGCTTACCCTTACATTAAACAAGCAGGGTGCTGAGGGTGATCAGCTGGGAGTGGGCCTGGATCCTGGAGTATGCTAAAATAGTTTTCACGCTACTCTTCCTAGCCAGGTTCTCCATTGAGGATTACAGGAAGAGGGAGGTTAACGACCCGGAAGTATATGCTTACGTAGCGGGCTCAGCAGTCTTCTACGCATTGTCAACACTAATCATTATCTCAAACCTCCCGCCAGCCTACGCCGCTGTCTACACAGCCCTCTCGATCACTATAGCACCAGTCCTCTTCACACTCCTCTACCTTAAAGGATTGATGGGGCTGGGCGACGTGTACGTTGCCACAGGCCTCTCCCTAACCTTCACATACCCGGTGCTCTTCAACGAGACAGGGCTACCGGGAACACCTGCCATAGCCCCTCCCGTAATACTGATCATATTGTACGCGTGCGCATCAATAATCATATACTCAGCGGGGAAAGCCCTGCACATCCTAACACGGCACAGGGATATGCTGAAGAACCTGAGCCTGACGGAGAAAATACTCCTCCCAATCATTGCGAAACCCATGACGGTTAGAGAATACTTGGAGACAAGGTTCCTCTACCCGTTAACAGTTTTCGAGGAGGAAGCCGGGGCGGTTAAGCAGAAGATCAGGCTATCCTACGATGTAGAGAAAGAGGATTACAGGGAGCACCAGGCAAGGCTTAAAACCCTAGTGGAGAAGGGCCTGGTAAGCCCTGAGGCTAAAATATGGGTGGCTCATGGAATACCATTCCTAACCCTACTACTACTAGGCTTCACAACCTACCTGGTACTAGGGGATAAGCCGCTAACCCTGCTCACCCCGCACTGAGCAAGCAGGTTAAGCCGTAACCATAGGATTGAATAGTAGGAGAAGGCAAGCCTTAAGGAAATGGCTCGGACAACTAGGTATCACGTTAAAGACGCTTCTAACCGTTTGTCCCTAGAGGGTCATCTTTATTGTTCTAGGAATGTCTGGGTGTCGCCTCCATGGACTTCCACCCCGCCCACCATGGTTTCTAGGCCACTGTGGAGTCATAGGTGGCTGTCGACCCCGACGGCACGGGGCTCCCATCTACAAGTAGTCCTAGGGCGCCTGGAGCATTGCTCCAACCACCCCACAGGGTCCTGGAGAACCAGTTCCAGCATGCAACAACACCTCTACGCCGCGATTCACCGCTAATACTCCACTTGCCTATTCGAGAACCATTATTGTATGCGATTTGTGCTTTAAGCAACTGAGCATGTTGAAATTTTTACTGGTTAGAAAATATTGTGTGAGTGAAGCGGTGGATTCGTTAATGAATGGGTTGTTTAAACTAATAATCGCGTATGCGAGGCTAACCCGTCCCCCAGCCCCATTGCTAATGGGGCTCGCTGTTTTCATGGGGCAGGTTGCAGCTCTTGGAGGCTTGCCGGAGCCAGGCTTAATGCTCGCCCCCGTAGCAGCTTCGATGCTGATGACTGCTTCATCATTCGTCTTCAACGATGCTGTCGACTACGAGATAGATGTTGTGAACAGGCCTGGAGCACCCCTGCCCTCGGGAATGGCTTCTAGAAGAGGCGCCACAGTCTTCAGCATCCTGCTTTTCACAGCAGGCTTCGCCCTCTCCCTGCAAACCAATGTGCAGTCTTTAATAATGTTGAATACTATGTACGCCTTGTCAATCCTGTACAGCCTAAGGCTTAAGGCAACCGGGTTGCTGGGCAACATTGTTGTAGCGCTATGCGTTTCAGCATCATTCATATACGGGTCGCTGACAGCTACCGGGCGGGTTAACCCCGTGGTCTTGAAGATTACCTGGATCAGCTTCTTCATCAACCTTGGCCGCGAGGTTGTTCAAAGCATCCAGGACATGGAGGGTGATAGGGTGAAGCAGGTTAGAAGCGTTGCAATAGCTTACGGTCCTGAAACAGCTGCACGGCTTGGCTCACTATTCACTATACTAGGGTTAACCTTAGGCCCCTTGCTATTCCTCAACCACGAGGCAGGATACTACGGCTTATTCTCGCAAACCTTCGCGCTAATCCTGATCCCGGAAGCAGGGCTCGCCTACTCCATAATCCAGCTGCTGAAGAATCCGACGCCGAAGAATGCTTCAACGTTCCTGAAAAGGTTTAACCTTTTAACAATAATCATACTGTTAATACTTGCCTCAGAGTTTGCAAGGTCGGCAATAACGGGTTAAACGGTTTCTCACCCGTGGTCATTAAAGGCCTCGCCAGGACGGGTTGAACCGTTCCCCTTTTCACGCTCAACATGCTTCCATTCATTAAACAGCTTGTAAATTCTAAACTCCAATGGTGGATGAGTATAGTAAAGTGGTCTTCTAATGAAGTCAAAATAGTGGAGTGGTACATTCCAGCTATACTTGAATAATGTTTTCAACACATATTTACATGTTATCTTCGACGGATTCTCCAACTCTTCAAGGTTTATTTCAATCTCCTTAACGTATTGCGAGTAGCTCTCAATTGAACCGTACAGGTGGAGTTTCAATAATGATGAAGCAATAGCCTTATAGCCTGCTTCTTTAAGAGCGTTGAGGTCTGCTTCGTGTTCAACAATCCAACTGGTTACCATAGCGGCAGTAGTTACAGTTGGTGTAAAGGGTAGTATAAAGCCTATCAAACCAATAATTGATAAGATGTCATCACTCACAATTGGCAATAGCATAATATAGATGGCGGTTTCAACTACTACGAAATACCAAACTATAGCTATTACATATTGACTAATATTAAGCAACTTCTTCCCAGTAAGACCCTTCTCATGCAAAAGAACGGTATAGATCTCATCTCAGCCCAGTACTCTGTAAAGAGGTTCACCAACATAGGAACGCTTTTCAGATGCTTTGTACCATCTTTAGAGTACTGGTCCTTACAATGTAAGAACCGCTAGCAGTACTAATAGCCATCTATCTCGTAATCAGCGTCTGCTAGTACTAGATGATAGAACCGTGTGGAGTAGAATTATTCGAAGAAACTTATACTCACCACTTATTCCCCTGTTTTCAACATCTTACCAGTCCTCTGAGAATGGCCTTATCCGCATACTCTAGCGCGGTTGTAATCTATTTTAAGTATTTTTCGAGTAGGTAGAGACCCAGGTGGGTTTACGTATGGAGTGGGTGGTTGAGCACCGTCCATCATATTCAATTTTAAAAGTCAAGTTAAACCCGGGGGAACGTGTATATGCTGAACCAGGCGCCATGGTGTATATGAGTAGTGGGGTTCAGGTTGAAACCAAAGCTCACGGCGGCATAGTGAAGAGCCTGTTACGTACAGCTCTTGCTGGTGAAAGCTTCTTTATAAACACATACTATGCTAGAGAACCGGGCGAAGCATGGTTTGCACCATCCCTACCAGGCGATATCAGTTACGTCGAATTAAAGGGTGATAAGGGACTCGTAATCCAAGATACCAGCTACATCGCCCACCATGGAGATGTCAATTTAACCACAGCCTGGCGTGGACTGCGCGGGCTCATAGCTGAGGGAGAGCTTGTATGGCTTAAAGCAGAGGGGAAGGGTGGTGTCTGGATTTCAAGCTATGGCGCTATCGAAGAAGTCAATCTTAAACCAGGTGAGAAAGTATTAGTTGACAACTTCCACTTCGTTGCAATGGATGATGGTATTAAATGGGATGTTAAAGCATTTGGAGGAGTGAAATCTTTCATACTTGGCGGAGAAGGATTCGTAGTTGAAGTAACAGGGCCTGGTAGACTGTACGTTCAGACGAGATCGCTGTCTCCGCTTATAGAGGTAATATCCAAATACCTCGGAAGAAGAAAATAACAAGTGAGCAGTTTTCAAACCGGTTTCTCAGATCTCCTCATTTTTCAATGCTCACACAAGGTGAAAAGACACACCCTTATCCAGGAGCCCTGGCTACCCGCCTACACTTCTTCAGAGTCCCTTATGCCCTCCTCGGTTATGATGAAGACTGCCTCGCCCTCGGGGAGGTGGGGTGCGTCAACTACTCTCGCAATCCTCTTGTTGCCCTTGGACCTTCTCAGCTGTATTCTCACTCCAGGGGTGTGCGCGAGCACGTGTCCCCCGACAGCTGTGGTGGGATCCCCGTAGAAGACGTCGGGCCTTGCCATGACCTGGTTTGTAACAACCACTGCTATGTTGAAGGCTTCGGCAAGCCTCATCAGCTGGTGGAGGTGGGCGTTAAGCTTCTGCTGCCTCTCAGCCAGGTGCTCCCTTCCAGGGAACTCTGCCCTGAAGTGGCTTGTAACGCTGTCAACTACCACGAGCCTTACATCGTTCTTGGGGACGAAGGTGAAGAGGTCGTCTATTATTGAAACCTGGTGGTCGCTGTTGTACGCTCTCATGTAGAAGATGTTGTCCATGACCTGGTCGGGCTCGAGGCCAAGCCCCCTCGCCATTGCCTCAATCCTCTCCCACCTGAAAGTCCCCTCGGTGTCAACGTACACTGCCTTCCCGCTTAAACCACCCCTCTCCGGGGGTAGCTGAACGTTAACGCTGAGCTGGTGGCATATCTGGGTTTTACCGCTACCGTACTCCCCGTAGAACTCTGTTATAGTCTTTGTCTCAATCCCCCCGCCGAGGAGGTCGTCAAGGCTCTTGCTCCCCGTTGTGATCTTCTTAATGTTGAGTCTTTCAAGCTTAACCTCCCTGGCTGTTTTAAAAGTAATGCCTAGAGCTCTCCTAGCGTTCTCAATAACCTTCTGGAGAACCGTGGGCGGTATCCCTGTTTTCTCAGCGAGCTCGTCAACCCTTGCAACAACCACGGTCCACGCTGAGGAGTAGCCGGCTGCCTCCAGCTTGTCAGCTATCGCTGGGTTAACGCCTGGAATATCCCTTATGGATAAAACCTTAACCTCTCCCCTGCCTGCTGATTCACGGCTCAAAAACCCACACCTAATTATAATTATGGTTTAAAAGCTGGTTTAAACCTCACGCTATTTTAAACCCCTTCACCAATAATAGTGTTTTAAAAGGGTGGACTCGTTGAAACTACTGCTCATTCACTCGAGAACATTCCAGTACACTCCTATAGAGCCGGCTGTGAAGGAGCCGGAGCCCCTGCCTGAAGGGGTTAGGGAGGAGAGGTTTGAGAACGCCCTGGTAGTGTTCACAAGCATTGAGAACGGGGATGACTCAAGCGTTGCGGAGAGGGCGAGGGATGAGATACTCGGGGTTGCAGAGCAGGTGAAGCCCTCCGTCATAGTGCTCTACCCCTACGCGCATCTCTCAAGCGACCTGGCCCCGCCCTCAGCAGCTGTGAGCGTGCTCGAAGACCTCAGGGCTAAGCTGACAGCAGCCTCCAAGATACCTGTTCACAAAGCACCCTTCGGCTGGTACAAGTCATTCAGGATCGAGTGCCTCGGCCACCCGTTGAGCGAGCTCTCTAAAACCGTTAAGAAAACCGGGGCTGTGCAGAAAAGGGTTGTCGAGAAAAAGTTCTACATCATGACGCCTGATGGAAGCCTGCACGACCCAGCATCCTTCGACTACTCAAACTATCCCGAGCTGAAAATCCTCGTCGACAAGGAGGTTTTCGGAAGAGAGCTCGAGGGAGGGGAGAACAGGGTTAACGACTACTGCCGCAAGTTCGGGTTTGAATGGGAGCCTATGAGCGACCACGGCCACATGAGGTACGGTCCCCACGGCGTCGTAATGATGGAGTCAGTGTTCAGGTACTCGTGGAAGGTTGCAAACGAGCTTGGAATACCAGTGTTCAAGGTAATGGGGACCAACATGTTCAACCTTAAGGAGAAACCCGTGTACGAGCACGCAGCACTCTTCGGCGACAGGCTCTACGAGGTCGAGCTGGACGAGGACAGGTTCGTCCTCAGGTATGCCGCATGCCACCAGCAGTTCGCAATGCTCAGGGACTGGGTTATAAGCCACAGCCACCTACCCTTCGGCGCTTTCGAAGTAGCCGACAGCTACAGGCTCGAGCAGAGAGGGGAGGTAGCCCTCTGCTTCAGGCTTAGAAAATTCTACATGCCCGACCTTCACATATTCAACAAGAACCTGGAGGAGGCTGTAAGGGTTTCAAGAATAGTTCAGGATAAAATCCTCGAGGAGGCTGGGAAGCTGGGGAGGAAGTACGTAGCATTATACAACATCACCTCGGACTTCCTTGAAAACCACAGGGAGAAGCTCCTGGAGTTCGTGAGAAGGGAGAACTACCCCGTCCTCCTAGCAGTCATCCCTGGCGGAATATACTACTGGGTCCTCAACGTTGAATACCACATAATAGACAACTTGAAGAGGCCGAGGGAGATAGCCACGTTCCAGATAGACATAGGGAACGGTAAAAGATTCAACATAACCTACGTAGACGAGAAAGGAGAGAAGCACCACCCGGTGATAATCCACACGGCAATACTGGGAGGGGTTGAAAGATACATCTACATGATACTAGACACCGCGGCGATAGCTGAGATGAATGGTCAAACACCATACATCCCAACATGGATAAGCCCCATCCAGGCGAGGATAATACCAGTCTCCAAGGAGTATGTTGAGCACGCGCTGAAAACAGCGCTGGAGCTTCAAAACCAGGGCTTCAGAGTAGACGTTGACGACAGGGATGAGACACTGGGGAAGAAGATAAGGGATGCTGGGAGAGAGTGGATACCATACATCGTTGTCATAGGCGAGAGAGAGGTTAAAACCAATACTTTAAACGTGAGGATAAGGAGGAGTAACGACCAGAAAGCAATGAGCCTCGAGGAGTTCGTCAAACTGTTGAGGGAGGAGACCAAGGGGTATCCTCAAGTAGAGTCGGCAATGCCCCTGAGGCTCAGCCAGAGACCACTCTTCTCCTACAAGCAGTAGGAGAGTAGAAGCAGTTTTAAACAAGCAAGCTTTTTAAAATGATTGAACGGTGCTTCAAATGGGATGCTGGCTACTCAAGTGCAGGGAGTGCGGGGAGACCTGGAAACTCCTGGTATCCTTCCCGCTTAGAAAAGAGTTCAAGCAACTCTACCACTACTGCAGCAAATGCGGCAGGAACACATACCATGAAATAATAGACTACGTCGAGGATGAGTGCTGAAATAGGTAGCCGTGAACAAGCCCAGGCAGCAGTGTTGGAGAAAAATATGAGTTGATGGGGGAAAATACTTCGTGTTAAAATAAAAAAGCATAGGTTAACCATGTTACCCTAGGTTGACAAACCCTGACGTCTCAGGCAGGGTCGGCGGCACCGTCCTCTCAACTATTAGTGGTGCTCCCTGCAGCGGCCTGATCTCGACCGTGAACTTCTGGTATTGGGTTAGACCTGTAGGTAGTCCGATGACCACTATGAACTTCTCGCCCGGCTCCAGCACGTAGTCAGCATCTCCCTGTACAATGTATATCTCTGCAACCGGCGCGGTGTTTGCTGAGGGGTGCAGACTGGTTAAGTCAACAGGCGTGCTCGCTGGCGCCTCCGGGTCATTATCCTGGTTTATCTTGCTGAACGCTCCCCCCGGCAGGTTTATGACTACGTCTATCTTATCGCTCGAGAAGTCTACTGCCAGCTGCCCCGGTGAAACCTTCAAGGGTATGTAGATGAAGGTTATCCCGTTGTTATCGCCATACCCTAGCACTGACCCGTCTACTTCGAGTGCTGTTGTAGCCTCGTTTAATCCTTGCTGCATTACTTCTTTGCTCTTCTGGGTTGTGTACATTCCCATGTTTATTACTACGAAGGCTAGTGCGGCCGCGACTATTACGAAGGCTATGAGGACGATCGCGGCCTCAATGCCCACGATACCCTTCTTCGCCATACAGGCTTCACCACGGGGATCTCTCCCCAACGTTATTTAAAACCCTCACCCAGAATTCGCCCAGCCGGCGACGCTGAAGCATAAAGCAGGGAATCGGCAAGCCGGCGAATCAGTTAAAGCCTCTGCCAGCACTGCCTGCTTCAGAATCCATTAATCCCCTACCACCCTCCATGCCTACCCTGGTTGCTTTCAACCCGGTTCCCGGGTACTCCACCGCATTCTCAAGTAATCCCCCATGCTCACGCCAGCTGCCTTGGCAAGCTCTTCATGAATCCCACGGTGTTTCGAGAAGGATAGGTGGAGCTCGTAAAGGTGCATTGCAGGGCATGCCACACACCCGATCCTTGTGAAGCCTTGATCGTAGAGCGGGTTGAGAGGGGTTTTCACAGAGTACAGGTATGCTTGGACAAGGAGCCTCGGCCACTTCTTAATGGGAAGGGCTCTCGTAACCCCTGGGATTAAAGGATTATATCCCAGCCGGGGTGTTTTAGCACGGCCGAAGCTCTCGTAATCCCTCGCCCCGTCGAAGTAGAGCTTCAAGCCACTGTTGCTGTAGAATTTTCTCAAGGGTTCAAGCTTCAAAATCCTCGTACACCACCTGTCATCCACGCTCATCAACCCCTTCTCCCCCACCAGGTCAACCACTCTAGCACTAGGCTCCAGCACAACCAGCTCCACGCCAAGCCTTGAAGCCACCTGCTCAGCATAGCGGAGGCTCTCGGGAAACTCCAGGCCGGTGTCGCTGTAAACAGCCACCACCTTCCCCGGCCCCAGCGCCTCTGCCGCGAGGGATAGTGTTGCTGTTGAATCAGCCCCTCCGCTGAAGGAGACAGCAGCCTTTCCCGAGCCCTGAATACTCCGGTAGGCTTTCATGATAAAGCCCTTTGCTTCCCTGACGCTCTCCCTTAAAACCTGCTGGTTAGCCCTGACAACATCCTCGGCCCCGCCCTGCGCAAGCTTCCTGAAGCCCCGAGGAGCCGCATCCTTCACCTTAAACCTCCCGCCACCCCCAGTCCTTCTAGCAACCCCTACATACCCTCCCATCCTCAGTAAAACCATGTTTGAAGAAGCCGCGCACTCCTCAGGGAGCTCGACCCGCTTCCCCTTTAAATGCCCGGCAAACCCTACATCGCAGGCTTGAGCCCCCTGTGATTCCAGCAGGCTTGCCAAAGCCCCTGTGGGAGAGAGGCTCCAGCCCTCCTTCACGCTGTAGTAGGCAACGCCCAGTCTTAAAGCATGGGCGTGGAATCCGAAAGCATAGTCTACCTCACCGCTCCACGAGGGAACCCTGTGAAAAACCACTAAATCATTCTCGAAGCCAGGGTCCAGGTTGAAATACTTCCTCACAAGCGAACTGACAAGCCTCCTCTCCCACGCCCCCGCAAGCCATACATCACCCTTTATCCTCCACCCTCCCCTCCTGCTTAAAACCGGGGCGGCAGGCTCCTTAACCCATGATAGAAAATACACTGCCCTCCACTCCCAGCACCAGTGAGCACTGAAGCCCTAGGGATCACGATTGTTTAACCTGTTTAAATTATTAAGAGTCGTGCAATACTCGTCCTCGCTACGACAAAAGTAGCGTTCGATGTTGTGTCAGCGGCGGCTCTGCAGATACGTAACTACATTCAAACACAAACACGACGCGAAACATGTGAAGACATCCTAGGAAGCCCGCAAGACGCTATGAATGTGAGAGTTGTAAATTGGGAGTAGGATGATGTCACATAGTAGTCTACAAGGTGTGCGCGAGCCGCCTTGACATCGGCATCCCTGGATCGTCCTCCCGCCTCTGAGCGGCCACGTGTACGTGTTCACACTCCCGTCCGGCTTCAAGCCTAGGAGAGGATTATCGTCGAAGCCTTCACAGCGGGCGGCGCATTCCGCTCCTCAGCCATTCCCTCCGCTTCCCAGCTCTCCGTAAAAACCGTTGAATGGTGGACCTTTTAAATCCCTCCCTTCTTAGGTAATCCTCGGGTGCATGATTTATGCAGAGCAGGGATTTATTGATCATCATAGCCGTCGCAGTCATCGCGAGCGTTGCCACAGCATCATTGTTCTCTATCGCGACCAAGACCACTGTAACCGAAACAGTGACCAACACGGCAACCGTCTACACGCCCGTGACGATATGGATGACCACCACTCTCTCTACCACTACGACCGTCTATATACCCGTAGATAGTTGTTCGGAAAACCTTCAAATAACCTATGCCTATGCTACTGTAGTGCAAGGTGGATGGAGGATTGAGTTAAAAGTTGAAAATAAGGGCACATCAACGGCAATAATAGACACGATATTTGTGAACGGTGTACCTTACACCGGTGTAAATCTACCTATCTCACTGGAAGCTGGTAAGAATACCATAATAACCATAACTCTACAGCAAGGTCAGTTTAACTCTGGGCAGCAAGTTGAGATCAAGTTGCACACCGCTAGTGGTAAGGAGTATCCGAAAATGGTTACCCTGCCGTAGGCTCCTCTGAAAAGTTTTAACACCTCTACTCCTTACTTCTTCCCGATGGGTACAGCCGTGAGCTGGGCTACTATAGTGTTAGCAGTCGTTATCATGGCGGTTGCCTTGACATCTGCCATAGCGGTGATCATGCTGGTCACCCCGCTCCACGATGAAGAGGTCGACGATGAGCTCGCTGGAGAAGACTATTTTCTCAAAATGACCTGTGATCCTTGTGGCGCCGGACACTGCTAACCCGGTGAGGAAGGTGAAGTTGGCTAACTGCTTTAATTAATAATTCAGGAAATAGTACTGTAAGGGGGTTTGAATGAACAGGGTGCTGGTTACCGGTGGAGCCGGCTTCATAGGGAGCCACCTCGTAGACTACCTGCTCAGCAAGGGGGTTTACGTTAGAGTTGTCGACAATTTGAGCAGCGGGAGGCTTGAGCATGTCTCACATCACTTCGGGAGCAAGCTCTTCGAGTTTGTTGAAGGGGATTTGAAAAACCCTGAGACGGCTTTGAAAGCTGTTGAAGATGTTGACACGGTTTTCCACCTAGCGGCAAACCCTGAGGTAAGGCTGAGCGTTACCGAGCCCATTGTGCACTTTAACGAGAACCTGCTCGCCACCTTCAACCTGCTCGAAGCCTGCAGGAGGAAGGGGAGCGTCAAGCTGTTCGTTTTCGCAAGCTCCAGCACGGTGTATGGGGATGCAAGCGTGCTTCCAACCCCTGAGACGCACGAGGTTAAGCCTATAAGCGTCTACGGTGCCAGCAAGGCTGGTTGCGAAGCCCTGTTATCATCCTATTCACACCTCTACGGTTTCAAGGGGGTTTCACTACGCTACGCTAACATCGTGGGGCCCAGGCTGAGGCACGGGGTAATATACGACTTTATCATGAAGCTCTCGAGGAACTCGCGGGAGCTTGAAATACTGGGCGACGGCTCCCAGAGGAAGAGCTACCTTCACGTGAGAGATGCTGTTGAAGCAACCGTCACAGCCGCGGAGAACTCTCCGAGCACCTACGACTGCTTCAACGTGGGGAACGAGGACTGGGTGACTGTTACCGAGATAGCTGATATTGTTTCAAAAGCAATGGGTGTTAAACCCTCCTACAGGTTTGTCGCAACCGTTAAGGATGGGAGAGGGTGGCCAGGGGACGTGAAGCTAATGCTCCTCAGTATTGAGAAGATTAAGAAGCTGGGCTGGGCCCCCAGGCTCTCCAGCAGGGAGGCTGTTGAGGAAACGGCTAGGGCACTGGTGGCTGAGCTAGGCTTGAAGTAGCTTGTGAAACCCGGCTACCCGAGCGTGACCAGGAGCCTGGTTAGAACAGACCCTGCGTAGGCAACAGCCATCATTAAAACCACTGTCAACGCTACATGCCTAGCGCTCCTTGTCTCAGAGTATATTGCTGAGAGAGTGGCTAGGCAGGGGACGTAGAGGATTGTGAAAACCGCCAGAGGGATGAGCTCGGCATCCGTCAACCCTATCAGGACTGCAGCCTGCCTCACCGTTGAAGACCCTGAGACAACCAGGAGCGAGGATATGAACAGCTCCTTGGCGAAAAACCCTGTGAGCAGTGCGAAGAAAACCATCCAGGCACCGGGACCGGAGATCCCTAAGGGCTGGAGCAGTGGGGTTAAAACCCTCGATGCTTCCGCTGCAACGCTCTCCGAAGGGTCTAGCGTAAGCTCCAGGGAGGGGGAGACATGGGTTAGAAGCCACACCGCGACACTGGCTGTCAGTATTACCAGCCCAGCCCTCTTAAGGAAGTGTTTCAGATCGCTCCAAACCATCCACCATAAAACCCTGGGGACAGGCTTGTGCACAGGGGGGACCTCGAGGAGGAGCTCAGGGCTCCTCTTCCTAGGCTTGTCCTGAACCCTGTATAAAGCATAGTTAACAGTGATGAACGCTAGGAATGCTGCCAAGTACCCTGCTATCACGAGGAGGCTGCTTGAAAACGTTGACAAGGCGGTGGAGAGGGCGAGGATAACTATCAGCCTAGCCTGGCAGGGGATGAAGGGCAGTGTTACGGTGAGCCTCAGCCTCTCCCTCAGGCTGATGCTAGCCCTCGTGGCAAGGATTGCCGGCACGTTGCAACCTAGCGAGAGGGTTAGAGGGAATATCGACGCCCCTGACAACCCGATCTTCGAGGTTAAATAGTGCGCGCCAATAGCCATCCTAGGCAACACGCCGCTGTCCTCGAGCGCGGCAAGGATCAAGCTGACTACAAGTATCAATGGGATGAAGGTTAAAACAGCCCCGACACCCCCGATCACTCCCTCAGCTATCAGGGAGGCTGCGAACGGGTTTCCAACCGCTTCCGCAACCCATTCCTGAACCCTCCCCAAATACTCCTCCATCAGCCCTGAGACACTGTGTTTTTCAACAGCCTCAGCCAACCCCTCCTGCCCGAGAATGCTGAGCAGGGTGGTGAGCGGGAAGCCCGTGTTAATCGTGAACACTGCAAGGAACATCAGGGTTATGATGAGAATGCTTGCCAAAGGGCCGAGCACAGGGTTGTAGAAGAACCTGTACTTGAACCCTGCCCCTGCAACCCTTTTCTTAACAATACCGGCGCCCAGCACTTCCAGGATGAACTGGAAGCGCTTGGAGGCGGTGAAGGCTGCTAAATCCCTGCCCACAATCCGCTGTGCCTCGCTCCTGACAGCTCTAACCTTGTTTAAAACCTCCTCTCCAGCCTTCCTCAGCAGTTTCTCCTCGAGATCAACATCCCCCTCCAGGAGCTTGACCGCGAGCCACCTCGACGGGTAGTTGGTGAGCACCCTGTGCTCGAGTATTATCCTCTGAACCGAGTCAACGAAGGGCTCGAGCTCGCCGTAGTCCAGGATGAGCAGCGGCTTACCCGGGGGTTTCGAAGCCGTTTCGAGAACCCTGTCTAAGAGGGCTTTAAACCCTCTATCATCAATTATTGATGTTGCAACCACGGGGGCTTTCAGCCTGCTCTGTATTAGATCGTAGTTTATGTGTATACCGTATGAGTGGGCGAGGTCTGTTTTCGTGAAGGCCACTATAACGTTGCCCGTGAGCTCCAGGGCTTCTACCGCAAGGTAGAGGGTTCTCTCGGGGAGGGTTGCGTCAACCAGCACCACCACCGCGTGGGGGTCACCGCTGAGAATATACTCCCTGGACAGCTTCTCCTCGAGCGTTGTCGCCGAGAACCCGTATATCCCGGGCAGGTCTATAAGCCGGATCCTCCTCCCCTTGTACTCGACAACGCCCTCAGCCCTCTCAACAGTTGTACCAGGCCAGTTAGCAATCCTAACATCCCCGCCGGTGAGAGCCTTGAAGAGTGATGACTTGCCAACGTTTGGCTGTCCGAGAAGAGCAACCCTTACCTCCACCCAGCACCCTCCCCCACTACTTGAACCCTTATCCTCCTCGCTAAGCCTCTTCCAACAGCTACTTCAACACCCATAACCCTCACGATCACCGGGCCCCTCCAGTTGTTGACGAGGACCTCGATTATGGAGCCTGGGACCAGCCCCATCTGATACATTCTGTAAACCCACCCACCCCTCCCCTCGTAGCCCAGGACCTTGACAACCCTTCCCTCCTCCACAGCGTCGAGAGTTAAGGAGTCGCTGGACATTGTTAGGGCCACCTAATTACTCCTGGTAGATCAGTGATAACCCACTACCCTATTATACCTGGCGTTAGGACGCCTAACAGCCCGCTACCCGTGCGAGATGAACGGCTGGACAGCCTCCAGGAACCTTGCAGGGGATTCCTCATGGGGGAGGTGCCCAACATTCTCCATAACTATCAGCGTGGAGTTGAGGAGGGCTGACAGCTCAATGCTCGACTCCAAGGGGACTATCTCATCCTTGTCACCGTGCACTATCAACACCTTCTTGCCAAGCCTGGGGAGGTCCCCAGTGATATCGGGGAAGTCGCTGTGCTTTAAAACCCAGTAAAGCCCCTTATCCCAGTTCCTTGCTTTCAAAGGATGCTTGTAACCCTCCACCACGTCGCTCGTTAGAAGCGTCTTATTATACCATGCCTTGTAGAGAACCTGCTCGAGCTGTCCGACAAACCCTCTCACAACCACGGGGCCGTACTTGTCCGCGAACGGGAGGTAGAAAACTATGCTCTCATACCACGCCCTGACCCTGGGCTTCCAAGCCGGGGCTATCAGCACTATCGACTCAACCATTTCGGGATGCTTCAGCGCGAAGAGGAGCGCCAGCCCGCCCCCGGCTGAGTGGCCGATGAAAACCGCCCTGGAAACGTTAAGCCTTGAGAGAAGCCTGTAGGTTAGCTCGACAACTCCTTCGCTAGTGTAAGGGTTGTAAGGAGTCCTGCCGGGCTCAACCCTCTCCGTGAGGCCGAAGCCAGGCCTGTCGAAAGCTATGACCCTGCCCATGGATGAGAGGTTGCTGATGATGTATCTCCAGGAGAAAACGCTCGCTCCGAAGCCGTGGAGGAGTATGAAAACCCTGTCACCCGACCCCTCGTCCAAGTAGTGTATTTTGAAGCCGTCTATCTCCACGAACCTGCTGTTCTCGAAGCCTATCTCCTCAACCGGCATGCCCACCTCGGGGACAGGGATTAACGCTAGGATGAGCAGCACGAGCAGTGCTGACACTATTATCTTACCCTTCCTCGTCCTGAGGAACCCTTTCGCTTTAGCCTTAAAGCTTTTGAAATCCACGGGGCAACCCTTCCAGGCACACTATATTTTCTTAGCCCTAGCCCTCTCCCGCTGCGAGAGAGCTTCCTCATACTCCTCCATTATCTTCTTAACATACCCCTTCAACTCTTCCTGCGGCACTCTTTCAACCAGGCTTTTAAAGAAGCGTGAAGCACACCGGGAGCTGTGGAAGCTCAGCGTTAAATCCCCGTAGCTTAAAACAATCCCCTGGCCCTTCGGGAAAACCCTTCCGCAGACCACGCACCTATACCTGGCACTCACTAACACCAGCCTCTCCCAGCTTGTCGGCAAGCTTTCCTGTTTCAAGAGTGTACAGCCTGATCTTCATGTTCTTATTGCTCCGGCTCCTCAGCTCCACGAACTTCCTGTCAGGGTTGGGCTCGAAGCAAACGTCCTCGTTGAAGGTGATGAACTGCCTGTTATCGATCATCACTCCTCTCCTGTAAACCTCGAAGCCGATCCTGGCGAAGAGGAAGGTCTGCATGTCACTCCCCCTGAACAACAGGAACCTGAGCCCCTGCATGACGCCAAAGAAGAAGGCGTACATGCCGAGGAAGTATATGAACCTCAGCACCACCTCATTCCCCGTGTACTCGCCTATGATGCTGACTATTAAGGGGCCTATGTAAGCCTGGTAGATGCTCCAAAGTATGAAGACGAAGAACAGTAGCATGAAGTTCAGCATCATCATGGTCATCTGCTTCTTCAGCTCAGCGTTCAAATACTTGTCGTACATCATGGCGTTAACAGGGTTCGACTCCTTGAAAACAGGGGAGCCCAGCTCGCTCTTCGGCGGGGGCTTCATACCCTTGCTCGTCAGCTTAAACATCACGGCCATGAACACTATGAAGTATAGCAGGAAGAAGGCGAAAGCCCATTGAGGAACCACTGCTGAAACAAGTGCGAAGAGGATCATGGATAATGCTTGAATAACCCACATGATTTTCCTAGGCGGCTGACTCATCATCTCAAACACCGGTAGATTGTGGTCGAAGCTGGCTCTTTAAGAATTATATTAACCAGCTTAATAAATAATGATCCCGGATGATGAGTCGCCACTTGACGGATGAGTGAAGACGGTCCGTGTTTCTGAACAACCACTCACACTGCTCGGGAAGCGATGAGGAGGAGCTTAGTGCGGAAAGGTGAAGAAGTTATCCCCGCCTGAGCTCTCACCCACGATCACAGTGATCCAGGATAAAAGCAGGGCCAGTACTCTAGTTTAAACAGGGTGGGCTGGTTGAGCAGCCCGAGATTATTCATCAACATAATCATCGATGTGCAGCCAGGCTGGGTTTCGAGAACCGATAAAGCGTTGAAGGGGAAAGGGTTTAAAACACGCCTAACCCCTCCCTCAACGATAAGCGGGTTGAAAGCCTACGGCGCTGGAAACCCTGGCGAAGTAGTAAGGGAGCTGGAGGAGCTCCTCTCAACCACCTCGTGGAGAGCGCTCTGCATAGAGCATTGGCTACTTGTTAAGAAGCAATGCCCCTGTCCGGGAGGGAGGGCGTGTGTCGAGCCAAGGAGCGGTCAGCTACTCCACGCTTACTGCAGGGAGGATGGGGGCGTGAGCTACCGGGTGTTGAACGCTAAAACCCCTCCTCCTTCAAACCCTTTAAACACTCCGAGAAGCATGTTCAAGATCTGTGGTGAGCCCGCGGGCTTGCAGGATTTAACCGTGAAACTATTAAATATTCTGAAAACATTAACAAGCATAGAGTGATGAACGCCCTATCCATTTCGAACAATCGTGATGAAGAATGTCGAACCCAGGCTGACCAGTCTTTTAATTAAGCAGTTACAGCCCGGGAACCAGGGGTCAGCAGCCTGCGAGCTTACTCGACCCTTGCATCCTCCCCAAGCACTTTCCCGCAAACCTGTTTAAACCTTGAAGCATCGCTGAGCATTGAGACATTGTTGAACATTACGTACGCGGTGTTGAAATTCATTTCCTTGAGAATGAGCGCCAGCTCCTCCAGGTCTTTATCAGTATACTTGTACGAGTAGTTGACCTCTCCCTCTCCAAGCCCGTGGAGCCTGGTGTAGACTACGCCGCCGTGGAATACTGGCCGGGCTTTCAACAAGTCTGTCACATGTATCACGCCGTGCTTGCTCAGCAACTCCTTAAGGACTGGTGCGCGAGCCCACTCACCCCTGGGCTCCCAGCCGTACTTGACGCTGCCGGACATTGAGACTGCTTGCTCGAAGAACTCGTCAACCCATTTAACAACATCCTGGTTGAAAGGCATGCTGGCCGGTGTCTGAAACACCACTATAAAGGCGTCGAGGGCTCTGGCAACCTCCAGTGTTTTCTCAAGCGCTTGAATATTCTCCCTGCTAGGCTTCAGGAAGCCGTAGCCCTCCGGGTTGCCCCCGGGCTTCCTCCTCATCCTCCTCCAGGTGGGGGATGTTGAAGGATGGGTTAACACCTGCCACGCCTTAACCGCGAACGAGAAGCCCTGCGGAGCCTCCTTTCTAATGCTTGAAGCCCATTCAACGCTTGGCAGATCGTAGAAGGTGTTTTGAAGCTCCACGGTTTTAAAAACACTGTAGTATTTGCCGCGGGCTGTTGGAAACCCGCAGCACCCTGTGATAACGGTTTTCATACCCTGCTGATCCCTTACTCAACCGACATGTAGCTTGCTTCAACGTTCTTGACCGGCTCCAGCTTCCTCATCTCGTCGGCAACCATGCCTGGCTCAGTCCACTCCGACTTAGCCAGGTCTACGATCATCTCGCACTCGCCAAGCTCCTCCCTCTTCAACACCGTGCACCTTGTTGAGACAATGTCTATGTTATGCTGGGCGAGAAACCTTGTCAGCTCGGCTAGGACGCCGGGGCGGTCCTCAACAACCAGCCTGATCTTTATAAGCTTAGCCGCGACCGGGATGGGAAGTAGCCTCAGCTCCTTCTTCTCCTTATCAGCCACCACTAGGAGGTACATGCCCTCCCTGATGTCCAGGACTTCCCTAACAGCCATTGGGATTGTAACCCTTCCCTTGGAGTCAACCTTCACAAGCTCTTCGATCTTCATTGCTTATCCCATTCAATGTTATTTTGTTTTAACAAGCTTATAACAATATCTCTAATCCCACATTATTCCCAATCATATCGCGAATGGGATGGTTGTTAACACTTTAACGCCCTGATCCTCGAGCCGCATCCTCCACGCCTCGCCAAGCCCTAGTATAGCTATGACATCGACTATCTCAGCCCTAGACTTAGCTATCATGTCGAGCACGCTGCTCAGCGTCCTCCCCGAGTACACGACGTCGGCGAGCACCAGCACCTTGTCCTTCCTGCCCAGGAGGTCCCTGTCCAGGTATAGGTTTTCAATCTCCTTAGGGCTCCTCATAACCATCGTGCTGTAGTACTGTATTCCAGGGTAGCTCTTACGCTTCACGAGAACTATTGGAGCGTTAAACTCTGTTGAAAGGAATGATGCAACCGGTAGCACAGCCTCAGCTGTCACCACGATCTTCGTCACCTCCTTCCCGGTTAGCTCCAGGAGGAGCATTACTGAGAGCAGGCGGCTGATGTACGGGTCTTTCAAAACCCTGAGCAGGTCTATCACAGGGCTCTTCTCCCTCTCGACAAGCTCCTTCACGAAGAACCCTATGTCTATAGACAACGCTATCTTCGCAAGGATGCTGGCAGCCTGTTCGAAGCTGGGTATTATCGAGCCTCTCGCATACCTGCAGAGAACTGATTCCGGGATCCCTGTTAGCTCGTAGAGATCCTTGTAGGAAAGGTTCGGCTTTAAAAGCCTCAGCAACTCGTTAGCCATCAGCCTCATCTTCATCTTGTCAGCCTTGCTCTGAGAGTAGGTTTTCATAAGCTTTGCAGCAATATCCGCTACCTCTTTCTCGCTCGGCTTCCTCGCGATAAGCACTCTTCCAGTCTTAACCCTAAACATGACACCACCACGGTTAATCAGGTATTTTTAAAATACTTAAATAAAAATTTAAATACACAGGGATGAGAGGGGTTTTAAGTACTGATAGGTGAGGAGAAACCCACGCGCCGACCTTCCTTCTGAACACTCCACGGTCTTTAAGGATAAACAGCTTTAATACTGTACTAGTGTCTTGAAAACATGGAGCGGTGAACAATCATAGAGTTCGTCTTCAACGAGAAGCTGCTGAGGCTCGGGATCCCCCGGGGCCTGCTGGAGGAGGCTGCGTCGCAAGCCCTAGCCCTCGGGAGAACCTACGCAAAGGCCTGCGGGGAGTGCAGCGGCATAAGCCTGTGCATCCTGCTGAGGCTGGTCCTGGTGAACGATTCATACATGGTTGAGCCCGAGGGTCTCCTGGTAAAGCTCCCGCCTGAAACACCGCTCGACGAGAAGACAACCTGGTTTTTAAAATACACGGAGACCATACGGAGCTTTGGAGGAAGCGTTGAACTCTACATCGGCAGGAGCAGCTGGCCCAGTGTCTACGGGCTCGCCTGCAGGGACACGGGGCTTGCGAACACTTTCGTGGAGCTCCCGGAGCCCGAGGAGGCGATGCTGTTCGAGGAGGATGGGGCATGATAGTTTTGAAGACTCGTAAATGGATTAGTGATGAAGCCTTCAGGGAAATACTGAGGATTGCCGAGTACCAGGGCGGCGGTGGAGGTGAGAGAAGGTTCATCCTCAACCCTGAGAAAGCCGTCCGCAACGGGTACTCGTACAGGGATGTTGTGGAGCTGATCAAAGAGTACCAGCTGGAGCTTGAGGGAAGCCTGGACGAGCTGGAGGCTGCCTTCCAGCCCTACACCCCCGTGCTGGAGTGGGACAGCCTCACAGGCTATGTTAAGCTGTACATTCCATGGCCTGTTTTCAACAAGGCAAGAGCATTCCTCTCCGAGCTGGGCGCTAGGAGGGCTGCGTCCAGCGATACTGGAATAGTCTACAGGATCCCGCCCTACAAGCTGCACACCGCCTACTCCAAGCTGTCGGAGCTGGGCTTGGAGGTTAGGGATCCTGGGAGGCTTCTCGAGGATAAGCTCCTCCCGTTGAAGCCGGAGCTGGTCAACGTCTCGCTCAGGAGCTACCAGCAGGAGGCGCTGGAAAAGTGGAGGAGCAACAACTACCAGGGGATTGTAGCCCTCCCAACAGGCTCCGGGAAGACTTTGATCGGGGTTTCAGCGGTTGTTTTAACCGGGAGGAGGAGCCTGATAATAACCTACACCAGGGAGCAGATGTTCCAGTGGAGGGATGTAATAGTTAAATCGACGAACATCCCGCAGTCAATGATCGGCCTCATGTACAGTGATGAGAAGAGGCTTGCCCCTATAACCATTATAACCTATCAGAGCGGTTTCAGAGTGATAAGCGAGATCTCCCCCTTGTTCGACCTCCTAATAGTTGACGAGGTCCACCACCTCCCGGCGGAGAAGTTCAAGCACATCGCGGTTCACAGCATAGCCAAGTACAGGCTAGGCTTATCCGCAACCCCTTACAGGGAGGATGGGAAGCACGAGGAGCTGTTCCCCCTGCTGGGAGGGATAGTGTACCATAAAACACCCGCGGAGCTGGCTGCAACAGGGTTCCTGGCACGCTACCGCGTCGTAACCGTTAAAGTAGGGTTGAAGAAGGATGAGCTCGAGCAGTACAACTCTCTCAGGAAGCTCTACTTCAAGCTGGCTAACGGGAGGGATTTCAAGAAGGTGCTGGAGGACGCGCTAAGAGGTGATCAAAGGGCTAGGGAGGCTTTGAGAATACACAGCCAGATGAAAATGCTCCTAGCCAAGTCGGAGAGCAAGCTGGAGAAGGCTGTTGAAATAGCCCGGAGCGAGCTGGAGAAGGGCGGTAAGATAATCGTGTTCACCCAGTACGTGGAGCAGGCGGAGGAGCTGAGTAAAAGGCTTGGAGCATACTTGTTAACAGGCGAAGTCCCCCCGCTCGAGCGTAAGAGAATACTTGAAGAGTTCAAAACAGCCTCCAAGGGAATACTCGTGGTCACCACGGTCGGGGATGAAGGCCTCGACATACCTGACGCTAACGTAGGGGTAATGGTGTCGGGCACAGGTTCAAGGAGGCAGTTCATCCAGAGGCTTGGAAGACTCCTGAGGCCGAAACCAGGGGGTGAGGAGGCCCGGCTCTACGAGATAGTGTTGGAAAAAACCCCTGAGGAATACCAGTCCAGGAGGAGGAAGACCTCCACCCTAGACTTCGACGAGGCTTTCAACCAGGAGTGAGCTCAGGCGAGGACACTTTTTTAATCGGCTGAGCCTGCTGAAACATCAATGAGGAGCCAGTGAATAATCCTCCAGAACCCTGGGCACTCCCCGGTTCCAGGGGGTTTCACAACCATCTTCCTCTCCTCGAAACATGCCTGGACAACAGGCTCAGCCCCGCCGGGGCCGACGGCAACAATAACCGGTGTGAAACACCCCTCCCTACCCTCGCTCGAAGCCTCCCTCACAGCCGGGTCGAAGAGGTCGTGATGCCCTACAAGGCCGCCCAGGCTGGTGTAAACCTGGCCCACGGCCACCAGCTCCCCGCAGGCCGGCCCGGGGCTGGAAACAGTTACAAGCCAGTCTGAAACCTTCAAAACCCCTTGCTCCCTGATGGATAGGAGGCCTCGGAGGGTGCTCGCAAGGCTTGAAGCGTTGACGAGGCTGTACTCCAGCCAGGTATCCTTGTGGGTGACGTAGCGTGGTAGCCCATACCTCCCCGCCACCGCCCCGGCCTGTTCGGAGCGGTCTGGAGGGAACACGAGGGTGAACGGGGCTACTGCTACTTGAACAACCTCCCCGTTAACAACAACGTAAGTGTAGCCTGGCCTACGCGTAACGTATAACTCCTCGAACCCGCTTCCGGAAAGCTGTTCGAGGAAGCTTGTGAAAACCTGTGTTTCAAGGCTGAAAGCTTCCACCAGGAGCGAGCTCCTTGGAACCCTTGGCATCTCGGGCAACCGGTAGAAGGGTTGTGATTGATGGAAATATTCTAGAAAAACCCTGCTTGCTGTTTCAAACCCGTTTACTCCTTAATCCTCAGCTTAACCTCGATGATGCTGACCCTGGTCTCCTTGCCCTGCGGGTTGGTCACTGTTTGACTGCCGATCTTGATGTCCTCAACGTCTACTTTACCAGGCAGGAACCTGTTCCTGATGATTTCGACCGTGTCGACAGCCTTGCTGATGGCTCTTCCGCGGGCCTTGATGTATACCTCTCTAACACCCTGGTGTACCAGGGTTAGTACGGCTATCACGTAGTTCATTACGGGTTTCTTCCCAACTAAGACTGTGTTTGCACTCTGGGGTTGCGCCATATTTCACACCCTATGGATTTTGTTTTACTGGTTAGAAATATGATTAATCTGCTACTATAAAAACCTTTTCCCCGCAGGGTAATACACCACCCCTTCTTTTAAAACAATCCCGCGCAACGGATTTGAATACCGAGGATGAATGTTGACGATTGCTTTAAACCCGTTGTACAGGAACTCCTGCCCTGTCTGCGGTGGAGACTTAACTTCGAGAGATGTTGAAGAGCATGGGAAGTGCCCGAGGTGCAGGAGCAGCCTAGACTCATCCCTCAACGTTTTCACCCTGAGCAGGATTATCGAGGATGAGGTAGGGGATTTCGAAGAGTTTTTCAAAACAGTAACCAGGGGGCTTACACCCTGGGGGGCTCAGAAGACATGGGTTAAGAGGATACTGTCAGGCGAGAACACTGTGTTAATAGCCCCCACCGGCATGGGGAAGACCACGCTCCTCATTGCTTACGCCGTGTTCGCCAGCAGCAGGGGTAAGAGAATCCTGTACATAACCCCGACAAGAGCCCTGGGCAAGCAAATACATGCTAGGATAACCGGGGACGGCGGCGGGGAAGCCGTTTTCTACGACTCAGGCCTGTCGAGGAAGAAGAAGCAGGCAGTCCTGGAGAGGATTGTTAAAGGAGATTTTAAAATACTCGTGATAACCAACAGCTTCCTTGGAAGAAACTTCGACCTTCTCAGCAGGCACGAGTTCGACATCGTCATCGTTGACGACGTGGATAGCTTGCTGAGGAGTGAGAAGAATATTCTGAGACTACTCTACCTCCTAGGCTTCAGCGAGGAGGTTGTCCAGCTGGCGAAGAAGAGGCTGCAGCTCCTGTGGAAGCTCATGGTTAACAAGAGCTTGAACAATGAGGAATCCTACTCCAGCATTGTCAAGGAGTACCTGGAGCTCGACGCCAGGATTGAGTCATCCCTGAGAACGTTGAAGAGGAGGCAGCTCATCGTTGCCTCGGCCACCGGGAGGATTAAAGGGGTGATGGGAAGGATCCTCAAGGACCTGTTGCAGGTGGATGTTTCAGGGATAACCATTTACGGGAGGGATGTAACGGACTCCTACCTGCTAAGGAGCCCGGGCGAGGCCGCGGGGGAGCTTGCCACGCTGGTTAAAGCCCTGGGCCCCGGGTGCGTGATCTACATATCCCCCAGGCACCCGTTCAAGCAGCAACTGGTTAAGCTCTCCGAGGATCTCCGAGAAATTCTCGAGAAGGAGGGTTTCAAAACAGCTGATGCAACCCCTGCCAATATTTTGAAGATGGTGGGCGGGCAGGTTGATGTTTTAATAGGGAGCGCGAGCTACTACGGGTCCAGCGTCAGAGGAATAGACGCTCCCCAGAGCATAAAGTATGTTGTCTTCCTTGGAACACCTGTCTTCACGGTGAGCCTGGAGTCTTTTCTCTCAAACCCGAACATGCTTGCGAGAATCCTGATAGAGCTTGCTGAGAAAACCAGTGTTAAATCACTAAGGGAGAGGGCTTACACTGTTAGAAGACTAGTATACTACTTATCGCCGGGCGAGACAAGGCTGCTACGTAACGTGCTAACCGGTAAGATCCCTGAGGAGGCTGTTAAACCCCATGAGAAGCTCTACAGCAAGTATGTTGAGTTGAAAACCCTCTACATCGAGACAGTTAAGGAGGTGGAGGAATACCTGGACGCTAACACGGTCCTGGAAGCAGGATCCATAACCCTCTTGAAAAACGGGGACGCCTACCTTGCAGTGATCCCGGACGCTATGACCTATATCCAGGCCAGTGGAAGGGTGAGCAGGCTCTACGGCGGCAGGATGACCCACGGCCTATCCCTCATCGTTGAAGCACCCCTCCTATCAAACCTTGTGAAAGGCCTGGAGCTGAAGCTCAGAATGATCAACAAGGACCTCGGGTTTAAACAGCTCGGGGAGCTCGACCTCTCCGCTGAGAAAAAAGCAGCTGAGTCGACGAGAACAAGGAGCGGGGAGTGGGCTTTAAAGTACAGGAGCGTGCTAATCGTTGTAGAATCCCCGACGAAGGCTAAGACGATAGCGAGATTCTTCGGGAAGCCCGTGTCGAGGAGGATAGGGGATGTTAACGCTTACGAAATCCCCGTGAAGATTGGCGGGGAAATAATCGACTTGAACATAACGGCTACCCGGGGCCACCTTTACGATTTAACCACCGATCCCTCCATCGACAACTACGGGATCGTTGTTGAAAACGGGCTGGTAGCACCGGTTTACGAAACCATTAAGAGGTGCAGGGTGTGCGGGACACAGTTCACCCATGAGGCTTCATGCCCCAGGTGCGGCAGCGGGGTTTTCTCGGACCAGAAGAACGTTGTAAACGCGTTGAGAAAGCTCGCGGGCGAGGTTGACGAGGTGTTGATTGCAACAGACCCTGATGTCGAAGGGGAGAAAATAGCCTACGATGTCTACCTCTCAGTACTCCCCGTTAACAGCAACGTGTGGAGGATTGAGCTCCACGAGATAACCCTGCAGGAGTTTCTCAAATCCCTTGAGAGGAAGAGAGGTGTAGACAGGAACAGGGTTCTCGCTGAGATCTACAGGAGGAGCCTTGACAGGCTGGTAGGGTTCAGCCTCAGCCAGGACCTGTGGTCAAGGTTTGGGAAGAAATACCTGGGGGCGGGCAGGGTTCAAACCCCTGTGCTGGGAATGATTATCCAGAGATACAGGGAGTATGTTGAGGGGAAGTGCAGGAAGATTGAGCTCGAACTAGGCGAGCCCTTGAACACCAAGTACTCGGTCTGCGTTGACAAGGATTCAAGCCTGGCCGAAGAGGTTGGGAAAGCTGGGAAAATACTGCTGCGGAAAGAGGGCGAGGAGGTTGTCGAGGTTTCTCCGAAACCCCCCTACACGACCGATGAATTCCTGGTTGACGCTGCCAGGAGAGGGATCCCGGTCAGCCTTGCAATGAAGATTGCTCAGGAATTGTTCGAGGCAGGCTTGATAACGTATCATAGAACAGACAGCAAGTACGTGAGCGCGACAGGGGTTTCAATAGCTTCGAAATACCTTGCCGCGAAGAATTTGAAAAGCCTTCACAGGCCGAGCCACTGGGGGGAGCCCGGGGCTCATGAAGCAATAAGGCCTGTCTACCCTTACGATACCGATGACTTGATGAAGGCTTTCACGGAAGGGTTGATACCGTTAACGATTCCCTTAACAGGCCTCCACTACAGCCTCTACGACATGATTTTCAAAAGATTCGTGGCAAGCCAGATGAAGCCTTTCAAAGCGGTTAAATCCAGGTTCACCCTCTGGGTTAACAATACTGCGCTGGGAGCCATGGAGGTTTACACCAGGATAGTTGAGGATGGGTTCAACCTTGTCGCAGGCGTTAAAACCCACGGCGGACTCGAGAACGTTCGGGAAGCCGAGGTCCTGGTGAAGCAGGTTAAAACGTCGATCTCCAGCAGAACATTCCTCTACAGTGAGGGAGACCTTGTAGCCTTGATGAAGAAGACAGGTATTGGCAGGCCGAGCACCTACTCCAAGATAATATCCAGCATTGAGAAGCACGGCTACATTGTCAAGTCGAGGAAGAAGCTTAAGCTGATACCGACTAAGACGGGGATAATGGTTTACAACTATGTTTCAACAGCCTACCCGGACCTGACTTCCGTCGAGCTTACCAGGAGGATGGAGGAGCTGATAGATGAGATTTCCACGGGCCGCTTAAGCGCTGCCGAAGTGATAATTGATTTAATGCAGTCTCTCAGCACGAGGAGCTTGATGCCTGTTAAAACCCTCAGTACTTTTTCCTAACAGTAATAGCTATGAATGACTTAAACCTCCCCTTAAACCTGTCACTCCCAATATCAACCTTAACCAGCTCAACACTATCCCCAAGCCTTGAGACAAGGGCGTTGTAGACGTCGACAGCCTTGCTTACGAAGCCACCGCTACCCTTCAACACAACAGTGCTGCTACCTTCCTGGAACATTAGGATGGTTTCAAACACGTAATCCTCAACCGGCTTAGCACCAATGTTCACCAACCTAGCCTCTTCCACAATCCCCACCATTAACAATAGACATATGGATTTACTATTAAATATTGCCCTCGCCGGCACAGGGTGGAGGCGATTCAGTTGAAACCGAAGGGTAGAACTGGGGAGTTTTCCTATGCTACCTCAACTATTACTCACCCACCCCTCAACTTCTACTCTACAATTAAGAAATAAATCATGAAGAATCAGTTAAAGTAAAATAGAATTATTAGACAAAAATAATATAATCATTATACAAATATTTTCTTATTTCAGTTGGAAAAAATGTTTCTAAATTTCAAAATATGCATTTGAAACATAGGGGTGTGGGGTTGACCAGTTGTTTCCAGTTTCTCCATTTGAAGCTTTCCCGTAAAACCGGGGAGTTTCCAGCATTGGATAAGGCGAAGGTCCCAGGCGGTCCAGTCGAAGGGTTCCCGGTGAACCCCCCGGTTTCATAGAGGTTGAAGATTATAGGGAGGTTTATCAAAAATGTAATCAGGGGGCTGGGCGGCCCGTTGACGCCTCCGTTTGGAGGTGAGGAAACTCCGCGCACCCCGTGGCAGTGCGGCCCCGTAAGGGGCACGGGTAGTCCCCGTGGCAACGGCACAGAAACGGTACGGCCGCAGCTGGGTGGCGATGATGCGGACGGGCCCCTGGTGACGGGGGTTTTAAACCGTTGAGGACGGTTGCGGACGCGTTGAAACGGCCGCCCCGCACGGTGCAAGGCCTGATCCCGGTGTGAGGGCCACGCGACCGGTGTAGGCCGCTTAGACGAATACGGGCTTAACAGAACGCGGGTTACGGCCCGGCCCCTCCTAGCATGGCGGGCTATCCCCCCAGTACTCCCGGATTACCCTGACCAGCTCCTCCCTGCTCCCTGCTTTCGAGCACGACTCCAGCAGCTCGGTGTTGAGGCTGTGGAAGGTGCTCATCCACTTGTAGAGGCCGAGGAGCTTCTCATAGGTTTCCGTGAAGCCTGTTATGTATGCTGCGGCTGCGACGGCTTCAATGCTTGACAGCATGCAGGGCTTCCCATAGTTTACAGGGTTGCCGGGGAGGAGGGGCGGGAGCTTGACGTGGGCTCCGGGGAGTTTTTTAAACTTATCAGGGGTTAGAAGCCTCCAGCTAGCGTCCAAGACAAGGACGCCCTTCTCCTCGACCAGCCCCCTGTCCCAGGGCCCTAGGTATTCAGGGCTGAAAGGATCCAGCACGACTAGCCCCCGCCTTGCGAAACCGTGGTCAACAAGCCTTGCCAGCCCTGCTTTAACCATTTTCAGCGCTGTGTTTTTAACTGGGTCATCCTCATAATATATTATAGCGTAAATCCTGATCCTGCACCACCGTTCATCACTATGGTTAATCCCAAATTAATGGTTTAAATCTTAATAGAAATATTTATTATACAGGGTTGACTAGTATTAACATGGTGGGAGAATGGCGAAGTCAGCGGCAATAGTACTGATACAGACAGAGATTGGCGCTGAGTCCAAGGTTTTAGACGAGCTCTACAAGATGCCCGAGGTTAAGGAAGCATACGTCGTCTACGGCACATACGATGTCGTGGTTAAGATAGAGGCTGAGGCGTTGGAGAAGATAAGGGAGATCGTTACAAACCATGTTAGGAGGCTCCCGGACATAAGGACAACGGTTACAATGATCGTTGTAGAGGAGAGGATTAAATCCTCCCCCAGCCACTAGTTAATCACAAGTTTTTTTTAAATCCCACTTCTCCGAAACCCTGGCAGGATGGTTAGAAGTGGTTAGTGGACCGGCCGGGATTTGAACCCGGGTCCTCCGCCTCTCCTCGACCTCGGTAGCGCCCCCTTAGGCCATGCAAGGGCGGCGCTCTTCCAGGCTGAGCTACCGGCCCTCTAAAACTGAAATATAATTTAACAGGGGTTTTAAATGTGGGTAGGCAGGGCTACCTGGTTACCTTAGCAGTCTTCAACTCCTCCAGGAGGCTCCTAGCGCCCGGGTCGCTGCTTATCCTCCTCCTAACATTGTCGAGAAGCTTGTTCAAGGCTGATGCTGTAGCCTTCTTCAAGTCCAGCGGGTGTATCTTTCCTTCAGCGTAAAGCTTCTCCAGTACCGAGTAGTCTTCAACAGTGATGGTTCCCCCGTACTTCTCCGGCCTCTCAATAACGAGGGTGAAGCCCGGCTGCTGGAACAGCAGGTACTTGTTAATCTCCAACACAGGGTTGAGCTCCGTGATCCTTGGAGGACAGTAAGCCTTCATGATCTTGGCTTCAACAGCCTCAGCATCCTCGTGGACGAAGATAGCTGTCTCCGGCTTGCTCTTACTCATCTTCGCCTCAGCAGCGAGCTCGTCAGCCTCAAGCCCGCTCTCCATCCTCCCTCCCGGGCCCTGTAGCCCGGTTATTATAGGGGTGTGTATGGCCACAGGCTTCTTAAGCCCCAGCTTCTCCGCGATATCCCTTGTAAGCATGTGAGCCTTCCTCTGATCCGTCCCGCCCACGGCTATGTCGAGGTCGAGGTAGAAGATGTCTGTAACCTGCATTAACGGGTATATCAGCTTGGAGAAATCCGTCTCCCCTTCATCAACCCTCCTCCCCATGATGGTTAAAGCCCTCTTAACCCTTGCGAGGCTGACCTGCTTAGCGGATTTGAGTAGGAGGCCCCAGTAGTCCTTGTCGCTGGCCAAGTCCTCAGCGTCAACATACTTAACCCTTCCCTCAGGCACGCCAATAGCCTCCAGCACTATCCTAGTGTACCTGGCAGCCTTCCTGATGAGCTCAAGGTTCCCCCCGAGCTTGTCGTTGATGTATGCGTGCCAGGTTGCCTCGAGCAGGTAGAAGTCGACCCCGGCTTCAACGAGGTCTCTCACCTTGAACATCCAGACAAGCCATCCAACATGGACGAGGCCGCTTGGCTCGAACCCGAGGTAGCCTTTCGGCTTCTCCTTCTCCTCGAAAACCTTTCTCAACTCCTCCACTGTTACTACTTCGGAAGTATTCCTTGTAGCAAGCCTTAACCTCTCATCCACGTTCACGCGCGACACCTTATAAACAAGTATTAGCAACCAGGTTTTATTTAAACAGGAACATGTCCCCCACCCCTAACACCCGTGGTCATCGAGGCCGTACGGCTCGGCTTCCACGGGCTCTTAAAGGTGGGAGCGGGGCTGTTGTTTAAGATTATTGCTTAAAAACCTATTAACTCTTTCAACAAGCCGTGCTCGCTAAGGGTATGCGAAAACCTCCCCCGGCTTCAACACTACTACTTTAGTGCTGGTTTTAGACTCGACAAGCTGCTTGAAAACCTGGGGGTCTGCTTTTATCAGCGGGAACGTGTTGTAGTGCATTGGTATAGCGTACTTAGGCTTCAACAACTCCACTGCTTTAACAGCCTCCCGCACCCCCATTGTGAAGTGTCCGCCTATCGGGAGCAGGGCTATGTCAGGGCTGTAAAGCTCCCCTATGAGCTCCATCTCGCTGAACAGCCCTGTGTCGCCTGCGTGGTAGATGGTTAGGTCCCTGCCCTTGACGACAACCCCGACTGGAACCCCCCGGTTGCTACTGTGGAGCGCGGGCGTCAACACTATCTCAACATCCGGGATTGCGAGGGCCCCTCCAATATTACCGCCGATTGCTTTAACACCTTGCTCCTGAGCGTAAAGAGCTATCTCGTAAACACCCACTATCGGAGCCCCCGTGTGCCCCGCTACCTCTATAGCATTGCCCAGGTGGTCCCCGTGATCATGGGTCACGATGATGTAGTCTATCCTTCTCTCCGAGTACTCGGATGGTTTTACAGGGCTCAACGGGTTTTCAATCCAGGGGTCGATCAGCACGGTCTTAACAGCATCGTCCAGCCCGGTTAACACTATTTCGAAGAAGCTGTGTCCAAGATACTTTACAATACCCATTCAACCCACCATTAATCTATATTGTTTAATACTTGGAAAAAGCTTTATGTCTAGAAAGGGTTTGAGCCCAATGGTTTCGGATGACGAGCTTGCGAAGCTTTTGAAGGCTGGCGAGATAGCGAAGAGGGTTAGGGAGGAGGCTCACAGGGTTGTGAAGCCTGGGGCCAGGTTCACGGATGTTGCGGAGCACTTGGAGAGGATGATAAGGGAACTGGGGGGTTCCCCCGCATTCCCGATCAACATAGGCGTCAACGAGGTCGCAGCACACTACACCCCTGTCCCAAACGACCCCTCCGTAATCCCCGACAACTCCGTGGTTAAAATAGACATAGGGGTTCACGTGGACGGCTACATAGCCGACACCGCTACAACAGTCTGCTTCAACCCGGCTATGGAGGGGCTGGTTGAGGCTGCTCGGAGAGCTCTTGAAAGAGTTGTCGAGGTTTTCAAGCCCGGGGTTAAGGCTTCCGAGATCGGGAGGGTTGTCGAGGACACTATAAGGAGCTACGGGTTTAAGCCGGTAAAGAACCTGAGCGGCCACAGCATATCAGCCTACACTATTCACGCAGGCGTGAGCATTCCAAACTTCAACGACTTGTTCGCAAGGTTTAAGCTGGATCAAGGGGTTTACGCTGTGGAGCCTTTCGCAACCAACGGGGCTGGGCTGGTTAAGGATGTAAGCTTGAAAACAATCTACGCTCTCAAGCAGGGAAAGCGTGGGAGGCTCCCCCCGCAGGCTCTCAAGCTCTACGATCAAATCTACGGTGAGAGGAGAACCCTCCCGTTCGCTGAGAGATGGTATTTGAACCTCGCATCCTCGGCTGAGGGGTTGAAGGGGTTGCTGGCTTTGATGGAGAGGAACCACTTACTCACAGCCTACCCTGTCCTGGTTGAAAGAGAGGGCGGGCTCGTATCACAGTTCGAGCACACCTTCATAGTTCTCGAGAAGGAGGTTGTAGTATCCACCCTCTAGTTTTAACACATGTTTTTAAACGACTATAGTGTTAGAGATTAAGAAGAGTGCTGAGTGGGCTGGTATGGACGGGGACACGTCTTCAATGATCATGCAGCTGATATGGCTGATATTCTTCTTCCTCATAATTACTGGTTTAAACCAGAAGATACAGACCAAGATATGGATCATGGATATCAGGACTAAGCTTAACGTGATAATGTCTCTTGTAGAGGAGGATAGGCGGAGGGTTGCGAACATGCTGCGCAACCTGGGGGTAGCAGCCCCTGATGTGCTGATAAACAGGGTTGTAGACTTCTTCACCATCGAGCCTGTTGAGATAGAGCCCACAGACATTATCAAGAGGCTTGACCACCTGGTTAGGACGACTGATGAGTCGGTTAAGAGAATGGTTGAGGCAACAGTCCCTCATGTTGGAAGGTATGAAAAAACCCTGATCGAATCCAGCCTTTCAATAGTCGGGGCTTTAAACACTATTTACAAGATTGTCAGGCACTACCTGCTAACCGGTGAAAGAGAGAACAACTGGATCCTTATAATGCAGCTCCAGTTCCAGATGCCGATGATAATGAAGATTGTCAACACTTATCACGAAGCCCTCGACGCCTTCTCAACCGGGAAGCCAATAGGTGACGCTGCCGGCCCGTTAACGGTTCACAGGCTTATAGAGAACGGGCAGGTTGTGTCGAGAAAGGTTGTTGATGAAACCAGCATTATAGAGCTGTACTACAAGGATAGGAGGGTTTTCGTGATAAAAGCTGAGGGCCCCGGGAGCAACGTGGGACACCCGGGCGCTGTTTTAAACAAGCTTGTCGAGGACTTGAAGGGTAATGTGGACTTGATCATAACTATTGACGCTGCTTTAAAGCTCGAGGGGGAGGAGACAGGGTCGCTGGCGGAGGGTGTTGGAGCAGCAATAGGCGACCCAGGCCCTGAGAAGATAGCGATAGAGAGGGCTGCCTCCAAGTACAATATCCCGTTGAGAGCCCTGGTTGTTAAGATGGATTTAAGGGAGGCTATAACCGTGATGAGGAAGGAGATTTTCGAAGCATGCTACAAGGCTTTCAAATATGTCGACAAGATCATAGAGGAGGAGACGAAGCCTAAGGCAACAGTGATCGTGGCTGGGATAGGCAACACCATGGGGGTGCCTGGCTAATGCCCGACGGGATAGATGTTTACAGCTTATTCCTCATCATAGCCGTCATACTGCTGATAGCCTACCTTCTAATAGACACCTTCACCAAGAAGCCTAAGAAGAAGGAGTATGTTACAAGGGAGCTGTTGAAGTGTGCTAAATGCGGATTCTCCGTTGAGAAAGAGTTCGAGCCAGGCGACTTCATAGGGCTCGTCAAGGACAAGTGCCCTAAGTGCGGCGGGGAGTTAAGGGTTGAGGGAATCTACTCTGTCGAGAAGGAAAAGATTTTAAAACCCGGTAATCCTTAGGATTGATAGGTGCCCGACCCGGCCATAGTGGCCGGGCAACACCCGGTCTCGTATCGAACCCGGAAGTTAAGCCGGCCACGTCAGGGTGGCAGTGAGGTCCGCGAGGCCTCGCAGCCGCCCTGAGCTGGGATCGGGCACTCTTCCCTACCGCTTGCTCAATCACTAATCCTCCCAGGCTTCTTCATCCCGGGACTGCTTCCTCAACTGTTTCAACACACTGGTTGCGAGGAAAATGTTCAAGAGCACTGCTACAGCAAGGATAACTATCAATGCTAACAGTAGGATACTGATAATCCCGGGGCTTCCAACACCCCAGCACAGCGGTATGAAGAATATGATCACGCACCCCGCAAACCCTGCTTCCCCGCCGCCGGACCCCGTCCACAGCGCCGCGGCCGCTAGCACTACTGCAAAGCCGAGGGCTATTAGTATAAGCCCTATCCTCCCAGGGCTCATGAAGCAACCCCTGCTGTGAAAACTATTAAAACAGCTAGCACCGCGGCAGCTATCAGCAGGAGCGCAAGCCCTATCCTCCTCGAGCTTGCGACCAGGATCGGTATTGGGCCAATCATGATCAACCCTCCGGCCTCAACCCTCCCCCCGCCCTCCTTGATCATGGAGTAGACTAGGACGAGGATCCCGGCGATAATCAACACCAGCCCGATTAAAAGCAGCTGTAGAGCAGCCATCCCCGCCGGCCCCAGCATGCTTTAATCCCTAATCAACCTAATATGGATTCATGAGGGTGTTTTAGAAATGGCTGGGGAAGTAGTCCGTGTGAAAGAGGTGAGGCATGGCGGGAGGAAGTACCTGGGGCTCGAGGTCAGCCTGCCAGGGTCGCCCCCGCTGGTCCTCCTAGTGGGTGAGTCAGGCTTCGCCATGTGCGGGTTCCTCGATGTTTCAGCAGCCGAGAAGAAGGGTGTGGTGGCTGTTAAAATACCCGGGGTAGGCTCGGTTGAGGAGTTGCTTGAGAAGGAGATTGCTGAGGCAACCTCGAAGGCCGAGGCTAAGGGTTTGAGGAAAGGGGTTAGGCTTAAGGATGTTCTCGACCAGTTGTGAGAGGAGCGGTCTTGAAGCCAAGGGTTAAAATACTTGCAACCCTCGGACCCAGCAGCGGGGATTTCGAAACAGTTAGGAGAATGATTCGTGAAGGAGCATCAGGCTTCAGGATAAACTACGCCCATGGCGATGCGAGAACATGGGATCTCTACGTTAAAATAGTGAGAGAAGCCTCGGCAGAGCTAGGTGAAACCGTATCCGTGATAGGGGATCTGCCCGGGCCCCAGGTGAGGTCGGGTGATTTCGAAGGGTTCAGCGTTACCAGAGGCGACCAGGTCCGGCTGGAGCATGCTTCCACGAGCTCGGGCGCGAGGACTATTCCTGTACCGGTGCGCGAGCTCTTCATATCCCTCGAGCCAGGCGACGTTGTGCTCTACGGTGACGGCGAGATATCTCTTAGAGTGCTGAGCGTTGACGAGCACTCATCAACTCTACTGGTTTTAAACGACGGGGTTGTCAAGCCGCGGAAGAAGATCGTTGTCCAGGGTAAGGAGATAAGCCTCCCCATGCTCTCCGGCAGGGATGTGGAGCTGTTGAACCATGCTGTTTCAAACCAGCTGACGTATGTTGCGTTAAGCTATGTCAGAAGCTCCAGGGATGTGGAGCTTGTTAGAAACATGCTGAGGGGCAGGAGCTTCCAGCCCAGGGTTATCGCTAAGATTGAGACCAGGTCAGCGTATCTAAACCTTAAGGAGATAGCTGAATCATCCGACGCTGTCCTAGTGGCTAGGGGAGACCTAGGGCTCCACTTCCCGCTCGAAGAAATCCCTCTCATACAGAAAAACATTGTCTCAGTAGCCGACTCCCTCGGCAAGCCCAGCATTGTCGCAACCCAGGTGATGGAGTCGATGATTGAAAACCCGAGGCCCAGCAGAAGCGATGTCGTAGACGTTTACAACTCGGTGTACGACATGGTTGACGCGGTCATGCTTACGAATGAGACCGCGGTTGGCAAATACCCTGTTGAAACCGTGAAGTGGACTAGGAGGATTATTGAAACCGCGGAGTCCCGCCTCGACCCTGCTATCCCGCAACGCTCCAGAAGGGTGGGGACAGGACTGATGGAGAAGTACGCGCACGGCTTGCTGTCACTCGCTGAGAGCTTGAACGCTAAAATACTCGTCTACACTAAAGGCAACACTGTCCCCCCGCTTATCTCGAAGCACAGGCCGCTTGTCCCCGTCTACGTTGGCACATCCTCCAAGGTGATTGCTGAAGCCTTAACAATCTACTACGGGCTTACACCGGTAAACCTTGGCGGGGCGGGCGGAGACATGGATTACGAGAAAGGCGTTGAAGAACTCTACCGTGTTGTAAGGGAGAAGAGGCTTATCGACATAGGGGATGTCGTGGTTAAAGCCTACGTGAAATCAGGAACCGGCGTGCACGAGATAATTATCGAGGAGGTAAAGTAGCCTTTCTAAGACCTTAAAACAGAAAGCGCGTTAGCGAGAACGCTTACATCGCTTAAAATCATTGCGGCAGCCGCCATCTCCGGCGTTATGAAAAGCCGGTGGCTCAGGTAAAGAACCCCCATGGCTAAAGGTATGAGCACCACGTTGTATGCGAAAGCCCATGCAATGTTTTGAACAATCTTTCTCTTAACCAGCCTGCTGAAGTCAAGCAGGAATGTAAGCGTTCTCAAGCTGTTGTTTAAAACCACTATGTCACCAGCCTCCTTGGAGACATCGGCCCCGCTACCCATTGCCACGCCGACATCGGCCACGGCAAGGGCTGGGGCATCGTTTAACCCATCCCCCACGAAAACTACTTTTAAACCATTCCTCTGCATATCCCTCACCAGGTCAGCCTTATCCCTTGGCTTAAGCCCCCAGTAGGCGAAGTCGAGCCCTAGGGCTTCCCTGTAATACTTCACGCTTGCCTCGACATCCCCGCTGGCTAAGCCAACTCTGAAACCCCTCTCCTTCAACGCGCGCACAACGCTGGCGGCTTCATCCTTCACAACATCCCCTATCTCCAAGACGGCTTCCACCTCATTGTTTATGAAAACCATGACAGGGGTGTTCCCCCTTGCCCCTGCCTCCTCTACAAGCCTCAAGGCTTTCTCGCTAACCGGTACTCCAAGCCTCTCCGCCAGCTCCAGGTTGCCTACTGCAACCCCTATGCCTTCGACAAGGCCATAAACCCCTTCACCCGGGATGCTTACATATTCCTCGGGCTCGGGGAACTCTACCTTCTCGCTAACACACTTCTCAACTATTGCTCGCGAGAGAGGGTGCTCGCTCCGGGATTCAACGGAGCAAGCCATTCTTAGAACACTCTCCACCCCGGCGTTGCCTAGCAGGTGTGTTTTAACCACAGCCGGCTTCCCAACGGTTAGAGTACCTGTCTTGTCGAAAACAATGGTGTTGGATCCTAGGATTTTCTCGAAGACGTCTCCAGCCCTGATTAAAACACCGCTTCTAGAAGCTTTTAAAACAGCTATGGAGACTACGAGCGGTGTTGCAATACCTAGTGCGCAAGGGCATGCAACAGTTAAAACCGCGGCTGTAAAAACCACCCCCATCTGGAGATTCCCTGCTAGGAGGCTCCAGTAGGAGAATGTTGCCGCTGCAAGCCCTAGGACGATCCATGTGAAGTAGCCAACTATTTTATCGGCAAGCCTTGCCAGCCTCGGTTTAACGGACTCAGCCTCCCTCACTGTTTCAATAACCTGTGCTATGAGAAGGTCTCCGCCAACCCTTGTCGCCCTAACCCTTAAGAAACCCGTGTTTAAAACACTACCTGCGAGAACGGGATCCCTGTTTTCAGCCTTCTTGGCGCGGGGAACCGGCTCCCCTGTGAAGCTTGACTCGTCCACGTAGCCGGAGCCCTCGACAACCACTCCGTCAACAGGGATGATCTCGCCCGCCCTAACCTCTACAACCTCCCCCGGGGCCAGCTGGGAAACAGGTTTTTCCACAACGGAGTCTCCAACCACCACTCTTACACTGCCCCGTAGCAGCGAGGCAAGCTCCTCCAGTGATTTAAACGCTCTCCTCCGAAGCCTCTCCTCCAGGTATTTCCCAAGCCCGACGAACCCTATGACCCCGGCTGATGCTTCGAAGAATGATGAGGAGTGTAAACCCCCGTGCAGGTGCATCAGCCCAATGGTAGATGCCACCCCGGCCGTGAACGTTGAGATTACTGAGACAGCAATCAAGGAGTCCATCACCGGGATCAGCATTAACAGGGATTTCAAACCCCTTGCGACAATATCGTAGTTGAGAACAATGGCTGCTGCAGCCATGGGGAGGAGCAGTTTTTCACTTACAGCGCCCCAGCCCTGAACACCCCCATTCAGCATTGAATACATGGAGAGTGACACAGCTGTTAAGCCAATGATGAATGAGGCCACCCTCCTGTACAGCAGGGTTTTCTCGCCCAGGCTTACAGACTTCTCGGCAACAGCGGTTAAAGGCTTGGCCCCGTATGCTACCAGCCTGCTTGCAACATCCTCGGGAGTGGTTTCCAAAGGGTTGTAGACAACTGTTGCAACCCCGGTTAAGGAGATCTTTGCGTCGAAAACTCCTTGCAAACCCCTTATCTTAGACTCGAGCAATGCTGCCTCCTCGCCGCTGAGGCTTTTCAGGTCGAAGTACATCTTCTCCTTGTAGACATCGTAGCCAGCATCCCTTACTGCTTCGTAAACATTCTTGAGAAGGCACTTCTCATCATCATACTCAACCTCTGCCTCGCCAGTGCTCACCTCGACCTTGAAACTGCTGACGCAGCCGAGGCTTCTCAACCTTCTCTCAATAGCGTATACGCAACTAGGGCAGTCAATCCCTATGATCTTAAGCCTAGTCCTTCTCAATGATTAAACACCTTCAAGCCTGCTAGAGGAAGGCTTTAACCGCTACTCGGGCATGCCGCTGGGGCCGTGGGTGAGGTAGTGCTCAGGGTTTTTCTCAAACTCTTCGAGACATCTCCTGCTACAGAAGTAGTATATCTTCCCCTTGTACACTGTTTTAAACCGCGCGCTCCCGGGGTCGACGCTCATTCCGCACACAGGGTCTACCTGCTTCTGGCTCAAATAAACCACCATGTATCAATTATAACAAAGTTATTAATAAACCCGAACCCCTCCACGCTCGTGAGCACTGTAGAGCCGCCGGCGGGATTTGAACCCGCGTCCACCGGCTGTCCAGCGACTCCGGTGTTGATCAGCCGTTACGAGGCCGGCGCTCCACCGGGCTGAGCTACGGCGGCTCTATAATGGTTTAGGGAGAAGGTGTTTATAAAATGTTAAAGTATGGTTAGGCGAGGGCTTTCAACGCGTTGAGAGCCATATCCTTCATGACGCTGTAGGGGTCTTTAGCCTTCACGATGCCTGATGCTACGAGAACACCGATTGTTCCCAGCTTGATTGCCTGGTATACGTCCTCCCCTGTGGTTATGCCTGCTCCTGTCAGGATTAAAACCTCCTTGTTAACGCTCCTGATCATTGACACGCTGTTGGTTATCACCTCGGGCTTGGCCTTGCTCACGCTTACCCCTGTGCCTATTAGCTCGGGGGGTTCGACAGCTATCATATCAGGCTTCAGCAACGCTATAGCGGCACCGGTTTCAGGCACGTCTGCGCAGGCAAGGGTTTTCAATCCGAGCCTCCTAGCCTTGGCTATCAGCATGTTTATGTCAGCAATCTTAAGCCTGTGCTCGCTGTGGTTTAATATTACTCCTTGAACCCCAGCCTCCTTCAACCCTTCAACCGGTATGTAGCCTGTTACAGCCCCTGGCTCAACAGGGTCTGCGTGCTGCGCGAAAACCTTAACCCCTGACCCCTCAACCTCTTTCAGGACACGGTGTATCTCGGTGAACGGGGGTGCTAGAATAATCTCAACACCGGTTTCCTCCCAAACCCTTCTCGCATCCCTTGCTATTCGCAGAGCGTTCTCGCCGAAGCTGTGGGGGTGGTATGCCTTGTAGTTTACAGCTATTATAGGCTTCAAGCCAGACACCCTCATATATTAGCCCTTGTGTAGAGCATGTGGTTGTTAAGAGGGGAAAAAGACTAGTGTGAGAGCAGGTCGCTGTGCTTCTTAACTACCTTAGCCTCCTCGGTTTTCACAAACCTATCCTTCAACTTCTCCAGCACTGACGGCAGCGTGGTGTACTCCATCTCCTCTGGCCCGAGCCTGTGAGGCATGAAGGGGCCGTGCCTCCTCATGTACTCGGCAATGGTTTCCGCAAGCCTCCTCGTCTCGTCGAAGGCTACGTCGTCGAACAGGTCTACTGGACCTATCAGCCTGCCTCTTGAAATATTCCATCCTAGAGCAATTATTCTCGGAGGCCCGTCGAACCTTGTAACCTTCGCATACCTCATTGGCACAGGCATTAATGGGCCGTGGTGAGACCCTCTCATCCACCCTGCAACCAGGTGTGGGAAGCTGAAGGGCTCCAGTATCTCCCCCACTGCGGGGAGCCCGTGCTGGGCTCTCACAATCGCTACAGGGTCATCCTTCCCAACATATCTCCCGGCTGTCAGGTTGAGCCTTTCAACGCTGACCACGGCTGCGAGCAGGTTGTCGGATTTCCTGTAAACCCTTCTCACAATATACCTGCCAGGGGTTCCTATCAAGGCTAGGACGTCGTATGATTCCTCGGGCGTTTTCATCAAGACACTCCTGCCCTCGAACACATCGTATACTTCGAATATGAAGCCATCGTGCATCTTAGGGTCTATTACCAGCCCAGCAGTGTTGAACGGGTCTGCGAAAATCCTGTAAATAGGCATGTTGAAGGCTCCGGGCTCGGTCTTGTCAGCGTGGAATGTTATAACGGGCTCAGCCTCCCTCTCCTCCATCTCGAGCTCGGCCACGCCGGGGCCCATTCCCCTCACGTTCCCAGAGAAGGCCTCGCTCAACAGGTCCTGCCCGGCAGCGTAGAGCTTCAGCTCCCTGGCAACCTTCGTGGCTGATTTGAAAGCCTCCCATGCTAAGCCGTGGATGTCCGGGTGGTCAACTCCTTTCCTATGGGTCATTATCAACTGGATGTCGTCGCCTACATGTGTTACGTAGAAGTCTATTATAATATCCTTCTGCTTAGCCTCCGCCAGGATCTTCGTTGCAGCAGCCAACTGGTCTGGGTGAGGCATGTGGTGTCCAGCAATGCTTCCAACATCTGCTTTTATAATAGATAAGGTGATTTTCTCTCCCATAATTACACCATATTTTAAAGTATTAGTTGCAAGGATTAATAAACATGTATTCCCGGGTTAACGGAGATTTTTAAACGTTTGTTTAAATCAATCTGGGATGTAGTACTCACCGCGAGCTTTCTGCTCCCTATCAAGCACTGACCCAGGCTTGTTTATCCTGGGACGGCCTGTCTCACTGTCTTTTCTAACGGTTATTGAAAGATTCATTAGAAGAGTGTTGAAGCCCTCCCTTATGCTGAGAGTCCTGCTAGCGTATCCCTCGACGGAGGGCTTGCCCGTGAAAACCACTATCTTATCGCTTATGTAGTTTTGAAGCATTAGGTCGTGCTCAACCACCACGGCAGTCTTCTTCTTCTCCTCAATAATCCTCCTGATAACTCTTGCAACAACAATTCTTTCCTCAACGTCAAGGTATGCGGAGGGCTCGTCTAAAAGGTAGAGGTCAGCATCCCTTGCCAGGGAGACGGCTACAGCAACCTTCTGCAGCTCGCCACCGCTGAGCTCTTCAATCCTCCTATCCAGCATCCTGTTCAGCCTCAGCTTCCTCACAAGCTCGTTGTAGAGCCAGGAAGCAGGGTTGAGTGCTTCCGTGGAAGCGTTCCTCAGGGCCTGAGAAACTGTTTCCTCCGCGAAGATCTTCGGGGACAGCTCCTGGGGTTTAACGCTCACCTTCTCAACGGATATTAGCACGCTTCCTTCAACAGGCTTCAGCTCCCCGCTCAACAGCTTGATGAATGTTGACTTGCCAACACCGTTAGGCCCGAGGATGCCGAGGACCTCGCCAGGGTATGCCTCACCCTCCTCAACCACGAGCTTGAAGCCTGATGAAGGATACTGGTGTATCATCCTCTCCCATTTAACCACCGGGTATTCCGACTCCTCGAAGCGTTTCTCAGCAACCTGTATCCTGAACCTTACTGCTTCAGGCCGGATCCTCATGTTCTCAGCGGGAAGGTAGCCGTTCAAGTAGTGGTTTATCCCTGCTCTAACACCGTAGGGTTTCGACGCTATCCCGTAAACCCCTGGCTCACCGTATATTACCACGATGTTGTCGCTGATGTAGTCGAGGATCATGAGGTCGTGCTCGACAACCACCACGTAGTTTTTAGAGGGGTTGGTGAACTCCCTGATAGCGTCTGCAACCCTAACCCTCTCCCTCACGTCGAGGTAGCTGCAGGGCTCGTCGAAGAAGTATGCGTCAGCATTCTTCAACAGGACGGCTGCCACGAGGAACTTCTGCAACTCCCCGCCGCTCAGCTCTGACACGCTTCTATCGAGAAGGTTTTTCAGGTTCAGCTTATCCACAACGTCCTTGAACAAGCCTCTCTCATCAGCCTTGGATAACAGGTCTCCAACACTCCCCTTGAGCACGCGCCTAGCAGCTTCAATATACTGGGGTTTCACAACACTCTTCAACTCGTTATTGGCTATGCGGGAGAAGTATGTCTGCAGCTCGCTCCCCTTGAAGGCTTTAACAACCCTGTCCCAGTCTGGGTCGCTGGAGTAGTCTCCAAGATTAGGCTTCAACTGCCCTGACAATATCTTAATGCTCGTCGTCTTCCCGGCGCCGTTCTTCCCGATAATCCCCAGCACGCCGCCGGTTTTCGGCACGGGGAGGCCGTACAGCTTGAACATGTTCTCCCCGTACCTGTGGACAAGCTGCTTCTCCAGCTCATCGGGAACGTTGACGATGGATATTGCGTTGAACGGGCATTTCTTAACGCATATTCCACAGCCTATGCACTTATCCTCGAATATGACGGAGTGGCTCCTGTCCTCGCTTAAATCTATAGCCTTAACCTTCCTCGTCCTGTTCACAGGGCAGAACCTTATACACTCAAGGCTGCACTTATCCGGTTTACAGTAATCCCTGTCAACCACTGCAAGCCTCGTCAACCACTACCCCCTCTCCTCAACCAGCGCTGCTCTCTACCCGGGCAGGATCAATTTGAAAGCAGGCAATCCCGTGCTGGACAATTATAATAGGATTTGAAAACCATTTTATAACTGATGAAGAATGGTGACGGCTCTGAGCCTTGAGCGATGAGGAGTATGAGTGACTGATTTAGTCACTCTCCCCGCTTTCACCTTCCTCCGCAGCAAACTCTTCGAGGAATATCTCGTAGTACTCCTGCAGCATCTCCCTCTCCTCAGGTGTTAGCCCGGAGGCCTTACTCTCCGTTGCCTTAGCCGTTACAACCCTCTTGCTGGATTCAACCTGGTATTTCATCCCGTACTTCTCAAGGTCTTTCTTAGCAGCTTTGACCTCGTAGCCGCACTTGCTGCATTTGAAGAAGACTTCTCCATCCTTCCTGGTAGGCATCATGGGGCCGCCGCATCTAGGGCAGAATTTAACCACGTGTTTCACCACGTTCTTCTACGACTTTTATAATAGTGTATAATAACCGTATTATAAAGGTTTCTAGTCGAGGAAGCCTCGCGAGCCAGCCCCTCAGGGCTCCCGGGATTGTAATATTTTAAAAACCCGCTTACAATATGGTATGTGATGACTGCTAAACGGTGATGCTTATGGGGAAGATAAGGATCCGTGTCGTTAAGAGAACCGCCAGGGAGCTGCTTGAGAAGTACCCGGATATGTTTACAAGGGATTTTGAACAGAACAAGGCCCTGGTCTCCAGGCTGGTGGAGACTCAGTCGAAGAAGGTTAGGAACCTGATAGCAGGCTATGTAACCCACCTGGTTGCTGTCAGGGAGAAGAAGGCTAAGGCTTGAGAGGCCTGTTCTTGCAGACACCAGCCGATTCCGACACTGTTTTCTCAGTAGAGCCCGGCGGGGAATGCCTTCTCATAAGGTTTAACAAACTAGTGGTGAAGCTGTTCGCTTACAAGTGTGTCAAGCAGCATGAGGATTTCGAGAAGGAGCTGGGGCTCAGGGGTCTCACCCCGGATAAGCCCGCGGCTATTCTCCCGCTCTCAATGTTTAAAACCCCTCTCCAGCTTGTCCAGGCAGGTATTCACTACGAGCTCTACAGGAGCGAGCTTTCAAGATTCAGGAATCAGGGGCTTCTCCTACTCCTGCTGGCAACAGGTCACTCCCAGATCAGCAGCCTGCTCAGCGATCTAAGGGCGAGGTATTCCGAGAGCAGCCACTACCTGCTGTTCTCGATAGGTGGTGAAGGCTTCGACAAAACAGGGTGCGAGGTTTTCAAGGATTATGTTCAAAACATTGACGAGGAATCCCGGGCTGTTCTTGTAAAAAACATTAGTAGTTTACTGTCACTGATATAGCCCTACCACTCCTCTTCTTCCCACTCTTCCTCCCATTCCTCTTCCTCTTCCCACCACTCCTCTTCCCATTCCTCCTCGAACCAGACCAAGCCCTGCACCTCGTTAGTTACTCCTTGTTTTAAATTGGTTGGAACCCGGTATTTAAACTATATCCCTGAAGGCTGAGCCCGGTTGAACAAGGAGTGGGGGAGTGCTTCAGGAGAGCTCGTTGAAGGTTAAAAGAACTATGTCCCGTGGCTTCTCCTCAACCTTCCCCAGCCTAGCGCCCACGAGGACTTTAACATTCTTCTCGGCCGCTGTGTTTATCAGCCTCTGGGTTAGGATACCATCTAGTAGTACGCCGTGAACGCTGCCGGGCTGAGCGCTCGCTAGCTCGTTGACAAGGTCTCTAACAGGGATTTTCTTCAAAGGATTCCAGTTCTGATCGTACAGGACGGCTTCAAGAGTCCCGACTAAACCCTTAGCATCCTCGGCAAGCTTCCCCGGGATCACAATCGCTTCCTCCTTCTCAACAGGCTGCGGAGGCGGCTGCGGCGGCGCCTCCTCCTTCACCTCTACCGGTTTAGCCTCAACGGGGAGCTTGTGCAGCTTCTGCTGTATCTGCAGGAGGTGTTGCGCCTCCTTACTCCCCTGCTTCACCAGGTTGCTGAGGTAGTCGAACACGCTCATGCTCTTGGATAAAGCCTCCTCAACCTCCCTCCCCGTTAACTCCTCAACCTCCCTGCCAGCAGGCGCTCTTGCCACGAAGTCTACCTTCAGGTTTCTCAAAACCTCTTTGAGAATAAGGTCTCCTCCGTGGTCCCCGTCCACGAACAGCAGGATCTTCTTCGTCTCAGCCAGCTTCTTAAGGGTTTCAGGAACCTTTCTAGCCCCGCCTATGGCTATCACGTTGTTTATCCCGTATCTTAGAAGGTTTATAACGTCAGCCCTGCCCTCAACCAGTATGATCGTGTCAGCCTTCTCGACATCCGGCCCTGCTGGAAGCTCGTCTGGGCCGTAGCTTATCGGCTCGGGTGCTTTAAGCATTTCCTGAATGCTCTTAATGATCTCCCTGACGTCGGGAGCCTTCTCCTTGCTCCACTTTCTAAGTATTTCCTCAGCCCTCTCCATTATCTTCTTAATCTTCTCCAGCCTCAGGTCGACTATGTCGACCACTTTCAAGCTGGCGTCGTAAGGCCCTACCTTGTCAACGCTCTCTATGAGCGCGGCTAGGAGGGCTGTCTCAACCCTGTCAAGGTTGCTCGGTATCAGGATCTCGCCAATCGTCTTACTACCCTGTATCTTAGTGTTAACCTGTATCCTCCCTATCCTGCCCTTGTCCTGTAGCTGGCGGAGGTCGAACTGGTCGCCAAGCAATCCCTCGGTCTGCCCGAATATTGCGCCGACAATGTCGTGCTTCTCGACAACCCCGTCGATCTCTATCTTAGCCCTTATCAGATACTTGCTCATTAAACCACCATTGTCTATTATAAGGATTTGAAAACCCGTATAATAAGCACTGCATCCTCGCAGAATGCCTGGTTAAAAACCTATACAACCCTAACCCTGTTAACCTTTTTATTAGCCCACGCGTACCTTCTAATCCTCCTGCTCCGCCCGTAGCCGCATGCCGCGCAGTATCCCTTGGAGACGTTGAAGCTGTGCCTGCCGCATCTTCTACACCTGATATGGGTTTTACCGCGGCTCCTCCTCCCCATGCTGCTCGTACCCTTGGTCACCTAAACCACCTCACTGCTCGGTTATAGGGGATATGAAGACCACGGTGTCTCCTCTTATCACAACAGTGCCCAGCTTCCTGCTGGACCCGCCCTCCCCTATTTCCTCGACATCGTCGAGCACTATGTTCAAGTGTTGATCATAGCTCCTCAGCTTTCCGCGGAGCGTTATATCATCCTTTATCTTGATTAAAACTATGTTCCCAATGTTCTCCTCGAGCATTTTATGCGCTGTCTCGCTCAAAACCAGCACCTCTAACGTTAATGCTTAATGAATCTACATGAAGTTTAAAATACTAGGTATCCTTAAATACTTAGCGATCAACAGGCTCAACGTGGTTGGTAATGGCTAAGAGGCATACTCTCTCGAAGAAGGAGCGGAGAAGGCTCGCCGAGGAGCTCTCCTACATTGGTGATTTAAGGATTGAGGATGAAGGGCTGGTGGAGTATTATCAGGATGAGAACGGTGAGAAAATACTTGTAAACGGTGAAGCAGCATTCGTCAAGCTCAGGGATAAGTGGATACCTCATTTAAGATTCATCCTGAAAAACCTTCAAGCCCTCAGGCTTCCAAAGGTTTACGTGGATAAAGGGGCAATGGAGGCCTTGCTCAGGGGCGCGGACCTGATGGCTCCCGGGATAAAGAGTGTTGAAGGAGTTTTCAAGGAGGGAGATATCGTAGTGATCTGCGAGCTCGAGTCCCGCAGACCCTTCGCTGTTGGCAGAGCACTAACCCCCTCAGACCCCATAGTCAAGGGGGAGCTCAAGAAGGGTAAGGTTGTTGAGAACATTCACTACTTCAACGATGAAATATGGAGGCATGGCCCCTGACCTCTTCAACCGTTAACATTTAAAACATGTCTAAATATAGGTTGAAAACCTGGATTAAACGGGAAGGGTGTTAACCATGGTGTTCAACCAGGGTGACTTCATACTCGTCGAGTACAGTATTAGGGTTAAGGAAACCGGGACCCTCCTAGACACCACGGACGAGGAGCTGGCTAAGAAGGAGAACATATACGAGGCTGACAGGCTCTACGGCCCAACACTCGTAGTCCTGGGCAGGGGCTGGATGAACGAGGTTGTTGAGCAGGAGCTTATGAAGATGGAGGTTAACGAGGAGAAGGAGGTTGAAGTACCTCCTGAGAAAGCCTTCGGCGAGAGGGACTCGGGGAAGGTTAGAACCTTCAGCCTGAAGGAGTTTCAGAGAAGAGGGTACAGTGTTAACGTGGGGGATGTTGTCGAGGTTGGAGGGGTTAAGGGCGTTGTTAAAAGCATAAGCGGCGGCAGGGTGGTAGTTGATTTCAACCACCCGCTGGCTGGGAGAACCCTTGTCTACAAGGTTAAGGTCGTGGGGAAGCTTGAAGAGTTCAAAGAGAAGGTTAAAGCCCTTGCTTCAAGACACCTCAACATCGCCGGCAGCGACATAGACGTAGCCTATGAGGAGGCGGAGAAGAAGCTGGTTGTAAGCATCCCCGGGAAGTACTTGTCGAGGAGGGAGCTGAACTACTCCAAGATATCGCTGGCGACAGACATCTTCGACATGTTCAAGGATGCTGTTGAAAAACTAGTGTTCCAGGAAACCTTGTCGAAAACCCAGGCTCAAACCGGTTAGATGACCCCGGTTTCCCTGGCCAGCCTGTAAGCAGCCTCTCGCGTTAAACCATTTTCACCAAGTATCGTGTATCTTTCAGGCCTTATCGTGTGAGCGATCGTCAAGGCTTCAACAATCTTCTCAGGCTCAATCCCTATTTCACGAGCGCTTGTCGGAAGCCCCACTTTCCTCAAGATCCTTCTAACCCTTCTCCACGATGAGTCGCCGTGAAGGTAGAGCATCATTATTGTTCCAAGAGCTATCTGCTCCCCGTGGAGCGCTCTGCCGGGCGCTACAATATCCAGGGCGTGGCTGAACAAGTGCTCGCTCCCGCTGGCGGGGCGGCTTGACCCGGCTATGCACATGGCTACCCCGCTGCTCACGAGGGCTTCCACCAGTATTCTAACCCCTTCCACGCTCCCGCTCGCGATCAGCTCATGGTATTTGAGCACGTGCTTAGCGCTCATCAATGCTAGCTGGGCAGCGTAGTCGCCGTAGTACTCTCCCTTCAACCTGTGCGCGAGAGCCCAGTCCTTAACAGCCACCAGCTTGCCGACCAGGTCGCCGAACCCTGCCATTATAAGCCTCCTAGGGGCTTTAGCAATGATTTCAACATCCGCTATTACCGCGTAGGGTGTTTTAGTGTAGATGCTGGTGGGCTTCCCGGTTCCCTTTAAGCTGGCGAAAGGGCTTGCTATCCCGTCATGGCTTGGCGTGGTCGGGATGCTTATCATTAAGGAGCCTGTTTCCTTCGCAACATACTTTGCCACGTCAATAGCCTTCCCACCGCCCACGCCGACCACTGCTTCAACCCCTTCCTCCCGGGCCCTCCCCGCTAAAGCCACCGCGCTGTCAACCATAGCGTTAGGAGTCTTCCAGACAACAACCTTTCTCTCAGGGCTGAGAGCCTCCTCAACCCTTCTCCCAGCAACCTCGTAGGTCAACTCCCCTGTCACTATTCCAACCTTTCTAACAGAAGGGGGAAGTATCTCGGAAACCTTCTCGACAACCCTGTGGCCGACGATGACTTTCAACGGGAGTGTTATCTCGTGAACACTCTGCAAAACACATCCTCCAGCATACGAATCATATATTTAAGCCTGGTTAATAATTTGAGAATTTAAAAGAACAGGCGGTGCGGCATGGAGAAGACTGCTTCTAAGACCACGACAGTTGGACTGGTGGCTGGAAAGTACGTTGTGCTCGCTGCTGACAAGAGGGCTACAGCAGGGCCTATGGTCTATCATAAAAGGGTTAGGAAGATATTGGAGATAACCCCTTACGCCGCCATGACTATATCAGGGCTTGTCGCGGACGCGCAGTTCCTGGTTGAGAACGCTAAGTATGTTGCGAAGGATTACGAGCTTAAAATGGGGAAGCGGATAAGCATTGACGCCTTAGCCAGCAGGATTTCCCTCATACTTTCAGCATACCTAAGGTTCTCACCCTTCATTGTTCAGCTCCTCCTAGGAGGTGTTGACGACGAAGGGCCTAAGCTATACTACATGGATCTCTACGGGAGTGTTTCAAGAGAAAAGTACATGTCAACCGGCAGCGGCTCCCCCGTTGCCTTCGGAGTCCTGGAGCAAGGGTATAGGGAGGGGTTGACGCTGGAGGAGGCTAAGGAGCTTGCTTTCAAAGCTGTTTCCTCAGCAATAATGAGGGATAGCTTCACCGGTGAAGGGGTTGACATAGTGGTGATAGGTCCTGAAGGGATTTCCGAGGAGACAAGGCTGTTTAAGAAAACATATGCAACGGTTTAGCTTGGAAACACTTATAAGTATGTTTTAATATGTTTTTCATCGCTGAAGACACGCAGTAGTTTTCTAACCCGTTTAAACCTTGGAGAAAAGGGATGGATTGTGAAAATTGATAAGTCAGTGTTGAACAGGAATAAGCTTGCACTACTCGGTAGCATTGTGCAGGAGATACCGCCGGAGCTCGAGCTATCCAATATAGAGTTTGAAGGACCCTCAATAGTTGTCTACGTGAGGAACAGGAAGGCTATTAGCGAGCACCTGGATCTAGCGCAGAATATTGCGAAGAAAGTTAGGAAGAGGGTTGTCATAAGGGTTTCAACAGAGTCGAGACTGCCTGTTGACGAGGCTAAGAAGAAAATCCTTGAGATAGCTCCCAAGGAGGCTGGTCTCGACCCTAACGGCATATACTTCGACGAGACCAGCGGCGAGGTCTGGGTTAAGGTTGAGAAGCCGGGTCTGATAGTGGGGAGGGGTAACTACGTAAGACACAGGATCCTCGCGGAGACTGGTTGGAGAGCAGTGCCGATGAGGGCTAGCCCTCTCGAGTCCAAGGTGCTCAGAGAGGTTGTAGCAGGGACTTTGAAGCAGAGCGAGTACAGGCTTGAATTCCTCAGAAGGCTTGGCGACAGGATCCACAGGGACGTTGTTTTCAAGAACAACTATGTGAGGATAACCGCGCTGGGAGGGTTCAGGGAGGTTGGCCGATCCTCAATACTGGTTGAGACACGGGAGAGCAGGCTGCTCCTAGACATGGGGATTAACACGGGCGTTATGGACGACCCGTTCAAGGCATTCCCATACATAGATGTAGACTCGTTAAAGCTTGAGGAGCTTGACGGGATAATAGTCACGCACTCCCACCTCGACCACGTCGGCCTCGTACCCCTGCTCTACAAGTACGGCTACAGGGGCCCGCTGTACGTTACCAAGCCTACCAGGGAGTTAATGATAGTCATGCTTAAGGATTTAATAGAGGTTTCGAGAAGGTCTGGGAGATACCTGCCTTTCACCGAGAAGGATTTAACCACGATGATACTCCACACAATCACCGTAGAGTACGACGAGGTCACCGACGTAGCCCCTGATGTCAAGCTGACAATGTACAACGCGGGCCACATACTCGGCTCAGCCATAGTCCACCTCCACGTTGGAATGGGGCTTCACAACATCGTCTACACCGGCGACTTCAAGTATGCTTCCACAAGGCTTCTCGACAGGGCTAACACGGAGTTTCCGAGGGTGGAAACCCTTATCATGGAGTCCACGTACGGGGCTGCGAGGCAGCAGAACAGGCTTGAAGCAGAGGCTGAGCTTGTCAACATTGTTAAGAGGACTGTTGAGCGCCAGGGAATCGTGCTGATACCTGTTTTCGCCGTGGGCAGGGGTCAGGAGATAATACTGATATTGAACGAGGCCATGAAGAATGGTTCAATACCCAAGCTCAACGTCTACGTTGAAGGACTTGTGAACGAGGTTACAGCCATCCACACACAGTACCCCGAGTACTTGAGCAGGAGCATTAGGGAGGCTATATACAGGGGTGAGAACCCGTTCACGGCTGACTGGCTCAAAATCCTTGAATCAGGCGTTGCAAGACCCGACATCGTTGAGGACCGGCCCTCCGTGATAATAGCTACGAGCGGCATGCTCACCGGCGGGCCAGCCGTCGACTACCTCAAACTCCTGGCCAACGACCCTAGGAACAGCCTCGTCTTCGTAGGCTACCAGGCCGAGGGGACCCTGGGCAGGAAGATTAAGGATGGGATGAGGGAGTTGACAATGGTTGTTGAGAACAAGGTTGAAGCAGTCAAGGTAGAGCTTGAAGTATACAGCATCGACGGCTTCAGCGGGCACAGCGACCAGGCTGAGCTGGTGAGGTATGCTCAAAGCATTAAGCCCAAGCCTAAGAAGATAATCCTCAACCACGGGGAGCCCTCTGCGATCGACACCTTGGCCAAGCTCCTGCGCAGGGCGCTGCTGGCTCCGGGAACAGGCTACACTTCTCTCCCAGAAATCTACACCCCCTCCAACCTTGACACCATCCACCTCACATCATAGCAGGGGCGGTGCGGCATGGTTAGGAGGGTTTTAATGCCCGGCAGGTTCCAGCCATTCCACAACGGGCACTACAGTGCTCTCAGAAGCCTTCTCGAAGAATATGATGAAGCAGTGTTAGCGGTTGGGAGCGCGCAGGAGGGTTTCACATGCCAGAACCCTTTCACAGCTGGCGAGAGGCTTGAGATGATAGACGCTCTCCTCAGGCGCGACGGGCTCAGGAACAGGGTTTGGCTCATACCGGTCCCGGATATAAGGATGCCCTTGGCGTGGACCACCCATGTCTTGGCAATGGCTCCAAGGGTTGAGGCTGTTGCCTCAGGCAACCCTCACGTCCTGTATATTTACAAGTGGGCTGGTTTGAAAACAATAGAGCTCAAACTCCACGAGCCGTACAGGTATAACGGGTCGAGGATTAGGAGCGTAATGCTCGAGGGCGGTGAGTGGAGGAGCCTTGTCCCAGACATCATAGCCGAGTACATTGACTCTGTAAACGGCGTGGAAAGGGTTCGAAAGGTGTGCTCCAGTGGAGTATATTGAGGTTGACGGTAGCCTAGGCGAGGGTGGGGGGCAGGTTTTAAGGTACTCGCTAGCTCTGTCAGCGCTCACGTTGAAGCCTGTTAGAGTGTTCAACATAAGGGCTAAAAGGGATAATCCAGGCCTCAGGCCCCAGCACCTCGCAGCCGTGAGAGCTCTCGCCGAGGTTTCAGGAGCGGAGGTTAAGGGTGCCTCCCCAGGTAGCATGGAGGTCTTGTTCAAGCCGAGGAGGAGGGTTCACGGCTCCCTGAGCATTGACGTTGGGACAGCGGGGAGCGTGTCGCTCGTTATCCAGGCAATACTCCCAGTCCTCCTTTACTCGCCCGGGGAGTCAGCGGTTACTGTTAAAGGAGGCACAGACGTGCCCTGGAGCCCCCCGGTTGACTACATGTCCCTGGTTTTCACGCACAACCTGAAGCCCATGGGGGTTGAAGCATCGGTGAGGCTTCTGAAGCGCGGCCACTACCCGAGGGGAGGGGGAGCCGTGGAGCTCCGTGTCAAGCCGGTTGCGAAGCCTTTGAAACCCTTAAGCCTTGTCAAGCGGGGAAGGCTTTTGAAAGCCGTCGTGGTCAGCCACTCCGTCAGGCTTCCAAGACATGTCGCGGAGAGGCAGGCCTCCACAGCGGCAAGCCTCATTGAGAGAGTGCTCGGGGTTAAGCCCGAGGTAGTGGTGGATGCCCCGCCGCCTGAGAGCGACACCCACCTGGGGCCGGGGAGCGGGGTGCTAGCCTATGTTGAAGCAGAGCCCTGGGTCAGGCTTGGAGGGGATGCTCTCGGCGAGAAGGGTAAGCCGGCTGAGAAGGTGGGGGAGGAGGCTTTCAGGAAGCTGGCCGAGGATTATGAGACAGGGATGGCTTTCGACAGGCACATGGGGGATATGCTAATCCCCTACCTCTTCCTTGCTCAAGGGGTTAGCAGGATAGGGGTTGCGAGAATAACCTCACACCTCACCACTGCTCTCGAAATATCCAGGCTCTTCTTCCCCGGTGCTGAAGCAAGGGTTGAAGGAGTTGCAGACGGCCCAGGCATTGTCGAGGTTAAAAGCCCTGGGTTCCAGCCTTAAGCAATCCTACAAGCCAGTTTTTCAAAGCATCCAGGTTTAAACCTGTTAAAGCGGAGACAACCAGGGGCTCAGCCCCTGTCTCCCTCCGCACTCTTTCACGAGCCTCCTCCAGCTCGCCCGGGGGTGTTGCATCCGCCTTGTTCAAAACTATCATCAACGGTTTACCCTGGAGCATGCCTTGAACAGTCCTGTAAACATTCAACTGCTCGTCTAGACTGTAGTATTTCCCAGGGGACGGGTCGATGAGGAAGAGGAGGGCATCAGCCAAGTGCTTCACGGCTAGGACCGCCCTGTGCTCCACAGGGTTTCTCTCGCTCATAGGCCTGTCGAGAATCCCCGGCGTGTCAATCAACACGATCCTCCCGTAAGGCTCCACCGCCAAGTGCCCTGCGATAATGTTCTTGGTTGTGAAAGGGTAGAAGCCTATCTCAGGCTTCGCGTTGGTGAGCCTTGATATAAGGGTTGACTTACCAGCCTGGGGCATTCCGGCTATGATAACTCTTAAATCACCCTCCACATCCGGCATCCTTGAGAACTCTATGGCTGTCTTCCTCACCGTTGACAGGATCCTCCTATTCCTCTTGTAGATTGATACAAGCCTTCCAACCCCGGCTCTGAAAACCTCCCTCGCAGCAACCTCCCCCTCGGAAGCCTTGAGCCCGCTTCTCGAAGAAGCATATATGTCGACAGCCGCCCTCCTCAAAGCCTTAATCCTCTTCAACACCTCCCCGGGTTCAACGCTTGCTTCAAGCTTGAAGAGCTCAGCGTGGAATCCTCCAATCTCTATCACCTTTCTAAGGAATGCTTCAGCCTTGGAGAGCTCGCCGTCAACCAGCTGGTAGCATGTTGAAAGCTTTTCAAGAAGCCTTGCCCTGGCGCTAACCCTTCCCGAGGAGCCAGCGGATTTTAGCCTCCGCTCAAGGATGGCTAGGAACTCGCCCGGCTCGTGAATAATGCTCCTCCTAAAATCCTCCGGCTTCAACCAAACCCTTAGTGTAGGAATGTTTAAAGCTTCTTAAAGGCTAATGGGTTAACGCCTGCTTATGGGCTTGGGGAGGCTGTATCCTGGGAGCGAGGTTTTTAACAATATTGTAGAGCCTCCGGTAGTTTGTCCCGCTGATGTTGAAGACTCTTGCAACATCCTCAGGCCCCGGGGTCTTCCCCGTCCTCACCCTGACGGAGAGCATGTACGCTAGCGCGTACTTACCTCTCTCGCTCCTGGAGAGGAGCGCGGGGTTCAACTCCTCTATGAGTTTCAAGCCATTCCTCACATCATCCCAGTACCCGTTCGCCTCAATGTTCTCAACAGCCTCCATCGAGGCTTTAGACATGATGGTTTTCACAAATCTCTTCGAGGACAAGACGGCATCGTAGTCTACTGTGAGCCACGGCTTATTCCTCACCCTCTTCTCAGCCATCCTGTAAAGCCTCATGTTAACCGAGTAGTTCTCTGAAACAATCCTTTTCACAGGCCGCCTCCTCCTGGGCTGCGGCTCCTCTTCCTCGAAGCCTACGTGAGCCTCCTCGATAATGTTCTCGACCACGAGCCCGCAGCCGCTGCAGACTACGAAGCCATCCCTGTAATCCCATACCAGGGGGTTGCCGCAGACAGGGCAGGTTGAACGCGTCATGTATACGCAACTCCATTATTTCTCTTAGGTGAAACATCCAAATAGATAGGGAGAGTAGGGCGAAAGTAATTCTATCCCAGGAGGAGACGCATGCTCCCAGCCAGGAGCCTCACGCGGGTTCGGAGCTAGCGTTGCACACTATCATGATGTGCAAGAAGCGTGCGCGCTGGCAGGGCTTACGCAGCAGCGGTAGCATGGTTGAAAGGAGAAAAAGGCTTGACCCAGAATACATTATAATAGGGGGTGGTGCTCGTGGAGGAGTTGGTCTTTAAAGCAGTGATGGCGGTTACACAGGCTTTCGTAATAACACTGGTTTTCACTATAGAAAACATAAGGTTTGCTAAGCGGCTGAGCAGGAGGTTAACCCATGGTCCCATACTATACGTGCTAGATGAAGCCGGGAGATTAAAGGAGGCTCCCCTGAGCTCAATCCCTGAGGATCTGAGAGGGAAGCTCCTGGAAATACTTAATGAGAAGGCCAGGGAAGCCGATAAGAAATGGCTTAGGCAGTTGGTATCGTCCCCCACGCCGCTCAGCAGGAGGGCGATCATTACTCAAGCTATAATACTCTTCACAGTGCTCTCAATAGTATCATTCATCCTGTACGCCTACGTGTTCAAATGGTGAATCCCCCAGCACCCGTCCCCCATCCAAGCACCAGCTTGCGTGGAAGGTTAAAGCATAGTATGTTACAGTGTTTTTAGAAAAGAGGTGAGGAACCCGTGGAAAAGGCTTCTCCCGATGAAAAGTGGCTAGCCTCCTTCCCTCCGCTCCTTCTGATAGAATGGCACCGGCGGCCGCGGCAGGTATTCAACCCCGGGCCTCTGCTGAATAGCTTGCGGGTACAGGCTCATTAACGCGTAGACTTCCAGGGGGACTTTAACGCTTACGTTCAGCCCAAGACTTCTCGCCTCCTCCACGGTTATAGGGTAGTCGTGCGTGTACCTTCCCTCTGTTAAAGCCCTGGCTACTTCACGAGCCTTCTCAACCCCCAGCTTATCCTCCAGCAGTTTAACAATGAAGCCCTGTATCTCCTTGATAGCTTTCTCGGCGACATCAGCCAGCACTAGGATGTCATCCCTCGCATCCCTGCCTTTCAGCTTAGCTATCTTCACGAGGCTTGGGGCAGGGTAAACCATGTTGCCCACGGGTATCTGAGGGTCAAGCGGCCCCAGGACGGCGTCCGGGTCCATCACGATCTCGTCCGCGGCTAAAGCTATCAGCGTCCCCCCGCTCATGGCGTAGTGCGGCACGATCACTACTTTCCTCCCAGGATGCTTCTTAAGCGCCATCGCGATCTGCGAGGCCGCCAGGACCAGCCCTCCCGGCGTGTGAAGTATTAAAGCTATTGGCTGATCCGGAGGAGTGCTCCTGATCGCCCTGATCACGGCCTCCGAATCCTCTATGTCGATATACCTGTACACTGGGAAGCCCAGGAACCCTATTTTCTCCTGCCTGTGTATCATGGTGATGACTCTCCAGCCATACCTCCTCTCTATCTCCCTGATCAGCTTCAACCTGGCATTGGCTAGCGACCTCAGCTGGAGCTGCGGGTGAACAGCCATGTAAAGGAGCAGTAGGAAGAATAACAGGCTCACGGGGTCAAACATTCCAAGGCACCCTAATTTCACGTATATTACTAGTGAATGCCGGGATAATATGCTTGATCTCGTAGCGGGCTCGCGTGGAGGAGATTGATGAAAACCCTGGGGCCGTGGGCGGCCGACGGGTCAAGCTTATTATCGCCTTGCTTCATCAAATTTTCAACGGGTTTGGAAATTTGTTGATGAATGGGGCTAGTCTTAATAGGAGTGGTGGGTTAAAAGTTCTAGCCGCAAGCGTCGCGGTCACATCAGTCCTGGGCAATTCTTACGCCTACAGCGTGTACGTGGCACCGCTTGCCAGCCTATGGGGGAGCACCTTCTGGGCTTCACTACCATTCTCAATCCTTATCGCAACCTTCGCCTTCTCAAGCATTATAGGCGGCAGGCTCTACGCTAGGAAGGGGAACATTAGGGTTCCAGCCCTGCTCAGCATGGTTTTAACCGGGGGCGGGCTTCTACTGTCATCGCTCGTGGAGGTGGTTTCAACCCCCTTATGGCTTGCAACAACCTACGGGGTGGTCGTGGGGCTTGGCAACGGCATGGGCTACGTGCCGATAGTGGCTCTAGCTAGGAAGTGGTATCCCGACAAGGCCGGCTTCGCCACGGGTGTTGTAATACTCGGCTACGGCGGCAGCGCCCTCGCGTTCGCGCCTCTCAAGGCCTTGCTGATAGAGCTCATGGGGGTTGGCCTAACATTTGCCGCGGTGGGCTTGATCTCCTTCACGATCGGGGTTCCAGCCGCCATGGTGGTGCGTGATCCCCCGCAGGAGCTTGTCAACTACTTCAGCAGGTTCGCGAAGAAGAGAGCGGTAATCCCTAAGAGAGACTATAAGCCCGGCGAGGCTCTTAAAACACCTGATTTCTGGCTGCTCTGGGCTAGCTTCATGCTTACAGCAGGCCCCGGGCTCATGTTGATAGGGCATATGGCGAATCTCGCCGCGCTAAACAACATACCCAGCCCTCCCCTCGCTGTCAGCATTTTCTCAGTGATGAACGCGCTGGGGAGGCCTCCCGCGGGCTGGGTCTCCGACAAGCTTGGAAGGTTTGGAAGACCCTTGACGATGACAGCGTTCTTCACAGCACAGGGCTTAGTGTTCTACGCGCTTTCAACCCCGTTGGCAAGCATTCCATGGCTCTTCTTCTTCATGGTTGCAGCACTAGGCTTCTTCTACGGCTCCGGCCTCGCCCTGTTCCCTGCTGCAACAGGCGACTTCTTCGGCTTAAAACACCTCTCGGAAAACTACTCCCTCATCTTCATCGGCTGGGGGCTGAGCGGCCTGCTCTTCCCGTCACTAGGCAGCTATATCGTGGATTCAACAGGAGGCTACGAGCTCGCCTTAATAATATCAAGCATTCTCAGCGTGGCGGGAGGACTGGTAAACCTTTACTTGAAGAAGCGTCTAGCTCTCTACCTGCAGTGAAGCAGGCTAACCGTTTTTTAATAAAATGAAATCCTTAACAGTGAAGACTTCCCCGCATAGGAGTATTCCCTCGGAGCATCGTTTAGATTGCCTCGTTGATCCTAGCCATCATTGCCTATCATTGTATTCGCAATTATGCTGGGCCTTAAAGCCTCACCTATTCCAAGCCATTGACCACTTAACTCAAACCTTCCCCATGCTGAGTACTTGGAGGAGGCGGGCCCGCCGGGATTTGAACCCGGGTCCTCCGGCTCCGCAGGCCGGCGCCCTATCCAGGCTAGGCAACGGGCCCTTTTAACGTGTTTTAATGTTTTCCCCGGTGTTAAAAACTGTTTTACAAGGTGTTCTACTGTGTGAGCGTGTTTTTGAAGAGGATGGTTTTCTCCTCGGGTCCTTTAGCAGTTATCTTCAATATGTCCACGCCGTCTCCTGAGAGAACATCCCTCTCTATCACTGTTTTAACGGCTTCGACAACGAGCTTCTCAGCTTCCTCGAGGCTTATGTCAGGAGTGTACTTCGGCTCGATGTATCCGAGCGCTAGCTGGGCGCCGGAGCCCAGTGCTGCGTACTTCTCCTCGATCAAGCTGCCGACAGGGTCGAGGATGTAGAGCTGTGGGCCGCTGTCATCGTATCCTCCGACAACGATCTCCGTGAGCATTGGGGCGAGCTTGTAGCTGTAGAGTATTACGGACAGCATCTTAGCCAGTCCTTTAACCCTGATCTCCCTGCCGTGCTGGAGCTCGTAGTACTTAGCCTCCATCTCGAGCATTCTCTTCAAAATGTTCACATCACCCATCAACCCCGCGAACCCTACGCCTACGTGCGGGGTTATCGCGTAGACTTTTTTAACGCTCCTGCTCAGCACGAACCCGTCGTATGTAAGCCTTTTCTCACTGGCTAGGACAACGCCTTCCCTTGTCTTAACACCTATGGCTGTGCCAGGCAACATGCTCATGAACACGCACCTTCTTCTCAACCAATATATTTTTAACAAGGAATTTATACATATCCCAGACCAGTTCTAAGCCTTTAGCGGGTGGTCTGCGAGCACATATTAGCTTGTTCAAACAATACTATCCCTGGTTGTAGCCATGTCTCAATGCCTAGATGTTATCAACACGCGTTGCAGCGTGAGATGGTTTAGGCCAGACCCTATCCCTGAGGAGACTGTGCGCAGGCTCCTGGAGGCAGCGGTGAGGGCTCCAACCGCCCAGGGTGCTGAGCAGTGGTTTTTCATGGCAGTGGTTTCGGAGGAGAAGAGGAGGGAGATTCACAGGCTTTTGAGAAAGGCGCACGAGCACTACGCTACCAGCGTGTTGCTGAAGCCGTACAGCCCCGGGGCTGTGGCTAAATGGATGAGCAGGATTGACCAGGGGATGTACGCTGCCCCCCTCTACGTAGCAGCCTACTTGGACCTCCGGGAGAGGATCTTCAGGGACGAATACTTCGAGTATGAGAGGCTGATGGCTGTTCAATCCTTGTCAGCCGCCGTGGAAAACCTGATCATAGCTGCCTGGAGCATGGGGCTGGGAAGCGTGTGGATAGGTGTCCCAGTCTTCATGAGGGAGGAGTTTGACAAGGTGTTAACGCCTCCTGAGAAATGCGAGCTCTCAGCCATAATAGCGTTGGGGTACCCGGCTGAGAAAACCGCGTCGCGGCCGAGGAAGCCGGTTGAACAGGTTTCCAAGATTATTTAGGAGGCAGTGTAGGCGGAGTTGCGGGTTGAAAATCCATTGGGTTAACGCTCGCGCTAAGCTTAATAAGCTGTGGTAGCTCGAAATATAATCGTGGTGGGCGAATGGTAAAATCCATGACCAAGGACGCACTCCTCTCAGCATTCGCCGGTGAGTCAATGGCTCACATGAGGTACCTGGTTTTCGCGGACATTGCTGAGAGGGAAGGGTTCAGCAACGTGGCAAGGCTCTTCAGGGCTATAGCGTACGCGGAGCAGGTTCACGCTGGAAACCACTACAATGCGCTGAGAATTTTCAACGAGGAGGCCAAGGTTTCATCAGGTGCTCCAATAGGCCCCGGGGATACTAGTAAAAACCTCGACCTAGCCTACAGAGGGGAGGTTTACGAGGTGGAGGAGATGTACCCTGTCTACCTCGAGATAGCGAAGTATCAGGGTGAGAGGGAGGCTCAGCGAAGCTTCCACTTCGCCTTGTCAGCGGAGAAGATTCACGCAGAGCTCTACAAGACCGCTAAGGAGTATGTGGATAGGAAGCAGGACTTCCCCCTAGGCCCTGACGAGAAAGTCTGGATATGCCCTGTATGCGGCCACACCCACGTGGGCAGGGAGCCCCCTGAGAAGTGCCCTGTTTGCGGCGCCCCGAGAAGCATGTACAAGGGGTTCTAGCTTTCAAAAAACTTTTTTAAAATCAACCGGTTAGAGCGTGTACTTCCACACGCCCTTGCCCCTGTAATTGTATATTATGGTCTTATAGGAGGTTGTGTACTCTATCGAGTAGCCAACACCCTCCCTCCCAATCCCCGAGTCCTTCCTCCCCCCGTACGGGTAGTAGCCTACCCCGTGCCTCGGCATATCGTTAACGTACACTGCCCCGACCTCAAGAAATCTTACCAGCTTCCTTATCTCATCCATGTTCTGCCCGAAGACAGCAGCGTCCAGCCCATACCTTCTCTCATTCACTAGTGAAACAGCCTCGTCAACGCTGTTAAACCCTGTGATAAGGGCTACAGGGGCGAACACCTCCTTCCAGTAGAGGATGCTCTGCCTCAGCAACCCGTGATCCCTGAACTCGACCAGTGTTGGCTCCATGTAGGTTGGCCCCAGCCTCCTACCCCCGTGGAGCACTACTCCTCCCTTCTCAACAGCGTCTTCAACAGCTTTCAAAGCCTCGTCTACAGCGCCCGGCTCTATCAAGGGACCTATTGTCGTGGACGGGTCTCTAGGGTCTCCAACCCTGACCTTGGAGAGCTCCCTCAGCAGGGCTTTCTTAAAGGGTCCGTAAACCTCGTTCTTAACGAGGACCAGCTTTATAGCATCGCACCTCTGGCCGGAGTAGCTGTAAATACCCATTGCCACTCTTTCAGCTGAGAAGTCCACGTCGGCATCGCCCAGGACTATTGCCGGATCCCCTCCCCCTAGCTCCATAACGAGCTGTTTAATCCCTGCTTTCTGAACAACCTTCTTCCCCGTCTCACTGCTGCCTGTGAAGCTTACCACGCCAACCCTGTCATCCCTTATGATCCTGTCGCTCTCGCTACCGGGGACTGTTAGAACTGCTAGAGCATCACTGGGGAACCCGCTTGCCTCCAGGACTCTTGCAAGGAGGAGCACGGGTAGCGGGTCGGCTGAAGGGGGTTTAACAGCTACAGCGTTGCCTGCTATGAAGCTGTACGTTATCTTCGACACGGTGTCGAACAACGGGTAGTTGAAGGGGATGATTGCTAGCACTATTCCAACAGGCTCCCTCCTGACAACAGCCTCGGTTTCAATTGTTGTCTGATCCCAGTCCCCGGGCATGTACTCGCCGAAAATCTTCCTAGCGTCAAGATGGGCGGCTCTAAGCCTGTCAATGCTTGCCAAAACCTCGCCCTGTGCTTGGCTACGGGTTTTACCCGAGTTAATCATCAACGCGTTCACGAAGTCCTCCTTCAACTCCTCAAGCATTTCAGCAGCTTTCTCCAAAACCTCCACGCGCCTCCACCCGGGCAGGTCCCTGGCGCTCCACCTTCCCCTGGCGTGCAGCGTGGCCATGGCCTTGTCCGCCAGCTCCCAACCGGTTTTTGAAACCCGGGCTATCACGGACAGGTCTATCGGGGTTTTAACATCCATGTAGGAGCCTGTGTCAACCCATTCACCAGTGATGAACGTTTTAAAGTATGTGGAACCGTTTCTCACAGAGTATAGTTCCTCGAAGAGTTTAGAACCAGGCTTGAAGGAGTCCGTTTCAACCGCCTCCATGATGGATTAAGGGAATATATGATTTTATACCTTCATGTTTAATTGTTTAAACCATTCATTAGGTTTTAAAACAGCCCCGTCGTGGTTGAACAATAAGCGTTAAAATCCTTGTTAAACATTTTAAAAACACAGGTGGGATTATTAAACACGCTTCTCAAACCTGCTCGGAGAACTCGCTTGGCAAGGGTGGGTTCCCGGGAGGGCGGGATGAATGAGCTGCCTGAGATGCGTCTACTTCAAGCCTAACAGCATACTCCCCTACATAGGGTACTGTGAGGCGAGGAGGAGGGCTGAGTCAGCCATCGAGCATGGAGCACCCTGCGGGGATTTCAGGGAGGCAACTATTGACGAGTTGAAAGCCGTGCTGGAGAAGGAGGGGTGGCTGTACTGCTTAACGTGTGCTTCAACAATTACGAGCGAGGAGGAGCTGCTGGAGCATTACAGGAAACACGTGGTCATCCCAGGCGTCCTCGTCGACGAATCCGTTGCTGAGGAAGCGCCTAGCGGGGATTGAGCTGGATGGGTGGAAGCTTGAAAGAGGTAGGCATCCTGCTAGGGGGTCCGCAGGGCTCGGGTATTGAAACATCCATGTGGATCCTGAGCAGGGTTCTCGTCAGCAAGGGGTATGGGGTGATAGCGGATAGGGAGTACTTCTCAAACATAACCGGGAGGCACAGCTATATTCAAATGCTCGCATCCTCCGTCAAGCCTCCCAGGTCTCTCAAATACCCTGTTGAAATACTGGCTTCAATGGATGCTGAAACAGTCTTCACCCACTTCACCGACATATCGGAGGGCGGGATCCTAATATACGATGTGAACACCTCATCCAGGAGGATTGATGAAATACCGAGCATGGAGGATGCCACCAGGGAGAGGGTTGCCAGGATCCTGTCGGATAAGAATGTCGAGCCCTCCGTGGAATCCGTTGTCAAGTACTTGGAGAGGGATAAGAGGATCCTCCCCCTCGGGCTGGACTTCTCCGCGCTCCTGAAAACCCTGAGCGAGCAGTACAGGATTGACGCACGCGCTCTCTCAAGATTCCTGAGCGGTATCATAGTGTCATCGGTCGCTGTTGTCCTAGGTCTGAGCGAGGAAGCTGTTGTGCAAGGCTTTGAGCAACAGTTCGGGGAGAGGAAGCACCTTGTCGAGCAGAACACCGCGCTCTACAGGCTGGTGAGGGATGCTTTAAGCAATCACTACGGGGCTGTGAGGCTGGATGAACCAGGATTCTCCATGGAGAAGGCAATGGTTGTAACAGGCAATGACGTAGTGGCTATCGCCAAGATCGTGGCAGGGGTTAGGTATCAGAGCTACTACCCTATAACCCCTGCTGCAGACGAGAGCTTCCTTCTTGAGAGGTACGACAACATAGTGGATGAGACCGGGGAGGTGGTAGGCTCAGTAGTGGTTGTGCAGACTGAGGATGAGATAGCAGCGGTGAACTCGGCTATCGGCGCGGCTTTAACAGGGGCTAGGGCTTCCACAACCACCAGCGGCCCAGGCTTCGACCTAATGGTTGAAGGATTATCCTGGGCAGGCATGAACGAGGTCCCCCTGGTCATAACATACTACCAGAGGGGAGGCCCCAGCACCGGGCAGCCAACCCGTGGAAGCCAGAGCGACCTTTTCAACGCTGTTTTCGCAGGGCACGGGGAGTTCGCTAGAGTAGTCTTATCCTCCAGCGACCATCTCGAAGCTTTCTACGACACTATCGAAGCCTTTAACATTGCTGAGAAATACCAGGTGCCCGTGATACACTTGCTCGACAAGTTCCTGGCTAACACTGTCGCCGTGATGCCCGTACCCGATCTCGGAGGGGTCGGGATTGAGAGAGGTGTTTTAGCTAAGGGAGGCCCCGGCTATAAAAGGTTCAGCCTGGAGTCTCTGATCTCCCCTAGAGCATTCATCGGGGCAAGGGACACCGTGATGTGGTACACGGGCGACGAGCACGACGAGCACGGGCATATCGCGGAGGACCCTGAGATCAGGGTTAAGATGTATTCGAAAAGGATTGAGAAGCTCAACCTTATTCAGAGAGAACTGCCGCTGGAGAGGAAGCTGAGGCTTCACGGGCCGGGTAGCCCAGACTACCTTGTGGTAGGGTGGGGCTCGGTTAAAGGAGTGGTGCTGGACGCGATCGAGTACTTCTCGGAGAAGGGGCTGAGGATGGCCTACCTCGATGTTAAACTCCTATGGCCATTCCCATCTGAGGAATTCCTGAAAATAACCAGTGGGCTACCCGACTCAAGGATCCTGGCTGTCGAGCACAGCTACGGCGTGAACATTGCCGAGCTGGTTTCAATGAGCACTGGGAGGAGGATTGTTAAACGTGTTTCAAAGTACACTGGGAGGCCGATCATGCTTGACGAGCTGGTCAAGGGTTTGGAGGAGATTGTTTCAGGCAGGAGGGAAAGGGTGGTGTTGACTTATGGAGCCTAGGTGGAGCTACAAGTCCAACGTCTGGCCTGACTGGTGCCCCGGTTGCGGGAACTTCGGAATACTGACAGCGCTGTTGAAAGCCCTGGAGGAGCTGAGCCTTGATCCTTCGCAAACAGTAATAGTCTCAGGCATCGGGTGCTCGGGTAAAACACCCCACTTCGTCAACGTCAACGGCGTCCACACTCTCCACGGGAGGGCAATACCTTTCGCAACAGGGATTAAGCTGGCCAACCCCGGGCTGAAGGTTATTGTCCACGGGGGTGATGGAGACCTGCTGGGCATAGGCGCAGGGCACTTCGTAGCCCTGGGGAGGAGGAATATCGACGTAACGGTAATACTACACGACAACGGCGTCTACGGTTTAACCAAGGGGCAGGCCTCGCCAACACTGCCTTTGAAAGCCAGGACGAAGTCGCTGGCTAAGCCGAATATTCAGCAACCGGTTAACCCGGTTCTCCTCGCCCTCTCATCAGGCTACACGTTCGTTGCAAGAGGCTACGCTTTCGACGGAGCGTACTTAAAGAACTTGATCAAAATGGCTGTTCAACACCGCGGGGCAGCGTTCATAGATGTCCTACAGCCCTGTATAACATTCAACGACGTGTACACTGCTGACTTCTACAGGAAAGCAGTCTACAAGCTTGAAAGCGATCCTGGATGGGACCCTGTTGTGAAAACATCCGAGGAAGCCAGTGTTAAGCTGATGCGGGCTGTTGAGAAGAGCCTTGAATGGGGTGATAGAATACCGGTAGGAGTGTTCTACGTCAACCCGCACGTGTCAACCTTTGAGGAGAGGCTTGGCGAGAGGCTGAGGAAATACCCGGTTCAAAACCCCTCTAACACGCCTATAGAGTCAGCCGGGAAGCCTGTGCTGAGCCAGGAGGCTTTCGAGAAAATGTTCAAGGAGTTCATAGTAAGGGTTTCGGGGACGCAGGGGAGGTAGAAAGTGGCTGGGGAAGGCTTGGACTGCTTAGAGGTTTTCAAAACCCTGAAACCCTTCGAAACTAGGATAGTGGCTAGAAAGGGGAGGTTTCCCGAGGAGGTTAACCACGAGGTATACCTGGGGCTGGGGGAGACCTGGGTTAGGCTGCTGGCTGTGAAGAAGTTCAACGGTAGACCTCCCTTCTACCGGGGATGGGTTGAAATATTCCACATCCTCCCCGAGGTCTATGTTAAAAAGTTTAGATACGTCTACGTGAACTCGCCAGAGGAGGAGAGCCTGGTCAAGTGCTTAGCAAGCCAGCTCTCCCCAGGGGAGAAGATGTTTATCGAGTACGTTTATGATGATGAAACATACAAGGCTCTCGAAGCAGGCGTCCCCCCGCCCCTAACACGCCTAGGCTACATGCTCCTTGAAAACGGCTTCACATGGTTCAAGAACTGGTACTTCGCAGAAGGATTCATGGAGGGCAGCCCTAAGCTCCAGGGTGAGAAACCGCTGGATGAGAACCACAGGGCCCGCCAGCTACGTGAAATCTGCGGCGAGGCCGAGGAGTTCCTGGAAGCAGCCGGAAAGAGGTCCTATGAGCCGAGCAGGGAGGGCTTCCTGGCGAATGCTGTTGAAAGGGCTCGGAGAATAATCGAGAAATGCTCACCGGGCTAAGGCAAAACCCATCACGCCTTATTCTTTTTCACCCCCACCAGCTTCCCCAACGGAAGCCGGGGCTTCTTCAGCGCCTGGCTCAGCGAGGTAGTTTTCAGCCGGGTTTACAAAACCCCTATGAAAGAGTAGCTGTTGCTGTAGACGAGGCCCCTGATAGCTTGCATGCTGAAGCATGGCTTAACGTAGTGCAGAGGGCTTACTGGGAAGCCGTAGCGGAGCTCCTCCGTGCTGAACACTAGTAGCCTCCTGCCCAACCCCTCGTCCGCGAGGGCCGCTACCAGCCCGAGGTCTATGGAGGCGTGCTCCTCGCCCAGCATATACCAGTATTTAGCGCTCCCCAGGAGGCGGCTGGAGGAGTGTGCTTCAACAAAGCTCTTCAGCTCTAAATCCATCACAGTGTACCTCCAGTAGAAGGTGAGCGAGTCCCCGCCTGTTGAAGCCTCGTAGACAAGCATGGTTGACGATGCTAGTAGCACTATAGCTAGGAGACATGTTGCAAAAGGCCTCGTCTTTGAGGCTTTCGCCAAGCCGAGCCCTACAGGGTAGACGAGGTAGTTTAGAAATCTGTGGACTATGGAGGCGGCGAACCCTGCGTGGGCTGAAACATAGAGCACGGTGGCAGCGACTGGTAGAACTGCTGGCACAGGGCTCAGGGGTGCTGGCTCACCTCTCCCGCTCTTGCGCGGCGTGGCCGCTAGGAAGGCTAGAGGGGTAGCGTAGAGCAGGAGCCAAAGGGTGTTTTTCAAAGCCTCCGTGAAGACCGAGTACTGGTGGGAGATGAGCTCGAAAACCAGGAGGCTGGGGGTTAGCATGGCTATTAAACCATCATGCCTAATGCTGAAGAGGACGAGGTAGGAAGCATAGAAAACCAGCCCGTAGGCTACAAGCATTGCCGTGGTCTCTGGGTTAAGCGGCACCGGCATCCCGATCCGCCAGGCAAACACCGCGCAGGCCACGCCCAGTAGTGCGGTAGCATATATAGTGCTTGAGTAAGCCCTGAGCCCTTCCAGCCCGGGATTTTTCAACGCGTCCACAACTCTTACGTACATTAGCGTTGTAAGATATGCCAGCGTGATCAGTGAGGTTAGCGGGTGGCTGAGAACGAGCCCCATGCATGCGGTGGCAATACCGAGCCACCTACTTTTACCCCCTCCGACAGCCATTAGGAGTAGCAGGGTCAGCGCGACCGGGTGCGCGTAAACCTCTTTCAAGTAGGCACTGGTGAACAGTGTGAAGGAAGGGTAGATAGCCAGTGCTAGGGCTCCGAGACTGCTTGCCAAGGGTTGGAAAAACCTTCTAAGCAGAGCGTAGAAGAGGATTCCTAGCGCGAGCGAGAGCAAGGGGGCTCCTATGAAAGCGTAGAAGGAGTAAAGGTCTACCCCTGTCACAAGCGTGTACGTTAGCGATGAAACAACTGCTGAAGGATATTTAGCATGGTGCGTGGCAAGCTCGAGCATTCTCACCCCGGGCTCAGCCTCCAGCAGAGCGGCCAGCCTCAGCAAGGGCCATGTATCAGTTGAGTAAACAGCATTGTTTACAAACCAGGGTATGAGCCTGAGGGCTGAGACGGTGGCGAGGACAGCGGCCAGGAGTTTATTCAGCCTCAGAATAACACCCCGATGGAAACAGTGATATCCAAGTCCTCTGCTTATAGCCTATATATAATTAGTTTGTTCTAGAATTTAAACAAAACCTTAAAAACGAGTAGGAAACCCCTGGGTGTTCCAGGGATGCTAGCTTAACGGTGGAATGCCCAGTTCCTCCACAATTCTTTTAATGCTTTCCTCGACCCCGGGTTTTTCAGGTGTTAGCGGCGGCCTTACGTAGGGTTTTACAGGTGTTTTAAGCAGTTTGAGTAGTGTTTTAACCGCTGTCGGGTATGATGTCGAGTAGTCGTATACTTTAACCAGGCTTAGCAGCCTCCTCCAAGCCTCCAGGGCTTTCCCCAGGTCCCCGGATACGTAGGCATCGTACACTGCCCTGTGCAGCTGCGGGTAAGCGTTAGCCAAGGCCATCACGCCCCCGTCGCCGCCCATCATTAAGACTGGTAGGAGCATGTCGTCCAGGCCTGTTAAAACCGCGAAGTCTTTCCTAACCTCTTTAACCCTCTGGATCAACTGTCTAATGTAGGTGAAGCTCTCGTAGGTTACCTTAGCCCCGGCTAGGTTGCTGTACTCCCTGGCTAGCTCCACGTAGAGGTCTACCGGTATGTTGATGCCTGTGGCGGCTGGGATGTTGTAGGCTATGAGGGGGAGGTCAACTTTTTCAAGAACTCTTGAGAAGTGTAGCCTCAGCCTCTCCCCGGATACTTTGAAAAAGTACGGGGGTGTCAGGATAACGCCGTGAACGCCTAGATCCTTGAAAACCCTTCCCAGGGAGACACAGTCCTCAGTGTAGTTAGCGCTTATCCCTGGGAGAACCCAGACCCTGCCGCCAGCCTCCTCGAGAACCACTTTAGTAAGCAATACAGCCTCATCCCTGGATAAGTGTGGGAACTCGCCCGTAGTGCTGTTGGGGAAGACGCCGTGGACCCTGTTCTCAACCAGGTATTCAACCAGCCACCTGGTAGCGTCAACATCTATTGAGAAATCCTCCTTGAACGGTGTTATAAGAGGGACTATAACCCCGTGAAACCTAGCGGGCGCAGCACTCATGCACAGCCCTATATACGTTAAGTAAAGCCAAGTATATAGATTCCCTTGTGGAAACCCTGTCTCACTGTGGCGGTGTGAACGGGAGAGCAGGTGGTTGCCCGGGAGGGGTTTGGCTTCAACTTGTTTGGAAATCGCGGTGTCTGATCCCTGGTTGTAAAGCATATATCGTCGCGTGGGGTAATTTATATCGGGGGTTCGATGTCGGAGGCCCTTCCTTCAAGTGGCGAGACCTACGAGTCGGACCAGGTGAGTGATAGGTTTACCGGGGGCTTGGAGAAGCTGAGGATTGGTGCTGTTTTAATGCTGGTGGTTAGGGCTGCGGGTGTTTTAATCCTTGCCGCGATCGGTGGTTTATCGCTGCTGGTTTTAACTCAGAACACGGTAGCTCCCGGTGGGATTCCTGTTCTAGCTACACTCTTGGATTCATAATTGTGGTGGAGATTATTGTTGCAGCAGTCTATGTTTTAACAATATTCGGCTACTTAATACCGTCTTTCACACGCTTCAAGGAGTATAGTCTCGAGGATTTCTCCACGCCTACTACCCTGGTTCAGGTAGGGTATGGTGTTTTCTCAGCACTATTATTCATCAGCATCATGTTGCCTTTAATGAGTGGTTTGCTAACGGTTGCTGATATACTGAGGCTTATCGGGGAGATAGGTTTAGCATTAGGCTTGTTCAAGCTTGAAGAGTTCACAGGTGTAAGCGGTTTCAAAACCTCAGCTAAACTAATAATCGCGGGGACAGCACTAGGCATCACACTCCCCGTAGCAGCAGTAGTGAGCGTTATAGGGTGGATACTACTGTATAAAGCAGCCAAGTCAGCATTAACGAAGAAGCAAGCATAACCCTCCCCTGCCCAATCCCAACCCGTAAACCACACACTTTTTCAACACCCTTCCCGCAGAAGACAAAGCCCACCCCACCCGGTTAAACACTACACCAACCATTAGAACACACAAGGCAACAGTCTTCGAGAACAACGCGTAAGCAAAAGGCTTCAGCCATAAAACAGTTATAAGCTTGACCCTAGAGCCCTCCAACCACGAGACAGCCGGCTCCCACCCCAAGATCTACAAGGAGTTGAGAAGACTCCGGGAAAGGCCCGAGATGTCGGAGGATTAGCTGGAGGCCAGACTTAGATAGTATGAATCCGTAGTGAAAAACGTGCCAAGAGGCTCCACGGTTAAGCAATCCTACAACAGAGCCCCAGCCACAACATACCCGGTAACAGTCAAGACCGAGCACGCAACCAACAACTCACTGAGCAAGATCAAACCAATCTCAAGCCTAGTACAAGTCAGTAGCGAGACAGAAATACCACTACCGGTAGACTACGCAGACAACCTCTCAGCAATTATAAAAGAACCCAAGCAAACAATATACCAGAAACACCTCGCCAAACTAACCAAAAACACGGGAGTAAAAGCCAAAGATGCCATATTCCCACTCTCACTCACAATCCCGAGAAGCTAAGGCACATAATCACCTAGAAAAACACAACCGTAAACACCAGCATCCACTCCCAAATCCCCTGAAATCGCTGGCAGAATCTCGGTAAGTTATGATTAAACAACGTTCAATAATTGGATCATAACGAGTAATCCTGTTAAAACATCATCATTGAATCATAATAATGAACAAGTGAATCAACGATCTTCCCCAACGCTTATAACTATAAGAAGCCTCTTCAACCCAGGTTTCTCACTCTGCTTTAGACTCTACCCAATGAAAGCACTAAGCCGGAGTCTCGCACTTGCACAATCTGGTTGAATAGAGCCGTGACTTATAAGATAGCTACGAATTTCTCTCGTCCTTTACTGAAACATCATTTACGGAATAGATTTCACAGTTTAAGAATACTGTGGTTACTATTAGCTTACTACATTGTTGTAAATTCTTGCTAGTTTCTCTTTGTAATTGTCGATTGTAAATTCCTTTAACAATACTTTGTGCACATTTCTCGTCATATTTTCAACTTCATCAGGGTTTTGAAGCAAGTAATTAACTTTATCGGCAAAGTCTTGAATGTCAAATGGCTTTGCGAGTAAGCCGCTGCCAGTCATCTCTATCAACTCCTTCTGTCCACCCTCAACATCGAAAGCAACAACGGGTTTACGATGAACGAAAGCTTCTAGTATAACATAAGGAAGCATTTCCCTACATACAGAAGGTACAATAACAACTGAGGCTCTTTTCAAAAGATTCTTTTTCTCTTCTCCAAACAATAAGCCGTGTAAAATCATATTTGGCATACGGTATCGCATTAGTTTCTCCTCTAAAGGCCCCGTCCCAGCTACGTGGAGTTCAGCCTTCGGATTCAGCCTCCTAGCTATTTCTGGTAGGAACAATACACCTTTTTCATGGACAAGTCGACCAATGAAGAGCACTATTTGTTCTTCATCTTTACGTATAGACTCTACTCGGGGTTCCAATGCGTCTCTTAGTAGAGCTGGGTTTACCGGGTTTGGAATGTACTGAGCCTTAACGCCAAGTTCCCTATATAATTCAAGAGTAAATGTCTTAGAAGGAGAGATCACGCAATCAGCGTCTTGTAGTAATTTCCTATAGATATAAGAAACATAAGGTATGCGAGTGATTTTTAAAGGGATTTCTATTGGTGATCGCGATTCATGTTTTTTTAGCGAAGCTACACATATAGCACAATGAGGATGTGGCGCTATCTTTTTACACACTTTAAATTCTGGGAGCATTATCTTCCACCCTATAGGACATAAGTAGTTCCATCCATGAATAGTGAAAACCAATGGGATTTTTAGTTTACGAGATACTTTGAAGATAGGATAACCATTATAGGCATCTGTGATGTTAGCATGTATTAAGTCAATTTTGAATCTTAAGCAGACTTTACTTAGGCTTTTCTCAAGGTAATTATCAAAAATGTTTACGATATGCTTTTCTGTTCTAGCATATAAAACTAAGTCTTCATAAGTCCGCCTTGTCCGATTTAAAGATGCTTTAATAATTCTATTACCCAACTCAAGATTTATGTCGGCTAGTATTCTAGAATATTCCTCCACACCACCTCCAAGCCCCCAACCCGTATTGTTTAATATCAAAATATCCAATTCAATTACACCTAATTTCTAACCTAACCCAGTTTAATACGAAAATAACATAATTGTAACATAAAATATAAAATACACATCGCACATCCTTCGCCAATTCTATTAGATTTCTTCTTTAAAGACGACGTTAATTATTAGGGAATGTGTTTGAATTATAGTGTTTTTAGGTGTAAATATTGTTATGTTGGGATTAAATCGCTGAGAGAAAACTTTGCCGACGGCTCTTTGAAAAGCAATATAATCCTCCGGCTCAGGAATAGATCCACGTTTCTTATAGCGTTTCCAAAGAGTTTGGTAATCCGCGTCTAAAAATATAAAAATCATATCTCTGGGGATAAAAGCAAACAGTATTTTCAAGACACCAATGGGTCTTTTTTTCACAATATTTTTGAAGAAATACAAGAAATCCGTGAATGAATCTAGAAGATAGCGCTCGGCAACAATAACGTAGCCGAGACGTAAATAGAGTTGAACAATGAACGTTAAGGCCAACGCATTCAGTAATTCTGCATATACAATAAACGTTGAAATTCTTTGCAATATTGTTCTCTTAGGAACCTTTGTGACATATCCTCCGGGATAAACATATGGTTCACCGCATGTTAGCCTGAGAAAGTTCCAAAGAATGCGGAAGGGATAGTGTTTCGATCGAATTAATACACGCTTTACTTTTAATCCTTTCAACCTCAATACCTTGACAATTAATCGTGCTTGCGTACTTTTACCAGCACCATCGGGCCCGTAAAGGTAAATGAACTTCATAATTACTACCTTGACTTATTTATTAACGAATCGATCAAGTATCCCAATTTTAAGGCAATACTGGAACTACCAAATCTTCTTTGTACATATTTCTGTGCATATAATTTTTCAAGATTGAATGACGGTTCTCTAATCAGAATGAGCGCTTTACTAACTGCTTCTTCAAATTCCTTCTTCTTCAAGGATTTTATATACATGACCAATGGGCACTTACCAGCAACCCATCTTATTCCAGGTAAATCGCTTGCAATCACTGGTTTACCCAATGCTAGGTACTCTACTAGCTTAGTAGGACATTGATATCGCCACCAAGGATGATCCGGAAGTATTACAAGACCTACATCGCATGAAGATACAAGTATTGGAACCTGTTCGAAGGGAACAGGAGGTAAAATAATTATATTGTTAACTCTGTTTTGCTTGATGAATTCTCTTATCAAGTTTTCGGCTGTACCTGTTCCAGCTAGTAAAAGAACTATTTCACTATTTTCTTTAAATGACTCGTAAAAAAGCTTTATTATTTGCATAATACCTCTTTCTTTATCTAGACTTCCGTGATAAAGGAGGATCTTCTTGTTAATTAGAGATTGAAGCCCTAGTTTTGGTCTTATTTCGTTAATATTTTCAGAAATGCTGAATTTTACAAATTCGTCTCCGAGAGGAGATGGTATAACCACAAACTTTCTCAGCGGGATATTTGCAATTCTTGAAAACTCATAAGCTTCAAAAGGTGTTATGGCAGTGAAAAGATCAACAAAGCACCTGCCAATGATAAGGGATAACTTGAAATTGAGAAATCTGATAAAGCCCCTAAAACCAGATTCGCCTACTGGCCTGCTGAGGATTAACATTATACCTTTATTATTTAGCAGTGTCTTGGCAAGAAAGAATATTGGAAGCATGGAATAGTCAAAAATTATAAGCTTAGGTCTTTCCCTTAAAAGGATCTTAAAAGCCGAAGCATATAATTTCATTAAGGTGAATAATGGAATATAATTTTTGACTTCTAAGGTCGTAATTAGCAAGTTGTTTTGTTTCACACTTTTATTGATAGTGCTAGGCATTATTATCCGGACTTTATATCCAGTATCTGCAAGGCTTCTAAACATTCTAAGAACTGAGGCTCCATGTAACCTGTCCAACCAGGGGTCTGAGGTAATAACCAGAATATTGGCTTTAGACATTTCGTTTTCCTATCTTAACTTTAGGGTTCAATGTTCTGTTTACATACGATAATAGGCTATCTCGACCAAGCCGTATGTAGTAAAGTTTTCGGTTTTATCAGTGTTGAGGGGTTTTTACGCATTATCATTGTCTCTGTAGTTAGTACCTTTGGGTTCATGTTGTTAGAGAGCCCGGAGTGTTGCGTGCCCTGAACGTGAAGTCAAATAAAATACAAAAACTTATGACGAGCTTTCCATATTGGATGGATCGGTTATCATTCATAGTGTGATGTTATGAGAATAAGCCACTTATGCTTTCTTCTGAAAACATAAGACTCTAATTAACGAAGGGATCCGTTCGCTTGTATCACTTTCGATAAACGGGATGAAGATTATACTTAACGGCTTTTCCCTGTTTGCACAGCTTTACGCCTCATTTGAATTTTACATCATTCTTTTTAATCTGCTCTGCTACAAATAACCGCTCTTATTGCTCTATCTAAACCTTTAACCGCGTGTTCATACGTGTAAGCTTTTTCTATGATTTTCTTAGACGTTATGCCCATTCTTTCCCTCGCATCTTTATTCATGATTATGTTTTTCAGCGCATTGTACAAGGAATCTGCATCCTTTTCTGGTACAATATAACCGTTAACTCCATGTTGAACTACATCGGGGGCGGAACCAACCGCAGTGGTAACAATAACAGGCTTTCCGACCGACATGGCCTCTACCACGCCTAAAGGCCACTCTTCAGGTAATTCTAGCGTGATTGAAGGATAAACATAAATGTCTGCGGCTAGAAAATAAGCAGGTTTAACTTCTTCAGGTATAGCCCCGGTAAAAACAACGTTTTTTTACCTTTAACTCCCCACATAGGTTTTCTAGATTTTGTCGTTCAGGCCCGTCTCCGGCTATAATTAAAACAATGTTCTCAAATTCTCTCTCGAGTTTTGCAAATGCTTTAATCAAATAGTCTACACCTTTTTTCTTTATTAGCCGACCAAAGTACAATACGATAACTTTGTCGTCAAACTCAGCTCGGAGGCGTTTGGCAAACTCTACATTCTCAGGGGTTGGCTGAAGTACACTGGTGTAGAAGTGAACGATCTTAATCTTTTCCTTGGGTATGCCTAGCAATCGCCAGTAAGTATACGCTCGTTTACCTGGACAGATTACTAATGTAGCATTGGAACACATTAATTTGTTTATGGGCCATGCCAATTTAGCGACAAGGGTATTAGGCCAGTACCAATGGGTCTCCCTAACTATTATGGGAATGCGCAGAAGTTTGGCCAAGATAAATGCAGGTATAGACTCCAACACAGGAATACCTGTTGTGATTATCACATCGAAGCGGCCCCTCAGTATGCAGCGTGTAAGACCGAGGAAAATTGGTAAACCATCTAAGAGGTAGACGTGCTTAAAACTGATTGGTAGTTCGCGGCGCCTCGTCCAACCCCATGGTACAACATCATAAATTTGCGTTAATCGTTCTATAATAGGTTGCCTACCCTTGACATGGTATCCACTAGAGTATGGGGTAATAGGGGCGGAGGAAATAATTAGTATTTTTGGCTTTTTACATGTTTTCTGGTCATGTAAATTTGTGAAATTATTCAAATCAACCCTCCCTTTTAATGATAGCCCTATCTTCTTTATACTTCTTTTTACTTATTATTTATGGATTGAGATTGAGGCTTCTAAAAGCCAGAGGATCCAGCAATCCGCCTATGGCGGATAATATTAACACTGCAATTAGTAGTATTGACAACCATCTTTGCTTTTGATGCTTGAGAGCGTTTGCCACAATCCATGTTGCTACAACCGTTGCCAAGGCATACCCGGGAAGGTTGAAATACCTTGAAATACTGAAAAATGCGATGCCCCATACATAGAATCTCTGTCTAAGACTACCGAGTGTAATGAATACCATAGATGTTAATGCAACAGCTCCCAACTCATTATCTGTTTCCTCATGTTTAAGGATTGCACGAAGATGCATTATTATGTATGACAAAGTTGCACCTATAACTAATGCAGGACCTAGCGCATTTAAAGGATACAACACCCCTCTCGGCAAACCCTCGGTTATCGCCACCTCTCCGCGTGCTGCAGCTACTATAACATGATTTATAAAACCCAAAACTTTTTGTAAGTAACCACTAAAAGGATAAAGAGCGACAGTATAAGTTATATATATTGAAAACACAGCTATAGGTATCAATACGCGATATTGTCCATGTTGAATACCACCGTGCTGAATACCTTGTCTTAAAGTAATTCTATTTAGAAGGTACAGTACAAATACCATGAATAAAAAGGAAGGTATAACCGTTATATGCACTAGACCCGCTATCAAAAGAATGAGATATGTGATTAAATTACTTATACTTAGTATGCGAAGCCGGATATAGATGGTATACAAAATTAGCATAATAAAGAGTCCCATAGTTTGTGGCAAAGGCGTATTAAAGTAACCGTAGAGATACGGGTTAGCATAGACAACCGTAACCATGCCAAAGGCTATGTGACTGAGTCTCAATAATCTATTGGAAATCTCACGAATAAAAGTCCATATTGAGAGCCAGAATAATATCTGGATTATCATGTTTAGTAATAAAACGGAGTGTAACGAGTTTAGATTTGACGTGAGGGATAATAGGGAAGTTAGCAGAGTGAATACGGGAAATGATACATAATACATGTCCTCCTTTAAGACGCTTGGTATATGGCCTAATCGTAAAATTTCTTCGGAATCGAACATGTAGGCAAATATGTCTGGATTGCGAAAGTTCTGAGGACTTGACCTTGCGTATACGGCCCATGGGAGAACAAGTAGAAGAAGCAACATTCCGATGTAAAAAGATTTGAACTGATACCAAGTACGATTATCTCCTAAAGAATTATGCGTGAGAAGTTTAAGAAAGATTATTGAGTAGAGCATCGAGAAATATAAGACGAGGAAAGGATAAGAAAAGGAAAACATGGAATTCGCCTATAACTATTGCGAATATATTCTGTCTAAAACGCTTATGAATGTCGAAATGGTTCTACGGTTGTTGAACTTTTGTATGATGTGTTCTCTGTTTTTAATGCCTAGCTCGTTAGCTTCCTCCAACGTGAGAGATTTAAAGGCCATTATCCCATCTGCGATTGCATTGTAGTCTCCTGGTTTTATTAATTTAACACCATAGCCTGCTCCAGCTACGATTTCAGGTATTCCGCCAATATTTGACGCGATAATCAGTTTGCCATGCAACATAGACTCAATTAACGCGTATGGTAGTGGTTCCGGCCATATAGAGGGAATTATCGTACATGCAATCTTGTTCACGAACTCTTCGAGACTTTTAACCCTAGGCAGTAAATTAACTACTACACCATTTCTGAGTTTTATCGTGTAAGGTTTTTCTGAGATCTTCGTCATGAAAACTGTGATATTGGCATTATTGTTTTGGATGGATTTTAATGCTTTTATTAGAATGTGGAAGCCTTTGGCGAAGCTTTTTCCGCCGAAGTAGCCTATGCCTTTACTCTCTGCTTTGATATATGGTAAGTCTGGAATTGGATTGTAAATAACATAGCTTTTATCTCGTAGGTGTGGTGATTTTGAGACTACCAAATTTCTCTGTGCATGGCTAACAAAGATCAGCGCGTCTGCGAGAGCTCCTAGTCTACTGTAGTGTTTGCCTATAAGTTCGTTTACAAAGGCGGAGCCTACAACAGATCCCGCTTTCCGCCTTCTTTCTATCATTTCATGTATTATGAACGATTTGAGGGGGGAAGGCCCTATTTTCTGTTTTTCAAAGTCGTACATTAGCGATGTTGGACATGTTAATGAGTAGTTGTGTACGTGTAATATTACGGGTTTTCTGTTAATTTTGGCGATTGGTATTACACTGTACCAGCCACCCGGTATGTAGACTACATCGTTCTGCTTTATTAGCTTATTTATGAAACTACTTAGTAAAACTCCGAGATTGGCTAGTGTGTAATACCTGGTTCCGTACAGTACCATTTTCATGGGTATCCTGTATATCTCTACTCCATTGCTCAATAACTCGTGTGAAGATTCGCCCGGAAACTTGGTGGTGACAACCGTTACTTTGAAGCCTTCATTAGCTAGTAGCTTCGAATATAACCATGTAGCTAGCTCGGCCCCGCTTCCATGAGGGTAAAACAACTCGGAAAATACAAGTATTCTAGAAGGCATTACTCCGTGACCTACCTTGGTTGTTCAACTATAGCGCAATGTTCAATCATATATTGCATCACTAAGTTCTTCACATCTTCGATCTTAGCATTACTTGTATCAATCGTTACCACTTTCAGTTTTACCTGCCTTATGATAACTTGATACGCTAATTTGTAGTATTCAACGAGTTTAGATGTTAAAGGCTCGTCTTTCTTTCTTTGAAGTATAGTCTCTGTGCTCGCATTCATGTAGAAAAGAACCGCATGTTTCGGGATCATCAAAGTAAGCAGTCTTGCATACGTGCCCGTGATTAACTCCTGATCGTTTAAGAAGTATGAGAGAGTTACTAATGTATCCAATAAGTATCTATCACAAATCACAATGTAACCTAGTAGCTGTGGCAGAAGCACGCGGTAGAATATTGCTGGAAGTAAACTTATCAATTCAAGTATTTTCCAAGGCGTTCTGATTTTTTGTTTAAGCTCATCATTAAAGCCATAATAGCTGAGAGGAAGTCCATCCGGGTTTTTACCGCTTAGTAGTTTTAAAAGCAAATATGCTAGGGTATGATGATGCTTGACACCTGTTCGCCACACTCTACACCCCTTCCTCCTCAAATAAGATGCTACGTGATCAGCATGTGTAGTCTTACCCGTTCCATCAGGGCCAAAGAAGTATATCATTTTACAGTTTAGCTCACTCATTTGAAGCGCTCCCGGAGGTAATTTAAAAGTATACCTATGCCCTTTGATGAAGGTTGCTTAATTACCTGGCCTAAAACTTTTAAATTTCTATTCCGACTTATTTCCAACCACGTTTTCAACATGTAAGTCCAAGCTATTACGGAGACAGGATACGGATATGGCACTCTAAACTCTCTAGAAATCTCAGACTTGATAATCCTCAAAGGCATCGTAGATATAAATCGTTTGTTAAATTGAAGCTGTAAATCTATATCGAAATTAAATAGTTTGTGTGCTAAGTATTGAGCACTGTATAAGTAGATAACCAATGGCAAATAAAAGTTACTCCTCACAGCTATTTTTTCTATTTTTCTTATGTCTCTTTTCATCAAAGCATGGATTGCAAAATAAAGCCCAGGTATGGATAAATTAAAGTCTTTAAGCAATGCATAAGCGGCCTCTCTAACAACTTCATAATCCTCGGAAAGCTTAAACGCAATCCACTTATTTTCAAGCTTGAACCTTTCATAGGCCTGTATGCGCCATAAATCCTCAACCCTGAACACGTCCAGATATCCAATGGCTAAGCGGGTGTGAATGTCTAGGTCTACGTAAGCACCGCCTTTTCCGATCTTCCTTAGAACAACCTCAGGAGTACCTATTTTAAGTATGAAATATCCCTTTTCCCCAAGCTTGGTTATCAGAGGATAAAGGTCTTTTTCATGGCGTAAAAGTATATCGACATCGTCTGGAATGTATCGGAAAGGCTTAAACGTTTTGAAGATCATTATTTCAATACCAAGTTTTTCTGAAATGTCCAACAGTGAACCCATCTCTTCAATCTGCATTCTCCACTTTCTTTCATATTCATCCATTAGAAGATCCGCTTCCTTTGGAAGTCTTATGCCAAGCTTTAAACATCCTTCATAGAAGAGAGGGAAAACCTTGTTTTTCACGGCGAACTTTATCGAAGAACTCAAGAAATCTTTTGTTATACTTACATCAGAGAAGTCTTCGCGCAAAGTAAAGTACGGATTTGCAACTTTAGTCACAAATTCAGAAACACCTATCTCCAAAACATCTTTTTTGCTCAATTTACTCCACCGTAAAAGCAGTAGATGAAATTTCTATCTCCAGCAAATCTTTTACTGCGAATTCGGACATAATCATTGATCGTAGGTTGCAAGTTCAATTATGTTTGCCACGTTTTGCCTCCAAAGAGATTCCCAGCTATCGCAGGTAATAATGTAGGGTTTTCCACCCTGCGATATAGATAGGGCTTCCTCAATAGCCCTCCTATACTCGACTTGGTTTTTAACAATGAATACTTTCCTATTGCGCAAAGCTGAAAAGCCTATCCCTTGCAAGCTCTGGGGGGTAGCTATGATGTTTAGCCCGCTTGCTACATATGCGAGAGTTTTTAGAAATGTTCCTGCCGCATGGCTGAAGACAGGCGAAAGTCCGTAGTCTGCTTCAGCCAAGTATTTCTTTAGCTCTTCGTAGGGTACTCTGCCCAAGATGTTGATGCTAGGGTTTCGTACTTGTTTTTTCATATCATCCCAGGGTCCTGTTATGTAGAGTCTAAATTTATCGGGCGGCATGCCATTAAAGACTTCTATAGTCGTTTTAACAGCTTCCTCATTTGCCTTAGCCCTTCCACCTGCTAAAAGTATAAAGTGAGGTACATCCGCGCCTCTTTTAGACCTTAGCTTTAGATATTCATCAATACTCTCAAAGCATATGGGATAAGGATTTGGTACTACGGCTGTTCTATTAACTTTGAACATACGCTTTGCGTTTACGAGATCTATCTCAGAAGGGTATATTACACTTGTTGAGCTCCTCAATTGCAGTTTATGTAGCGCAAGGTAAAGTCCATAACGTAGAAACTCATTGATATTAGTCCGTGAACGCAGATACAGTGTTTGAGAGTAATTTGCCAAGGGATCGTAAATCACTATTTTGCCCTTTAATCCAAGTAAGTGTGCGAAAAAAGAGAAGAGCGTCATGGAGCCAAAGACCAAATAGAAGTTTGATCTCCTGAATACGTTCATTACCTTTATAACCGCCATAAACTCGTCTACGTAGTGGGTCAGCTTAATTAATGGATTTAGATCTTCCTGGTTTTTCCACTTTAATAACCCGGCTATTGACTTATAGAACCACCGAGGCACATGAACATAGTACACACAATCTTTGAGTTTGTATGCATAGCTACATCGGGTATGATCCAGTGTAAACACTATCACCCTATTTAAATGCACACATAATGCGGAACAGATAGAATGTATTCTTACATCATCGCCCGATACAAGTCTCCACGGAGCACTATAATATGTGTAAACAAATAATACACTTGAAGTGAATTGACTTCTTAGCCTCATTGCTTTTATGTCTACGATTTAACTTGTTTATCCCAGACTATTTCCTTGTTTTTTAGGTTTCTGAACGTTGCTATGATGAGGTGTAGTTGTTGAGCTATCCACGTTCTATATGGTTTTACTACTAGTAGCACCACTCCCAGTGTTGTAATAGCTAGTGCGAGGGTGGATTGCGCGGTTGCTATGCTTGCTACCAGCAATGTGATTGATGCTAGTAGCAGGAATGGGTTTACAAGGTGTAGGAATGCTTCTACGGCCAGGACCCACTTGAACTCTCTCGGCGCCTGCTTCATCATCCAGAGTGTTTTAGCGAAGTGCTGTATCAGGTGCTGAGCCCGCCTCACCCTCCACCAGAAGTAGCCTCTCTCGGGGACTATCTCCTCAACCAAGATGTTCTCCGGGGTGATTGCTCTGTAGCCCATTAAGGCTATCCGCGTGGCCGTGTGGCTGTCATCAGCACCTATATCGGTAGGGAATCCATTAAGCTTCTCAAGCAGGCTTCTTCTAAAAGCCCCTAGTTCTCCATGAAACACCGGGGTAGCATGCGCCTTGCTCTCGGCTATTCTCAAAACATTGTAGTACTCCCTGTACCCTTCCTCAACACTGTTAACTCCTGACCCAACCGGCTTCTTCAAGCATGAGACCGCTCCAACCCCAGGGTCTGCAAACCACTTCATGGTTTCCGAAAGGGCCTCCCTGGGCCACATCGCGTCGGCATCCGCTATGACTACGATCTCGCCTGTAGCATGCTTCAACCCATGGTTTAACGCGTGTGCTTTACCCCTCCTTTCGCCCTCCCGGATGAGCCTCAACTCTATGTCTCTATGCCTGGAGGCTGACTCTTCAACAAGCTCGGCTGTTCCATCACTACTGTTACTGTCGACAACGATTACTTCCATCAGGCTCTTAGGATAGTCTTGGCCGCGAATGTTGTCCAGCCTTGCCTGGATAATCCTGGATTCATTATATGTTGGCAGGATGATCGACACTTTAGGCCTGTAGTTCTCGTCGACACGGATGTTCCACGGCTTGTTCAAGTACTTCTTCTTCATGTAGAAGTAGTATGCTAATGGTACACCAAAGTGTATAAGTCCAAGCATTAATGCTACAATGTCTAATAGTGTTGCATTCATTGCTTCTCTAAGCCAAGGCGCTTCCTAAGGATTTCCAGTGTGACTATGGTTGTTACAGTGCTGATATAGCACACTCCTGCTCCCTGGATTATCTTGGTGTTAAACCTGGTTCCAGCCACTAGCGTGCTTGATTCGTAGTGTGCTAGTGGATCAGGCATGTGTTGCCTCTAACCAAGCACCCTCCACATTGTTGGCAGGTTTAGGTAGCCTACTCCCAGTGTTATCAGTCTTTTCAAGTTGCCGAGTACTTGGGTTAAGCCCTGCCTGAGGGCTAGGAGTGCGCCGTAGAATACTGCGCGGCCTCTTAGAGTGGAGAGCTCTATCTCCAGCAATATCCCCCTTAAAACATCCCGGAGGACAGGGGATTTTACCTTGTGGAGGTGTTTCGCCGCCGCCCAGAGGAGGGCCCGGGACTCCCTCCGGAGCCTTCGCCAAGCACCGTTTCTCAAAGCCTTCCTCACGTAGCGCTTTAAAACATCTCTGTCAATATTCTCCGGTACGAGGTGCTCGGCAACCAGGCTCCTCGCCACCTCAAGGGAGCCCTGGGGGTGGCTACTCTCCAGTAAATCCATCCAGGCAGCGGCTATAAGTGTCAACACATCTCACTCAGCAATGCCCTATAAATCAACACCACTATATAGTGGGAGTGAGTTTAAAAATTTTCTCAAAACCCGTGGAAGGATTCCCCTATACAGCAGGATGTAATACCAGACCATTCCCTCTAGCGTGTGCACTCGCTCTTTAAACAGGGTGTGGGCTTGTTCCTGAATCACTCTGTTGGAACCTTACTGTGAACTAGTTAGTGAGTGCTTTGTTTGACGGGCCCGCCGGGATTTGAACCCGGGTCCTCCGGCTCCGGAGGCCGGCGCCCTGTCCAGGCTAGGCTACGGGCCCTTTTCAAATAGTTATTTAGATTGGATGCTTTAATAGTGTGTTCTCCGGGATGAATGGTTAGATCATTTTCAGCCCTGAGCCTGTTAAAACGGTTGCCACACTCATACCCTTAAGCCTGTCGAGCAGCTTCAGGAAGGCTGCGTAAACTATTGCCGAGGTGGGCTCTATTGTGAAGCCTCTCTCCCAGAGCTCCGTGTAAGCCTTCTCGATCTCGCTGTTCCCAACCAGTACGACATCCCCCTTGCTCTCCCTCACCGCTGAAACAATCTGCTCAAGCCTCGGCGGGTTGGGCACAGCAACCCCGTCCGCCAGGGTGGAAGCCTCCCCCTGCTCCTCACACCCCTTGAAGGCTTTGTAAACAGGTTGCACGCTGTATCCTTGAACAGCGTAGATCACGGGTGTTTTAGAGACTAGTCCGAGGTTTGCAAGGTTTTTGAAACCCTTATACACGCCTAGGAGGAGGGAGCCCGAGCCGACAGGGATGATCAAGGCATCGGGGACCCCGGCTTCCTCGTAAATCTCGTAAGCAATTGTAGCGAAGCCCTCGAGGAACAAGGGGCTCCTGGTGTGGGAGACGTAGAATGATTCCCCAGCACGCTCCAGCACCCTCCTCGACGCTTCAGCCCTGTCCACCGTTTCAACCACCACTCCGCCAAGCCTTCTCACAAGCTTCTTCTTACCCTCCGGAGCACTCCTCGGCATGTAGATGAAAGGCTTCAGCCCGTAGAGCCTTGAGTAGAGCGATACGGATATCCCCGTGTTCCCGCTCGTATCCTCGACAGCGGTGTCAAACCCCATCCTGTAAGCATAGTAGAGTGAGAGAGCTGACCCCCTGTCCTTGAAGCTCCCGCTAGGGTTCAAATAGTCCAGCTTAAACCATACTTCAACACCGTTCAACACCTCCCTAACCAGCGGGGTCCCGCCCTCACCCCTCCCACGCTCAGGAGTGAAGGGCAGCATGGACGAGTACCGGGCTAGACCCCGCCCCCTAGGCTCGAAAACCAGCGGGTGAGAGATCTCCAGGGGGAACCTGCACACGGGGCATTCGTAGAAGTACCTGCTCCACAAGCCTGCTTTAAACCCGCACCGAGGGCAGTACCACTCAGCCAATCCACGGGCACCCTTAATAATTACTACATGTTAAATATTTGAAGCATTGCTTTTCAACGATTAACCAGGGTTTTCCAGTGGGATTAGCAATTAGTTTATAACCTTTCGGAAATAGTATATATATGGGATCAGGTGAGCCTGATTGAAGAAGATCTTGTCAATACTAATCATACTGGCATTACTTACCCCCTACCTAACACTAGTTAAGCCTGTTCAAGCACAGCCTGTCCAACTCGTCTCGATAACCCCTGACAGGGACTACCTCTACCCTGGTGAGGATGTAAACATAACCATTCAAACATCCGTTCCATACGCAAGGGTAACATTCCTGTTAAGGCACACATACAACCCTGAGGTGGTTTACTACGCTAATACAACGATTTTCCCAGACCCGGGAACATACAGTGTTATACTCCATGTCCCATACGAGCTGTTCAACATCGGCGACACAGCATACAATGTGCTATGGATCCAGATAATATTCGGCACGGAGTCTATAAGCGTGTACAGGAGCGTTTACCCGCTCATAATGGTTTCACCATCGGTTACAACAATCCTTGACGAGAACGGGCTGCCGAAGAAGATCCATGTCTCAGGCTTCGGCTTCGAAGAGGGTGCAGGCGTCTACGGCTTCTACCTTGGAGAATACTACTACGAGCTCGAGGAGCCTGTATACGCCAACACCAGCGGCATGTTCGAGTACGAGTTCTACCTGGTCGACATAACCGGCTCCAGCATACCAGGCGGGGAGCACGAGGTGTGGGCTGACAGCGACGCCGAGTTCAACGACTACCAGCAACCGGGGATTCTCACCATTAACCCGATAGCCTTCATAAACCCGACGGAGGGGCGGGGAACAGTTGAAGACCTCATGGAGGTCGAGGTATGGGGTCTCGGCTTCCCCGCGGAGGCCGAGGTTGAAAGCATAAAGCTGTGCAGCGTCTCAAACCCGGCGCTGTGCTACGTGTTCCCGCTCGAAAACTTCTTCACCGACTCCGACGGCTTCCTCTACATCTACGATCTAAGCCAATACAATAGCACACCTCTCGCAGGAGGAGTCTACTACCTCGTCGTGGAGACTGCTGAGGAAACATACGTCTTCCCCAGCGCGCTCTACACCGTGCTCCCCTACATCGAGCTGCTGGGCCCGGACGTGTACCAGCCTAGCACGCTCATATGGTTCAGGGCCGCGGGCTTCCAGCCCGGGACGCTGATATACGTCTACGTTAACGGCGTGCTAATGGTTCAGGAAGCCACTGATGAAAACGGCTACGCGGAGTTCGCCCTGCCGGTGCCGGAGCTGGTTGAGGAGGGCAACGTGACCATACTCGTGACCGACGGGGTTTACGAAGCCTACTTCTACCTTTCAACACCGTTCGCCGTAGTACAGCCCAGCAGCATCCCAGGTAAATACAGCAGCGTCCACGGCTTAACAGTTTACGGCTACGGCTTCATCGAGGGCACAGGGGTCTCCGAGATCTGGCTCTGCGCCACCAACTGCTACGTGTTCCCGGTTGGAGACGTTTACGCTGACAACACAGGATTCTTCCACATACCAGAGCTTGGAAACTACTTCGCAACAAACATGTCCTATGGAACCTACCAACTGCTCGTGAAGCTTGACAGCGGAGGCGTGCTGGCAACCTCATCCTATGTTTCAGTCACGGCTTTAATGGAGCTGTTAACCGGCCCGAGCGTTAAGATAGGCGACACAATATCGATAGCGCTCTACGGCTTCGCATCCGGTGAAACAGTCAACGTCTACCTGGCTAACAGGCTGATATACACGGACAGTGTTGACGTAGACGGTAACGCAACCTTCGTGATCAGGATACCGCTCGATGTTCCGGGAGGAGTCCAGGAGCTCAGGGTTGAGGGTGTGGAGTCTGGAGTAATCCTCAACACCACCCTGGTGATCCAGCCCAGCGCCTTCTGGCTCGTACTGGACTACGAGCACGAGCCCAGGGACGCCCCCAGGGCTTCAGCATCCTACAATGGAACCCAGATAATAGTCTACTACCCGACAGGTGAGGTGGCTTACCTAGGAGACTATATTCAAGTCCTCGGCTACGGCTTCGGCGTTAACGAAACAGTCAACATATATGTTGGAGGAGTCCTCGCCGGCACGGCAAGAGCCGACTACTCGGGCAGAGTGGTGTTCACAGGCCTAGCCCCCTCTGTGCCGGGAGGCAGCTACAGCATAGTGCTCGAGGGCGAGGAGACAGGCACTGTTGAGGCAGTATGGCTTCTCGACGAAACAGTCACAGAGCTCGAGATAGAGGGGAGGATAATAGCTACGGCCCTGGGCAAGGACGAGCTCGTGCTGGAAGGCTCCGGAATCATAAGGATCTACGGCTCAGGCTTGAAACCAGGCACAGTGTTCAAAGCAGTCCTCGTCAACGGCACAGACGCCTTAATGTTCTACGCCTTCTACATCCAGACAGGCTGGTACGTCAACTCCAATGGACTGCTCGTAAGCAGCTACGGGTACCCATCCCTTACAATACCTTTCTCGCAGCCAGCGCTCTACATGGTTACACTGTACTATGAAGACCCCGGCGGCAACGAGTCCTCGGCTGAGCTTCCAGTTCTGGTTATAATACCTTTAGAGATAACTCAGAGGCTTGACGAGATAGAGGCCAGGCTCTCCATGCTGGAGCAGCAGCTAGCAGGAGTCGAGTCCATGATAGAGGAGCTGTCGCAGGAGATAGCCCTCCTCCAGGACATGATCAGCGATCTCACCGGGCAGCTGAACCTGGTCAACGCTACCTTGAGCGGTGAGATAAGCCTCTTGAGGCAGAGAATCATGGAGCTTGAGCAGCTAATCGCAAACCTGAGCCAGCAGCTTGAAATGGTTAACACGTCCTTAACCGACAGTATAGAGGACTTGAGAACCAGGCTTGAAAACGCTTTAACCACTATCCAGGAGCTGTCGTCAAGGATTAATGAGCTGGAGGAGAGCCTCACCGGGCTGAGCAGCCTCGTCAACAATATTTCCAGCGATCTCGAAAGCCTAGGAGAGGATGTTGGAGACTTGAACAGCAGGGTTAGCGATCTAGAAGGCCGGGTGAGCACTCTCCACAGCAGTCTCAACCAGCTGTCAAGCAGGCTTGACGATGTTTCATCACAAGCGTCGATGAGCTACTCGATAGGGATAATAGCCTTAGTGATAGGCCTTGTTGGCGCGGCCCTAGGCCTGCTAGCCTACATGAGGCCTAGGAGACCCGGGTAATGAAAAATCTTTTTTACCCAAACTCAAACATTCCTCGCAGTCTTAGCCCTTGCCCAGATTCTCGGCTGGGGAAGGTTGAACACTGTTAGCACTAGTGTGAAGACCACTGGTAGAGCGAAGCCCGTGATGCTTGGATTATTCTTGCCGTTGTAAAAGCTGAGCACGTAGTAGCCTATTGCCGAGGAGCTCAACTGCTTCTCGGAGAAGACAAGTATTTTCAGCACGCCCGTAGCGCCTTCTCTACCGCCGGAGACGTAGAAGGCTGTGAAAACCTCGTTATTGTTCGAGACCAGCAGTCTCGTAGCATTCCCCGTTCCCTCCTCTTCAACGTAGATGAGGGTTGGGAGCAGGACAGTGTCGTTGCCTGGTGTAAACCATATTCTGACAAGGCTTCCGCCGGGGACATTGGTGACGGTTATGTTATAGGCAAACCTGTAGAAGCCTAGCTGCAGGCTAGTGTTGGATGAGAGCTGGTTGTAAGGGAGGTCCTTGAAGAAATACTCTTTAACCGGGTACTCGTGAACACCGTAGCCGAGCGTGTAGCCCTCGCTGATGTACGGGGCCAGGGAGAGGAGTGTTGCCGATGCAAGCAGTGCTAGGAAGACCATGTCCAGCGGGAAGCCGCTGTAACGCACCCCTCTAAGCCTCCTAGCCGCTGCTAAGAAAATGTTAACCAGCACTGCGGTAGTGATGAGCACTACGTAAGGGTTGAAGCCTTTAGCAACGATTATCGCGTAGCCCGTGTCAACCCTGTCCACGAACACCTGGGTGAACACCCCGTTAACTATCACAGTGTTGGAGTAGTTGGCTCGTTCAAACCCTAGGTCGTAGACCCCTATGGCAGTGCTCGTCTTCCAGTGGCCTGTTATTGATTGAGCAGTATCCAGCGGAAGTATCCAGGTGTAGGATGCGCCGTAATCTACTGTGAGAATCCATGCTGAAAGAGCGATCACGATCGCTATGGAGGCTAGAACAGCCAGCTTGTCAACGCTAATGGTTATAGTGATACTGCCCATACGCATCAATAAATTATAAGGAGGCCTGGGATATAATAGTTTCGCGAAACACACTCCTTGAAAAAGACTCTGTCGTGAAAGGGGTCTGCTTGAAATCTGTCAGCACAATAGTGGGCGGCTACCTGGTCCTCGTTATAACTGTTATGATGGTTTCACAGCTCGCATACTCCTACACGCAGAGTATTGAGTCGTGGAGGAGTGTTCAGAAAAGCACTGTGGAGTCTTTAACGAGCATTACAAACCCGCCCCTGCTCAGCCTCAGAGTCCTCAACGGTGAGCTCTACCTCATAGTTAAAACAGTCCAGCCGGTTCTCATCGAGGCAGTGTTTAAAGAGTACGAGGGCTATAGGTCGTTGGCGAAGGTTTCGGAAACCGTGAGCGGTGAACTCCTCTTCCCGCTGAACTACACTGGTATCCCGTTTAAAACCGGCGTGGTCTTATCCGGGGGAGTACTCCTCTACTACTCACCTTGGAGAGACCCTTGGCTGCAGACCGCGCCCCCTGAGATCGTGGGGAGGACGGTTATAGATGAGGAGCTGGTCAGCTATTTAAACAGCGCATCGAGGACCCAGCTTGTTTTAAACCTGGACTGGGCTGGGTACAAGGTTGGGCTTGGAATAGTCAACTACACTAACACAGGGCCGGATTTTAAAACATTGATTGAGAAGGGGCCTGTTCAATGCTACCAGACCATTCCAACCCCGTACCTCTGCACTGTGAGCATGGTTCAGAACTACGGCTGGCTAACCTACGGGGAGTTGCCGAGCAAGCCTTACTACTCCTTCATAACCTACAACGGGGTTTTAACAGATCCAGCGCGCGGCCTCATCTATGAAAACGGCATCCTCAAGCTGAACCTGTCCTCCCTTTCACCGTACCTTGGGCTTCAAGGCGGCCACACCTACGTGCAGGTGTTCAGGGCTGCGCTGGTCTACGACGACCTCGAGGCTTCTTTCACAGTTAATGCTTCAATAATCAACGCTACCAAGAGCTCCAGGATTTTTGTAACAGCCTATGTTTACGACCCACGCGTCAACATCATGCAACCGGTCCTCATAGATTCTTCAAGCATAGGGTCCACGGGGCCCCACCCATGGATTGGCAGAATGGTGGTCGAAGCTCCCCCGCAGGGTGTTCTACAGGTTCAGGGAGTTTTCAACCTGACAGTAAGCCTTTCAGGGCTTGGATTGAAGGAAGCGCTCGTTGTCTACGGGGTTGAATTAGTCTCGACAGTTGTGGCGAGCACTATGGTTCAGGTGGAGTTAACGGGTCTCCGCGTCCAGGGGTGAGAAGGAATGCTTGGGAACAACCTTCTTCCCCCGTTCATGGGGAATAATCCTCAACCTCCCTCCCTCATGCTCGAAGTACAGCTCCCTCCCCTGGTAGTACCTGTCGAGGAATATGGCGAGCGCAGCTATCTCGGAGTGGGGCTGGTTGCCCACCGCTACATTGTAGTCCGCTACCTCGTAGAAGAATCTTGGAACCTTGGAAGCACCTATCACAATAAGCATGTCGCTACCCCTCCCCCTTATCTCGTCGATAACGCTGTCAACCGGTAAACCATACATTGTCAAGTGAACAATGAAGCCGTGCCTCCTCCACTCCTGCGCGTACTTGAAGGAGTCAACCCCCATTTCAAAGTGGAGGCGCCCTCCCCAGATCTTAACGGTCTTCTCGAACGCCTCCTTAATCTTCTCGTCCACGACATCCCCGAGTATGAAGCCGTTCGCTCCGAAAGCTCTTGCAACCAGCAGGGCGTGGGTTGTAACCCTTTTATCCCTTTGAGGCCTGTGCCCGTATCTTAAAACATAGATTTTCGCAGGGCTCACTTCCTCAACACCTTCCTCAGCGTTGCCTCAACAAGCATTATCAGCTTATCAATGTTGATGTCCTTCTCCGCTGAAATAGGCAGTAAGCTATCCTGGTCATTGTTTAAAACCCTCGTCAAACCCTCCATGATCCCGTTCAACCTTTCACTGCTGACCAGGTCTATCTTGTTTAAAACATGGATTAAAGGCTTACCCTTACACCCTATTTTGCTGAGAATGCTCATGGAGGTTTCAACCTCCCCCATAATCCTCTCCAACGGCTTCGAGGAGTCTAGGACGTTGAGGATTAGGTCGGACTCGGCAACCTCTTCGAGAGTAGCGTAGAATGCTTCAACAACCTCCGGCGGCAGATCCCTTATGAAGCCAACAGTATCTGTCACCACGGCTTCAAGGCTGTTAAACCTCACCTTGTACGACTTCGGGGTGAGGGTTGTGAAGGGCTCGGGGCCCACGGGCTTGCTGAGCCTTGTCAGCCTGTTGAAAAGGGTTGTCTTCCCCGCGCACGTATAGCCTATGATTGCTACGTGAGGGTATCCCAGCCTCTCCCTCCTCTCCCTTCTCAGCGACCTCGTCCTCCTAACCCGTTCAATCTCCCTTCTAACCTTGTTCTCCCTCCTCTTCAGCATGAAGTAGTATTTTTCAAACCCGTACTCTCCAGCCCCGAGGAAACCGTGCATCTCCCCTATCTTAGCATACCTTATAGCCTCCTTGATCAGCGGGAGGTTGCGCCTCAGCTGTGCCAGCTCTATCTGGAGCTTAGCCTCGAGGCTTCCAGCATGGTTTGCAAAGATCTCGAGGATGAGCATTGACCGGTCTACAACATCCTTCCTCAGCTCCCTGACAAGGTTTATTATCTGCGTCGGCTTCAGCGAGTCCATTACAACGAGCTTGTCAAACCTCTTCTTCCTCAACTCGTCGAGCACTGGCGCCGAGACGTATGTTTTCCTGCTCGGCTTCTTAACAACGAAAACATCCTCGATCACGGGGTAAACAGTTCTCACGAGGCTGAGCTCTTCATCAAGGTATTCAACATACTTCTTCGGAACCGCTACCTCAACGATCAACCCTTAGGAACCACCCTTATCCTCCTTGTTAAGCTTGACGAGGTCTCCAATGGTTATGTAGTCCTCGCCCCTGCCTGACGCCGGCGCAGACTCGTCTACAATAGGCTCCAGGAGCTTTATCCCGAGAACCTTCTCAAGCCTCCTAGCCAGGTCTATCCCGGGCTTCAGCCTCCCAGCCTCAATCCTCTTGATAATGTTCTCGCTCTCCTTAACCTTCTGAGCCAGTACCTGTTGCGTCCACCCAAGCCTCTCCCTAGCCTCCCTAACCCTTTTAGCATAGTCCTCGACAACCTCGTACTCCTCCCTGACCGCTTTAGGCCTCGGCGGGGTTGCCGCAGGCTTCGGCTGTGGTGTTTTCTTCTTCTCCTCAATGTAAGGCCTAGCCTTTCCCTGGGTTACAAGCCTGTTGTAGCACTGTGGGCATGCTATTAAAACACTCCCCTCTACCACGATCTTTCTACAATCCCTGCTGTCCTCTACCTCTCTACCACATATTTCACAGTAGCATGGCATTTTCCCGCCACACCCCTGCTTCAATATCTACCTATGGTTTAAATGGGTTTTATAATGGGATAATAAAACCGGGTTTCGTTATGAGTAGTGAGATTGAAAACCTGGATCGGCTTGACGTTGTCGTTAACGAGGAGGATTACGTCAGGTATCTTGAAAACAAGGTTAAAACGCTGGAGAATGAGCGGAAGAACCTTCTGTTGAAGCTTAACTACTACAGGAGCGAGCTCGACAAGCTCCTCGCCTCACCCTTGATCGAGGCTGTAGTCGAGAACGTGCTCCAGGATGGGAAGGTTCTTGTTAAAAGTAGCACAGGGCCAACCCTTGTAGTCACGGTTTCAGACAACGTTGACAAGTCTAGAATAGTCCCCGGGGCAAGGGTAGCTTTAAACCAGAGGGGTTCTACAATAGTGGATGTTCTCCCAGAGTATGTTGACGCCCTCGTCCAGTCTATGGAGGTTATAGAAAAGCCTAGCGTGAAGTACGATGATATAGGTGGTTTAAGCGAGCAGATAAGGGAGCTACGGGAGGTTGTTGAGCTGCCTTTGAAGAACCCTGAGCTCTTCCAGGAGGTTGGCATCGAGCCTCCGAAAGGCGTGCTACTATACGGCCCACCAGGCTGCGGGAAGACAATGCTCGCCAAGGCAGTTGCCTCAGAAGCTGGCGCAACGTTCATAAGCATAGTGGGGAGTGAGCTGGTTCAGAAGTTCATAGGTGAGGGAGCCAGGATAGTCAGGGAGCTCTTCGCTTACGCACGCAGGAAGGCTCCTGCCATAATATTCATCGACGAGGTAGACGCTATCGCGGCTAAGAGAATAGATATTGGGACGAGCGGTGAGAGAGAGGTGCAGAGAACACTCATGCAGCTCCTCGCAGAGCTGGATGGTTTCAAACCCCTCGACAGGATCAAGGTTATCGCGGCGACGAACAGGATAGACATCCTCGACCCGGCCATCCTGAGGCCTGGAAGGCTTGACAGGCTTATCGAAGTACCGCTCCCAGACCTGGACGGCAGGGTTGAGATACTGAGGATTCACACCCGCAGGATGAAGCTGGACAGCAGTGTCGACTTGAAAGCAATCGCCAAGATGACCCAGGGCTTCTCCGGCGCCGAGCTCAAAGCCGTTGTCACGGAGGCCGGGTACAACGCTATCAGGGAGAACAGGAGGGTGGTCTCCATGAGCGATTTCCTGAAAGCTGTTGAGAAGGTTAAGAGTAAGAAGCAGTATAGGAGAGTTGACGAGTTCTCCCTAGAGGTAAAAGATAAAGGGGAGTACGTGAAGTATGTGTATCAATAAGCTTTCAAGCCGAGGATTCAGGGTTGATAACGAGGAAGCCTTTAAAGGAGGAGCTGGATGAAGCGCGGAGGATAGCCGAGTACCAGTTTAACGTTAGAGGGGAGGATTTCATCCCCGATGACTCTGTTTTCATCCTAAGCCCTAGAACCTACAAGCTGAGAATGATACTTGTTAACGGGGAGAAATACCTGTCCCTGAGAGCACAGGACTACAGGTTCATCCTCCACCTGGAGGCAGGGCGGAGGCTTAACCAGCTCCTCCCCCACCCCTATCACCGGGTTTACGTTAAGCCGGAGTACAGCGTTTTCATACGTGAAGGCGGGAATCTCTTCAGCAAGCACGTGTTAATGGCTGACCCGGGGATGAGGCCGGAGGATGAGGTTTTAGTCATGGATGGGGATGAGGTGATCGCTGTGGGGAGAGCCATGCTCCCGGGCTGGGAAATAGTATATTATAAACGGGGTGAAGCAATAAGGATAAGAGAGTATGTGGGAGGTAAGCATGGGGAGCATTAAGATAATACCTTTGAAAAGCCTTGACAAATCACTCTTCGAGAACGCGCTGTTCATAACAGGTTACCAGGGTTTCGGGATGGTAGGATATTTGACAACCCGCCACCTGGTTAGGGAGCTGAAGCTTGAGAAGATAGGGTTGATCAGGACGAAGCACATGCCCGAGGTAACCCTGTACGGGGATGGCGGGCTTCTCTACCCGTTCGAGCTCTACGCGGGCGAGGTGTCCGGGCGTAAAGTACTAGTGTTGTTGAACAACGCGGTTCCACACATACATGAGAGAACGGATTACGCAGAGTTCGCAGCATCCTTGATGAAGGCTTTCAAGGTTGATGAGGCGGTTCTGGTCGGCGGGTTAGACCCTAGTTTAAAGGAGAGCGAGGATGAGAAGTACAGGTGGATACCGATAGGGAGAACCAGGATCAGCTTGAACGCCCCAATCCTCAAGAACAGGCATGTAATAGGCCCGTTAGCCTTGACAATGATGTTTGTTGAAGCATACGGTTTAAACGGGGTAGTAGTCCTGGCTTACACAGACCTCTACAAGCCGGATCCGCGGGCCAGTGCTGTAGCTGTCGAGATCGTTGGGGAGTTGCTGAACACTAAGATAGATACTTCATCACTGCTTGAAGAAGCCAAGATTATTGACGCTATAGAGATGGAGAGGGAGAAGATTGAGAAAGCTATGGAGAGCGAGCTAGCAGAGAAGAAATCTCGCCTAAGCTATATATAAGGATTTTATCCCCATGTCTTGAATACTTCCTTATCCTTTCAAACAGCTCCCTGCTCATCCACGAGGACTCCAGGACTATTAAATCACGGGCCCCAGCCTTCTCTACCAGCTTATCCATGAGCCTTGCAAGGTGCTTGTGGTTTAAAACATCCCTGGTTATCCCGCCCTCATGCTGGTAGAACGGGTACGTCGGGGATAGCGAGGGATGGAACACTCCCAGGGCTGGGTGTATGAACAAGACTTCAAACCCCTCCCCCACTCCAGCCTGGCCCACCGTTAGCTTCAAGTACTCTGGCTGGTGGTTGAAGGGTTTGGAGTGAGCCGGGATCAGGATAACCCTCTTCCCTCTCACCCGGTTCTCTAGAACCTGGAGGCTCCTCCTCCTAGCGTGAGCCAGCCTGGGGTTTTCAAGCGAGTCCCTGTCAATAATCATCAATGCTCTACCATCAGGCTTTGAACGAGGATTATACTTCTACAGTATATCACGGTACTTCCTAACCACGTGGAAGGCTCTCCTCAAGCTCGGGTGGGATTTACTCCTGTACTCGAGAAGCTCCCATAAACGGCCCTCCCTTTTATGCTGCTTAACATTCCTCAACTCCTTCATTAAGACATGCAGGTTATGGGTTGCCAGAAGCTCCTCCCTCTCCCTGCTACCCAGCTCCTTCAACTCCTCAGCACTGTACCGGCTGCAAACAGGGCAGTTGCACGGGAGGTAGGTTAGATCACTTATGTTCTTCGTCCCCGTCTCCGTCATGTATCTTCCATCCCTTGCGTAGAGTATGTAGCTCGCGGAGTCGAAGAAGTCTGCCCCCACGGCTACGAGGAACGGTATGATCATCGGGTGCCCCACGCCGAAGACGTGCAGGGGCCTGTCAGGAGGGAGGTGTAGCTTAGCCAGTGCTGTGAGCTCGACTATAACCCTGTACTCATACTTCTCCAGCAGCAGCGTCGGCGAGCCTATAGCGTACATCTGGTAGGGAAGCCTCCACGCCTGGATCGAGGATCTCACCAGGAGATCCTTGTAGGGCGACCCCTGGATCGGGAGGACCCATACCTGGTCTGAATCCATTATGAGGGGCAAGGCTTCAGCAGCCCTCCTATAGGTTTCGCGAACGGCTTTAAGAGCCTCCTCCCACGTCATCTTGCTACCTGTTGGAACATCTAGTATAACCCCTATGTCAACCCCTATGTTCTTCTCGTACTCGACAATGGTTTTATTATCTACCTCGACATCGCCGTACACGAGGACCTGGTATCCGCCTGAGTCAGTCATTATGGGCTTGCTCCAGTTCAAGGCTTGGTGAATGCTTCTTACAGCTCCATTGTTTCTCTTGTAGAAAAGGTAGGCGTTCGTGATGAACCCGTCGTAGCCTATTTCATGCAGAACGTTTAAGCCAGGAGCCTGCCTAACCGGGTCTACAACAGGGAATAAAAAAGGGGTTTCAATCACTCCATGCCTTGTCCTAAGCTTACCTATCCTCCCCGCGAGCTCGTACTCTCTAGGCTCAAAGTACAAATCGCCTATCCCTTTACAGCCTTTTCTTTAACAGCAGTATACTTCTTCCAGAGACTATACAGTGTTTCAGCCATTGGTCCAACTCCTTCAACACCCTTCTCGCTAACCCTGTATCTTCCCTGAACCTCCACTATCCTGGCCTCCGGGATCACCCTTACCAGGTGCTCAGCAATCTTCATCTCGTGGAGCAGGAAATCCTTGAACTCCTCGGGGTCGAACAAGGGGACCTCGGAAACAAGTATCTCGGAAACCCTATCCCCCTTTATCACTACCTTCGGGAACTTGACACCGTTATTGTCTACAGCGTTTTGAATCAGCAGGTTTAGTGATGGGTGGTCGAAGCCGATTAGAACACCCTCGTAATGCCGCCCATCGCTAAGGATAACCTTAACCTTCTTGTCAATCATGCCTGAGAGCTCGCTCACAAGCTTTCTTGAAGCATCAATCACGGACACCTTGATCACCTAAAGCTTTAATTTAGCTTAACGTTATTAATTCTTACTTAAAAATCAGATTAAATAGGTTTACGAGAGTGCATAGCCATGAGCGTTAAGCTGGAATGCGTTATTGACGGGGTCGAAGACCTGAGAATGCCCAGGGTTTACAGGGTGCACGCTACCTGCGGCGAGGCAAAGCTCGACTTGGAGCTGCATAATGACATCATCCCTAAGGCAATGCTAACCGGTAAGAACATGAGGGTTGAGGTTTCAAGGGAGAAGGAGAGCTGTCTCCAACACTACTTCTGCGGCCAGGGCTACGTGGTATCGGTGGGCAGGATTGGCGAGAACCAGAGAGTAGTTATTTCGCTACACGGATTCCTGGTTGTGCTGAAAACCCCGTCCCAGCTAGGCTTAAACCCCATGGACCAGGTGTTCGTTGGAGCCGATTTCGAGCAATAAAAAAGGTTTGAAGACCAAACATTTTAAGCAACCTGTTTTTCAAAGGGCGTTGTGAAGAATTCTCCCAGGCTTATAAGAATATACCGCTTCATAAACGCGGGTGAGGAAGAGGTTAGGAAGGAGCTCTCCAGGATTGAAGAGCTTATCAAGCAAAGGGTTCTCGAAAACCCTGGGGTTGTCTACAATGTTTTAACAAGCATATCCCACACCGGCGTCGACTCCCTGATAATGATAGAGGCAGGGAGCAGCGGGGAGGTTGTCAGGGAATCCGAGCTCATCTACAACTTGCTGAAAGCTTCCTGTAAAACCCTGGATTTCGAAATCGTTGAGGAGGAATCCTGGAAGCAAGCATTATCTTCAGGGCTGAGGAGTTTTTTCTACGGAGGAAGCGGCTAGACACCATACCTTTCACGGTTGCAAAACCCAGGGTTAAATACCCTGTGCAGCACAGGGTGGAGAGCGGTAACCAGGTTGGAGACTATGTTGTGGTAGGCTGGACCATTAACACTGTTCCAAGGCTTGAGGCTAGACTACCTTTAAACCTGTTGAACAGGCATATCCTAATAGTCGGGGCGACCGGGACAGGCAAGTCCTACACTGCTTCTAGAATAGCGTGGAGGGTTAGCCTGAAAGGGATCCCAGTGATAATTCTCGACTGGCACGGCGAGTACGGTGACCTGGTGGCTGAAGGGGTGAGGCTCAACCCGTTTGAAAACCCGGTGGAATTCCTCAGCACCAGCGACCCCAGGAGCGATGTAGAAGTTATCAGCGACGTACTGGGCTTGACTCCTCCGCAGGAGTACCTGCTCTGGAGAATCATCAGCGAGAAGGGAAGCAAGCTAGAGAGTGTTGAATCACTTGCGAGAGCCCTGGAAGCCTACTACGACGATGCTAGCTGGGTAAGGGAGACAAGGCTTTCACTCCATAGAAAGCTGAAAATCCTAGCCTCAAACCCCTACGCCAGATTATTCAACAGTAACAGCAGGCTACCGGTGGATGCGGCCGAACCCGGCAAGCCCGTGATAGTGGACTTGTCACTGATCCGGAATGTTAACGTGAGAAGGATATATGGTACAATGCTTCTCGCCAGACTGGTTAACATGAACTACGGCTTGAGAAAGAGGTATTTGATACTTGTAGAGGAGGCTCAAAACTACCTGGGAAGGGAGAACCCTGTCGGCTTCCTAGCCAGGATGATGGGGGAGATCAGGAAGAACAATATAGGCTTCTGCGTTATAACACAGTCGCCTTCGCTAATAGTTGACCAGGTCCTAGTCAACACTAACACTAAGATCATCCACTCGGTCAAGTCTAACATGGATTTAGAAGTGGTTTCGAGAAGCCTCTTCTTAGACCAGGAAACAGCTAGGATACTTCCCTACATGGATGTTGGAGAAGCACTCCTCTTCAATCCCAGCCTTAAAAAACCTGTTTTAATAAGGGTTGAGTAGTGAAGACTGAAAAGATTAGTCTTCCTCTTTCTTCTCCTCTTCTCCAGGCTTCTTGCCTGCTTCAGCGCCTTTCTCAAGCTTGCTGGCAGCTATTAAGTCATCGATTCTCAGGATTATTGTTGAAGCCTCCGTGCCAGCCTTTATAGCGTTAGCCACCACGCTGACAGGCTCGATAACACCGTTCTTGTACATGTCGTCAATGTCGCCGGTGAACACGTTTACCCCGATGTACTTGCCATCGTCTTTCTCATGGGCTGCTCTAAGCTTCATTATCATGTCGACAGGGTCTAGCCCAGCGTTCTCTATCAGAGTCACCACGAGTCCCTCCAGGGCTTTGGCGAAAGCCTCTATGGCGAGCTGCTCCTTCCCACCAACCTTCGTCGCTAGCTTCCTGATGTGCTTAGCCAGCTCTATCTCTATTGCTCCACCGCCGGGTACTATGCGTCCATCCTTGATAGCGTCTGCCACTGCGGACAGGGCATCCCTCATGCTTCTCTCAGCTTCGTCGACAAGCCTCTCTAAACCACCCCTTATCACAATGCTCACAGCTCTTGGGTTCTTGCATCCCTCAACGAACACCATCTTGTCCTCTCCAATCTTCCTCTCCTCAACCAGCTTAGCGTAGCCCAGATCCTCGGGCTTCAAGTCGTCGATGTTGCTCACGATCCTGCCGCCGGTCGCTCTCTCCAACTTCTCTAGATCGCTCCTCTTAACCCTTCTCACAGCGAGGATGCCCTTCTTAGCGAGGAAGTGCTGGGCAACCTCGTCAATACCCTTCTGAGTTATGACCACGTTAGCACCTATCTCAACGATCTTGTCCACAAGCTTCATCAGTATTTCCTCTTCCTGCTGCAGGAAGGCTTTCAGCTGGCTTGGGTCGTTAATCCTTATCTCAGCATCGATCTCGGGCTTCTCGATCTCGAGGGGTGCGTCGAGCAGGGCTATCTTAGCCTCGCTAACCCTTCTCGGCATTCCAGGGTGGACAACCTCCTTGTCCAGCACGATGCCGTAGACCAGCATTGAGTCGAGCAGGGCGCCTCCATACTTCTTGATTATCTGGATGTTGTCAAGGTCGACATAGTACTTGTCTCCTCTCAGCTCAACGATCTGTTTAACCGCTTTAACAGCCATCTCGGCAAAGTACTCCCTGGCATCGTGCACTGCTTTGCTGGTTAGAGAGGTCTTGGCAATCTTCTTCAACGACTCCTCATCGTCAATGCTTATCGGCTCTGAGAGCTGGTAGAGCAGGTTCAAAGCCTCCTCCATCGCCCTCCTGTAGCCGGCGATTATGAGTGTTGGATGAATATTCTTAGCCAGCAACTCCTCAGCATTCTTCAACAGCTCGCCGGAGAAGACAACAGCTCTCTTAGTTCCATCCCCAACCTCGCTGTCCTGGCTCTTCGCCACCTGGACGAGCATTTTAGCGGCTGGGTGCTGTATCTCAGCCTTGTCAAGGATTGTCGCACCGTCGTTGGTGATGGTGACGTCTCCAAGAGCGTCAACCAGCATCTTGTCCATGCCTTTCGGCCCGAACGTTGTCTTAACCATTTCAGCAACCGCTCTAGCAGCCATTATGTTGGTTCTTAAAGCATCCCTACCAGCGGTTCTCTGGGTTCCCTCCTTAAGTATTAATACAGGTATTCCAGTTGGTTCGACAGCCATTTTCATTCACCCTCGTAAACTAAGGATCCAATGATCTGTGAATTTAATGGCTTCTATATAAACTTTTCTATCCCTTGGAAAGCTTGAAGCCTTGGGGAGGAGCCTCCAAGGCAACCTCCCAGTCAACAATCCTGTAGTAAAGGTTCAACTCCTCATTGTTTAAAACCAGGGTGTGGTCAGCCCCGGGATCCATTACAACGACCAGGTAATCCCCAGCAGTCCTCACGCCTTTCACGCCAGGTATCCTGAGGAGGTGGCGTACTGCTGTGAGAGTGCAGCTTGCACAACCCTTACTCCTAACCTTCAGCTTTAACAGCTTATGGCTCAACCTAGTAAGCACCCGGGGGCCTCTCCAGCAATTTATGCTTACACTGTCTTTTAACCGTGAACTAAGCGGGTGGTTGCTTCTGCACGGTATTTCAAACACTCCCGCTACCATGGTGGTTTCGCAACGGTTCACTCAGCACTCCTCCAGGAGCTGGGGGTTGCTGGAGTAATTCAGGTTTAAATGTAATTAATATTTAATTAAGGAGTAGTAGGCTTGCCGAGGATTGTTACACCAGTGTTCAGGAGCAAGATGGATTACAAGGTTGTCACACCCCTGCAGGCCCGCCGAGACCCTGGCCGAGGCTGGTATGTGTGAGAGAGGTGTTGGTTGAGGAGTACTTGGACTTCGCCTCCCGGAACGCTAGCATAACTATTGATGATCAAATCATCCCGCTTAAACCTATCAAGGTGACGAGGCTTGAGCCCTCCTCGCAGGAGCTCCCCGATGTTTCAACCACTGTCTGGAGCTTCCCTAAGCGAGGCTCTTGGGCTACTCATAAAGGAGATTACAGGGGAAACTGGCCTCCCCAAATCCCGCGTGCGCTAATCCTCAAGTACACTGGTGAAGGAGATGTTGTATTAGACCCCATGGTTGGCTCGGGGACGACGTGTGTTGAAGCCGTGTTGCTCGGGAGGAACTGTATCGGCGTGGATTTAAACTATCATGCTGTAATGCTAACCCATCACAGGCTTTACTACCTGGTTAAAGCACTAGAGGGCAGTGGTGCCCCGCGGGGCTGGTATAGAATCTACCACGGGGATGCGAGGAGGCTGGATAAGATACAGGATGATAGCGTGGACTTGGTGGCGACACACCCGCCCTACCTCAACATAGTCAGGTATGGCGTGGAGAAGTCTGAGGGAGACCTCTCAGCTGTGAGAGGGCTAGAGGAGTTCCTGGCCTTGTTCAAGGAGGTGGCCAGGGAGATTTACAGGGTGCTTAAACCCGGGAAGACCCTAGCAATCCTCGTAGGCGACACACGGGTTAGGAAGCACTATGTCCCGCTAACCCACTACGTCCTGCTAACACTTCTAGACACCGGCTTCGTGCTGATGGAGGAGGTTGTTAAAATACAGCACAAGATGAAAACGACCAGGGAGGTTTGGAGCCGTTTGAGAAACAGGGATTTCCTGCTGATATATCATGAAAAACTCTTCATACTCAGGAAGCCTGTTGGCAAGGATTCAAGGCTGAGGTATAGTGGTAGGCAAGACTTCGTCGAGCTGAAGCTTTAAACAATAGTGGAAACCCCCGCCAGCCCTCATAGTATCACGCTAGGGCTCGTAGGTAAGAGTTGAATTTATGAGTGGGTATTTATAAATTAAAAAATGAACTGGGCTCTGCCGACTTGGAATGGTGGTTACGCTGCCGAGGAAAGAGGATAATGCTTTAATGAGGATTGCCAGGGACATCATCCGTAAGACTTATGGAGAGATAGCCTTGCAATTATTCGACTACATGCTGGAGAACAACGGGTACGTGGCTGAGGAAACCCTAACCAAGGACACCGGGATCAAGTCTAATGAAGGGAGGAAGGTTCTTCAGAAAATGTCCGAGGAAGCAATAATAGTGCCCGGGAAGCTGAAGACAGGGGATGCAACCCTTCACACATGGGTTTTAAACAAGGTTGCGCTTAAGAGCTTCGTGCTCAACAGGTTGAAGAAGGCTAGGGAGAAGCTTGAGGCCAGGCTCAGCTACGAGAGGGATAACATTATCTACGAGTGCCCGGTGTGCGGCAGAAGATACTCCTTCGAGGAAGCCTACCTGAACGATTTCAAATGCGTTAACGAGGGAGCAGACCTCCTAGAGTCTAACAATGACGAGATAGTTTCACTCCTCCAGTCGAAAATCAAGGAGCTTGATGAGAAAATAGCTGAGCTGAGTGAGCTCTGAGTTGAAAGAATACACCGTAGTAGACTTGTTCTGCGGGGCAGGAGGATTCTCCCTCGGCTTCCACCTGACACGCAGGTTTAGAACAATCCTCGCCGTGGACAATTACAATCCTGCAGGGCTTACGTACAAGCTGAACTTTCCAACAGTGAAAGTCCTGCTCGAAGACATTAAGGAGGTTAGTGATCCACTGCTGAGGAAGACGCTGAAGGATGTGAAAATAGATGTGTTAATAGGGAGCCCTCCCTGCGAGCCTTTCACAGGAGCGAACCCGAGGCGGGAGCGCAACCCGTTGGACAGGCTGTACAAGGACCCTGCCGGGCAGCTAACACTCCACTACATCAGGATCCTGGGGGTTCTCCAGCCCAGGGTTTTCGTGATGGAGAATGTTCCAGCAATAACCGAGGATGGTTTAAAAGACACTCTGCTAGGCGAGTTTGAAAGAGCCGGGTACGAGAAGGTTTACTTCAACATTCTCGAAGCCGAAGAGTACGGCACTCCAAGCCACCGGAGAAGAGTGTTTGTTTCAAACATTAGAATACAGCCTCCCCCCAGCCCCAGGGTCGTAACGGTTGAGGAGGCGCTCAGCAATCTCCCCCCTCCGGGAGGCTTCCCGCCTAATCACGAACCCCCGAAGGAGCCTTCCCGTAGAAAGGTTAAAAGGATGAGCATGCTCGACTGGGGCGAGGCCATGATCCACTACCAGGGGGCTGAGAAGGAGCTTCCAAACCTGATAAGGCTTCACCCGCGCAGGATAGCCCCCACTGTGCTGGGATCCTCACGCTTCATACATCCCTACGAGAACAGGTTTCTAACAGTTAGGGAGCAGGCAAGGCTCATGGGTTTCCCAGACTCATTCGTCTTCACAGGGGGCAGGGACGACCAGTACAATATGATCGGTGAGGCGGTCCCCCCGCCTCTCGCCAAGGCGATAGGTTTATACGTTGCCAATAAGCTGGATGAGGAAGGGGGTTGAAATGTACGTTGTGCTCTACTCTCCAACAGGAATACACAAGGTTGTAGAATTCCTTAAGACAATGTACCTGGTCGACGGGTTCACCCCCGTGATCGTCAAACCCATAGGGGCAGCGGCACAGATAGGTGTGCCGGAGGCTCATAAAATAGCCTACAAGGCTGGGAAGCCCCTGATAGTTCTACCGGAGCTGGCAGATGTTTCGAGAATCCTGGGTGCCGACCCGGTCTACTACTTGAGCGATGAAGGCGAGGAAAAGGGGTTTGAAGAGGTTTTCACAACAGGCGGAAATGCCGCGGTGGTTCTAAACGCGGGTGATGTAGAGCCTAGTAGGAAGGAGCTTGAAAACGTTAAAACAGTATGGATTAGGAACTTCCCTAAGGGCTTGCCGGCCACCGCCTTATCCGGCGTCATAGTCTACAATGCATTACTACTGAGGACTACCAGGTAGCGTAGGATATCTTTACAGCACGGCTCTCCTCGTCAATCCTTCTCCAATCCTCGTAGGAGAGCTCCCAGCCGAGCGCCCCAGCCAGCTCCTCAACCTGCTCCGGCGTCTTAGCACCCGGTATTGGCAGTATGACAGGACTGTACTTCAGCATCCAGTTCAGCACGACCTGGGCAGGAGTTTTACCATATTTTGCAGCCACATCGCGCAGCGTGTTCAACAGCTTCTCAAGCTTCGCAAAGTTCTCAGGGTGGAAAACAGCCTCACCGCCCCTGACATCCTTGAACTCGGGCAGGGCTCCCGGCGAGTACTTCCCTGTTAAAGCCCCCTTAGCCAGGGGGCTCCAGGGTATGAAGGTGAGGTCGTTTGCTTCAGCATAAGGTATCAGCTCCTCCTCAGCCCACCTCTCAGCCAGGTTGAACCTGTACTGCATGCTGACAATGTCGGTGAAGGAGAAGGATGATCTCAACTCCTCGATCAACACCACCGGGTAGTTGCTGACTCCAAGGTATTTAACCTTGCCCAGGAGGACAAGCCTTTCAAGCGTTTTAGCATAGGTTGAAGTGGGGAAGTTGTGCCAGCAGGGAGGCCAGTGAAGCTGGAGCAGGTCTATTGAGTCAACCCCAAGCCTTTTCAGGGACTTGTCCACAGACTTGAAGATGTCGTGCGGGTTCAGGAACTCGCCAGGTATTTTAGTAGCGATAACCACCTCGTCTCTATTAACACCAACCTCCTTAAGGGCTCTTCCCAGGAACTCCTCGCTCATCCCTCTCCCGTAAACCATGGCGGTGTCGAAGAAGTTTATGCCTAGCTCAACCGCTTTAGCGATCACCTGCTTAGCCTTCTCGTAATCGGTTAACCCCCATGCCTCACTATACTGCCACGTGCCCAATCCTATTCTTGAAACTTTTAAATCAGTCCAGCCAAGAGTAGTGTACTCCAAGAGCCACACACCTGTTTACAAGTATGTGCTTCATGGTTTAAAACGCTTGAAGCTTATTACCATGTTTAGGTGAACCTAATGAGCACTAAGTTCAGGATTACCGGTTTATCCGCGGCGAGAACCGCTCCCGCGATAGAGGACAGGTATGAGACCATCGTGGTCGGGGGAGGACCGGCAGGTTTGACAGCCGCGCTGTACAGTGTGAGATACGGGCATAAAACACTCTTAGTGACGAAGCTGCTAGGGGGCAACATCACGGAGGCACCCCTGGTTGACGACTATATTGGAGTACCCGATGTCTCAGGCAACGATCTCGCCGACAAGTTTGTGAAGCATGTGAAGAAGTATAATGTCCCAATAGTCATCGACGAGGTTGTCGACGTTGTGAGGAAGCCTGAGGAAAACCTTTGGTGTGTGAGGCTGAGGGATTTGAAGAAGGAGGTGTGTGCTTACTCCATAATCCTAGCGGTTGGCTCGGAGAAGAAGAAGCTTGGTGTTCCAGGCGAGAAGGAGCTTGTTGGTAAGGGGGTTTCCTACTGCGCAACCTGTGACGGGCCATTGTTCAAGGGTAAAACGGTAGCGGTTGTTGGAGGAGGCAACGCTGCGCTAACCTCAGCCATATACCTGGCTAAGATAGCTTCTAAAGTATACTTGATACACAGGAGGAGCGAGTTCAGGGCTTTCAACGTTTACGTTGAAGCAGCCAGGAGCAATCCAAACATCAAATTCTTACTCGACAGCGTTATCAAGGAGATTATCGGCAGGGACAGGGTTGAAGCGATCAGGGTTCTAAACCTGGCTACCGGGGAGGAGAGCGTTGTAAACGTGGACGGGGTCTTCGTTGAGATAGGGCTTCAACCACCCGTCGAGTTCTTCAAGAAGATAGGTCTCGAGCTCGACGAGACCGGGAGGGTGATGGTTAAGGTTGACAGGAGCACAAACCTGCCAGGCATATTCGTAGCAGGCGACGCGGCGGGAGGGCCGTTCAAGTACAGGTTTGAACAGATAATAACAGCAGCCGCGGATGGGGCGATAGCTGCTGACGCGGCTTGCAAATACGTCTGCGCCCTAAAGCATGCGGGAGGGTCAGCGCCCAGGTAACCCTCACAGCGGGACCGGGGGAATCTCTTTTTCGAAACACGCCTATAGTGAAAAATCTCGAGCCGGCCGCGTGGCGTTAAGATTAAAAAACCAATAGACTAGTTAAGAATCATGAGGGGTTTCGAGGGCCCGTAGCTCAGCCAGGTAGAGCGCCCGGCTCATAACCGGGTGGACCGGGGTTCAAATCCCCGCGGGCCCATTTAAACAGTCCTCCTATGTGCCAGCCTTCCACGACTTCAAATACTCCTCCTGCTCCGCGGTCAGCTCGTCAATGGATATACCCATTGACTCTAGTTTCAAGCGCGCGACCATTTTGTCAGCTTCGAGCGGCGGGTTCATGACTGCTGGCTTCAACGCGTGCTTGTTCTCTACAAGGTATTTGGCAGCGATGAACTGGTTGGCGAAGCTCATGTCCATTACCTCGCTTGGGTGTCCTTCAGCCGCGGCCAGGTTTACCAAACGGCCCTCTGCGAGCAGGTAGAGCCTTCTCCCATCCCTCAGCACATACTCCTCGACATTGCTCCTGATAAGCCTCTTCCCCACCGACAGCTTCTCGAGATCCGGTATCCAGACCTCAACGTTGAAGTGGCCTGCGTTAGCAAGTATGGCGCCATCCTTCATGAGCTGGAAATGCTCCCCTCTGATAACTGCCTTGTTGCCCGTGGCCGTGATGAACACGTCCCCGAGAGGGGCTGCCTCAGCCATCTTCATGACTTCGAAGCCGTCGTGGACTGCTTCAAGAGCCCTTATAGGGTCAACCTCGGTTACGATAACCCTCCTAGCCCCCAGCCCCCGGGCTCTCGAGGCAATTCCCTTGCCAACCCATCCATACCCCGCTACCACGACGACCTTGCCAGCCACAAGTATGTTGGTGGCTCTCAGTATTCCGTCGAAAGTGCTCTGCCCTGTCCCATACCTGTTGTCGAACATGTGCTTTGTGTAGGCGTTGTTCACGGCTATCACAGGGTATTTGAGAACCCCTTCCCTCTCCATGGCAACCAGCCTGTTCACACCGGTGGTTGTCTCCTCAGTCCCTCCCACTATTCTCTCGGCTAAACCAGGGTATTCCGAGTGCAGGAGGGCGTGGAGGTCTGCTCCATCATCAAGCACTATGTCCGGCTGGCTCTCGGCAATCTTTCTCAAACACCAGTAGTATTCCTCGGGCGACTGACCCCTCCAAGCGTAAACCCTTACCCCGTACTCGACCAGGGCGGCGGCGACATCATCCTGTGTTGACAACGGGTTGCTCCCGGCTAGTAGTACCTCTTCAGCCCCAGCATCCTTGAAAGCCTTCATCAGGACAGCTGTCTCCTTGGTAACGTGTAGGACTGCGCCGATCCTGAGGTTTTTGAAAGGTTTTTCATCACGGCTTCTCCTACGCAGGAGCACGAGAACAGGCATGTGCTTCTCAGCCCATTCAATCTTGAGGCTTCCCTCGGGCGCGAGGCTTAAATCCTTAACCCTGTAATCCAAGCTCACCACCATCCTAGATAGTGTTAACTAGTAACCGGTGTAATAACCAGGGTGTGGGGAAGAAAATTTAACCCCCGATGAGCCGGAAGCCTAGAATGATCAGGAAGCTGACCAATGGAACCGTTATGTTGTCATCGATCTTGCTGTGTATCTCGAAATGCTCGATAATGCTTGCCACCAGTCCTGCGAAAGCCCCGGGGAGGCCGAGGATGATCTGCCCCACGGGCACTGTTACAACAGCCATTGCAAGGTTGCCGAACCATGACTTATTCCTCCTGTTATACAGCGCGTTCCTCACGATCCCGGTTATCCCGTCGCCGAAGGACATGAATGCTACGGGGACAACGCCGTAAACCCAGTCCCTGAACACGACCCAGGAGGTAATCATTACAGCACCCCACATTATGACGAAGTTCACCTCGTTGATATTGTCGGGATCCTGGAACCAGTAGAGGAGCTTGCCTGTCTTATGCGGGATGTATGTTGCAAGGAATAGGAGGACGAGCATTGGGATAATCGTTAACGGCGTGGTGTACCCGAGAAGGGGGATTAATATTGACACGACGCCGCCGGCTAGGATGTGAATGATCTTCCTGTTATAGTACACGGCCTTGATGTGCGTGGTCCTCTTCTTAATCATCATGTTGTAGGTGAATTTCGTGAGAGGGATTACAACGATCAACACCCATATGAATAAAATAGCAGTATAGATTGACTCCCTGATCAATACCTCTGTAGATAATCCATCCAGCATAAGCCAACCTCTTAACCACTATCTAAAATATTGTTTAGAAGTAAGTAAAATACTTATTTTTATATATTTTCACTGCCTCATTAAATCCTAGCGTTTCCCAAGGTAGTCGAACAAGCTCTTCTTACCCGCTGTTGAAGCAATCTTCTTTAAATCATCCTCCGTGATCCCGAAGTACTCCAGTATTCTCAGCGCTGCAGGCACTACCTGGTGTTCAATATAGTAGTTGACATCCACCAGTCTTGGATCCTTGACGAGGCTGAAGGGCTCAGCTCTCTCCGATATTTTCCCAGCTCCTTTAACTATGACGAACCCTACCTTATCCCCTACATCTATCTTTAACCCTTTCCTCTCAAGCTTTCTCGCAGCAGAGACGTGTGGTGATTCCACATCGTATTCTTCAATCTTCTTGGTAAGGGTTTTCCATATGACCATCTTCTCAAGCGGTATCTTGTACTGCATCAGGTCGGCTATGACTGTTTTCACGTATTCAACAGCCTTGTCCACGTTCTTCTCTCTCAGGAGGATGCTGGTAATGTTCTCCTGCACCTCCTTAGCGAGCTCTGTCCAATCCCCTCTAACAGCCTCGAACCCGACTATATCTACCCTGCCATCCGTGAGCAATCCCGCGTAACGCTTCTTAGCCTCGGTGAAGAAGACTCTCTCATAAATCTTGTCAATCTTTATCTCGAAGCCCAGCTCCTTCTCAACGTACTCCACGAGGTTCTTAACCTTCACAGGGTCGTTCTCAACGAACAAGGAGTCGGTGTCGCCGTATATTACTTTCAAACCCATCTCCCTCGCCCTGTTGATCACTGTTGTGATCATCGTCCTGCCCCAGGCTGTGACAGCTTCAGCGCACTCGCGGCAGTACCACCTGGCCCCGAGCCAGCCCATGTAACCGTATGTCGCGTTAGCCAGGATTTTAACCGCTCTCTGCCTCTCATCAAGCAGCCTGTACTCCATGCTTGTCGGCGGGTATTTCTTCATCTCACTCCTCAACTGCTTTCTCAAGCCGAGGAGCATTGAGAGAACGTTCTTGAAGAAGCCGGGGGGTTCCCTCCTGAAGCAGTGCCCGACCTCGGGTGCTATGTAGTGGCTGGCTATGCTGCACCCGCCTGATCTATCAATGGTGTCAGGGCCCACGTTATACTTGATCATTATGTTAGGGTACATGCTCGTGAAATCCAACACCGCTATGTTCTCATGTATTCCTTTCAAAGGCGTTAACACCACGGCACCCTTGTATGTTTCAGCCTCCTTCTCCTCCCTGTTAGGGATTAGCTCGTTATTCAGCAACGCCTCGTGCATCAGGAACCATTCAAGCCTGTACCCCACGCTCGCAGCCCCAACCTGGTCAAGCGGGAGCCTGGTAATGTTCGATAACTGCATCGCGAACGGGAGGAATTTTTCAGCCAACCCCATCGTCGAGCGGACATCATCCTCGTTGTACTTTAAAAGCAACCCTTTCTTGGAAGGATCGTTCCAGTACTTCGGGAAGTCCACGTAGTCTATTAAAACCCTTGAATCCCTCTTCATCACTCCCAGGTAGTCTGCGACAACGTCGAGGCTTTTGATCTTGATCTCGGGTATCTCATCCGCGAAATCGTAAAGGTCAACGTTCAACCTCCCGGCCACGGAGACGTGCCCGTAAGTGCTTGTCGACGGGGGAGAATCCCTCTTCCTCCCTACATCCAGTCTCAAGCCCAGCGTGCTGGCTCTTTCCAGGAGGTACTGCCAGTCAAACCTGTTGCTATTATACCCTACGACGATGTCCGGGTCGTAGGTCTGGATGAACCTGGCGAACTCCATGATAGCGTTCTTATCGTTGAATCCGTCGGCCAGGAACTGCTTGAAGACTCCGTTACTTGTTAGAACACCTATTATTATGACAGGGTCTCTGTCAGGCTTAGGAGACCCTGTTTCACTGTAGACTTCGATATCGAAAGCCATGATCCTGAGCTCCGGGGTCGACCAGTCCTCGAGAGGCGTGATCTCTCCTTTAACCTCGTACTCCTCCTCAACCCTGTACACCGGGTTCTTACCCCTGGCCTCAACCTCCACCCTGTGCCATCCGCACGGTCTTAAATGATGGTCGAGAATGTATCTCAGGCTGAACCTTATGTCAGCCTCAACAACCTCGGCAACCTCAGGTATCTCCTTAACCTTCTCCCTATACCTTCTAACAGACTCCGGTATCACGGTCGTTATCCTTAAAGCGTTAACGGGTTTACCGTAGAATTTTTTCTCAACAGGCTCAGCCTTTATAATGGGCGAGGATCTCTCTGATAAGCCAATAATCCTTCTCGCAACGGCTTCAGCATTCGCTTTCTCCCGTAAAATAGCGTAAAAGTACGGCCTAAACCCCCTGTCCCTTAAAAGAACCCTCTTACCATCCCTTGTAACACCCCATATTATGATATGGGGTTCCTGGGAAACCACTTCGTAGCTGACGTCCAGCAGGTAGAAATCCAGCAGCATGCGCTTCCCTTTAAAAATAATGTTTAAACAATCTCATAAACATGCTTCGTAAATGTGGTGTGGCTTGAAAATACTTGAGGAGGATTTAAAGAAGGGATGGATTAAAATACTCGTCGAGGACGAGGACGACCTATGGATCCTGTACAACCTCCTGAGCCCAGGGGACATTGTCTACGGGAGGACGAGCCGCGAGGTGAAGCAGGGGGAGGGGGGCTCGAGCAGGAGGGTTTCCATGACCCTGGGCTTGAGAGTGGAGAAGCTTGAGTTCCAGGAGTTCTCTGACAGGCTGAGAGTTAGAGGTATTGTGGTGGAGGGGCCCGAGGAGTTCGGCGTGAAAGGACACTACCACACGATCAACCTCTCCCCCGGCGACGTCCTAGTGGTGTTCAAGGAGAAGTGGTCGGCCAGCGAGCTTGAAGCCTTGAGAAGGAGCTCTGTGAAGAGGAGGAGGGTGATGCTGGTGAATATTGATCATGACGAGGCATGCATAGCCATGTTGACGGAGCAGGGTGTTGTACAGCTCAGCGAGGCCTATGGGAGGTTGCCGGGTAAGATGTACGCTAGCGGGTACGACGGCTTGCTGAGAAACTACTTGGAAGAAGTGTTCATGCTTGTATCAGAGTATGCTTCAAGGGAGAAGGTTGACGCGGTCATTGTTGCCGGCCCAGGCGACCTGAAAAACACGCTTGCCGATCTCATACGCTCAGGGCTGAAGAGTTTACCAGTATATGTGGACTCAACCTCAATAGGGGGTTGCAGCGGCTTAAACGAGCTTCTTCGAAGAGATGTTGTCAAGAAAGCTGTCTCAGAGCTTTCAATCATAAGGGCTCGCGAAGTTTTCGAGGTTTTCAAGAAACTGGTTGTTGAGCAGCCTGAGAGGGTTGCTTACGGGGTTGAAGAAGCCTACTGTGCAGCATTGATGAGCGCTGTAGACAGGCTTGTCGTTGTCTCAGACCTGATTAAGAGCGGTGATGAAGGAGTTAGGAACAGGGTTCTCGAAACCCTTGACAAAGCATTCTCATCGAAAGCAGACGTTTGGATCATACCTGGGAGATCGGATGTTGGCGTTGAAGTAAGCGGTTTCGGAGGCATCATAGCGGTTTTAAGATACCCGTTGCAGAGCAAGACCTGCTAACGCTGGAGAGCCCTCCGCACAATACTGCTCCTTCTCGCAAGCTCCTGTATAGCGTGCTCGAAGGTTTCGTCAGGCTGTAGCACGTGTTTGAGGAAAACCCCTGTCCTCCCAACACTGTCCCTCCTGCTGAGAACCCTAACCCTCTCGAGAACTGTTTCAACACTGATACCGAGCTTCTCGGCTACAACGCTTTCGAAACCTATCACTGGAGATTCTAAGTGCCCGTTAGCAACCGGCTCGATCAACACAAGCTTCTTGTTAACCCCGGGAACCCGCCTATCTCTGGCTAATCCATCCTTGTCGAGCAGTCCCCCAAACCTGTAGAACTCGTACTCGCGGGGCTTCAAATCCGCGAGGGGGAAGCTCACGGTTTTCCTCTCCTCATCATCCAGCACGATGTATGCTTTAGGAGTGTTTGCAGGGGTTGCCATCACAATATACTTCTTCCTGACCTGGAGCCCGCTCAAATCTAGAACATACTCCAGCTTGTACGAGGGTACCGGGTAGGGGATGAAGACGTCTATGTCGCTCCCTTCCCATACATCGCCTCTTGCAACGCTCCCGTGCACCACGGGGTTTAACCCGGTGACGGCTAAGGCTTCAACTATTCTAATAGCTTCCCTTCTCAAACTCCTCAGCAGGCTCCAGTGAGCCTCGTTGTAAACAACCTCCTTGAACTCCGGCGTTTTCTTAACCTTCTCCCTGACCAAGACCCGGGTCCTCTACCCTTCACTGACAATTATTATTTAAAGCACATTTAACAATATTCTACTCTGGTGTGTTTAAATACATGGACGTGTTCGCAACAGCGTTGACCGCGATCCTAGCGCTGTGGCTAGTGCTTAACGCACTGCTCAGGTTTTCGAAAAAGCTTACGGGAAGCAGCAGTGTAGAGTTGAAGTACGGGGTCATCCTCATCCTTAGGAAGAAATCTGCTTTGGAGACGAGCAGGGTTTTCAAAAAGCTGAGCTACGTCTTCACGGGGTTGTTCGCGCTCTCCCTCGGGCTATTCCTATACTTCTCCGTCAACACTGTTGTTTCAAGAGTTGTGAGCAATGCTCCGGGAGCAGTCTTATTGATCCCGGGGGTTAACATAAAGGGTTTGGACATACTCTACTTCATAATCGCTGTAAGCATTGCGGCAATCACTCACGAATACTTCCACGCTAAAACAGCTGTTAGCAACGGCGTGGAGGTTAAGTCCTTCGGATTCATGATAGCATTCATCCTTCCACTAGCCTTTGTCGAAGTCTCAGAGGAGAGGTTTAACCCCTCGCCTTTGAAGGCTAAGACGAGCATTCTAGCAGCAGGCGTTGCAGTAAACTTTATCATCGGGCTGGCCTTCCTAGCCATAATTCTCCTCTCGTCAACACCTGCCCTCTACGTGCTAGGGGTTGAGCAGGGGGGTTTGGCGGAATCCCTGGGGATTTCAAGTGGTGACATACTGCTAACCATTAACGGGACCAGGCTGGCGGGTTTTGAAAGCTTGAGAAGCATTCTCTCAAGCAGTAGCGAGGGCGTGCTTGTTCTAGAGGTTTTGAAGCCTAACGGGGAAGTAGTTGTCAAGCAGTTCTACAAGAACAGCACCCCCGTGAAGCTCGGGGTCAACCTGACCGAGACAAGGGTGCCGGCTGAAGGGTTAGCAAGGCTCCTCGGATACTCATCATCAACAGGGTTGTTGAAAGCGTTCTCATGGATATACCTGGTAAACTTCAACCTAGCATTGATCAACGCCGCCCCCATATTCATAACGGACGGCGGGAGAATAGTCTACGAGGTGCTGGGGAATAAGCTTGGCTTGATCGTTAACAGCATGTGCACCGTAATCCTAGTGCTTATGATAGCCCCTATCCCGTTCTAACCGCTGGAAAAATAGTTAATAATCTCCTGTAATAAAATATTAAAACGCCCGCGGGCCGTGGGGAGGGCCTAGTTTACTGGGCCAGACAACCATGCACGGCGTGGCAGGGCCCTGTCAACCCCCACGTAAGGCAATGACCCCCGCCCCATGGGGCTTGCGGTGGCGGAGCCCTCCCTGGAGGGGGAGGGTGAACCGTCTTAGCCAGGGGAACCCGGCCAGGCCCGGAAGGGAGCAACCTAACCCTGGCCGCAAGCGTTCATGGGTCACCGGGGTTGAGACCTGCGTGGAAGGGCTCTGGCAGGGTCTTCCACGCTGTGCATGGGGCTGCGGCCCGCGGGTTGTTTAATCAATTGTTTAAACACTGATTGAAGGCAGATTAATAAGCGTTGGAGACGTATTTTAATGATCATGGTGGTTGAATGTATAGGGGATTAGTCTCTATTCTACTACTAACCATGTTACTATTCAGCCTAGCGTTAATTCCTCCGAGGGCGGAGTCTGCTGAGCAGAAGATATATCTAGCGCTTGTATGGCATTATCATCAGCCATGGTATTACAGCGTGGACGAGTCCTACTTCACCCTTCCATGGGTTAGGATGCACAGTGTTGGAAACTACTACAAGATGGCCTACATCCTCAGCAAGTACCCGGATGTGAAGGCAACGTTCACGTTCTCAGGCTCACTGTTAGAGATGCTTGTCGACTATGTTGAGAACGGCAAGATGGATATTAGGCAGATCATATCGTGGAAGATTGTCAACGGTACTGTGAACAAGACTGAAGTATTCTCCATGCTGAGAACCCCGGGCGGGTTCTTCGACATAAACTGGAACAGGATTGTCAACGTTATCCCGAGATTCAGCCAGCTCAGGAGCCTTGCCCAGTCAGCCTTCTCAACATGCTCGGCTACAGCGGTGACTGAGCAGGAGCTTGTGGACTGTGTCGTGAACCAGTTCACAGGCGGAAACCTGACTGGTCAGAACGTGGTTGACCTTGCAGTATTGTTCAACCTGTTCTGGATCGATCCTAGTGTTGCAGAGGAGCAGTACCCTGACATCTACCAGTTAATGAACCGTGCAAAACAGTATAGCTCACCAGGGTTTACCGTTGGCGACTTGCAGAGGATTCTCGAGGTTCACGAGGACATGATGTCCAGGATAACCCAGATCTACCGCAACCTCTCCTCAACGGGTCAGGCCGAGCTGATACCTGTACCGTACAGCCACCCGCTAGCACCCATTGTTGTAGACTTCGACTGGTCGGAGGATATTGAAGTACACGTTAACGTTAGCATAGAGCTGTTTAAGAGGCATTTCAACTACACGCCGGTTGGGGCGTGGCCTGCGGAGCAAGCCGTGAACTCCTACGTTGTCGAGGCTTTCAGGAAAGCCGGTATCACATGGACTATCACGGATGAGTCAATACTGGCTAAGACCGGCGTATCAACGAGCGATATAAACAACCTGGGCGTTCCATGGTACATAGACTTCCCATCCGGCAGGATATACGTCTTCTTCAGGAACACGGAGCTGAGCAATCTCTTAAGCTTCCAGTACAGCAACTGGAACCATGTGGACGCGGTTAACGATTTCGTCAACAAGGTCCTGTCATTCAGGAACCAGGCCACGGGGCCGAGGCTCGTGGTGGTAGCGCTCGACGGTGAGAACCCCTGGGAGAACTATGAGAATTTTGGAGACCTGTTCCTGAACACGCTCTACCAGAGGATCACAGAGCTCCAGGGGCAGGGAGTGCTGGAGACTGTTACCCCACGCGAGTTTATAGAGAGATTCCCAGGTACGGCTAAGCAGCTCCCGCTTCAGAACTACCAGTACCTGGACCTCGCCGGTAAGGATATTTCAAACATCCCTCCAGTCGGCTACGGCGATGATTACGGGAACCTCCCAAGGAAGACTGTGCAGGTAAGGCTGCCAGAGGGCTCGTGGTCGGGCGGAGAGCTAACCACTTGGATTGGTGACAGGCAGGAGAACGTGGCTTGGATGTGGCTTGCAAGGGCTAGGAGTAGCATACTGGAGAGGCTGGGATTAGGGAGCTTTAAGCAACTGTATGAGCAGAGGCCTGATATCGCGAAATACTTGTTGAAAGCAGAGGCAAGCGACTGGTGGTGGTGGTACGGTGGGGATGGGGGAGGCTCCCCTGAGACCTTCGACCCGATTTTCAAAGCATACTTGAAAGCAGCGTACGAGCTCGCCGGCCTCACCGTCCCGGACTATCTTAACGTTAAAGCATACCCTGACGGCAGGCCAATAGGCTCGTTGAACACTAATATTCCAAGCCCCGTCAGCACCCCGGTCACTGTTGACGGCGTGTTCGAAAGCCTGTGGTGGAACAGCATATCCAGCGGCGCAGGCTTAAACATTACAGTAGGTTCCACCTATGTTAGGAATGCTCTAATACTGTTCGACCCTGGCAAGCTCTACATAGGCTTCAATGTTTCGGCAACAGGGATAGACCTCGGCAAGCTGGCGGTAGCCGTGTACTTCACATCCTCGAACACATCCCTGTCACCGTTAAACCCCGGCTACAACGTCTACCCGAGGCATACCCCTGTCGACCTGGGAATGTACCTGGTGAGGGAGGTTTTAATCTACCCGGCTAACTCAACGGTGAAGGTTAATGCTGCGAACGGGAACGGCTCATGGATCAGCGTGGGCAACGGCGTGGGGGCTGGCTCAACAAGCTTCGAAGCAGCTGTTCCATGGAACCTGCTGGGAATACCCAGGGGAGAGTACACCTACCTGGTGGTAGCAGTCTACTATGATAACGCGCTGGTTGAGTGGTCTTCAAGGCTTGGCTTAACACATCAGCTACAGGTTCCAATAGAAGCTGTCACAGGAACCATAGTGTTCGAAATGGATGATCCCGTGGGCGACGACGACGGCGCGGGAGGCTACACCTACCCATCCAACCCCGTGTTCGCGCCTGGAGTGTTCGACCTGGTTAAATTCCAGGTTACCGACGCAGGGGACAAGGTAGTGTTCACCATTGCTTTCAGAAACCTGGGCGGTAACCCGTGGGGAGGCCCTAATGGGTGGAGTATGCAGCAGGTGCACATATACGTTCACACAACAATGAGCGGCGGTAAAACCGATACCTACGGTTTAAACGTGAAGATAGCTGAGGAGCACGCATGGCACATGGCCCTCATCGTTGCGCCCGGCTGGGGCTCGGACCCTGTTCCAATCGGCGAGAAAACCGGTATATACTACTATGATAAGGAGTTGCCGACGGCTCAGGGAGGAGACTTCAAAGTGTACGCTGACACAGGCAATAACAGGATCATCGTGGAGATACCTAAGTCAATGCTTTACGATGCCGGCAACATTGATAAGTGGATCTACACGGTCGCGGTTACAAGCCACGATGGCTACTCGCCAAGCAAGATAAGGGCTTTCCAGATCGGCGGCGGAGAATGGGTCGTAGGGGTTCCATCAGACTATGCTCTAGCAGTCCTCAACAACGTCCTACCATACGTGCTCGACCTGCTGGCGGAGACTAAGGAGGACCAGTACAGCATGCTCCGGAGCTACAGTGTTGAAGCCAAGACCCTCGCCACTGTGAGAGGTGTTGGAGCAGTCGTGCAGCCTACGGAGACAACTACAACCACCACGACTACTGAAACAGAAACCACGACAACCACTGAGACAACAACCCCCACTACAACCACGACCGCCCCGACAACTACAATAACGTCTCCAGCCACAACCACGGAGCCAACCACCCCGGCACAGCCCTTCGATTACACCTTAATCATCATCGTAGTGGTCGTGTTAATAGTGGTAGGATTGACAGCCTTCCTGTTCATGAGGAGGAGGCCTTAGGAAATAATTTTTTTCCTTGAAAACACATTAATTTTCTTAGGGTGTGACGATACTTGGCACGTGTAAGGCTTGAGAAGGTTGTTAAAAAATACGGCAAGGTAGTAGCGGTTGACCGCGTAGACCTCGACATTAGGGATGGGGAATTCTTCTCCCTCCTAGGCCCCTCGGGCTGCGGGAAAACCACGACCCTGAGGCTTATAGCAGGCTTAGAATTCCCTGACGAGGGGTTCATCTACATTGACGACAGGGTTGTCAACGATGTCCATCCCAAGGACAGGGATATAGCAATGGTTTTCCAAAACTACGCTCTCTACCCTCACATGACGGTTTTCGAGAACATAGCCTTCCCGCTTGAATCGCGCAGGAAAGCACTCAACCTGTCGAAGGATGAGATTAAAAAGAGAGTGTTGGAAATCGCTAAATTCCTGGGTATTGAGGAGTTGCTTGACAGGTATCCCTCCCAGCTGAGCGGGGGTCAGCAGCAAAGGGTTGCACTGGCAAGAGCCCTTGTGAGGAAGCCGAAGGTTTGGCTGCTTGACGAGCCCTTGAGCAACCTGGACGCTAAGCTTAGGGTGCTGATGAGGGGTGAGCTGAAGAGGCTTCAAAAGCAGCTCGGGATAACCACGATATACGTGACTCATGACCAGGTTGAGGCTATGGGGATGGCTGACAGGATAGCGGTAATGAACAAGGGGAGGGTTGCCCAGGTTGGAACACCGGATGAGCTATACTCCAGGCCCGCGGACACTTTCGTCGCAACCTTCATAGGCTCCCCGCCCATGAACCTTATCCAGTGCACTGTTGTTGAGAAGCAGCCTCTAGAGTATGTTGTCCCCCTTGAGCTCGAGGGTGGAGTCATGGGGAGCGGCAGGGTTTCCACAAGCATTGTCCTAGAGTGCAGGGAAGGGTTGAACATCCCGCTCGACCCCTCCCTTGGATCCAAGCTTCTCGGCGAGGGAGAGTCCGAGGTCTACCTGGGTGTGAGGCCGGAGGATACGCTGGTTTTCAAGGAGGCTAGGAGCGGCCTCGGTGTTTTGAAAACAAGGGTTGAGGTTGTTGAGCCGCTGGGTTCTGAAACCATATTGAACATTAAGATGGGCGAGGACTTGTTGAAGATTAGGCAACCAGCAGGCCTGGCCTTCCAGCCTGGAGAGGAGGTTTACCTGGAGTTTAACCTGAGGAAGGCGTTACTGTTCAGCAGGAAGAGCGGCAGGCTCCTGGCTTAACTGTTTTCTAACCCTTGACAGCTCCCATCCTGTATGCTTCCCCAATGTATTTCTGAGCGAATATGTAGACCAGTATGACGGGTATAGCGTAGATTAAGGCTAGGGCTGCGAACAGCGACGGGGCCTGCTCACCTCTTGGACCTATTGCTGTCTGGAAAATATATGCTCCAAGAGTCTGTATTCTCAGAAGGTTAGCCACGAAGAACTCGCCCCAGGCCCCCATGAAGGAGAAGAGTGTTATAATTACCATGGCGCTTCTCGAAGCAGGCAGGACGATTTTGAAGACGATTTGACTCCAGCTAGCGCCGTCTATGAAGGCTGCCTCATCCAGCTCCTTGGGGAGGTTGTCGAAGTATGTTTTTATAAGCCAGGTTTGAAACGGCACAGCTCCTGAGGCATATATGAATGGTAGAACCCACATGTTGAATATTGGTATACCCCACGAGTTGAGGATTACTAGGAACATGAACAAGGCTATCACAGCTATGATCCCGAAGCCTCCTCCAACCTGGCTGAGTATAAGGTAGACGTATAGGAGTGTGTCTTTCCCGAAGAATTTAAACCTTGAGAAGCTGTAGGCTGCAGGCGTGATCACGGCTACGGATATCAGGATCGTTAAGAACGATATTATGGCGCTGTTTATCAGCGCGTTGTAGAAGAGAGGGTCCTGGAAAGCCCTCAGGTAGTTTTCAAAAGTCATCCCGTACTCGAAAACCTGGGTTAGGCTTGTCAGAATAATGCCTTTCTCAGGCGTTATAGACTGTATTACAATGAATAGTACAGGGTACAGCATAGCGAACAGTACTGTAAACCCCATGACTGTCGCAAAGATTTTCAAAACCGATTTACCAAGGCTGAAGCCCATTTCACCGCCCACCTCTCAGCTTCTTCGAGGAGATAAACCATATGGTAACGTAGACTAATAGTATCATGACTATAACAAGGTATGTTGCAGCAGCATACCCGTAGTCCTTGTCTATCGACACCCTGTTGTAGCCGAACAGTATGAGGAACTCGTTAACGTTTCCTGAGCGTGTTCCAAGACCTGGGATTGAAATGGTTTTAGTTGGGCCTCCTGCGTTGAGTAGGAGGGGAACCATGAATGCTTGTAGAGAAGCTCCCGTCGTAAGTATTGTAGCAAACATCAAGGGCTTCGAGATGAGGGGTAGTACAACCCTTCTCAGCCTTGTGAAGGTTGAGGCCCCGTCTATGTACGATGCTTCCACAAGGTCTTTGGAAACCCCTGCGAGAGCCCCCATGGTAACCGTCATTATGAACGGGTATGCAAGCCAGGTTTCGAACAAGTTGTAGACGAGGAACGCGTCCCACTCGTAGTTATAAATGTCTAATCCAAGCATCCTCCCGAGCTGGCCGTTCGGGTTGAACAGGAACCTCCACGTCAATCCTGAGAGAAGGATTGGGATCGCCCAGGGCGCGAGTATTAAGCCTCTCAACACCTTGCGCCCCCAAACCAGCGGTGAGGAGTAGAGGAATGCTAGCGCTACCCCGGCTAGGAGTTTGAGAGGCACGCTTGTAGCCACGAAAACAGCTGTCTTGTACAGGGAGTAGACGAACCTGGGGTCCGTGAAAAGTTTTTGAAAGTTCTCAAGCCCTATAAACCTCATTGTCAACCTGTTTCGCTCGTTTATCAGGCTCTGGGAAACCGTGTCGAAGTAGCCTTGTAGATCACTGCTCATCCCTATGAAGTACTCCTCTGCTGAACGTATCAAGCGGATTGCTGAGTCAATCCTGCTCAACAACTCCTCCCTGCCCATCACGATGTACTGGGAAGAGAGCTGGGATACCGAGGAGTATATCACGCTAAGGTTGTTAACGGCTTCCGAAGAGATTAAGGGTCTCGTCGGCTGGAAACCTATCTCGGTACAGTTGAACGTTTTCTGAACCTGCTCAGGTATAAGCCTGAGTCCTTGAGCTGTGACATATATGGCCGAGGCGTTGAACATAACGTACAAGTCTGTGGTGTGATCCTCTGACTCCTCGACAGCCTGTTTGAAAGCAATCAACTCGTTCTCAAGCTCTCTCAAAGTATTGGTGACTCTTTCAACAACTGCTTCAGCCCTGGTTGACAGGTTCTCCTGTGTTGTAATTGCTTCAATACATGCTAACGTGTTGTCTATTTCTTTCAAAACATCAGGGTTTGGGAGAAGGTTTTCCTCAGTAGCGTTTGTGAACGCTATGCCAATGGAGAAGAAAAGAGGCCAAATACTGAAGAAAACGTAGAGAATGATGCTCGCTAAGGCAAGCGCGACTCCGATACGTGAAGGGTATAAAATCTTTTTAACGCTCATGGGAAAACCCCTTCTAAACAATCAATATGGTTCTCAAAGGGATTTGCGGGAAAAAAGAAGTGTAGGATATAACTATCACCTGCCCATGCTCTGCATTATGGTTGCATATGCCTCGTCGAGCTGCGGATCCACAACAGCGATAGCAGCCTGAATAGCCTCCTCGACAGTCTTACCCTCCGCTAAGGCATTAGTGTACTCGCCGATTATAGCGTTCAGGTTGGTGCCGATTCCCCACACCTTGTCCATCTTGGGGTCTTTAGGCATTGGCGAGCTCCTCAGGACCTGCTGCATGAAACCGTATACTACAGGGTACTGGGACTTGTTGTTGACGACGTACTGTATTACTGATTGTTTAACAGGTACGTAACCGTTCTGCTCGACAAGTATTTTCAACGCGTTATCGTTCAGAGCCATGTACAGTATGAAAAGGACGCTCGCGTAGGTTCTTTGAACGCCTCCGGAGTTAGCTAGGATTGTGAGGTAGAGGTTTCTGAAACCGCTGAACGGTTTCGGAACGTTGTTGCCTATGTTTGGAATAGGTACTACTTCAATATTGTTCAGCCCAATAGCGTTCTTAATTGAGGGCAGGGCCCATGGGCCAGTTATTATCATAGGTGTTTTACCTGTGAGGAAGTTGTTCAGCTGGTTGTTAAAGCCGAGGTCCGAGGTGTCTAGGTATGGTAGGACGTTTTGAATGTAGAATTTAACACCATCTTTCGTCCCAGTAGAGTTAACACCGACGGATCCCGTTTCCTCATCATAGTAGTATCCGCCGAACGCGGTGATGAACGGGTAGAGGTGGTAGGGGTCAAACTGGTAGGATAGTCCGTATTTGCCTGCACTAGGATTGTGGAACTGCTGCATGATATTCTTCATTTCATCGAAAGTGGTTGGCGGATTGGGAACCAACTGCTTGTTAACAATGAGGGCGATTGCCTCACCCGCGTAGGGGAGTCCATACGTCTTAAGCTTATAGGTAACTGCGGACATCGCTAAGGGCTGTATAGCCGGGGCGATATCGTTGATAATTGCTTCTGTTCCAATAAATGTTTCAAGATCCAGTATCCATCCCTTATCAGCGAAGGAGCCTATCCAGTCGTGAGCCCATGTGAAAACATCAGGCGCCTGGCCTATGAAGCTCTCCCTCTGCTCCGGCGGGAGCGCCGCTATCGCAGAAATCTGTGTTTTCAACGCATCCATGCTGGAGTAGGGTATTGGAACAACGTTGATGCCAGGGTATTCCTGCTTGAACATGTCGATTACTTGCTGGAATGCGTTGAACTCGTCCTGGGATAATGCGTGACCGAAGTATATTGTAACGGAGATGCTTCCATCCTTGGCTGCGTCGACGAATGCTTTGAAGTTGGCTGGAACAGTGATTGACAAATCACCGATTAATATCACGTTGCCTGCAGGGGGCGGGGTTGTTGTACCTGTTCCCGTAGGGGTTGTAGTGGTTTCTGTTCCGGTCGGCGTGGTAGTGGGGGTTGTTGTCTGAGTTGTTGTGGTTTGCTGTGCTCCTATTTGCTGAGAAATAAGATATGCTCCGGCAATGGCCGCTACCGCCACGATTAAAACTATAATCACAGCTTGGATCTTCGTTAGAGCTTTACTCAAGGGTTTCACCTTCAATTAAACTATTCTACCGTGGTTCTAAAAAACTTTTTCAAAGACGATTTAACTTTTTGTTTCAAGCAACATGTTGTTTCATACTGGTTTTTAAACATCAATAACAATATTAATATCCAAGGGTGTTTCCGATGCTTGAGGTAAAGGATCTCGTCGTCGAGGTTTCCGAGCGGAGAGTTGTCAACGGCGTCAGCTTCAAGGTTGACTCCGGCGAGCTGGTTGTGATAATGGGCCCTAACGGTAGCGGTAAGAGTAGCCTGGCCTACGCTGTCATGGGTCACCCCCAGTATAAGGTTGTCTCCGGTAGCGTGATAATAGACGGGGTTGACTACACCTCCAGGCCGACTCACGAGCGCGCGCTAGCAGGGCTCTTCCTAGCTTTTCAAAACCCTGTTGAAATCCCTGGTGTAAACCTCTTCATGCTTCTCAGGAGTGTTTTAAACAAGAAGATGGGGAGGATGGATATTTCAGAGTATGTTGAAGGATTGGAGAAGAGGGTTAGGAATGAGGCTGTTCTAATAGGGTTGAAGGAGGAGTTGCTTGAAAGGGATTTAAACCTTGGTTTCAGCGGGGGAGAGAAGAAGAGGTCGGAGATCCTGCAGGCACGGGTGATCAGGCCTAAGTACATTATTCTCGACGAGCCTGACAGCGGCCTCGATGTTGACGGTGTCAGGAGCGTTGCCGACTACATTAAGGAAGCGCTGTCCGCAGGCTCCTCCATAATACTGATCACACACTACCCCAGGGTCATAGAGTATGTTTCCCCAAGCAGGGTTTACGTTATGCACCGGGGCAGGTTCGTTGCTGAAGGAGGCTTGGAGCTTATCGACAAGATCAACAGGGAGGGCTATAGGTGGCTGGAGGCTGTGAGCGTTGAGGGTGCTGGAACTTGACGAGCAAGTCTATCTCGAGGGGGTGTTTTACCCGAAAGAGGTTGAGTTAAGGGGGAAGATTTCCAGGGGTCTGGTCGAGGAGATTTCGAGGCTTAAGAAGGAGCCTGAGTGGATGACCCGCCACAGGCTGAGGGCTCTCGAGTATTTTGAAAAAGCCCCCATGCCGAAATGGATGACGGGTGTTTGGAGCATAGATCTCGATGAAATATCATCCTACTATGTTAAGCCTGCTCACGCTAAGGTTGAGAAATGGGAGGACCTCCCCGAGGAGATTAGGAGGATTTACGAGAAGCTCAACCTCCCCGAGACCTATGCGAAATATCTTGCAGGCTTGACAACAGTGCTTGACAGTGAGAGCGTTTACACAGCGATGAAGGATTTGCTGAAAGACCTGGGAGTCGTCATGGTCCCGATGGAGGAGGCTGTTCGGAAATACCCCGACCTTGTTAAACAATACTTTGGAAGGGTCTTCCCCTACACGGATCACAAGTTCGCAGCCCTCCACCACGCCTTGTGGAGCGGCGGGGTTTTCGTGTACGTGCCTAGGAACGTTAAAATACCTTATCCTGTTGAAGCATTCTTCTTCATTGGAAGCGAGCTAGAGGGTCAGTTTGAACACACTGTCGTGGTAACAGATGTGAACAGCGAGATAACCTTCATCGAAGGTTGTAGCGCGCCGAGGCTTAAAACCTTCAGCTTCCACGACGGCATGGTTGAGCTTTACGCTCACGAAGGGTCGAAGCTCAGCTTCGTAACCGTTCAAAACTGGAGCAGGGATATTGTCAACTTCAACAATAAGAGAGGGATTGCTGAGAAAAACTCGGTTATTGAGTGGATAGAGGGAAGCATTGGGAGCAAGATAACAATAACCTATCCTTCAACCATCCTGAAGGGAGAGTACGCTAAGACTAACAGCACGGTTGTAGGGATTGCCAACGGGCCGTTCATCAAGGATACTGGTTCGAAAATAGTTCACGCAGCCCCTTACACGTCAAGTAGGGTGGTCTCCAAGAGCATTAGCGCTAAGCGCGGGGTTAACATATACAGGGGTATGGTGCAGGTTAACAAGGGTGCTAGAGGGTCTAAAAGCTTCGTCCAGTGTGAGAGCCTGATCCTGGATGAGGAGAGCAAGAGCTACACATACCCTATAATACACGCTTACGAGAACGATGCTGACATAGCCCACGAGGCAACAACCGCTAGGATTAGCGAGGACCAGTTATTTTACCTGAAGTCTAGAGGTCTCTCCGAGAGGGAAGCGTTATCGCTCATGATACTTGGCTTCATAAGGGATGTATTCCCGAGACTCCCATTCGAATATGTTTCAATGCTTACAAAAGTTATCCAACTAGAGTTCAGCGAGATGGGTGGTGTGGGTTGAGCATCACGGAGCTGCTTAGGGAAGGGTTCCAGAAGCACGGAGACTCGCCAACAGTGAAGCACTACACTGACTGGAGTGTTTTCAAGAATGTTTTAGAGAAGCTCGTCAACAACGAGGTAGGGTTGGATAAGAAGCTAGTGGTTGAAACATCGGGCAATGCTCGAGTAGAAGGCCTCGGCGAGATAAGGCTTTACGAGCTCAACTCAGCCCTCCCGAAATACCACATGATCTTGAACAGCGAAGCAGTCCTCGCCGGCTTCCACGGGGGAAGGGGCTTTATCAAAGTGGAGCCAGCAGTTGAGACAGGCGTGAGTGTTGGAAACCTTATAGCGAGGATTGATTCACCCGGCACGCTCGTGTTAAAGGTTGTGAACAAAGTGTCGAATGGCTTATTGCTGCTGGGGTTGAATATCAACGTAGCCGACGGTGTTGAAGCCAACGTAGTCGTGGATTTAGAGGAAGCCTCTGAGTCTGCTTCAAGCGTCAACTTCAGAGTGGAGACCGGGAGTGGATCGGTCGGCAATATTGTCTTCCTGGTTAACCCGGGGAGGATGATGAGGATTGAGGGCTTGTTCAAGCCCGGCGGCAACTCCTTCACGCTTGTGAGATTAACCGGTGTTTTAAACGAGAACAGCAGGATTGACGCTGTGCTCGACGGGCTTGTCGACGGTTTAAACACCACGCTAAACCTTTACTCAACACTCTACATGAGCAAGCATTCAGCAGGTAGTGTGCGAGGCAGGGGGACGATATCGCCTAAAGCCTCAGAGGCCAGGCTGGTGTACGGGTTTGAATCAATCCTTGAGGAGAAGGCTGTAGCGTACATGCAACCGTTTCTAGAGGTTAACAGTAACAGGGTGTTGGAGGCTAGGCACTACGCTAGAAACTACCTGGTCACACAGGACAAGCTCTTCTACCTGGCTACGAGAGGGCTGAGCTTCGAGGAGGCTAAGAACATTGTGCTGACAGGGTTGTTAACCAGTTTAATGCCGGAGGAGCTTAGGAGCTACTGCTACGGTGAAATAAAGAGGAGGATGAAGGGTTTTCCAAGGGCTAGATCCTAACCCCGATTACCTTCCTAGCCTCATCTATAAGCCATATTAAGAGCGAGGCGGCAAGCCCGTAAACCCACATGCTCAGAGGTAGCGGGGTAGTGTAGAATACCTGGTTCAGCGGCGTGTAGATGGTGACAACATGGAGCATTAGTGACGTGGCTAGCGCTGGGATAAGCCACTTGTTAAACCTTATCCTCCACACAGGCTTGTTCTCACTCCTCGATGCTAAAGCCCTGCCGAACTCTGAGAGCACTATTGTCGTGAAAGCAGCTGTCTGAGCCATTAACAGTGTTTGAGAATTCATAGTGTAAGCTAGTATTGTGAAACCGGATATGAGTGCTCCGAACAAGACGTAGTACAGGATTTTCCTCTTAGTTATCAACCCTCCTCTGTACTCTGAAGGAGGCTTCTCCATAATGCCTGGCTCAGCCGGCTCAAGGCCTAGGGCTACTGCGGGGAGAGCGTCAGTGACAACGTTGACCCATAGCAGATGGATGGGTCTCAGCGGGGGCGGAAGGTACAGTAGTTCAGCGCCGAAAACAGTGCCTACCTCGCCCATGTTGGCTGTTAGCAAGTAGTTTATAGGCTTCTTCAAATTATCGAATATCACCCTGCCCTCCTTAACCGCTTCAACAATTGTGGAGTAGTTGTCGTCCAGGAGGATGAGCTGTGAAGCCTCCTTAGCGACATCCGTCCCCCTTATCCCCATCGCCACGCCTACGTCAGCGAGCTTTAAAGCCGGGGCGTCGTTAACACCATCCCCTGTCATAGCGACCTTGTAGCCTTTAGCTTTCAACGCTTTAACAATCCTTGCCTTGTGCTCGGGCGTGACCCTTGCGTAAACGTTTATCTTGTCAACTACTCTGGCAAGCTCCTCATCGCTCATCCTGTCCAGCTCCCTCCCCTCCAGGACTGTTTCCTCACTGGCTTCCAAGCCAATCATCCTGGCTACAGCGATAGCTGTTAGCTTATGGTCTCCTGTAACCATGATTGTTTTAATACCAGCCTTGCTCGCTGTTTTCAAAGCCTCCACAACCTCTTCCCGCGGCGGATCTATTATCCCTAGGATAGCGTAGAAGACGAGGCTTGTTTCAACCTGTGATACATCGTAATCCTCGCTGAAGCTATCCATCCACTTGTACGCAACCCCGAAAGTCCTGTAGCCCTGTGAAGCCAGTTTCTCAATCTCCGCTGACAAGGCCTCCTTCACCTCTCTCGTCAACTCCTCCTCACCGCTACCCCGTACTTTGGTTGAAACATCGAGCAGGAGCTCCGGGGCCCCGGTTGACACAACCAGGTATTTACCCCCTACCTGGTGAACCGTTGTCTTCCTCTTCCTGAACCTGTCGAAGGGGTATGTTTTCACCAACGGGTATTTCTCAACAGCTTTCCTAACACCCTCCTCACCCAGGGCCTTGTACGAGAGCACTAAGGCTGCTCCCTCAGTGGGAGAGCCCTTCACCCTCCACGAGGAGCTATCCCTGGTTAAGGCAACGTCAACGCTTGTGTGCGCGGCTAGGATCTCGTACAGGAATGAATCATCCCGGGGATCGCCTGGATTGCACACCACTCTTCCAAGAGGCTCATAACCTGCCCCTTCAACCGTGCAGTGCTTTCCAATCATCTTCACTATCTTAACCGTCATCTCTCCCTTGGTGATTGTCCCTGTTTTATCGCTACATATAACGTCCACAGCGCCCAGGGTTTCAACAGCCCCAAGCCTCCTCACCAGTGCTTTCTTCTTCGCCATCCTATACGCCCCTATGGCGAGCAGGGCTGTGGCTATTGCAGGGAGGCCTTCAGGAATTGCCGCAACAGCTAGGGCTACTGAAACCATGAAGGCTTCTACAACTCCCAGATACCCCTCTATCAAGGATGTCACGAAGACCACGGCCGCTATCCCCAGTATTATCAACCCTATCTTCTTCCCGAAAGAGTCAAGCTCCTGTTCTAGAAGAGTCTTCTCCTCCTTAGCCTCAGCAATAGCCTTGGCAATCCTCCCTATCTCTGTCGAGGAGCCTGTTGAGACTACTACAGCCCTCCCCTTCCCTCCGACAACATAGGTTCCTCTGAAAACCATGTTCCTCCTATCGCTCACAGGGGTTTCCGGGGGGAGCAATGATTCAGAATCCTTCTCCACCGGTGTCGACTCACCGGTTAAAGGGGACTCGTCGACGAGGAGGTCTGCTGACTCAATAATCCTTGCGTCAGCAGGAACCTTATCCCCTTCCTTGACAATGAGGATGTCCCCTGGGACAAGCTGTGAAGCAGGTATTTCGGTTAAAACACCATTCCTCAGCACAGTGCAGTAGGGGACTGCCATGGATTTTAATGCTTCAACAGCTTTCTCAGCCTTGTACTCCTGGATGAAGCCCATCACTCCCATTATGATCACAATGGTGATGATGGCTGCAGCGTCCACGATCTCTCCGAGAGCAGCCGAGATCACGGTGGCTATTAAGAGTATTATGATGAGGAAGTTGGAGAACTGGTGTAGCAGGAGGAAGACCGGGTGCTTCTTCTTAACAATTATCTCGTTAGGCCCGTACTGGGTCAGCCTCCTGGAAGCTTCCTCGCTGGAGAGACCTGTCTCCGGGTTAACGTTGAGTTGTGCCAGGGCTTCCTCAGGCTTCATTGAGTGCCATGGCTTGCTCAATGCTTAAACCCCCTTGTAAACAATCAACGAGTGAAGCGCATAATATATTTAACCTGGTAGAATCCTGGAGCGTGTTACATGTTGTTGTGTTGAAGCATTAAATCATCCGTGCCAGGGTGAGAAGGAGCAGGGTTGTTGAAAGCGTTAGCACGGCCGCGGGCACCGTGTACTTGTACACCTTGTGGATAGGTGTGTTGAAGTGTTTCGCAGACATAACCAGGCATGCGTGCGCGGGGGAGAGCATTGCTCCTAGGAATCCTCCAAGGAATGCAAGGGTTGTATAGTACCATGTTGCTGTTAGCAGGGTTTTCAAAGCAGGGAAGCCTAGCGCTACGAACGTGAACTCGAAACCAGTGGCTATGACTATTGAGAATGGAACGGTGAAAACTGCAAGGGCACCGTAGCCTGCTAGGCGCTGAGCTAAGGTATCCGCCAGCCCGCTCGCCCTTATAGCGTTGCCGAAGACGAGGGAGACTATTATCAAGCCTATTAGGGTTGGGTCGAGAGACTTCTTAACCGATTGCTTAACCACTTCTCCGCCGGGACGGTATAGTAGCAGGAATAACACCACCACTGTTGAGAGGGCCAGGTAGAGCGGTAGGTTGAGGGTTATGGAGAGGAACGCTATCAACGGGAAGGGCCAGAGGTGGATCAGCCCTTTCAACCTGTACTTCCCGCCAGCGTTGACAACGCTGTTCCTGGAGATGTAGGCGAAAAATACGATCCCGGCTAGTGCTGAAGAAGCCATTATAAACCATGTCCTAGCGAAGATCTCACTATAGGTTAGCCCGAGTAATGCGGAAGCTAGTATGATGTTCTGGTAGAGAGGCCATGTTGAAACCCATATGTGTCTAAACCAGTAGTTGAGAAAGGTTTTCTCCTCCCCGTTGAAACCAGCCTTTGAGTAGACCGGGTCGATCATTGTGGCTGAAACATACGCGCCAGCAGGCATCGGTAGCAACCCTATCGCAGCGGGCACGCCTATTGAAGCAGTCCTCCAGCCGAGGGATTCGAAAGACTCAACCATCTCCCTTGAAGCCCTTGTGCTCCTGTAAAGGTTTGCAAGAACCATTGCAAGGGTTAGAGATACCACGGTGTTAACCATTGTAGCGTTGAAAGACTCAGCCACCACGTTGAAAACGCTCAAACCCAGCAACGGGATAGAGTAAACCAGGAAAGCAGTAGTTATTGCTAACGCAATATTAACTCTCCTCAACACAAGAACTATAGCCAAGCACACTGAAACCGCGAACACAACCACAGGGTCCAACGCAAGCATCAATCAACAACCGCCTTCCACAACCATCCATCTCTAATAAAACCCAGGCTTAAAGAATTCTAACACATAGGCAAACAGGCGAAACCAAATCATCAATGAAACCCCTAATACCAATACTGCCGAAAAGCTGTCGGTAGCGAAAGGCGGAGTTACATTTCGTCAATATCATCCTTGAACCTTGGCTATGAGCCTTGCATTCTCAGGGTGTTGCATAAAGTGTCGTCTAATGCAATGAAAATGGTTAGATTGTCACGGTGTTTTTATCTGTACGTCTTGCAGTGCTAGATACGCCAGCTTATCCGCCATAAACAGTGGCAACAGGAATTTGCTTAACCCGTTTAACGGGTTCAAGTAGTCCAACCTGCAAAGTCTCAAAATATTCGTTAACTACTTTGTCAGTGTTTATGTCGATAGTTTTCTTCCCATACTTCTCAAGCAAGTCAGGTCTAACGACTTCAGCTTCCCCTTTGTCGAGATGACAAGCACTCTTTCAGTGTGAACACCATGCCGTAGCATGCTCCATAAAAACATCATATTGCAACCAGAAACAACGAAATACCGGTTCAAATAGAGGTTTACCAATCACTGCTAAACCTTGGGCGAGCAATAATAAGAACAGGGGATTATGGAGCAGTTAAAAGAACTCTTCCTCAATACCCATGTTCGCTAGTGCAATTCGTGATTGTTTCATTAAAATATTCGCATGAGACCTGATGGTAGCCAGTAAAGTTTTCCAATGATGCTAAAATGTTTGCTGGTACCAGGTGTCTGTTGCCATGGTGCTGGTTCTCGTAGACGATTCCTATATACCAAGGGTCTACAATATACCACGTACCGTTTGCGAACACCTCTGCCCACATATGGTCTATGTCTAGAAACCGTGATATTCTAGCGGTATAGCCTAGCCTGTTCATCAAATACGCAACAGTGATAGCGTACTGTCCGCAAGAACCCCAGCCTTGCCACAGTATAACATGCGCCCGGGTAAAGCCTAAAACGCTTAAGAACGAGTAATCAAACGAAGAAAGGGTGTTGTCAATTTCTAAAACCGCCATAGGATTGTTCCACGACGAGTTAAGCCTGGCATCAACATAGTCAACTACTTTCCTTACCAAGCATTCAAAATCATCCCCGCATGCCATGGGAGTAGAATTTACAAGCGAGGCTACATCATGCTCCACGGGAAGGAATAAAGTCATACATAGAGAAGTCTCGAGTAAGAACATTACTATAAAAACAGCTAAGAAGGAGGTAAGAACATCGAAAGAACTAGCTGTTTGGTGCTGAAGGTTTAACCTAATTTTCCGTCTTAGTTGGGGGAGTTTCCGCAATAGGTAAAAGAATAATAGAGAATAAGATAAGAACTGCAACATTATCATTATTAGAATTATCATTGGGCCAAGGGGATTGAGTAGAATGGGATCGAAGAGGTTAAAATACTTAACAATGTAATAGTATAGAACTCTGCTTGGCAAAATAGAGGTTGGAATACATAATATTAGGATCCATAGAAGAACAATAACAGTCTGCAACTTACCGAGGTTCATTCCAGCATTCCTTTTGATCCATGCCACAGCATTTCATCTCTAATCTAAAACATTAACATTATGAATGTTAGATATTTAAACCTTATCATATTTTTACACTTTTTAAAATTCTGTATTCAGTATAATAAGATGTCAATGAAGAAATATTTCAAGCACAGGAAAAATAGAATTTAAAGTAGTGATTATAGAGTGTTAGTATTTTTATCGTGTAACCTCTTACTAGAGATTCGAAGTTTTTCAGGAAAAATTGGCCTTGTTTCAATAGTGTCTGGTAATATGGAAGGTATATGCACCCGCATCGATGGAATGAGCCTCTCTAGGCTGTTGCAAAAGTTTTAAAAAGGAACGCGCCGGGGGCGGGATTTGAACCCGCGCGGGGAATCCCCCACCGGCTTAGCAGGCCGGCGCCCTACCAGGCTAGGCGACCCCGGCTCCGGTTTTCATATTACTTTTCCACAACTTATTAATGTTTCCACTGCTTTACAACAAGCTCCCAGTAGTCTGAAATCATCCTCACGGTTAACGCTATCAGCAGGACGTTTCTAAGCTGGATTATCCAGAACACGGGCGATGATGTTGAGGCAGGGTTGTTTTCAACGGGGAGTCCCAGCCCCAGGGTGTTGTTTAAAACCTCTCTCAAAAGCCTGTCCTGGAACCATAGAGCGATTATTAGTGCGTTTAAAAGCTCGGAGATTACTGTCGAGGCGCGGAGCCTTGGGTCAACCCTGCAGAGGTAGAGTAGCGGTATTGCGAACAGTATGGTCTGGGGAACGGCCACAGGGTTCAGAGCCCAGGATGCTAGGATGAGCAGGGCGGTGTGCACGGCAGTAGGCTTCCCCAGGGGCCTAAGCCCGTAGAGGATGAGTATTATTGTTGACAACAACCCCCATGCCACCGCGTACAGTAATTGAGAGCCCGCAACCCCTGTGAACAACCAGTAAACACTGCTGTTGAAGACAGGGGTAAGGTAGTTTGACACGAGGAATCCTAGTGAGGATGGGTTGGCAAGGTATAATGCTGCATAGGCTGCGAGGGGAGGTATTAATCCAGCATAGTGTCTCAACGGGTGGTATGACTCCAGCATGTAGATCAGGCTCAGCCCGAGCAGGATTGTTAAGAACGGGTTCCATGTTGCAAGTAGCCCAGCGTATAGGAGTGCTTTATGATGCTCCCCTGATAGAAGGCTGGACAGGAACAAGATGTACAGTGGCAGGATCAGCGAGTCGAAGCCGTATACTCCGTATACCAGTATGCTGGCGAACCCTAGTGGAAGCCACCGCTCATCAACATTGTCTGAAAACCTCCTATGGAACAGTACGAGCGCGATCAGGATCGAGATGCTTGAGGCTAATGACTGGATGATGTAGAAAGCGGTTGCGTAAGCTGTGGAGGACATGTTGCTGGAGAACAGGAATGCCAGGCTGCTCACCCCTAGGAAGGCCATTCCCGCCAAGGGTTGTTCAGGTAGCTTGTAGTCAAGGTATGGAATAGGTAGGGTGCTTCCACCGCTGCACAGCGTAGCCCTGGTCTCCTGGTTAAACCATTTATCCGGGCTCCCGCAAGGGTTGGCGAGAATGCCTTTATAGTATGAGCTGTAGAAGTCGTTGTAGAGCGGGCTAGGGTTTAAAACAGTGTGGAAGATATGCCGCTGAACCTCAACCGGCATGTGCAGGATGAACGATGCCAGTAAAACCGCGACATATAGTGCTAAAACCATTCTAAACCTCATTTCAAAGGTCACCATGCTGTGTTTTATATTGAAGGAGAGCATTAATTATACTGTCGGTGGCGGGAGATTTGCCCAGGATTGATTTGAAAACAGTTTTCCACTACCTGGTAATAGCCCTGCTCTTCACATCCTCGCTAGCGATTTTCTACCAGAGTGCTTGGGAGTTTACGAGCCTTGAGATTGAGAGAGGAGGGAGAGGGTATGTCTCCGACGAGGTGTGGTATGTTTCATCAGCCAGGAACATCCTCTACAAGATATTCCGCGTTGAGCCAAGGCTCTCGAACAACTCCTACGGGGCCACAGTGATCTACGAGGGATACGTCAACTCGTTCAGGCTTAAAGCAGATGCAAGGGATTTCAACGTATTGGTTAGAACCGATTATTCAAAGCTCAAAGGCTTCTACGTCGTAGCACCCTCCAAGGAGGTGTTTAATGCTTACCTGACGAGGATTAGGGATTATGTTAACGTAACCGATATTGTGCCGGGCTGGATGCTGCCTGATGCTGAAAGGGTTAACGAGTACATTAACTGGGAGCACCCGCCCATGGGGAAGTACCTGGTTGCAGCATCAATCTGGCTGCTCGGCGATTACCCGCTCTACTGGAGGCTTCCAGCAATACTAGCCGGTGCTTTAACAGTTGTTTTAACATACCTTGTAATGCTCAGCTTAACCGGGAATCAAGCAGTGTCTCTCACCGCTAGCCTCCTCTTAATGCTGGACCCGTTGTCTAAAGCCCTCGCCAGCATAATGCTGCTCGACGTCTACATAGCATTCTTCACGGTTTTAACAGCTCTACTAGCTGTGAAAGGCTTGCTGAGGCATGCCATGATAGTAGCTGTCGTCGGAGGGTTGTTCAAGTTCTCAGCACTCTTCCTCCTCATACCCGTTGTCTTCCTCATGGTTAGGAAGGATGTGAGGAGCAAACCCTCCTTCACCACGCTGGTGTCATCGCTCACCCTTAACATCGCGTTGTCCGGAGTGTTATTCCTTGTTTTAACCACGCTCACATCTCTACCTATAGCTTCCTACATGGGGTTTTCAAACTGGGTTAAGTACTCTTTGATAGGGTCTTTCACATGGCATGCAAGCGTGAAGTGCACCGGGGCTAGCTGCCCTATTTCCTCAGCACCGTGGGAGTGGTTCATGAACGTTAACTCTTTCCCACTCTACATATACCCTGATGGCTCAGCGCTTAGGGCTTCAGGCACCTGGCCCTTCTGGATTTCCTCGCTCACCCTCTCGATACTACTGGCCCCGGCATGCCTCAGGGATAGGAGGTTTGGAAGGCTGTGGGTGTTCTACATGGGTGTTTTAGCAGGCTTCATCCTACTATGGCTCATGGGCGGTAGGAGCCAGTACAGTTTCTACAGCATACAGCTAGCGCCGCTGGTCTATTCGTCGCTGACCTACGCTGTCGCCTTCATAATCTTCAACAGGGACCTACTGGTTGACACTCTCAAGTACTGGGGGAGGTTTAAAGAGCTGATCGTTAAAGCAGTGATCGCTTAACAATATCCAGGGGTTTTTAAATCGATATATATCGATTTTTAAACGGGGCTTAAAATGGCTGGCGTTATTTCAAGGATGCGCTTGATAACTGTTAAAATGCCTGAGATCTACGTTGAGGGATTAGACGAGCTCGTCAAGATAGGGAGGTACAGTAGCAGGAGCGAGGTTATCAGGGTTGCGATAAGGGATTTGCTTAAGAAGGAGTTATGGATTAGTGAAAGCGAGTTTTCATGATTTTTCAAGCCGTTCTTCAATTCTCCTAATTATAAGCTTTATTAATGGATCATCCTCGTCAAGCATCCTCATGCTTAACGGAGGGTTGAAATCGGGGAGTATTCTCCTCAGGGTTTCAAGATCAACAGGTGTAGGGTATGCTAAAGGGTTCAACACCTCGATAGCCATGGCCTGTCTCGAACCCTTGATATATTTGTAATCGCCTTCTCCAACACCTGTGCCAGGGATTCTGGACAGCCTTCTCCAAACCTCCTCGGGCGAGCCGGTTATCACCCTCCCAGCTGTGAACTCGCCCATCAATGATTTAACCCGGCCGCTAACGTACAGGAGGACCCTGTCCCCTCTTCTAACCTCGAAACCCATGTACCTCCTCAGCTCAAACTTCTTCACGCCTGTGAAAATCCTGTAAGCGTACACCGGCTTAATGCTGAAGAGGTAGATTGCCAATGAACCACCTTTCAACGAGTATTTTAATAAGATTGCTTGGAATTATTTATTCTTGATGTTGAAGGTTGGTATATCTGAACAGTGATGATTGACACCAGTGCTGAAGATGATCACGATGGACGCGATAAAACCCGGGGACACGGTACTCGTCTACATAGATGATTCTAGAAAGTTCGTCGTGAAAGTAACGCCGGGTAAAATCCTTGGGACGGATAAAGGCTTCATCAAGCACGAGGAGCTGGTAGGGAGGCTTTACGGTGAAGCCGTTGCCACGAGCCAAGGGGTTAAAGCCCTCCTCCTCCGCCCGCTGAGGCATGATTACTCATCTACTGTGAGGAGGATTACCCAGATAATATATCCCAAGGATGCATCGCTAATGATCTACTACTCCGGCGTGAAACCCGGTAGCATTGTGGGCGAGGCAGGGGTTGGCTCAGGGGTTTTAACGCTCTCGCTTGCTGAGATAGTGGGGGAGAGCGGACTCGTATATGGTTTCGACGTTAACGAGAAGGCTTTGGAGAACGCTAAGGAGCATTTGGAGATACATGGCTTGAGCAGCAGGGTGAGGCTGGTTAAACACGATGTAAGGGAGCCGCTAGGCGTAGCAGGGCTTGACGCTTTCTTCCTGGACATGCCTGATCCCTGGAACGCGCTTGAAAGTGTTTACCAGGCTGTTAAGCCAGCGGGGACTGTTCTAGCATACGTTCCCACGGTTAACCAGGTTGAGAAGACAGTGCTGGCCATGGAGAGGCATGGCGGCTTCGGAGATGTTCACGCTTACGAAACACTTCTCAGGGAGTACAGTGTTGAGGAGGGTGCTACTAGACCCCACACCCTCATGGTTGGGCACACAGGCTTCATCGTGTTTGCGAGGAAGATAATGGTTTCCTAGAAGCGGTGCTTCCCCTTCACGTACAGGTAGATGGTGTGGGTTAAGCCGTTATCATCCCTTACATCTACAACCCGTTGCTCCCTCCACCCGGGTATTCTGAACTCGTGGCTGACTATTCTAGCCCCATCCCTCAACTCTTTCTCAAACTTAGGTTTCAACGCTTCATTAACGGATGTGAGGAGGAATAAGGTGACAATGGTTGCCTCCTCAATGCTTACCTCGAAAAAATCGCCGTGGATTATGAAAGCCCTGTCGGAGACATTAGCCTCCTTTATCTTTAAGGAAGCCTCCTTAACCCTTTCCGAATCCTTCTCAATCCCTACAGCCTTCTTAACGTTGAATTCTCTGACAGCAGTGATAACTATTCTCCCATCGCCGCATCCCAGGTCGTAGAGGATGTCGTCAGGGCCGGCGTTCGATAATCTAAGCATCTCCCTTACCACAGGGTAGGGTGAGGGAACGTATGGTACGTAGGGGGTCAAAACTCAGGTTCCCTCATGCTCCATGGGTGAAGCAGGAATCTCAACGCCGAGACTCCTTATCTTCTCCAGCATTATCTCCTGGGCCTTGGACTCATCCGGCTGGAGAGCCTCGTTTAAGGGTAGTTGGGAAAGAATCCACTGGACTCTCCCATCATCAAGCTCCACGAGTATTTGCGGCGCCCATGCCATGCCGAACTCGTCCTTGTCCCCGTGCTCGACAAGGTAGACGTAATCCTCCTCCTTAACCTCAAGCTCGCTTCCAACCCTCTTGCTTAAATCCTCAGCCATTTTAACCCACATTTTATGGTAGGGGTGGTGTTTAGCCGTAACCAACACGATCTTCTTGATTTTAACCATTAATCAACTACCTCCACGCATTCCAAGTTTTAGATTATACTGTAAACATATTAAATATGTGCTCCAGGCTTTTCAAGCGGTATAGGATTGGGATCAGCGAGCTCGCCAGGTAGGGGGTTGGCCCTAGAGAGGTTTTTAAAACAGTGTAGGAGAGTGTTGTTAAAACCTGCTCCAGCTCCTCCGGGGGATCCGTGTGAACGCCGGAGATGAAGCAGTCTTCAACAGGCTTTGAAACCGCTCCATCCTCTCTTAAAACATGGATGGTTTTACAGTCGTGGAAGAACTCCTTCACCAGTTCTCCGAGACTCCTGGAGGATGATACTGTGGAGCCTTCTCTCCCCAGCTTCTCGAGGACGAGCCCGTTGCCTCCCCGGGTTAAAAACCCTACTTCAAGGTTTTCATAGGATAGTTTCCCGTAAAGCATTCTTATTCTATCTAAAATATCTGAGCGCGTGAAACCCGGGGCTAACTCCACGTAGAGGAGTCTCATCCCACTACACTGGCGAGGGCTTAGGCTTCCTCTCCTCCTCAGCCCTTACCTTGATAATGCCGTAGTGGATTGCGCATGAGACACAGTAGCATTTCGTAACAGGATACCTCTGTATAACAGCCCCTTTCTTCTCCAACTCCTCCGCGAGCTGCGGTGGAACCGGGCTGTACATCCTGGTAACACATATGGCTTTATCGCTTGGAACCCTTCTCCCGCAGTTGTCGCACTGGACGATTTCAACCTTACCCTTGTCGCCCTTGTGCCTACCCCTGCTCTCTCTTTTCTTAGGCATGTGCTTGAACACCTCGTTAAGCAATCTTGCTGAATCTATAGAATAATACTGTTATAAAACTATTGCTACCGCGCTCCCTACGCCCTATGGTTTCTTAAAAGCTCCGATAACCCGCCCGAGCCTATGATATCCTCCCACCTTATCCCGAAGGCTGAGAGGAACTGCTCAAGCCCGCTTTTAACCAGCTCAATGTATTTATCCGGGTCAACCTCCTGAAGCCTCGTCAGCTGTATAGCCTTATACCCCTCCTTGCTCTTCACCTTGACGAACGTTATGATATCTCCCTCCTCCACGCTGTACCCGTAGTTCATCAGCTGGATCGCAGCCTTAACGTGAGGCGGCTTGGTCTTGGTGTAGAGGGAGGGTGTTTTCGTCAAGGCTACCCTTATAGCGAGCCGGTCGAGCGTTATCTCCTTCCTCTTTATATCGTGGTGTATGGTCTTCACCTGATCCTCCAGCCACTCGACAAACTCTATGAAGCCCGCGGGGTTTTCAACACTCCTAAGTTTTTCAAGAATATTCTCGAACAGGTCCTTGAGGAACTCCGGGGTGTTTCTTTTCTTGGCGACAAGCCCCTTGATCTCTATGCCGCCGTCAACGGTTCTGCCGAGGTAGTTCTTTTTAAGCCCTGTGAAAACCACGTATGTGAAGGACTTGTCAATCTCGATCTCAAGCCCTAGTTTCTCAAGAATCCATGACTGTAGCTTCTTCAACTGCTCCTGGGTCGGGGCCCAGACGAATATTGAATCTGTGTCACCGTACAGTGTTTTAACCCCGAGGTCCGCAGCCTTCCTCACAATCGTGTAGAAAGACTTCCTGCCCATCGCGGTAACGCTTTCAGCCACGGCTGGGGAGTACAGGGAGAACTTCTCATCCCCGAAGACACCGTAGCTGGCGTTTATGAAGACCTTGATAGCTCTCTGAACCACCTCGTACCAGGCTAGGGTTTCAGGAGGGAGGCTCTTATCCTTCGACCTTTTCTTATATATTCCAACCCTGAAATCCCTTAGAATACCGGTTAGCTGAGCCGTCAGCCCGGGCTTGTCCACGCATACTTCGTGAAGCCTCCTCCCTGTTTCATCCACAATGTCTATTGTCTTACTACACCATTTCATGTCAACGGTCTCGTAGCTTAGGTTGTATTTTTTAATAATGCTCGGGTACAGGGAGGCTATGTCGAGGACGACCACGTTGAAGAAGGCTCCCTTCGGAGGCTCCACCACTAAGGCTCCAGCATACTTCTTCCCCTCAATAATCGCCTTCGTCCCAGTGCTCCTTACATGTCTCAGAATATCCTCCTTGTTAGGTATGAGGTAGCCGAGCTTCCTGTGCTCCCAGAAGAACAGGTTTTGAATCCAGTTTGATATCTGCCTCCTGCATATGTCTTCAATGCTTGTCTTTGAAACCCTGGCTAGAAGGATCATGAGCTTCCAGACTAGTTCATTGCTGAACATTGTCAGGTTCAGCGTGATCTCAGCATCCCTATAGTTGTATGCAACTAGCAGCGAGGCTGATATGTCGCCTATGGTTTCCTCGAAACCTATTTTCGACACTCCGAGCAGTGCTCCAGAGACAGCGTCAAGCTTCTCCTCCTGGTATTTCCCCCCGAAGGCATAGTTTTTAACAGCCCTGTTCGAGAAGAACTTGTAAAGGTCTAGGTGAATGCTCGTGTCAATCCTGATCATGTCCTCCCCTATCTTCAACGGGATGTGGCTTCTCGGTATGCCCAGCTTGAAAGCCCTCATGTACAGGTATTGAAGGTCGAAGTTATCGCCGTTGTAGGTGAGGACTACCGGGTAACCCCCCATTATTCTGAAAGCTTCCAGCAACATGTCTTTCTCAGAGTCAAACACCTCCACCTCGGCTTCAACAGGGTAGTCCTCCATCATGTAGTCGAAATCATGCTTGTACTCCCTGGCCAGGAGGAGTATTTTCTTCAACCCATCGCTACCGGCTAACGCTATGCTGATGACAGGGTATTCAGCAAGCTTCGGGCTTGGGACACGTCCTTTGAACGGGGTGAAAACCTCTATGTCAACTGCTACACGCTTCACCTTTGGCGGGGACTCCTCGAACAGGAGGAGGAGCTCCTCGGCAAGCTTCACTGTTTCAGGGGGCTCGTTCCTGAACAGCTCCCTTACTTTTTCAACAAGGGATTGAGGGATCTCTGGCTTAACCATTACGAGCTTCTGGACACCGTTGGAGAAGTCTGTGACATACCTCATCCCCGGTATCAGCTTGTTATCGTAGATGTAGTTTGCATGATACTTTATCTTAGCCTCCCACGCGGTGTTGAACTTGCTCCTAATCTTCCTCACGACCAAGGGGTCCTTGGTTACCACCTTCACCAGGCGAACCCTCTCCATGGTGAGAGGGTTGATCTTGTACTCCTCCTCGATAGAGTCTACCCCGGAGTTCTCCAGGTTCCCCAGCCTCTCTCTTATCAACGACGGGTCATCAGATGTTAGGAAGTATGGTTTGTGCCTGGTGGGGTCGGCTATTTTAACAAGCCTCTCCCCTTTCTCATCAACGAATTCCAGGATAGCCTTCTCCATCTTACCATCATAGTAGACTCCTAGAAGGTAGTGAGGCTTGTTCAAAACCTTCTCATATGTTTCAGAAGGGAGGGATGCAACATAGCCTATCTTGCTAATCCTCATCAACCTAACCCTTTGCAGACTTGATAGCTAGTATTGCTTGGATGATATCCCCTTTCGAATTAACAAGGGCTTTGCGAGCCTCCTCGTATGAAACCCCTGTCTGCTCCATGACGAACTTGATGTCTTCCTCAGGTATTTTAACCTCCTCAGCAACCGGTTGCTGAGGAGCCGGCTGCGCTGAAACCTCTTCCTCCTTCACCACGCCTGAGATTTGGAATGCGACCTGACCCCCTGTTTTGAACGCAACAACCTGCGGGTTGGTTATAACCAGCTTCTTGTTCTTCAGGAAAATCTCAACCCTGTCAACATCACCGTATTCTTCAACATCAATACCCATTTTCTTAAGCATCCGCTTAAGCTCTCTCGGGCTCATGGAAAACACGTGTAAAACACCTCTCTCACTGGTTAAACAAACATATAATAGATGTGATTTATATCTTAATCAACCAGGTTTCCCAAAGAAGTAGTTAGTGAGTGATATGTTTGACGGTTAAGCTAAGGATTTTAGGCGGCGGCAGGGAAGTAGGCAGGGCTGCATACCTCCTAGAAGGCAAGGAGAAAGTGCTTTTCGACTACGGGGTAAACTTTGACGAGAAGGATATGCCGCAGCTGCCTCTCCACGTGAGGCCTGTCGACCTTGACGCTGTCGTAATCTCGCACGCCCACTTAGACCATGTGGGTGCAGCTCCATACCTGTTCATCACCGGTAAGCCAAAGATATACTCGACACGCCCAACCCTTGACATAGCTAGGCTTCTAACAATAGACTTCCTCAAGCTCAACGCCGCGGTGATCGAGTACGACATGCTGGAGTTTGAGAAAATGTACTCCAGCACGGTCTTCGTCGACTACCAGGAGTCTGTTGAGCAGGGTTTCAAACTAGTGTTTTCAAACGCGGGCCACATCTTAGGTAGCACCATGGTCTATCTCGAAACCTCAACCGGGGAGAGAATCCTTTACACGGGAGATGTTAACAATATCTCCACCTGGACACTCTCCGGAGCTGATTTCCTGCCCGCGAGCGTTGACACTATTATTATGGAGTCAACCTACGGCGGGAGGAACCATCCTAAGAGGCATTTAGTGGAGAAAAGGTTTGTCGAAACGGTTGAGGAGGTTGTGGACAAGGGGGGCACAGTACTGATACCTGCCTTCAGCGTTGGCAGGAGCCAGGAGTTGATGACCCTTCTCACGAGCGAGCTACCATATGTTGACGTCTACATCGACGGCATGGTTAAAGACATCAGCGAGATCTACTTGAAACACAGGAAGTTCCTTAGAGACCCCAGCTTGTTCATGAAAACCGTGGAGAACGTTAACTTCGTAACCAAGGCGAGCGAGAGGAAGAAGCTTGTCAACAAGCCCTGCGTGATAATAGCCTCCGCTGGAATGTTGAAGGGCGGTCCAAGCGTGTACTATTTCAAGAAGATTGCGGATAACCCGAGGAACGCTGTCCTCCTGGTGAGCTATCAAGCACCAGCGAGCAATGGTCACAAGCTCCTCGAGGAGGGCAGGCTCCCGGAGATGGAGCTTAACGAGGTTAAGGCCAGGGTTGAGTGGTATGATTTCTCAAGCCACGCTGGGAGGGACGGCCTCGCGGAGATAGCTGAGAAGTACAAGGCAAGCGTGAAAAACATCGTCCTGATCCACGGGGGAGACGACGACCAGGAAGCCCTCAGGAAGGAGCTGAGCGAGAGGCTTGGGGGAGACGTCAACATCATCGCGCCCAGGACGGGTGACGAGATAGTTCTGAGCCCGTGAGAAGCAGGGTAGCGCCGGGGCGGGGACTCGAACCCCGGACCACCGGGTATCCGCCATACCAGGCTTTTCGAAACGGGTTTCTGCAGGGGGCTGGTTTCCAACCCCCTTTAACAGCCCGGCGCTCTACCGTGCTGAGCTACCCCGGCGCTATTAATGATTAAATCTTTAGCGGGTTTATAAACTCTAAATAAATCAATAGTTTTACCACTCCCCCTGCTTGAAACCGGCGGAAGGCTTAAAGGATGTTTATGAGAAGATCCACTGTTTCCGTGAACATTGAGAAGCTTTACGAGAAGCTTCTGAAGCGGGGCAAGATGCATGTAAGGGTTGACGAGGTCGCGGGATACCTGTGCATTTCGGAGAAGAGTGCTGGGAGGTTGCTTTCAAGGATGGCTGAAAAAGGTTTTCTCGAGAAATGGGGTAATGGAATATACTTGTTGAAAACGGATGTGAAGCGAACCGGTCTTAGAGACTCATGAAGTCCTCGGGCCTCGGAGGCTCCGGCTTCAACCCTTTCCTCTGCCTTATCTTAGCGATCAAGTCCATTAGCATGCTGTCCGGTATGTAGGACCACCTGCTGAACTCCTGGCCCCATATTGCCTTGCCTGCTGTCACGCTTCTCAGGAGTTCTGCAAGGTCGAATGACTCGGCCACGGGTATTTCAGCTATCACTCTCGCAAGCGCGCCGGACTGTTGAACGTCGATCAGCTTACCCCTCTTCTTCGTCAACACTGTGGTGATGTTGCCTATGTACTCCATCGGGCTCCTAATATCCAGCTTCATAATAGGCTCGAGCAGGGTTGGCCTCGAGGGTAGGAAGCCCAGGAATATGGCGTTTCTCACCGCGGGGAATATCAGGGCTGGACCCCTGTGAGCCGGGTCCTCGCGAACCATTGCGTCGTGCAGGACGACTTTAACGCCTCTGACAGGCTCGTTGGCAAGCGGCCCCTCCTTCATGGCCAGCCTGAAGCCTTGCACAATAGTGTCCTTTATCTCCCTCAAGTACTGGACACCCGAGGTCATGTCAACCAGCAGGTTGATGTTCTCGTCAATAGCCCATATCCTCCTAGCCTCGTCAGCATCCCAGCCAGCCTGATCCCTCAGGATCTTAGCCCTCTCCCTAGCATCCATGTCCTCCGTTATGATCCCGTCCTGTATCAGCCTAATGGTTTCCTCGTTCAGCGGGGAGACGCTGATGTAGAACCTGTTGTGCTTGTTCGGGGACTTGCCCTCGTACACCTGGCTCTTATCCCTGACAGTCTCCCTGTAGACTATGACGGGTTGCGAGGACACCACGTCCAGGCCGTAGAGGTCTTTAAGCAGTGTTAGAGCAATCTCTATGTGGAGTGTTCCAACACCGCTGAGCAAGTACTCACCGGTCTCCTCGTTGATCTTGATTATAAGGCTCGGGTCTTCAATGCTCAGCTTGTGGAGGGAGTCTATGAGCTTTGTAAGCTGAGACGGGTTCTTCGGCTCTATGGCGACTGTGACAACTGACTCGGTGATCATTCTCAGCTTCTCGAAAGGCGTCATCAAGTCCTTGTAGTTCATTGAAACCAGGGTCTCACCAGACCTTGCCTTGTCAGCTCCCAGCACTGCTGCTATGTTGCCAGCGGTTATCTCGTCAGCCAGCTCCCTGTACAGACCCATGTAGAGGCTGACCTGGAGTATTTTCTGAGGCATGCGCGCGTTGACAAGCCACACTTCCTCTCCAGCTCTAACAGTGCCGGAGTAAACCCTGCCTGTAGCCACCAGCCCCGCGTGCGGGTCAACCCTAACATCGTTGACGAGCATTATCAACGGGCCGTTCGGGTCTGCATCCATCATGTACTTGGCGAGCTCGCTGTTAACATCTCCATGCCAGATCTTCGGAATCCTGTACTTCTGAGCCTCCCTCGGGTTTGGCACGAACTTCACAACCATGTCGAGAACTGCTTCGTGCAGGGGTGCAACCTTCTGCAGTTCAGGCACGGCTTCCTTCCCACGGGTGTACACGTCCACTACGTCGGAGAACTTTATACCCCTTTGCTGAGCCATGGGGATTGTGAAGCCCCACCTATCCCTTGCAGAGCCGAACGCTACCTGCCCCTTAGCAGGGTCCAGCTGCCAGGCCTGCTGGAACTCCTTGTCAGCGTATGAGCCTATCAAGGAGTTAACATCCTTTATTATCTGTATAAGCCTCTGCTGGATCTCGTTAGGGGACAGCCTCAGCTCCTTGATCAACCTGTCAATCTTATTGATGAACAGGATTGGCCTAACCCTCTCCTCCAGCGCTACGCGCAGGTACATCTCCGTCTGAGTCATAACTCCCTCGACAGCGTCAACGACAACGATCGCCCCGTCTATTACTCTGAGAGCACGGGTTGTCTTAGCCTGGAAGTCAACGTGCCCCGGTGTGTCGATAAGGTTGATGACGAACGGCTTACCCTTGTACTCGTGGTAAAGGCTGACGTTAGCTGCTTTAACAGTCATCTGCCTCTTCTGCTCAACATCGAGGTAGTCGAGAGCTAGTGCCTGCCCAGCTATCTTCTCAGAGATCAGCCCGGCAGCCCCTAGTAGCGAGTCAGATAGCGTTGTCTTACCGTGGTCAACATGAGCTGTTATACCCACGTTCCTAACTTGCTCAACATTCTTCATTATCTTGAGCACTTCGCTCGTCTGCTTATACCTAACCATGATTTATCAACCCATACCCACATGGATAAGCATTTGATGCTTAAAACAATAATTTTATAAACGAATTATAAAGATTTAGCCTGAAAACCTTACACGGCCTCCCGGGAGGAGTACTCTTTAAGCTTCTCCTCTAAAAACTTCCTCGCATACTGGATCGCTTTCTCAATATACTCGTTGTAGTCAACCATGTCCTTGAATCCTCCGCGAACCCCTACGTCCATCACGATGTTCAAGGAGTCGCTGGCTTTTTCAACACTCACTATGATTGAGAAATCGCCTTTAAACGGGAGGTTCTCGCTGAGGAAGGAGGAGATTTTCTCCTCGGCCAGCGAGGCCAGCTCCTCCATGACCTCGGGAGTGATCTCGTTGATTTTTAAGTTAAGCTCTCTAGGCTTGCCCAACAGGAATCCCGTATCTCCCTAAAGCTTCCTTAAGCTTTGCTTCAAGCTCGCTTATCTGTTTCACAAGGAAGTCCAGCTGCTTCTTATACTTATCTTTTTTCAAGGACAGGATCTCCTTCCTCTCCTCCAGCTCCTTGATCACGTCGTTCTTCCCCTTCTTAACAAGTATGTGGCCGACAACCTTGTAGAGCTCGGCTGTGTCTTCAAGATTCTTCACAGTGTTTAAAACAGTGTCAACATCCGTCAGCTCTGCCTCGGTGAGCTTTAACTCGGCGTCTATCTTAGCGTGAGTCTCCTTTAAAGTCTGGTATTGAACTATTAACTGCTGAACCTCGGGCGGAAGCGTCTTCCTGCTCATTCCTTAACCCCTCGCTCAACTCCAGCAACATTATAATTAATCCTATAAAGCTATTGTGAAGAGCTCTTAAAATATTTATTTCCGTCGACCGCATCTTCAAGGTTAAAACACCCTCCGAGCACTCCACTATTATTTCAACACTCTTAGGGGCTGACTCAGCCTCAGGCTTCAACGCTTTCTCAAGAGACATGCAGAGTTGCTGGGGTAGGCCGTTTAGAGAATACTCAACGCTATACTCGTTCATTCAGCACAACCCTTGAAACCTTTAACCAAGGCCCTATTTCAACCCCTCCTTTCCCGAGAAACCTAACCCTCAACCCTTTCCATTCTTCAAGCTTAACGGTAACGTCGGCGCGGTTGCTTAAAGCCTTGTAGAACACCATTAGGAAAAGGTCTGCCAGGTTGAAGCACTCTTCCCTGGTGCATGATCCGTAGTCAACGCTTATTGTTGAAGGATTGGAGATCTTCACAGCGCTAGGGTTTTCCCGGACAAGCCTCACCCCTCTTATAGTAACCCAGCCGATCTCCCTTCCCTCAGGCTTAACGCTCTTGAACTCTACATAGTAGAATCTCAGCCGTGAAGGGTTTCCGTTTTTCTCATCAACTACTAGTAGCCATTTAAAACCCTTGAGGTATGCTTCAGTGAACAATTCCTGAAGAGTCTTCTTCCCTCTAGTAGTTTTCTCGGAGAAGGGGATGATGCTTGACAGGTCTTTCACAAAACTCCTTGTTCTCTGAGAGGATCTGTGAGATGTGGTTATGAGGATCAAAAACTTACTCCCTGACTATGACGTTGGGGAAGTACCTGGCCACCTCGGTCCTGGGGACGTAGGCTCCTCCAGCCCATTTGTTCCCGCACTTCCTACACATCCAGAGCCCTGTTGAAACCCTGACAACCTTGCCCTGGTATCCGCAGAACGGGCATGTGTGAGGGGCGTAGCGCTTCATTAAGATGTCTCTAACCTTCTTTCTCAAAGTAGACCCGTATCTCGCACCGTACCTTCCCGCTATCTTAACTACTTTAGTCCTCCCCATTTCTAAGCACCACGTTAATACTGGTTGGTTTCTAACGGTTTCATGTAGTCACTGGGATTATTTAATATTTTCCTTATTAAATCTATAAGGAAGCCTCCCTGTTTAAGGGCTATCTCAACAGCCTGCTCCAGGGTCTTCCTGCTGATTCCTGCAATACCTTTCTTCTGTATCCCGCACACCCTGCCCTTCTCGTCAACAGCTATGGTTAGGAAGGTGTTTAACACCACTTCCTCCTCTATTGAGGGATCAACAACTATGATGTCCTCGTGAACCCCCATTGTCACCGTAGCCACCAGCGTGTTCACGGGTAGAGAGGACACATGCCTCTTATTATCTACTACGTAAACCCCTGGTTCCTTCTCCTCGTAGTAGGGTATTTTAGCCGTGGCGAGCGCTAGCATGCTGGACAGCATGCTGGCGTCAACAATGTTTCCTCCATGGTCTATAAGGTATATGTCGTTGAACACTACCCATACCTTCTTCCCGGGAGCTACAACCAGCTGTTTGAAATCTATTGCCTTAGGCTCGCGCAGGCTCCTGTCAACCACCCTGGCTACTTCAATAGAGTTCTCATCCGGCGGCCCCGGTTCAAAAGTCTGCGACGCCAGTGGGACAAACTCGGCGTGAACCTGTAGAACTCCTTCATCAGGCCTGTCGGCGAAGGGTTCTCCAAGCTCTATTTTCACACCGGTTATCACCTGTGTCGTCCCCAGTATGACGTGGGAGCTTCCATCCGCCTTCTCGATCGGGTTTAAGTAGACGCTGATGGGTCTGTAGTCTAGGAGACCCCTGCCGTCAATCCTCTCCCCCTTCCTCAACAGCTTGATAATGGCCTCTGCCTGGGCTTTAGGCAGGACCGGTTCCTTAACAGGTGTAATGCTCACCTACTTCACCTCCTCGAAAGCCTTAATGTACTTAGCGTAGAGGGCTTCCTTAGCAACCTTGTAAATGGATTCAACACCTCTCCACGCAAGCTCGATCCCTGCTTTAAGCTCCTCGGGTGTTAAGACACCGTTCAGCTGGAGAAGCAGGATTTCCCCAATATTCGGGGCTATCCCAACGGGCAGGTCTGCCTCGCCATACTCGTCCTCGAGCTCGTTGATATCTAGTGCAAGGCTTCCCTCAATCTTCCCGACCGCAACACCTATTACCAGGTCCTTCATAGGTATGCCGGCATCTGCTAGAGCTATTGAGGCAGCGGTCAACCCCGCGGTCCTGGTGCCTCCGTCTGCTTGTAAAACCTCAATGAATATGTCGATAGATGTTCTCGGGAACTGCTCCGAGAAGACAACTGATTCGAGAGCCTCCCTGATAACCTTGGAGAGCTCTATCTCCCTCCTTGAGGGAGCTGGCGACTTCCTCTCGCTCGTGGAGAACGGGGCCATGTGGTATCTAACCCTCAGCGTTGCCCTATCCGGCAGAGCTATATGCCTCGGCAAAGCCTCCCTCGGGCCAAAGACCGCTGCCAGCACCTTAGTCCCCCCGTACTCGACGAGAGCGCTTCCGTTAGCGTTCTTCAAAACCCCTACCCTGATCTTCACGGGCCGCAGCTCGTCCAGCCGCCTACCATCCAGCCTCGTGCCATCCTCCCTGAGCAACCTAGGCTTGCTGCTCACTGCTTCCAACACCTCCGCCAAGCTTTCTCTCCAGAAACATTTTAACCTCCTCTGTTAAACCACGCATGTGGGCTTTTAACTCAATAAGCTTTATAGCCTGTATTAAAACCTTAGCCCTGTTTTCATCAGGGCATTTAAGCCATACGAAGCCGTTCTGGGCTATGGTTATCTCGCACCCGCTCATGCTTGTCAGCAAGTTGTACATGCTGCCTTTCTTCCCGATAAGCCTTGGAACCTTGCTAGGCTTCACATCGACCACTACTCCCTCGGTTATCTTCCCCAACCCCTTACCCTTCACGGTTATTACAGGGTCCCTGGTCCTGTCAAACACCGCTATCTTCCCTATGACGAAATCACCTATGTCGAGATAGTTTCTCAGGTTGTGGGTTAGAGGGTTGAAGCCCTCTATTACCTCGCCAGCGTTCAGCACGCCCGGGTAGGGGCTTCTTATGTCCAGGGTCCACGCTGTCACGCCAACGTTTTCAACAATACCTATCACGAGGTCGTCTCTCCGAGGGATGTAGACACCCTCTAGCGGTATCACCTGTATTTCCTCACCGTTAACGCTGACAACCCCCACTACGTCGCTTATGATCTTGTTCTCGAAAATGTACACGTGCTTATCAGGGATCTTCTTGAACTTGATAAGCTCGCCGGCTTCCTCAATATATGCTAAAGTATCCCCGGGCCTGACCAGTTGCCTGTCAGCCACGATTACCCTGAGCTTCATTTCTCCCCCACGCTCACAATCTTTATTTCAGCACTACCCTTGGTTAACGCGTTCACCTTATCTATAAACTCCTGCTGCATACCGGCAGGTATTTCAAGCTCCACGCTCACGCTTCCATCACTCCCCCAGTTAGACTTCTTCACAACCCCGAGTGACTGCACAGACTTATATGCCTTGCTAGCATACTCAGCGGGTATTTTAACCGATACATATGCTTTAGCAAGCTTTATAGGTATGAACCTGGCTATCTTGGACACAATCTCCTCAACCTGCTGCTCAGCAGGCTTGTAAGGGTCTATCGTAACCCTTGCCTGCTCCATCGCCAGCTCAATCCTTTTCGCAGGAATGGGGAGCTTTGTCTTAGGGTCGACGGCGTTCTTCGCTATCAAGTTCACGATCTGGTTTTTCTTATCCTCCAGCAGCTTCCTCCTCTGCTCAGCCGTGAACTGCAGCTCCCCCTTCTTAATAATCTCCATAGCGACAACTCTAGGATCGTCAGTGCCGAACACAGCCTTCAAGGATTCTGGCGAGGCTTTCAAACCCTTCCTCGCATCCTTATATATGAAGTCTCCTGCTACAACTTCGTCAATGCTGACCGGCTTCCCCTCCTTCACCTTGAGGGCTAGGTCGGGGTCGACGAGGATTTCAAACCTGTGCCCCTTAGCCTCATACTTGGCTACTACCAGCTTATCCTTCACAAAAACCACCATGCATCCATAAGATATAGTTATTGAAAGACTTGATTAAAATGATTCTTGAAAAACAGGCTACTTCCTACCCTCCTGTTTGAGACGGCCTTCCTTCTCAAGCTCTGCGAGAAGCTCCTCTATCTCGCTCTTCCCCATGATCCTGAACTGCTTCGTCTCAACATCTATGTAGCCGGCTTCAATATAGTCTTGGAGAGGCCTGCTCTCCACTATGGAGGCTATTGCGAGAATCCCCAGCTTAATCGTTTCCCTGGCGCTGAGGTCGTAGCTGTAGTTTTTCTCGAGGAACTCCGTGACGTTACCGCTTTTCTCACCTATTGCAACACCGTAGTAGCTGAGGTACCTACCGCTCGGCTCCGTCATGAATAACTGGGTACCCTTTTCATCCACGCCTACGAATATCATTGAGACGCCGAATGGTCTCACGCCCGCGTGCTGGGTGTAAGCCTGCTTCACATGGCACACCAGCTTCGTCAAATACTCCACTGGGATTGGCTCATCATAGTAGAACTTGTGTATCAAGGCTTGGTGAATAGCGTAGTCTATCAGGATCCTGCCATCACCGGCCATGCCGGCGAAGCTTACCCCGATGTGATCGTCTACTTTAAACACTTTCTGAATAGCCTTCTCATCGGTTAAAGGCGAGATCTTCTGCTTCTCAGCAACCACCACGGCTGCGTTCTTCGTTCTAACGCCTAGGGTGGTCCAGCCTCTTCTAACCGCTTCGAAAGCATACTCAACCTGGTAGATCCTGCCGTCAGGCGAGAATATGGTGATAGCCCTGTCATAAGCAGCAGCCATTGAAAGACCCATATCAATCAACCCTCTTTTAGGTAAAAACTACATTTAAAGGGAATAATAAGACTTTTTCTCACGCATTCAAACCGTGTTTAAAACACGCGAGGAGCACAATTATACCTAGGGGGAGTCCTCCGTGAAAAGGTTTGAAGGGAAAACATGCATTGTAACAGGCGGCGCGAGAGGTATTGGAGCTGCAATAGCGTGGAGGCTGGGGGTTGAAGGCTGCAGCATAGCGGTTTTCGACATTGACGAGGAGGCCGGTGTCTACAGGGTTGGAGAGCTCGCTAAGGCAGGGGTTGAAGCACGCTTCTACAGGGTTGATGTTTCAAGAGAGGATGAGGTATCAACCGGGGTTGAAAACGTCTACGCTGATTTCGGCAGGATCAACGTCCTAGTAAACAATGCGGGAATAGGGTTCACCGGCAGAAGTATTGAAGAGCAGAGCATTGATGAGTGGAGGAGAATAATAGACGTGAACCTTACAGGCCCGTGGCTGTGCAGCAAGCACGCTGTGAAATACATGAAGAAAACCGGCGGGGTAATAGTGAACATTGCTTCTACAAGAGCGCTTCAGTCAGAGCCTAACACCGAGCCGTACTCAGCCTCGAAGGGCGGCCTGCTAGCTCTTACACACTCGCTAGCCATCTCCCTAGCCAAGTACGGGATCAGAGTGCTAGCTGTCTCACCAGGCTGGATAGACACTAGTGAGTGGCAGGTGCCTCCGAGGAAGCCATCCCTCACCCCGCTCGACCATGCATGGCATCCTGCCGGGAGAGTCGGTAAGCCCGAGGATGTTGCATCACTGGTAGCGTTCCTAGCATCGGACGAGGCTGGGTGGATGACAGGGGTTAACGTGGTGATAGATGGAGGCGTGTCGTCGAGAATGGTCTACCTTGACGAGGAGGTGATTAAGCAGGGCTTGTCAACCCTTCTCGGAGACCCAGGGCTTGGCGAGCTGGTTGTGAAGCTGGCTTACAAGGCCAGGGAGGATAAGGCTGTTCTCGAGAAGATAAGGTCTATGCTTATGCGTTAGCTGGGAAAAATTATTATATTTCCGGAGCAGGAGATATATAGTGGGATCAGGCTTGAAATGCCCCTACTGCGGTTTCGAAGGGGAGTTCCTCAAGATAAAGCAGTGGAGAATGCGCTGGTACACTGTCGAAATGCTTGAATGCCCGAAATGCCATGGAAGAGTGAACCACTACCACGGCACAACCCCTACGGGGAAGAAAAGCGACTTCTACTTCAGAATAGGACGTAGGAAGCAGTGAGCGGGAAACCTTATAGTAAAGAAGTGAGGGGTTAGACAGCACCAGCGTAGCAGGTTTGAACACGGGAGGTTAGAGCGAGTAGTTTTTCAACAAGCGTTTAAACCCTGCGAATACTTATATATGATCCACTAGCAAATAATATATATGAATGTGAAGGTGGGTTAATGAGATCTCTCGCACTAGCTTTCATAACACTATTAGTTCTCAGCGTATCACTCACAGCATCAGCAGGCTCGGTTGACAAGGCACTACCGTTAGCCGGTTTATCAGGAGGATCAATAAGCGTTGACGGAGACCCGGTCGAGTGGGGAGTATTCGACTGCACCGGCAAAGCCCCGGGCCTATACCTTGAAACAGTCAACGAGATACCGCAGTGGATATGGTGCGACCCCCTGGGAGATGAGAGAACAGATTTCTCTCAGGGAAGCCCAGATAAAAGGGTGGATCTGATACAGTTCAGAGTGACAGGCGATGAGAACTACCTGTACGGGTTGATAATAGTTAACAACATGGACTTTAACTACATAGGCGAGGACGGCGGCACTATTGTCGCCATAGCCATAAACAGGAATGGGGAAACCATCGGCGAGGAGTGGTTCTCCGGTGACTCAGATACAAAGGTTAGTAGTGATGCTAGATGGCAGTACCAGATAGTGGTAAACCTGGCCGACTCAAGATACCGAGGTCAGGGGCGAACATTTGTATCGGACGTGTTACGGGAAAACTGGGGTGGAATATTCTACATCGTTAACTCCTCGTGGAGCTTTAAAACCGATGAGGATTCCCTAGCCGCAACCAATGTGAGCAATAATGCCATAGAGTTTAAGGTTAGATGGGACACTATAGGCGGGGTGCCGAGCGACGGGAGCTTCTTCCTCAGAGTGTCCCTTATCACTGGCAGGGGGTGGTCGAACTTTGATAATAATGGAGGGGGCTTCTGGGACATAGGGGGAACGAGCACAAGCGATGCGCTGGACGCGATTACCAACGTAACGGGTAACACCTGGGAAGAGGTTAGCGATGGAGATGTCGACTACTACATTGACTTGTACTTTGCAACCACACCGCCACACTACCCGATCCCGGAGCCAGGCTTAATGGTAGTTACCGTCACAGCGGTTTCAGCGTTCGCAATGGTCTTCCTTCTCAGGAGGAGGAAGTAGTTTTTTCCCTCTTCCCCCACCTAGGCATAGTAAGAGCTAGGCCTTTCCTGCTAGTGTGGGGGAATTCGTGCTGAATTTCCCAGTAAATTCATCCGGGCAGGTTGAAAGCTTCCTCAACATTGTCGTTTATGGTCACTGATTTCAAATTAGCATCTGCTGTTGTTTGATGCATTACATACTGAACCTATGACGTTCTTTCAGTTCACCTGTGTCAAAAGGAATCTCGGTCAAAACCTCATCAGCTGACTGTGCAAATCCTATAGACATTGGGTTAGTCGTCAGTGAAATTGTAGCTCCACGTAGGATTGAGTATTTCCATGTTCTGAGAAATCATAGGTCAATAGTTCTATCTTATGTGCTTACAGGGTTTTCCCAACGGGTTTGAATGGTTTAGGCTCCAGTGTGGTTTTTATTGATGAAGGCAACTCTTTTAGTGTTTATCTTGTTTCTGAGGTTTCACGTGGCTACTGGCTTGATCCACGGCATGTTCTAGGCAGAATTTGTGTTTCAAGGCTTTTACAACCTATCAGCGTTCCGCATTAATCATTCATAGAAAAATAGAACAATAATGCCGAGGAAAGCCATGCTTGCAAATAAAACTACGTCAATAGTTCTCTGAAGAACTATGTTTACTAATGTCCCAGCAATACCAAATACCAACAAAGACAGGCCCATTAAGATTGTTCTTTTTGGTTTTCGCGATATTTTACTTACCCAATTGGGAAATCTAACCACCCCATGAATTCAGCACACATAAGCAAGAATACACCAGTAAATTAGTGCGGGGGGTGGGATTTGAACCCACGCAGGCCTATGCCAGCGGATCTTAAGTCCGCCCCCTTTGACCAAGCTCGGGCACCCCCGCACTTTTCATTAAGTTATCTGTGATCAAGGGTTTAAAACATTACAGGTTATCAGATCGTCGCGAAGCAATCACTTCTCATTTTGGAGCGGCGTCATCATCTATTGTAGAGATCTCTTCAACAGCCTATTAAATAGGTTCACCGCCCTCTACCGATAATCTTCAACGCTTTCTTAAGAGTTCCTGTTGTCTTCAAAGGTATTATGAGGCATTTGCACTCCTCGGTTTCCAGCGGGATTGTGAACAAGCTGATCAAGTGTTTAACGTACAGGTGGCTAACCCTGTAAACACCTTTCCTCACCGCCTCATCCATGAATATGAGCTGGGGGGATGCCTTGGCGAGTACTGCCTTCCCGTAGTAGGTGGTGAAAGCGTTTTCAACATGCTTCTCAATCACTTCTCTAGAAGGGTTCCCATTGCACGCTAGCGTGAAAACCACGTACCTCTTCCTAGGCTTCGAAGGCTTGCCCCGCTCCTTCTCAACCAGGGTTTTCCAAACCCTCAGCACTCTTCTAACCTTTCTAAGAAAATACACTGTGGCCGCGAGCACAACGGCCTGTACTACAACCAGTACCATGAGGATTGCTGCGAGCTGGTCAGCCACTGGAGCCCACCTTCCCCGCGATCACCGAGTAAGGGTGGCTGGTCAGGGAGAGGAGTGCTTCCTTCTCCGGGAAGTCCAGGAGGAGTGTTAGAAAGTATACTGCGGCCCTGGGATGGGGTAGCTGGCTCCAGTCCGAAGCCCCTGAGCCGGTTACAACCGGGATCTTCATCCTTAAAGCAAGGTTCACCCTCCTATAATACTTGGCCAGGTGCACGCTGCCAGCCCTTCTCAGATCGCTCAGCCAGATCTCAAGGGGCTTCCCATAGTACTTCATCGTGGAGAACTGCTTCTTATCGAACACGTCAATGTTCTCGAGAGTCATAACTATGGTGTCAACTCTTCCATCGTGAGCACTCCACCTCGCCGTCGCAGTGTCCCGTGGGGAGACCGACACCACGGTTTTACCAACAGGGATTTTAGCCAGTGCCTGCTTCAACTCCTCGAGGCTCCTGGGAGAGAGCACTTTCTTCCCCACAACCCTTACCCCTCCGCCACCGTCAGGGTTCTCCCAGCAGGCGAGCGCGGAGTAGCCTAGTGCAGCAGCCTTCTCCAGGAGCTCGCTACTACAGTCTTTAACGTTTAAGTCTGTGAACATGAGCTACCAGCCGGTTAACAGTTTATGACACAATTAAGATATTCACGGCTTCAACGTATTAAGCCTATTTGTCTAAGCAGGGCCTTAACCTCCTCCTCCCTCCTAGCGTTGGAGAAGTGGACGACTACTTTCACCACGTCGTCAGAGTCGAGAAGCCTGAGGCTTCCCGCGTAAGCATCCTGCTTGCTGAACCTTAAGTAGAGCCTCCCCGTTCTAACATCATACCTGAGCTTGAAGCTTGCTGATAGAATGCTCTTCTCGGTATCAGAAAGGTTTTCCGCCAGGTGCTTGAGGAGTAGCTCACCGTCCACGGCTTCAGCCTTCATCAGCAAGATCCTGTTGCCGTAGAAGCCGTGGAGGGTTTCAGAATCAATCTTAACGCTTGATTGAAGGGTTTTGGGAAGCAGGTTTAAAAGAGCTGTGCGGACTTTCTCACAATCCTCTGTTGAGTGGCAGGAGGTGGTTACCTCCACGCTCTTAACAACTACTCTTCGTTTATCCTCTCTGCTACCTGCCATGGATCGCGTGCTCCCCTGCTAGCCTCATGCCTCTTCTTCAGCAACCTCTCCTTCTGCTTCCTCTTCCACTTGTAGTTGGTTGTGCCGCTGATCCCGCGGCTCTTCCTCAACCCTCTCATCTTCTTCCCAGCACTGGTTAAGCCTCTGAAAACCCTGCCCCTGTTCTGCGGCTCACATATCCACTTAATCTCCGGGTCGCTGCATATTGCCGGGTGGTGTGGATCCACCAGTATTACCTCATACCACTTGTACCTGCCGTCCTCGCCCACGTAGTAGCTGTTCAGGACTTCGAGACCGGGGAATTTCCGGGCAGCCCTTTCCTCAGCTATCAGCCTTATACTCTTCGCCGGGGCGTACCCGTAAACACCCATTCTCTTCGGCCTTCTACCGCTGTCAGGCCTCGGCTTTCTCTGACCTCCCTTCCTAACCCTTACCCTTGCGATTACGAAGCCCGGCTTAGCCTTGTAGCCAAGCTCCCTGGCCCTGTCAAGCCTTGTCGGGGATTCAACCCTCACCACCGAGGGCTGCCGCCTCCACTCTATCAGCCTCTGCCTCATCAACTCCTTCATGTCTCCCTCGTAAGGCTTCTTCCAAAGCTCCGCAATATAGTGGTAGACGCTTCTAGCCATGGCTTAAGCACCATTACTAAGGGTTAATATGATTTTATACGGGGTTTATAAAGTATGGTTTTTAAAGAAATTCATGGTGCCTTGTGAATGCCCCCGCCCGAGAAGCTCATAGGCATCGTAGGCAAGACCAACGTGGGCAAGTCAACCCTTTTCAGCGCTTTAACAATGGTTCCCGTTAAAATAGCCGACCACCCTTTTACAACCATAGAGCCCAACATAGGGGTAGGCTATGTTAGAACCCCCTGCGTCCACGTCGAGCTCGGCCTCAAGCAGTGCAATCCTAGAACAGGCTTCTGCGCCAGAGGCTTCAGGTTTATCCCTGTCAAGCTAATGGATGTTGCCGGGCTCATACCAGGAGCTAGCAGGGGACGAGGGCTGGGTAATAAGTTCATGGATGACCTGAGGCAGGCTGACGTTCTCATACACGTTGTCGATGCATCGGGCGGGACAGATCTCGAGGGAAACCCGGTTAAGCCCGGCACCCAAGATCCTTTGGAGGAGGTTGAGCTTATCAGGAGGGAGATTGACGAGTGGTTTTCCTCGGTTGTTAAAAGAGTGTGGGAGGCGAAGATAGCGAAGAGCATTCAATCATCCTCAACCCCTCTCGACCTTGTGACGCAGAACCTGTCAGGCCTCAGCATTAGGAAGCACCATGTTATCGAGGCGTTGAGGGAGTCCGGCCTGGAGTCGAAGCCCTTCAAGAACTGGTCCACCAGCGATGTCGAGCTTTTCGCTCTCAAGCTTAGGCAGGTTGCCAAGCCCATAGTGATAGCTGCTAACAAGGCGGACCATCCCGTAGCGGAGGAGAATGTGAAAAGGCTGAGGGAGAAGTATGGTGACGATGTGAAGCCTGTCAGCGGCCTCGCGGAGATGATTCTGAGAAAGGCGGCTCAATCAGGCCTCATAGACTACCTGCCCGGCGACCCAGGGTTCACGGTGAAGCCAGGGGTTGAGCTGTCAAGGGAGCAGTCCAGGGCGCTGGAGCTGGTGAGGGTTAATGTTCTCGAGAAATACGGGTCCACGGGCGTGCAGGAGCTTCTAAACTACGCAGTGTTCAGGAAGCTCGGGCTGATAGTGGTTTACCCGGTTGAGGATCAGAACAAGTACACGGATCACTCGGGCAACATCCTCCCGGACGCCTACCTTGTCCCAGGCAACACGACGGCCAGGGAGCTAGCCTACATGGTTCACACCGAGCTGGGGCAGGGCTTCCTCTACGCTGTCGACGCTAAGAGGAAGGAGAGGATTGGTGAGAGCTATGTGTTGAAGAATGGGGATGTGGTGAAGATAGTGTCCACTAAGTCCTGATCAATCCCCTTCCCGATCGCTCCTCCTAGCCCTCAAGCTCTCCCAGTACTTTGAAGCCTCCCTGTAGTAGTAGTCGTCGCTTTTTCTCCCGCCGAAGAAACCGAGTCCCTTCTCCTCTAGAATATTCTTCAGCTCTGAAGCCTCCTTCTCCCCGATCTCACCACGCTCCCTCAGGTAGTCGACGACTCGAAGGGCTTCCTCAACACTCCTACACCTTCTTATGTAGTCTACAACTCCTGGGACATAGCCTCTCCAAGGATCTATGCTGGAGGGGTCGAAGCCGACTGTTATGCTCTTCCCCTTATCCTCCACGAGCTCCTTGTAGAGGTTCGGGTACTTCTTCCTGAACTCTTCGATATCATGGATCATTTACATCATCGTGTAAAATATCTTGTCAACCCGGCTTATAACCTGCGCGGTTGCTCAGGGTATGTGGTTTTCGAGGGCACGTCCCTGTGGACAACAGCCCCCGGCAGGATCCAGGAGTACGAGCCTATCTTAACCCCCGGCATTATTGAAACGTTAACGCCTGTTTTCACATACCCGCCGATGACAGCCCCTAGCTTAACCCTTCCCGTATCCTCCAGCCTATCCTTCACCATCATTTTAACAGGCTTCTCGTCAAACCTGAGGTTCGCAGTGATCGTGCCCGCCCCCAGGTTGACGTTCTCGCATACGACGCTGTCGCCTATGTAAGCGAGGTGGCTTGCTCTAACGTTCTCGAACAAGACGCTCTCCTTTACTTCAACGCTGAACCCTACTTTAGAGCCGCTGCATATAACGCTGAAAGGCCTCACCCTCGCGTTCGGCCCCACCTCCACGTTAGAGTCTATGTAAACCGGCCCCTCCAGCGATGAGAACGAGTGGACCGTGGAGCCTTCTCCCACGTACACCTCCCCGGTTATCCTGACAGGCTCCTCCACCACTCCTTTAATACTCCTCTTCAAGTCTTCGAGAGCCATCTTATTAGCCTCCAGTATGTGCCACGGCCTCCCTATATCTATCCACCACCCCTTAGGCAACGTGTACACGTTCACCTGCTTCACCCTGGCTATGTTGCTAACTATGTCGGTGAACTCCACCTCCCCTCTAACGCTAACCCCTACGTTCTTATGCTCGTCAATATCCTTAGTGTTGAGCTTGTAGACCCCTGCGTTAGCGATGGGTGAGGGGGGTTGCGGTGGCTTCTCCACAATCCTCTTCAACCTCCCATTCTCTAGCTCGAGCACCCCGTAGTGTTCAGGCTTATCCACAACGGCTCCGAGGATGACGGGTTCTTTAATACTGGCCAGCTCCCTGTAAACGCTCGCATCCTTCATGAAAACATCCGAGTACACTATGAGCACGTCCTCACCGTACGGCAGGTGGTCCAGTGCCTTGACCACGGCATCGCCAGTGCCCAACGGCGGGTCCTGAACCACGTACCTGACCCTGAGCCCCCTGTGAAACCTGCTCACGTACTCCATGATCATCTCCTTCATATAGTTTACGACCAATACCACCTCGTCAATGTTTAAACGACTCAGCCATTCGAGATGCCAGCCTAAAACCGGCTTGCAGAGAACTGGGATGAGCGGCTTAGGCCTCGTCTCCGTAACAGGTCTTAAGCGTACACCGTTACCTGCGGCTAGGACAACGGCTTTCATAGCATTCACATATTATTGTTAAGAACAAGTGTTTGTTAATAAAGAATCGTGTAAGGCTACTTAGACTTCAACTGAACCGGGGAGACAACCACGGCTGGCTTGGGCCCTTCCTCCGTGGGGATCATTATGAGCTTAGACTTGTATACTTCAACACGCCTGATAGGGTATATCTTCCTAGCAAGCTCGGCTATTTCATTAGATATCTTACCGCTCAGTATCTCGTTCACCAGCTCATCCATAGTGAGCTCCGGGGTTTTGGAAGCAATGTAGTCCTTGATAATCCTCCTGATAGCTCTTCTCTGGCTTGTCTTACACCTGAAGCTTGTCAAGGCCGCTATGGTGAGCCTCATTACGTACCCATCCTTGGTTGTAACGTCGAGTATTGCCTGGACCTTGCTGCTCTTCCTCCTGATCAAGCTCTTCATATAGTCTCTCGCCAGCTCATGCCCCCTGAACCTGGTGTACGCCTTACCCTCCTCAACGCTCACGATCTGGAAGTACAGCTTGACATGTACCTGGGAAATATCGCCTGTTAAGTCGTAAAGGGTTGTCTCAACAACCCTGCCGATAAGCTTCTCGGGCTCATCCGCCGGGGTAGTGCCCAGCGACACCTCTCCGAAAGCTTTCGGCGCGAGCACTTCATACCATTTCTTCATCTTCCACTTGTCTCGCGCAGTATACTTGGCTTTAGCCGGCATAATCATCCCTTTCCATGTCTAGGTAGGGTTTATATCGTTTTAGGGGTTATTTAAACATTGCCAGCTTCTCAGCAACCTCCAGTAGCTTCAAAACCTCGTCAACACCCCCCTTCAAAGTCCTAAGCTCCTTCAAACCCCCAGGGGCTGTGAAAACAAGCTCGTAGGAGGAGCCTTCCCCGCTAACCCTCTCCTCTATGACAACCCCTTTCGGAGGCGTTGCGTTATCCGGGTGGAGCATCCTGTAAACCGAGGCGATGAAGCACGGGTTTCCTGATGATGCTTTAACAACCGCTTTAAACCCCGCCACCCTGGATCACGCATAGTTGCTTATCATCGCAGGACTCGTAAACCTTTCTCGGATCCCAGCCAACCCTGAGAAGCTCCCTCGCCACAGTGTAGACGCGGTCGCCCCGGATGATTGAGGCAGGGGTTTTAACCTGCGGCAGGTACCAGCCTGCAACGTCAGCCACGATGTCAGCCCTCTCCAGGAAATCCTCCACGTCAACAGGCCTTCCCTCGAACAAGTACCCGGGTATTGAGGAGGCGAGTACTGCGGCGAGCTCGTCGATCACCTCCTCGTATATCGCCAGGATCTGTGTTGCAACGCTTGGAAGCGTCACCCCCAGTATCCTGGCCGGGTTCTCAGCCTTAAGGCTTGCGTAAACCATGAGAGCCCCCGCCAGCTCGAGAAGCTCGATCCTCCTGGTGTCAATGGATGTTGAGTATTCGAAACCGATCAATTTTAGAATACTGTTTTTAACGTAATCCGGCGGCGCTTTAACAGTGTTCTGCAGTGTTCTAACCAGGTCGGTCAGCATCGGCTTCCCCGAGTCGGTGAAGAAGTCGGCTGCCTGAAGCTTCTCAACAGGCCTCCCCCTGGATATGTTCTTCAACAACTCCTCAACCCTGTCGCGAACCCCTGTGTACCCGGGGATGAACGGGTTGAGGGTTCTGGTGAACGCCTTGGAAAGCCCAACCCTCCTATGCCCCCAAAGCCTGAAGCTCAGCTCGGACGATATCTCGCCGCCTTCTAGAAGACTGTTCAAAATATTCTTCTCAACCCCTTTGAAGCCCTCTCCCCCCGTGTCAAGCCCCTTGTAAACCCCGGCTGTAACGGCGAGGATCTTGTCCCACTTGTCAACGCCGAAGTACTCGTCCAGCACGCTAACCACTGTACCGGTTAAACCACTATCTCTCGCCGGCTCCAGGACAACCTGGCTTGAGGGTTTAACAGGCTTCAGGTTAAGAAGCAATGCTGGCTCCCCGGGCTCGTCGATTATTCTCTTCAAGTCAAGGCTTACCTTAACATCGTAGCCATGCTGGGAAAGGTTTTTCAAAAGAATGGCTGAGGCGAGCAAGGAGTCAATGTCACTGCTGGGGATTATCCTGAAGCTCTTCTCGCGCTGTATAAAGTTTATGAGCACTTCCCTGCCCAAGCCACTGCACCAGCTGTTTAAATATTGTGCTTGATTAATAATAAGGATTAGGCTCCGGGACAAGGGTGGGATGGAAAAAAGACTTAGAGCTGAAGGGCGGGATTTGGTTTAACCCTGAAGCGGTATTTCTAAAAGCTCTTCGTAGGTTTCAAGGCTGAACACCTTGATCAGCCCGGGAGAGATAGTGTATAGCTCACCGCCAACGTATACTGTGCGGACGCAGGACTGGTGCTGCAGTACGGCGTCAACCCTTAACTCATCACTGTTATACTTGATCACGAGCGCCCCGCTTGACATGCCGCCCCCGCCGTAGCTTGCGAAGGGTATTAAAACAAGCTGTCTCTCAGGGTGCACGGTGACAGCGTGGTGGTCGTATAGGGCTTGGGACCACGTCGACGGCAGGTTGATCTTGAATATCTCGCTCATGTTAACAGGGTCTGTTACGTTGAACAGCGATATTTTAAGCCACCCATCCTCAACCCCTATGCCAAGGAGCCTGTCATGGCTTAACGGGTGGAGGTATTCGCTGAACCCGGGTATTTCAAGGAAGCCTATAACGGATGGGTTGCCCGGGTCTGAAACATCTATTGCGAACAACGGGTCTACCTGCCTGAAGGTTACGAGGAAGAAGATTCTACCGATCAGTCTTGCAGAGTATATTCTTTCACCGGGGGCTAGATTTCTCAGGGATCCAACCACGCTGAGGCTGTTCAAGTCTACGATGAACACGCTGTTGCCCATCATAGTGTTGCTCCAGCCTACGTAGAGGGCGCCTGTCGTGTTTTTAAACGAGGATTCAGTTATCCCCTGGTTCTCATAGTATATTGTGTATACAACGGGGAGGAAGTCAGCCGTAACCGTGTAATTGGCCTCCGTTGTAGCGGTGATGAAGAATTCTCCAGCCTCCTCCATGGCGAACTGGTCTAGCAGTAATCCTGGAATAGTGAAGGATCCTTTCAAGCTTATTGAGAGACCGTTAACGGTGAAAACATAGAACGTTGTCTCATCTCTCCTAGGCTCCGCGTTAACCCTGGAGACAGCCTCGTCGAGAAGCCTCCTCCTAGCGTTATCGCTTAAGCCTGACAAGTACTTGTTAACCTTCTCGTAAGCCCTATCCACCAATCCCTGGTTCAGCAGGTTTAAAACCTCGCCCTTCTGCTCAGGAGGCATGTGCTCAGCGATTGCTTCAAGCACCATGGCGTAGGCCTCAGCAAGCCATAATGGCTTCTCGCAGGCGATGTAGAGATTGCTGAGAGACATGTAAAGCCAGCCGCCGCTCCTAATAAGGAAGGTGTAGGTTGCGTAGGCAAGCTCCTCGAGATCGACTACGAGTATTACAGCGTAAGCGTCAGGATGCTGATCCACTGCTGCAAGGGTTTCAAGAGGCACGGGCTTCTCGTTAACGTAGGGGATGATGGGCTCGTGTATGTAGGTGTTCGCTACAAGGTACAAGTAGCTGTCGAGAAGCCTTGAGCTAAGCATGTACCCTGTCACGGAAACCTTCCCGAGAAGCACGGGGTTTTCAGGGTTTGTGAGGTTGTAGAAGTGAACAATCAGCTTGGGTGCTCCAATAGGCGGTGCTAAATACTGAACCGTTTCCACGCCCTCGTAGTAGTATCCGTAGGATTCGGCGAGAACAACAAGCTTCTCCTTGTAAAGGAACAATCCCCTAACGCCTGTCTCAAAAGCGATCACAGACTCGACAGCCTTTTCCAAAGTGCTTACTACGAAAACCTTGTTCCCTGAGGCAACAACCACGAGCTCCCCGTTGGTTTTTACAATATCAGGCTCGTCAACCCCTTCAACCTGCACGTTGGTTTTAGAAGCAGGCTGGGACCCCGCACCACCGCCCGACTCCTCTCTCATCGCTATTAGCGGCCCGTAAAGCGGCCCCGGGTACCACTTGTTCACAATTGAAGCCTTCTGCAAGAACTCTGCCAGCTCGCCGTAGTTGCTGAACTTTTTCAAGCCTTCGAGATTGTATGTAGGGGGTGCTCCACCTGGGATTTGAGTCGTAGTTGTGGTGAAACCCCCTTGGCTTAGGAATCCTGTCATCAACGGGGGTATGGAAGCACCGATCAACACTGCTGCGAGCGCAAGGGTTATGAAAACATGTTTTCTCAAATCAACCACCTGTTTACCATTAATGCTTACGGCTTGATAACTCCATGGTTTGAACACTCTTGTTCAGGTTTTAGAACAATCCTGGTTAAAGGGATCGCTTATAATGGATGAATCAGTAATTAATTGTTGAATGGGCGCAGGCTGATGGATTCTAGTAGCGAGGACTTGAGCGGCACAGCGCTGAGAATATATGTTTACCTTCTAGAGTCGCGGGAGCCCAGGGGTGTCAGGGATGTTGCGAGAGCTCTTAACATACCTGTCAGCAGCGTCTTCTACCATTTGAAAAGGCTTGAGGAACTGGGCGTGATCACCCGGGCCCGCGAGGGCTACGTGATCGCTAAGGCAATACCCCTGGAAGGCTATGTTATCCTCTGGAGAAGGCTCATCCCCAGGCTACTCATATATTCAATGTTCTTCCTAGGCATTGCCATAGGGCAGTCATACTTGATTGTTGCGGCCCGGAGGGCGAGCCCTGAAAGCATTGTAGCGTTGATCACGAGCATAGCGGCTTTCACAATCCTCCTTGTCGAAGGATTAATCATGAGGCACAGGCTCAGGGCTGGTTAAGGATTCGTGGAGGGTATTATATTTAAACGTTAGGATAAGGCTCTAAGGGGAGTGCTGATGAGCCTGCGAGGGGGTACTGAGAGTTTGAGAAGGCTCCTGGAGGAGAAAGGCGTCTGGCACAGGCTGTACGAGTTCCCAGAGCATACTGCAACGGTTGAGGCAGCTGTCAAGCAGCTGGGCGTGGATCCTGGCAGGATTGTTAAAACGCTCGTGCTGGTTGACGAGGAGGGTAAGCCCCTGGCGGCAATCATCCCTGGTAATAAGAGGTTGAGCCTGGACAAGCTTTCAAGCATTACTGGTAGAAAGCTCAGGCTGGCCAGGGCGAGAGAGGTTGAAAAGGCGACGGGATACCCTGTTGGAGCGGTCCCGCCTGTTGGACATGGTTTGAAAACCTATGTCGACAGGGAGGTGTTGAACAGGGAGACGGTGATCGGGGGCGGTGGTAGCACTCACTCCCTTCTAGAGTTGAAGACCAGGGATTTACTGGCTCTAACCCAGCCCGTCGTCTCCGATATTGCCGAGTAGTCTTCGCTGAAAACGTTTTATCCATGGATGCATAATATATTATGTGGGGTGTTGAGCACGTATCAGAATTCTGAGCTTGAAAAGCTTAAGGAGAAGCTTAACGAAATGCTAGCCCTCTCCGAGGAGCTCCAGCTGTTCATGAAGTTCGTTGAGACAGCTGAATCAAGCAGGGCGCTTGACAAGAAGACGAAAGAGCTGATCTCGCTCGCCATAGGAGTAGTCATCAGGTGCGAGCCATGCATCATGTGGCACATGGAGGAGTGTTACAAGGCTGGTGCAAGCTTTGAGGAAGTGCTGGATGCTTTGAAAACAGCAGTGGTCATGGGGGGCGGCCCGGCGTTAGCTTATGGTGTTAAAGCCTACGAGCTCGCGAAGAAATACTACGGTAAATAGTGCTCAACGCATTTACGAGGCTTCCCGAGAATTCACGCTTCAGGGATTAGCGCTCAACCAGGCTGATGTTTAAATACTTGTGAAGGAAAACATATGTTTTTAGCACACATGAAGCAAGGTGTTATGCTTGCGGAAAGCCAAAGTGCTAACAGCTGTAACTCTGGCGTTGATTCTAACCGCATCGATCACTGTTATTGCAAGCTGGGATTACACCAGGGATTTCAGCGACAGCCTCGGGGACGGTAAGTGTGCACTTGGATTCACGGACATATTAGCTGTCGGATACGGGTTTAACGTAACGCACGTAGGCTTTAACATAACCGTTACCGGCAATATCCCCCTCCCCTCTGAAGCTACATACTTCTACGGAGTGTTAATAGATAGCGATAATGATTCTTCAACAGGTCTTGAACACTGGACAGGTATCGGGGCAGACTACCTTTTGGAAGCATATATCGATGGCACCACCGTGTCGAGCCCGGTTGTTAAGCTCTACAAGTATGTAGGTGGTGGCTCAACATGGGATTGGGAGGAGGCGGGTAGTGCTGAGGTATCAGCTAGTGTTTATGCTAAAACAGTATTAAACGACACATTAGAGGTTGTGGTCGGCAAGAACTACTTAACCCCGCTCGCCGGGGAAATAAGCTTCACAGTCTACATTAGCAACGACACTGCGAGATGTGATTACGTCTCCGTGAAACCGGGCAGTGGAGGGCCTGTCCCCATCCCGGAGCCTGCTCTACTGGTGGCTGCACCTGTGATAGTAGTTGTTTCAGCGATACTATTGTTATTCACCAGGGATAGGTTGTAGTTTATCAATCATCGAGGCCTGGGCAAGTATTTGAGGTCTTTAACAACCTGCTTCTCACAACCGCTTTATCAGTGACAACATTGTAAGACTTGAAAAACCCTGCCGATCGAAACCGAGACTAGAAGCGATGAGAAAAGACTGAGGGAAGATGTTTCGAGGTGTAGTATTCCTTCAAACGTTGTGAAAGCCCCGTCTCAACGATTTTTAAACGAGTGGATAGAACCTCACGTTCAAGCCTGCGTGCCCCCGAAATATACTCTCTCCTCGCAACTGTCCGCGTATGGTCTTATATGCTCGTAGTTTCTCTCGAAAACCAGCTTAGGGTTCAGTTTATTAAGCACGTACTTGCAGACGGGTTCCGAGACTATTCTACAGGAAACCCTTGTGTCAACCCTTAATCTTTGCGAGAGCTCGAGTATCGGGCAGGGATTCCTACATCTTGTCACCAGTTCGTTATCGCTCAGCTTGACGATCTCCACGTGCTTTTCATCCAGCACTAAGAAGTCGAGGTAGAATAGTTTGAAAACATCGCTCATTGATGAAGCCTTGCGAGGTTTCAGAAGCCATAGCACAGCGTATGCTTGGAAAACATTTCTAGCAAGGTTTAAAACAATCCTTGCAAGCAACCCGGGTTTAGACAGGTAGTGTTCACCTACTCTACTGAACAGGTTATTTTAAATATTTTAAGGTTTGGGGAGAAATAAGATAATACACTACCCTGCATGATCGAGGTGGCTTCTACGTCTGACTCCCGCGAGTATTCGGAGATCGAGAAGTACCTTTACTATCCCGAAACCGAGGAGCGAAGGCTCTACAACGTGGGCTTCCTCAAGATAATAGCCGTAGCCCTAGTGCTCGCGAGCGTTGTAGGTGTTTTCGCCGCGGCACGGTACTCGCCCATCCCGGTTGTAAGGATCAGCGATGTCCAGGGCAACGTGTTAATGAACTACGCCACATTCTACGTTGAAGGCGTTGTCGTGGAGCCTCCTCGCGTGGATTACTCAGGAGGGAAGCTGAGGATTACGGTAACCGTTAACGATAACTCAACGCCCGTGAGCCTATCAGTCTACGCTTACGACCCTCTCGCATCCGATATGATCAAGGCTCGGAAAATACCTTTCATAGGGGACAGGGTGAGGCTTCTCGTCCAGCTGAGGGTGAGGGAGGATTACGCTTACGCCTACCTCCAGGAGCTGAGGGGTGTTGAAATACTTGAGAGACCCGGGAGCGGTGATGGAAAGGTTTACGTGGACTCGCTGGAAGAAATCGCCGAGTACTCGTATGTTTGCGTGCAGGGCTTGGTTAAAAGCCCCCGTAATGTTTCATCGGGACTGCTCTTCGACGTCGCAACATCCAGGGGTGCTGTGACGGTTCTGATACCAACAATAATAAACCATGTCTACGGGGATGACGCTACCCCGGTTTTATCAGCTATTTCAGCCGGGGGAGTCCCCGTGGACGTCTGCGGAGTGGTCTACTACTATAGGGGTACTTCGCCAGAGATCGTTGTCCGCGAGCTCGAGGATGTCAACATAGGAGTGCTACCCGTGGCTGAAACAGTGAGCTTCGGAGACCTGGTGTTCAACACAGCCTTCTACGAGGGGCAGACGGTTAGGACGCAGGCAAGATTCCTAGGAGTCTACTGCGAGGCTTTCGACGACCCGTGCAGGCTTGTCTTCGAGGATGTGGAGGGCCAGGGTATTACGGGAGACATTATGATGCCTAAAGCTCTCATGGCAACAGCGCTTGACCCGTGGAGCGTGGGCTCCGGCACAGTGTTCAACTTAACTGTTAACGTGGTCAATTCAACGTACATGGTCGCGTATGCGGCAGACCCGGTGGAGGTTGCACCCCCGTTTGAAACCAGTAGTGTTGAGGAAGCCCTCTCGCAGGAGAGGGGTAGGATCATAGTTCTGAGAAACGTAACCGTCTCATCATCAAGCACGACAAGCGGTGGTAGCTGGAGGATTTACGTGAGCGATCCATCAGGCTACAACATACTGGTGTTCGTCCCGTCGACAGTGGCTAAGTCGATGGGGTTTGAAATCCCGGCGAAGGGCACTTACATCTCGGTCGCCGGCTACAGGCATGTCTACGGTAGCACGGACGAGATCGTTGTCTACACTGTGAACGGGATTACCGTTGAGACAGCTCCGCCACCGCCGCCTCCGCAACCCCCTGCCTTCATCGAAATAGACATTAGGAGTGTGCCAGGCTACGTTGGCTCCAACGTCTCGTTCACAGGACTCTTCTACGCGATACGCTACGACAGCTCCCAGAGAATATACTATGTCGAGGTGAGGTCGAGCGATGAAGGCTTCGCGGTCAACGTTTCCATGAGCAGGACGCAGCTTATATCCTTCCTGGATCCGGCCATAGTGGGTTGGAAATCGCTCATAAGGATCAACGGCACTGTTAAGTCAGCCAGCCTTGTAGAGTACGTGTACGGTGAAGTGGTTGAGCTCAGGGCTCCGTTAACAGTTACTGTTCAGGAAGCCCTGGCGCAGCCTTTAGGCAGGCCCCTGATGGTTCTCAACGCCACAGTGGTGAGCTCTAGGGTTTTATCAGGAAACAACTGGGAGATCAACATAACTGATTCAACAGGCGCTGTTATAACAGTGTTCATACCTTCTTCAACCGTCAGCGATCTCGGAATGTCCTCGCCACCGCCTAACGGATCACTGGTCAAGGTTGCAGGGTACAGGGATGTCTACGGTAGCAAGCAGGAGATCGTGGTGATCTCTAAGAACGGGTTCACGGTTCTAGGGTAGGTGCAGGGTTATGGAGGCTTTAGTCAACCCTGTCGATGTTTTAACATGGGGTTTAACAGGCACCCTCATGGGCTTACTGCTATCGTGGATCCCGGGGCTCCACATCTTCAACCTCCTGGTTCTTGTGTTCGCCCTGGCCCCGGGGTTCATAACCTCCAACATCTACGCTCTCCCATACTTCGCCCTCGGAGCTGTAGTAGGGTTCTCGTTCGCCAGCTCCATTGCTTCAACATATCTCAGTGTTTCAGACGAGTCAATGATGCTTATGCTCTTCCCGTCGCAGAGGTATCTGCTAGCGGGGAGGGGTCACAGGGCTGTACTGCTCTACCTGATCGGCGCGTTGACAGGGGGGGTTTTCCTCGCAGTGTTCATGGCAACAATCGGCGTTTACGCAATGCCCGTGATATATAATCTCTTCAGCCCATACTACTGGTTCATCCTGCTGGCAATAGTTGTCTTCATGTTCATGAGCGAGTACCCTAAGGAAGCCGACCATGGGAGGACGCCTAGGGAGAAGCTGTGGCTTGCCTGGAGGCAGGTGTTAGGCGGGGTGTTGGTGTTCTTCGCATCAGGCATACTGGGCTTCATAGCTTCATACTCGGGTTTATTAAGGATTGAAGCAGCGTACGCTAGGCTAACACCCTTGTTCATAGGCTTCTTCGGCTTCCCATGGGTTCTGAGAAACCTTATCTCCAGGAGGAGCATTCCCAGGCAGGATACGAGGGATGTTGTGGAGACGGCTCCAGGCGCGGTCGTAAACGGCAGTGCATCCGGGATAATAGGGGGAGGGATAGCTGCGTTCTTCCCAATAATAACCGGGGGAATGGGGGCGCTGGTTGGGGGGCACATGGCGAGTAGCAGGGGCGACGACACCTTCCTGATCAGCCAGGGAGCTGCTAGAACAGTATACTACACTGGTGCTCTCTTCTTCCTGTTCCACCCAACCATGAGGATAACCAGGGGCTCGGTTGCATGGCTTGTAGGAGGGGTTTACACGCCTAAGACATGGGCTGAGTTCTATGTTGGAGCAGCCTTCATCATCCTAGCAGCAGCCGTCTCCTTCGTTGTCACCCTATACTTGTCGAAAGCCGTGGCACGCCTTCTAACCAGGGTGAGCTACGTCTACATTTCCGCTGCCACCCTAGTGTTCCTCGTGAGCCTCGTATACTATTTGACAGGGCCCGTGGGCCTGGTTTTAATGCTCGCGGCGACAAGCGTTGGCTTCGCTGCAATGGTCTTCAACACGAGGCTGAGCTACTGCCTGGGCTCCCTAATCCTCCCCGTTCTCGCAAACACCATGGGGTTCGCCGGCTTCTTCCTTGAACTGCTAGGGCTAGGTGGTTGAGGATGAGAGGGTGGACGCACTACTTGTCCGGTCTAGCAATGGCAATGTTCTTCCCGCCCCTGCTCTCAGACCTTGTCAAAGGAGTCATGTGGCCGGTTCTAGCAGGGGTTTCAGCATACCTGCCAGACTTCCTGGACTTCAAGTTCAAGAAGTTCCTGTGGAGAGTGGACTACCTCGTGGATCCCGCCCCAAGGGATCCGTTGAGAAAACTCTCCCCCAGGAGGATAAGGGTTAGCGAGCTCTCCCAGGGCTTGAGATGGAGGCTTTACTATCTTGAGGGGAGGATCGAGGATGTGCTGGAGGAGAGGGAGGGTTACGCGAGGTTTAAGCTAGCGGATGAAACCGGGTCGGTGGTAGTGGTCGCCAGGAACGGGGATTACGAAAAGCTTAGGAGAATGCTCGGGTCAAGCATTAAGGAGCTGGCAGCATCGGGCAGGAGGGTGAGGATACCGGGCTACCTGGAGGTGGACGAGGGTGGCTCAGTCTACTGGAATGTTGCGGACGCCCCACACCCGCAGTATGTTGCAGACGCTGTTGCAAGAGCTATTGACGAGGCTTACGAGACCGGGAGGATGGTAACCGTTAAAATACACAATATAAGGATGCCGGGGGACTTCTACAGGAGGTTCCTAATCCAGTACGACTCCAAGAACAGGAGGATAATCGTTCACATGGGCCCGCTGGTCTCCACTGGAGGCTTACCCCTCGAGGGGACAGAGCCCCCTGAGTACAGGAGGATAGGGGTTGCTGAGACGAAGCATGCTTTCAGAAAGGTCTACCCTAGGCCAACAGTGATAGATGCTTTCTCAGGCCCCGAGATAGGTTATGAGAAAGTGGGGGATGTTGTCGAGGAGGTGTTCATACCGTGGCACAGGGGCTTCTCCCACAGCTTGACAGCGAGCGTGGTGATCGGTGGGTTAATAGGGCTTGCAACCCTTGCACTAGGCTACGCTAACTGGTTCTACCTCGCAGTAGCGTCAATGCTGGGACACGCGATGCATGTCCTGGAAGACCAGCTGGGCTTCATGGGCTCGGTCCTATTCCCGCCGTTGACGAAGAGGAGGATACCTGGGCTGATGCTGGGGCCGAGCAGGCAGGGCTTGATAAACTTCGCGACAAACTGGCTGATGCTAGCGCTGGCTGCTTGGAACGTGAACAGGTTCATGCCCGAGATCTCTCCCGGCATGCCCAAGCCGATAGAGCTGTCCAACACTCTCCCCGTTACACCAGCGGCAGGGGATGCCCTGCTACTCCTCCTACTAGCACTCCCAGCCATCGCGATCTACGCTTGGGGCGTGCTGGATAGGAGAAGGTTCCTCATAAAGCAGAAGGAGAGGCTTGAGGAGGAGAAGGCTAAAGAGGCTGTTGAGGAAGCTTACGAGGAGGTTGGAGGATACTAGGCACCATAGCCAATACTACGTAGTCAACTCCTCCCATTATCATGCAGCATTTTTTAAAACCCCATGATGATGGAAGGGATTCAGTTGCTTGTGAAACACTAGCTTAAACAATGGATTCGAAGAGGGATTTTCAACGAGACTGTGGTCAATACATCCGAAATACCTGGATAGGATAGGGCTGGTAGCACTGTGGAGGGAGGGCTTGCTAGCAAGACGTGTTCTCCAGGGATTGACCAAGGGTTACAGAAACCACCCCCAGCTTGCAAGGTTTAAGAAGTATGAGAAACCCCTGGACCTGATCGACGCATACCTCTACCAGGTCTACCTGGAAGCTTGCGCGAGAGGCTACAGGTTCAGCCTTTCAAAGATCAGGGTGGTCGAGCTCCATGAAGCAGTAGAGGTAACCCGTGGACAGCTCATTTACGAGTTCAACCACTTAATTAGAAAGCTTGAGAAACGCGACAAGGCCTGGCTTGAAAGAATTAGAGGAGTAGACCCGAGTAGCATTGAAGCCAACCCTGTTTTCAGAGTTGTTGAAGGCGACGTAGAGGAGTGGGAGAAAAGCAATAATAAAAGACTGAAAGACTTCACATAAGAGATTACCGGGTTACTCATTTCAATGGTTTAAAACCGGCATTTTCCAATATCCATCGAATTATGTTAATTGAAAATGAGTAAATAACATTTGTGAAGTGATTGTTTAGACGGGATGAACATGTTAAATGGTATACTCCCGTGTACATGGTTCTGAGCGTTTAAATATCTCTCCATAGTGTAAAAATTGTTTAAGTAGTTGCGAAGAATGCGGTGGTGTATTTGAGTGTCCGGTAAAATATTGATTCTACACGCTTCTCTCAATGTTCTCGGAGGCGGGGAGTTGCTTGTACTTAGGCTCTCGCAGGCGTTGATAGAGCAGGGTTTCGACGTTGAAATATGGACTCAGACTCCTGTTGAAGATGAGAAGATTAAGGACTTGTACGGCAACGTAATCCCTACGAGGTTGAGTGTTAGAAAGAATAGGTTGGCACAGCTCATAGAAAAGATGTCCCGCGGCAGGTTTGAAAGGCTTCGCAGGCTTCTATTCTATTTAAAAGAGATAGATGAAGCTATGAGTGAAGCCGACCTCGTAATTGACACACAGAGCAATGTTCCCTCCGGGGCGGACGTGTCATACATACATTATCCCGCGGTTCTTCCGCCCAGGGATAAGGCTGGCCTTCAATGGGATGCTTACAATGGACTGGTTAACCTAGTGGCTAAAAGGTTGTCAAAACATACTGGCAGGGTTATAGCCAATTCTACCTGGACCGCGTGCATGGTTTACAAGGCATATAATGTGGTCCCGGACATTATCTACCCGCCCGTGGATGTTGAGTATTTCAGGGAGGTTTCAGGGAATGCGGAGCGAGAGAAGCTTGTTGTCACCGTTAGCAGGATTGTTTATGAGAAAAACCTTGACAAAATACTAGTTGAGGTAGCTAAGCAGTTACCGGATTACGAGTTTGTTATAGCAGGGACCACCACTGAGGGGTCTGCGTCGGTTTTTGAAAAACTGAAAGCATTAAGAGATGAGTTGAAATTAACGAATGTGGAGTTCAAGCCAGACATTCCTAGGTATGAGTTGCGGGAACTGCTTGGTAGGGCAATGTTCTATCTTCACCCGCCTTTCCCAGAACACTTTGGGATATCGGTTGTTGAAGCAATGTCAGCCGGTGCTATCCCAATAGTGTATAAGGATGGAGGTGCATGGTATGACGTGGTTAGCAAGGTTTCTAGCATGCTCGGCTATAGCAGTATAAGTGAGGTCCCAAGCATTATAAAATCAATAGAGGATGACAAGGAATTATATAGCAAGCTAAAGGAGAAGGGCATTGAGAACTCCATTATTTTCAGCTATGATAATTTTAGGAAGAGCATTGTAGATAAAGTGAATTACATATTGAGAGTTAAGAAGCTGGCACAGGAGCTGTGACATTTGAAGATATGCATTTACGGCACAGTATTCAATAACGTCCGCACCATAGAGGAGAGTGTGGAGTCTGTTTGGAGGCCGGAGCACGATATCGTGATCGTGGATAATTACTCCACTGATGGAACATGGGAGAAGCTTTTAGAGCTCAGAAAAGATTACAATCTTAAGCTTTATCGATACCAATGTACTAGGGGATTAGGTAGGCACATAGCACTCTATAAATGTCCAGAAAATTCTACGACTGCATGGTTCGATCTGGATACGGTATATACTCCGGCTTATCATAAAGCGATAGAGTATGCTGTGGAAACAAAGCAGGTTGTGAACGCCGGAGGACTATTGATAGTCAGACGAGAGCTTGCTCTCGGCAAAGGGGGTTGGCGGGATCTGAACTATGGCGAGGATGTGGAGTTTGTTTCAAAAATAGGATTTCATATACACCTACCTATTGTTTCAGGTTTCAACGAGATTGCATCAGCTTACATGACTAAGCGCGAGAGAAGGTACGGTGGGTTGAAGAGAGTCGTGAAGGGAACCCTAGACGAGTTGAGAGGTAGCGCTCCTTCAATATATCGATTGATAGTAAGCAGAAGTAAAAGACTAGCGATCTTCTACGTTCCAGCTAGGTTATTAGGGTTTTACAGGAACCGGAGACCTGATAATTTAACATGGATTGATTTAACCACCCTTACCAAGGCTGTCCCTTTAAGAGAGGCTGGTATAGATGAGAAATTCTTTCAATTTGGGGCTACACTCACTTTGATAAACTTAGTGAAGGGTGGTGAAAAAGCAATTGATGAAAAAGCTTTAAGCCTTGTTTCAGGGAGTCTGTGGAAGTTTCGTCTCAAGACTCGCAATGTCCGGGTCTTATATTACAATACTCCACAGCTTATTGATAAATCGCTTATTCCATTGGTAGTTAATGTGACAGTGTTGAAGTAGCGGACGAACCCTTCCTACCTTAAAGAGTAATTCAAGTGTTGATGCCTGATTAGTTATTTAGCTTTTCTTAAACTTAAGGATGAGTTAGAAGCTTTAATTTTTCGCAACCACTATAACCGGGATTACCTTGGATGTATAAGATTAGAAGTTTAAGTGTTTGAAATGTAGGAGGGGTTTGGTGAATAATGAAACTTAGGGTTTGGTCGAGGAAGCCTCTTCATAATCTCCCGGGTAAACAATAATAAGTAAGAACCGAAAAACATTAGAGTAGCGACTCAGTACGAGAATCCTGGTTTTCCACCCTCTTTTAGAAGTAGGCGGGGGGAAGAGAAGCTATAGGTGGAGATGCATAAGGCATTTCTTGAGCTAGGTTTTGAATCGAAGCTGATCACAATTGTCGTAGGTAAGGAAAGATTTAAAAGAACTATCGAGTTGATGACACAAGGTTTCAACCCTGCCATCGAACTCCACGAAGCTCCTTTAATGAGTAAGATTATTAACAAAGCCACCATGGACTTCACTCGTGGAAGGCTTGTAAGGTTAAGGGGCCTGCTAACCCGATACCTGCTAGTTAAGGTTGAAAGAAAGCAAGGTGAATTATTTGTTGATACGGTTCCCTATCTTCCATATCCATTGGATATAGTGCATGTCCATGTCCCCTCGTGCTTCCTTATGCTGACACAGGGTTGGCGAGGAAAACCTATAACTGGCTTGTGAGAAGGGTGGCTTAGTCCTTAACAGGTGATACCAAGCTAGTCCTGGTTAGTAGCACATGGACTATGAGAGTATTTGAATCCATCTACGGGTTGAAATACAGGGTGGAGATTTTACACCTTCCTTTCGACGTAGAGTATTTCCACAGCGACCGCAGGGATGCGTTGATTGTCGCAGGGTCAAGGTTCAGCCTGGAGGAGGGGCTTAAAAACATTCTTACAGTAGTAGAGAAGCTACCTGACTATAAACTTTACATTGTAGGCTCTGCGACAAGGGTTTCGCGTAAGGTGTTAGATTAGCTCTGGGGCGGGGTCGAGAGGGATGGTCTTGGGAACGTTGAGGTTAAGGTAAACATGCCCAGGGTGAGTTAAAAACGGTCTTGGCAAGGGCAAAGTTCTACATGCACCCGCTGTATCCAGAGCATTTTGGCCTCTCAGTGGCCGAGGCTGAGGCCGCTGGCGCCATCTCAATATTTTACAGGGATAGGGGCACGGACCGATATAGTGTCAAATATTGATCAAGACCTGGTAGCTTTCCAAGGAAAGCTATTCTACCTTCATTAAGGTTCGCTTATATTTTTACTGTAAGTTCATGTTGCGGAAAACATGTAGCTAGAAGCTCCTTACACTATTTTGCAACCAGGTTTAGCATTTTTTCCACTTGCTTACCCGGATCAACCTTTATGTAGGATTCTTGTATTATTGCCTCTCTATTGAAACTTTTTTCCAGGACCTTCATTATTTTACTCGCCAGCTCCTCGCTTCTTGGCTTGGATAAGTAACCTGTTACCCCGTCCTCAACGATCTCCTTTAAGCCTCCTTGATCAGTTACCACAGCCGGCACACCAAGCCTGTTAGCCTCAACGGGTATTCTACCAAATGCCTCGGGCCATATAGAGGGCATGACGACAGCTCTGGCTTTGTACATGGTGTGGTAGTAGTTTCTGCTGGGGAGTTTGTCGACGAAAACAATGTTGTTTAAGCTTAGGCGTTTAGCGTATTTCTCGACCCAACTATCTTTGCAGCCGACCATGTAGAGTTTTAAATCTTTAAACTGCTTGGATACGGTGGACCATGCATCCAGGAGTATGTGTGGGCCTTTAACAGGGTTGGGGCCTGAAGCGTAGAATATGTAGTTCCCATAGGGCTCATTGGGATTCGGCTTCACGTACTTTAAGGGTTCTATAACTGGGTTGTAGACGACCGCGTAAGGTTTACCCCCCAGCTCGGGCACGTGCCTTACGTGAATGTCCCAGAGCGTATTGGAGACCGGGATATAGCCATCTATGCTTTCTAGAACCATGTTTAACAGTTTCACCCATTTCATGTACTTGTACGGTCCTTTAGCGATATCCAAAGTGGCAAACATTCCTGCCATACCAATACTCAACGCCCCCACCTTGAAGAGCATGGATCTATGGCCTTGCCTACACCTGATGATTCTCCACGGAGAACACTTTTTTAGGCACACCTCGCCACGACCATAGAGGGAGTCCCATCGAGGGCATATTAAAGCGTAAGAGTGAAGATGAGCTATAACAGGAATGTTCTTCACATTTTTCACGAGTCGTGCAGTAGGATATTCTACATCCGTAATCCAGGCAACGTCAGCCCATTGTATAAGGCTTTGGGCAGAGTTAACCCCTATCACAGGGTAGCCTGCTTCAAGCTTGCAGTGGGCCCGGTGCACCGGAATCCCCATGGAGGTTATTCTAGACGTGAACTCTTCATTAGCCCGGTCGCATGTTAAAACCTTCAACTCAACCTTATCTTTGAGGAGCTCCAGTAGCTCTAAAGTAGCGATTTGGGCTCCGCCAAGCCATAAGCCATGAGTTAATGCTAAAATCCTCACTTAAAACTCCTCTAAAATATACGATTTACATGAAAGCTAAAAAGCTGGAGACGTGTGCAGGGTTTTTAAACCAAGCTAATGGTTTTGATCTAACCATGTCTACGTTAAGGTTTCCGGGCGGGCCTTCTTATGCTACTCTTCCATTGACGAGATAGATGACTTTGTCGACAGTATTCACTGCCCAGTTGAGGTCGTGTGTGACAATAATTATTGATAATCCTTCTTCTCTATTGACTCTTTTGATTTCTTCGTATATCTCAAGCCTCATAGCAGCGTCAAGGCTTTGCTCCAACTCGTCCGCCAGGAACGAGTTTCCACCGGCCACCAGGGACCTAGCTATGGCAACTCTCCTAGCCTCTCCACCGCTTAACTGGGAGGGGTGTTTCGAGGCGAGGTGTTCAATAGATAGTTTTCTAAGGGCCCATTCAACCCTATCTTTGATCGCGTTTTCACAGAAGCCCTTTATCTTCAATGGAAACGCTATGTTATCCCAGACAGTCATATGGGGGAACAACGCATTCTTCTGTGGAATATATGCGACGCCTCTTCTGTAGGGTGGTGTATTATCAACCGGCTTCCCATCGAATAACACGCTTCCCTTGTACAGTGTCAGGCCGGCGATTACTTTAAGCATTGTTGTCTTACCGGCTCCATTAGGGCCTATAATAGCTGTTATCTTACCAGATGGTATGTCAACCGTAACCCCGTGCAGGGCGTAGTTCTCAATACTTCTCAGCGAGACACCTACCACCGTTTCTCACCAATCCACTTAGATGAAACTTTCTTCTCAACCACGTCTATGGATTCGACAATTACCACTATAGGGATGGTTAGAGCTATCATCGTTGACAATAAATGCTTAACATCTATGGTTAACGAGTATAAGAGTAAGAGGTGTCCTAGACCGCTTGTTAAAACAAGCATTTCAACAATAAGCGTGGTCTTAAACACCATTACAACCTCGGTTTTAACAATGGGCGTGATCTTTAGGAGTGATATAGGTGCTACAATCCTTGCAAGCGTGCTCCATGAATTAGCGCCCAGTGTAAAAGCAGCCTCTAAAATCTCAGAATTTATTGTCCGCGAAGAGTTTAACACACCATATAGTATTGGTGGGAAGCTACAAATGAATGAAGCGGTTGCAGGATGCGCGAGCGAGTCTTGGCCTACTCATAAGAGTAGTAGGGGAACCCAGACAACAGTGGGCAGTGTGAATAGTATTGAGGCTATTGGCTGAACATACTCATCAATCTTCAAGCCTACGACTAGTAATCCAAGAGCGATACCAACTACTACTCCCACGGCAAACCCTGCTCCAGCCCTGATCACTGTTAAAACAGCGTTTTCGAGAACAATGCGCATATAGTCCCCGTCTAGGAAACAGCCTGCAACCTCGCTGAAGGAGGGTAGTATGTACGACGGGTATACACGGGCTCTAGCAACGAGCTCCCACACTAGTATGAGAATCGTGAACGATACTAGGGCTTTCACAGGTTTTAAACTCTTATACTGACTCGACGAGAAGGGTTGCATTATACCTCTCCTTGATCACTCTCTTAGAGTATGCGAAGTCAATGTACGCCTGTATTTGGTCTCCATCGAGACTTGTATTCCATTGAATACGTTGAATAGCCCTTAACGCATCGTCCCCGCTGATGTCAAGCCACTTGGATAGCGTTTCAACCGCTTTGGAAGGATCTTCCTCAACCTCATCCACCATCTCTCCAACAAGGTCTGCTATAATTCTCAACACATCCCGATTCTTCTCCAGGTAATCAACCGTGGTGAACAAGTAGCTTCCAGGCATGTCAGGCCAGACCTCGCTACTCAGGAGCAGTATCATAAGCCCTTTGGACTCCGCAACCTCCGGGTATGGCTCAGGGAGTATGGCAACGTCTATGTAGCCGCCGACAAGGCCTGTTAATATCTCCTGCGGTTGCAGGGTCTTAATCTCCGAGAATTTAACACCGTATTCATCCTGTATCTTTAAAGCTAGTAAGTATGCCTGACTCCCTGGTCCAGGCGTGTAGACCGCTCACCCGTTAAGATCTTTAACACTGCTAACCCTATCCGGGTTCACAATGACTGCGAAGCCTCCGTCGTGTATTTTCCCAATAATCCTTATGGGTATGCCCTTATCGATCATTACTAAAATAGGTCCTAGACAAGCCTGGCCGGCGGCAATGTCTCCGCGTGCGACGCCGGCCGCTAGCTCCATACCGGTCTTAAACAAGAGAATATTGGTTACGTTTACTCCTTTCATCTCTAGTAAGGCATTGTCTAAAACCATGTAGAATGGTGTTGCGTGAGCATTGAACTCGAGCCCCAGGGATACTGCTTTAGCAGTACTAGTACTCCCTGAGTAGAAGCCGTAGTACACTCCTAAAGCTTTGAGAAGCACCAATGCGAGAGTAATGGTTGCGACCAGGGGTTTCCTCCTCATTAAACCGCCTTGCTAGCCAGGCCGTCTTCAATTGGAAAAGGGATGAGACGCTAATGCTTTAAACCTAGTGCTAATTGATTGTTAATCAAAACACGTTAACGCTTGCTCCGTAAGCACGAGGGCACGTGGAAAACACTGCCTGCGTAGTTAACCCCCGAGTCCCTGGGTTTAATACGTTGTAAACGATATTATGGGAGAATAGGGTGTTTTCAATGATTCCACACATGGGCGATTCTCTATTGCAGGGGTTACTGTTTGAGGATGTTCAATACCTGGATCTAACCACTAGTGTTCTCGGAATAGGCGATTTAGAAGGCGCGGCGTCAGTTTTCTTTAGAGAGGATGGTGTTGTTGCCTGTAGTGAAGAGGCCGCCAGGATCTACGAGCTCGCTGGCGGTAGAGTCGATTATTTCCTCAGGAGTGGTGAAGAAGCTTCGACAAACCAGCTGGTTTTAGAGACGCATGGCAGGGCTACATCACTTCACCTTGCCTGGAGAACTGCCCAGACTTTGCTAGCATATTGTAGCGGGGTTGCAACATACACTCGTAGAATGGTTGAGAAAGCAAGGAGGCTGAATCCACAGGTAGTAGTGGCTACAACACGTCAGACACCGCCGGGTGCAAGAGCGTTCTACCTTAAGGCTGTGATTGCCGGTGGCGGAGTAGTGCATAGGCAGTCGCTCTCAGACTCTATACTGGTATTTGACAACCATAGGGTATTCCTCGGAGGCCCGGGATGCGCGCAACGGTCGAGAAGGCCCTGGCATCAAGCGGAGGTAGGAGTATCGGGGTGGAGGTTGAAAGCCCTGAAGAAGCATTGGAGGCTGTAGAGGCCGGAGCATATTACATACAATTCGATAAAACACCACCTGGAATACTGGCCGAGTACGTGGAAAAGGTAAAGTCCATGAGCAACAGGGTAGTCGTAGGAGTGGGGGGCGGGATAACGCTGGAAAACATTGAGGAGTACGCTTTCGTCGGGGTAGACGTAATAGTAACCTCTGCTCCTTATAGGGCGAAACCCATAGATGTGACAACAAAAATGGAGAAAACCACGCCTGCAACCTGATAATACTTCTCGGCAAGGTCTGAATAATTTTTAGAGTGATTGGAAGCGCTTGTCAATCACGTAGTAGACTCTCATAGAATATTGTTAATGATCACACAAGTGTACGCCGCCATGATAGCATTAAACATTGACAATACTGTTGCTAAGAACCTTAACTGCGCCTGCTTCACATAATATTTCACTTCATCGATACACGTGGAGCGAGTGCTTGCTCACGGTTCACCTGGGGCTTCCCGCACAGCCTGGTTTTGCACCATGTTCCTGCTTATCTTTCCCACGTAGATCCAGGACAGTTTCTCACTTATAGGTTCCAAGTATTCTAGGCACGTATAGTATGTAGTGTTAAACGAGTTTTCTCTATGCACTACTAGGATTACACTACGGGCTTCCGTATAATTCAGGATCCTGCACAATGTCTCGTTCGCCACACCGTTCCATGCCCAAATAAATCTTGAGGGATCAGGGTTTCTCACAGCTAGGTGTACGTATCTTGCATAGTCCGGGTGGGCCACGACTACTGCATCGTCCAGCATAAAGCTGTTGTTCTGGAAGAACCACATAGTCTCTATCAATCTATTGTCAGCAAGGGATGGTGCCAGTATTGACGGGAACTCTCTAAGAGACTTGTAGTAGTCGTAAGACCAGTTATACCCGTATGCGAAGGAAAGCCCTGGGAGAGAAGCTATCACAAGGTAGATCATTATCGCCCTTCCATCCTTCACCGCTTCAACAAGTCCTATAGCTGCCAGGGTACTGGCTAATGGTGCAGCCCCAATTAGGAACCTGTACCATGTAGTAGTGGATGAGTATGGTGCTATTAGGGGTGAGACGCCTGCGAGGAGTAGCGCGAGCATTGTTGATGCTACGTAGGGCTTTCTATGTTTTGCAAGAGCCGTGATAACTAGTGGAAGCATGATCCCGTAACCTGCTACAAGGTATGAAACAACCTGTGACTGCTCAAAGCTTGGGACAAGCCCCGGCGGCAGGACTCCAACAGCCCCGACCACGCTGTACGGCCTCCTCCAGTACCATGTCTCCAGTGCTGTGTTAACGAGGAGACCTGCTAAACCGCTCGCCAAACCATGTCTGCTCCTAGCTCTCCAAGCCCTGTAGGCTAGAACCAGGGAGAACGCCAGCCCTGTGAAACCCGTTACCTCCATGCTTAGCCCGCACCCGGCGAGCAGTAGGATGGTGGCCAGGGATTACTTCCAATCTTTCGGGAAACCCCACCTCTCCAGCACTATTATCGTTGCAAGCATAAACACAGAGCCCAGCAACTGTCTCTGGTAATCCCACGATATCCTCAGGTTTAAGATGAACGTGGTGGTTAAGAAGCCTGCTAGCAAACAAGTCCTCCAACCCTTCCCGTAAACCTTCACAGCAAGTAGGGTAGATAATCCTGCTAGAATGCTGAACGCTATGCTCGGGTAGACTTTGAACACGTACCACGCGTCCACGAGGTAGGTGAACGGGGCTAGAAGCATTGGTAGTAGGGGCGGAGTGTTCCTCCAACCACCCATCCAGTAGTAGCTGGTGAACGGGTTAAGCCTCTCCTTGAAGTCTAGCAAGTGTGCAACATACTCAGGAGTGTCCCAACCTATCAGCCAAGGCCACCACTTCAGCTCAGGCATAAACCTGAAGATGAATGCGAAAACGCTCACTATGAATGCAGTGATCAACGGGTGCTTGTCTAGGAACCCTCCGGCTCCACGGGCTAGGAGCAGTAGATTTCTATAAACGTCTTCAAGGCTTGGATCGGACTTAACAGCTAATACATCCCCTGTTAACAGGTGGACGAGAATGGTTAAAGTGATGAATAGTGAGCCGGTTGCCACTAGGAGAGAGTAAGCATAGCCTTCAATAGTGTAGTCGTCACCCACTAGCGCGCCGAAGTATCCGATCATGTAGGTGTAGTTGTAGTAGATGCTTGCAACCCTTCCGAGAACAACCATGGTAGCCCCGGCTAGGAGGATTAGGATTGAAGAATAGAACGGTTTACCCCGTAGCCTTTTAAGCTCCCTGTAGACGATTATTAGCGAGATCACTGTTGAAGCCCAAACAAGATAGTCGTAGGTAACCCTCCCCGTTAAGATAGGGTTGTGGTAGAATATCCCGTAGAGAGATAGTGCCAGCGAGAGTGACGAGAACACGACGTTGTAAAACCCTGAGCCAGGATTCATGAGCTTGTTTAAAACCTTGTTCAACAAGTCCTTCTGCATTTATAATCAAACCCTATCTTCTCCTGGAACTCCTCTTCTCCTCAAGCTACTCCTCAATCCCCCTCATAGTTTTCATAACCCTTATTTCGAATCTTTTCAAGTATAGTGAGATAAAGGCTAGCATCAAGCTTAGTAGTCCAAGACCTGACAGAGCTATTCCTGCCAATGCTTTTACATGGTGTACTACGTCGTGGAACAGCCATCTGTAGAGGACGTAGGCATCCAGGTATGCCCCCGGGATGAGCATTAACGCTCCGACCGCGAATATAAGGAATGCCGGGTTATATCTCCACGTGAGCCTAACCATGTCTAGCGCTATTTTAAACCCGTGCCTAACCCCGAGCTTCTTCCTCCCGATTCTCTTCCTGTATGATATCGGTATCTCGCAAACCCGGAAGCCTGTTGAAGCTGCATGGGCAACTATCTCCGATTCAACGCTGAAGCCTTTGAACTCGAAATTAACCTCCCCGAGAACCTTCTTGTTCGCAGCGTACATCCCGCTTAAAATGTCGCTTACTTGAACACCGAATAGTATTTTAAAGAACATTGAGAGAGCCTTGTTCCCCAGCCTGAACAGGAAGCCCTGAGCCCCCTTCTCCACATAAACCCTTGAACCTATTACCAGGTCACGGCCTTGCCCAAGCTTTTCCAACAGCTCAGGAATGTGCTTGGCAGGGTAGGTGTAGTCGCCGTCCATGAAGACGTAGCAATCGCTTTCAACGGTTTCAACAGCGGTTTTAATGGCCATCGCCTTCCCCGTTCCCTCCTGGAGTATTACCTTGAATCCCATAGATTCTGCAACCTTCCTTGTCCCGTCCACCGAGTGCCCGTCAACGATCAGCACGTTCTCCTTGGGCACGCCATTCTCGGTTAACTCCTTCAGCACTAATGGGAGTGCTTCAGCCTCGTTTAACACAGGAATGACAACCGTGTAGTCTCTGCAACTATTACTCCTCAATTCGAGGACCCCCCGTTAAAATATCTTGCTTTTTAAAACGGGAAACGCCTAATCCAGACCTGGGAGGCTCTCCAAGGTCAACGTGCTTTGAAACACCTATAGTGTTAAACCCTTGAAGCCCTGCTTCACCACTCATCAGCCGAAAACCCTCCGCAGCAGTACAGATTCAAATAGGCTGTTCACACAGCCCCAGCCTCTTCATGCTTGAGAATGATTTAGTCATGTTTTTAATCTCTGACAGCGAGCTCTATATATAATATTGTATGGCAACCCTTCTTAAATAAATGTTTTTAAACATGTAAGTTAAGAAATAATGTTCAAACGGTTTGGAAGGGTTTAAACCGTTTGAACACTCTCCTGGGTTTCAAACCTGTACATTCCACCAGATATTAGGAGCTTTGCCTTCTCCGGGTCATACTTCCAGTCAGGCGGGAGGACACCGGTTCTCTTATAGTATTTCACCAGCCTGTGTATCTTGGATTCAACCTCTATCAAGCCCTTCTTGCTGTGATAATCCTTCGGGTGCTCGTCGAGATGTCTCCTCAGGTTCACAGCCTTCTGCATGAGAGCCATTAAATCCTCGGGGATAGCTATTTTAACACCATGCTTCTCAAGTATCTGGGCAAGCTTCCTACCAGTAACCTGTTTCACGAGAGGTATCCCGTACTGGTCTCTCAGTAACACCCCTATCATAGAGGGCGTGTAGCCTTTCTTAGCTAGCTCCACCACGAGCAACTCCACATCGCTCGGGCTCATGTCAAGCTTCAACCATCTCGGCGGGCCAGCCCTCGCAGGCCTGTTGGAGTGTGACTGCCCCTTGTCCCTCTTCTTGTTCATAAAGACACCTTCCCCTTAAACACTGCTATATTGGAATCCATATTAAAAACGGGTTTTAAATTTATTCAAGCCTCTCCAAGTATTCTCTTAGGGTTTTGAAAACGCTTCGAAGAGCCCTTGCCCTATGGCTCACCATGTTCTTCTCCACAACATCCATCTCGGCAAAGGTAACGCTGTATCCTTCTGGTATGAAGACCGGGTCGAATCCGAATCCTTTAACACCCCTAGCCTCGGTTGCCACAGCCCCGCATACTTCACCGACACCTGTTATCAGGAATGGCTCGTAGACGAGTACCGCCACGGATTTGAAGCAGGCGCTCCTATCCTCCACGCCCTCCATGAGCTTGAGCAGCCCCTTCCACCCTATTGTCTTATACACGTAGCTGCTGTAGGGTCCTGGGAAACCGTTTAATGCTTTAACGAACAAGCCAGCATCCTCAACCAGCACGGGCTGCCCCAGCTCCATGTATGCTGTTAAAGCAGCGTGCTTAGCAACCTCCTCAAGGCTGTCTGACTGGATCTCTCGTTTAACGCCCGGGCATTGCTTGAGAGTGATCCCGTATTCTCTCGCGACAGCTTCTGCTTCAGCATATTTGTGCGCGTTTCCTGTTGCGAAGCATATTTCACGATACATACCTATCCCTCATAACAGTCTTCCTCAACTCTCTGTCAACATACCTCCCCCTAACCCTTACCTCGAGAAACCTTTTCCTAACCTCTTCGAAAACACCGCTGTACCACTGCCTATAATTTTCAAGGAACTGGTTCATGAACTCCTCGGCTATTCCAGGGTGCATTGCCTGTAGATTCCTGTAGAGGAGGTGGAGGTCTATAGCGTACTCCTCGACGTCATCGCTGTATCCTGCCAGCCCGAAGTCTATTATGTAAACCCTTCCCCCGCTGTAGATTGTGTTAGCAAGGGTTAGGTCGCCGTGGTAAATCCTGTTGGAATGCATCACGGCAACCTGCCTCCCAAGCTCGCCTGCAACCCTTCCCCGCTCCTCACTGCTCATAGAGTCTACAAGCCTTGAGAGAGGGGTTCCCTCCACATACTCCAGTACCAGGATTCCTTTTGAAACATCCACTATCAGCGGGGCTGGTACGTTGAGCCCTAGGCTTCTCAAGTGGGAGAGTATCCTGGCCTCAACCCTTGTCCTATACTCTTTGAAAACCTTGTTAAAGGCTTCATGCCTGTAGGGTTTGTCAAGCCTTTTCTTAACAATGAGGTCTGAGCCGAGGATTCTAACCCTGTAGAGAACCGCCTCAGCCCCTCTGTTAAAGTATTCTACTCTCTCAGCCACGGGTAGTCACCCTCGTCAAGCCTCAGCCTCTGCTTCACCACAGCCTTCTCGGGCTCAACGCTGAAACCGTGTAGGTACATTAAAAGCCCAGTGTAAGATATCATGAGGCCGTTATCGCCTGCGACCTCTGGAGGCGTCCCGTAGTAGGGGATACCGTGGGTCTCGGCCAGCTTCTCCAGCTTCCATTTCAAGACAGTGTTGGATGCAACCCCTCCCACCAGGAGTATCGACTTCTTCCCGGTTAGCAGGAGGCTTCTCTCAGCAACCTCCACGAGCATGTTGAAAGCGGTCTCCCTCAAGCTGTTGCAGACAGCCCCTAACCCATCCCTGCCAGCCCCCCTGGCTTTCTGGAGGGCCGCTGTCAGCAGCCCGGAGAAGCTTAGATCGCTTCCTTTAACAGTGTAGGGTAGGGGGATGAACTCCCGGCTCCACTCAGCGCAGATGTCAACAGCGTGCTTCCCGTCGACGACGTAAGGCGGGGCTATTCCCACCTCTCTCGCGAAAGTATCCAGGAGGTTTCCAAGCGGGATGTCAAGCGTCTCGCCTAAAACCCTGTAACCCCCGTCCCTCGCCGCGACGATCATGGTGTTGCCTCCTGACACATATATTACTAACGGGTCTTCAAGCCCGCTGAAAAGCCTTCCAACCTCTATGTGGGCTACCGCGTGGTTGACGGGGATCAGGGGCTTACCATAGTATGATGCTATGAATCTTGCAACGCTTGCTGAAACCCTTAAACAAGGCCCCAGCCCCGGCCCCATCGAGTAGCTTACCACTGAGACATCGCTGAGGCTGAGACCAGCCTCCCTGAGAGCTTGCTTGAGAAGAGGGTAGGCTTTCTCCATATGGTGTAGCGCCGCCTCCCTCGGGTGGAGGCCTCCTTTCAAAGGCTTGTACTGGCTGTTAACGTTGGCGAGCACCTCTGCAAACCCTTCCCTAAGCCTTACAATCCCTACCCCGAAAGTATGGCTAGTGGACTCAAACCCCAGGGAGACCAGCTCCCTGTCCACGGGTATTTTGTAGGGTACCTTGTAGAGGAGGGGCAAACCCGGACCCAGCCGTTCAACCTGGGTTTAAAAACAAGCCTCTACTACTTCGCGTACTCGACGTAGCCGCATCTCCCGCAGTGCCATCTAGGGACTGGTTGCTTGTGGAAAGCCATGAAGGAGCCGCATTTAGGGCATGACTTGTTCTTCCTCACCAGCTTCCCCGTCTTGTAATCCACTTCGTAGAGCTTGTGAACATAGGGCATTCAACATCACCCTTGCTGCTGAACCTTTTGTAATGATTCATCATTCCTCTTAATAATGTACTCGGGCTCGAAAAGCTTAACGCTTGCGGCGTTGTCGTAGACGTGAGCCTCAACCCTGCTAACCTGAACCCCGTACTCTGTTTCAAGACTCCTGATAATAACCTGTTCAACAGGCTTGCCGTAATGCTTGGACAAGGCGATTCTCAGCAAACCCCTGCTAGGGGTTCCCTCGCCCGGGTGTCCGAGCCTTATGACAAGCTCGAGTCTTTTAACCAGCGGGTTATACCGCTCCTCTAATACCTCTCCGAGATACTTGTCAAGCTGAATCGTCTTAGCCACGCTGTAATCACCTTACTATATGAAACCATTAACTGGTTTAAATGTTTTAAGAAGCTTTAAAACCCTAACCCCCTGGGCATCAAGCTCCACAACCCCTACGTTGGGCTGCCCGTAGATTATCTTGGAGACCCCTGTGAAGGGGAGGGCTAGGGGGAAGACGAGAAGATCCTCCTCCCCAACAACCTCGACAACATGCTCGCCTTTCAGGAAGCTTATCGTGAAGGAGTTGAGGCTTACGCATCCTGGAGGGTTCGCAACCCTGAGCACCCTGCCCCTTGCAGACCCTGGTTCAGCAGGTATGCTCCTCTTGGTTTTATAATCAATAATCCTTATCCTTGCATAGTGGTTTCTGGAGACAACATCGCCTACGGCTGCGTCGCAGGACAGCCCTGTTATAGCGTGCTTTTCGGAAACATACAGCTTGCCCTGGGGGAGGCTGAGGGTTTTCCTCAAGTAGTCCGGGGGTTTTAAGCAAGGAATTGCTCTCCCGGCACTAGCCAATCTTAACCACGTACCTTCCCTTATCCTTAAGCTCCAGCTTCTTGGCGATATCGCTTTTCTCAGGGTTTAAAACAATAATGATACCGTTCCACTCATCGGTGAAGCTTCTCGACCCGCATTTCGGGCATACCTCAACCTCTCTCTCAACCAGTGCCTTACAGTTTCTGCAGGCTTTGAAAGGCTTACCCCTCTTGCTCAACCCTACCACCCTACCCTATCTTGCCCATCTGAGGCTGCCTCATAGTCATGTGGACTCTCAAGCCCTTGCCAGGCATGGGTGCGATGTTGAATATTCTCGCTCTCACAACATCTCCTTTATCAACATACTTCTTAGACTCCTCGAGGAATAAGGCGCCTCTTCCAGCATCGTAGGTTACCTTCTCATCAGCCACCTGGTTAATGTATACGAAGCCGTCGAGCACTCCCAGGTCAACGTAGAGCCCGTTCTTGGTTACCGTTACAACCTCTCCCTCTACAACCTCCTTCAGGAATGGGTGGAAGACAAGTGCTTCGAACTCAACGTTATGGTATGTAGCCCCGTCGCCCGGTATGATCTTCCCCGAGGGCTCAATGTCTAAGCCTAGAATGGTAACAATTATTGAAGGCTCCTTCTTCTCCTCACCGGTAAACGGGTTTTTCAAGATGACAACCGATCCCTCGTACTGCTCCCTAAGCTCTTCCAGAGCAACCTCCTCTAAGGGTCTCCCGAACTTCGAGGGCGGTATTCTGACAACGTCTTTAACCTTGATAACGTTGTACAATCACGCAACACCTTGTCATTGATGTTTTAATAAGCACTTTATAGTATAAATCAATAATCCTTTTATAAATAACTTAAGTATTGAAAAACACTCCTCAGTACTCGAGCAAGCCCTCAATCACTATTCTACGCGACTCCTCCCTCAGGTATACCTCTGATAAACCCTTCTCCCTCGCCCTCCTCCTCAGCTCCTTATCGTTAGAGGCTACTGCGGCATTGTTTAACACGGCGTACTCTATGATCGCGTCATCAGTATTCTTTAAATCCTCCCGGTATTCCACTATCCTACACTTCTCTCTTGCAATCCTAGCAGCGAGCCCGCACTTCTTCCTCATCAAGCCACCCTCCCTCTCCCCTATCGCTTCCAACTCCCTGAGGGAGTGTGTTAGGACAACGCACTCAGGCTTGAACGCGACCTGCTCCTCAATCATCTCGAGGAGTGGGAAGCCCTCAGCCATTAAGAGGAGCATGTTAGTGTCTAAAACAATCAGCGACGGCTTCCTCAGCTGACTGATTTAACAACACCCCAGCCTGCCAGCCTCCACCTTCCCAGAACCCTCCTGCTTATCGCCACCCTCCCGCCCTCCCAGACGGCGGCGGGATCTTTGAGCTCGACAGTCATAGCGGACTTGCCCACCCCTGTTACCACGCCGATCCTGGTGGCGGTTCCTATGGTGAGGACAATGGTCTCCTTAACCTGTATCGGCGGGAGCTTGGTCATCTCCTTAGCCCCTACGACTCTTTCCAGCACGCTGTACTCTATTTCAAGCATTTTAGCAATAGGCGGCTGGTGGTCAGGGTGTGAGACAATGTTTCCAACCATTGAGTCAGCCTTCGTCAGCGAAGGGTCGAGCGGTGTTCTAACAGCTGCCAACCCTCCAGGCCTCGCCTCCTCAACCTGTAGCTCGCCGAACCTTATCTCCTCAATCCTCGTGGTGATTGGTTCATACTTGTAAGCTGTTTTAGAGCCTCCCACAGGTGTTTTCACACCGGGGAGGATGGCTATTTCATCCCCAACCTTCAACACGCCCTGGATTAGTGAACCCCCTATCACGCCTCCCACCAGGTCTTGGAACGATGTCCCAGGCCTGTTAACATCGAAGCTTCTGACAATAAACATTAACGGGGGCTTGCTCAGGTCTCTCTTAGGCGTGGGTATCCGCTCCTGGAAGCTCTGGAGGAGGACGTCAATATTCGTCTTGTGAAGGGCGCTGACAGGTATTATCGGCGCATCCTCCGCTACAGTTCCCTTCACCAGGTTCCTTATCTCCCTGTAGTTTTCAAGAGCCCTCTCCCTTGTCACAACATCTATCTTGTTCTGAACTATCACGATATTCCTTATCCCTATAGCGTTCAAAGCGACCAGGTGTTCAACAGTCTGGGGCTGTGGGCACGGCTCGTTCGCAGCCACCACCAGTATTGCTCCATCCATGAGCATTGCACCGCTCAGCATGGTAGCCATTAAAGCTTCGTGGCCGGGGGCGTCAACATAGCTTACTCTTCTGAGAAGCCTTGACTCGGAGCCTGTTGGGCAGACCTCCTCCGTGGTGTAGGCTTCAGGAGGCTCCATGTCCTCGCAAACCGCTATGTTACCGTCCGCGTAGCCTAGCTTAATAGTCATACCTCTCTTAAGCTCCTCGCTATGCCTCGCAGTCCAAATACCTGTTAAAGCCTGAACCAGTGTTGTCTTACCATGGTCTACGTGCCCGACCACGCCAATATTGACTTCCGGCTGCTGCTTAACCCAGGGCATGATGAATCCCTTGTTAAAACCAATCCTCTAGGATTTATGGGCGAGGTTGCTTTTATACTAAGAAACTACTTAGGATAGACGATCACGGTGTTAACCTGTACGATGTCTGGGGCTATGGTGTCCCCCCTGATCATCTTCCTCCTTCTCTCACCATTCCTCTCAGGGTAGAAGCCGGGGGGTCCTGATAGAAGGGCTTTCTTCTTAACAGGCCCCTGTATGTCAGGCCTCATCGGGAACCCGCTTATATCGCTCCCGCCCGTTATCCTCAGCTTAACGTTCCTTAAACCGATGATGGAGCCGTCTACCTCGTCACCTATCTTCAACCCTACAAGCGACGCTGTCCTCTCATCGTTTACTCTTACCTGCCAGGCGCTAGCCCTGAAAATCTCGCCCTCAAGCTCCGTGTTGCCTGAGAGGTTTATCAAGAACTCTGAGTTAACCAGTACAGTGTTTTCGGGAACGTTGTCAGCGGGCTCAAGCCTTCCAGTGATCTTGATCTTGTCCCCGGTGTCAGGCCTTCTCATCCTAATTGTTGCTACTCCGTGGACAGCGTTAAGCTCTTCTAGAAGCTTCCTCCCAACCCTTATAACGGGGAGTTCGAACTTATCCTTCATCTGATCCGTGAAGGGTACTTCAGCATCCCCTACTACTTTAACCTTGACTGTTTTACGGTTCTTCGGTGCTTCAGGGTCGTTTACAACTATTTTGAAATCCGGCATACAGCATCCTCCACCAGTTGCCCGGTGGGCTGTTTCACTAATAAGCTATTAAGAGGTTTTTATATATTCGCATGATTGTGAACGGTGGTTCCATTGAGCAGTACTAGCAGGGAGTGGATTAGGCAGCCGATAATAGTTGTCATGGGCCACGTCGACCACGGTAAGACAACCCTTCTAGACAAGATAAGGGGTACAGCGGTGGCTAGGAAGGAGCCTGGCGAGATAACCCAGCATGTAGGAGCAAGCATTGTCCCAGCCAGCGTGTTGAAGAAAATAGCGGAGCCTCTTAGAAAATACTTCCCGAAGCTCCAGATAGAAATACCTGGACTACTCTTCATAGACACCCCTGGCCACGAGCTTTTCGCCAACTTGAGGAAGAGGGGTGGGAGCGTGGCCGATATGGCTATTCTCGTCGTGGATGTGATGGAGGGTTTCCAGCCCCAGACCGTTGAAGCCATCAACATTCTCAAGGAGAAGAAGGTCCCGTTCGTTGTCGCAGCTAACAAGATTGACAGGATTGAGGGCTGGAAGCCAACGCCTGACGCCCCGTTCCTGGAAACCATTAGGAATCAGTCTCAGAGAACCATTAACATTCTCGAGGAGAAGATATACAGGATAGCCGGGGAGCTTTACAACCACGGTTTCGAGGCTGAAAGATTTGACAGGGTGAGGGATTTCCGCAGGACTGTTGCAATAATACCTATCTCGGCGAAAACCGGGGAGGGCGTGAGCGAGCTCCTCGCCCTCATGACGGGCCTCGTCCAGCAGTTCATGAAGAAGAAGTTGGTGACAAGCAGTGAGCCAGCGAAAGGCGTCGTGCTAGAGGTGAAGGAGGAGCCTGGCCTCGGGACAACCATTGACGTCATAATTTACGAGGGGGTTTTAAAGAAGAACGACTTGTTCATCATAGCCGGTAAATCCAAGCCTGTTGTAACAAGGGTTAGGGCTCTGCTAATGCCGAGGCCTCTGCAGGATATGAGGATGCATGAGGGTAGGTTCACACAGGTTGAAGAGGTTTACGCTGCAACAGGCGTAAAGGTTTCCGCCCCTGATCTCGACGACGCCCTTGCTGGATCACCATTCTACGTTATCCCTGATGAGACCAGGCTGCAGGATTACTTGAAGATGGTTTCGGAGGAGGTTTCAGAGCTGAGGTTTAAGGTTGAGAGCGACGGCGTCGTTATCAAAGCAGACACGCTCGGGTCTCTCGAAGCCCTCCTCGAGGCGATGAGGAGGGAGAAAATACCTGTGAGGCTGGCGGACGTTGGCAATGTCTCGAGGAATGATGTGATAGAGGCATCGGTGGTTAAGAAATCTAAGCCCGAGTACGGGGTAATCCTAGCCTTCAACGTCAAGCTCCTGCCCGAGGCGGAGGAGCTGGCGGCCAGGGAGGGCGTCAAGGTGTTCCAGAGCAACATCATCTACCATATCATAGAGGAGTATGCTAAATGGGTTAAGGAGCTGAGGGAGAAGGAGGTTGAGAAGGAGGTTTCATCACTTGTGAGGCCTGCGAAGATCAGGATACTCCCAGGCTTCATATTCAGGCGTAGCGACCCAGCGATTGTCGGCATAGAGGTTCTGGGAGGTGTTTTAAGACCCGGTTGCAACGTGATGAGGAGTGATGGAATGGAGCTGGGCATGGTTGTGCAGATAAGGGATAGGGATAACGTTCTCAAAGAAGCGAGGGCTGGGCAACAGGTAGCAATAAGCATTAAAGGAAGGATCATGGTGGGACGCCATGTTGATGAAGGAGACATCCTCTACACGAGCATACCCAAGGAGCATGTGACAATGTGGTTGACCAAGCACAGGGATAAGCTGAGCACTGATGAATACTTGGTGTTGAAGGAGATTATAGAGATTAAGAAGAAGCAGGACCCCTTCTACGGCTTCACAGCCTAGTTCTCCCAGCACGCTTCTAGTTTGGGAAATCAACCCTGACTAGATATTTATTAACTTTCCAGCAAAATAATTACATGGTGTATTAGCATGTCCTATGAGTTGATTAAGAAAGCTTTAGACGTTGAGGAAAAGGCTACAGCATCTTACTTCCATTCAATAGGTATTCTAAGGCTGAGAGGCATTGAGGTAAGAGACCTTGAGGAGGTTATTAAGAAGATAGCTGTTGAAACCCTGATCCACAAAGAGTTAATGAAGGGAATGCTTAAAGCTTACGAGGAAGCCCTGGAAAAGGAGAGCCAGGTAATGAAGGAGCTGGAACAGGTTAAGCCTTCCGCGGTTGAGAAAGCCTTGATAGTGAAGCTTTTGAAAGAACACTTAATCATAGAGAGCGACATGATCGCTACATACAAGCAACTTGCTGAGTCGTTAAAGTACCCTGTGTTGAAGCAGTTAGCGGAAGCTTTAGCTGAAAACGAGCGGATCCATCACGAACTGCTTTCATCCCTGATAAAGAAGTATGAAGAGTAGTGGTTGACTAGCGAATTCAGAGTTTTTTCACAATTCTTCCTCAAACCTTTCCCGCCCTAAATCGAGGAGGGATTATTGGGTAAAAAAAGCGTTTAGCCCATGCCTGCAGAGGTAGAATGCTAAATAATGAAGTAGGAAACAGCGAGAGAGATTAGCGAGGTTAACGCTAGGTAAACCAACATGGCGGTTAATACTTCCCTCCTAGTATCCGGCAAATCCTTACCTATTAGCTTTCTAACAGGGTAAGTGATGGCTTTACCCAGCCTCCTGGGCAATGGGATCATGAATGGAGTGTGCTCAGCGTACTTAACATACTCTCCGACCTTGCTCCTCAGCTCAGCCTCTTCGAGCAATGCTGCCCCGATAATGATTACCGCGGAGAGTAGCCACGGCAGTCCCGGCGCAGGAGGAGACCAGCCTCTACCTCCCTCAACCGTGCTGGCAAGGTATAGGAGCCCGTAACTCCATATTATGAATCCCAGGTACATCGGGTGTCTAGAGAACTTGTAAACCCCCTCCGTGCTCAAAACCTTTCCTCTCAACCTATCGCTAACCCATGTGAAAGTGGCTAGGATGAACAATGCCAGCCCGGTAATCATGAAGACGAACCCCACCGGTGCTGAGAAATCCCCGGTAAACCCTGGCGCCGCTAGTTTCACAGCCCAGGTGACTGCAGTGTTAACAAACCATGCTGGGAGGAATGTTATTAAGCCAATCCTTACGAAAACATCGGAATCCGTGAATGGAAGCCAGAGGAGTCTCAAGACCCCTACCCCAGCTAGGAAGAACATGGTGAAGGCGAAGTACCCTATGGTTGGAAGGTAAATGGCTAGCGAGCCCAGGAGGGCTAGCCTAGTCTTCTTCAACAGGAATCCAGCAACCGTTACCAATAGGATTGCCGCCAGCCCTGCATATCCCACTAGTCTAAACAACGCTTCTAGCTCCTGACACCTTGGGAAGTCTGACAGGAGAACGCAGTCCGGGATGAACCCCAGCATCCATAAGTTAACAATCCTGATAACCTCTATGGACGCGTAAGCCAGTGCTATCGAGAAAGTTATTGAGAACGCTAAAGATGCTATGAGCTCACGCCTACCCAAGCAGACACCGAGAATGGGATGAAAGGACTAATTAATATGCTTTACCAGTAGGTTTAGCAGTGCCTGAAACCCTACCTTGTCTTAGACCCGTACTTCAGGGTCCACTTAAGCTTTCTCGGATCCCTCTTCATATTGTAGTTCTTGAAGCACTTCCTGCTGCAAAACCACATTATTGTCCCATTGTTTAAAACATACATCAACCCTGTCCCCGGTTCGAGATCGCTCCCGCAAAACACGCATTTAGCAAGCCTTGCCATATTCTCCACCGTGCTGAAGCACTCGCTAACTCTCGTTAATGTGTTAACAAGGTTTTTAAATTTTCCCAGGCAACACTTATAAGGATAAATAACATGTGTATAGGGAAATAGGTGAATGATTTGAGCAGTGAGCAGGGTTCGGAGAGAATAGTTGTGGAGCCGCCGAAGATCAATATAGTTGACGAGCTGGGCTTCCCGGCGGAGGTTATTCAAATAATAGGTAGAACCGGCGTTTCCGGCGAGATAATCCAGGTTAGGGTTAGGGTTCTAGAGGGAAGGGATAAGGGCAGGATTATCACTAGGAACGTGAAGGGGCCTGTCAGGATAGGGGATATTGTTATTCTCAGAGAGACTGAGAGAGAGGCTAGGAAGCTTTCAACGAAACGTTAGTGAAGAATATTGTTTTAAAGGAAAAAAGAAAAATAATCCTCTATTCTCAACCGCTCTTAGCCCTGAGCTCCTGCACAGCCTTAACTATTTCTTCAACCATGGACTTGGCTTCGCCAGCATCCACGATCGCAGCGCTTGAAGCCGCTACTTCAATACCTGCTGCCTCGCCAAGCTTCTGCTTGCTTGGAACGTAGACGTAGGGTATTTTCTTCTCATCACAGAGTAGTGGTAAGTGGGCAACAATCTCCGGTGGGTCAACATCCTCTGCTATCACTACAAGCCTTGCCTGCCCTCTCTCGACAGCCTTCGTGGTCTCATTAGTTCCCTTCTTGATCTTGCCGCCGGTTTCCCTGACTTTTTTCACGGTCTCGTAGACTTTTTCAGCCAGCTCAGGCGGTACCTCGAACTTCACATAGAATGGTTTAGGCATACTTCATCCTCCTCCCTATTGGTCGTCCATACTAGGGGTTTAACACTATCGTGTCTTATAAATATTGTGGAGTATGTGTGAGGAAGAGAAACTAGTCGTGAGCGTAGATCGCGACCGCTGACTCCTCCCAGATCCTCTCAATCCGCGCGAAACCTATCCTGTACAACTGGATTACAGAGCCTTCCTTCTCCCCTAGAATCCTCTTCTCCGCCAGCAAGGTTTTTCTGACAAGCCTCATCCCCTCGGGGATTAAGAGCTCCAGCGGGATCTTCTCATCGTCTTTAACCCACTGAATGATTTGGAGGCCGTGCTTCCTAGCCTCCTCCTGATCCCTGCTGTGCAGCCTGGCGGTGACAACTGGCTTCCCATTCACCAGGGATGCTCCTGTGACCTGGAAGTTGCCAACCCCCATCAGCCTGAACAACCCGTTCCCACTCCCAGGGAGGTCCTTGGAAGACACGTAAACCACTGCCTCCCTGCCGAGCCTGTATGTGTAGTAGGTTTTCCTTGACGGGTGGACCGGTATGCTGGCTTCAATATCCTCGGGAACATCCTCCAGGATTACCTGGACAGGGTCTTCAACAGCCATGTAACGGTTTGCAACAGGGTCAACGATAACCCTGTTGATCGCGGAGAGGTTTGCATAGCTTATTTTAGCGTCAACAGGCTTGATCCCGACATCCTTGATGATCCTCCACAAACACTCCCTTGTAATACCCCTCCTCCTCAACCCTGAAAGCGTTCCAAGCCTCGGGTCCGAGTATGCTTCGACACCGGATTCCTTAATCATCTTCCTCATCTTCGACTTGCTCAGGATGACTCCTTCAAGGGATAGCCTGCCGAAGTGGATTGTCTCAGGGTATTTCCAACCCATGTGGTCGTACAGGTATTTCTGCTTAACAGTGTTTGAAACATGCTCCTTAGCCCTTAGAATATGGGTCACGCCCATCAAGTGGTCGTCAACGCCTGCGGCGAAGTTGTAGGTAGGCCATACGATATATCTTTCACCTACGACAGGATGGGGTGTTTTAGACGTGTCTATAATCCTGAACGCAACCCAATCCCTCACACTGGGGTCTGGGTGTTGGAGATCGGTTTTAACTCTGACTACAGCCTCTCCCTCCCCGTAGTGCCCCGAGAGCATCTTGTCGAACTCTTCAAGCTGAGCCTCAACGGGGAGATCCCTGTGGGGACACGCCTTCCCTTCCTTCCTCCATGCTTTAAACTCTTTCTCGCCGCACTTGTCAACGTAAGCCCCGCCCTTCTCTATCAGCTTCTTAGCCACCTCGTAGAACAAGGGTATTCTCAAGCTTTGAACATACTCCTCGCTCCACTTAACCCCAAGCCACTCCAAGTCCTGTTTTATCATCTGATAAGCCTCCGGGTAGGGGGACTTGGTCCGGGGGTCAGTGTCTTCAAACCTTAAAACCATCCTTCCCTTGTACATTGATGCATACCAGTAGCTTAGCAGTGCAGGCCTTGCATTACCCAGGTGTATAGTGTAGTCCGGGTTGGGGGCAAACCTTGTTACAACGGCTCCTTCAACAGCGTTTGGCAGCGGGGGAAGCTCCTTCTCCCTGACCTCCTTCTTCTCTTCCAGTAGCTCTGGCCAATTACTCCTCACTATTTCACGCTGCTTCTCAAGCGGTAGCTTGTTCACTTCCTCGACAATGCTTCTTATAACGTCAATGTATTCTCGCAGGACGCTTCTGATCTCAGGGAGCTCCCCGATTATCTTGGAGGTAACGGCTTTCAAATCGGCTTTGCCATTATACTTCACAGCGTTCAACAGGGCGTGCTTAAACCCAGTTTCACGCACTTTTTCCAATAAAGACTTCTCTTGGCCGCTCACCGGTAAACACCATTATGACTTTTTCAGGCTTCTCCCAGGTTAAATCTATAACAGCTAGTAATATACCTTTCAACGGAGCCTTGATCACCCTGACCTCTCTCTTATTGGTGATGATGTATCCTATTTTCTCATGGGGCTCTACAACCTCCCCCTCTCTCTTCGAGATAGCTATTGTTGAGCCTGAGGCTTCAAGCAGGTACAGCTTCTCCCCATTCTCAACCAGGATGCCCTTGTAGCCGCCTTCCTCCTCCTTGTATACTACTATTACATCTCTTAGGAAGCAGGGCTTCTCCAAGTCCATGTACTCTAAAAGCTTCTCGAACGGCGTGTTCACAAATACTTTGACGCACTCACCTGGCACAGCATCTCTTGCAAGAGCGACGTATACATTGCCGCCTTTGAAGCATATTTTCTTCCCTGATTCAACACCGTTTTCAACATAAGCCTCGGGAAAGAAGTAGTTGCTCATTTCCTAAGCATCTCCAAGTACTTGTCGAGGCTGAAGCCCCGCGAGGACACGTAGTTTCTTAAAGCCGGCCCAACAACCACGGGTATTCTCCTTAGATCGCTTAGTTTCTCAGCACCTACCAGGAACATTATTGTTTTCATTGATTCAACGTACTCGGTAACAAACCTTGAGGCTGATTCAAACCCTTCCTTCAAAAGCCTTGTTAAAACAGGCTTCGCAAACCCGGCCATGTCCGCGCCGATCGCCAGGGATTTGACAGCTCTTAAACCATCCCAAACCCCTCCCGAGGCAATAATTGTTGAATCCGGGCTTGCCAGCCGCGTCTCGATAACGGAGAGCGGCGTGGGAATACCCCATTCCCCTATCAGCTGCGCAACATGTTTTCTAACATCGTCAGCGGTCCTGTACATTTCAACCTTCACCCAACTGGTCCCGCAGGCCCCGGCAACATCGAATACTCTAACCCCTGTGTCAGCGGTGATCTTCCTGACAACCTCGTATGAGAGACCGTTCCCAACCTCCTTGATCAAAACAGGGACGCCAACCTCCTTCACAACCTCTCTCAGAACGCTGAGTGCTTCAAGCGAGAAATCAGTATCCCCCTCCGGCTGTATGGCCTCCTGGGCTGGGTTTAAGTGTACGGCGAGCGCATCGGCTTTCACAGCATCGACAAGCTGTTTAACCTCCTGAACCCCGAGTGTTTTAAGAGTGTTGAAACCTATGTTCCCTATCAACGGGATATTGGGAGCGGCATCCCGTGCAACCCTGTAGGTTTCAACCACTTCACTGTTGAAATTGCTGGTTAGGATTGGCCTCTGGCTTCCAAGCCCTAATGCTATCCCGTGTTGACTAGCTATTTGAGCAAGCCTCCTGTTAATGTCAAGGGTTTCGCGAGCCCCTCCGGTTATCCCGGTTATCATGACGGGTGCTTTAAGCTCGTAGCCTAGGAACCTCGTGGACGTGTCAACACCTTCTCTCCGGAAACCAGGAATTGCCTGGTGGATCAGGATTATGTCTTTGAAGTATTCCTCACACCTGTCCTTGAAGTCGACGTCGCGGTTTACAACTATTTCCAAATGCTGTATCTTCCTCCAGTAAATATCGCTCAACAGTCTACACCTTTAACATGAAGAATTAGCTAAACAGACAATATAAAACTAGCCAGATAATTGATCGGGGGATTACGGGTTTCAAACTACTGTGTTGAAAACCTTATAGACGCGTACCCGACAACGTGTGATTTATCGCCTGACACGTCCCCGCTCGTCGCATATTTCAACAACTCAGCCCTCGCGCCTGCTCCCCCCTTGAGCTTGGCGTACTCTATTAAAACCATGATGCCGCCAGGACCGCACACCGACACGTCCTCCCTGAGCAACGTGTTGTAGAAGCCTGCTGAATCAAGCCTGAGTATCATGGATATTGCCTCCTTATCCTTCCTCACCGTTACATCGTGGGGGTCGTAATGGTTGAAATCACTACTCGCAACAATGATTATATCCCTCTTCAACGAGGATGCTGCTTCAAGGAGTGATTTAGCAACGTCTCTTGCAACATCAGGGGTATGCAGCCTCATGACCACGGGGAGTATTCTAACCCTGTCCCCGTAAATATACTGGATGAACGGGAGCTGCACCTCAACAGAGTGTTCCTCGAGATGTGCGTACTCGTCAAGCTCTGCTATGCTGCTTTTATCCGCAAGGGTTTTCGCAAGCTCGGAGTCTACTTCGAGTAGACCCAGCGGTGTTTCCCACATGCCGCCAGGGTATACTGAGACCAGAGCTCCATAACCCGTGTGATTCGTACCTATTACTACAACTGTCTCAGGGACGCCGTCAAGAGCCATTTGATAGTAGGTGTGGGCTGCGACGGGGCCGCTGTAAACATAGCCTGCGTGAGGCGCGACGTAGCCTACTGTCTCCACCCTTCTAGAAGGCGAGGTCTCAGGCAGTTTCCCAGGACCTATTTTATGGGTGAAAGACCATTTGATAATGGCTTCGAGCTCGCGCTTGCTATCAGGGTAAAAATAACCTGCTACAGCCGGGTGCCTCTTCTTCAATACTTCACCCCTAGACCTCGGCCTCGAACTCTGTGGGCTGCTCAGGGAGCTCCCCGTTCGGCGGCAGGGCTCCACGCTCCCTGAGAACCTGCCTCGTCAGTATCCAGTACAGCAGGGCCAGGCTCTTCCTCCCCTTGTTGTTCCCTGGGATTATGAGGTCTATGAAATCGGTCTTGTTATCCGTGTCGGCGAACGATACTATTGGTATGCCTATTTCAGCAGCCTCTTTCAAAGCCTGCGCGTCAGCCCTCGGATCCGTCAGCAAGACTATGTCGGGCTCGTAGTACCATTTAAGGCTTGGGTTTGTGAAGGTTCCGGGGAGGAATCTCCCAGTGAATGTTTTACAGCCGATGTACTGGCACATCTTGTTCACAGGCTTCTTACCATACTGTCTAACAGATACCACAGCTATCTTTGCAGGCTCGTACCTCGCTAGGAACTTGCCAGCTATTCTCAACCTGTCATCTATCTTTCTCACGTCGAGAATGTATAGGCCATCGCTCCTAACCCTGTACACGAAGGGCTCCATGAACTTCGTGCATATGTGCGTGCCTATGTGAACACCGGCTGACAAGTACTTGTCCACTGGAACCAGTAGCTCTATAACCTTCTCTCCCGGCCTCGGGGTAACGGGCTGCTCGCCCAGACCGCTTATATCCTCGCTCTCGAACATGCTTCTCACCTCACGATATCTTGGGGAACTGTAAAACCTCTTTTGAAACATCCACGTATGATAAAAACATTCTCCTGCAACAATATCTTTTAACGCCTAGATCATCTAAAACCTTACCCGGCTCCTCGCCTGCCTTAACCCTCTTCTCATACTCCTCCCATAAGTGGCCTATGGGGGCGCCGCACGTGAAGCATCTAACAGGGAAAAGCATGCTGCACACCTACCTGTAGCTCTTCTGCCATCTCCTCCTAGCGCTGTATCTACCCCACTTCTCCGACTCGGTCCTCCTGGGGTCGCCGCTCAACATGTGCCTGTCGTACTCGGTGAATATTTTCTTAACCTCTTCATCATTGTCAACATACTCTAGCAGGCCTCTCGCTATAGCTGTCCTGGCAGCCTCAGCCTGGCTCATGACGCCGCCTCCTCTCACCTCTACTCTAATGTCAACCTTCCTCCACAAGTCGCCGACGAGCATTAAAGGCTCCATCATCTTAACCCTTGCCAGTTCCACTGGGAATACCTCGAGGGGTATTCCGTTAATCCAAACCCTCCCAATTCCTGGCTTAACGACTGCTTTAGCAATGCTTGTCTTCCTCTTGCCCGAGGCTACGACGATCTTAAACTTTTCGACAACAGTTTCACTCATTCAAACCACCCCTCCAACCAAGCGCAGCCGCTACCTCGCTCACGTAAACAAAACCCTGCTTAAGCCTGGAGGCATCGGCCTCCTCAAACCTGACGAACTCCCTCCCCTTCAAGCCCTCAGGGGTTCCAACGAATATTCTCAGCCTCTTCAACGCCTCCCTCCCCTTGGGCTGGGTGTAGGGGAGCATTCTCTTGATAGCTCTCTTCATTATCGTGACCGGGGATCTCGGCCTTTTAATCCCGGATTTCTCCGGGTTACGATGAGTTTTAGCTTTCAAAATATTCTTATACCCCTCGATAACCCTGCTTCTCTCACCGCTTAGAACGGCTTTCTCAGAGTTAACTATTACCACCTTGTATCCTTCGAGCAGTTTCTTAGCAACAATGCTCGCTAATCTCCCCAAAATCTGGTTTGAAGCATCAACGTAAAGTATTTTCTCCTCGCTCACGGTCTCACCCTATTATCTTTACATTCGACCCTTTAGGATTCTCCCTAACCAGGTCTGTGAGGCTAAGCACTCTGCACCCTGCTTTCAACAACTGCTCGTATGCTGTTCTAGAGAAGCTGTAGGCTGCGACAGTTATCTTGTGATCTATCCTCCCGGAGCCCAGTACCTTGCCCGGGACAACCACGACATCGCCCTCCACGGTATACCTGTTTAAACGGCTCAGGTTTACTGCTCGACGCCTCCTAGTGGGCTTCGCCAACTCCTCAGCTACCCTCGCCCATATCGGGGCGTCATGGATTTTAGAGGCTTTTTCAAGCTCCCTAATCGTTTTCCTCAAGACTATGCTTGTCTTCTTCAACTCCATCATGCTTAAACACCCTTCTCCCTCAGCGTTTCAACGAAGTCGTCAAGCTTTTTCTCAAGTATTCTAACAGACTCTAATAAAACATTTCTAGCTGATAAAGCACCTGTTAACTCAAGGGTTAGTATGAACTCGTCCTCCTCATGGCTTACCTTGATAGCTCCTGAGGGACATATGTTTTCACAAATCTTGCACATGGTGCAGTCCAGTAGCTTGCCGCTCCTAACCTTTATCTCCCCGGATTCGAAGGCGAGAACCTCTTTAGGGCAGGCTTCAACACATTTAAGGCAGTCCTCTCCTCTGCACAGCCTCTGGTTCACAAGTATTTTTGGAACATACTTGTGCGCTGCTACCGAGACAGGGCTCCACTTAATATGCTCCTTACCTCTTCCAAGCCTAGCGTATGCTTCGAGCTTAACTTTCTGAGGCTTTATCAGCTTCACTATCGGGATCTTCCCGAAGCTAGGCTTCACGTCAGGGTCGCTTGACACCAGGAAGTCGCTGTAGAGTGTTACTGGCTCATCCCCTCCCTCTCCTTCAAGGCTTAGGCGGACAAAGCAGTCTTCCGAGAACAATCCTTTCTCACCAGCCTCCCTGCACTCCTCGGGGCTCTTATACTTCCACAATGCCTCGTTGCTTGTCAGCGGGATTAATCCCAGCCTGTGGGCAAGGTATTCGTCGTAGAAGACTGAGGAGTTCTCCATGAAAGCTACGTAGTCAACAGCCATTGTGGGTACTTCGGATACTATCACTCTCCTAATAGAGTTTAAAAGGTGGAGGCTGACCCCCTTGATCCTTAGCTTAATGAACAGTGGTTTCTGCTCCAAAACCTCTATCTTCAAGCCGGACACACCTGTGGATTAGACCCTCCTTCCTCTCCTGCCGCCTGGACGCCTCGTGGTGTCGTGAGGTATCGGTGTCACATCCTCGATCCTGCCTATTATGAACCCTGCTCTAGCCAAGGCCCTGATGGCTGCCTGCGCCCCGGGGCCAGGGGTTTTGGATCCGTGTCCTCCGGGAGCCCTCACCTTTATGTGTATAGCGGTTACTCCTTTATCCATTGCTTCATATGCTGCTTTAGAAGCAGCTATCATTGCCGCGTACGGGCTTGGCTTCTCCCTGTCAGCTTTAACAACCATTCCGCCGCTGAACCTGCTAACGGTTTCAGCCCCGCTTAAATCCGTGATGTGTATTATAGTATTGTTCAAGCTGCTGTAAATGTGTGCTACTCCCCATTTAAGCTCTCTAGCTGAGAACGCCATCAAGCACCACCCTGCTGAACCTGCTGAATAGGCTTCTCCTTAAACGGGCTGAATGGAGCGTAGTCTATGAGGGGTTCTTCCTCAACGGAGACAATGTACCCTGGTGATGTAACCCTTCTCCCAGCGACAGCTATGTGGCCGTGAACTATGAGCTGCCTCGCCTGGTAGATAGTGTTAGCCAACCCCTTCTTGTAAACAATTGTTTGAAGCCTTCTCTCGAGAAGGTCTTCAACCTTAAGGTTCAAAGCATCCTCCAGTCTCGCGCCCTCCTTGAGCAAGCCTAGTTTAACCAGCTTGCTTATTAGGATCTTCCCCTCTACTTCTCGGACTTCAGCAGGCTCGCCGAGGAGTGAGCGGGCCCTGTGCCTGAAGTAGCGTATTATTGACGAAGCCCTCCACAACTCCTTCTTGTTTCTCAAGCCGTACTGTCCAAGGAGCTTGGTCTCGTACATTAAAATATCCTTTCTCCAAGGATGTCTTGGACCACTCCACTTCTTCCTAGGCTTCTTTGGATCACCCATTCACATCACCCTTGTTTAGACTGTTGTTGCTGCTGCGGACCCTGCCTCTTCTTTCTTACTCCAACAGTTACTCCAAGCCTACCGGTCGTCCTTGTCCTCTGCCCGCGCACTTTCAAGCCGAGAGCGTGCCTTACTCCGCGCCAGCTCTTCACCCTCTTCTCCCTCTCAATATCTTCTTTCACGAAGTAAATGAGCTCAGCACCTACTAGGTGGAGGTCTTTACCGGTGGCGTAATCCTTCCTCCTGTTAAACATCCATGAGGGGAGCCCGTAGGAGCTCGGGTTTTTCACAAGTGCTTCAATCTTCTTCACATCCTCGTCTGAGAGGTAGCCGATCCTGGTGTTAGGGTCTAATCCAAGTATGCGGGTAATCGCGAGAGAGAAAGTATACCCCAACCCCTTAACCTCCGCTAGCCCGTATATCAACGGGAGAGACCCGTCTATATCTGTCTCCAGCACGCGTATGATCTGCCTGAAAGATTGCTGAACGCTCACTTCTCCCACCGCATAGTAAGCAGTATCCTTTAACTAACCATGTAGTAATCTGTTTTTAAGCTTATATCATATTTTAAAACTTACCCATCACGCCTTAACGATCCCTCTTAGAATAACCTGTCATGGAGCGCCGGGGGCGGGATTCGAACCCGCGCGCCCCATTAGGGGCACTGGCTGACCGGGGGATTATTCTCCAGGCCAGCCCCTTAGACCGCTCGGGCACCCCGGCACTGTTAAAAATATTAGGCAACAAGGAGCTTTAAAGATAGCTCCGGGATGGTGGTGTTAAAAGACTAGGAATGCTTGACCTATGCCTTGTTTAAAAACTAAAGCTCTATCTCCATCCAGATCTCCGGTGGCACACGGATACGTATTAGTTGCTTCATGACTCTCTCGTCTTCAGCAATGTAGAGTAGTCTCTTGTGAATCCTCATCTCCCATTTCTCATACTTCTTCTTCCCCTCGCCATGGGGTAGTTTCAAAGTCCTTATCTTCAACTTCTTCGTTGGGAGGGGTATAGGCCCCTTCATGCCAACTCCTGTCTTCTTAACAATATCGGTTATCTTCCCTATGAAATCCTCGAGCACATCTATGTTCGTGCTCCAAATCTTTATCTTAACCATTCTCACCGTCGACATAAGCACCATCCTTTTAAGCAACCTGCTTAAAAACATAAGCGTTTTAGGGGTTTAAAAAAACCTTTACTTCTTCTGCTGCTCTAAAACCTTAACATCTAATACCTGGCCGATACCTATGGTCTTGCCCATGTCACGCATCGCGAATCTTCCCAGCGCCGGGAAGTCTGAATACTTCTCTATCACCAGAGGCTTTATCGGCTTGAACTTCACGATGGCGGCGTCACCCTGCTTCAGGAACTGCGGGTTCTTCTCAACCTCCTTACCGGTTCTCGGGTCGAGCTTGGCAACTATCTCCGTGATCCTGCACGCCACGCTAGCGGTGTGGACGTGGACCACTGGTGTGTAGCCAACGGTTATTGCTGTCGGATGCCACATTACGAAGATGCGGGCTGTGAACTCGTCTGACACTGTTGGCGGGTTCGTCGGATGCCCTGCCACATCTCCTCTCTTAATATCCTTGCGCTCAACGCCTCTCACGTTGAAGCCGATGTTGTCGCCTGGCTCAGCCTTCTCGATCTTCGTGTGGTGTGTTTCAATGCTTCTTACCTCTCCGATCACGCCCGGCGGGTTGAATATTAGCTTGTCGCCAACCTTCAGTATCCCTGTTTCAACCCTTCCAACCGGGACTGTTCCAACACCGGAGATAGCGTAAACATCCTGAATGGGTATTCTCAAGGGCTTGTCAACAGGCTTGCTCGGAACCTCCAGCATGTCTAATGCTTCTACAAGCACTGGCCCAGTATACCATGGCATGTTGGGGCTTCTCTCAATCAGGTTTTCACCAGTCCATGCTGAGACAGGTATGAACGGTATCTTCTCAATATTGTAGCCAAGGCTCTTCAAGAACTTGCCCAGGATCTCCTTAACCTCCTGGTACCTTTTCTCGCTGTATGGAGGCTCGGCAGCATCCATCTTGTTGATGGCAACGATCAGCTGGTTGATACCCATTGTTCTCGCGAGCAGGGCGTGCTCACGGGTCTGGCCCTCAGGGCTCATACCAGCCTCGAACTCACCCTTCCTAGCACTCACAACTAGTATGGCAGCGTCAGCCTGGCTTGCACCGGTAATCATGTTTTTAACGAAGTCCCTGTGTCCGGGAGCATCGATAATGGTGAAGAAGTACTTCTTGGTCTCGAACTTCATGTATGATAGCGATATCGTTACTCCACGCTCACGCTCCTCCTTCATCCTGTCAAGGAGCCATGCGAACTTGAAGCTTTCCTTACCCATCTTCTTCGATTCTTCCTCGATCATCTGAATGGTTTTCTGGTCGAAGTACCCTAAACGGTAGAGTATGTGTCCAACCATGGTGCTTTTTCCATGGTCGACGTGTCCTATGATCACCAGGTTCAAATGTGGTTTTTGCGGCACAGAGCTCATTCGCACTCACCTGCTATCTTTATCATGTTCATTGAGTTTAATAAATTGAGTAAGTCTTTTTAAAATCTTTTTACAACCAACGCGCCCTCCCTGGGAACCTACTAGTGGACGGGGTTAAGGCTTTGTAATATACAGTGCTTCATTGAAAAGTGGTTTGAAGCCTTGTGAGAAGGGATCCCGGGGATTGAAAAGAGGGCGGGAAACGCTACCTGCTGCTTAAAGCTATTCTCTCAATCTCTTCCTTCTTCTGGATCGCGTAGCTCTTTGGGTCGTTGTTTGAAGCAGCTATTATCTCCTCTGCCAGGGCTTCCTCAATAGTGATCGGGTTGTCGAAGGCTTTCTCCCTTGCACCATCAGTTAAATGTCTAAGGGCTAGGTCAATCCTCCTCATAGGGGAAATGTCTACTGAGACATGGTATGAGATACCGCCGTACATGATCCTGGTTGTCTCCTCTCTCGGGGCTGCATTCTCGATTGCGCGGACCAGTACCTGCAACGGGTTCTGACCGGTTTTCAAATAGATGAGCTCGAAGGCTTTTTTAACAATATTGTAGGCGAGGTGCTTCTTACCCATGTTTTCTCCTGGACGCATAAGCTTGTTAATCAACCTTTCAACTATTGGCACCTCGGCTTTCCCAAACCTCCTGTGCTCATGCCTCCCGCTTGTGTGTGGAAGGATGTAGGGTTTAAGGCATATGTACTTCTTCAGGCTGGGATCCCTTACCTCAATGTTATCATAGGTCCACTTGCCGAAAAGCTTGACCTCGCTCAACTTCACAACGTGTCCTTCACTAGCCAATGTAAACACCTGTATAACCATAAACAGTTTAACAGGCTTTTTAAAATTATTGCAGATTCACGCATTCCCCACTAGTCTCAGACCCTGATGATGCTTTATTAGACCATTTATTAATCAGGTTTTCCAGGAGGCATAGCCGTTGAAGCCGTCTTACCTGTTGGTCGAAAAGATATCGACGAGTCTTTTCGCCGGCGGAGAGGTTAGTCCACGCTTAATCCTTCACCTCGAGGATGGGAGGAGGTTTTACCTTGAAAACGTCTCCTACGACATCTTCGTCTCAATAAGGAGGAACCTTGAAGAGGAGGGTTTGGACGAGGAGCGATCCATGATCACCGATGTGATCGAGAGCGTTCCCGAGTTTATAGCCGCGTTGAGTAGGAATCTTAAACACGTTGTAATAGACAGCTTCAACCCTGACAAGGGGGTTTACAGCGCGACAGTGGAGTTTGTTAACGGAAAGTTTTCAACAAGGAGGAAGATGATCCCTAGCCACGCTATCTATCTTGCAATAATTGCGGGTAAACCCGTCTACGTTAGCGAGGAGCTCGTGGATGAGCAGGAGAGGCTTTACAAGATTTTCGAGGAGCTCTCAAAGCTTGAGGATAGAGAAGAGGATTTTGAAAAGTAGCTTTACGGCTTCAACAAGTTAAAAGCTTAAACCTACCTAACAGGCTTCTGCTTCTTACCCAGCCAGAGAGCTTTCAAAGATACCCCGTTAACCATTACTACCTTATACTTCACTCCGGGAATATCTCCTAGAGACCCTCCCATCGGGCCTCCAATACCTTCAATAACTACTTCATCGTGCTCGTCAATATAGTTGACTCCACCGTCCCACGGGACGAATGCTGTAACCACCTTGCCGTTTTTCACAAGCTGGACGCGGACACATTTTCTCAGGGCTGAGTTTGGCTTACGGGATTCTACTCCAACCTTTTCAAGAACTATTCCCCTAGCCATTGGCGCTCCTTCAAGCGGGTCCCTTATCTTGCCTTGCTGCTTAAGCATCCTGAGCTTGAAATCCCTCTGGCTCCACCTAAACTTGAGACGCTTCCTCTTCAGCTTCCTTGCCGCGTACATCCCGTATGGTGCTTTCTTGCCCGGCATGGTTTAATCCCTTAACTCTTCTTCTAGACTCAAATAGTTTCAAGTATTCTTAAATTTTATGCTATAATGAGAGAGTCGATGTTGAAGTGTCTCTTTAAAATAATCTTTGCTTTTTGAACGTTCCTGCCGTTCTTACCGATGGCGAGGCCCTTGTCCGATGGATCCACCGCCACGTAGACTACTTTCTCCCCGCCTGGTTTAGAGGTCACCTTGATCTCCTTTATCCTTGCAGGAGCAAGCGCGTACTTAACCTGCTCCTCAAGGTTGTCGCTGTAGCCGACTATTTCTATGTTCTTGTTCAAGATCTTCCTGAGTTTTTGAACGAAGAAGCCTTTGGGGCCTACGGCTTTTCCAATATCCTCGGGGTTAACCAGGAATATGACCCTGTTCTCAGACTCATCCATGATGCAGTCTCTGACGGTGGCGCCCGTGATCTCGTGTAGCAGTGCCATGTACCTAAACTCGTCAGGAGTTATCTTCACTTGACTCCTTTCCTTACTCATTACCCGATACCTCCTTGGCTAGGTCCAGGATGTTTGACTGGCCAGGGTCGATGATCACCATTGTTGAGACGCCGAAGGGTTTACCGATCAAAGCCCCCAGCTCGAAGTTTGTTCCAGGGAACTCTATAACAGGTATGTTGCTCAGCTTCGCGTAGTATTTCAGGTCTCTCTTAACATGCGGTGGTGCGTTGGCCGCGATGACAGCGGCCTTGGCCTTTCCCAGCATGACGAGCTTCTTTGACTGGTTGAAACCGATCTTGAACTGGCCGGTTTTACTCAGGGTTTGAATAGCCTTAACCAGCTCCACAGTGGCAGTGCTCATTGCTCGCTCCCCTCTTTCTCCTCACTGGCTTCTGGTTTTATCAATGTTGGGAACATATAAATCTGAACCATTCCTGTTCCTACAGGAATGACTTGCCCCATTATAATATTTTCGGTAATGCCGTACAGCCTGTCCGACTCACCCATTGCGGCAGCCTCCAGGAGCTTCTGAACAGTCATCTCGAAGGTTGCCCTCGCCAAGACGCTCTGCTTCTCGCCGGCTACACCCATTCTACCAACCTGCCTTATATGCCCTGTCCAAGTCATGATGTCGGCTAGCAGTATTATGTGCCTGGTGTCAACGTCTAAGCCTTGATCATCCAGGACGTTCTTAATCTCCCTGATGATTGCAGCCCTAGCTGCCTCAATCCCGAGCACCCGTTCAATCTCGAACACGTTGTTGGTGTACAGCCTCTTATGGTCTATCCCTGGGATTTTCATGAGCTCTTCGAGATTGCTTCCCTCAGCTATTAACACGTACTCGTTCCCTCTTTTCTGGATGATAACCTTCTTAATTCCTTTAACACCCTTCAGCTTGGTTGACAGGACCTTCTGCCTTATCTTCTCCGCTTTAACGTAGTCAACCTCTTCCTCGAACAATATCCTGATCACGAGCGGGTTGTCCTCGCTCCACTCAACCTCTCCAATATTTAACGACTTCAAGGTTTCAACCACTGTCTCAACAGCTATTCCCTTATCCGACAGCATCTCCTGGTCGAGCTCAATGTTCATTTCCGTGAGCTCTATGCTTACTCCCTTAGCAATGTTTTCTAGAAGCGTTGTCTCAATGGTTCTAGCTATCTCCTTAGCCTTCTCCTCATCATACTTGTGGTCATCGTCCAGGTATATCTCCGTAATAGGTGTTTCAGGCTTCTTCCTAGCATCAACGATCTCTATAAGCCTGGGGAGTCCCAGTGTGACGTTGTACTCTCTGAGACCAGCGTAGTGGAAGACTCTGAGGGTCATCTGGGTTGAGGGTTCTCCAAGGCTCTGAGCAGCGACTGTGCCAACAGCCTCGCCTGGCTCAATCATGGAGGACCTGTACCTTCTAATCACCTCGGATATTATTGCCTCAACCTCGTTCTCGTAGAGCTCTGTCTTATTCGTCAACTCGATGAGCTTGTCTCTAACCTCGTTGTACACCTGGGGGCTCACGTATCCTTCAAGCTTCTCCTTCAGTATTTTCTCGATCTCGCTCTTGGAAAGGGCTTTTAAGGAGCTCACAGCTTCCACCCCACTACCTTCTCAATCACCCTGTTAACATTCACTGCTTTCCCGTGATCGCTTCTCATCGGGTCGACGCCGTCTTCACCATATACTAGTTGGACAAGCTCTCCAGAAGTAGCTCTCACCGTCCCATCATACTCTACCCTCAGGTCCTGCAACGCGTTTATCAGCCTCCTCTGCATGTACCCTGACTGGCTTGTCCTGACAGCTGTGTCTATCAAGCCTTCTCTCCCAGCAGCAGCGTGGAAGAACATTTCAAGGGCTTCAAGCCCGTTGACAAACCCGTTGGCTATGAAGCCTCTTGCCTCAGGCCCTATATCTTTCGGCTTGAAGTGTGGTAGCGACCTGTACAGGTAGCCTCTTGAAAGCCTCTTACCCCTTACTGTTTGCTGGCCTAGCAGGGCAGCCATCTGCGTGAGGTTGACAGGGTTGCCTCTCGCGCCGGTCCTAGCCATGATGACCACGGGGTTTGTGAGCGTGAAGTATGGTGTTATAGTGTCTGCGACATCGTCAAGCAACCTCTTCGACAGCAAGTCCACTATTTCATCCTCCAAAGTCTCCTCCGGTGTTTTACCAGGCCTCGGGGTGAGCTTACCCTGCTGGTAAACCTTTATCAACTCCTCCACACGGCTCTTCTTCTCCAGGATGATCTGCCTTATCCTCTCCCTAGCAGGCTCCGGCAGGGATAGGTGTGAGTAACCCATGGTGAGCCCGTATTTCTCACTGGCTCGTAGGAACATCTTGTATACTTTATCCTTGAACAACCTCCCTATGTCTTCACCGTACTCTTTTATCAACCAGTGGACAAGGCTTTCAGGCTCCTCCCTTCCAATGCTTGCCTTGTCCAGCACACCTTCAAGGAGAACGCCTTTCTTAATGATCACGATGCTGTCGTGCGGGCAGTCCTCGTCAACACATCTTAGGGCTGAAGCCCCGGCTAGCTTGGAGTTCCTCTTATAGTTTAAGTCTTTAGGCAGGAAGACCGAGACCAGTTGCTTCCCGGTCCAGTACTCCTTCGGCTTCAGAATCGCCGGCTCCGGTATTGCCTCGTAATAGCCTGCAACCCCAAGTAGCTCGGCAACCTCCTCCTTTCTCAGGATTGTTGACTTGCTCGTTAAGACGAAGGCACCGCTGATATAGTCTTGGAGACCTCCTATTATCGGGCCGCCGTACCTGGGTGTCAGAATGTGCTTCTCAACAAGCATTAGAAGCCTTGCCTCAGCCCTTGCCTCCTCGCTCTGCGGGACGTGAAGGTTCATCTCGTCCCCGTCGAAGTCAGCGTTGTAGGGTGGGCATACGAGAACGTTCAGCCTCAACGTCTTATACGGGAGAACCCTTACCACGTGCGCCATCACCGATATCCTGTGCAACGATGGCTGCCTGTTGAACAATACTATGTCTCCGTCAAGCAGGTGTCTCTCAACAATGTATCCCGGGGCGAGGGATTCCGCGGCGGCTTTCCTGTCAACGTATTTCAGGCTTATCTTCCTGCCATCCGGCCTTACAACGTAGTTTGCGCCAGGCCACTTATCAGGCCCGTTTAAAACCAGCTTTCGCATCTCCTCAATATTCCATGGTGTAACCCTCTCAGGTATTGTCAATATCTTCGCCACAACCTCTGGGACTCCTACCTCGTTAATGCTTAGGTTGGGGTCTGGGCTGACCACGGTTCTAGCGGAGAAGTCAACCCTTTTGCCTCTTAGGTTTCCACGGAACCTGCCCTCCTTGCCCTTCAACCTCTGGGCAATGCCTTTCAAGGTCTTACCGCTTCTGTGCTTCGCCACAGGTATGCCTGGGGCTTCGTTGTCGAAGTATGTTGTGATATGGTATTGTAGAAGCTCCCATTCATCCTCCACTATCGCGCTCGGCGCCCCGCTCTCCACATGCTCCTTCAACCTCGTGTTAACCCTTATAATGTCGACAAGCTTGTGTGTCAGGTCGTCCTCGCTCCTAATACCTGTTTCCAGCAGTACTGAAGGACGCACTGTTCGCGGAGGCACCGGCAAGACTGTTAGAACCATCCACTCAGGCCTCGCCTCCTCAGGGTTCCCGCCTAGAAGCCTTACATCCTCATCCGGAATCTTCTCCAGCCTCACCCTGATGTCCGTGGGCCACAGCTTCTCCAGCCCTGTCTCCTTCTGCTCGTAGAAGGAGTGCGGCTTATCCAGCTTGTACCTGTACTGTTTCGCCCCGCAATGAGGGCACTTCACCGCAACGCTTGCCTTCCTCTTAACATACTCGTAGAATCGTTTAAGCAGGTAGATCAGGTTGAGCTCTTCAAGCTCCCTCATCAATGCCAGGTATTCCTGCCTCTCATTCTCAGGTATTTTAATCCTGCCGCATTCCCTGCAGGTCGCTTTCAAATACATTAATATGTGCTTAGCGAATCCCGCGTGGATAACGGGTTTCGTAAGCTCTATGTGTCCGAAGTGCCCGGGGCACGAGTCCCTGGTGTTTCCGCAAACCGGGCATGTCTCCCCTGGCTCAATGGCTCCAAGCCTCTTATCCATTACTCCCCCGTCTATGGGGGCTCCATCGTTATCGTAAACGTCTGAGGTTATGATCTGTGTAACACTCAGCTTCCTAATCTCCTCCGGTGAGAGGAGGCCGAACCTTATCTCTGAAACCCTGTTAACCATTCCATCACACCTCCTTCCTCACGTCCTTGACAACAAGCCTCGGCTTAACCCCGAAGCTCATCAGCTCCTGGAGCAGGAGTTTGAACGCGTAGGATATTTCAACAGGTTTCAGAGAACCCTTCTCCTTATGTATTGGACACAGGTATTTACCCTTGTTCCTATCATACCATCCAATATGCCCACAGATCTCGCAGACGTAGACCCTGGTTATGTCGCTCCTGTCGAGGATAGTTTCTCTTAGAAGCAGGGAGGTACCGTGTCCTACTAGGCAGTCAACCTCCATCTCACCCCATCTCAGCCCGCCGGCTCTTGAGCGGCCCTCGGTTGGTTGCCTGGTTAGTATTTGAACAGGGCCTCTTGCCCTGGCATGGACTTTGTCGCTGACCATGTGGTGAAGCTTCTGATAGTAGACTATGCCGATGAACACCGGGGATTCAATCATCTCGCCAGTCCTACCATCATACATTACCTCCTCTCCCGTGGGTAGGTAGCGGTGCCTCTTCAACACTATTTCAAGCTCTTTAACAGGGGTTTTATGGAATGGTGTAGCGTCTACAACCCTCCCCTCCAGGGCAGCGACTTTCCCGGCTATGCTTTCAATCAACTGGCCAACTGTCATACGGCTTGGGAAGGCGTGCGGGTTTATGACGAGGTCTGGGACAACTCCTTCCTCTGTGAAAGGCATGTCGTACTGTGGAACCAGTAGTCCCAGCACTCCTTTCTGACCATGTCTCGAAGCAAACTTGTCCCCAAGCTCGGGAATCCTTAGATCTCTCACGCGTACTTTGACAAGCTTGTTTCCCTCACTATCGGTTGTTATGAGGACGGTGTCGACAACGCCTTTCTCCTCATGCCTCATGACCACGCTGGTATCCTGCTTCGTCAGCCCGGCTCCAAGCATGTACTCCTGGGCTCCAAGGAATCTTGGAGGACTTATCTTCCCTACGAGGACATCGCCGCCTGCGACCTGGGTCTCAGGGGCTACGATACCATCCTCCTCCAGCTTCTCATATGCCCTTAGCCCTCTGTATCCTCTAATGTTGGTTGGAGGTATAACTATCTCGTCCTGCTGACCACCCATGTACTTGTATTCAACCGTTGAGTAGAGCCTGAAGAACGTGCTTCTCGCAAGCCCCCTGTCAGCACTGCTCTTGTTCATGATGAGCGCGTCCTCAATATTGTACCCTGTGAACGTTAACACTGCTACTACCATGTTCTGCCCTGCGGGGCGCTCATTATACCCTATAACCTCCATCGAGCGAGTCTGCACAAGCGGTTTCTGCGGGTAGTGGAGGAAGTGTCCCCTTGTATCCATTCTCTTCTGGAAGTTCGCGGAGTAGAGTCCCAGGCTCTGCTTAGCCATCGCAGCCTGGTACATGTTTCTCGGGCTCTGGTTGTGCTCGGGATAGGGGATTATCGATGCTGTTATGCCGAGTATAGCCGGTATCCAGATCTCGACATGCGTGTGCTCCGGCGTGATATTGTCGATTGAGAGAGCGATGTAAGCGTTCTCCTCCTCGTCAGGATCCAGGTACTCTATAATCCCCTTGTTCACAAGGTCTTCGAAGCTTATCTCACCCTTTCTAAGCTTCTCCAGGTGGGTGCGTGTGAGTTTAACCTCTCCCTTCTCAACAACCAGCAGGGGCCTCCTAATCCTGCCCGGGTCTGTGTTCACATAGACTTCGTCGAGATACTCTGTTTTAATATGGGCTATGTTAACCTCGGTGCTGAGCTTGCCCTGTCTCCTCATCTTCCTTAGCTCTTTGACAAGCTCCTCCCCGTTTGGATGGTAGCCGATCAACCTCCCGTTAAGGTATACCTTGCTCCAGCCTCCGTACTCGCTGGGTAGTTCGCCGTATTTTCTAACAGCTTCCTTCACCTCGTCCAGTATACCCTTCACTGTCTTACCGGTTGCCTTGTCGGTTATCGTTATCAAAGGCTTAACCTGGTGCTTGTAGAGTATGGGCTCTACCTCTGACTCGGGGATACCCACGCTGACGTTAACCATTAAAGCAAGGTTTTTAACGAGACCGATGTTAGCTCCTTCAGGTGTTTCAAACGGGCACATCCTGCCCCATTGAGTCCCGTGGAGCTCTCTGGCCTCGAAGTGGGGTTGACCTCTCGAAAGCGGTGACACAACCCTTCTTAAATGGCTTAGAGTGCTGAGCATGTTGGTCCTGTCAAGTAGCTGGCTGACGCCTGTTTTACCGCCGGGCCAGTTCCCAGTTGCCATTGCGTGGAGAATCCTATCGGTTATCACGCTGGGTTTTATAACCATTTTGAGATCTAGTCTCCTGTTCTTCGCCAGGTACTTCTCAGCGCTTTCTTTCAAATCCCGGGTGAAAGCCAGTAGTGCAGTTCTTAGGAGGACGGAGAGGAGGTCTCCAGCCAGCTTAAGCCTCTTATTCCTGTAATGGTCCTTGTCATCCGGCTCCCTGAACCCTAGGTGGAGCTCGATTATTCTAGAAATCATCTGCCCGATGAAAACAGCCTTCTTAATCCTTGTCTCAGGGCTTGGATCAGTCCCTATGTGCGGGAGGAGGTTTTCATCCAGTGCTCTCTGCGCTCTCCTTATTCTCTCCTCCCTAGGCCTGCCTATCGCTATTCTTGAGCCTATGTAGTCTAAAGCTTCCTCAATCTCCTTCTCCTTTATCTCCCTTAGTACTCGCTCCTCCTCCTCGGGGGAGAGTCCCTCGGGGATAGGCTCTCTCGGAAAGATCTTCGAAACCTCCTGTATCGAGGGGAACAGGTGTAGCTGAATATCTGAGTTGAGGCTGACAGCGTAGAGGATTTCATCCTCTCCAACCAGCCCCAGAGCCTTCATCAACACGATCACGGGTATTTTATGCCCCTGGAAGTTAGCGTAGAATGTTCCATCCTTCCTCCGCTCTATGACGAGCTGGGATCTCTTGCCTTTTGAAACACTTATTATCTTAGCTAAATGAGTGTAGGACGACCCCTCCGGCGCCACGTCCGTGATAATGTTGTTGCTCGCCAGGTCTTCCTGAGCAACCAGCACCTTCTCGCTACCGTTTATTATGAAGTAGCCGCCGGGATCCTTCGGGTCCTCCCCGATAGATGTTAACTCCTCAGGAGTCATCTTGCTCAACGGGTCGATACTGGATTTCAACATCACCGGTAGATCCATCAGCTTTAACTCCTGCTCCTTAGACCTCCCGGTTTCATCAACATACTTTATCCTAACCATTACGGGAGCAGCGTAAGTGAGGTTTCTCAGCCTACACTCCATCGGCGTCTTCTCCTCAGGTATCCCTTCAAGAGTTATCCACTTCGGCTCCTCAATGCGGTAGTCGACAATAGTGATCTTCACGTCCTCGGTGATAGGGATTTCCTTAAACTCCTTCAACATCTCCGGCAGGAGCTCGCGGATAAACCTGTCGTAACTGTCAAGGTGCTGTCTTACAAGCCCTTTCTCCTCGAAATACTTCTTCATAACGAGCCATAGATCTTCAACTGTTAACTGGGCTGCCATGGGCCTCAAGCCTCCGTCTTCTTGGTAACATCAACGACTACATACCTGTATGCTATTGAAGTCCCAGCGGTAGGGCTCTTCCTATATATCCTTATGATATCCCCCGGCTTAGCACCGATCGCCTTGACAACGGGGTCGTCGATGGAGATCCAGGGGAGTTGCCAAGGATGGAGTCCAAGCCTTTTCAAAACCTCAGCGGCTTCCTTAGGGTCGAGAACTTCATGCTTTGGCACTAGCTCGTGTTCCAGAATATTAATTCTCTTCTTCATGATAAGCACCTTAAACAGGGCGAGCTAATCATGCTCTCCTTGGTTTAACAAGTTTAGACGGATTTTTAAAAATATCGCTTTAACTCCCTATAAATATGTCTTTTAAATTTTAAATGGGAAAGAAGTGGACCGGCCGGGAGTTGAACCCGGGACCTCTCGGATGCCAACCGAGCGCTCTTCCAGGCTGAGCTACCGGCCCGTCTAGAGTTAGATAAGTTTTTACCAGGTTTATAAGGTTTAACCGCTCCCCTCCCTCTTGAGCGTGACAGGGGTTTTTATCCAGACATCCAGCTGCGGGAACGGTATTGAAACACCTGCATTGTCAAGGGATTTCTTAATCTTCCATAGCAAGTCTTTCGTTACAGGGTATACAAGTGTTCTGGGCACCCATACCCTGACAGTGATAACCACCCCGCTGTCCCCGAGTTTTGACACGAAAATATCGGGAGCCGGTTCCGCCAGCACGTAGGGATGGCTGTCCACGGTCTCCTTTATCACCCTGTAGGCTTTCTCAGCATCCTCGCTGTAGGCTATTGAAACAGTGAACTCAAGCCTTCTCGCAACAGCTTTACTGTAGTTTTGAATAACGCTTGATAAGAGCTGGCTGTTCGGCATGGTGACCAGTACTCCGTCGAACGTTCTTATCTTGGTGAACATTAATGAGACCTCGACCACCTCCCCCATGGTGTTGCCTATGGAAACAACCTCTCCCTGCTGGATCACTCTTTCAGCCATAACGTAGAGTCCGGCGAAGAAGCTTGCCATTAAGGGTTGCAATGCTACACCGACTATTATGCCCGCGAATCCTCCAGCTATTATCAAGCCTGTTAGCTCCACTCCTAAGTATCCGAGAGCTGTGGATAGAGCTATGAGGAGGATTACATAGTAGATAATTTTGGAGACAAGGCTTGCAATGTTTCTAGCGTAGAGTCGAGCCCCTACCTTGAAGACTGTTCTACGGATTAACAGGGCTGTGAAGTATCCTATGCCGAGTATGATGAGCGCGACGGTGATGTTTAGGAGCTGGGGGTTGCTCAGGATGCTTAGAATCGAGTCGACGGTGCTCATGCTAATACCCCCACAGCATTTCAGTGCTTAAGGCTCTCAATAATCCTTTAAACTCCTCGGGCTCCTCGAGCTCGACGCACTCCTTGCACGGCTTCTCCTCGTAGAGGATTGAAGCATGCTCGTCGGAGTTTATAATCATTTTAATATCCTGCGTGTAGCACTTCCACGTTCCTGGAACATAGAATATTTTCAAGGGCTTAGCGTCCAACAGGATTTTCGTGACGCTGGCGAAATCCTGGGTTTTATTCACAATTAACACTCTTGTCAAGCAATGCTTCTCCAAGGGCTCAGCCGTGTTGTCAGCCACCGGTTCCCCTTTCACAAGCCTGGCTATGTAGCCCGTGGCCTCAACCGATGATACTACTGGTCCATATAGAGCATACTTGTAGCTTGGATGCAACGGTATCAGGTCGATCAACTGGTAGAAGTCCCCGCTGTACGCGTATATTGCTAGGTCGACAGGTAGCTGCAGCTGGATTCTCAGGGTGGATTTAGGGCTCAGGACAACCGGTTTGGAAAACGAAAACAGTATGTAACCTGTCACGTAGGAGGGGTGGAAAAGCGAGTAGATAGGCCTGGTCTCAACCACCGCGTTCCTGTCGAGAAGGACTTCCTTAACATCCCCTTTCATGCTTCGCCAGTACTTCAAATGGTTTTCGAAACGCTCAATCTTGATGGAAGCCTCGCCGATCTCCAAGGAATCCTTGACCACTAAGCCGTACATCCCTGTTCTTCCCCTTAAACACTATGATTTAATCTTTATTAGGTTAATGCTTTATAACGAAACCTTCACGGATTATTTGTTGGTCGAGTTGAAACACCCCTGTTTCAGTGATTGATCATGAGCGAGATAATAGATGATTTGATAAAGAGGACAGGCGCTGCCTCGAAAATCTTCATGGATAGGGAGGTTCTCCAGCCGGACTACGTGCCGGACACCCTTCCCCACAGGGAGAATGAGATTAAAAGGCTCGCGGAACACTTGATCGTTGTGGCCCGCGGGGTTAGGCCGAGCAACGTGCTGATATATGGTTTAACCGGTACCGGTAAAACAGCTGTTGCAAGGTATGTGGTAAGGAAGATTGTTGAGAAATCAGCCTCGCTTGGAACAAAGCTGAAGGATGCTTACGTTAACACTAGGAAGGTGGATACGACCTACAGGGTGATAGCTGAGATTGCGAGGCAGCTTGGCCTCATGGTTCCCTACACTGGTTTAGCGGTGAGCGAGGTGTACAGGAGGTATGTTAACGCGTTGGAGAACTGGGGAGGCCTACACGTGGTGATTCTTGACGAGATAGACTACTATGTTAGAAGGGAGGGGGATGACCTCCTCTACAAGCTTGTCAGGATAAACGAGGAGCTCTCCAACTCGAAAGTGGTTTTAATCGGGATAACCAACGATATTAATTTCGTTGAAAACCTGGATCCAAGGGTTAGGTCTAGCCTCGGAGAGGTTGAAATGGTTTTCCCACCCTACAATGCCGAGCAGTTATACACTATCCTGAAGCAGAGGGCGGAGAAAGCGTTCGTCCCCGGGGCTATAAGCGATGGAGTAATCTCCTTCTGCGCGGCAATAGCTGCTAGGGAGCACGGTGACGCTAGGAGAGCCTTGGACCTGCTGAGGGTTGCAGGAGAGATAGCTGAGAGGGAGGGTGCTGCGGAGGTTACAGTGGAGCATGTTAGGAAAGCATCTGTTGAAATAGAGGAGGGGAGGGTTTACCAGACGGTTTCATTCCTACCCCTCCACCAGAAGCTTGTTTTGAAAGAGATCCTGGAGATCGTGAAGAAGAAGGGCTCAGCCACCACCGGGGAGGTGTACCTTGCTTACGTGAACAGGGTTAGAGACCTCGGGTATGAGCCTCTCACTCAGCGAAGGGTTAGCGAGATCATTTCTCAACTAGACATGATGGGCCTTGTCCTGGCGGAAGTGGTTAACAGGGGTAGGCACGGGGTTACAAAGGTGATAAAGGTTAAGCCGGACATTATCAAGAATATTGAGGAAGCATTGAAGGATTTAGGATGAGGGTTGAAGGCTTCGACGACGGCTTCTTCCCCCTGGATTTCAAGGGGAGGAGAGGAACCACAGTTATAGCCGGGGTTGAGCTGGATAACGGTGTTCTAACAAGAATGGGGTATGGAGTCGTAGTCGTGGATGCTAGGGACTCGGAACGGGTTATCACGGCAATGTCTAAGCTCATGACAGGGGAGCTGGTGTTCCTCGATGGCGTCACCTACTCAGGTTTCGACGTAGTGGATCCTGACGCTGTTCACGCTGAGACCGGGAAGCCTGTGATAGTTGTTCAACACCATCCTTTAAACCTTGAGAAGATAAGGGAGGCCCTATCCAAGCATTTCCCCGACTGGGCTGAAAGGTTTAGAGTTATCAGCAGGGTAGCTTCATCAATGACTTTTGTTGAAACACCTTGGAAGCCTGTGCAGATCTACCCTGCAGGCATCTCCTTTGACGAGGCTGTCGACCTCTACAAGAGAAACTGCATCTACAGCCCTGTTCCGGAAGCTCTGAGAATTGCTGACATGGCTGCATCAAGTATTTCACGGCTCAGGCTGCTTCAGAATTTGTGAACAAGGGCGTTGATGATCCGTTATGAGGTAAGGGGTTGGACCCCTGCCAGCTGTCGAACCTCTCCGCAGAATCAGAAGTATCCGGAAATGCTTGAAACCGCATTGAGAGGGAAGAGGCTTCCGGGCACAGCCTTGTTTTTATAACGAGTCAACCATTTCTTTATAAAATAGGTGCTTGCTTCCATGGGGGCGCAGGGTTCTTGCACGGAGACGTTGAATGCTTTGAAACCATACATGAGTAGCCGGGAGCTTGAAAAGCTTGCGAGAGTGAGGGATTGCGGCCTGATCGAGTGGATCAGGCAGGTGGCCGAGCATTTGAAGCCATCATCAATCTTCATCAACACGGGTTCAGAGGAGGATTTGAGCTATATTCGTAGAAGAGCTGTTGAGAACAGGGAGGAGTATGTTTCAAGCTACAACCCTCTCCACACCGTCCACTTCGACGGTGTGAAGGATCTAGCAAGGGATAGGGGTAACACGAAGATCATGACTGAGAAAGGGGTTGAAATACCCCTTGTTAACAGCGGATGGCGCGAGGAGTTGAGGAGGGAGGTATGGGAGATTTACCGCGACATAATGAAGGGCAAGGAAATGTTCATAGGCTTCTACTGTTTCGGTCCAAGAGGCTCACCCTTCACGCTCTATGGCGTGCAGGTAACGGACTCAGCCTACGTGGCTCACAGCGAGAACATTCTGTACAGGGTTTGCTACGACGAGTTCACGCGTAGCGATAGGATCGAGTACATGAGGTTTCTTCACAGCTCGGGTGAGAGGGATGAGAATGGCTGGAGCAAGAACATCTCTAAGAGAAGGATCTACATCGACCCCGAGGAGATGATAACCTACAGTGTTAACACACAGTACGCTGGCAACACTGTGGGGTTGAAGAAGCTCTCCCTCAGGCTCTGCGTTTACAAAGGATTCAAGGAAGGATGGCTCTGCGAGCACATGTTCATAATTGGTATGAAGGGTAGCGGCGACAGGGTAGCGTACTTCACAGGGGCTTTTCCAGCTGGTTGCGGTAAAACCTCAACCGCGCTTATCGCCGATCTCGTGGTAGGCGATGACCTAGCCATCATAAGGAATGTTGAGGGTGTGGCAAAGGCTATCAACCCTGAGGTGGGAATGTTTGGAATAATCGACGGCGTCAACCCTGTTGACGATGCGGAGATTTACAAGATACTGACCTCGGGGGATAGTGAGGTAATATTTGCTAACGTGCTCTTCACCGAGGACGGGGATATATGGTGGAACGGGAAGGAGGGCGATCCCAAGCCAGGGTTGAACTACGCTGGTAAGTGGTGGCCTGGCAAGAAGGATGAGAACGGCAACCTTATCCCGCCATCCCACCCTAACGCGAGGTTTACGACAAGCATATTCTACCTGAGCAGGGTTGACCCCAGGATTAACGACCCCATGGGCGTTCCCGTCTCAGGCATGATCTTCGGCGGTAGGGATTCTGACACATGGGTCCCGGTTGAGGAAGCTCTTGACTGGTTCCATGGAATAGTCACTAAGGGAGCGTCGCTGGAGTCGGAGAGGACTACTGCAGTGCTGGGTCAAGCAGGGGTGAGGGAGTTTAACCCGTTCGCAATCCTGGATTTCCTGTCGATCTCCCCGGGTGCTTTCGTAGACCTTCACTTCCGGTTTGCAGAAGAGCTTTCATCAACACCCAGGGTTTACGGGGTCAACTACTTCCTAAGAGGAGAGGATGGCAGGTTCCTGACTGAGAAGGTTGACAAGAGGGTTTGGCTGCGGTGGATGGAGAAAAGGGTTCACGGCGAGGTCGAGGCTGTGGAGACACCGACAGGCTACATACCGATATACAGTGATCTCGTGGTCTTGTTCAACGAGGAGCTGGGCAAGGAGTTCCCTGAGAGTCTTTACGAGAAGCTGTTCACGATCAGGGTGAAGCAGCTCTTGGATAAGATTGAGAGGATATGGATGATTTATGCTGAAATACCTGATACCCCCCCGCTATTCTTCAGCATTTTGAGAGAGGAGAAGCAGCGGCTTACCAGTGCAAGGGACAGGTTTGGAGAGTTGATAAGCCCGTTCAGGCTTGACCGTGCGTGATTTTAAAAATAGGGTTATGCGGGCCCGCCGGGATTTGAACCCGGGACCTACGGGTTAAAAGCCCGCCGCTCTACCATGCTGAGCTACGGGCCCCCAGGCTATTATTGATTAATCCGAATAGGCTTTTAAAACATACCGCTCTAACCAAGTGTTCCCCGCGTTGACCGAAACTTAAAGATTAAAAAGCTCTACAGGATTATTTCATAATTGACAGCCGGGTCGTCTAGCGGCCAAGGATGCGGGGCTCTGGTCCCTTGGGCCGAGGGGGAGTGCCCCCGTGACCGGGGTTCGAATCCCCGCCCGGCTACTATTTTTTAAAAAAGCCTTTACTTCCAGGCAGCCATGTAGTCTACAACGTTGTCGGGCACCCTGCCCTCTACGGCGTCTTTTATCGATTCATCTATAATGTTAACAGCCCGGTCCATGTCCTCGTAAGGTATTGTCAACGGGGGAGCAATCCTTAGCACGTTGCCGTATTTGCCGTAGGTCATCATTATCAATCCTTTCTCCCACGCTCTCCATATTATTTTCAACGCTAGTGTTCTATCAGGCTGCTTCGACTTCTTATCCCTTACTATGTCAACTCCGAGCATTAGGCCTAGGCCTCTTACATCGCCGACTACTTCATACTTCTCCTTCAGCTCCCCAAGCCTTTTCGCAAGATATCTTCCCTTCTCAGCCGCTACCTCATCCAGCTTGTTCTCCAACACATACTTCACAGCCGCTATCGCGCCAGCCACGGATGAAGCATGCGCGGCTGATGTTGCGAAAAAGGATTGCGGAGGAGCCGACTCCACTATCTCCCTTCTACCAACCACTGCCGACACGGGCATCCCGCCGCCCAGCGCCTTACCCAGCACTATTACATCGGGGGTTATGTTGAAGTGTTCTATTGCGAAGAGTTTGCCAGTTCTTCCCATCCCGGTTTGGACTTCATCATCTATTAAAACCATCCCGTATTCCTGGGTTATCTTCCTAACCCCTCTCATGAAGTTTTCAGGAGGCACTAGCACGCCGCCATCGCCCTGAACCGGCTCTATTATCATTGCCGCGAAGGATTCCCCAGCATACTTCTTCTTGAAGAAGGTGTCGATCATGCTTAAATACTCCTCACCGCACTGAACCGGGTCCTCGATGTTGTTAACGCACCTGTAGGTATCTGGGAACTCTAGGAAGAATACGTTGTGGAAGGGTATGGTGCTCCTTAGATCGGGGTCGAAGGAGCCGCCGACGGCAATGTCTAGGGCAGTGGTTCCGTGGTATGAGTATGTGAAAGATGCTATCCTCGGCCTTCTAGTGTATGCGAGAGCAGCTTTCAAAGCTGTGTCGTTGGCGTCGCCGCCGCTCAACCCTATTACAACCTTTTTCTCATAATCCCCTGGTGTAATCTTCACAAGGATTTCTGAAAGCTCTGCCACGGGCTCGTGGTAGAGGTAGAGACAGTAATGGATGAACTTGTCCAAGTGTTGCTTAACAGCTTTGACCACGGCATCGTTGGAGTGCCCGATGTTGTATGATGCCGCGCTTGCGAGGAAATCTATGTACTCGTTCCCGTCAAGATCCCATATCCTGGCGTTCTTGGCTTTAGCGATTACGATTGGGAAGTACTTGAATGCTTGGCTCTGCGACATATACTTTTTATACTTCTCCACGATGGGGAGGCTCTTATCTATTTTCTTACTGGTAGGAATGGACGGGTTTATGCTCATAAGATCACAAAATATAACTATGGGTGTAATGGTTAATATTGCTTGTGATCAAAACCGTCTTTGGGATTTTATGAGAACCCGGAAAAAGAATTCCTCTGCTGAGGAAAAGGGTTACTCGAATTTGAAAATCCCGGTTTTCTCAACAGTTCGTCTGCCAGACAACCAGCCTACTATTCCGATGATCAATACTACTGCAACCACGATTAAGTGGGCAACATACCTGTAGCCTAAGTATGGGTCCTCTCCCACGACGTCCTTGATGTTTGTGGAAAAGCCTAGCGACAGCATCAATCCTCCTAGGATTATAAGGGATAGTATCCACACGATTATCGACGTGTCCTTTTGCCGAGGAGTTACTTCAAACTCAACCATTAGACCACCATAATAATATGTTTATCCCCACTCATATTTAAACCTTAACAGAACCCTCTAGCGTGGGAAACTATAACTCATACAGTAAAAGTATTTATACTTTATACGATAAAATACTAGTATTTGTGGGTGAAGGATTTGGATATCGTCGAATTAATAGATTATATCGATGGCCTCGTGTGGGGTCTACCTGCCATAATCATCCTGGCTGGAACAGGACTAGCCGTTGGAATACTAGGAGGATTCTACCAGATAAGAAAGTTTGGCACGGCGGTTAAAACAATGCTGTATAAGGGTACAGGAGGCAGGGGTGAGGTTAAGCCTTTCGCCATCTGGGCCACAGTCATGGGCGCTACCGTCGGTGTCGGAAACATCGCAGGTGTGTCAACCGCTCTACACCTTGGAGGTGCTGGAGCCCTATTCTGGATGTGGGTCTGCGCAATACTTGGAATGGGTTTGAAGGGTGTTGAGGCAACCCTGGGCGTGTGGTCCAGGAGGGTTACCCCGGAGGGAAGGATTGAGGGTGGCACACCATACTACATCAGGCTGGTCCCGGTGATTGGGCCGGCTCTCGCAGTGTTATTCTCAATCTTCACTTTCATAGCGGCATTCGGCATTGGCAACATGGTTCAGGCTAACAATGTCGCGCTCGGAGCTGAGTACATTGGTAAACTATTCGGGGCTGAAACCGAGGAGCAGATCTTCCAGTTAAGGCTGATAGTTGGCATACTGATAATGTTCTTCACAGCCCTCGTCGTCATCGGCGGTCTGAAGAGGATTGCAGAAGTAGCTAACTACATGATCCCGTTCATGGCGGCATGGTACATAATATTCGGAATCGGCGTCTGGATAAAGTTCGGCGGCAACTTCCTCGCAGGCATCTCGGAGATCTTCACATACGCTTTCACACCACAGGCCGCTGCAGGCGGCTTGTCGGGATGGGTTGTCTACAGCGCTATCAGGTACGGTTTCGCGAGAGGGTTGTTCTCTAACGAGGCAGGCATGGGAAGCGCTCCCAACGCCTACGCCTTCATGACAGTAGACCATCCTGGCAGGGCCGCCTTCTACGGCGTCTTCGAGGTGTTTATGGACACGATTGTTATCTGCTCGATCACGGGTATTGCAAACATTGTTGCGAGAACATACATCGACAGACCCGACCTGAGCGGTGCGGCTCTCGCCATGGAGACCTTCTACAGGGCGTACGGTACATACGCCCCCATCATTCTCGGAGTAGCCCTTGCATTGTTCGCCTACACAACACTGCTGTCGTGGGAGTGGTATGGAGAGATTAACTGGACCTACTTCTGGGTTAGGACGCTGAGGCTTCCTGAGAAACCGATGAGGTTTATCTGGAGAATAATTTGGATAATACCCATTATACCTGCCGCCGTGTACGGAGCATACTTTGAAACATTCTGGACCTTCTCAGACATGGCTAACGGCTTGATGGCTATCCCCAACCTAATAGCTGTAGCATACTTCACGCCTCTAGCATTGAGACTGATCAAGGACTTCTACTCAAGGCATACAGTGGAGACCGGGGAGGCTAAAAAGTAGGTTTTTCTCTTCTAAAACCCTATAGCATTATTTTTTCTCCAGCAATCCTTCATAAGTAATCTTGTAGAGCTCTGAGGATTCAAGCCTTCTCCTATCTCTCACATACTTTCTCGTCAAATACCCCTTGGGCAGGCTGTACTTAGCCGAGTACTCCTCCGCCGGGATGCTGTACTCCCTCTGTATCTTATCCCTGTAGATGTCGTCAAAGATGTTGAACGCGCAGAACGGTATCAGCCTGCCATCAGGTACTGAGTAGTGTATGTTGCACCTCTGAACTCTTTGAATATCGTAGTTGTACAGGTCCATGAAGTGCATCTGCCCTATGAACAACAGCTTATAGTGTAGCTCTCCCAGGGCTTCATAGCTTCTTTTAACAATAATGTTAAACAGTAGCTTGTAGAGGTCGAAGCCCTCGGGAGCTTTCTCCTGGTTGATAAACTTTCTTATACTGTAGAGGAGGCGTAGGCCTGTTGTCAACCTGCTAGAGCCTGTAACCAGGTCCTCCCACTTATCCTTCAAGTACTCGAGGAGTCCTTCAATATCGACGAAGTCCGTTATAGGGGTGAACTTGACGTTGCCGTTGCTTCTTTCAACGTAAACGTATGTTCCAACACCACATATCGGGTGGTTGCTCATCTCAAACTTGAACTCGCCGCTGAAGCCTTCCACGAACCTTGAGAATATTGCGCTAACGTTGACCGGGAACCAGGCGTTGGAGTGGATCTCCCCGTTTGTCTGCTCCTCCACGAGCTTGACAACGTCGGGTATTGTGATACGGTATTTCTCTCTTTCATGCTTCTTCATGTAGCCTGTAAGGCTTACCGGCTGGAAGTTCACTGCTCTGACAACATCCATGTTTCTCCCCGCGAACTTTAGTATAGCTCCCAGCTCGTGAGTGTTCACGCCCTTTATAACAGTGGGCACCAGGACGACGCTGGTCATCCCGGCCTTCCTGAAAGTCTCGAAAATATATGGTACCTCCCAGTGGTTTTTCCAGTTGACCACTGGTGACACGCCGTCGAAGCTGAGGTAGACTGTGTTGACACCGTTGCTTCTGAGAGCCCTAGCGTACTCCACTGCTTTAGCAGGATCCTCGAGATATAGCTCTGCGAATTTTATCCCGTTGGTGTTCAACTGGATGTGTTTAACCCCTTCATCCCTCAGGAGCTTGACAATGTCTATTAGGTCATCCCTTAGCAGGGGCTCTCCGCCCGTTAGCTGTATCGCAACCGTTACCCCCTGCTTCTTAATGCTTCTCACCATGTCCCTTATCTGTTCAAGGCTTGGCTCGTAAACGTATCCGGCGGCTTCAGCGTAGAAGAAGCAGTACCAGCAACTTAGGTTACACCTATTGGTTATAACCATGTTTATCAACGCGGTGTGGTTCTTATGCATTGGGCAGAGTCCGCAGTTAAAGGGGCAGAGGGTTGATACAGGAGTGTACACGTGGCGTGCCCCGCGGCCTTCTTCATACCAGCTTGTCACCTTCTTATAGAAGGCTACATCACCGTAGTAGAGCTCCTCTATCTCCCCGTGCTCCGGGCAAACCCTCCTAATGTAAACCTTTCCCTCTCTCTCAACAATAATGCTTGCCAGCTCCCTGTAGCAGTATGGGCACACGCTTAACGTGAGGGATAAGACCTCTTCCCCCTGCCTAACCTTAGGCAAGGAGTAAGATATCTCACCAGGCCTCTTCAACGTTGTCTGGGTCAAACCATTCACCAGCAGTCTATAAACATGTTATAGCACAGGGGAATTAAAAACGTATCCGGGATGCTCCTGGAGGATAAATAAGGGTTTTACAAATTCCTTATTCAAGTGTTAAACCATGGGGAAAGCCATTATTATAGCAGGCGTGCCGGGAACGGGCAAGTCGAGCTTGGCCAGGGAGCTTGCAAGAGTCTTAGGCACGGAGGCTATTGACCTGTCAAGGTTCGCCATCGATAACGGGCTCATCCTGGAGTATGATGCTTCAAGGAAAACATACGTGATCGATGAGGAAGCCGTTGCCTCAAGGATTAAAAGAATTGTTGAGAACAGGGATGGCTACGTCATCATAGATACCCACTACCCAGAGATCATCGACCCCGGCATCGTGGACAAGGTTGTTGTTCTAAGGCTCAATCCTCTCGAGCTCGAGAAGAGGCTACTGGATAGAGGGTGGGGGAGGGAGAAGGTTAATGAGAATGTTATGGCTGAGATACTTGGAACGGTCTCGGTGAATGCCTTGGAAGCCTTCGGGGAGAATAAGATTTACGAGCTGGATGTTTCCGGGAAGAGTATTGATGTAGTGCTTGGTGAAGCCCTTGCGGTGGTAAGAGGGGAGGCCGGGTTTGAGCCGGGCTTAAGGATCAACTGGCTTGAGCAGATCCCTGTGGAAGCCTTGGAAAGGTTTGAGAAATACGGGGGTGATAGCGACGGTTTTTAAACTAGCCTCGTGGAGCGAGCTGGAGAGGATGGTTTCTAAAGCAGACATTGTGTTAATGGTCCTGGATGCTAGGACGCCGCTGGAGACTTTCAGCAAAAGGCTTGAGGCAATGACTGCTAGGCACGGCAAGCAACTGCTTCTCGTTCTCAACAAGAGCGACCTGGTTCCCAGGGATGTTGCTGATGAGTGGAAGGAGTTTTTCAAAGCCAGGGGCTACCACGCAGTCTACATTGCCGCTGCCAGGCACATGGGTACTCTAAGGCTTCGCCGAACAATCAAGCACTTGGCGAGAGAATTCCCGGCAACGGTCGCGGTGGCAGGCTATCCCAAGGTAGGGAAGTCCTCAATAATCAACGCCCTTAAAGGACGCCACTCAGCCCCTACGAGCCCCTACCCTGGGAGCCCAGGATACACTAGGACCTTCCAGCTCTACAGGATTGACGAGGACATCTACATGATCGACACCCCCGGTGTAATACCGGTGGAGGGCGGGGATCTAGAGAGGGTTTTAAGAGGGTATCCGCCGGAGAAGCTCCCGGACCCAGTGAACCCTGCGATCGAGCTCATAAAGAAGATACTAGGCTACGATAAGGAAGCATTCGTTAAAACCTACGGTATCGAAGCACAGGATCCTCTGGGGATTCTTGAACACTATGCTGTTAAAAGAGGATGGTTTTACAAGACCACGCGGGAGCCCTTGATAGAGGAGGCCGCGAGAGCTATCATAAGGGATTATCACGATGGTAGAATACCTTTTTACGAGAAGCCTGGATAACTAAGTTCTCGAGGATGGTGGCTCATGCCTGTTAAAGTCACTGTGACGGGTGAAAAAGAGCCGAGGATTATTGAAGCATCCAGGATCAGGGTTAAAGACCTGTTGGCAAAACTAGGGCTGAACCCTACCGAGTACGTTGTTTTAAAAGATGGTGAAATACTCGTCGAGGATGACGAAGTTGTTGATGGGGATGCGGTAACAGTCTTCACGGTTAAGTCGGGTGGGTAGGGTTGAGCGCGGGGGCAGGCGTGCTTAGCGCTGAGGAGCTTGAAAGGTACAGTAGGCAAATCCCTTTGATTGGGGTTGAGGGGCAGCTTAGGCTTAAAGGCTCGAGCATCCTGGTTGCCGGGGCCGGGGGACTGGGCTCCTCTGTTCTCTACTACCTGGTTGCCATGGGTGTTGGCAGAGTAATCGTTATAGATGAAGGGTTAGTGGAGTTGAGCAATCTTCAAAGGCAAATCCTCTACACTGTTGACGACTTAGGTAAGCCTAAAGTAGTTGCAGCATACCATAAGCTGAGAAAACTCAATCCTAACGTTGACATAGTACCGGTTCACGCGAGAATCACTGAGGAAACAATAGATGATTACGTAAGCAAGGCCGACGTGGTTGTCGACGCCCTGGATAACTGGGAGACAAGGTTCGTCCTGGACAAGGCTTGCTGGAGGCTTGGAAAACCCCTGGTTCACGCCGGCGTTGGGGAGTTCTACGGGCAGTTAACAACTATTATACCAGGGAAAACACCCTGCTTAAGGTGTTTGTTCAAAGGGGTTGAGAAGGCGGAGAAGAAGCCTGTAATAGTGATGGGGCATATTCCCGGGTTGATAGGACTGCTGGAAGTTAATGAAGTTGTTAAGATTGTTTTAGGCATAGGGGAACCATTGATTAATAAAATAGCCTTATTCAATGGTAAAACAAACAGTCTCGAAATAATAGAGATTAAGAAGTTTGACTGCCAGGTGTGCCTAGAGCAGTAAGCTTCTCAACCACCCATTTCCGGGGTTATAAGCGAAACCCTGTCACCATCTTTCAACGGGGTTGTGAGCGAGATAGTGGGGGTGTCGTTCACGTATGTCACGAACACGTATTGGCCCTCGAGGAATTTGGTGAAAATCCGCGGGTTAACTGCCTCACCAAGCTTTTTCAACAAGTCGTAGAGTGTTGCGTTCTCAGGTAGCTCAACCGTTATTATTGACTTCTGGGATAGCTCGCTAGCTCTTCCCAGGAATACCACGGTTACCTTCAAAAAGGCCTCACCCTTACCGTTATAATACGCTTATCCCCCTATATTTTCCTTCACTACTATAATTCTATCGGCACTAGTGATTTCCAAGTCGTAGTTTTCAACGAGCTTATCGTTAACGAGGACGAGGATGTTGTATCCTTCAACCTCCTCCTTCAACCCTTCTACAATGTTTTTCAGAAGCGCTTTCTCAACGCTGAAGCATTTTTCAACGCTTTCAGGAAGTATTTTAACGCAGAGCAATTCGCGAACCCCTTGCCTACCTCCTGTTTCAGGAATTAGTATTTTGCCTTAAAATGTTGAAACACGCGATGGTTGACTTAAAAGAAATAAATGATTATTTTAAAATAACTTTTTAAAACGGTGCGAACACTCCTATGAACACAAGCCATGCAAGTATGGTCTTAGCCACCAGGCTCAGTATAATATACATTCTCTCGCCGTAAAGGTAGTCTCTCCACTTGCCAACGCTCTTGTACTGTAGGAACATGTTCAGAGCGAAGACGTTGAAGACGATGAAGTATATGAAGAATATTGCGTAGACGAACGCTGGCGGGTTAGTGCCTGCTGATGAAATCGCTGCGGCGAAGTATGCGAACAGGACTATCCATGGGACTGCGCCGGTGAAGCATCCCAGTATGAAAGGCGTCCAGTTGGTCTTCTCGGTGTACTGGTTTAACAGCTCCATTAAGTAGCCGAACATCATCGTGATAGCGTTTAAGGTGAAAATCATGACAAGGGACCAGAGATCGAGAACGCCGATGAACAAGGCTATTAGCACGATCATCACTGAGCTGGAGAAGAAGTACTCGTACCAGCGGTATGGGTTCATCCCTTTCTTCAAGTTTTCAACATACTTGTCAAACTTGAGGAATGCTATTGTGAAGTGGGCTATTGCAGACATCAATGGGAATGATGCAACCAGTACGCCGAGATTGCTCAGCGTGAAGAGTACCTGCGGGTTCGGATAGATCCTGAACGGGAACTGGCTTACATCGAATTTCAGGTAGAAAGTATATATAGGCCGCTCCCATTCCAGCAGCACTCCTAGAATCAGCATTAAAACACCGGTGATGGAGTGTAATATGCCTGCGGCAATGTTTATCCGCCTGAGATGGGTGAACGTTATTGGTGACTTAGCTATTAACTCCAATCTCTCCTTAGGATTCAAGAAATCCGCCCTTTTATTTCATGTTTAATAAATGAATCTTCCACAATTTAAACATTTCAACAATAAGCTTCAGCAACTGTTAACAGGGTGGTGTAGGATTGTTTAAACCATTAAAACACTCCATCCCAAGGCTATTAAAACCTGGATAATGGTTGGTATAATTGCTACTCTCAGCCAGGAACCCCAGGTTGTCCTGACCTTCTCCTTTTCAAGCATTCCAACCGCTACTATGTTAGCGGTCGACCCTATCGGGGTGAAGTTCCCTCCTAGGACACTCCCGTATAATAGGCTCCAGTATATTTTCTTCGCCGAGAACAATGCCACTATGGTTTCAACCATGGGTGTTGCCGCCACTATGACGCTTAGATTGTCCAGCACGCTGCTTAGAACCGCTGAGAAAACCAGCATTAGCTCTGCCAGCATGCCTGGATCCTCGCCACCAGGGCTCATGCCTGTCTCGATGAACACGTAGGCTAGCTTAGAGGCTATCCCCGTGTATAATAGGGAGAAGCCTAGCATGAAGAGCGTTATGAAGAACAGGATTGACGGCCATTCAACACCCCTTGTTATAGCGTACTCCAGCTTTTCAGGGCTGTAGATCAACCCTGCGACCAGTATCAGCGTATAAGGTATGAAGGAGAGGAGGGAGTGAGCCTGGATGTGGGTGCCGGAGAAGCGTGTGAGGATTTCAGCGGTGAAATCCACCGTGGATACTGTTACAAGGAAAACTAGTATGAGCATTGTGCCCATTTTAACCCTGCCAAGGTCCTCCCTACGTATGTTGGAGTAGTAGGCTTCTATCCTCTTCCTAACCCTTTCCTCGCTAAGCTCGCTTGCCAGTGTTTTCAAGTAGTTTTTACTTAACAAGTAGATAGTAGTGTAAACAACTATTAAAAGGATGAATGATAAAGGCAGTGATTTAAACAGGAAGTCTTTAACGGACAACTGGGCTGTGAAAGAAAGGTATATTCCAATAGGGTTTCCAACAGGCAGGGCCATGCTGCCAGTGTTGGTTGCTAAAACAGCGGCGACAGCCATAATGCTTACATCCTGCCGGGTCATTCTTTTAATCTCGAACACTAGGAGGATCACGTAGACTATGCTGGTTGCCTCGTCAACGATCATTGCTAGGAACCAGGCGAAGAACAGTATTATAAAGAATAGCTTGCTAACCGAGCCGTTGGAAAACTCGAGTATCCTGATCGCGAGGTATTCGAAAACCCCGAGGGATCTAAGGATGAATGCGAGCGTCATGCTACCTATCAAGAAAAGTATTAGGCTCCACTCCACACCTGCGATCATGTCTTGGGGAGGCACTATGCCCAGGATTGTTATCAATGATATTCCCAGGAAGGCAGCGTAGTAGCGGTACTCCATTGAAAGTATAGTCAACCCTATTACAGCTAGGAAAAGCCCCAGGGAAACGGATTGCTTGAAAATACTTGTTAAATCATTAATGCCTCCTTTGTTCCCAGTCACCGTTCTCCAGTAGCCTACTATTTCAGCACCAACAGGGGTGTCCGGGATTACGATGAAGTAGGAGAGGAGGGTTGATATGGTAAAGGAAAGTATGAGTGTTAAGGCCATCTTCCTCCACATAAAAAACACCATTCCCTATTCGCTAAGCATGCTTTACAGTTTAGGAGGCCACTTCCTGTCAAAGAATATGTTCTTCCCCGTTACCGACAACGGTATACCGTACACTATGTCAGCTTTCACCAGGCCGAGCTCCTGGGCTGCAACCCCTATAGTGAACATTACCCTGTTATCTATGTTCAGCAAGCCTGCTGTTTTAACAGCAGAACCTATTGCTATTCCAAGGTTTACTAGTGAATTAACAGTATCAGGGTCAAGGGTCCATTTGCCAGGCTTGTTCAACTGAAGGCTTGAAATACTACACCCGATCAGAACAACAGCTAAGCTGTTCCTAACGTTCTGAGCATCCCTCTTGAAGAAATCCCCGTACTCCGGGGCCAGCTCCTCCATCTTAGAGGCAAGCTTCTCCAGCTCTTCTTTCGATTCGAGGATGAGTGTAACTATGTTGTCCACTCCCTTAGCTTTCGGAGCGGTTTTCGCAGAGGCCACCATTAATTCTGCAGCTGTTTTCACAGCGTTTCTCACCGCATCCTGCTCGGTAATCATCGGGTTCACCAGGGCTTTTGTAATTAAGGGTCCTGTATAAATACCTGTCCCCGGCTACATGTTATACAAAATATTTTCAAGAACCCATGCTCCCCACGTGGAGGGGGCCCGGTTTAGACCCGAGTTTTAAACAGTGTGCATGTTTTTCAAACATGATTATGTTTCTGGATCCTGTAACGTGATCAAATAGGGTAGTTAATCGCTAATTAACTTAACCGGGGTCAAGTTAACCAGTGATCTCCTCGCTGAATCCTCCGCTTGTTTTTCAACGGGGGAACAGCTTGATCAGTGATCGCTGAATCCTCCTTAATACAAAGAAACCCGTATCGGGCCCGCAACCCTACAACACCCGCAGGCGCCAGGACACCGGGGCTAGGCACCATGCTAATACCTTCAAAACTAACCCATGAGTCTGAATGTGAAACGGGCTAGGTGGTTTCGGTAAAACCCTTCTAGATCGGGCTGGCGCGGTAATACGCACGATTCTTTAACAATGCTCTGGCCTCCATAAATTATTTCTGAAACAGTTTACTGTTAACTCAATCATGAAAGAATTATGCTTCAAAAGTAAGTGTTTGAAAACATAGGGATAATACTTTCCCTCCTCAAACCTCCCCGGGGCTTGTGAAGTATATAGGTGGTTTACCCGAAAACCTCCTAGATCAAGAATTTCAGGTAATACTGCAGGTTTTTCCAACATTGTTTAATACTTCTTCTTTAAGACAATAATTCATAACTAAGTGCTGTTTCAAACACTGTTGTTCAAAACTCGTTTTCAAGCTCTTGTTTTAGACGCTGTAGTAATCTCTATTAACGGTGGCATATTCTTAGACTTAGTTATTTTCAACGTTACAGCGTCAATAAAAAATATAACATCGCTGTCCGGCTCCGGCATAATAGTCTTCCCATCTATCAAAACCCTGTCCGGGATGGTAACGTACGATTCGAAGAAGGCGCCGAAAACATCCACCCTCGCCCCGCCCTTCTTATACTCAACTCTAATCTGCAAGCCTCCACCACCGGGAACCGCAAGCTTGGATGCTATGATACCCATTTGTCTCCACGCTAACCTTTATCCCGGGGTCTTAAATAGGTTACAGGTCGCTCAGCCCGGGCTCAACCCTCCTCGCCTTCTCCAGCAGGCTAGCATACCATTCCGGTAGCCTAACCTCCCGCACAACCCTGCCGGGCGTGTAGGGCTTCAAATCCAGCACAGGGGTTCCGTTGAACACGTCCAACCCCTTGACATGTAGAAACCTGCCTTCAACTCTAGCCAGCTCGACTATTGAAACCCCGATCGGGTTTGGACGGTGAGGGGAGTCGGTTGCGAAAACCCCTATTAACGGTAGTTCTTCCAGTGTGAAACCATATTTGACAAGCCTCCGTGGCTTAACCAGCAGTGTTTCCCTGTCTCGATCACTAGTCTTATGCAGGAATGTTACAAGGATTATGTGCGAGAAGCCTTCCAGCCCTTTCAAGCCTTGCTCGTACTCGGGGAATATTTCAACAACCCCTGGAACCCCGTTAACGCTCTTCTTAACCTCCTCATCACCTGCTTCAACGTGGACTACCCCAATAGGCTTGACCTCTATTCTGAACTCGGCCATGGTGGAGGACACCGTTCCCAAGAGGTTATTATTTTCAAGCAACAATTAATATGCTTGGAGAGGCTTATGAGCGAGGTAACAGTCCTCGGGCTTGGAAGAGTCGGGTATAGGACGCTTAAACTATTGCATGAACTGCTCCCTGACGCAAACTTCAACGCTGTTGACGCGAACCCAGGGGTTAAACCCTTGGCTGAAGCCCTCGGCAGGACAGTGTTCCATGTCTACTCGCAGGACGTTTTGAAAGAGCTTGCGAAAAAGTCGGACTTATTCGTAACAGCACTCCCCTCCTCCACAGCCTTCCCGATCCTGAAAACCCTGGCTGAGGAATGCGTTGATATCGTGGATGTTTCATTCACCAGGGAAGACCCCTACCTGCTCGAGCCTGTAGTGGAGAAGTGTGGAACCGTGTTCATACCTGACGCCGGGTTCGCCCCGGGCTACAGCAACTTGATCGCAGGATACGTGGAAAAGGAGCTGGGAGGGCTGGAAAGCATCGACATAATGGTTGGAGGAATCCCCAGCTACCCCATCCCCCCTCTAGGCTACGTTGTAACATGGAACCCCTTTGACCTCATCGAGGAGTATAAGAGGCCTGCGAGAATTATCCGCAACGGAGAGCTCGTAGCAGTGGACCCGTTATCCGAGACCATCACGGTAGATGTTGAAGGTGTTGGAATGCTTGAAGGATTCGTGTCAGACGGCTTGAGAACCCTGTTGAGAAACATTAGGGCGCGGAACATGAGAGAGGTTACTCTGAGATGGCCTGGGCACGTAGGCTATATGAAGTTCCTGAGAGACCTGGGTTTGATGAGCGAGGATTACTTGGAAATCGACAACACCAGGGTGCAGCCGGTGAGGGTTCTCGCTAAAATCTTCGAGACAAGGCTGAAGGCGGATGTTAACGATGTAGCAATCCTCCACGTGGAGGCAACAGGGATTGGCGGGGGAAGGTATGTTGAAACAGCGGTTTTACAGGGGACGGTGGAGAACCCGGCAACACCCTTCTTCACAGCCCTGGTTCACGCGTATGCTTCATACCTGGCGGCGAAGCGGCTGGTTAAGCCTGGCGTACAGCCCTTGGAGAACATGAGCGAGCATAAGCAAGGATTCCAGGAGTTCTTGGAAGCTAAAAACGTTAAGATAAGGATTAAGCGCTGGTAGGGAGGGTAATGTTTTTAGAAGCAGACGCTCTTGGAAGGAGCATAATTTTCGGGTTGATCCCGGCCCTGGGAACCAGCATTGGAGGGTTAATAGGGGTTTTAACACCCCACTCAAGAGACTTGTACATGGATTTCGGCCTAGGCTTCGCGGCAGGATTGATGCTGGTAGCTTCTTTCACAAGCCTGCTAATACCATCCATAGAGTTATCCAGCATCTACGTAGCGTTAGCCGGCTTGATAACCGGGGTGGTAATGATATTCATCGTTGATAAGCTAACCCCGCACGAGCACTTGCAGGAGAGGTTTGAGGGCCCTGCCAGGTACAAGGGAAGGGTTAAAGCACTCTACCTAATGGTTTTCGCCCTGCTCATTCACAACATACCTGAAGGAATGGCTGTCGGAGCCGGCTCCGCCCTCGTCTTCGAGAAAGGATTGGCCTTGTCAATAGCCATAGCCATTCAGGATGTGCCAGAGGGGTTCGCAGTATCATACCCGCTGATAAGTTTAACAGGGAGCAGGTTTAAAGCCTTCTCGATAGCGGTTTTATCCGGGTTCAGTGAAACACTTGCAAGCATCCTAACCGGGTTGCTCATAGAGGTAAGCCAGGGGTTAATACCGTTCATACTCGCGCTGGCCGCTGGGGCAATGGTCTATGTTGTGAGCGACGAGGTGATCCCTGAGACGCATAAGTATGGTCATGAAGACGTTGCGACAATGGGGTTTGTAACAGGGTTTGTGACGATGCTCTTCCTGGACACACTGGCTTGAAACTACTCCACCGTAACGGTTTTAGCAAGATTCCTAGGCTTATCAGGGTCAAACCCTTTCTCAACAGCAGCGTAGTATGCTAGAAGCTGGAGGGGTATTGTGTGGGTGAGAGGGGTTAAAGCCCAGTGTGTCCGCGGCACGGGTATGTAGTCGTTTAGAAGCTCCACAGCCCTTGAGCCTTCAGGTCCCACGCCAACAGTGAATGCTCCACGAGCCTTCATCTCCTCAATATTCCCTAACAGCAGGGTTTCAAGGTAGGTGTCGTTCGGTATTACGAAGACTACGGGGAAGGATTTCTCAACCAGGGCTATAGGGCCATGTTTCGACTCGCCCGCTGGATAGGATTCTGCATGAATATATGCTATCTCCTTGATCTTCAAAGCACCCTCCTTGGCAACCGGGACCCCAACCCCCCTGCTCAGGTAGTATGCGCTGCTGGAGCGGGAGATTGCGCTGGCCAGCTTCTTAGCTCGCTCCCCAGTGTCCTCCAGAGCCTTCTTAACCAGTTCGCCTGCCGAGCTAATGCTTCTAAGTATCCCCTCCCTCTCGCCAGCGTCTAGTTGACCCGTGGCTTCCCCAAGCCGCACAGCGAGATAGGTTAAGAGGGTTGTCTGGGTTGTGAAAGTCTTAGTCGCGGCCACGCCTATCTCGGGGCCTGCGCGCGTGTAAAGCGTTACATGGCTTTCCCGGGGGATTGCTGAATCGATCACGTTGCTTACGGAGATTACTCTAACGCCTTTTCTCTTGAAAGCTCTTAAAGCCTTTAACGAGTCCATTGTCTCCCCGCTCTGGCTTACCACGATTAAGACATCTCCCTCTCCCGCCGCGGGAAGGTAGGTGTCGTACTCGCTTGAAATAAAGCTTATGATGGGTTTGCCGGCGAGCCTTGTCCCGGTTATCGAGAAGTGTTCAGCAGCGTGGAAACTAGTGCCAGCCCCTGTAACATAGACTTTCTCAGCATTCGCCAGCAGTTCAACGGCTTCAGGGATTAGTTGGTCGTGCAGGGCCCCGTGGAGGGTTTCCATAACAGCTCTCGGCTGCTCGTGAATCTCCTTGAGCATGAAGTGGGGGTACCCGGATTTCTCGGCTTCACTAAGACTCCACTCGACAATCCTAACATACTCCGCGAGCTCGACTGGCTTACCGGTTGCAAGGTCCTCCACGTAAGCTTCGCTAGGGGTGATGAAACCCGCCCAGTTATCCCTTAACGCCACCACCTTGCGGGTGTGGGGGAGGACTGCAGGTATGTCGCTGGCCAGGAGGTTGAATCCTACACCGAGGCCAATTATCAAGGGACTATCCTTCTTGGCGAAGAAAATTTTGAATGGTTCGAGAGGCGTTATCAGCAGGATAGCGTAGGTTCCCTTCAAAGCTTTCACTGCTTGCTTGAAGGATTCGAAAACATCCCCTGTCTCACGGTAGTATTCTTCTACAAGGTGCGGGATAACCTCGGTATCAGTATCGCTTACAAACACGTGCCCCTTGTTCTGTAGCATTCTCTTAAGCTCCACGAAGTTTTCTAAAACCCCATTGTGCACTACTGCGAACACGCCTTTACAGTCAACATGAGGGTGCGCGTTAACATCGTCGGGGACTCCGTGAGTAGCCCACCTAGTATGCCCTATGCCCACGCAGCCGTGTAGCCCTTTGAAACCCAGCTTCGCATCCAGCTCTCTCAGCTTCCCCTTGCCTTTCCTAACCAGGAGTTGATCCCCTATAACCGCTACTCCTGCCGAGTCATAACCCCTGTACTCCAGCCTGAGCAGGCCGTTGAAAACTATTTCACCAATTACGAGCTCCCTGCAGACCCGGTTGCTCAGGCTGGCTCCTATAATTCCGCACAAACAGTTCCACCATGCACTAGTGATAATCATAGTTAAGGAATTACTTATAAAATAAAGTCCGTACTATATGAGGATTTGGAGATGATTGTTTTGAACACACTGGTGTTGAAGATAACTGGGAAGGCTTTCGACGAAGGATCAGGGTTGATCGAGAAGTATGTTAGCATTTTGAAGACGCTGTCGGAGAAGTACAAGCTCATCGTTATAACAGGCGGGGGACGTTTAGCAAGACACTATATTGATATGGCTAAGAACATTGGAGTGACCTCGAACTACTGGCTGGACCTGATCGGGATAGACGTATCCAGGCTCAACGCTCTCTTACTCATCGCGGGCATGGAGGGGAGGGCCTACCCTAAGCCTTATGAATCGCTCAACGAGCTTCTCTCAGCACTACCCTACAGCAATGTCCTGGTGGCAGGCGGGCTCATACCCGGGCAGTCCACAGCCTCTGTGGCTGTTCAATCAGCAGAAGCTGTGGGCGCACGCGTCCTCTACTACTTCTCAGCAATAGATTACGTCTACGACAAGGATCCGGCGAAGCATAGTGATGCCCAGCCTTTTAAAGAAATAACAGCAACCCGTCTCAAGGAAATCCTTGCGCAGAAGCAACTGCCTGGAGAGTACGCTTTGATCGATGATAAGGCTCTCGACATGGCGGTTAGGAGCGGGATTGAGATACGCTTGATATTCTTCAAAAACCCTGAGAAAATATTTGAATCGCTTAACGGTTTAAACCCTGGCACCAGGATTCTACCTAAGTAGTTTCCCGCACATCCTTCCCCGTTAGCCCCCGCCAAGCTTGCTCCTGACCCTGTAAAGCCAGTATTTTAAAACACGCGCCTCGTAAGCCGTGGGCCTCGCCCTGTGCAGAATCCTCCTCCACACAAGCCCCGCTCTCCTAGCCTTCTCCGGCGTGGAAATAATTGCCGACGAAATATTGTCAACCAGGGATATAAGGGCCTCAACCTCCTCGCGAGGGGCGGAAGGGGCTATGTTTAGGGATTGCTCCCTGCGAATCTTCCACAGCTCCCACAGGAAGATTGCTACTGCTTGGCTAACGTTTAAAACAGGGTATTCCGGGTTGCCCGGTATTGAAACAATGAAATCCGTCTTAGCAAGCTCCTCTCTAGTCAACCCTGTGCTCTCCCTGCCGAAGACAAGAGCCATTCTCCCTATCCTGGGGGCTATTTGGGAGGTGAAGGTCTCGATATCAATGGCTTGCCTGAGCACGTCGCCCGGTGAATACCCTTTAGCGCTTGTCGCCACGGATGCGTCAACTCCTTTAAGAGCTTCGTCAAGCGAGCTGACAACGACGGCTTTCTCCAGGAATTCCCTTCCCTTCGCAGAGTACAGTAATGCCTCCTCTACCGATGCTGACGGGTTGACAAGGTAGAGCTCATTCACTTTAAAGTTAACACACGTCCTTGAGATCACGCCGAGGTTGTAAGCACCCTCTATGCCTACGAGCACAACCCTAATCATTTAGCCTGCCCCTTTCTCCTACAGTAAACAACCTTTATTTCTTCATAAAAGAATTTTGAAACAGTCGTTTTGATCTTTTCGAAACCGTTCTCCGCAAGCAGGGACTCAACAGCCTCCTCCCCGGTTAGCGAGGAGTAGACCAGGAATAGGAAACCACCTTGTTTTAAAATCCTGGAGGACTCCCTGATGAAGTAGGCCACCGTCTCATAGCCTTTCACACCTCCCTCAGTAGCGATATCTATCTTGCCGGGATCGTATGCTGGGAGATAGGGAGGATTGCTCACTACCATGTCCACGGAGCCGTCGTTAAGGGCTTCAACACTGGTGATCACAATGCCTCTGCTGGACAGGTTGTTAGCCTCTACAGTGTCCCTGCTAGATATCAGCGCATCCTCCACCACGTCCACGAGCACGGCTAGCTGGCAATAACCTTGTGAAACCAGGTGAGAACCCACCACACCTGTCCCTGAGCCCAGGTCGACGCAGACTCTTCCACTTGGCTTTACCTCATCTACCAGGTTGATAAGTAGCCAGGTGTCATCGCTCGGCTTATAAACGTTTCCGTGAGCGATGATTCTCAGTTCTCCAACTATGTACTCGCTAATTCTTCCGCTAATGCGAGGAACACCTCGGGCTCTAGCTCGAAAACCCTTTTATCAGATGGGATAATCCTGTTTAAAACCTCGGCGCTAAGGCTTAGGCGGGACTCTGCAACCCTCCTAGCATTTCTTCTCCGTTGGCTGAACAAAGCCCTTGTCACATGCTCAACCTTTTCAACCACCCTATCATAGGTTCTCCTGCGTTCAAGCAGGAGCAGGCTTGACGCTACCTTAGGCCGCGGGATAAACGACCCGGGATGGTAGACTCCTGCAACTCTTAAATTGAAGAGTAGTTGCACTATCACGCTGAGCCTTCCGTAGGATTCTGAACCGGGCTTGGCGACCAGCCTATCCCCAACCTCTTTTTGAAGGGTGAGAACAGCCTTTGAAACAGAATTATCCCTTGCAATCATTATGAGCATGTCGGATGTTACATGGTAGGGCAGGTTGGATACTACTTGGGGTCTTCCAACCCCTGTTGCTAAAGCATCCCCTCTAACAGGTATGAACCGGGGGTTTCTAACAATGCTGGCGACGACTCTGATCATTCTTTCATCATACTCGACGCAGGCCAGGGACCTGACCCTGTTGATCAGGAATATTGTGAGGGTTCCTATCCCGCACCCAATCTCTACAGTGTCCTCGCTACTTGTTAACGATAAAATATCGGATATTAGCCTAGGGTTTACCACGAAGTTCTGGCTTAACTTTTTCGAAGGCCTTATCCCATGTCTTTTCAAAGTGTTAATAGTCCATGAGACAAGCGATGCCCTGTCAAGCTCCGGGAGCTCTATAATATTTCACCGTAAAGCCTCTCTAAGTATCTTAGATATATCGCGTCCCTCTCCCTCGGCTTCAGGAACAAGTAATATTTCTCCCCGCCCATGAACTCCTTCAACAATCTCTCAATGATTATCTTGACCGGCTCAATCTTAACCCTCTGCCTTATATCTTCGAAGCTTTCAAACCTCCTAGTAGCCCGCTCGTCAAGTATGAGCCTCATCGTTTTCTTACCAATACCGGGCAGTAGTTCTAAAGCGTGGAGCCTGATGTTAACAGGGTCTGCGATGTTGAAGAATTCTACGAAGACCTTTTCATTCTCGTTTATAATCATCTTCAAGGCCTCGGGCAGGTTTGCTTTCGCCATGCTTGTGAGATCGTCGTAGTGGATCTGAATAATCCTCTTCACCTTACTGGGATATCCCAGCTCCACCTTCTCCAGGATATCGATCCTGACAGCTGGCAGGGGGTTTGCCTCCAGGAGGGTGAAGTACTTGGTGCCCACGCCCTGAACCAGCGGCTGGTTTCTGTGCTCGTAATGGCGGTCTGAAGGGTTTCCAAGCTCCATGTAATCCAACACTATCATCGAGTTTTCCCAAGGATGCTCCTGCCGCCTAGGATTATCTGGCCTGAAAAGAGACATGTAAACCACCATTTAGAACATGATTTGTGATGCTTACTTACCGGTGTTCTCGACACAGTATTGGCTTACAAAGTTTACTATTTCCTCAGCCACAGCTGTTTCCAAGACTTTCTCCTCGAGCTCTAGAAGAGGCCTCAACTCATCCACGGTTTTAGGGCATATGTTTACAATCATTACTATGGATTCTTCCCTGAGACCTTTCGACCTTAAAAACTCCTTGACCTCGCCCACCTTCTCATACGGTATTTTGGAAAAGCGTTTCAAATACTCGTAGGTTCGAGTAAGCAACAGGGGTATGGGCACGCCCTGCGCCTGCAGCCTATCAATTACTTTCTTCAACTCATTAAGCGCTTCAGGGTTTGTTAAGGGCTTCTCCTCGAGCAAAGGTATCTCGCTCAAATAATCACACCACCTAACTTATATATGAGTGGAGGAGTTTAAATTGGTTTGACCTGGCTGCTCGAGGCCAGCCTTAAATGCTCCGGCCTGACGAACAAAATCTTTTCCTTATCCCCAGCCATAACCTTCACTATGTAGGATAATCCTCTCCTCCCTATCACGACACCTGTCCTGCCATGGTATCGCCTGTGCGGCATCCCCTCGTGCACGGAAGGGTTAATCTTAATGTGGACTACGTCTCCCTCCTTATACTCTACTAGTAGCAGGCTTAGAGGAGGCACGCTCCCCTTTTCTCTCACATTCTTCTTCAACAACTTCCTGGTCCTATGGCGTAAGCCTCTTGGAGCTCTAACCATTTGTTAACTCCTCTCAGCATTTCTTAATACAGAATTGAAAACTCCCGTTTTTAACTTTATCTTAAACTTCAGTGCTCGATGTAGAGGACGTCCAGCTCAACAGGCTTCAGCTCGGTGTTGAGGATGCTTGCGAAGCAGGGGTTGGTCCTGCCCTGGTCACAGTGGACCAGCTCCTTAACGTATAAGCCTCCATCACAGTATACCAGTGCTTCAAAGCTTGTGGAAGTGACCAGCCTTGTTCTAACCTCGTAGACTTTTCTCACCCTGAGGACATCCTTCTTACGGGCTAGGATTCTTATAGGGGTTCTCTGCTGGATGCTAACGTTTCTAAAGAACGCTTCCAGCTCATTCAGCTGTGTCTCGCTGACAGGGGTGGGCGAGATTACGAGTAGCCTGTAGACTTTCCTCCTCTCCCTGGAGGTTTGCTTTAGAAGCTCAATATCCCTCCTACTAGCTGGCTCACTAACTCTTACCTCAACGAGATCGCTACGGATCAGCTCGTTAATGTTTCCAATATCGTAGCTTCTGACGAGTGGTTCAACAATCTCTATCACCAACGGCCTGCCTGGGCCAAGCGTTCTAGCATCAACATCTTCTCTCCCGGCGGCATGAATCTTCACTTTTTTAGCCTTGAACGGAATCGTTAACCGGGACTCCAAGTATTCTTGAATGCTCAAGGGGTATTTCCTCCCACCCTGCTTCGTAAACCATGGAACGTGTGAGATGTTGCGCCCTCTCTTATTGTACACGCCTTTCAGCAGGACCGGGGTTATCACTAGCTCAACCTTGTGGTTGAGGTCTTCATCAAGCTTTACTATCGCAGTTGCTTCAGGCTTCTCGAAATCCGGCATCAGCCCGTATTTAATCATCACCCTCTTCCCTACTTCTCTCTTAACCTCGTTCTTCAAGGACTCAGCCCTGGTGAAACCTGCTTCAGCAATCAGCGACAGCTCCTTTTCACGCAACTTCCTGCTCAGCCTAACCCCTATCACGAACCGTGTCACGGAGGCTTCTCTCAGCTTCTCGTAAACCGCTTCCGCAAGGGAATCCAGCCATTCATCGCTAATCCTCCCACCGCAGATGAAGCACTTCCTCGGACTCACATTCTGCGTGAAAAGCTTCTGGAGCATCCGGGTCAAGGGCTCCCCGCTGTTCTCAGCCAGGGCGTAGAGACGGTCTTCTCCAATCCTCTTCGACGAGTAATCATCATGCAGCTTGAACCCGAGCATTGTTTTAAGCGAAAACCCTCTTTCACGATTGCTCAAGCCAACCCCGTACTTGGCGAAAAGCCTGCCTAAGCAGTGATCGCATAAAGGATACTTAGACAGTGTTTTCTCAACGTCTTTTACGATTTTGTTAAAGTCTAGCGGGGTTGAAATGCTCGATTCTCCCACGCCTCCTCACCCAGGCACCGTACGCTCTGTCTAACACATAGTGCGCTACAATAATTAACTCTAAATTATTGTTCACCGGTAATTTAACAACGCCCTCTAAACCGTTGAATACAGAACCGGGGAGTTCCCGGGGATTAGCTATCACAAAGTGCTTGCTTAAAGGAATGGCTTGAGGATTTTCAACAACTCTCTCACCCTGACTTGTCAGTAGCACATTACCGGGTTCCATGAGCAGGTGTGACGCTCCCGTGGTAAACAATCTCACACCTGGTGGGAGAGAGTGCTTGCAGAAAACCGTTCTCACGAACCCGAGAATACTCTCTTCCTGAGCATGCAGGTGTCTAAGGTCCGAGCCCTTGAGCAGGAACAGTAAGTTCCCTGTTGAAACAAGCAGGTCGGTGTCAACCCTTATCCCGTGGCTAATGATCAACGAGTACAGGATAATGTTTTTCAGCTCGGCCGCCGAGCTACACGGGTCCTCCTGCTTCACCATTACTATCCTATGGGGCCTGTAAATCCTGGACATTGAATCCTTCTCCAAGCTTCTTTAAAAGATCCTTCCTCTTCCTGAGCTGCTTGCTCAGCTTCTTTAACATGTCATACTGTTTCAGCAGTTCTCTCGCATACTCCGTGTCGACGCCCGCGCCTCTGGCAATCCTCTTCAAGCGGGACTTGTCTATGATCTCCGGGTTGTCAAGCTCCTCGTATGTCATAGAGTTGATCACTGCAAGCCACTTGGATAGCTTGACCTCGAGGTCTTTCGGGTCTATTTCAAACGGGATTTTCACTCCAAGCCCCGGGATCATCTGGAGGACTTTTCGCAACGGCCCCATTTTCCTCAGACTGACCAGTTGCTTGTACACAAGCCTCATGTTAAGCCTCCCCTCCATCAAGTCTTCAACATCCTTCTCGGTGAACTCCAGCTGTATCCTCTTAACTTTTTCAACCAATCCTTCAATGTCGCCGTAGCCTAGGACTCTTCCAACAAGCTTGGAGGGTTTGAACACTTCGAAATCCTCGATTTTCTCCCCAAGACCCACGAACTTGATGGGGGCGCCTGTTGCGGCAACAGCTGAGAGCGCTCCACCACCCTTCGCCGTGCCGTCGAGCTTGGTTACGATTATTGAGCCTATAGGGGTTGTTTCGTGAAACTTTTTCGCAATATTGTATGCTTGCTGCCCTATTGACCCGTCGATCACCAGGATTATCTCGTCTGGCTTAACACTGCTGCTTATCATCCTCATTTCTTCCAGCAAGTCCTCTTCTTTATGATGCCTGCCAGCGGTATCAATGATTACTACTTCAAACCCTTTGTCTATGAAGTATTTCACACCTCGTGTAGCAATCTCCACAGCATCTTTAACCGAGGGGTCGCCGTAAACCGGGACACCTATCTGCTCCCCCAGCTGCTTCAACTGGTCGTACGCGGCCGGCCTGAAAGTATCAGCAGCCACCAGCCCAACCTTATAGCCCTCGAGCTTGTAGAAGTAGGCTAGCTTGGCAGCGGTGGTGGTTTTACCGCTTCCCTGAAGCCCGACAAGCATTATTATCCAGGGCTTCCTCGCAGGCTTTACTGAGGGTTTTAAATCACCCCCGAGCAGCTTAACCAGTTCCTCGTAAACGATTGACAAGAACCATTCTTTTCTCGAAACCCCGATCGGAGGCTCCTGTGTTAAAGCCCTCTCCTTAATCTTCTTCGTTATTTCTAGAGCAAGGTTTAGGTTGACATCGGATTTTACAAGCTCCTTCTGCAGGTCTTTGATAAACTCGTTCACGGCTTCCTCGTACTTCTCCGACCTGAAAAACTTTGCAATAGATTCTTTAAGGTTTTCAAAAACCATTTTCAACCACTTACCTACTCTAATAATCCCTTACTACCTATTAATAAGGAAAAGTTGGATGATCCGCGAGCTCGTCATCTTTGCCGTATAGTGGAGTAGTAGGGATTGCAGTATTCTCCAGCGCCTGCTTCATGAAACAATTAGGAGTGCGGGGGGTGGGATTTGAACCCACGCAGGCCTATGCCAGCGGATCTCTCCCTGGGCATGTCTTGAGTCCGCCCCCTTTGGCCAAGCTCGGGCACCCCCGCGTTCTCATGATATTAATGTTTTAACACATGCTTTAACTTTTACTCTGCACCGGGGAGTAGTCATATATAAATACCTGTTAAAAATTATGGTTTCCAGGGGTAGGAAGCCATGCCGTTAAGACCTGCGAGATGCTACACGCACTTCAGCGGCCCGCCTTACACTAGGAGAGAGTACATTCCAGGCGTGCCGCAGCCGAAGATCTCTAAGTTCGAAATGGGGAATCCCAAGCTGGACTACGACTACGAAGTGAAGCTTGTAGTCGAGGAACCGGGGCAGATAAGGCATAACGCTCTGGAAGCCTCCCGTGTCATGGCTTTGAAAGTGTTGACAACGGCCGCTGGCGAGAACAACTTCTACTTGAAGGTTGTTAAGTATCCGCACCATGTTATAAGGGAGAACAAGATGATGGCTTTCGCAGGTGCTGACCGTTTGCAGGATGGCATGAGGCTATCGTTCGGCAAACCCATTGGAACAGCTGCAAGGGTTTTCCCAGGCGACGAAGTGATTGTTGTAAGGGTTAAGAAGGAGCACTTGAAAGCCTGCAAGGATGCTTTGAGAGTGGCTGGCAGCAAGCTTCCACTGCCTACGAGAGTGGTTGTGCAACCCTTGAAGGAGGGTTTACCCCCGGCTTAGCGAGATGAAGCGTTTTGTTTCAGAGAAGATTTATGCATTGACTACGAAATCCCTTTCAACCTTTTAAACAGGTTTCTCGACGAGGAGAAGCCGCGTAAAATACTTCTCCACGCGCCAGATGGTTTAAAACCCCTGTATTCTTGCGTAGGGAAAAATATCCCTTCCAACATAGAAGTATACTATTCCTCAAGCCCAGGGTACGGTGCCTGCGATATTCCTTTATGGGAGGCCGAGGTTCTCGAGGCGGACAGCATCGTCCACATCGGGCATCTCGAATATCCTTTCACAGGGCTAGGCAGCATTGGGAGAAGGATTCTATACCTGCCAGTCTACTTTAACAAGCTACTGGGCGCTGAGTTTTTGGAAAGCCTGTCCAAGCATCTTGAAGCCCAAGGGTTTGCCGCGGTATCTGTTTCATCAACCATCGTGGAGGCTAGGATTCGTAGTCAAGTAGGAGAGTACTTGTCAGGTAAGGGATTCGTGATTTACGAGGTGAAACAGCCCGTTCTCGGGTGCATTTACACACCTGTTGCCGCTCTCGACGAAAAGGTTGATGCGCACCTACTGATCGCTGGCGGCTTGTTCCACCACCTTGGAGCCTACTTATCCCTGAGAAAGCCTCTCGTGAGCATTGATCCTTACAGAGAGTCCATCATGGATTATTCCCGTGAGTTTTCGAAACACCTGCATAAGAGGTTTTACCTTGTCTCCAAGGTTAAGAACTCCTCGATGAGAACGCTGGGGATAATAACCGGGGGGTTGCCTGGGCAGCATAGGCCCCGGCTGGTTGAGGCTTTGAAGGAGTTGGCGGGCAGGAAGGGTTATGAGGCGTACGTGATATCCTCGACTTACCTTACCATGGATAGGTTGATCGCGATAGACAATTCTTTGAAGCTGGACTTCTACGTGGTGGCGAGCTGTCCGAGACTCCCCATAGATGACTTATCCAACTTCTACAAGCCCGTTCTCACACCGGGGGAGCTCTTAATGGTTTTAGAGGGCAGGGAGGAGTATGTTTTCCCATGGTGAAGGTTTTCGATAAGAAAACGGTTGAGATAATAATTTCTAAAATACCCCGCCTCAAAGGCTTGAAGAGACGCTTGGAGCAGTATCCTACTCCTTCCTGGATAGTGGCCCACATGTCGTGGAGGGCTTTCATGAACGGTGATGTTGAGGGTAGGAGTGTTGCGGACCTGGGATGCGGTGATGGGAGGCTTCTCTACGCTTCTCTTCTACTGGGAGCTAGGCTAGGCTTGTGCGTGGATATTGATGAGGAAGCGGTTAAGCATTCTGTGAGCGTTTTAAACAATTACTTCAGCGAGTACAGCCCGAGAATACTTTTCATCGTCGCGGATGCTTCACAGCTGAGCTTCTCCAACGTGGACACTGTTGTCATGAACCCTCCTTTCGGAGTGGTGAGGGAGAACAGGGGGCTTGACGTAGCCTTCCTGAGGAGGGCTCTGCAGTATGCCAAGAGTGTTTACAGTATTCACAAATACTCACCCGGCTTGTTAAAGATTTTGAAAGACCTGGCCGCCTCCTATAATTCCAGGTTAGAGCTTACGGAAATACTTGATTTCGAGATTCCAATGGTTTTCGAAACCCACAGGTCAAGGATATATAGGTTTAAAAGCTTATTCATAGTGCTAAGAAGGGTGGTTTCCGATGAGCAATGCTAAAGCAGTGGTGCCCGGTGAAGCCTTGGGAGTTGAGGAGGAGGCTCTGCCGGTTCAAGGAGTCTACGTAGACAAGAAAGGCTATCTCAGAGCGCTGGTGGTTGGAACCGTCGTGATGGATAAGTTGAAGAAGACGATAACGGTTCGCCCAGCAAACAAGCGCGAGCTAGGGCTGAGGCCTGGAATCCTGGTTGAGGCAATTGTTTTAAGCGTGAGCGATGACATAGCTGTCCTGAACATCTACAATGCTAACGGTGCCCCAGTAGACTTCTCAGGCATACTCCACGTGACGCAGGTTTCAAGCGAGTACGTGAAGACAATGTGGGATGTTCTAAGACCTGGCGATATAGTGAGGGCTAGAGTGATAAACAGCACGATCCCCTACCAGGTTTCAATCAAGGATCCCGGGCTAGGGGTTATAGCAGCTAAGTGTAGCGTGTGCGGGGAGGTTCTATACAAGGCAGGGGACAAGCTCCAGTGCACTTCCTGCGGAAGCGTGGAGACCAGGAGGATAGGGGTTGGATACTTGTATGTTTTAAGGTGATTACTTGCCACTGGTTAAGCGAAGATTCTACGTCAACTGCAGTCACGACGAGTGCGTTGAAATCATACAGAGAGTTTCGGAGAAGCTTCCCTCGATCGATACTGTTGAGTACGAGGTTAGGGAGGATGGAATGCTAATAGAAATGTACGGGTACTCAACCGATATCAAGAAGGCTTGGGCGGTGATTAAGGAGTATTTTAAGCGCTCGGGAAGGCCGGGCGGGAAGGGGTTGGTTAAGTATTCCTTGAAATCCCTGGCTAGGCAAACGGGTAAGACGTTTCCGCCCATGGTCCTGGTTAAGCTGCTGGGTCTCAAAGGCTTTAAAGCAAGCTACTCCTCCATGGATGAAGCCATATATACTGACGCGGGCTTGGATGTGCTCATGGATTTGATTAATCGAATAGATGCTGCTGTCGCCCTGGTCAGGGATAGGGTTAAGGGGACGGCTGGGAAGTATTATTTGACAACGCTGATAGTTGCGACAGGTCTGGGTCTTGAAGACATTGTAAGCGAGTCACTGAGGCTTGGACACTTAACGATTAACGAGATGAACGGTCTTTTATCACTGGCTGTTGAATGGGATAAAGGGGTCGATGAATTTATTAAGAAATATCGAGTATCCTCTTCTTAACGGATGAGGTGGTTTCGTGGAGATCGAGGTTTTAGCGAAAACTTCTAATCATCTCGCGATCAAGATTAAAGGCGAGGATCACACGCTCGGCAACCTGTTGATGAAGGAGGCGTTGAGGCATCCTAAAGTAGCTTACGCATCCTACCGTGTCCCGCATCCTTTAAGGGAGGAGATAGAGTTCGTGATAACTGTTCAAGAAGGCGCGGATGTCGGGGAAGTATTGAGGGAGATAGTGGATAAGATAAAGAGTGAGCTGAGCGATTTCAAAAATGCGGTGGAGGCTTCGATAAGGTGAGCGTTAAGAAGGAGTCCAGGGTTCTCACCATAGGAGAGTCTGATAAAACATTTGTCCTGGCAACTTACAGGGGAAATTTTTAGAAGAACTCACCGTAATCCCTCGGTCACTCGTTTTAAACCCCAGAGACTTGTTAACATATCTAAAAACTAGGGAGGAGCTGTCATTCATTGTTAACTGCACCGGGGATAAATACGCTTACGGCTTCCTAGGATTAAGGGTTTTCGAGGGCGGGGAGGCGTTGTTGAAGCAGTGGGAGAAGTGCTCGCTAGTGCTGAAGTTAATAAAGTGTTTGAACAATATTTACCTACCTAGCCTTCAAAGCGAGGACACTATAAAAGTGTGTTGAAACCATAGTTAAAACAACATGGTGGTTTGAATGGTTAGGTTTTGCCCCAAGTGCGGAGGGTTAATGAAACCGGTGAAGTCGTCGAAAACCACGGAGCTGGTTTGTGTTAAGTGTGGTTACAGGATGAAAGCTGGTGAAAGAGAGCTCGAGAAGTATAAGGTTTCATCGAAGATCGAGCACTCTACGAGAGAGAAGACAATAGTTGTCGGCGATGTTGACACTTCTAAACTGCCTGTTACGAAAGAGGCTACGTGTCCTAAATGCGGCAACCATGAGGCATACTACTGGATGATTCAGACAAGGGCTGCTGACGAGCCGCCGACAAGGTTTTACAAATGCGTTAAATGCGGTCACACTTGGCGGGAGTACGAGTAGTTCCAGCCGTGTTTTTATTTAACACTTCACATATCTAAAGAGTATATATGGGGGAGGATTTTGAGGCTTGAATTCCGCGACGCCAGGGTATGGAGGTATTCAATGATCTCTATAGCCAAGATAATTGACGAGGCTGCTTTTCAAATAGATGATTCAGGATTGAGGCTTAGAGCTCTGGATCCATCTAGCATCGTCCTCGTTGAATTCGTCTACCCTAGGGAAGCATTTACTGTTTACGATGTTAAGAGTAAGGATTACTTCGGCGTTGGAATGGAGGATTTCACAAAAATCCTTAAAAGAGCTGGTAAAGGTGACGAGCTAATCCTTGAGAAGACCCCGGACGGCAGGCTCTCCATAGTTTTCAGAGGCAGGGGTTTTAGAAGGTTCATGATTCCAAACCTAGATATCCCCGCCCAGGATATTCCTGAGCTATCACTGAACTTGCCCGTGAAGGCCAAGATGCTTCCCAAGATTCTCAAAGACGTTGTAAAAGAAATGGAGCCTATTAGCGATACAATCGTTTTTGAAGCAGTTCCTGAGGAGGAGAAGATCATTGTTAAAGCATCCGGCGATATTGCCGAGGCAGAGGTGGAGCTTTCAGTTGCGAGCGGCGCCCTTCTAGAGTTCGAGGCAGCTTCACACTCTACCTCCAGCTTCACAGTAGACTACCTGGTCAACATAACGGCTGCCGCCCAGGTTTCAGAGTATGTTTACATAGAGCTTGGCAATGATGCACCTATCAAACTCGAGTACGGCTTACCTCAAGAGGGCAAGCTGACATTCTATGTCGCTCCGAGATCAGAGTAGTATTGTTTTAAGGAACATTATAAGGAGCTACTACAAGAAGCGTCCATTACAACCTCCTCCCGAGATTCATAAGAGGGAAATAGCTCTTGAAAGCCTTGAGGATGGGGCTTACCTGAGACATCTTTCTTTCGCCTACATGGACAGGTTGTACGAGTATATTTTGAGTAAGAAGACCCCTCTCCACCTCTACTACTCCTCCGCACTTTACGAGAACCCTTCAGCACAGCCCATGGAGGCTAAGGGGTGGCTGGGCTCGGAGCTGATATTCGATATCGACGCTGACAAGTACCAGGGTTGCGGCGAATCATACTACGTCTGCATCAAGGATAACCAGGTTTACGATGTTAAGCCTGACTCGTGCAAGAGCGGCGGCAAGCCTTTGGAAATCCCCCTGTTATCATGGGATTGCGTTAGGAGGGCTCTTGAAGAAGCTGTCAAGCTCAAGGACATATTAACGAGCGACCTGGGCTTTAAGGATGTGAAAATCTTCTTCTCCGGTAACAGAGGCTTCCACGTTAGAGTATCCGATGAGTCAGTGCTTACTTTAAACAGCGAAGAGAGAAGGCTGATTGCTGACTATGTTTCATGTGAAAACCTTGACCAAGAAAGGGTTTTCCCCACCTACCGGTTTAAGAGGGAGGAAAGAGTCGTATTCTCCAACGTGGAGTATGGGTTGAGGAGAAGGGTGAAGCTTGAGGCTGAGAAAGCCGGTATCCTACGGAAGGATAGGTTGAGGAATGAGGAAGTATTCACTATAAGCGTGGACGAGCTCTCAATCATGTTGCAAAGCGTTTGCGTGTCGATAGATAAGGTTGTAACCATGGACTTGTCAAGGCTTTCCAGGTTCGTTGGGAGCTTGAACTGTAAATCAGGGTTGAAGATTGTTGAAGTAAGCGATGTCTCTAAGTTCATGGATTTCACGTACAAGGACCTCTCCCCGTTCAAGGGGAAAATCTCGGTAACCCCGCTGGTTGATTTTCCAGGCTTACCAATATATGGAAACAGGATTGATCTTCGCAAAGGGGTTAAAATGGAACTGGATGCAGAGGACGCGTTGTATGTGGTTTTAAAGGGCTTGGCGCATTTATATAATATAAAATCCTTGGAGGTTAAGGCTTGAGTAGCCCGTTGATACGTTTAATCAGAGATGAAATGTTTTCCAGGAACATTCAAGTAATACCTTCTAGCAGGATTGGAGAAGTCAGGGGGTTGGTTGAGAAGGCGTTTCTAGGGTTAGACGTGGGTGATGCCAGGTCTAGGGTCATTGTTAGAGACATGGTTGCAAACTTGGAGCAGGACGCTGAAATGTTGTCGAGGACGAGGGTTGTTAAAACAGTATTGGGAGGTGAGGAATTGCCAGAATCCTTCGATAGAGAAGTGCTGGAGCTTGCTAAGAGACTGGTTAAGGCTGAGCAGGCTATACTGTCCGCGAAAAACATTGTGCTCGGCAACAAGTACTTGGTTTTATTCACAAGCGACTGCAGGCTTGACGACAGTGTTTTCCGTAAAGGCGACATAGCCCTGCTTACCCAGGCTCAGTTGGTTAAGGGGGTTCTTCAAGACTGCTTAGTAACGTTGAAACACCCTATCGTAGAGTATTCAGATAACGTTGGTTAGTTTTAAACAACTTGCGCGTAGAAGCTGTAAGCTATGAAGAAGGTTATAGCCAGAGTGATTGACAGTATTATGAGCATGGATGTTTGAAGCAGGACCCGGATTCTCTCATCTTTCATCTCCTTGAAAACCCTTGGCCTCACATAGGTTGAGAAGTGTGGCAGTATGAAGCCGATTGCTGCGGAGAACAGGATTAGTGATGAGTACAGTATTGAAATCGCTATTAGCTGTGTGGCACTGTTCGGGTTGAAGTACTGGAGGTTCATGATGTTGTAGACCCAGTTCCCTAGCACAGCAACGGTGGATACTCCTGCGAGTATGAGGGAGTATTTTCTCGCCTTATCTAGTACGACATCGTATTCGACGAGATGCGAGTACAGCTCTTTTCTAAAGCGATCCTTCATCAACATCTCCACGGTTCCAAGTATCTCCTGCTTTGAATAAAAATCTTTATTACTTGACAGACCTGTGAATAAAGTAAGCAGTTAGAAATGGTGGTTGAATGAACGCTAGGTTTGTCGCAGGCATTGCTTTGCTAATAGTCTCTGCAACACTGTATGTTTACCTTGCATTCATGTTTAACCCTGCTTACCAGAACATTCCAGACGATGCTGCAGCCTGGATAGTGTCTTACGCTAAGACCTCGGGTAGTCTCGAAGATTATTGCGGGGCATTCCACAATGCCTGCGCATGGGTGTTGAAAACAGTGTACTACGCTGTCAACGCCTTAAGGATTCAGCCCATGGAACTAGCATTGATAGGCGGGATGTCCCTCCTCCTATCAGCATTCCTTCTTTATTTCCTGGTTTTCAAGGATGCTTTCATCGCGGGGTTTTCAACACTGCTCCTCTCCACGTCCCCGGTTTTCATATACTGGTTTAAGCCCAGCAACTACGGGTTCCCAGCCTGGGTGTTCACAGGATTGCTGGCTGTAGCGCTTACAGCCCTATACTTGTCCACGAGGAGGAAGATAATTCTTATCGCCGTGACCGCCGTCTACGGGCTTGCGCTAACGCTCTACCCTGGCTCATGGGCGTTGTCAGTGGTTACTGGCGTTGCATTTCTATTAGCGCTTCTTTATGAGAAGGAGCCTTCACTCTGCATTCATGGTTTAACAGCCTGGTTAGCAGCCTATGCTATCCCAGTACTCTTCCTTGGGACAAGCTACTTGGCAAGCATATGTATGCTGGGGATTATCTGGCTTGGAGCCCCCATTATACTTGCAGGATTATCCTATAAGAGCTTTGAGAAAGCAAGCGTTAAATTCTTCGCGGCATTGTTCCTCGCGATCTTTTCAACCCTTCTATCAATATATTTGTTGAAAACAGGGTTGTTAACGGGTTACGCGGAAATATTCTCTCGGAGATTTAACCCTGTCATAGACTACGGGATCCTCGGTATTTTCAGCTTGATGGGGTTGATAGTGTTTTCCAGAAGCGAGATCCTAGCAGGGAGAGGGTTTGACAGGACGGTTTTCCCTGTAGGATTCCTCCTCGGCCTTGTCCTCCCTTACGTGGATCCCACATCTGCGCTTCTATCCCTAGTATTCCTGGCACCGTTAGTAGGGATCACGCTTGCTTCACTGTTTACTTCATCAATGATCGTTGAGAATTTCAGGAGGAGAATACTGTTTGCAGCGCTTTCAATAATGATTCTGGCTGGCGGCGTAGCAGCAAACGCTGTCTACTCAGCATCAGTAATGGCGGCTAAGCCAAGCATCTACTTAGCAGACATGGACCTCTACCTGGGCGTTGGAGAGAAGCTTTTAAACGAGAGCGCATGGGCTTCAGCGCTGGAGGCGTTGAAAACAAACTTGTCAAGCACAAGCGGCGGCGTCCTCGTAGTCTCCTACTGGGATTACTCATGGTGGGTGCTCGGATATGTTGGCGGTGAAGGTGGCGTTAAGGTTTTGTCAACCCCGTTGAGCGATGTAAGCTACAAGAGGCTTACGTCATGGGTATTGTTGAGCGATGAGTTAACGGCTGTGAAAATATTGAAGAATATTTCTGAAACAACCGGGGTTTCAACAATCTACCTGGTTGTTTCAACAGCTTTCAGCATAGGCCTCACAGGCGGTAAATCCAATAACGCGTATCTTGGAGCAGTAATTCCAGGAGTTTCCTCCCTGTATGGGGTACAGCTACCTTACTATGCCGCGGCAGGGGATTTGTACAGGCTTCCAGTATACTCGTCACTGATGAACAAGTCGTACTTGGAGTTCATTAATACTGGTGTTGGCAGGACTGTTTACGAGGTTCCACTAGCCTGGAACACTAAAGGCGGTGAAACACTGCTTGCCGCAGTAATCGTTGACGGCTTGTCCAAGGCAGGTTTCAACGTCTACAACGTCCTGTATAGTCAGAGCAAGCTTTCAAGCACGTTAAAGTATTTTGAACTAGTCAACGTCTCCGCTAAACCAGTCTACTCGGTAACAGTATCATACTATTCATATGAGGTTAATTATGCTGTTTTAATATACAGATTAAACGTTAGTGGTTTAAGCGGGGTGTTTTGAAATGCCGATAGCTAGGCAGGAGTTGCCGAACGTGGGTGATTACGTTATAGGCACAGTGGTAGAGGTTTTTGACTACGGTGCCTACGTAACACTGGACGAGTATAATGGGCTGAAAGCATTCCTCCCGTGGAGCGAGGTTGCTTCGAAATGGGTTAGAGATATCAGGGAGGTTGTGAGGGAGGGGCAGAAGATTGTTGTGAAAGTGATCAGGGTTGATAGGAGGAAGAAGGAGGTAGATGTCTCGCTTAAGAAGGTAGCGGATAATGAGAGGAAGAGGAAGCTTCTATGGTGGAAAAGATATGTGAAGGCTTGCAAGATAACGGAGATTGTCGCCCAGCAGGTTGGAAAGAAGATTGAAGACGCGTACAGGGAGGTTATCTGGCGGCTAGAGGATGCCTACGGGGACCCGATGTACGCTATCGAGGAGGCTGTTTCCACAGGGCCTCAGGTACTGTTGAAAGCGGGGGTTCCGCAGGAATGGGTTGACGCTCTTATAAAGGAGGCAGGGAAGCATGTAAAGGTTAAGGAGGTCAGGGTTAGGAGAATACTGGTCATGCGCTCCATAACTCCTGACGGTGTTGAAAGGATAAGAAAGTGTCTCGGAGAGGTCTCTGAGGTTTTAAACGGGAAAAACGTGAAGCACGAGATATACGTGACCGGCTCCCCAAGATATGTTATAGACCTGTACTCGCAGGATTATAAATCCGCTGAAACCCTCATGGCGGAGGTTGTTGAAACGCTGGAGAAGTGTTGCAGAAGCAATCACATAGAGTTAAGTATTGAGGAGGAGAAGGCTTGAACTGGTTGATGAGAAAGTGCCCGCGATGCGGTAGATATACTTTATCAGCTTCTAAGTGCCCGGTGTGCGGGTCAGAACTAGTGGTCCCTCACCCGCCGAGGTTCAGCCCGGAGGACAAGTACGTGGAGTACAGGGTTAAGATGAAGAAGCTTAGCGGTGTACTTAAACTAGATGAGAAACCCTACTATGTCCCAGTATAGCTTCCAGGATTCCTGCTTCCAGTTTAATGGTTAAAATTTAAAAGCTCCTACTGAAGATATATCAAACTGTGTATGCCGCCGTAGTATAGCCCGGCCTAGTATGCGGGCCTGTCGCACGCCCTTCTCCCCTTTTCAATGTTTCAAAGAAATCCTCGTGCTTTACACCTGTTTTTCAAAGTGTAAGAATTGAGAGAGCGCCGCCGCCGGGATTTGAACCCGGGTCACGGGCTCTCTGCACGCCCTTCTCCAATCTAGAATACCATTACTTACTGTGCTTATAAAGTTTTCAGAGATCCAGCCTTAAGCACTCCAGGAGGCTCCCGCCCCTGGTTGATAACGGGTTAAAGGCTTCGATGTGTTTTAACGCCCTCAAGGCGGTTCTCCACCGGCGCTTCTGAAACTGGTAATTTATTTTAACGCATCCCTGTTTTGATGAATAAAGGGGTACTCAATGCTGCCGATGATTTACGGACTGATCGCCGGGGTGCTCTGGGGGTTTAACCCTGTGGTGATTAAAAAGTATGGGGAAGGCTTAGACACGGTCACTGTTAACGGTGTGAGAGCTTTCTACGCGTTTCTCCTCACGTTGATCATCACTTTCACGATTTCTCCAACGTATCAAGCGGATTTCACAGGGTTGCTGATAATATTTCTAAGCGCCTTATCCGGCCCCTTTCTCGGGGATATTTTCTACGTTAAAGCTATCAGGGGCATAGGCGGCGGGAACGCTATAACCATAGGCTACATGTATGTTTTCGTAGCAGAATTCATCTCCATCTTAATTCTAGGCGAAACCCCTGACTACCACATCCTGATAGGGACCCTGCTAGCGGTTTTCGGCGTGAGCTTGATATACAGGGGTTATGGGAGTGTTTCAAGTAGAAGAGAGTACTTATCGGCTTTTCTCACAGCCGTTTTCTGGGGTTTCAGCACTATTTTCTCAAGGCTTGCCACCCTGCACGGGGATCCCTTCTTCCTAACCGTGGTGAGAAACCTGTATGTTTTCACTCTTGCATCAAGTATTAAGGGGTCGCGGGTTGTTAAGGAATCGTTTTCTCGAAAAGGATTCATCCTTGGCTTTTTAGCTGGAGGTTTAAGCTTTGGACTAGGGATGGCTTTGTTCATTAAAGCTTTAAGCATAGGAGGTGTTCAGGTTTCAGCCCTCCCTACACTCATAGCCCCTGTTGTTGGGAGGGTTTTCTCAATAATAGTTAACGAGGAGAAGCCTGATTCCAGCGGTATAATTGGAACTTTTGTAACTGTTCTTGGATTAAGCATTGGTTTCTTGAAAACTACTTTTTAATCAACTTGAGCACTATGTATTCTCTTCCACTATACTCCTGTCCTGTTAAAGCCCCGTAATATCTCGGCTCGGTCAGGATTACCTGCCCCTCTCTCATCAAAACCTCGTAGTGTTCTACCGCGAGGATTTTCCTGAGTTCGTCTAGACCAATACTGCCCCATTCAATACAGTTCGCTACACCACTAATGAAGTGTCTTGAAAACGGTGTCTCATAGTACGTGTACTTGCACAGGTATACCTGGGCTTTCTCACTCTGCATGCTTGATCTCGCTCTTAACCTTCTTCGATACAAGGCCCTTGAACATTGCAACAGCGTACAGTATGGCTTCAGGCCTTATAGGGCATCCTGGAACATAGTAGAAAGCGTCAACCTTAACACCCTTCTCCTCGAGGATTTTCTGAAGCCCTTTAATCCCTCCTATCGTTGAATAAGTATCATGCCAGATACCTCCCCCTACTCCGCAAGAGCCGAGCGCTATTACAACCCTGGGTCTTGGAGCAGCCTCTATCGCGTTGACTACTTTCGGGAGAGCTTCAAGCGTTATCGGACCTGTTAGAAGTATGACGTCAGCATGCCTGGGTGAGGTTACAAGCTTCACCCCGAATCTCTCAGCATCGTGAAAGGGTGTTAGAACGTCGAGTATTTCAATATCACAAGCGTTGCAGCTTCCTGTGTTGAGGTGGAAAACCCAGAGGCTTTTCTTTAAAAACTTACTCACTAACACCACCTGTTCTTCTCTTGGCTACCGACTCTACGAAGGATTTCTTCCTGCAGTCAGGGCAGTCGTTAAGGTATTCCTCAGTGACCGGCGACTTCTCCACCACGTAGTACAGCATTTTCTGAGTCCCTCCTTCTCTATCACATGTTTCACACTTAGCTCTCTTGTGAACCACGTGCACGTAGAGGTCTGAAGCATCATCTGTGGCTAGCTCGAACTTCCTTGTCCCTTTAATAGCGCCTACGGGGCAGACGTCGATACATCTCCAGCAGAAGATACACCTCCCTATGAAGTAGCGGATTACAGTGGTTTCCTTATCACTAATCAACTGGAGAGCGTTAGGCGGGCACGCGTTAACGCAGGCTCCACATCCAATGCACTTGCTCTCATCTATCTCTATTAACCCTCTGAAATCAGGGGATACGAGAGGCTCCTCGTAAGGATACTTCTTGGTTACTCTTCCCGATTTAGTAGCTATTACTATGAGCTTAGCCGGCTTGAGCTTTTCACTCATAGTTTAACACCCTGTGTCAGGTTGAGCTTGAGCACGGATCCATCCTCCTTTACCACTACAACCCTGTCTGTGCAGGAGAAGCATGGGTCAATACTTGCTATTGTCAACGGGGCATCAGCCAAGGGCTGATCCCTCAGCATCACTTTTAAAGCAGGGATGTTGTTGTATGTTGGAGCTCTAACCCTCCACCTGTATGGCTTGCCCTCGCCGGTTATCACGAAGTGGATATCGCCTCCTCTCGGGGCTTCAACGACTTGGACTCCTATTCTACCTGGGGGAATGTCGAATTCCTCGAGACGTATCGGGCCCTTCGGTATCTGGTCGAGGAGTTGCTTTATCATCGAGATAGACTCTAAAGTTTCGTCAACCCTTACCAGGGCTCTCGCCATGTTGTCTCCCTCAGTGTAGACTGGTACTTTGAAAGATACATGCTTGTAAGCAGCATAGGGCAGGTCTCTTCTAGCGTCTCTATCTATGCCTGAAGCTCTTGCAACAGGGCCTTCAACCCCCAGCTTGACAGCATCCTCTTTCGGTAGGATACCGGTCCCGGTCAGCCTCCGCTTAACCTGGGGCACGGAGACCGCTACCTCTACTAGCTCCTTGAACTCTTTCTCAAGAGTCTCCAGGGTCTCCAGGATCTTTGACTTCTTCTCCTCGTTAATATCCTTCCTCACTCCCCCGACAAGGTTTATCCCGTAGGTTTTCCTGCTCCCTGTGAGGTATTCTGAAAGATACATTACTTTCTCGCGAATCCTCCACATGTGCATGAAGCCTGCGTCGTAACCCACTAGGTGGAAGGCCACGCCGAGCCAGAGGAGGTGGCTGTGAAGCCTTTCAACCTCTAGGATTATGCTCCTGATGAACTGGGCTCTCTCGGGGACGTCGAGCTTAGCAGCCTTCTCAACCGCGAGAGCGTAGCAAGTGCTGTGTTCAAACCCGCATATCCCGCATATTCTCTCAGCTAGGAAGTTTACCTGCTGGTAAGTCATCCTCGACTCTCCAAGCTTCTCAATACCTCTGTGAACGTGGAAACCTCTGTACTTGACGTCGACCACTCTCTCTCCTTCAACATACAGCTCGAAGTACTCGGGCTCGTGGAGCGCGGGATGGTACGGCCCCACTGGCACAGTCGAGGATTCCTCGGTAACCGACACCTTCTCGCTCACGGGAATCATGTTTGGGCGTTTATCGTACTGGAAATCCTTCCTCAACGGGTAGACCTCTGAGGGCCAGCCGGGCGGTAGGACAAGCCTGTAGGCGCTCCTGCCCTCGAACTCTATTCCAACCAGGTCCCGCGCCTCCATTTCACACCAGTCTGCAGCAGGGACCTGGTCAACAATGCTCGGCGCCCTGGGCTTGTCTCCCTCCAGATAGGTTTTCAAAGTAATGTACAAGCCGTTGGCGTCGTCTGTGAAAAGATGGGTGAGTGAGAAGAAGCCGTTTAAGGGTCGTTCATCGGTTGCAACACAGGTTCTGTGAACGCATTTAAACTCGTTGAAGAGCTTTCCAGCTAACCCGGGGAGGTGCTCCGGCTTGGATACTATGTGGACTGTGTCACCGTCCACGGTTATCGATGCGCCGGCGGATTCCGCTAGTTTTACGTATTTATCTATTGTAGAAGGATCTTTAAGCATAATAAACACCTATCAATAACCCTGTTATAGACAATGCCATTAAAGGTATATAAAGCTTGAGAAGGCTTGCAGGAGCAAGATCTATCCTAGTCCTCCCAACCACCGTGGCGGCAACACCGTAGATAACCCACATTACAATTATTAGCGGTAGTAGGATGAGGGGTGTCAGGAGCCCTGGGCTGGTTAAGGCTTGCAGAATGATCGCGAGGGGAACCATTTTCGCAAGGAGCCTCCTACTCAACAAGGCGTAAACATAGGCTGCGAGCAAGGGTCCGCTGAACTCTACGAAAACCCCTGATGCAAGCTCAACCTCTGCTTCAGCAATGTCGAAGGGCGGGCGCCCGGTGCTCACGTAGCTCGTTACAAACAATGTTATCATGGCGGATAAAAGCCCTATGTAAGTATATGGGTAGGCGGCTCCCCCTCCCAGTATGAAGGAGATAACCCCAACAGAAATTATCATTGTAAACTCGTTCACAAGGGAGACAACAACTTCTCTATAACCTCCTATCTGTGAAAACGGGTTTGGAACGAGGAGGGGTGTCATAGTGCTTGATGCTTGAGCAACCAGGAATAAAGCTAGCCCTGTGAACAGGATTTGAAAACTCCTCTCCACGATGATGAAGTAGTTTAGAGCAATCAGTGATGAGAGCTGTAGAATTATGGTTAGCAACACCATGTAGGTGGCTAAGGCGGAGCCCGTGAAGGGTTTAACCTCCTTGCCCATGAGTTTGAGGAAGTCGTATAGTGTTTGAGTTACGGGAGGTCCTATTCGTGTTTGAATAGTTGCTTTAACCTTCCTCTCCAACCCGTCGAGCAGTAAGGGTAGTATAAGCATCACGGCCGACACGATCCCTACCAGTATTATCTCGAACACATGCTCACCTCAAGCCATGTATGTTACAAGCCAGATTATCAAGATCGCGATCAGCCCGAACCAGAGGGATGCCATTATCATGGACTCTATCATTGTTATTTGAATCTTGTTGAGAATGATGGACAGCTTGTTTACCACGTATCCTAGTTTAATGAAGAACGCGTCACCCATGTTTATAGAGTACTGTAGTATTCCTCTAAGCAGGTCTGCCCGCGAGCCCTTACCTCTGTGAAGGGTTTTCTCCAGCAGCTTCTCAAACCACCGCATCGCGCTTCCTTTAGCCGAGCTCATGCTTCAACACCCGATAACCACTGCTGCTTCTCCTCTCTAATCTCTCTCAGGTTTCGCACACATATTAATATGGTTAACGGGGTTGTTAAAGCGATGATTATTAGGAGTGTGTAAATCCAGAAGTCAGCTGGGAAAACGGAGAGCAGGAGGTAGGAGAGTACTATTGTGAAGAAGGATAGGAAGTAGTCTCCAACCAGCTCGGGGTTGTTGAGGTTTTCAGGCGGGATTTTCAGCGGTGGCTTAATGGATGAAGTGTAGGCTGCTATGAACTTGCTCATGTATATCACGGTTATCACGGTTGAGAAGCTGATTATAGCGAGCACTGGGAGGGCTAGCAAACTCCCTGTTAGAACAAGGGAGAGCGTGGTGAGTATCAGGAGGAATTTCACAATGAAGCCGGGGGTTGGCGGGAAGCCAGCTAGGTTGAGGAATGTTAGGAAGGCTATGTTGAGCGCGTTCGGCGAGACAAGGCCTAGGAAGCCTAGCTTGTAGAGCTCGTGAGTGTTCGCGAGCTGCTCCATTATTGAAATGTTTACGAAGCCCAAGGCCTTGGCTATGCCGTGATACACGACGTATACGACTATCAATGTCTGTATGATGGGCTCTCTGACCAAGCCGTAGAGTGCGAACAGCATTGTAACAACGCCCATGTGCCCTAGTGAGCTGTACACTATCACTCTTTTAACGTCTGTTTGAACAGTGGTCATTAAGTAGCCGTACACGGATGTTATAATGCCCTGCGCCATCATGATGTAGAATACTGCAGGGTTGAGGCTGAACATTGAAATTACTATGAAGAGTGAGAAAGCACCCATTTTCAATAGCAACCCGCTTATCACGGATGAGCCTGGGGAGGGCGCGTGGTAGTGTGCTGTTGGGAGCCATGAGTGCAGGGGGAATTGGCCGAGCTTGGTGAGGAATCCTATGACTAGGATTAGTGATTCGAGAATTCCAACGCTCATGCTGGTAGCGGAGAGCTCGGTGAACGGGGTTAGCAGGGACTCTATGAAGCCGTATTTCTGGGAGGCAAGCACCCATATAGATAGTATTGAGATATCGCCCGGGGTGGCGCAGAAGACAAGGTATTTTATCGCCACAGGGTAGTTCTCATAGCCTTTCTCCATCAGTATTAGGAGGACTGAGACCAGTTCTAGAACTATCCAGAGAGTTATTGCTTCGATAAGGGTTTCAGAGGAGAACAACAGTATGATCAGGGAGAGCATGGTGTCCATTACCAGTTGCTGATACATCACCTTACCGTAGATTACCTTGTAGTAGCCCTCGGTGTGGAGGGTTAAGCCTACAGCTGCTATTGTGGAGAGAAGCATGAAATACGGCTGGAACCATAAAAGCTCTATCATTCCTACGAGGAAGAAGAGCCCGGGGATGAGGAATCCGAGTATTCTTAAAACTTTTGAAAGCCTGGGGTAGGAGTCCACTATCAGGGCTCCCGTGACTGGGAGCAGGATGGCAAGTATAACGTATGTTTTAACCAGCATGTTCACGCGGGCTCACCCCTCTGAACGCGACTGAGAACAATGTTGCTACTAGGACAGGTATCATCATGGTGAACGATACCACAAGGGCTATTGTGGAGAATCCTGATATCAGTATTGTGAGATTGTAGAGAACGTTGAGCGTTCCAAGCGCGAGGATAGCAAGCTGGGGTTTCAAGTCAACATTGTTAACAGGCTGGAGCACTCCCTTCCCCTTCCTCAGGTATATTTTGAAGTAGTTTATGCTTATTGATATAGTTGTTGCAATGTAGAACGCTATCCCCAGCAGGATGATTGTTTTAGCCAAGTCTAAGCCCTGGTAAAGGATCGCGTAAATGCTTAGAAACTTCGAGGTGAACCCGATGGTTCCGGGGATCCCAAGCATGGTGAAAACGGCTAGCAACCCTCCTATAGAGGATACCGGCATGATTGTTGAGACCCCGTGTAGCCCGTGAATGTACCTGCTGCCGTAAGCATACTCTACTAAACCCATTTCAGCGAACAAGGTGGTCTTGTAGGCTGTGTGCATTACTATTGATGTCAGCAAGGCCAGGAAGACGTACTCGCCCGGGTATAAGAGGTATAGGGCGAATACTAGGCTTATGAACCCGTTGGTCGATATCGTCGCGTATGCCAGCATCTTCTTGCCATCTCTTTGCTGAGTAGCTTGCAACCCGCCGTAGATTATTGAGAATATTCCGGAAACTATCAGGTAGAAAGCTATGATAGGCTCGTACTCTCCAAAGTCAACCAGGCTTACAACCCTGTACAAGCCTAGGAAGCCCAGCGGCGTCATGACACCGCTTAAAAGCGCTGAAGCAGGGGATGGGGCAGCGGAGTGTGCGCTTGGAAGCCAGAAGTGCAACGGTACTGTTGCGGCCTTGGTCACGAACCCCGCTATCAGCAAGGGTATAAGGTATGCGGGTACCATTGTCTTAACGGTTGCGAGGTCTGTGAAGCTTTTTAAAAGGTTTTGAAAACTCATCGCACCTGCGACCAGCAGTACCGATGTAATGATCATGGTGAAGACTGTTACCTCGAAAGTTAGCGTTGAAGTGAATATGAAGCCCCTGCTAGAGGTGAGGGAGCCCTCGTACGAGTGCTCTTCTCCTTCCTTTATTAAAGCGTATGCGAGGACTTCGGATATTGTCCAGAAAGTGGCGAGGGCTAGTATGTTGAACGAGGCATATGTCGTGGTTAAACACAGTATTAAGAGGTCGAGCAGGGTGCTGGCTGTTGGCGAGTAGTTGTTGATTCTGAAGTAGTCGTAAGCGTAGATGGAGATTATGCTCCCCGAGGCAATGGTTGAGACCGCTAGCACGGCTCCGAAAGCATCGAGCGCTCCATTAGCGTGTAAGCCGTAAACACTAATGGTTAAAAAGATCGCGGAGAAGACTTTTAAAGGAATAACCTGGGCGGGTGAAAAACTCTTCTTGAAACTGGGTAGGAGGAACAAAACCGCACCTAGGATGTAGAAAAAGATTGCTGTTAACAAATCCATAGAAATCCCTTGGCTACTTAAGGGATTCATACCTTGCCTTAGCCCAGGATTCAGCAGTCTTCTTCTTAGCTATGTCGAACACTACAGGTTCAGCGGAGTACACTATCGCCCCCGTCGGGCACAGGGAGCTGCAGCCTGGCTCAAGCCCTTTCTTCCTTTGATCCGAGCACAGGTCGCACTTCGTGGATATTCTCAGCGCCTTGTCAAGCTGCGGTATGCCGAACGGGCATGCGTACAGGCATGCCATGCAGCCTATGCACTTGCTCGCTATAACGTATACAGCCCCTTCCTTATCCCTTGTCATGGCTCCCGTTGGACACACGTCTATGCATGGGGCTTTAGCGCAGTGGAGGCATGAAACCGGTATTTCAAGGCCTAGAGAGGTCCTGTAGACCTTGATGTATGGTTTTCCTTCATGGATGAAGTCGCATGCTGCTTCGCATGCTCCGCATCCTATGCACGTTCCTATGTCTATTATCCTAAGGTATCTTTGAGGGGATGTGGATGGGTTATCCAGACTCATCAAGCTCACCTCGCGAGTGGTTGTTTAACCAGTTTCGCCTGGATCCAGCTGTTCATGAACCTTGCCGCGTAGAGGCCGCTTCTCGTTGCGGGGCCTATCTTGCTTGGACCGTTGACCACGTCGCCTGCTGCGAAGACTTTCGGGTTGCCTGTCTGATACCTCTCGTTAACAACTATCGTGTTGTTCCTGGTCAGCTTTATCCCGAGCTTGTTCAAGACTTCCTCGCTAGGGCTTACTGGAGGGGTTGCAGTCTCCCCTGTTGCGAAAACCACTGTGTCAGCCTCTATTATAAACTCTGATCCCTCAATCGGCACTGGCTGGGGTCTCCCAGTCTCATCCGGCGGGCCGAGCCTCATCTTCTGCATCTTAATGCCTTTCACCCACCCGTTCTCAGCCAGTATCTCCACCGGCGCTACAAGCTCCTGGAACTCCACGCCCATCCGCTGAATCCTTTCAATCTCGAAAATCCCTGCCGGCGCCTCGTTAATGGTTCTCCTGTACAATAGGTATGACTCCGCGCCTTCTCTAAGCGCCTGCTCCGCAGCATCCACAGCACTGTACCCTCCCCCGATCACCACCACCCTCTTGCCTGGCTCGGGCTTCCTATTGATTAGCTTCAGCTCGAAAAGCCTGAAGCCGTAGACGTACTCCAGTGCTGAGATAACACCTTTAGCGTTGGACCCTGGGAGGCGCGGTATTTTGGAAACCCATGTCCCCGTTGTTATGAGCACCAGGTCGTAGTTGTTCACAACCTCCTCAAGGCTTATCTTCTTTTCAACGAACATGTCGCCTTCCTCGTGGTGTTTCTCCTCGCCTGTGAAAACCTTGGTTCTAGTAGAGAAGTTTACTCCGAACTTTTCCTCAAGCTCTCTCACGCCGAGCAGTACCCTGTGCCTGGGTATTCTCCACGGGGGGATTGCGAACAGCATTAACCCTCCGGGTAATGGTTGCTTATCGTATACTGTTATCTCGAAGCCTTGGCATGACAAGTACCCTGCCGCCGCTAAGCCGGCGGGGCCGGCTCCTATGATTGCTACTTTCAAATTGTTCGACGGCGGCTTCTCCTTGCACATAAATGCGAACTTGAGGTAATCACCCAAAGCTTCTCACTCACGCGTTTTTATAATTGGATGCCTTTATAATTCTTATGTGTGATTACTTATAAAGTGTCTAAAGACACGTTTTTCCCATTAAAATATATATCAACATGGAGTTTTACATACTTAAACATATATCGAGAATTTTCGTAAATAGTTTATTAGGATAAACCATCAGTATTTTTCAATTCAAGAAGGCGGCTGTGGGCTGGAATAATGAGCAGGGTCAAAATAGTTTTCATAGATGTTGACGGGACTATTACGGAGGGGAGGGATACCTACCTGCTGGACCTTGAGCTTGTGAGTGTTTTAAGGATGCTTGCCGGCCAAGGGGTTTACGTTAGCATAGTGTCAAGCAACGCGTTGCCCGTGGTTATAGGGCTTGCGAGATACCTCGGGTTCAACGGCCCTGTCACAGGGGAGTCTGGCTCACTGGTTTACTATGATAAATGGGGCCTTGTCGAGCTGGCCGGATCCCCCACGAGGCACGTATACGTTGACGTTCTGGAGAGGTTTAAGGACTATGTTGACGACACGTGGCAGAACCGTTTCAGAATATACGAGTATGCTTTAAAAGTTAGGAAGGGGTTCGACGGCTGGATGGTTTACAGGATGGTTGCTGATTACGTTGAATCCAACTACAGGGATGTCCGCGTCGGCTACAGCGGTTACGCGATACATCTAATGCCCAGGGGCGTTGACAAGGGTGTTGCGGTGAAGTATGTTCTGGATCGAATGGGCATCAACCCTGATGAAGCAGCAGGGGTTGGCGACAGCGTGATGGATGTTGAAATCATGAAGCATGTTGGCCTCAGGGTTGCCGTGGGGAATGCTGATGAAGAGTTGAAGAAGGTTTGCAACATCGTGCTGGATAAGCCGAGCTCTAAGGGTGTTTTAGACTTCGCCAGGATGATTATTCAGGGTGCTGTCTAGTTGAAGAAGCTGCTCCTTTTCGACCTGGACGGGACCCTGGTGGATAGTGAGGACTTCATAGTCTGGTCTTTCCTCGAAGCTGGGAGAAGGCTTGGCGTGGAGATTAATCCTGGGAGAGTTAGAAGGATGATAGGTTATCCGCTGGACAGTGTTCTCAATGAAGTGCTCGACTCAGCGAGTGTTGACCTTGAAGAGTTTAAGCGTGTTAGGAAGGGTATTGTAGAGGAGAATTGGAGGAGCATGGTGAGGGTGTTCCCGGATGTTCCAGAGGTTCTCGAATACTTGAAGAGGAGAGGTTACATCCTCGGGGTAGCCTCCTCGAGCGTGACATCCAGGATTAAAGCTTTCCTAGAGTACTTCGGGCTTAAAGAGTTTTTCCAGGTAGTATCCGGTGTTGAGGAAGGAGTTAGGGGTAAGCCTGAGCCAGACGTTATCTTGAGAGCGGTTTCCACGGCAGGGGTTTCCGTCAGCGAAGCAGTCTACGTGGGTGACAGGGATGTCGACTGCATAGCCTCCCGCAGGGCAGGGGTTGACTTCATACTGGTTGAGAGAACCCCGGAGCCCTCAGATTCTGGGTGCGAGCCTGTTTTAACAGTTAAATCGCTGAGAGAGCTCACCCGCTTCTTCTAAGCAATCTACCGTGGAATCCTATTTTAGGATGTTTACTAATAATTATTAACGCCCGCGGCAATCCCGGCGGCGGCATGGTTGTGACGCCGGGCATAGCCCGGTGAGTGATTAACCGGCCTCCTGCCGCGGGTACATGTGGATGTGTTTCAAACATTCCATGAATGTTTCAATGATCAAGAGGGGTAAAGTATATAAATCCCCCTTGTTAGATATGAATCTAGACGCTTACTCGCTAGTATGGAGACCCGAGCCAACCGGGGGACGCTACCCCCGGGATGCTCAGGTCTGACGAAGGGTGCACGGGCTCAACCCCGTGTTAAGCGCAGAAACCCTCCCACCGTCCCAAGCGGCCGTAACTCCGGTTGATCCTGCCGGACCCGACCGCTATCGGGGTGGGGCTAAGCCATGGGAGTCGCACGCTCCGCCGCTGCGGGGCGTGGCGCACGGCTGAGTAGCACGTGGCTAACCTGCCCTCGGGAGGGGGATAACACCGGGAAACTGGTGCTAATCCCCCATAGGGGAAGGCGCCTGGAAGGGTCCTTCCCCGAAAAGGCCCGGCAGGGGTTAACGCTGCCGAGCCGCCCGAGGATGGGGCTACGGCCCATCAGGTAGTTGGCGGGGTAACGGCCCGCCAAGCCGATAACGGGTGGGGGCCGTGAGAGCGGGAGCCCCCAGATGGGCACTGAGACAAGGGCCCAGGCCCTAAGGGGCGCACCAGGCGCGAAACCTCCGCAATGCGGGCAACCGTGACGGGGCCACCCCGAGTGCCCCCTTTCCGGGGGCTTTTCCCCGCTGTAGGAAGGCGGGGGAATAAGCGGGGGGCAAGTCTGGTGTCAGCCGCCGCGGTAATACCAGCCCCGCGAGTGGTCGGGACGGTTATTGGGCCTAAAGCGCCCGTAGCCGGCCCGGCAAGTCCCCTCCTAAATCCCCGGGCTCAACCTGGGGACTGGGGGGGATACTGCCGGGCTAGGGGGCGGGAGAGGCCGAGGGTACTCCCGGGGTAGGGGCGAAATCCTATAATCCCGGGAGGACCACCAGTGGCGAAGGCGCTCGGCTGGAACGCGCCCGACGGTGAGGGGCGAAAGCCGGGGGAGCAAACCGGATTAGATACCCGGGTAGTCCCGGCTGTAAACGATGCGGGCTAGCTGTTGGGTGGGCTTAGAGCCCACCCAGTGGCGCAGGGAAGCCGTTAAGCCCGCCGCCTGGGGAGTACGGCCGCAAGGCTGAAACTTAAAGGAATTGGCGGGGGAGCACCACAAGGGGTGGAGCCTGCGGTTCAATTGGAGTCAACGCCGGGAATCTCACCGGGGGCGACAGCAGGATGACGGCCAGGCTAACGACCTTGCCTGACGCGCTGAGAGGAGGTGCATGGCCGTCGCCAGCTCGTGCCGTGAGGTGTCCGGTTAAGTCCGGAAACGAGCGAGACCCCTGCCCCCAGTTGCGACCTAGGGCTACGGCCCTGGGGCACACTGGGGGGACTGCCGCCGTTTAAGGCGGAGGAAGGAGGGGGCCACGGCAGGTCAGCATGCCCCGAATCCCCCGGGCTACACGCGGGCTACAATGGCGGGGACAGCGGGTTCCGACCCCGAAAGGGGGAGGCAATCCCTCAAACCCCGCCGCAGTTGGGATCGAGGGCTGCAACTCGCCCTCGTGAACGCGGAATCCCTAGTAACCGCGCGTCAACATCGCGCGGTGAATACGTCCCTGCTCCTTGCACACACCGCCCGTCGCTCCACCCGAGGGGAGAGGGAGTGAGGCCTGGCCGGCTTGGTCGGGTCGAACTCCCTCTCCCTGAGGGGGGAGAAGTCGTAACAAGGTAGCCGTAGGGGAACCTGCGGCTGGATCACCTCCTGCCATTAGGCCGGACGGTGGGAGGGCTGCTCAGCTTAACACAGGGTTGTGCCCGTGCACCCTTCTGATGCTTATGCAACACGGGTGTAACGCCCGTGTGAAGGCGCTAACCCCTGTTTCACAGGGGTGATGGGCGCTGTGGGGGCTGGTACATTCAGGGGTACCAGTCGAGTTCACGGGATCCTGCTCCTCGTCCCTGGGGCTGCGGCGAGGACGCCGCCCGGTGGATGGCTCGGCTCGGGCGCCGAGGAAGGCCGTGGCAAGCTGCGATAAGCCCGGGGTAGGCGCAAGCAGCCGTCGAACCCGGGATCGCCGAATGGGACTTCCCGCCACGGGTCTTCCCGTGGCGCCTGGTCATCCGGGCGGGAACCCCCCGAACGGAAACATCTTAGTAGGGGGAGGAGAAGAAATCAATCGAGATCCCCTGAGTAGGGGCGACCGAAAGGGGGACAGCCTAAACCAAATCTCCACGGGAAAACCGTGGAGAGATGTGGGGTTACGGGTTCCCGGGCTGGGGGTAAACCCCAGGGAGCCGACCCATGGTAGCCGAAGTGGTCTGGAACGACCCACCGTAGAGGGTGATAGTCCCGTAGGCTAAACCATGGGGGCTCCTGCCCGGGAACCAGAGTACCACGGCTTGGTTTTGCCGTGGGAAGTTGGGGGTCACCGACCTCCAAGGCTAAATACGTCCCGAGACCGATAGCGTACTAAGTACCGTGAGGGAAAGCTGAAAAGAACCCCGAAAGGGGAGTGAAAAGAGCCTGAAACCGGGCGGTTACATACGGCGCGGCCCGTAAGAGGTGAGACCCGTTGAAGGAAACCGGGGTGACCCGGGAGTACGAAACGGGTTGATCAGGGTCGCGCCGTCCGTCTTGAAACACGGGCCGGGGAGTCCACGGTAGTGGCGAGCTTAAGGGGGTCAAAGCCCCGTAGGCGTAGGGAAACCGACAAGCCCGCAGCCGCGTAAAGCGGCGAGGGGCGGGGTCCCAAAGGGCCTGGAGTCACTGCCGTGGAACCAGAAACCGGGCGATCTAGGCGGGGGCAGGGCGAAACCGGGGGAAACCCCGGTGGAGGCCCGAAAGGGTTCTGACGTGCAATTCGTTCCCATGACCCCCGTCTAGGGGCAAAAGACCAATCTAGCCCGGTGATAGCTGGTTCCCGCCGAAGTGGGTCTCAGCCCAGCCTCGCCTGAGGTGGGCCACGGGGTAGAGCTACGGATCGGGGGTGCGGAAGCCGAAAGGCTTCGGCCCCCGGTCCAACTCCGAACCTGTGGCCACCGTAGAAGGCGGGAGTGGGGTTCCCCGGCGTAAGGCTGGGGGCCGAGGGGGGAACAACCCAGACCGAGGTTAAGGCCCCTAAGTGCCGGCTAAGTGCCAATCAAAGGGCGTCCCGCGACTCAGACAGCGGGGAGGTGGGCCTAACAGCAGCCATCCTTTAAAGAGTGCGTAACAGCTCACCCGCCGAGACGCGGGGCCCCGAAGATTGGTCGGGGCTCAAGCCGGCCGCCGAGACCTCGGGGCACGGCTCCGTTGGAGCCGTGATCCGGTAGGCGGGCGCCGGGTCGGGGCAGAAGCCGGGCCGTGAGGTCCGGTGGACCCGATCCGGGTGCAGATCCCGGCGGCAGTAACAGCGAAGAGGGGTGTGAATCCCCTCCGCCGGAAAGGGCAAGGGTTCCTCGGCAACGGTCGTCGGCCGAGGGTTAGCCGGTCCTAACCCGGGCCGTAACACGGACCCGGGGAATGGGAAACGGGTTAATATTCCCGTGCCGCGGGGATAGGTGCGGCAACGCAAGCCCCGCCTCCGACGCCTCCGGATAGGTGGACTGGGGGCGTCCGAAAGGACGCGACCCAGCTAACCGGTGAAGGCCCTGGAGAACCGTTATGGTGAGAAGGGGCTGAAGCCGGGAATGGGGCTCCGTTAGGAGCCTTCCACCGACTCCGGGGGCCCTTGAAAAGGGGGCGGGGAACGATTCCCCGCGCCCGTACCGAGAACCGACACAGGTGCCCCTGGGTGAGAAGCCCAAGGCGTCTGGGGGATAACCCTGGTCAGGGAACTCGGCAAATTGGCCCCGTAACTTCGGGAGAAGGGGTGCCTGCGGTCCTGGGGGATAACCCTGGGTCCGCAGGTCGCAGTGCCTAGGGGGGCCTGACTGTTTAATAAAAACATAGGTCCCCGCAAGCCCGAAAGGGTTTGTACGGGGGCTGAATCCTGGCCACTGGCGGTCCGTGAAACCGGGGTACAACCCGGCGAAGCGCCGCTGAAGGCCGGGAGTAACTCTGACTCTCTTAAGGTAGCCAAATGCCTTGCCGGGTAAGGCGGTATGGTGGGGTTGGTTGAAACACGTAGTCTGTTGGAGGGA